>NZ_VWSF01000044.1 GCF_008629685.1 Adhaeribacter rhizoryzae | reverse complement strand
AAAACTACCGGAATTTGGCTTAAGCGACATGCGAAAAGGATTGCGTAAACCTAAAGCCCAAACTTTAGACCGAATGGAACCTGGGTTGGTGGTTTCATAAAAAGGATTACTGGCGATGCCGTTTCCGGTTTCGGGGTCTATCCGGAGGATTTTGCCGTTATAACTTTCGAGGATTTGCGACCGAAAAGCACCTACATTTTCCTGTTCCCTTATAATTCCGTCGTTTAAGGCCTGTTGGTAATAAGTTTCGGAAGCACTTCCTGTATCTATCGCATCGGGATTGGCACCCGCCCCATCACCGGTAGAAACCAGCAAAGTGCCGTCGGTGCCAAACACCAGGCTGCCTACCCCATGGCTAATGTGGGTGGTAGGAATACCGGTGGTTTTGGTGGCACCAATCAATACCTTCCGGCTGGCCAGGTTTACCGTGTAACCAGTTGAAGTCTTGGTTGCTGTATAACGGGTAAGCCGGCCAATAGAGGCATTATAATACTCATTTGTACTAGGGTTATAAGTACTGGAGCCATGGTGCAGCAAATGATGTCGGTCCACATTATATAGAAGATAAAAATACCCGTTGGTATCAAAGTTTGGATGTAAGGCAAAGCCCAGTAAACCCATATCCCAATAGCCGGCAACCTCATCTCTAATATCCAGCAGAACTTGTCTTTGGTTGTTTTCTACTATAAAAACGCGGCCTGTTCTTTCCCAAACAAACATTTGGTTACCTATTTTATTAAAGGCAAGGCCAACCGCTTCATTCCACTGACCGGATACCTCTGTGTTGCTAAATCCAGGAGGAAGCGTTTGAGCCAACAATTGCTGGCTGCTAGCCAAGGCAAATAACATTAACAACATTATAAAACCTTTTGGCAAAGGGGTTGACTTGGCAATCCAATCCTTGTTACTTAATCTATTTAGAAAATGATAAATACTTAAGTTGTCTTGATTTTTAGAATATATACGACTGTAAATTAAAGGCAAGCACCCTTTTAGCCTTCCCAGATTGTAGATTTTAAACATAAAGAAGTTGATTAATATAATTAAAATTTAATCATGTATGAGATAACTTAATGCGAAATTCTAGCCGAGCAATTTGTCGTGGGGTAGCAGATTTCAAAAGGCTGAACTATTAGGCACAGGTAATGCTACCACCGTTTTTTCAGGATGAATACTGAGATAATTAAAAATGGTACATAGTAACGGACTATTTTCAGGATAGGACATGGCAATAACAGTCCTGATTGAATCAAATCAGTATACTCACAGCGTAGCTTATCTTAAATAAAATTAGGATTGTATTTCTAGACCATACACGTCAGCTCCCTTTCTATACCTATTTTGGCACGTTTCCAGGTAATTACAATTATTTATTGTTTAAAAATATTGTAAACTCTCCTTTTAGAATTGCTTCAAAAAACAAGTTTATTCCAATTTAAACTTGCTATTATTTCCTTTCCTTAAGATAAATATTAAAATAATGTAAAAAAAGATTTATATAATATTTTTAGTAAAATATAAACGCTTAATAAAGTGTTTTTGGCTTGTATTCAAATAACCTTCCTGTATTTACGTGAAAATTGTTTTTGTACCAATAGGATTACGTACCATTAACAGCCATGTAAGAGCTGTTAGAGATTTACCAATTTATCCAGCTAACCAAGGTTTACTGTACTATCATAAAGCGTAAGAACCTTTACTTTTTAATATAAATATAAATATCTTTTACTTCGCCCTTTGGCGTGGAAGCTGTATACTTAATAGTAAGTTCACCCGTGCCTGTGGCATTTTCCCAGACCTCCGTAGATTTAATGGTTTCTGCTTTGCCGCCCCTGGTAAAAGTAGATGTGGAGGAAATATTCAACTCTTTTTCATTGGCAGACCATTTGGTGATTGATTTCTTGGTGACCGCACCATCGAAAAAATTATTAACTGACTCTTTTCCATCTAGGGTAATCTTTTCGTCCATGGTTAATGCCTGGCCATCCGGCGCTTGGCTGGTGCGGGAAATAATTATTTCATTGCCATTTTGCGTAACCTTTAATTGGTCAAAAACCATTCGCATCTGCCCTGGCGCAGGTACTAATTTGCTTTTTTCTTTTTTTAGAGTCCATTCCCCGCTGAAATTGGTTCTGGCAAAACGAGCAGAAGTAAGGATAAAACAGAGTAATAAAGTTGTCAGGCAAAAACCGGCGTATTGCTGGATGTTCCAGGAGTGGTTTGATGAGTTCATTTCCATTTTGGTAAACTAAGCGTTTATCCTGATAATTTAATAATTATTTTAATTATATTACTAAAAAGTAGTTAATTTAGAATAAGTTTAAATGAACAGGATGGGCACTCAAAAGCTCTATTTCTCTGAATAAGGTTATAACTAAATCAAAGTAACTTTTATTTTTAAAAGACTAGGTGAAAAGGGTTCGTTAACTAAGGTTTTCGGATTTCTTTGTTCCTTTTACGGAGTATCTGAGTAATTTTTTTATTCATGAATCCAGTTTTATTTCTAAAATTCAAACTAACCTTCCATTTTCTGGAAAATCTAAGAAGTTAATTATACTAATTGATCTCTTGATTATTATAATAGCCTTAAAATAATGTATTGGCACAGTAATAGCATATTCAGAAGTAAAAAACATTAAATACAACTTATTTATGCTGAAGTTACACCCCCTAACATTATTGGCTTTAACTAACCCAGTTAAAAGAAGAATTAAAAGAGTAAATTATATTTCCATTCAACATCACCTTATTCCAGCAAACTCAATGTTCATTAAAGTAGCACTCCGCAGAATAAAGCAATTTGCCTTTATCTTTATACTGTTGCTGGTTTACCTATTTATGGTAGCAGGAACATACCTTTTACTTTTTTAAACTTTTTTGCCAGGGGCTGCAAATTGGTAAGATGACTTGCCCATAGCCGTTAGGCTAAATTACCAGCGCTGGCGCTAAGTACTGTCATAAAAAGCAATTAATAATATAGGTTTTTTCTTATCTTCATTCTACCCAAAAGAAGACTTCCGGCTGAAAAACAGGACGTTCATCTTGTGTAGCCCCTCCGACCAGCTTTAATTTATGCAGCAACTTCCCCTGAAAGACATCCTCCTTAACGTAAGTATTGCTGTACTAGCAGTTAAGCGCTTTATCTGATTTGCTGAATTCCAGGAGTGAGAATAATAAAGCTTGCCGAATTAAGACTGAAATATTTTAACTAATAATATATCATTAGGAGCATCTGATTTCTTTTGTGCGGAGCAGGATTATTCGCCAATGGAGGTGGGTAGCTAATTAGTAATTATTTTTAGATTATATTACATTTTTCTTGGTTTAATCAACTAAAATCGCTTAATTACACAGTATTTTGTTTGTGAGAGTTAGCATCTTTTTAACCATCTAAAAAGATTTGACCAAAATTTAAAGAGGTAGCTTATGGCTACCTCTTTTATGGTCTACCGTATTTTATTATTTACCTATTAATAGGAAAATTAAGAGGGAGCGTTTTGAAGTTCTCCCATGATATTAATTATTAACCAGCTAAAATACAGGGCGCCTTGGGTGCCCTTTTTATTAGCCTGGATAAGGCTTAAACTCTTTACCGATAAATCTTCTGTAAGTTTTTGCCTGGCCTTAAAATCATCTCCTAAAGGTATACAGATGAATTATCTAATGATAGTCCTACTAGTAGCTACCATGGCTGCCTGGACAATGGAAGACTACTGGCGTAAGCGAAAAAAGAAAAATGGGGAGTAGTAAGGATGGTGTATGTTCAACCTGGCCTTAGATTTGGGGTAAAGCCATAGCTTGAGTTAACCTTTATGCTCTTACTATTGTCCATAATAGTGAGCTACTGCTGCTAAACCGATGTTCCCCAAAGAGAACACTTCTTTAAAGGCCGCAATTTCTTGCTTGGCAAAAGCTAAATACAATCAAGTTTCCTTAGCTAATAAGTCTAGTAATGGAATGCAGATTTAGCAACGTGTAAGCCTGCTTCTCCTTTTGATAGTTAAAATTCTCAAGAATAAAAGATATATTTTGTACAAACAAATATTGAATAATTATTAAATTAGGTAAACAATATAAGGATAAATCTTTTATATGCTGCATTTATGGAGCCTGCTGCCTTACCGGACCATATTCATGAACTAACCAATTCCTACCTACAGCTGTGGGTAGATACGGATGTGAAACTGATGTATACTGAATGGCTTACTTCTCCTTCGGTCAAGGAGTATGAACAAGCAGCTGACCTCTTTGTTCAATATCTGCAACAACATGCCGTAGAATACTGGTTTATGGATTCTAACCGACTGGGTGGCTTGTCGTTCCAGGAGCAAAGAAAAGTTATTGAGCAATTGGCCCCCGCCGTGGCCGCTTCCTGCTTAAAGAAAGTAGCCCGCATCATTTCCCAGGATGCGGGTAACCGCGTGATGTTTGAGGAAACGGTACAGGAGAAATCAATAGCCTATTTCTAGTAAGCTTAACGGGTCAAAACATTTAACCAAACATACCTTGGCACATAAGTACTGCTATGTTAAATAAGGCAGGTTCATCCGCAATATTCCATACTTTTCTATGGCGCTAAACTTTGCTATTCCCAATAAATAATAAAAATTTGAAATTTAAGTTATTTTAATTGGAATGAGTACTCGTCTTACATTACTTACTGCTTTACTTTCTGTTTTTTCCTTTTGGTCATGCCAAAAGGAAGAAAGCCTTTCTGCGCCAGAACCCGAAGAGCCGGAAGAAGCAGTTATCTATGACTTAACTTTTCCCAAGCGTTTTGGTAGCCCTACCATACCGGCCAATAATCCATTAACCCAGGCGGGTGTAGACTTAGGACGCGTGCTCTTTTATGAGAAAAAATTATCTGGGGATAATACTTTGTCCTGCGGCAGTTGCCACCAGCAAAAACTGGCTTTTACCGACGGCAAAGCATTTGGGGTGGGCGTTGGGGGTAAAATAGCCAAACGCAGTACCATGGCCTTGGCCAATGTGGCCTATAACACCTCCTTTAATTGGGATGGAGCGGCCGCTACCTTGGAAGAACAAGCCCGTTTTCCCCTGGAAAACCCGCTGGAAATGAACCAGAATATTGAGGAAGCCGTGCGGGAATTACAAAGCACACCAGCTTATCCGCCCTTATTTCAAAAGGCTTTCGGCACCTCCACCATCACCGCTGATTTATTATTCAAAGCTTTAAGTCAATTCCAACGCATCCTCATTTCGGCAAATTCTCCCTTTGACCAATACCGGGATGGCTTTAAGACTTTGCCTCCAGAGGAGATAGAAGGATTTATGTTATTTATGACGCACCCGGACCCAGCGCAGAACATTCGGGGCGGCAATTGTGGCGATTGCCATGGCAGCGACTTAACCTCCTTGCAACAGTTTCATAACAATGGTTTAGATTTAACTTTTGCGGATAATGGCCGGGGAGCTGTTACGGGTAGAAGTACCGACAACGGGAAATTTAAAGCACCTTCTATACGCAATATTGCCTTAACAGCACCCTACATGCATGATGGCCGCTTTAAAACCTTAGAAGAAGTGCTGGACCATTATAATGAACACATTCAGGCCAATAGCCCCAATTTAGACCCGCTTATCATGGAAGCTTCTAATCAGACCCGGGGCAAAACTTTGGCTTTAACGGCGGAGGAAAAAGCTAAAATCATTAAGTTTTTGCATACGCTCACTGATGAATTTTTTATCCAGGATAAGCGATTTTCAGAGAAGTTGGTTAAATAATTATAATTTTTCTGAATTATCTATGATGTTAATGCTTATGCTGATACTTTTGTCGTATTGAAAAATCTAATTACCATATTGCTGCTGGGGGTAATGTTGACACAAGCATTCAGCAAGCTGTTGTTGGTAATAGACTACCAAGCCAATAAAGCGTTTATCACGGAGTTCCTGTGTATTAACAAAAATAAGCCGGAGCTGCATTGTAACGGCCATTGCTTCTTAAAAAAGAACCTCAAAGAAGCCGAAGAAGCGGAGAAGCATTCCACTAATCCCACCCAAGAAATTAATATTACCCTTTTTTACCAGCCTTTTTTCCGGATAGCGCCAGTTACTTATTTTAGCCCGGTCAATTATTTAATTGCTACGCTTAGCTTATACCAATTTACGCGCCTTCTAGATTCCTTTCACCCGCCTCAGGTTACGGTTTAATATTTAAGCAATCAGGCAACTTATACTTGCCTTAATGGTTTGTGCATTCTTGAGCCAGTCTTAAGAAGCTACTGTGCTTACCTGTGTTTTTCTATTCATTAAACGGTAATCTTTAGCATGAAAAATTTATTATCTACCTATACTGCCCTCTTTATTATCGCTTTTCTTCCGCTCCTAACTAGCTCTTGTAAAGAAGACGCCGAACCCAGCTTACCCGGAGAAGTCAAGCTAGCATTTAAACATGTAGTAGGCCAAAATGCCCTTTCCCTGGAAGACCAGGAGTATACCAATGCCAACGGGGACAAATTCAAAGTATCGACTTTTAAGTACTACATCAGCAATGTGGTCTTGAAAAAAGCCGACGGTACGGAGTACAAACAAGCCGAGAGTTATTATTTGATTGATGAAAGTAAGCCGGCCTCTAAACTCATAACTATTTCGGATGTTCCAGCCGGTGAGTATAGCAGCCTTACTTTTACCATTGGGGTAGACAGCACGCGTAATATTTCGGGGGCGCAAACCGGGGCTTTAGACCCGGTTAACGGGATGTTCTGGACCTGGAACAGCGGTTACGTGTTTGTAAAACTGGAGGGTACTTCGCCGCAATCCCAGAATGGCGGTCTGGTGTTCCATATAGGCGGCTATGCCAAACCTAATAACACCATCCGCACCGTTTCCCCGGCGCTGAACGGCCAAAAGTTGCGGGTAGCCGCCGGCAAAGCCCCACAGCTTCACCTGAAGACCAATATTCTAAGTATGTTCCAGGGGGCTCATACGATTAAGTTTTCTGAGTTAAGTTCTACCATGGGCGGCGCTAATTCGGTTAAAGTAGCCGATAATTATGCTACGGGCATGTTCCAGGTGGACCGTATTGATAACTAATGCCTTCGCCAGCTACACTTCCAGGCAGCAACCGAGGGATAGTAAGGTACATTCGATTAACCAATCTTCATAAATAATATATTATTCAATAAGGGCAACGCCCTTAACCGTAGTCAAAATGCCAAACGGCGGGATAGCTTCGTCCATCAAATACTTTCAGATGAAAATAAATATTTATATTCTATTGCTATTGTTGTGTGCCAGCACCAGAGCCTTTGCGCAACGAGACACCGGCACTTTAAAAGGGCGTGTCCTGAACTTGAAAAATGAAGCGGTCGCGGATGCTAACGTTTTATTACAGAATACCGGTATGGGTACCAAAACAGATGCCGCTGGCAATTTCAGTTTTACTGCTATTCCGGCGGGAAGGTATGGATTAGTGGTATCCAATGTAGGTTATACGACGCTCAAACAAACCCTTAACATTACCCCCGGGGAAAATGCTTTTCTCGATTTAAAGCTATCAGAAAGTAAAGAAGAATTAAAAGAAGTCACCGTCATCTCAACCAGAAACCGTTATCAGGTGCAGCAATCCAATTCATCTACTAGAATGGACATCCCGCTATTAACTACGCCGCAATCCGTCCAGGTTGTTTCATCAGCCGTGTTGCGGGACCGACAAGCCTTTACGCTTAATGAGATTGCCTCTACTTTCACCGGCCTGAAGGCCAACAACGGCAACGGTTCGTTTAATATGCGCGGATTTACAGCCTATTCCCCGAATGATGCCAGCTTTTTGCTTTACAACGGCATTCGCGGAAACTTATTCCTCTGGAGCCAGCAACCCCTGTTGTATAATGTAGAAGCAGTAGAGTTGCTGCGCGGACCCTCCGGAGCCCTGTTTAGTGAAGGAGCACCGGGAGGGGTAATCAATTTTATCACCAAGAAACCACTGGCTGAAAGTAGGTACAGCGTGGATTTGTCCCTAGGGAGCTGGAAATTCCGCAGGGTCGCAGCAGACCTTACCGGTCCCTTATCGAAAAACAAAAAGCTGCTTTACCGGGCCATCATTGGCTATGACCAATCGGAAAGTTTCCGCAACGACCAGCATAAAGAAAACCTTTTCCTGGCCCCTTCCTTCACCTATCTTTTCTCCGATAATACAAACCTTAACCTGGAGCTTAACTATGCCCACCAGCAAGCGGTTCATCAATATGACAATGGAACCTTCATCCGCACCCGGCCGGATGGTACCTTCGATTTTAACTACTATCCTAACAATCTAACTATTCAAAGTCCGACTGATTACGGCAAGACAAATAATACCTCGGCCACCCTTACCTTTAATCATCGCTTTAATGAAAAACTAAAATTGACGGTTGTTCAACGGGCCGTGAGAAATGTGCTGGACTATACCGACCATATACCGGTAGGAAGGATTCGCAATGATTCTATTAGCCGGGGATACCAGGACTGGGAAACGGACCGCTTTAGTTTGCAAACCACTGCTTATGCGAGCTATGGTACCAAGACTGGCCCTTTGAATCACCAGCTCATCGTTGGTTCGGACTACAACCGCTATGGCTGGACCCAAAATGATTATCAGTACAAACCCTCTTCCCGGATCTCCATCTTTAATCCGGATTACAGCCATGATGTTCCGGCCGCTGATGTGGCAGCGGAAGAGTCTGATGACAACAAGCGTATCACTAATTTAGTAGGAGCCTACCTTCAGGACCAGGTCAGTCTGGGGCAGCGGCTTAAAGTTCTGCTTTCTTTAAGATATGACAACTATAATGGCCAGGAAACGCCGCTTTCGGCGCGGGACAACAAACAAGGAGACCAGCTGCAAGCTTCCGGCTTAATCCCCCGGGTTGGACTGGTCTATCTGCCTATTGAAAATGTTTCCATCTACGGCACCTACTTAAAATCTTTTAACCCCCAAACCTCCAACAACGTGCTTTCCGGCGGTCCCTTCCCTACCCGGAAAGCGACCCAGTATGAGTTGGGCTCTAAAGCAGATTTCTTTAAGGAACAATTGTCTGCTACCGTTTCCCTCTACCAGATAGATTATGCCAACATCCTCACGGCGGCCCCGACGGAAGAAAACTCTCACCGACAAGCAGCCATTGATGGTACCCGGAGCCGGGGAGGTGAATTTTCCCTGGTGGGTACCCTACAAAACTTTAGTATAATCACGGGCTATGCCTACAATGAACACGTCTTATTGAGTACGAGTAGCTACGGCAAAAAAGGCGACCGCTTTGCCAATGCCCCTAAACACATGGCCAACCTTTGGCTCAAATACAACCTGACCGCTACGGCGGCGAAAGGATTAGGGGTAGCTGCCGGCGTACGCTATGTAAGTAATCAAGTCGGTTTGCTTAGCAACCAGAACTTTCTATTCCCGGAATACACCGTGTTTGATGCCGCGCTCAATTACCAAAGAAAGCGCTATAACTTGCAGGTTAATGCCTATAACCTGACAAATAAACATTATTTCACGGGTAGCAGGTCCAGCACCGTAGCCGGCGGCTTAGGCGAACCTATCAATTATCGGGTAGGGGTAAGCTATCAAATCCGATGAGCAAAATAAACCGCATCAGCAAACTAGCGTTTGCCCTGCATAGCTGGCTGGGCCTGGTCAGCGGCATCTTTCTGCTGCTGTTGGGTCTGAGCGGCTCGGCGCTGGTCTTTTTAGAAGAGATAGATCATACCATCAATGCGGACCTGCTACGGGTTCAGCCGGAAGGTACGCCCTTGCCCCTGGATACGCTTTACCGAAAAATCGGCCGCGAACATCCCCATTTAGCTGGGATGGCCTGGTTAAATCCGGAGGCAAAGGCGGAGCAAGCGTATGAATTCCGCCTCTATCAGAATGATGGCAAGCTCAGCACCTATGACCTGGGGCTTATCAGCTTGAATCCTTATTCTGGTAAGGTCTTGCGGGAAGGAAACTTAAAAGATTTGAATCCAGGTATCATGCACTGGCTCTTTCAATTTCACTGGAGTTTTCAGCTGGGCATTCCTGGTTTACTGCTGGCTACTGTTTTTGGCATTACCATGCTCTTGTCTATCGTCACGGGCTTGATTATTTACCGCAAGTTTGTCTGGAAAGTGTTGCTCTTTGGAGTTAAAATCAAATGGGATAATTGGCGGACCATCTCCTCGGGCCTGCATCGCATTGTAGGCGTTTGGGCCTTGCTTTTTAATGTAATCATCTTCTTTACCGGGTTCTGGATGAACAAGTTTGCCATGGAACCAGCGTATTGGCAGAAACAAACCCTTTCCAGTCCGGCCAATACTTTATCGTCCCAATCTATTGATGTAATGTTGCTAACGGCAAAAAAGAGCATGCCCGATTTAATTCCGAATAATGTGTATTTACCTACCCAACCCGACAAGAACTTCCGGGTGAGCGGTACGGTTAAGCACCAATCGGCTTTCTTCTACCAAGGAAATTCCATTTCTATTGATCCCGTTAGCGGACAGGTTCTATCCACAGAGCGTTTAGCAGAAAAAGGAATCTGGGAAAAGGTAGAAGCTACTTTTTTCCCGCTTCATGTCGGTAACTTTGGGGGGCTGCCAATTAAAATATTATACGTAATCATCGGCTTATTACCCGGCTTACTTTCTTGTACTGGGGCTTTGCTGTGGTGGCGAAAAGTAAAAAACCAGTATCGTTATAAGTTCAGTTGAATACGTATACCCTAATAAAATCGCTTATGCACTAAAGCGCAGTAGCATCTTTTATGATGATGCTGCACATTCCCTGCCTTATATTTTACAAACAGGTATCTAGCTCAATAACCAAGTCTTTGCTTCCGGGTGGCTATCAAACTCCCGGAAAGCGAAAGGACACTTGCCCGCATAAATTACTTGCTGCAGGATGGTAGACAAACTATATGTATGTCCCTCCAAAGCATTTACCTGGGCAACTTTCTTTAATTTACTAGCCAAAGGAATAAAATTAGCGGTCCATTCTTGAACGGTCCAGAACTGGTCTGCTTGTCGCACCTGGCCAGCCAGCGCTTGGTCATCCAACCAGCGTTTTATCTTATATTTTTGAAGGATGTTGGAATAAGTGTTCAGACAATCCCGGTATTCCTGACTGGAGCAAGGTCCTTTCCAACTAGTTTCTAGCAGCTGCTCTTGGCGATAATAATTGACTTCCAGATAAGTCGTTTGAAGAAGAAGCATCATCTATTTTAGGTAGAACAACAACAGGCGCCTCGTAGATTGGAAAACCTGCCTGGGTTTAACTGCTAACGGGTTAACCGCATAAGTAGAAAAAGGTTTTACTCCTAAACCGTTCTCCTTGCACTGGGTAACACGTATTTCCCGTATGCTTCACATGATTCGGTTTGTATAATGGGTTCTACAAAGCCTATAACAGGTGTTATCCTATGTTTGTCCTGTTGCCTATATTTGGTTTAAAGAGATGAAAGGAAGGTTAAAGATTTAAGGTATTATTTGGTCTTGAGAACCTGTTTAACATGAGAATCCCCTTCCTTTTCTATGG
>NZ_VWSF01000043.1 GCF_008629685.1 Adhaeribacter rhizoryzae | reverse complement strand
GTTATGCAGCAGACGGTAGTAACTCCGCTGCTCGGCTTCGCTCGCACTTAGCTGATGTATCACCACACTTTGCTTTTCTATTATCTTTTCTACTACTTGCTTGACCCGTCGCTCTATCCGAATATTGCTAAATATTGCATCTGCCATTTACCCCCAACAGCTCCCCGCTCCATTTTGTGTCCTAATCGTAGCCCTAAATTAGGGAAGGTGTTGCGGCTAATGCATAGGATAGGCCTAAATTTGGCATTAGCCGGGCTCCCAGCCTTGGCTAAGGAGGGGCAGGGGTGGTTTGATACTAAATATATCTAAAAGCTGAAGTAAGATAACCCGCAACTGCGAGCATTGGTAACAATTATTCTTAAAGTGCTTATGCAGAAAAAGTTCGTTATAAATGCATTAACGAGCCAATTCCGGCAAAATAAAATATTATTCTTTAAACATTTTTAGTAGCAGCTTTCATTTTAGCCAAGGCAGTTTGGGCTACCAGCAAAGCATCCTGGGCATAGTAACCTTTGTTAAACACTTCAAAGGAAATAATCAGCGGCTTATCGGGTTGGCGGAGAGCTTGCAGAATGCGGCCGATGGGGGCTACACCCTCGCCGGTATAAATGCGGTCGGCATCGGTAATGGTGGCCGGCGAAGAACTGGCGCTGTAATCGTTAACGTGGAATATTTCGATGCCGGGTTTGCCCACCAGGTGCAGGCTGTCGAGGCTGGTGCCACCTTTATACAAATGGTACACATCGAGCAAAAGCCGGGCCGAAGGGTGGCCGCTTTCGGTGGCAACGTACAATACCTCGCTCAATCGGCTCAAATTCTTCGAAAATCCCCAGAGTTCGAGTTGCGGCACTACGCCGGTTTGGTCGCCTAGTTCCAATATTTTACGGTAGCGTTCGGCGGCTTTTTTCAGATCCAGGCCCGGGTTATTAGTAGCGCCGGCGGGCGGAGCTGCGGTGCGCTTACAGCCCAGTTGCGCCAATAATTCCATTTCGCGCTTCAGCAAATCCAGACCTTTTTGGCGAGCCGAGTCATCATCCACAATCCAGTTGGCAAATCCAATGGCATTTTCTATTTTCAGGCCTAAGTCGTTGATGCGTTTGCGGGCATCGGCAATGGTACCGCCGCCGCTGAGGTAAGCTTCGAGCGAGTTCATCCAAATTTCGACGGAGCGGAATCCGGCTTTAGATGCAGTTTCGAGTTCTTTCACAAAACCTAACTTTTGGCCCATTATGGTGCTCATGTTCAGGCAATAAGTAAAAGCCGGTTTGGGTGCCGGTTTAGCCAAACCTATTTTGGGTAACACCGATAAGCCCACGGCGGCGCCTAATACTTTTAAAGAATTTCTGCGGTTTAATAACGAATCAGCCATACCGTAAAACTAATATTTAAGCATTAAATTACAACCAAGCAGCATAAGAATTCCGGTAGTTAAATCCGCAATATTATTAATTCGGGTAAGCCCACTGGAATTTTAATAGCTAACCTCGTACCTTTAAAAATTGTAGCAGGTTAGCAGCGCCGGCATTATTTTTAAAACGCATGCTGTATTGCCCTTAATTTAAGCCCGATGAAATTTAATTTAAGTACTCATATTTTTTACCGGATAATTGCGCTGGTGTTTTTATTAACCGGAAATTTTTCGGTGCAGGCCCAAACCCCAATATTTACCCGTCAGGATACTTTGCGCGGCTCCATTACACCAGAGCGGGCGTGGTGGGACCTGACTTATTACCACTTGGATATAAAAGTAAACCCTGCCGATAGTACCATCCGGGGTAAAAATACCGTGCAGTACAAGGTGCTGCAGCCCAACCAAACCCTGCAACTAGATTTACAGGCACCCATGCGCATAGAAAAGGTAACCCAAAACGGCAAACCCGTAACGTTTACCCGCGAAGGCAATGCTTATTTTCTGAAACTAACCGAAAAGCAAACGCCCGGCAAAGTAAACAAAGTAGAGGTGATGTACGGCGGCAAGCCGCAGGTGAGCAAAAATCCGCCCTGGAGCGGCGGCGTTACCTGGCGCAAAGATGCCAACGGTAATCCGTTTGTGGCTACTTCGGTGCAAGGCGACGGTGCCAGTTTGTGGTGGCCCTGCAAAGACCATATGTACGACGAGCCCGACAGCATGCTTATTAGTGTAACCGTGCCGCAAAAATTAACCGATGTCTCGAACGGCCGGCTGCGCAAAGTGGTGCAGAACAACGATGGCACCAAAACTTTTCATTGGGCCGTTACCAACCCCATTAACAACTACGGGGTAAATATTAATATTGGCGATTACGTGCATTTCGGGGAGAAATACCCCGGCGAAAAAGGCGTGCTGGATTGCGATTATTACGTGTTGCGCGACAACCTGGAAAAAGCAAAAAAACACTTTGCCGAAGTGCCCCGCATGTTAAAAGCTTTGGAGCACTGGTTTGGCCCGTACCCTTTTTACGAAGACAGTTACAAACTGGTAGAGGTGCCTTACTTAGGCATGGAACACCAAAGCTCGGTTACGTACGGCAATAAATACCAGAACGGTTACCTGGGCAAAGATTTGAGCAAAACCGGCTGGGGCCTGAAGTTCGATTTTATTATTGTGCACGAATCGGGTCACGAGTGGTTTGCCAACAATATTACCTACAAGGATATTGCCGATATGTGGATTCACGAGAGCTTTACGGCTTACTCCGAAAACCTTTTCCTGGATTACCACTTTGGCAAAAAAGCTTCGGCGGAATACGTAATTGGTACCCGCGCCAATATTCAGAACGACCGGCCCATTATTGGTAAGTACGATGTAAACTATGGCGGCTCCGGCGATATGTATTACAAAGGGGCCAACATGCTGCACACGCTTCGACAAATTGTAAACAGCGATGCCAAGTGGCGCAACATTTTGCGCGGCCTGAACAAAACTTTTTACCACCAAACCGTAACTACCCAGCAAATAGAAGATTACCTGAGCAAGCAAACCGGCCGCGACCTGAAATTATTTTTCGACCAATATTTGCGCGACGTGCGGATACCTGTGCTGGAATATACTTTTAAAGATAACAAGCTGCAATACCGCTGGAACAATGCTGTAACCGGGTTTAACATGCCGGTAAAAATATACCTCAACGACAAGGAATTTTGGGTGGAGCCCACCATCAACTGGCAGGAATTAAAAGAAACGCCCGTCAAAGCCAAACTAAAAGTAGACCCTAATTTCTACATAACGGCTTCGGATAAACCCAGAATATAAATCCAGCGGCTCTTTAAAAAAACTCCCATTTTCAGAAGAATAAACCATAGCAACTAATAAGGTAAAAACACTCAAAGTCATAGAAATAGAGGTAATTGCTACAGACACCAAGACCAATTATTATCTAAGCTATAAAGAGAAAAATACGATATTTCAGTATGAGTTGAAAAGCGCAGTAGCCGCTAACAATGTATATTCAAAACCCTTTGATAAGTAAAGAAAATGCAGGATTTATTAGACTATGCAAAAAAGAATGGCATTACTTTACAGCACGAAGGGAATTGTCAGTTTTGTGGCGCCAAGGTATCGCAAGGAGTATGGGAATGCTTGAGCAATATTAACCATATAGCGGAGTTACTTGACTTTAATAACCCAATATATTATGTAACGCGCTTTTTAAGTGTTGATGCTATGGCTTTACAGCACTGCGAAATCCACGGACCTTGGAACAATCATATTCACCTGACCAGACTGTTCCTGATTTTTGAAAAGAACGTAGCGTGGGATTATTCTAAAACGCCACAATTAAGTAACATTATCAATCATTATAAAAAGAATAAATCAGAATTTTTAACACCTCCTCCTCCGACCAAAAAGGCCGACTAACCACATCTGATTTGCTGGTTGCTTCCTCACCCGAGGAATGCATGAAAATTGTAAGGGAATGGGCAATGGAGGTGTACATTTCATTCAAAATACATCACAGTACAGCCGCATTAATTGGTGAAAATTATATTAAGAAGTATCATGCCTGATGAAAACCGTAATTCTGCGAAAATAAAAAGTCTTATTATTGTTAGACCTCGGCTGGTACACCTTAGAATATATCCCTTGCAAGTGCTATTAGGGCAGGATAAGCCTTGTTGAATCCAAGGTTAAATTTTGCTTAAATGGATATTCTCCAAACTGCCTGGAAAGTAATAAATGCCAGCTAATTTTCGAACAAAAGTATTTTAAAGCCGAAGAGCCTGGTGAAAACTGGTTTATCTGTTTGCAAAATGGTATAACTATATTAATTTGTAGCTATTGTTACACTAACGTTTATCCTTCCAAATTAGCATAAACTATGAATATAACACCCGAGCACAATGCCAGAATGGCAAAAATGACATTTGCCTCCGTATATCCGCACTATGTTACAAAAGTAGAGAGCAAAGGCCGGACAAAAGAAGAATTACACCAGGTTATAACCTGGCTAACCGGCTTTGAAGATAAAAAGCTGCAAGAACTGATTGACGAGAAAGTGACTTTTGAAACATTCTTCAGCTATGCAAAATTAAACCCCAACGCGCACCTGATTACAGGCGTGATTTGCGGCTACCGGATAGAAGAAATCGAAAACCCTCTAACCAAACAGGTAAGGTATTTAGACAAGTTAGTGGACGAACTGGCGAAAGGCAAGAAGATGGAGAAGATTCTGCGGCAAGCGTAAGAGCAAACGCCATGGCAGAAACTTATAACGGGTAAATTGCTTCAAAATCGATGCAAGCTATGTGTAAGACCGTTAGTCAGTATTATATTAATTTATCAACCCTAAAAGAAGGCAGGCTTTTACCTGGAAATGTCTTCTTGAATATTTTTTAATTCTGAAGCGGTTTGGCATTTTATCAAATGGAAGCAAACGCTGCCCTTGTTGGGGAGGCACCGGCAAGTAGGCTGGCATCCGCTTTAGAATTGGCGGTGATAACACCACCAATGGCGGCGAATTCTGTTAAAAACACATATACTAAACAGCTTCACTTTTTAAACAAACGCTATGAAAGGTTTTGTATTTACTTTATTAAGTTTCTTGTTTGTTGCCTCAAGCCTGAAAGCCCAGGAAAGTAGGCCGCGGGAAATTCGGAAAAATGTACCCTTAGATTCTATTGTTTTAAGCGATCCTTTTATACTGGCCGATCAGAAAACAAAAATGTATTACATGACCGGAACCGGCGGGATGCTCTGGAAAAGCAAAAATCTGAAGCTTTGGGAGGGGCCTTATCAGGTAACCAAAACCGACCCGACCTCCTGGATGGGGCCAAAACCCATGATTTGGGCGGCCGAAATTCACCCGTATAAAGGCAAGTACTATTATTTTGCCACCTTCACCAATCGGGCTGTAATGATAGATACGGTTAGGGGTAATGCCATCGAGCGGCGGGCCTGCCATGTGCTGGTAAGCGACAAACCAGATGGCCCCTATGTACCCATGAAAGATGCTACTTATTTGCCAGCCAATATGCCTACCCTGGATGGCACGCTTTGGGTAGATAAAGACGGTAAACCCTATATGGTTTATTGCTACGAATGGCTACAGAACTGGAACGGCACAATGGAGAAGATTGAGCTAAAACCCGATTTAAGTGGCACCATTGGTAAAGGAAAAGTTTTGTTTAGAGCCAGCGATTCGCCGTGGAGCCGGGAAAAAGATGAAAATGGCCAGGAGAAACCAAATAAAGTAACCGATGGGCCTTACTTGTTTAAAACCAAAACCGGGCGCTTAGGCATGATCTGGACCAGTTGGATTCATGATGTGTACACCCAAGGCGTGGCTTATTCCAAAAGCGGTACCCTCGACGGCCCCTGGATTCATGAAAAAGAACCGATTACGCCGCTTAATTTTGGTCACGGTATGTTGTTCCACACCCTGGATGGCAAGTTGTTGATGTCCATTCATAGCCATAAAAGCATTAACGGCCGCTACCGCCGCATTCCACATTTGTTCCAGGTAGATTTATCGGGCGATAAGTTAGTGGTAGGCAAGCTTTATAATCCGGAATCGTAAAAAAGACCTGAAGCCTGAAGATAGCAAACACGAGCGGGACACTCGCGCCAGCAAAAAGAGAATTAAGCTAGCAAGAAGGATATTTAAAACTAAAAGAAGCAGTGTATCTGGCGGGTATGTGTTAATTTTGGAGTTTCATTCGTTTACAAGTTTTTACAAATAAAGTAATTCATGAATTCCAATACACAAACTCAATCCAAATCGGCCTTGCACCGCTTCCGGCTTATCGCGGTGCTGGAAGGTATTTCTTACTTAATATTATTGTTAATTGCCATGCCCCTTAAATATCTAGCCGATATGCCGCTAATGGTGAAATACGTGGGCTGGGCGCACGGCGTATTATTTGTGCTCTACGGACTGGCCCTGCTACAGGTATGGATAACTTACAAGTGGTCGTTTTTAAGAACGGTTTGGGCTTTTATTTTATCGTTTATTCCGCTGGGCACTTTCTGGCTCGATAGGCAACTGGCCCGCGAAGAAAAAGGTTATTAACTACTAATAGGCAATATCAAAAAAGAGGTGTAAGCAGTCCAACCCTGTCATTCAGGAGGAACCTATTTGGCAGATTCAGTATCGGTTGCTATGAAGATATCAAATTGAGAAACGATTATAAATAAACTCAATCTCAACATAATTTTGCCAGTAGTAGAAGCTATTGAATCCGCCAAATAGGTTCCTCCTGAATGACAGAAGTGGATTGCTTAGACTTATAAATTGTTTATTTGAAAATTTCGCGGAATATCAGTTTATAAACTATTCAAAGTAATAAAAATGGCCCATCTGGTAAGTACCGGATGGGCTCTTTTATTTGTAGAAAAGCTACTAAATTATTCTATTATTCTACCCGTTTAGAACCTTTTACTTCGTTGTAGGCGGCAAATACGCCCAGACCGCCTTGCAGGTTGGTGTAAATTAAAGTAGGCTCGGCAAAAGGGTTACCATCCGTATCGGCTTGCTGGTAAACCGAGCGGTGGTAGCGGTAATAATGCTGGTCGGTTACGGCCAGAGTGGCGTGGAGCCAGTAAGGTTTTGGCGGCACCTGGGACGCTGGCATTTGCGAGCCGCCCTCGCCGGAAGAAAACAAGCCCCCATCGGTTTTTTCATCGGAATAAATATTTTTGTTTTTATCGTTCCAGCTACTAAAGTAAAAAGGCTCTATCCGGGGTGGGCCATTCGGGTTTATGGGGTCCTGGCTTTCGCGGCTACCGCCCAAAGTACGGTAATAATTTGGCTGGCCGGCCGCATCCTGCCATTTAAACGAAAACACCTCCATAGAAGTGGGCCCACCCGGAAAATCTAAAGCCTTGTTCGTAACCGTAATATCGGTTATGCGCACCCCTTCGGTGCGCGGCACGGTGCAGGAACCCGAAACGGTATAGCCGTCAGGAGCCGCAACGGTTAGGTAATACGTTTTACCCGGCAATACGGGCAGTTTAGAGGCACTCAGCCGGTAAACATCCGGGGTAGGTTCGTATTTTAAAGTAAACGTTTGGCTGCCATCCGATAATTGTACGGTAGCATTTGGTACGCGGGCCTCTTCGCGCGACATGGCTTTGCCCACGGCCGGCTGCGTTTTCTGTAAATTAACCAAGAGTACCGTATCCTGCGGCGAAATAAAAGATACCACGGCCAGCTTCGGTGTTGTATCAATATTTACCTCTTTGGTAACATCGGTTTCGCAAGCGCCCAAGCTCAGCACCAGACCCAAACAAAGCAGCTTATAAATATTCTGTATTTTCATGTTTAGCGGTTCCTAAAACTTAAAACTGTAACTCACCGATGGAATAATGGGGAACAAGGAAGTCTGCTTTACCTTCGTAACCGTTGAACTATCGTTCGGTTGGTATTCCGAGGAGAGATAATAAAAGAAAGGATTCTTGCGGCTGTACAGGTTATAGGCACTAATTTCCCAGGTGCGCTCGCCCCAACGTTTTTTCTTGTGAAACTGAATACCTATATCGAACCGGTGGTAAGCGGCCATCCGGAAACTGTTTTTATCGCCGTATTCGGTTACGTACTGGCCATTCTGATAGAAGCTGCTGGGCTCGTGCGTAGGGGCGGTGTAAGTACTGCGGGGCATGGTAATAGCGTTGCCGGTGCCGTAAACCCAAGTACCCGATAAAGTAATGCGCGACGAAGGCTGGTAAATACCCACTACCGAAATATCGTGGCGGCGGTCGTAGCGGGCGTAATATTTCTTACCGAAGTTGAGGGAATCGAACTGTAATTGCGTCCAGGAGAGCGTGTAGCCGAGCCAGCCCGAGAACTTGCCCACTTTGCGCTGCAATAAAAATTCGGCGCCATAAGACCAGCCCTGGCCCGCCGTAATATTGTTCTCCCAGTTCACCGTTTCCGCCGATTCAGCATCGTCTATCAGCAGGAAACTGGCTCCTTCTTTGTACCCAATAATATTATCTGATTTCTTATAGTAGCCTTCCACAGTTAAAGAAAGGTTCTGTTTCGGGAAATCTTTGGCTACGCCCAGTGCTACTTGTTGCGACCGTTGCGGCGCAATCCGTTTGGTAGAAGGTACCCATAAATCGGTGGGCAGGCCAATGCCGGTGTTACTCAGCAGGTGCACAAACTGGTTCATGGTGGCGTAAGAAGCCTTCAACGACAAATCTTCGAACAAGCGATAACTCACGCCTAAACGTGGTTCCGGCCTAAAGTAAGATTTGCCTTTCACCCCAAAATGACTCAGTCGGATGCCGGCGTTCAGTCGGAATTGCGGAAAAGGCCGGTACGTATCTTCGGCGTACACACCGGTTTCGGTTACATCAATATTCGAAACTTCCCTGACAAATTTATTTATATCGGAATCTTTTACCACCAAAGCGCTGGGCTTAAAGCGATGATAAGTGCTCAGTACGCCCATCCGGATAGCATGCTCCGGGTTAGGCAAATAATCTAAATCGTATTTCAGGCCAATATCGCGGATGCCCGACAAATAATCGAGTTTGAATTCTTCATTTGAGCGGTTTTGTTCTTCCGAAAAAATATTAAACTGGTACTGGCTGTAAATTAGCGAGGCATTGGCGAACAGGCGATCGTTGAATAAGTGGTTCCAGCGCAGGGTACCGGTGGCATTGCCCCAGTCAATACCGGTGCGGGTGCGGTCGCCATCGTCGTATTTTTCGCGCAAGTAAAAACGATCCTGGCCAAAGTAGCCGCTTATGTATAATTTGTTTTTTCGGCCGAAGTCGTAGTTAACTTTGGTGTTGAGGTCGTAGAAATAATAACCGGCTTTGGCTTCTTTGGGCAGAAACGGTTTAATCAGCAAATCGGCGTAGGTGCGGCGCCCGGATACCAGGAACGAAGAAACGCCTTTTTTCAGTGGCCCTTCTACCGTTAACCGCGACGAAATAAGCCCAATGCCGCCTTCGCCGTGCACTTCTTCTTTGTTGCCGTCTTTCATGTTCAGCTCAATCACCGACGATAACCGACCACCGTAACGCGCCGGAAAACCGCCTTTGGTCATTTCCACGCTTTTTAAAGCATCGCCGTTAAACAAAGAGAAAAAGCCAAATAAATGCGAAGCATTGTACACGGTGGCATCGTCTAGGATAATTAGGTTTTGGTCAGGGCCGCCGCCGCGCACGTAAATGCCGCTGTTGCCTTCGCTGCCCTTCTGCACGCCGGGCATCAGTTGCAGCACTTTCATCACGTCTTTTTCGCCGAGCAGGGCCGGAACATTTTTAATTTGGGCAACCGGCACTTCAATATTGCTCATCTGCACCGCTTCGCTTACTTTTTCGCGTTGCTCTGTGCCCACAATTTTTACTTCCTGCAGCACCGCATTCGGCTCCAGTTCTATATTTAATTCGGTGTTTTGCCGGAGTTTTATGCGCCGGATTTCGGGCCGGTAACCTACGTACGAAAAGGCTAACTCAACTGAGTCGGCAGCTGGCAGGGTAAGTGAATAAAAGCCGTAAGTGTTCGAAGCCGTTCCCACGCTGGTGCCGGGCCGGTACACACTCACCCCGATGAGCAATTCCTGACTCCCCTTCTCCCGGACGTAGCCGCTGATGGTGTACTTGTTCTGAGCTAACAGGGGCAACTGGCTGCTGATCAGCAGCAGGATAATCAGAGAAATTCTCGTCATGAAACAGGTGAAAGTTTATATCGAACATAAATATCCAGCTTTAATATATAGAACAAGGGTAATGCAGCAATAACCTGACCAAACTACGGTTTAAAATATATTAGCAGCGGTTATTTGTTGTTAATTAATTGTAAATAAATAACTTGATAATTTTATATATTTTTTACTTCTGTTTTCTCAGGCTATTTATTTCGGGTACGCTAACTGGTTAAGTGTTCGCTTTTAAATAACTTCATACAAAAGCGAACATTAGCAGCCATTAACCTTAGAGCCAAAATGCTGGTCAGTTATTTTATCAGGGCTGAATTTAGAATAGTTGTTTCGGGCATTCAATTTTAAATGGGCGGTTGCCCGAATTAAGCGGGTGAATACCCCAAAATACGCCTTGAATGGTTTTGGCCGGAACGGCAGCATTATAGAAAGGATAGGAATGTAGGCGTTAAATTCATATCCTTACCAAATAGCGGATGCGCTTAAAACCAATTTTGGTCATCCAGAGTTTGTCGAAGGATCTATAAAAGCATTATAAGTCAAAATCAGCTATTTCGACCAGCTCAATAGGACTACAATAATGTAAGCGCATTAACTAATCAATTTTTTGCCCTTGCTTGGGAGGCATTAGCAAGTAGTTAGGCAGAAGCTTTAGAATAATTTACGTTTGCTCGCGCCAGCTTGTAGTTGGTGTGTTTTGAGAGAGGAAGTTTCCAACTTCCGGCCAGTTGAAAACTGGCCTTTATTAGTAGACACAAGTTACGCTTTACTAAACTTGCGCCAGATAGAGTATGTAGGAGCTAAATTTATTCCGTACCTAAAAGTGAAGTGTTGAGTTTTTTGAATCGTCGGGAAAGCCATTGTGGGGTTTGGTCTTTTTCTTGCCGGATAAAAGAAGCTGCCGCTCCCGGTGTTTTATCTGCCAGCGCCAGGCCGTCGGTTGGGCCCAGTACACTAACGGCCGTAGAAAGCCAGTCGGCGGTAAGGCCGTTGCGGGCGACAATGGTAACGCGGCTCTGGTCGGTAAGTCCCAGGCCGGTAAAAGGATTAAGAATATGAGAATAACGAACCCCGTCCAGAATCAGGTACTGGTATAAATCGCCGGAAGTAGCTACCCCCTGGTGTTTTAGCAGTAACTTTAACTGACGGGTATTATCGGTAGGAGCGGTAATGCCCAGGCTTACGGCCCAACCTTTGGTGCCGGGCGGTGGGCGGCTCACCACAATATTGCCTCCGCCATCTATTAGCGCCGATTTAATGCCGTGCTTTCGCAATATTTTCAGCGCTTCGTCCACGGCATAGCCTTTGCCAATGGCACCCATATCCAGTTGCATATTCGGCACCGCTAACTGCACCGTTTTGTTTTTATTATTTAATTTCAGGTGCTGGTAACCTACGGCTTTTCGGGCTTGGGCCAGCGCATCCGGTGTGGGTAATTCTCCTTGCCGCCGGGCCCGACGCCACAGCTGCACGTAAGGCCCAACCGTTACATCAAAAGCGCCTTTTGTCCGCTCCGATACGGCTACCGATTTTTTTAGTACAAACCACAACTCTTTACTTACAGGCACCCACTGGCCCGTACCGGCCGTGCGGCAGAGTTGGTTGAGTTCGCTGTTTGGTTCGTAATCGCTGAGGATGTGATTTAACTCCGCTACCCGGTTAAAGGCGGCTCGTGCGGCTTGACCGGCCTGGGTTGAATCAGAAGCATACAGGGCAATGCGGAAAAGTGTGCCCATGTGTTGCTGGTTGTATTCGAAGCGGGTTAAGGATTGCGATTGTCCTAATATTGGCAAGCATAAAAAGCAGAAAAATAACTTTAAACTTAGTTTTAAAGAAAAACTTGGTTTTAGCATTATTTAAGATCTCAGGATGTTCTCAATAACATTATTCATTCCACTTGGACGATAGTCGGAATCTCGCATCCGGTTGATAATTAGGTTTCGGAATTTCTCATAAGGAACCCCTATTTCTCTCTTATATTGGCTACGATTAGGACACAAATTTTTGGGCCAGGGTCCACCCGTGCAAGATATGCTGGAAGTAATTCCAACCGCGCAAAAGGGTAATCACCCCCGCCTGCTTTTCGTGGGGTTTCCACCCGCCTAATCTGGCTATTATCCAGTAGCACCATTGTAAAGAGTCTTGGGGGTAAGGATTCCGCTGCTTGGCTGTTTTTCCTTCATAACGTTTTTGTAAAGCCTGCAGACAAGCGACTTCTTGCCGGGTAAAGCTTTCTGCCAGCGGCACGGCTTCTTTCTGTTTAGAAGCCAGGTGCAAGAGCATTATCTTGCTAGCGGCAAACAAAGCCAGCAGCGTGAGTTGCACTAA
>NZ_VWSF01000042.1 GCF_008629685.1 Adhaeribacter rhizoryzae | reverse complement strand
CTACCCTTCGTCGGGGAGCCTCCGGGGAGTTGGTGAAGCTGTTTCAAGTAAAAATAAGGGTAGAAGCAGACGGCAACTTTGGGCCAAAAACGGAGGCGGCCTTACGGGCTTTTCAACGGGAACGTAATTTGGTAGCCGATGGCATTGTGGGGCCAAAAACTTGGCTTTTGATAGATGCAGTAGGTAGTGCATGAAATATAAATTTGAGTAATATCTAAGTTATTTTATATTAAATGACAATGAATATTTTATTACATGTTCTATGATTTTTTATATCTACTCAGATTATTAAAAGAAAAAATTCTCTAAATTATTCCACATACCAGTAAAATCTATTTTTTGATTAATAATTATATACTCTAAATACAATGAAAGTAAATATTCATAAACATGTTAATTTCAGTGAAAAGGACATTGAGAAATTATCTAGTTCGATTCAAGTTTTACAAGCTGTACTAGGGTCTAGTGAGTTTAAGGAAGAAGTTCTTAAATATACTTATAATGGAAAGAATGGATATTATTATAGGAAAAATATTAAAGGTGATTGGATTGATCAGCCCTATTCAAATGAGGAGGTTTACAGAATTATAATGAAGGGCCAAGAGAAATTAGGGAACATACATGATAATGAGTGCGATTTGTATCTTGAGATAGACAAAGATGACCATTCTACGGTTATTGGATATACTTACCCCGGTGATAAGACCATATATACTTATAGAAATTGGTTTCGAAGCTTTAATGCAATTGGATATGCAAGCCACTTGGCACATGAATGGTGCCATGAGTTAGGTTTTAGTCATTCTAAAAAGAAAACCGTTAGAAGGAAACATTCTGTTCCTTATGCGATTGGCAATATGATTGGAAGAATTTATCCACAGCTAAAAATAAGCAATAATAATTAGATTACAGGTCTAGAACATAGATTAATGTACTTAAAATTTTATATTTAAATTTTTGCCTAGATACATTAAGTAGTCTTCTATAGAGGTAGGCTACTTCTTCTTGTAACAGTCACGATAATCCATCCTTGAAATATAATGACCAATGCCACAATAGTAGAAGGTCTTAATGAAAGAGTAAAATTGTTTCTATTTATTCTAAATATTACGTCTTAATTGAATAAATGAATTAATATTATTTAAATTAACTGAAAAGATTAATTTGTTTAATTTTCACACCTATATTTTTTAAATAAATCTATTTTGAAATAAACTTAACAGTAGCTTAATATCTGAATAAAATATTTAGTCGTGACTTCTAGCTTCATAATGAATATCTACAAGAATACAGGTTCAAAGTATAGAGGAAATGTACTTATTTGGGCATATTGGATTGTGATGTGCTTATGGCTTTCTGCATGTGTTAAGTCTCCATTGAGGTATGCAACAGCCCAAATTATAGATACAGACCAAGATGGAATACATGATTTTCTTGATGAATGTCCAGAAACTCCAGGAAATGTTAAAGTAGATCGGCATGGTTGCCCCGTAGATAGCGATAAGGATGGGTTACCTGATTATCAAGATCCCTGTCCTACGCAACCAGGAATTCCATGTGCCGATGCTGACGGGGACGGAGTACCTGACAACATTGATAAATGCCCTGATGCTGCTGGTCCGCTTTCTAATGATGGGTGTCCAATAACTCTGCCAAAGAATTTAACTGATTCGGAGATGAAGGCTGCGTTAAGTGCTCTAGAGAAAGCGGAAGATGATAAACGTCGGGTTACCGTGTTCTTTTGTACAAATCGAAAAATTGTAAAGAAGGATTCAGGTCTTGAGATCGGAAATACTAATGCTGCGCTTAGTTATGGCACATGTCGTGTAAGTATACCTCGAGACCATCAAATGGGTAATGTAGAAACACCTATATCTTTACTTGGTTACACAATAGAGAAACCAAATCCAGCAAAACATATTGTAGTCGTATCAACGAGACTTACTACTCGGGAAGAGTTATTTAGTCTTATTAATGAAAAGACAGATGAGTCAACGCGAAAGGATGCTTTTATTTTTATTCATGGATTTAATAATACCTTTGAAGAAGCCATGTTACGCACTGCGCAGTTTACCTATGACTTAGGGTTTGAAGGTGCACCAATTATGTTTAGTTGGCCTTCTCAAGGCTCTCCATTACCCAATCAATATCGGGTTGATGAACGATTGAATCGGCTTTCTATCGCTCCTTTTAAAAACTTCCTCCGCCATTTTCTACAAAAATCAAAAGCCAATAATATTTATTTAATCGCTCATAGCATGGGGAATCGCATCATGGTGGCAGCTCTCAAGGAAATGATGACGGAAGAACCCTATTTATTTCGCAATCGGAATATCCAGGAAATAGTGCTTACCGCCCCAGATATTAGCGTTAATGATTTTAAGAGAGATATTGTGCCTGTTGTTAAAGGAAGTAAATCCAACAAGACAAACCTTACGCTTTACGCCTCTTCTGATGATATACCACTGAAGATTTCTATGGGATTAAATTTGTCTCCACGAGCAGGCCAGGCTGGACCAGGTATACTGATTTTACCAGGCATTGAAACAATAGACGCAACAGGAGTATCTAGCGATTTTTTAAAACATTCATATTTCTCATCAGAGGGAGCAGTAGTAAGTGATTTACACTATCTATTCCGTGAAAAATGGAGAGCGAATCAACGGAAGTGGTTGATGCCAGCAGGTAAAAAATATTGGAAGTTTAAGGTGCCTAATGAAAATTAACTATGAAATATAGGTCATAACTGTTGGCAGGAGCAAGTAAGCGTGTGTGATTAACCATTTTTCCTCGTACTATTGATGAGGGTTGAATAATTTGCTAGATAAATTAAGTTTAGTACATTTTTACTGATAATGTAATATTATTTTTTTCTTCTAACGTCTTCAATCAATATTATTGAGTTAAGTATAGAAACTTATCAATAGCTTTAATCTTATACTAAAGTTATATTGTGAATATTTAAGGTGTTACTCTAATTAACAATTTTAGGGTAAAAATCTATAGAATATATCTAATTCTAATAAATTTTAAATCTAAAAAGCAACTGCTTTAACATTAAAAGCTGTTGCTTTTTAGATTTAAATAGTTCAATAGGATAATGTATGTGTTCACGAAATTATTAAGAGTTTACAAACTTTCCTGAATCAATATTTTACTATAAATAAAGTTACATATTTTGATTAGCTATTCATCGATTGACCAACTATAAACTAATGATGCATCACCAGTAAAACTTTTTTCTCTATCAATTTCTCCCTGTTCTTCAAATTCGTTTCCGAACCGCTCAAATGCACTAAGGAAGCCAAAATCTCTATCAGGAATTTTTGATAATATTTTCCCAACTAAAGGAACGGCCTTTTTTGCAATGACTAACCAAGGAACTGTTGCAGTACCAACAATCCCTTCTATTATTCCAAAAGCATCTCCACCTATGCCACTTTCTACTTCCTGTAAAATTTCACCTAAGTTCCTAGTTGATTTTCTAGTATGTCTTAAATAAATGTGGACATTCAATTCTCCTTCTTCTGGTATCTCCCTACTTAACACAAATAATCCCTCGGAACCAATTTGATCAGTATCGAAGGAAAAAGAGTTATTATGTCTGGCGGATAATCTGAATGGCTCCTGTGGTAAAGTTGTAAGAATCATCTTATTCCTATCAGTTGGATGTTCCGCAATAATCACAAAATATAACTTCCATCTTTCTTTAGGACGGTGTATTGTAACTTTGTCAATTTCTAGTCTTATGCGTGTCATTATTATTTATTTAAGTTGAAGGTTATTAAATAAATTTAAATATAAGAGTTTGTTCAAATTTCCAATTGAAATTGTTAATTCATAGAATAGAAACATAATTATTTTTACAAGTACACCTAGACCCTTAAGTTTCCCGAACATATCTCCTGAGAAACTAACCAGACCGGTATTTGCTACTAAAAAATTCATAGATACACTATGGAAGTGAATAGTTTTAAAATAACATAATGTCCGTGAGTCAATTTGTTATTGCTTAACTATCTTCTTATTTTTTTAGGGTCTATCATGCAAGCCAATTTGTATTCTAATTAATTTTTAAAACTTTTAAATTTATAATATGAGAATAGATAAATCAATAGCTATTTTTAAGTATTTATTATTCTTGGTTCTAGAGAGAAGGTTAAGTTGTATGTTCCGCACAAGACTCTTATTAAAATTGTAAAGGGAACTAAGTCAAGAGAAAGAAAAGGAAAATCAAAATAACTTGCGGACATCTTCTCCCAAAATATAGCAAAGCTTACAAAGCCACCTTTATTTAACATAATGTTAGTTATCGGAGAAAATGCCTCTGTAGGCTTCCCGTTTTTAGAACCGCCTTAATGTATAAAATTTATTTTTAATTAATATCCTATTCAAGCAGGTTTCAGTTGTTTAGCCTTCTCTGCTCCAGCATATTCTACGGGAGATAGTCCACCTAAAGCATCATGCGGCCTCACCTGGTTGTAATCCTCCAGCCAGGTGGCTGTAATTTCCCTAACCTCCTGCAGGCTTTCAAACAAATAAGCATCTAGTACATGCCGGCGGAAGGTACCATTAAACCGCTCTACCAAAGCATTCTGGGTGGGCTTACCGGGCTGGATGAAGACGAACTCTATCCCATGCATCTGGCTCCATTCGGCCATTATGCTGGCAATAAACTCTGGTCCATTATCCATGCGGATGCGTTTTGGTTTTTCCCTGCGCTTTAACAAGTGGTTGAGCACCCACACCACCCGGTTGCTCTTCAAAGAAAAGTCTACCTCAATATGTAAAGCTTCCCGGTTATAATCATCCAGCACATGGAAAGAGCGAAACTTTCGCCCGTTCAGCAACGCATCACTCATAAAATCAATCGACCAGGTGTGGTTTAACGCCTCTGGCACTTGCAAGGGCTGTCTAATCCGAGCCGGCAACCGCTTCTTGGCTTTTCTTCTGATATTTAAACCCATGGCGGTATAGATGCGGTACACCCGTTTATGATTCCAGCTCCAGCTCTGGCCTTCCTTTCGCAACCGCCCATAAGCTTTCCAGAAACCTTCCCGGGGATACTGCTCCGCCTTTTCGGGTAAAGCTGCTGCTACTGGCTCATCCTGTTTATGGGATTGGTAGTAGTAAACCGATTTACTTAAGCTTAATACCCGGCACGCCCTGCTGATGCCGGCTTGAGGCTGCTGGTACACCTCTTCCACTAATTGTCGCTTCTGGCAGGGCTTTAAAGCTTTTTTTCAATGATTTCTTTGGCAAGTTTAAGGTCCAGCGCCAACTCGGCATACATAGACTTGAGACGACGGTTTTCTTCTTCTAATTCTTTCAGCCGTTTGAGTTCAGTGGCATCCATGCCATTATAACGCTGCCGCCACTTGTAAAATGCTGCCTGGCTTACACCATGTTCCCGGCTGATTTCGGCCGCACTTTTACCATCCTCAAACTCCTTAAGAATTTTGGCAATTTGTTGGGGACTAAAAGTTTTTCTTTTCATATGCACTGTTCTAAGTTAAGACTTTTTCTCTTCTTAAACAGTTCTATTTTTGGGGAAGCTTACATATGCCGATAACAAGCTGATCGAAACTTATACTTACAAGGCGTTACCAGTTGGACAGGTAACAGAACCAGTATCAAAGAATTTAGATATTTCTGCTTATTAATCTTTTTCTTTTAGCCGTTCCGTTTTAGTTATATCATGGGCGTTGGCCAAAGCCAACGCCTTTTTTGTTTTCAAACTATATTCTAACTTAGAGCCTTATTAGAACCTATAAGCCTAAATAATAATGACACTAAAAGAAGCTGTATTAAAAAGAAGAAATCTATAAGTTGTAACAGCCCATACGACCTCATTAATGGTAAAATCTTACACCACCACACTCAGCATTTGCCGGGTGTGGTGGTGTATTTTAGACTGTTTTTTTATTTTGTTAGTTTTGCATATATAATTCATCTGACAGATTGATTAAGAATATCCAATATTTCTTCCCAGGTCAGATGCACATAAAAACGATGCAAGATTTTGAGTACATAAAAATTGTTCCTGACGAACGGCTCTCCGGTTTTGTGGAGAGTTTCCTGCTATGTGCCAATCATATCGATGAAGATAAAGAAGTCATTATTTTTCCCGATGGAAGAGTGGACATTATGTTTAGCTGTACAGATCAGGAACCATTGGTAGCCGAATTATTTAATCTGGATAAAAAAGCAAGGCGGTATATTTTCAAAAAGCAAACAAAGCTTTTTATGGTATGTCTTACCTTGCTCGGTGCCGAATACCTGCTTGGATACAACGGGACAGATTTTGGAAAAGATGAGATTCGGCTTCCCGCAGGTTTTTGGGATATTTCTAAAGAAGACCTTACAAGCTTAGATAGCTTTGCAGAAAAGGTTTCGGAAAAACCTTTGGAAATATTCCCGAAAAAGATGGATGAAAGAAAGCAACAGCTTTTTGAGCTTATCTATTCGTCAGGTGGTAAGGCGTTATCAAGTACCCTCCTTACAGCAAGAAAAAACTCAAATGGCTAAAATCGCTTTTGGAACGAATTTCTTAATGACACAACCAAAGAACACTCCGTAAAAAATCAATTTAATTTTGACGATGGACATTACAAACCTTCCCGAAGATCTATGGGAACATAACGAAACCCATACTTCGGATTTGCAAATTTTCAATTACGAAGTGTATAAGAACGGTTCCAGAAACAAGATTGGCCTGAATAAAAATGTATTCAGTTTCTTATTGGATGGTCAAAAAAACATTCACTTTTCTAATGATATCATTTCAATCAATGAAACACAATCGCTACTTATCACATCTAATAATGTTTTGGTTACCGAACTGGTAGGTGTAAGTTCATACCGTTGTTTACTCTTCTTCTTTTCTCACAAAAACATCACCGATTTTTTATTGAAACATTCCCATTCTTTCAGTCAGAATGCCTCAGATAAAAAGATAACGGATATACCTTATTTCCTTTTAGAGAAAGACAATTTTATCATCCATTATATTCATTCGCTCCAACAGATTTTTGGTTTGCAACAATCTATCTCTCAAAAGATTTTGGAACTGAAATTTGAAGAAATAATGCTTTATCTGGCGGATAAATATGGGACGGTATTTTTAGATTACTTACATTATTTACTAATCAATGAAAGAGAATTATCATTTAAAATGGTAATTGAAAAGAACCTTTATAGGAACTTGAATATTGACGAAATAGCCTTTCTGTGCAATATGAGTGCCTCTACTTTTAAGAGAAAATTTATAAGTATATACCAGGAATCTCCAGGGAAATGGTTTCAGCAAAAACGGCTTAACAAGGCCAAAGAATTGTTACATAATAACCAAGTCACACCTTCCGAAATTTTTATGGACTTTGGCTATGGCAGCTTATCAAATTTTAGTGCAGCCTTTAAAAATGAATTTGGGTATAGCCCCAACCACATCCACTCAAATTGACCTCTTTTCATAACTTATTGAACCAAACTAATAAACGAAGCAGCGCTGGTTTTTATATTTTTGTCTGATTGAAGAATTGTTTAACTAAAAAATAAAAACAATGAAAAAATTAGGATTGTTAGTTCGGTTGGAAGCAAAGGCCGGCCAAGAAAAAAACGTTGAAGATTTTATTACAGGAGCATTACCGCTTGCTCTTGAAGAAGCCGGTACCGTTACGTGGTATGCATTCCGTATTGATGCTTCTACCTTCGGTATTTACGATACTTTTTCAAACGAAGAAGGCAGAGAGGCACACCTTGGCGGTAAGATCGCAAAAGCATTAATGGAAAATGCACCAGACCTATTGGCAACACCTCCGTCTATTGAAAAATTGGACATTTTAGCTGCCAAATAGCCTAAGATAATACCATTATATTTAAGGGAGGATTTTGCAAAAACTCAGCAAAATCCTCCCTTAATTGTTCAAAAAAATATCTTCTCTTCCTCATTTTTTTAGATATCTAAAAAATCGACCCAAAAAGCTTACGTCCTTTGCATTATCAAATTTTAAAGAGATGCAAAAGGTAAAAGAAACCAAGGATAAACACCTTGTCTTCGTTGCCGACAGCGATGGGATCAATACCGTTTTCCCGATGCTGGTGGAGCGGCTCAAAGATGACCGTTTGTATGGGGAGTGCATCAAAAAGTGTGGGGCAATCGATTCTTTGATAACTTGAGAAGGATTTGAAATGTCTTGTCATGAAAGCAAAAAATGTCCTCCAGCCAGCTGCCGTTGATCCTCGAACTGCGGTCTATCATTTAAAGGTACATCTTCTGAATATTTCGCCAATGATCTACCGGCGTTTTATCATTGACGGCAATACGCACATTGCAGAGCTGCATCATTTAATACAAATGGTAATGGGCTGGGAAAATCAGCATTTACATGTTTTTCATATCTGGGGAGTGGATTATGGAATTGCCTATGTCGGCGGTGGCTACTACCGGGATGATCCCTGTGAGATTTACATTGGAGATTTGGGTTTTAGGGCTGGCGATAAGTTTTCCTATGTTTATGACTTTGGAGATTACTGGAAACATGAAGTTCGGGTGGAGAAGGTTGAGAATGTTAGGTCAGGGTATCGCCACCCATTTTGCACAGCTGGGCGAAGGGCCTGCCCACCGGAAGATGTTGGTGGACCCTATGCCTACCAGGACGCTTTGATAAAGCAATTTAGCTGGCTTCAGGAAAAGGTATCAAACATATTTGAAAGTGTTGAGAACGGAGAACTTCCGGATCTGGACCTGCACGATGCACCTTGGTGGTATCTCAAGCACCGTAGTGAAGTGTTCGACAGGAAAAAAATGAACCAAGCGTTAGCCAAACTGTATCAAAAAAAGGGTGACGAGAAATTTTGGAGAACCTTAGGCGGTTACGATGCTTATTTTGATGCTTAAGCGTAGCGCTTTCTGTATCAATAAAACCTAGTGGTTAATTTGATAATAGTTGGTAACTTGGTGTTATGGAAAAAGGGGTAATTTTCGTCCGGGTATCCAAGAGAGAACAGGACTATCAACGACAGATAGAAGACTTACGGGCGGTGGCTCAAACCCAGAGCCTACAGGTTGTGGCAGAAATAGCTGAGAAGGTAAGCGGAGCAAAGTATAACCAGGAGCGAGACGGACTGCAGGAGCTACTCACCATGGCGCGTAAACGTGAGATCAATAAGGTCCTGGTTCAGGAAGTTTCCCGCTTGGGACGCTCGACCGTTGAAGTTTTAAATGTATTGGAGGAGCTGACCAAACTTCAAATTAGCGTTTATGTACAAAACTTTGGTATCGAAACATTAAAAAGTGGCAGGAGAAACCCTATAGCCCAATTTATGTTCACGCTGCTGGCCGAATTTGCCAGGTTAGAAAGGGAAACATTACGGGAACGCATCCTGTCAGGAATGGACGAAGCACGCCGGAAAGGGAAACATTTAGGCCGGCCTGATGGATCAAGTGAGGATAAGGAGGCTTTTTTAAAAAAGTATCCCACGGTGGTTCGGAATTTACGTTTGGGTATCAGTGCGCGTAAAACCGCTAAAATTTGTGATACCTCTATCAATACGGTCCGGAAAGTCAAAGATTACATTTCCTGATAACCTTAATAATCATGAAATTCAAACTCCAGTTAGTATGCGAACCCGGCGAAAATGAAACTGTTTCCACTGATGAAATTTTCACCTTTGATAAGTCATTTGATACTTTTGAAAGCATCGGCATGAGCCTTTGTGAATCAAAGCAGCTATTGAAAAACCTGCAGCAATCCATCGTTGAAAAGCAACTGGGCGCTTTTATCAAAAGCAAGGGGCTGCAAAAGTTTCGCAAAAAAGGAAACTATACCGTTCAACTCAAGACACTTTTTGGCAATATCTCCTTTGAAAGCCCCAGGTATTATGGCGAAGATAAAAAAACGTTCAGCCCCTTGAATGAGTTACTTCCAAACCATACTACTCCTGAACTATTGTTTCTGGAAACGAAATGGGCATGTTTAATCCCTTTTGAAAAGACGGCGAAGTTATTGAAAGAAGTCCTGCCAGTTGCCGAAACGATTAACGCGACAACGATCCAGAACCATCTATATGATTTGGCCTTAGCCCAGGAGCAAGAGGTTGGAGAAGAACAGTGGATGTACGATTGTGGTAGCATAAACCAGCGGCAGGCCTTACCAAGGCCGGAAAGAACCATGGTTGTCGGTATTGATGGTGGTTACGTCCGGGACTGGAAAGATAAAAATAGCCTATTTGAAGTAATCGCTGGCAAGTCAATTCCGGCTGAAAAACCTGCGAAATGCTTTGCATTCGTCGGATCCTATGATTTGAAATCGAAACGCCGGTTTTATAACCATCTGGTATCACAAGGAATGCAGCCCCACCAGCAGCTTGAATTTTTTTCAGATGGTGCTGATAATTTACGCAATCTACAAACCTACCTGAATGCAGAATCCACGCACATTCTGGATTGGTTTCATATTACGATGAAACTGACCGTTCTGCATCAGTGTGCACTTGGGTTGATAAAAGTAGATGAAAAAAGAGGAAAATCTATTCAACATTTATTGACCCGTATAAAATGGAATTTGTGGCACGGTAACGCCGTAAGGGCTATGGAGCATTGTGATGACCTTGATTTCTACCTTACTGACCACCTGGAAGATACGGCGCAAAAGAAAAAATATGACAAGATTAAACCGTTTCAGACATACGTTACCGACTTCGACAAATACATCACTAATAACCAGAATTTTATTGTTAATTACGCCGAGCGGTACAATTACGGCGAAGTGATTTCAACCGGCTTTGTGGAATCCACGGTCAATTATGTAATTGCTAAACGGTTTTCTAAAAAACAGTCCATGCAGTGGACCAAAAAAGGCGCACACTTACTGCTTCAAGTCCGGACAAAAGTATTGAACAACGAATGGGAAGACATTTTTCGAAAGATGTATCCGGATTTTAGACCTATCACATTAGTGAAGGATCCTGATATCATCCAGGAAGCGGCATGAGTCTCCCACACTTTTTGATGCACTCCTACTCCACTTGTATCGCCAGCGTATTCGGATATAACAAAACGGTATCTTTTACCTGTTCCCGCACCTGCTGGAAATTAGCCTGAATAATGGTGGCTTTTATATCTGTTTCTTGAATAAGCTGCTTTTCATCGGTAAACTGTACAAATGGTTCTAATGCCATGCGCTCTGCCGGTGCATCCCCACGGTAAATAACTCCTTTGAAGAATATCTGATCTGTTTCAACAGTCTGCCCGATAAACTCTCCCTGCTCCAAGCTAACAGCATCCTGAATTCGGACCAGGTTCCGTTCCTGATAACTCACGTTTTGATTGTGGCTTCGGCTCTGCTGGCCATAACCAGCAGAACTGCTGCCGGTACTGGTGGAAACCATTTCTTTTTCTTCACGGCCCACCATTTTAGAAATTAGTTCGGCAGTTTCTATATTATTCACTTTTCCGATAAACCAGTTATTCAGATTACTAATCATTACCTGCATTTTCTCCCGGCCGTAACTATCCACCATCTGGCTTAAGTCCTGACTCATGTAAATAGTAGCTATTTTGTTGCTGCGGGCTGTGGCCGGAATAACTTCTAAGCCAGGAACGTAAATAGTAGCTGCTTCATCTAAAAAAACATAGCTGGGATGTTTGCCTTGCTGGTTCATCAGCTTCAAAGCCACCGCAATTATACAACTGATAACCGGCGAAAAAGAATCTTTCAAGGTGGGATCATTACCGATGCACAGCAACTTAGGCATTTTAGGATCATTGAGATCCAGTGAAAACCCCTCCCCTTTTTCTTCATTGGGCGTTAATACCCACACCATTTCCGGGCTATTAATGCGTGTTAAGATAATTTGAAGGGTAGCTACTACCCCGGCAATTTGCTTTTCTGCTTTCGATTCTACGGCCGTTATCAAACTCCTGACCATATCACCGCATTCTACATCCGTATCCAGCATACTTAACACGTGCCGAAAATCTTTATAAAGGGCGGTAGCTACAACGTGCGGAATAGTGCAGTACTTTGGATAGTTCTTGCGGTAAAACCAGATGATAGCAGTTAAAAAGGCAACGGCACTGGTAGAAAAAAATTCGCCGGTATTTTTAATAGTATTGGTATTTAAGTTATTGATAATGGCTCGGCTGTACTCTTCGGCATAAGCTACTACCGGCATATCCTCGGCTCTTAATGGATTTACACGTTCGGTTCGCCCCAGGTCCCGGAAATTAATGATATGTAATTGCACTTCCGGCTCTTGTGCTTCTGCTTTTAAGGGGTCGTTCTTTTCTTTTATAATCGTTCTTTTCAAAGCGGCCAGGGCCATAGCTTGTTGGACTACCTCCGCTAAAACCGGAAATTTAAAATCGTAAATTATTCCGGCAAGATTCTTTTCGGCAAATTGTTCTATAATGGGTTCTCCAATGCTGAATGACTTTCCGGCGCCGGCACCTCCTAAAACCAAATTTCCCCGAAAAGCATTGGGCACATTAATATATCCCCCATCCTGGGTTGGCAGAGAAAAACCGACCGGAGAATTTATTCTTCGGTGCGCAGTTGCCAAACTAAAAGCAGATTGCTTATTACGAGCCAAAATCAATCCTGATATGAAGGAGCTACCTAGTGATAGCGCTACTGCAACCGGATAGAAATACGTAATAAAACCTGAATTGTACTTATGAATAAATAGCAGAACATAACTACTTAACATAAAAACTAAACCACAGACAAATGGTAAACTCCTGAAATAGCTTTACACTTTAAGTATAAAGTTATGAATAATAGGAATTTAAAAGAAACTGTAAAAAGGAATTATCCGTCTGCAAAGAAAAGAAAAATTGTCGAAGAACTTCGTT
>NZ_VWSF01000041.1 GCF_008629685.1 Adhaeribacter rhizoryzae | reverse complement strand
TCCGCTAAAAAAGCGGTGGCGAAAATATGGAAGAAAGAACCTTACCAATACAAGCCAGATAGTAAATAATTTAAATAGTACTTTAACCGTTTAACCTGTAAAGTATTTTCAGGAACCTTCCAAGTACACAATTGTCCGGCTGTTCTTCCCGAGAGGCTTTAAGCGTGGTTTACCAGGCTTTCTCACTGGTGCTTTTTGGCCAAACAACAAAAGTAAAGAAGTAGTAATTAGTACTCCCCGGATATAGATACCAGCTTTATAAAAAAAATTATCTGCTTTTATAAAAAGCCGCTGCTTTAAGCTTGGCCCTGTATATTCTTTTGCAGTAGCTGGCTTACTACCTCTGTAATTTAAAGATGTAGCTTTACCCGACCGGATCTGTTTTGATTGTTGGGGAGAAAGTTTTAGGGGTTGGCTACTATTTTGAGATGATGTTAGTTGCGAAAGGCGCGCCTGGTGGATTTCCTGTTCATGACTCATGATGTAGTAATCACCGAAAATGAGGACAGAGGTAAGCAAACCTAATATAAGAATCAGATTTTGCTTTTGTCCGGTGGAGGGTTTAGTGGATGGGCTTTGCATACCAAAATTGATTAAGCCTAAGAAAATGTTCAACCTTACAAAAAGGAACCACCGGCAGCAGATAGCTAATCTATTTCAATTTCTCCCTTCCGTTTTCCTCTATTCTCACCAATATTTTCTGTTTTGGTCTTTTGCCTGCCACTGGTATAAGTAATTGTTTCTATAGCACTCAGCAATTGCCTGGCTTGCAATAACGGTGCCCTGTGTATCGTTTGTTTCTCTTTACCTGTTTTTAGAAAATGGTAAGGATGATGTAGCGGCGATCCCAATACAGCTTTGTTTTCCAGGTGTTTCAAGGACCGGTAGAATGTTTTATCGTATTCCCTTTTTACGGCAATTTGCTTCACCCGTTCAACTTCCAGCCTCCCCTCTTTCGGCAATTGTAAATTTAAGAACTCAATTCGTTCTTCAATTCTTTTTGCTCTGCCACTATCTCGGCTGGAATCACGTTCTCGGACTTTAAGTTTTTCACGCTCCAGGGCTATATAATTAAACTGTTGTTCAAATTGTTGCCCGGCTGACTGTTGCCATTTCATTAAGTTAAACCGGCTCCTTCTTCCACCTGGATTCAATGTTATTTTTTGCTCCCTATCTCTGGCACTTACAATAAAATGAATATGCGTCTGTAAACCCGGACGCCTCTCCCCTACCAATGCTTTCCCGGCTAAAACGTCCTTATCAGTTCCCCGGTACTCCCGCTTCTGGTGAATAGTACCAAACCAAATGAGGTCTTCACTTTGAAGATTTCTACCACCTTGCAAATTAAAATTTCCAGCATATAACTTAATAACTTGCCGGGTATAATCCTTTAGCAATTGCTCATTATTATGGATATGCATTAACTCATTTTCACTCGGCGAAATAATAAGCGAGTAAAACTTTTGTTCCTGCACCCGCAGTCCTTTGGTATTATTATCAATGGCTTGTTGCACGTATTCCGGCCTAATAAAGTCATCATCCTGGTTAAAGAAAATAGCAACCTCTCCCCTATCTTTGCGGGCTTCGTGTATTAAATAATTAATCGTTTGCAGACAGCTGCCTTTATTATTATATGCTGCTTTGCCATGGGTTTTAGGGTCTATTAACTTCACATACATAGAACAACTGATTAGAACCGGAATTATTTTACCTCAGAAATTCGGGATACTTTTTTACCAGGCCCTTTACTTTTAGCAACTATAAAAATATCATGAACCTGGCTTTTAATAGCTGTGTCATTCTGCTCCCGTAGCTGGTCTACCTTTTCCTTTCTTCTTAATAAATCATCTTCCGGCAATGTACTTAATACTAACTCTTCTAATCGCAACACCCTCTCTGTAGTTAGCCGAATTCTGATTAATTCCTCTAACATCGGCATTAAAATACCTCTTTCCTCCTCCTGCATATACGCAAAAAGTCTATCGCCCAACCGATTCATTTGTTGCATAATCAATGTTCCTTCCCGAGCCTCTACCTCCACTGGGTTAAGCCCACGTAGCGCAAAATAATTAACCGCTGCGTCTAGATAATCAATATTTTTCAACCCGAACCGCTTGGCTTCTTTCACTATAGAAGTGTGGGCAATGGTGGTCATCCGCACTGTTGTGTAACTTCCTTCTTTTGTTGATTCTATGGCCATAAAACAACTATCTATTTACATTTAAATACTGATTTTCAACAACTTAGTTATTAAAATTTACAAAAATAAACTATGTTTATTACAAATTATTGATTTACAATAATTTAGAACAACTCAGGTGTTCTCTTCTTGCTAAAAATTCATTAAAAATTCAAATTCTTTTCCAATAAGGAAATTCAGAAAAGTAAATATGTTGAAATGTTAACTTTTAAACAACTCAACTTATTTACATCTTAAGTTGGAATAAACTTTCTACTATTAAGTAATCAACTTTTCCAATTGTGGATTATTCAATTTATCAATTTGTTAACAAGTAGATATTTATAGGTATTAACTTTTAAACATGATTACAAATTAGTTTATTTAATTATGGCTTTATTAATTTGTCAATAGATTAACATATAAACTTGTTAATTTTTAACTTTATTCTCTTTTATAAATATTAATCAGTTAATGGCATAATGAGTTACTAAATTAATTCATCAATAAGTTATTAAATAAACTCATACATAAATAAACTTAATAACTTATTTATTTGTATACAAATTAACATTTTAACTTTTGAATTTACCAACTAATTCATTTATTTATTTATTAAATTTTTATTTTGTATATTTCTAAATGAATTAATTTGTTTATAATAAAATAAATAACCTTATTATTATTTTAACTAATATACATGTTAATTTGTAAACTTATTACTTAATAAACTTTGCAACATTTAAATTTATCTACTTTTTAATAGGTAAACTTTTTAACTAATTTCTTTTTAAACAAATGTTTAAATCAATAAATTAATTTATTTCCAAATTTACTTATCAATTTCTAACAGTATAAACTTATATATTTATTATCTTGTATACTTGTTAACATATTAATATATCAATTATTTAACAGGTTAATAAATAAATTTATTCAATGGTTTACTTTTTAACCTATTAACTTATAGATTTGTAAACTAGTTAAACCTGTAGATCACGATTGTTTTAGTAAATATTTATAGTAAATGGGAAAAATAGTAAGTTTTGCTACTCAGAAGGGAGGGTCCGGAAAGTCAACGCTAACCCTGGTGCTGGCCACGAGTCTGGCGGTAGATTATAATCTTAAAATAGCGGTGCTTGACTGCGATTACCAGCAAAGTATTGTTAAGACCCGGTTACACATGGATGCGGAGAATCTGGAACAACTAAAAGAATCAGATCCGGATGCCAGTTATCCTTATGATATTTTTCCAATGGCCATGACAAAAATTTTCGACTTTATTGATGACCCGGAAAATTCTAATAAATACGATTTAATAATACTAGACTTACCTGGCCGGGCCGATGCGAATGAAATATTCGATGCCTTAACTGCCTGCGATGTTGTTTTTGTGCCCTTAGTGTCGGATTACCTGGACCGGGCATCAACCGCTGACTTTATGGGAATACTGCATTCTATTAAAGCGGTGGCCGATAAAGAAGGAATTGATTTCTCTTATTATGGTCTTTCTACAAAAAGAACGAATAGGAGGGAGGATAAGGAAATGGATGAGTATATTGAGCAAATAGGATTGTCCCGTTTAAATTCTTCGCTGGGACTCAGGGCAGCATATTCTCGGCCTTCGACACTTTTCAGTTTGCAAAATCCGGCATTTCTTCGTTATGCCGGGGGCGATAAAGCAGTTAGTGATGAAATAAAAAGTCTTTGCGAAGAAATCATTCAAAAATTAGATTTACCAGTTACCGATTTAACCACCATAAAAGATGCCACAGCCGAATAAGTCGAATAAGTTTACCATAAAAAAGCCACGAATTACCTTAACCGAAGAGCAGAAGAAGCAGGCCCGTTCCGGTATGGCCGGGGAAGCTGTGAAGGTCAGTGCCGAAACTACAACAGCTCCTGAAGCAACTGAATCTAATGCTGAGGTTACTAATCAGAGTGTTTCTGTTCCGACTGCACCGGAAACAACAAAATTAACCTCTGTTCCGGAACCTTCGGAGATGCCAGCTCTGGTTACTGCACCGGTTCCAATTCCTGTTGCACCCATAGAACCGCCAACACCGGAGCGAATAGTAGAAGAAATAGCGCAAACCCGCCAGCAGGGGAGGGGTAGCCGGGGGAGAAAAGCGGAAAAGAATATTCCACTGCCGGCCGAAGATTCAGAGACGCAGCATGTCAGAATGTCGAAAGATTCGGTTCTTAAAGCTAAAATGAATGTATTATTATTACCGCCTAGCTTTGGAATCAGGAGCTTAAGAGATTACGGCGATGCGGCATTTGCCTTTTACGAACAACACTTACGTAAAATAGGAAAGCTGCCGTAGATATAGGGCGATTAATGCTTTAACCAGGCTTACGATTTCTATCCTTTAAGCTAAAGGATAGATAATATCAGTAAACCAGAAAATCAATCATAAGACATCTGCTTAAAATGCTCGAAAGGATAGATATTGTATGTCATTCACTTACAAAATCTATCCTTTTTAGTTATAAGGCCACTAGGCACACAGATTTAGCTCAAATTTGACTTACAATTTCTATCCTTTAAGCAGGAAAATGTTTATACGAGGCATATGAGGCGGGTTTCACATACAATTTCTATCCTTTCATCAGCTGTAAATGCCTTTAAAGCCTCCATTAAAGAAAATACTTTACAATTTCTATCCTTTTAGGGATGGCCTGGTCTGGCGGCAGCTGGGCTGCAAATTATAATTACAATCTCTATCCTTTTACAATCCAGGAAGTTAATTAACAACTAAAAGTTCATGACTTACAATTTCTATCCTTTTATTCAATATTCAATTTGTACCAATTTCCCCAAAAAATGGCTTACAATTTCTATCCTTTAGTAGGCTTTAGGCGTATTTAACAGCAGTTTAAAGGCAGATACTTACAATTTCTATCTTTTACAATGTTAAACCATATATTTTATTTAAAAAGTGCAACTCGCGCCTTTTTTAGCAAAACATTATTGTATTTTTTTGTTTTTTTGCCTCAACTAGTTTTATTTGTATTTCAGAATAACTGCCCCAAACCAACATCCTTAAACGCTAAATATTTAGCTGAAACACAATTTGTTGATATTTTGAGTATTTGATCAATATTTGCAGGCTCTATAAGTTATTGATTTATAATAGATTACACGGCCTATAGTATAGATATTGTAAGTCTAAGGATAGATATTGTAAGCCAAAGGATAGATTTGGTAAGCAATAAAGATAGAAATGGTAAGCCCAAAGGATAGGTTTAGTAAGTTAAAAGATAGATTTAAAAAATAGTCTTTCTTTTTAAATACTAACATATTATATTTGGTTGCAAGCAATACTCTGTTTAATGGAAGCAAATGATATTTCGGCTGTTGAAATAAGGCAGCATAACGCGCTTACCACCGCCCGCTACGAAATGAGCGCCTGCGAAATGGATATTATATTTTCTTTACTATCAATGTTAAAGAAGGATGATAAAGCAGGGACCATTTACCAGCTAAAAGTGAAAAGGCTGGAGGAAATGACGGGCCGCTCCTGGAATTATCAACGGCTCCTGGAATCAACTTCAAATCTTAGAAGTAGGGAGTACCATATTGAAGATAAAAAGCAAGTACTACAAGTAGGGCTACTGGCCTCGGCACTCTACATAAAAGGAGAAGGCATTATAGAGTTAGAAATATCAGAACGGTTACGGCCTTATCTGATTGACTTAAAAAACAATTTCACCAGTTACCGCTTGCAGGCGGTATTTAGCCTTTCCAGCAAATTTGCCAAACGTATTTATCAAATCTGTTCCCAATGGAAAGATATAGGCGAAACACCCAAATTTTCGCTGCATAACTTTAAAGTAATGCTAAGTCTGAAGGACCCGGCCGGGAAAGAACCGGAGCAGTACGAAAAGATATCGGCCTTTAAGAAGTATGTACTGGATACTGCCGTTAAGCAAATAAATGAAAGTACCGATTTAAGAATCAGTTACGAACTATTTAAAAAAGGCCGGAATTTTGAAGATATCCGGTTGTATGTAAAAAACCAGATACCGCAGCAAATTCCAATTCCATTTGAAGAAGTAGTAGACGATGCCAAAATGGCTACCGCCCGTCAGCACCTGGAAAGCCTGGGAATAAAAGATCCGAACCTGGTGAAGAAGATACTGGAAGACCCCAAATTAATCAGGGCGTTATTTGATTTTATATACAAGTTAAAAACTGAACGCGTGAAGGCAAAATCCAACCCGGGTGGGCTCTTCTTAACCATAAATGGGTTGATATAAGCACTTACTTTGCAATTGTAAATTTATCCGGCATTAAGGAGCCTGGATTAATTTACAATTGCAAAACCCATTATTAGTAAAACCTTCCCAATAGGCTGGCTCAACGCCTATTAATTACCTCTTAATCATTTAATTCACAAAACCGATTTAAACCAATATCTAGGCTAAAATCAGGTAGAAAATCTGACATATTTTGCATCATATATTAGGCATTTACGTATAATATATTATACATTTTTTAATAATTGTAAAGTATAGCATATGTCAACGCAAAGCACAAACCTAGAAAAAGCTACCTCCTGGGAGGCAATATGCTTCCCGGTACAAGAGGAAAAATTACAGGAGTTGCTACCTGGTTCTTACAAGCTACTGCCGTCTGACAGGCAACGGGCAATAGTGGGCTATATGCCCGACGGTACCCAGCATATATTTGCGTTACAAAGCGATGAATATACCTTAATTTCAAATGAATTCCTGCATTCGGTCGTAAATAGTGTTGCTACTGAATATACCATAGATACCCGCTTTTCCTCGCGGGGCGAGTTCTGCATTAATATTATTCTGCCGGACAGCATAAAAGTAGGTAATGAGCGTATCTATAAAAATCTTATTATTAATAATTCTTATACCGGAAAAAGTCCTTTTAATATTCAGGGTTCCTCTATTGAATCTATTAATGAGGAGAAAGTAAAGGTATCTTACTACCGGCAGATATGTGCCAATGGCTTGATGGGCTGGGCAGATGAGTTTTTGACCTACGAGGAATATTTAAACTGGCTGGCCAATGGCCAACCTAAAAAGTATCTGGATGCTCTGAAAGAAAAGGTTGAGCAGGTAAATCTTGTGCGCATTAAAAAAGAAGAAAAAATATTGGCAGAAACCTTCCACCACAAAAGTTTAAACCTGGACATTTTCAGAGACCATTTAACAAAAATTCTGCGAAATTTTGTAGCCCAAAAAGATTCGGTCACCGGTGCCGTATATAACAAATTGGTTCAGGTAAGCATGCCTACCGATTCTGATATTCAGAAAGTTATTCAGGAATCTGGTTTACCTAAAAAACTTGCCGGGCTGGCCATTGAGCGGCTCCGGGAAGAAGAAAAGCTGTTAGAAATTGAAGCAAATTTATGGCTGGTTTACAATGCGGCCAATTTTGCCCTGTTTAACGGCAAATCTGCCCTTACCATAAACGAACGTTTTAAAGCAGATCAAAAAACCTTTAACTATTTAGCTGCCTTAGCTTTATAAAAACCCATTTAAAGCTACCGAATAGGTGGGTTGTACCAACGCCCACCTATTTTTTTATTCGGGCTTATTAGCTGTTTTACAATTGCAAAAAAGGCACTTTTTCCCTACCGCCCTTTTGCCTTGGTGTAGATTTCTTTTACGGCAAATACATTGGAAGCATAATTCGCCAGACCCGGATTTTACAACCGCCCACTAATTAACCAATGGTGGGTTCGCTTTTTTGCGAACCGCCCATTAGCCTTTTTCTTAACCAGTACAAGGGGAGGGGTTGTGGTGTGGCCAGCCGGGGCAGCACCTTAAGCAAAGCGGAAGGGTTGCCCCGGCTGGCCACATTACAACCCCTCTCTTTGTACTGGCCTTTTCCGGCCATTGCCGGATTAACAATTGCCTGATGGGTTCGCTTTTTTGCGAACCGGTCAGGCTCCGATTCAGCTTATCGTTGGAATAGGGGAGGGTGGCAGGGATACCGGCCACCTGCAAAGCCGGCTATTTCAGCCGGTTTTGCAGGTGAGCGCCGGAGGGAAGTAGCCCGGCCAACAGGCAACGCTTTTCGGCTTAAAATAAACCGGAAGCAATATTAACTCCCTCTTGGTAGAAGAAATAGTCTGAGCCTTATATATTTTGGAGATTATTAAATTTTAACATTGGGGCGGAAGGGAAAAAACTCTTCTAAATAATCCTGATGCTAAATAATCTATTTGCCTAATAAGCTATCTCCGATAATAAACAAGCAGCTCGATTTTAATTAATTTAAGAGATTGATACCTGGTTGTTCTTCTGTATTATAGAAACACTTCTCTTTCAAATACCTCCGCATTAACAAACACCATAAAGCCGGTATTAACCAATGGCCTGTTTACCTTACTTTGCCTGCATATAGCTTTGCCAGTTAACAATAAGCACTTTCTCCTCCGGCAATAACAAATAGCCATACTCATAACAGAAGTTATAAATATTACCCTGCCGGGTTTGGTACTGGTGCGTAAAATACCGGAAATCAAAACCCTGTAGTACCAGATACTCCCGGCGGGTGGTGGTTTTACCCAGCGGGCTTAGCGTTTTCAGGATACTGCGGTTTCGGCGTAAAGTGCGATTAATGTCCAGCATCAGGCGCTCGCCGGTATCAGCTTTTTTCTTCCCGTTGTTCACTTGTGCCCGGCATTGATCGGAGCAATACTTTTTATCGCTGCGCCCGATTAAAGCTTGGCCACATACCTGACAGGTAGCAGAGGTACTTTCCATGGTTAGATGCTAAGCGCGTTTATAAGCGGATAATTTCGGATATATACGCTTATTAAAATACAAAAGGCTGAAAGCAGACGTACCTTCGAATACCAACCTAAATTCTAATGCACCCAACGGCCTTACCCGTTCTCTTTCTGAATCTTCTGGACCACCAGGGTAAAACCTATATAAAGTTCTGGCATAAGCCCCACCTGGCTATCAGCGGAAAGCTAAAAACAGCTTCCTGGGTTAAATATAGTAAAACCTACAAGTGTTATGTAATGCACCATTCGCCGCAGGCACTGGCCCAGACCCACAGCCATTTTGCCGGGGTGGCCACAGTAAGCACGCGTTACCTTTACCGCCAAAGCCGACTCCCTGCCGGGAAAACCGTACTTACTACCGACAACCCGGAGGTATTAACGGCTTTACCTAAACCTACGGGCAAGCCGCCGCTGAAACTAATACCTTTGCAGCACGAAGGTAAAACGTACCTGAAGCTGCAATACCCGCCCGAAAGTAACCTGTACCCCCAGCTGAAAGCACTAAAGCAGGTGAAATGGAGCCGGACTTATGGCTGCTTTCTGACCTGGGCCCAAGCCGATAAGCTGCATCTGTTAGTAGCAGAATTGCTGCCCCTGGTACATCTGGCTTTATCGCAGCAGATACAGGTAAAAGATTTAAGTTTACTCAAAAAGCTGTGGGAGCAATTATACTTAGCAGACCCGCACTTTCTGCCCTGCCCTTTGGCTTACCTGGAAAAGATGCAGCTGTTGAACTACAGCCGCAACACCATGCGAACCTACCATGCCCTGCTGCTGCGGTTTCTGAATACCTATGCTACCAACGGATTAGCCGTCATTAATGCCTTTACCCCGGAGCAGGTAAATCAGTATCACATGGCTTTGCAGGCCAGGGGACAATCGTATACCTATGTCAATCAGTCCATTAATGCCATTAAGTTTTACTATTGTAAACTACTGGGCCGCCCGGACATGGGTTTAGCCGAAGTAAACCGGCCGGCGCAGGAAAAGAAATTACCCCAGGTATTGAGTAAAGAAGAAGTGGCCGCTATCCTGAAAGCGCCGGACAACCTCAAGCACCGCTGCTTGCTGCAACTCTTATATTCCGGGGGCTTGCGCATTGGGGAAGTAATAAACCTGAGGCTTACGGATGTACAATCGCAGCGGCGTTTGCTACTGATTCGGGGTGGCAAGGGTTCTAAGGACCGCACGACGCTGTTGTCGCCCCGATTGCTGGCCGAACTCCGGCAGTATTACCGGGTATATAAACCACAGGTATGGTTATTTGAAAGCCCGGAAGGAGGGCCTTATTCTGTGGGAAGCATCCGGAAGGTGTTTCGAGCGGCGCTGCAAAAAGCGGGCATTAACCGACCAGCTACCCCGCATACGCTACGCCATTCATTTGCCACGCATTTACTGGAGGGTGGCACAGATCTCCGCTACATTCAGGCACTACTGGGGCATAACTCCAGCAAGACCACCGAAATCTACACCCATATTACCCAGCATGGATTGGATAAAATAATTAGTCCCCTGGATGGTTTGAATATCTAGAAAATATAATATATTTATAACTACTTAAGCCAAAAATTTATATAAACGCACCTGGTAAAATAAATGCACCATAGACGATGAAACATAAATTATTAATAACCAACTTTTTAACTACAAACTACCACCGGTTGGTAAAGGCGATATAAACGCCAGTGGTGCGGTTACATAATAGTTAGGGAAAATATAAAAACTTAGTACAGATAAAACCTTCTTAATGCTTAAACTGATACCTGTTATTTTACTAGCGTTTCTTTGCGTTTCTTGTTCTAATGTTGATTGTAAGGGGATAGCCGAGTCAAGACGTTCAAAATATTGCAACATAGTAGTAAGAGAGGCCCCTGTTTCTGGAAGGTGGTTTGAAATAAAAGGTATAAATCCAGAAACTAAAGAAGAATCAACTTATTCAGATATGGAGACTTGGTATGTGCAGTTTTATAAAAATATTCAGGTTGGTGATACGGTAGTTAAGAAGCAAGGTGAACTTGAATTTTTTATTCATAAAAAGGATACCGTTTTAGTTTATCCTTATGAGTGTGAAGGGAAAATTTATAATTAAAAAAGAACCTACTTTCCCTAACAACAATTAAAGCCCATTAAAACGGGCATTAGCAGCGGCCCGTTACCAGCAAGGCTATTGGCAGTCTTTAAATTATGAGGTACGACTTCTACGCTGACCAGACCGACAAACTTACTCTACTTGACTTCATCTTCAATGAAACAGACTTGCAGGTGTTTGACTTGTCTTCACCATACGGACAAAACATCAGCCAGTACAAAAGTGCTAAGGAAGTATCTGCACGGTTTGACCTTGTTAACGGAGATAAATTTGCCGTGACTTTTCAGCTTTGGACACCTCGACACAAAGGAGAACCTGTTTTCAGAAAAATTGACCTGGACCCAAAGCGTTGTAACGGACATACCTTTCGACATTCAACAGACGGCTGGGGTATGATACAACTGAATTTCGGTGGTGTAAAAAACAACATACTTTCTCTATCGCACATCGGTCATTTCAGTGAAAAAGATGCAACTAAATGGCAAGGGACAAATAAGTTTAACGGTGACATTGACGATTGGGATTGGAGAGAAGTGCAAGCGACGTCAAAGAAGTTGAAACAATTCATTCACAATAAACTTGCCGCCGAGAAATTCGGAAATACGGATGTTCTACTTGGAGCATCTAAGTTGCACGAACAAGGAATAGAATTTAGGTAAATACTAACTGACAAGAAGCCCTGCTGGTAATCGAGTAGACGGCCCCACCAGCGGTAGCTGATGGGGAGCGCCTCTCACACCACCCTGCGTACGGTTCGCGTACAGGGCGGTTCGTTAAGGATAGCATAATCGCTCTTCACACCGATTATACCCTTACCCTAATTTGAGATAAGGCTGGCAGACTCTTAATCTAAACCTCCTTATCAGATTTCGGGCAACTTAACGTTTGGCCCTTCACTGCCCGGTGAGGCCTCCGTAGTGCTTACGGCTCGTTTCCGGACGGCTACTATGGCCGCTGCTGACTTCTCCCTTGTTAACCCGTAACAGAGAGACCTCCCCAGGTAAGACGCTTATCCTTCCCCCTAAGCCGGCTGCATCTACACAGAATTGTTTGTTGGTCAGAGGGCTTCACAAAGATGTGCTTGCTTACCCACAATTCTCTGCCTCTTATGCAGTTTCTGTTCGTCCGTTCAGGGTTTTGCAGTCCTGCTTCCTTCACTGCTTGGGTCACCCCAAACCAGCTTGCAGCTTGCTAATTGGCTTCACCAACTTGCCAATAAGGGATTTGCACCCCCTGGATAATCTGAGTATATTTCAGAGGAAATATTACTCGCGCCATGCTGGGCGCACACATGTGCTTTAAAAAATAGCGGCTGAAGCACTATATTTAAGCCAATAATAAAAATGTTGCTGTGGTGCAAGGTTGAAGCGGCATTGTTCCAAAATCCGCTACTTCTTAAAGCCATTCTACGTTAGCAACCATAATTTTGAGAAGACCGACATGAGATATATTCCTGTAATTGCAATCTTAATTTTAGCCACAACGACAATAGGTTTATCTCAAACAAATGATTCCGCCCCAATGACTGGGACTAGTATTTTGGGATTTAGCCTTTGTCGGACAACTCTGACCGATATCCGGAACCTTGCCAAAGATTTCAAAGTGATTAGTCTTGAAGAAATGGATTTACCTAAGAATTGTTATGGTCAGGATAGCAGATTTACAAATGGAGAAGGCTATTCTTCAGAACAATACCCAGGAGTGATTTTTCAAAAAGGAAATCAATCGGACTATGTTGGTAAAATCAGATTGACTAGAGATTTTGAAGGGAAACTACCAAATGGTTCTATCATTAATATGAAGACATTAAAATTAAGAGATGTCTTTGCTATATATCCAGCATTCAAAGACAAATGGAACTCAAGAGGTTGTTCTGACTATTGGAAATTTTCAAATGATACAATATCCTTTTATGTCAAAATCGATAAAACCATTCAGCCGCAATTTCCAATAAATGAAAAATATTATTATGACAAGCCGGTTGAAGGTATTGACCTCGTGCTGTCCTGTTATGGACTTTATAACGAGCCCACTAATGTTTTTACAGAACATGACAACGAGCCTATTTTCTTTCTTGACAGTATACGCGTAAATAGAGGTGTTCTGACATCATATGAACCAACCGAAATCGCTTCTATCACAGTTTTCAAGGACACAACTGCAATCAGAATTTTGGGACCCGAAGGAAAAAATGGAGTTATTTATATCTATACAAAGGACTACGCAAAAGGTCGGTACTGGGACTATTTAAAATCTAAGTCAAAAGATTACCTAAAGGCAGTTCCCTCTGCTGACAAAGACCAAGGCGTTGTTTACATCTTAGATAATAAGGTATTGGAGAAGGATTTCGAGGGAGACCTTTTTAACCTGACCGACAGTAATTTTCGTGATATTAAAGTGATTGACAAAAAGACTCTAAAGAAAGATTTTAAAATCAATGACAAGAACTGGGGAATATTAATTAGGACAGTTTCAGGTAACGGGAAATAAAATTACGGTTGCTAATCGAGTAGACGGCCCCACCAGCGGTAGCTGATGGGGAGCGCCTCTCACACCACCCTGCGTACGGTTCGCGTACAGGGCGGTTCGTTAAGGATAGCATAATCGCTCTTCACACCGATTATACCCTTACCCTAATTTGAGATAAGGCTGGCAGACTCTTAATCTAAACCTCCTTATCAGATTTCGGGCAACTTAACGTTTGGCCCTTCACTGCCCGGTGAGGCCTCCGTAGTGCTTACGGCTCGTTTCCGGACGGCTACTATGGCCGCTGCTGACTTCTCCCTTGTTAACCCGTAACAGAGAGACCTCCCCAGGTAAGACGCTTATCCTTCCCCCTAAGCCCTACGATTAGGACACAAAATGGAGCGGGGAGCTGTTGGGGGTAAATGGCAGATGCAATATTTAGCAACATTCGGATAGCGCGACGGGTCAAGCAAGTAGTAGAAAAGATAATAGAAAAGCAAAGTGTGGTGATACATCAGCTAAGTGCGAGCGAAGCCGAGCAGCGGAGTTACTACCGTCTGCTGCATAACCCCCGTTTGCA
>NZ_VWSF01000040.1 GCF_008629685.1 Adhaeribacter rhizoryzae | reverse complement strand
ATCTGGCGCCATTGCTTCTCTACTCCAGACCTGCACATGGCTGTAGCCCAGGCAGCGGCCAGTATCCGCTTGCACCACCAGCGAAGGATGCAGGAAAAAGCCTAAGGACTGCTTATCTCCAATCACCCCGAGCTGCTGCTGGTCGGAAATGTTGCGCCGGTTGCGTTCAAAGTTAGGCTGCGTCGTATCCTGAAATACTAAATAATGGGCGCCCACCTCCACTTGCCGCGCACAGTCCGCTTGCAAGTACGAAATGATTTGACTGGTCTGCAAACGGGGGTTATGCAGCAGACGGTAGTAACTCCGCTGCTCGGCTTCGCTCGCACTTAGCTGATGTATCACCACACTTTGCTTTTCTATTATCTTTTCTACTACTTGCTTGACCCGTCGCTCTATCCGAATATTGCTAAATATTGCATCTGCCATTTACCCCCAACAGCTCCCCGCTCCATTTTGTGTCCTAATCGTAGCCCTAAATTAGGGAAGGAGTTCGGCCTATCTGTCTTGTTGCGGATTTGATTTGTTGGGGAGGTTCATTATTTAATCATAATTTAGGCTTAGAAAAGCCGTAGCTACTGGCAAACGACAGCAGTTTGGGCGATGAGGGCCTTCTAAGGTTGTGGTGCGTAGCATTCCGAGGTACGAGGAAAACAAGCTTAGACAGCCCGAATGACCAAACGGGGCCTCGCGGCCGGGAGCAAACTTAGGCTTCTAAAATTAGTCAGCGCTAAGGCATTGAAAGATGCAATCTTTCAAAAGATAAACAGAAAGACCAGGTTACTTAAGGAATATCGTTAAGGAGATGTACTATAATTCCACTATTATTTAAAAACACAAATCCGCAGAAAACCTATTTAGTATAACAGGTTTCCTGCGGATTTATGTTTCAACTATTTTGCGGGAGCCAAACCCGCAAGTAAAGTTATTTTGATTCTGAAACCGGAGATAATTGGTAATAATATTTTTTTAGATACTGTATAGACGCAATTATTAGTTCATTGTCCATCCTGTTAACTTCTACGCCTTTGCCAATGCGGTCCAATAACGTAATGGTTAATTTCCCGCCCAAATGTTCCCGGAATTCCTGTAAACCATGAAGCAAACTGTTCGGGTGCGAAGCATCTTCCAGGTGCTCATCTAATTCGGGTACGTATAAATCGAAGCCCAGCGTGTGAATGACGGTTAATATTTGCTCCAGTTCATCGGCGGAAATCCGGTTGGTTAAATGCGAGTAAACCGAATCTAAGGCAATGCCCAAGGAAACAGCTTCGCCGTGCCGGATTTCGTAATTGCTAAGCGCCTCCATTTTATGCGCCGACCAATGGCCAAAATCCAAAGGCCGCGAAGAACCTTGCTCAAACGGGTCGCCGCCGGCAATGTGCTGCAGGTGCATTTCGGCGCAACGATAAATTAAATATTGCATGGCCGGCATGTCGCGCTGCGCCAGTTTTTCGGCATTTTCCTGAATAAACCGGAAGAAAGTTTCGTCTTTAATTAAGCTTACTTTAATGGCTTCGGAAATACCGGAGCGCCAGTCGCGTTCATTTAGGGTAGTTAAAAAATCAAAATCGTTGAGTACGGCGTAAGGTGGGGCAAAATTGCCTAGGAAATTTTTCTTGCCAAATGCATTCACACTGTTTTTTACGCCAATACCCGAATCGTTCTGCGACAAAACGGTGGTTGGGATGCGGATGTGCCGGATGCCGCGGTGCGCAATTGAAGCTACGTAACCTACCATGTCCAGCAGGGCGCCGCCGCCAATTGCTAACATATAAGAGTGCCGGTCGATGCCGTATTCGTTTACCGCTTCCAGGAGTTGTTGCACCAGTTCAGGCTGGTTTTTGCAGCGCTCACCGCCTGGTACTATCGTTAAATCGCCGTTAAGCAACAACACATCGGCGTGGGCGTTAAAATAATTTTTAATACTAGTTTGCAGATTGGGGTGTGCTTCCTGCACGCCGCTATCAATTACAAAAAAGAGCTTGCGCTGGCCTTCGCTGCCGTCCTGGGCAATAACGTCGCGCAATAATAAATTAGTAGGGTTAAATAAACCTTCGGTAAAATGAACAATATAAGAAAACGGAACCTGAAATTTCTGATGTATGGAGGATATTTGCATTGTAAGTAATCGGCGCTAGAATAAATTTAAATAGACAAGCAGAACCTGCCTTTTTTGGTTAACAAAACTGGGTATAAAATAAGTGCATTTATCCCTTAATAATAACCATTATAGCAAATATTTTATTTTAATAAAAAGTATTTATTTAGGTAACGGCAAATTGTTTAGCCAGGAACCTGGAAACCGGGAATAAAGCCAAAATGAGTAATCCGTAGAACCAGCCGGCAAAGCCAGCCGCTATGGCGGCATCTAACATAATAAGCGCTATTACCCCGGCCTTAACGGCAAACCGGATGTGCTGGGCTTCGAGGGTGTTAATGGCTTTAAGCAGGGGCGGAAATATGAGATAGGTAAATAATAGTAGAAACGGCATGGCATACAATATTTGGTATTGTGGCAACCAGGCAAGCCCCAGAATGCTGCCTATCACCAGAAAATACAAAAATAATGCTCCCAGTAATATTTTTTTGTTACCGCCGTGTACTTCGCCCCGGCTAATAACGGTAATAGCGGTAATATAAATAATAGGAATTAAGGCCAGATACCAGTAAACCGAAACGGCGGCCGGCACCGCACTAATACCTAACAATAAATTACCACCGCGGCAAGCGCCCATATTTATGGGGCCTAATATTGCATGGTGTTTGCCAACGGCATCGTATACCAAGGCCAGTACCGCCACCAATACCGCCAACGCCCCACTCAGTACCGATACCTGAAAAGCCGCCGCAATCCCCAAAATAAGTAAAGCTGCTCCCACTACAGTGGCACTTACCCGGCTGGCCGAGCCGCTGGGTATTGGCCGTTCGGGCCGTTCTACCCGGTCCAGTTCGGCATCGAATACATCGTTAAAAACTACGCCGCCGCCGTATAAACCAATGGTGGCCGCAATAAGCCAGTATAAAAGTTGTAGTTGGGGGTGAGCTGCCGTAAAGGCACCTTGCTGCATTAGCAGGGTAACGGAACCGGAGGCCGCAAAACCCAGCATAATATCTGCAATAGCCGTTATAATATTTGCCGGCCGCATAAGTACCAGGTGCGCGTAAATTCTATTCATGTTGTGGAATTTGCCAATAATAAGAACATGTAAATTTGGCAAATATTACCTTATATTCCGCACTATTCCGGAAGTGTTTACAAGAATATTACAATTATAAAGTATTATTCTTGTAAACGCTTTCTGAACATATGCGGCATTACCGGATGATGCGGGAATCGTTATTGTTTTCGCCGGTATCGATGCGTGGGGTTTGGCCGCCGCGCAAGATAGAATTACCTGAGAATTTAAGGCTCTGATCTACGGGGTTGGCTTCGAGCCAATCGCTTTCCTGCATTTGCCCGCTTTGGCCAAAGGCCGCGAGGGCATTCTGGTAAGTTACCATCCGCACCGATTCTTCCGAAATGCCCCTTTCCAACATTAACTGAGCGGTTTTGGGCACCGCCAACGGATCGCTGATGCCCCAGTCGGCGGCACTGTTAATCATAATGCGCTCGTGGCCGTACTGGCGCACAATTTCGGTCATGCGCTCGTTGCCCATTTTGGTGTGGGGGTAAATGGTAAAGGCTGCCCAAAAACCACGATCCAGCACATCTTTCACCGTTTCTTCGTTGTTGTGATCCACGATTACCATGCCGGGCTCTAAACCATGTTCCAAAGCTACTTCCATGCTGCGCAGGGTGCCTTTGCGTTTGTCGCGGTGCGGTGTATGAATTTGTACCGGCAGGTTTACTTCTTTAGCCAAATCCAGTTGCAGGCGGTAATATTTATCTTCGGCGGGAGTTTGGTCGTCATAGCCAATTTCACCTACGCCCACAACCCCTTCTTTTAGCACAAACAAGGGCAATAATTCAATTACCTCTTCGGCCAAAGGCTCATTGTTAGCTTCTTTAGAGTTAAGGCCAATGGTGCAATAATGCTTAATACCAAACTGGCTGGCCCTGAAGCGCTCGAAACCAATTAAATGGCTGTAATAATCTTTAAAGGTGCCGGCTTCGGTGCGGGGCTGACCCATCCAGAAAGCTGGTTCAATCATGGCCACAATACCGGCATTACGCATTGCTTCATAATCGTCGGTGGTGCGGGAGGTCATGTGTACGTGCGGATCTATAAATAACATAGCTTTATACTTTTTAAATAAATTCTAAAAAATTAATGCGGCGCAATAGCTGCTTTTGTGTATTACGCAGTATAGGCGTTTTCGCCGATAGTTTGCCAGGTAATGTTTTCGGCCTGAATCTTTGCGGTTAATGCCGGATGCTGAGCTAATATTTCTTCTGCTTCGGGCAAGTTACTTTCGGTTAGGGCCAAAGCCGCCGCCAATGGCTGCACTTCTTCAGCAGTTTGCAACAACCGTTGAATATCCTTTAAATTTTCCGGCTTCAGAAACGGACCAACCAGGCGCCACAATTCCGGGGTAAGAGTGCGGCCGGCAGCCCAGCGTTCGTGGGCATAATCAATGGCAATTTGGGCCAGCGCCTCATTGCGGCGGTTGTCCAGGCCATAAATCTGGTACAAAGGCCGCACATTAAACACCGATTTTAGTACCAACTGGTTCCAGGCTTCCTGCGGCAAATAGTCGTGCGGGTACGGATTGTTCAGGGCAATGGCATCAAACACCTGCGTCATGGTGGTGCGCACGCCTTCGGCGGCCCGTTTTACGTGGTACTCCGGGTAAGGCAGCAGGGGCAAACTGGCGTATAAAGTGGCCAATTCGTTTAAATCAGCCGTACTAAAAAGTCTGTCCAGGGTAGCTACATACGCTTCCGGCGATTCGTGCGGAATAGCGAAAACCAATAAAGTTCGGGCTACCTGATCGGCCGTCCAGTTGGCCGGGTTAAAACCGGAACGTAGTTTTTCGGCTTCCTGTAATTCGGCTTCGGTAAATGGCAGGTGTTTTTTGCCGGTAAAACGTGGCGCTACGCTAAAAGCCAGGTAAAATTCTTTTTCGGTTTTCAGGTTGGCCAGTTGTTTTTGTAGCCAGGTTGTTCCGGTAGCCGGCAATTGGGGCAAGAGTATTCTTAATAAATATTCATGTAGAGCAGCATTCGGCATTTTTTATGAAGAATAATTAAGCGTTAATAATTTTTTGTGGTGAAAAACAAGCGAGCTAATATTGCTTAAGCGCAAACCTCTTTCAGAAAGCTGGCCGGCACACGTATATATTTATTATACCCATATATTTATGCTAACTGGTATCTCCCGCATACAAATATAGCTGCCTTTGGTAAAGCAGCTATATTAAAATTGCCAAAGATGATGAGAATCATCAAAACAGAAAAACTAATTACGGCTTAACTGTTTTTAGTTTTATTCAGATAAAATGTGCTGCTAAACCGATAGGTTATTTTATAGGAGAATAATCGGTGGGCATCATGAAAACCGATTCTACTTTGGTGGTAAGCGAGCCGCCGCCTTTTACTTCAGAGGCTTTACGGGCTTCTACCCAAACCGGATCGGCGCGGAAAGCAGCGAAAGAAGCCTCACCGGCCGCTTTATCTTTGTGGGCCAGTAAATAAATAAGCATATCTTTTTTGGTTTCTTTGTCGCGGTCGGTAGGGCGCCAGTAGCCAATATTGGTCATGCCGTGTTTTTCAAATAATTTAACGGTATGGTTCCGGAAACGATCGTGCAGGTTTTCGATATTGTTGGGCGAAGCAGTATAAGTGCGTAGCTCAAAAGTGCGGGGCGGACTTTTCTTTTCGATTTGCACCGCCGGCGAATAGTTGGTGAGTTCAAGGTAGTGGGTTTCTACTTTGCTAACTAACCGACCGTTGGCTTCCGAGGCTTTAGCAATAGCTTGCCATTCAGGATCGCTGCTAAAATTTTTCCACGATTCGTCGCGGGCCTGGCGGCTGGGGTAAGCCAATATATAAACTATTTTATTTTCCGGATTATCAATGGGCATCCAATAGCCCACGTTTACCATACCGTGTTTCGCAAAAACGCGCATGGTATTATTCCGGAAGCGGGCGTTCAAGTCGTCCAGTTTGCCGGGAGCCGCGTAGTAAATGCGCATTTCGTAAAACGGATTTTGCTGAAGACTGGCCGAAGCAGCAACCGCTGGACCGGAACTGGCATTAGAACTAGAACTAGAACTTGAACTTGAGCTTCCGTTGGCATTGGTTTGGGTTCCGGAACTTGGGTTAGAAGTTGTTTTGCAACCCAGTAGCAGGGAGCTTAAAAATAAAAAAGAAAAGAAAAAATTTTTCATGAACAGCAGTTATTGGTTTAGTTAGGTGGATATATTGTTTACTTGTTGGGCAATAAATATAGGATGTAAATTTTAAACTATCAGAAAAATACGCTTTGCCGATAAATAAAATCTGGCTTTATCCGGACGAGGCAGGTACAATTAAGTTAAATCAGGAAAATAATCGGGTCAGGTTAAAATAACGTGGGCTATACCCGCGGCGGCAACCTGAATGGTTAAATTGTCGAGGCCGTGGTTACTGATAGCTTCTACAGCACCACCACCAATACCGCAGGCCAACGCTGTTCCAAAGGCCATGGGTACGGGGTAGCCAGCCAGGTATAAACCCGCAAATGCAACCATGGTACTTACCAATATTACTGCCGCCGAGCCCTCCACACTTCGTTGGGCTGGTACTCCCAGCAACGACGGCACCGCGTACCGGTGTTTGCCCCAACGGGTACCTACCGGTTCACCTACGGCATCGCCCCAGCCGCCCACCAAATACCCAATAAACGAAAATCCCGGAAAAAATATGTTAATAAGCACGCCGCCTAAAGCAGTAGTAAATAAGGGTATTAGAATAAATAAAGTGCGGTGCGGACTATCGGTTTGGCGGGCCATAGCTTCGTAAAAAACGAAACCCTCGCCGGCTACTACGGCGGCCAGCACAAACAAGCTTACAATAATGCCAAATAAAACTACCAGCGACAAGCCAAACCGGTACTGGAAAATACTGGCGGTGGTAAATATTAAAAAGTGAAATATTTTTCGGGTATAAGGCGTCCGGACGTTGCGGAATTTTTTCAGGTAGCAAACCAGAATTGCTACCAGCAACACATAAATAAAAATGAAAGGGCTTAAAAGTAATATTTCGGCCTTACTGGGAATAGCTTTGGCAAAAAAATCTTCGAGTATAGTCAAGGGTGCAATAATATTTTAAATAATATATATTAATTATTATATATTGAAAAAGTTTGTAATTTTATCTTCTTAAATAATGAAGTCTTTTTATTAATCTGCCTTTATACGGGTAATTGCAACTTAGGTAATATTTAATAAAAGCAGGTATTTAAATAGTTAATTACCATAATTAGCAGCTTAAGAGGGTAGGTTTAACTGGTACACTTTTAAAATATATAACCGGTAATATTTTGCAATTAAGCTTTGTAGCTTATAGTACTTAGCTGAATAATCTTCTAAATATTAATATGATATTAATTTTAGGAATTTTTTAACTAAAAAAAGACGAGTGTTTTACATAAAAATTTAATTTTACCTACAAAATAATTACCTTGGTATGGTTAAGAGGCTAGGGGAGCGGGTTATTTTAGTGATATAATTGTACTATGTTTAAATATTTACCTCATTTCTTTAAGTTACCAATTTTTTTATGTGCCTTTATTTGCTTTTCGCTTTTTAATGCTACGCCGCTGCATGCGCAGAATTCTTCCAGTAAAGGAACCGATTTTTGGGTAGCATACACGGGGCATATCGATAATGTATTGTCGCGGATGTTCCTGTACCTGACTGCCGAGGAAGCAACTACTGCTACCATAGTTATTGGGGGCGGCGCCTCGCAGCGGGTAAACGTTGCAGCAAATACCGTTACGGTTGTTCCCATAGATGGTAACCGGGCGTATGTGGGTACCTCAGAAGTAGTAGAGAAAAAGGGCATTCGGGTTACCGCCGAAAAAGACATAGTGGTATATTCTCATATTTTCCGGATGGCCCGCTCGGCGGCTACTATTGTGTTGCCCACCAATACACTGGGCCGCGAATATTACACCCTTAATTTTGAGCAATCATTGCCGCTCCTCAACGATCCCAATCGGTTTTCGGAATTTACCATTGTTGCTACCGAAGATAATACCACCATTCAGATTACGCCTACCCAGAAAACCCGCAATAACCGTCCGGCAAACACGCCTTTTAAAGTTACCTTAAATACCGGCGAAGTTTACCAGGTGCAATCTACCATTGATTTAACCGGAAGCCATATTACCACCAACGTACCCGAAAATATTACCTGTAAGAAAGTAGCCGTTTTCTCGGGCAGTACCTGGACGGCTTTTGGCTGCGTGGGGGCCAGTGGGGGCGATAACCTGTACCAGCAGTTATATCCTCTAAGTTCCTGGGGGCAAAATTTTGTTACTGCTCCGCTCTATAACCGTTATTTTGAAGTTTACCGGATATTAGTAGGCGAAGATAATACCACCGTGCGCGTAAACGGATCTACCAGCAGTGTGAATGGGGTAACGCTCCGTAACCCTTACCGCAAAGGTTCGGTTATTGAGTTTCAGAGCACCGGGGGTAATATTATTAACGCCGATAAAGGTATTGCGGTAGCGCAGTACCAGGTGGCACAAACCTGCGACCCCCGTAACGGCCCCGATATTAACAACCCCATTAACCCCGGCGATCCGGATATGGTTATATTAAACCCGGTAGAACAAACCGTTACCAACACTACGCTTTACTCGGCTCTGCAGGACCAAACCAACCCGCCAACCCGTATTACTGAACATTATATTAATGTGGTGATGAAAACGGACGAGGTAGGTTCTTTCCGGATAGACGGCAAAAGTCCGACCGGCTCTTTTGTGCCTATTCCTAATTCAGATTATTCTTTTCTGCAGGAGAATGTAACCGTATCGTCGCAAAGTCAGCCTACCCATAACCTGGTAGCCGATGCCGGCTTTAATGCCGTGGCGTACGGCTTTGGCCCCGTTGAATCTTACGCGTACTCGGCCGGCGCTAACGTAATAGACCTAACCAAGCGCATTGTACCAAACACAACCACCGGCGTAGAATCTGGCTGTGCTGGTGTAGCGCTGAACTTTACCGGCAATTTTCCTTACCGGCCTATTAAAATAATGTGGGATTTTGGCGATGGTACGCCCATTTACGAAGAAACCGATTTAAACAAGATTGAGCAAATCTCAGAGAATGCCTTTGCCATTAAATCGCCGGATCATATTTACCCAACTGCGGGTAAATACAAAATGAAATTATTCGTAACCCGCTCCAATAATATTGATTGCGATTCGCAGGACGAAATTACCTACGATTTTACCGTAAACCCCAACCCCGTAGCAGCTTTTACCTTTACTACGCCTTGCTACCTCGATCCAACAGTTTTTACCGATACCTCTGAACCTAAAACCGGCAATTCTTTAAAAAGCTGGAGCTGGAATTTCGGCGATCCGGCTTCGGGAGCCAGCAATACCGCAACTGTTAAAAATCCGCGGCATATATTTTCGGCGCCGGGCGAATACCGGGTAAAATTACTCATTACCAACAACGGCGGCTGTACCGATACTACTTCCCAAAAAATAATTATTTATCCAAAACCCAAAGCTATATTTAGCTTAACCTCGGTGTGCGAGGGTTCGGAAGCTACTTTTACCGAGGCCAGCACCATTCCGGAAGGGAATATTGTGGGCTGGCAATGGAATTTTGGCGATGGCAATACCTCCGCAGACCAAAACCCAATGCATACTTACCAGCAAGCCGGCCGGTACCGCGTACGCTTAACCGTAACCTCTAATCAAACCTGTACCGATACGCTTTCCAGGGTTATTACTATTTTCCCGAAACCTAAAGTTGCTTTTGCACTGCCAGAAATTTGTGTAAACGATGTAGCTACTTTTACGAATACTTCTGCGGTACCGGGGGGCGGCAACATGACTTACCAATGGGATTTTGGGGATGGCGGCACTTCTACAAGCCAAAACCCAACCCACAAATATACTGCTGCCGGTTTGTACAAAGTTAAGCTCGTAGTTACTTCTGCTAATGGTTGCCAGGAGAGTCTTACCTCCGATTTTAGTATTAATTCGGCTACGCCCAAACCCGATTTTACTTCGCAGAATTATTGCCAGAAAGACGGCGTTAAATTTACCGATACTTCTACCATTCCGTTTGGTAAAATATTGCGCTGGCAATGGGATTTTGGCGATGGCGCTACGTCTACTGAACAAAACCCGACGCACGTATACGCCCGCCCGGGTTCTTACACCGTTAAATTAGCGGTGGCAAGCGGTATTTCGTGCCAGGAAGTTATCAGTAAAAATATTAACATATTTGCGAGCCCCACGGCTGCCTTTACGACTACTAATATTTGCGTCGGCGAATCAGTAGTACTAACCGAGGCTTCGACCAACGCTGGCGGCAGCATTACTGCTTATACCTGGGATTTTGGCGATGGCAATACTGCTACCGGCCGGCAACCCAGTTACGTTTACAGCACCCCAGGTACTTACAACATAAAATTAACCGTAGCCGGCGCTAATAATTGCAGCGACCAGATTACCCGGCAAATTGTAGTGAGCCCGAAACCAGTAGCCGCATTTAACACCGGCAATTTGTGTGAGAAAGATGCGATTGCTTTTACCGATGCTTCTACGGTTAGCAGTGGCAGCATTAATACCTGGCGCTGGGAGTTCGGCGATGGCGCTACCGCCAGCCAGCAGAATCCTAGCCATAGTTATAATACAGCGGGTACTTATACCGTAAAACTGACGGTTATTACCGCTGCCGGTTGCCAGGAGGTAATTTCTAAAACTCTGACCATAGCCGTAAAACCGCAGGCCGTTGCCGGACCTGACCAGGTGAATTTATGCGGCGTAACCAGTACTGCCTTAGCGGCCACCGTACCCCAAGTGGGCACCGGCCGCTGGAGCATCGTGAGCGGTACCGGCGGCAATATTAATAATGCGGGCCAAACCAATACTACTTTTTCCGGCCGACTAGATGAATTATATACCCTGCGCTGGACAGTAAGCAATGCGCCTTGTGCCGATGTAACCGATGATGTGCAGGTTAAATTTAATTCTATTCCAACAGTAGCGGCGGGGCCGGATGTGGAAATTATTGAAGGTCAGCCTTATACCATGAAGGGCACCGGCCAGGGTAATTTGCTTTGGTTACCGGCTACTGGTCTGGCTAATGCTACTGCGGGCAATGCCGTGGTAACCCCACTCGAAACTACCGTTTACCGCTTAACCGCTACTACCGATGCGGGTTGTACCAGTTTCGATGAAATGAAAATAACCGTATTGCCTAAGTTAAAAGTACCCAATGCTTTTTCGCCGAACGACGATGGCACCAACGATACCTGGGTAATTGGCGGGATAGAAGAATACCAGCGTGCCACTATTCAGGTATTTGATAGGTGGGGCAGCCAGGTGTATGAAGGCAGCTATAATAAATCCTGGGATGGCATGCGCAACGGCAAATCTTTACCCATGGCTACCTATTATTATATTATCAACCCCAATAATGGCCATAAACCGGTTGTGGGCAATGTTTCAATAGTTAAATAAGGAGGATTGGATGTGAAAAAGCTTTACGTACTAATTTTATTTTCTTTAATATTTATACAAGTAAGTTGGGCACAGCAAAAACCGCAGTACAACCAATATATGCTCAACGGCTATTTGGTAAATCCGGCTTTAGCAGGCATCGAAAATTATACCGATTTACGGGTAAGTTACCGCAATCAGTGGTCGGGTTTAGCGGGCGCACCTTCTTCTGTTTATATTTCGGTGCACGGGCCTTTACACAAAGAAGATCGCAGTAGCTCTATTGTTTCGTTACCGGCGCGAGGCAAAAGCAATATTATTAATAAGCTCCGTTACAAAGAAGAAAACGATTTTAAATTCCTGAAACCCCACATGGGCGTGGGCGGCATGATTATTTCGGATAATATGGGGCCTAATAAAAGGTTGACTGCCGGAGTAACTTACGCGTACCATTTGCCGGTTATGAACCGCCGGATGAAATTATCGACGGGCATTACCGCCGGCCTTACCCGCTACAGCCTGAATATTTCGGAACTAGATTTTGGCCCGAATATCGACCCGGTAGTAAGCCAATACGAGAATGCCCGTTTGTTGCCCGAGATTAGCCTGGGATCTACCCTGTACGGCAGTCATTTTTTTGTAGGCGCTTCGGTAGCCCAACTGTTTCAGAATGCACTGGACCTAAGCGGCAGAAACGAAGGCGTACAGCAACGGTTTTCGAATCATTATTTTTTAACGGGCGGCTACGAAATCCGGTTGGGCCGTGAACTAGCGTTAATGCCTTCGGTGCTGGTGAAATACGTGCAGCCCAGCCCGGTTTCCGTAGACCTGAACCTGAAAGCATCGTACCTGCGCCGGTTTTGGGGTGGTGTATCGTACCGGCACCAGAACGCCATTGCGGCTTTGGCCGGCTTTAATTTAAATACAATTTTAAATGTTGGCTACGCCTACGAAATGGCTACCTCTAACTTAAATAATTATACCCACGGGAGCCACGAAATTATGTTAGGTTTTGTAATGGGCAATACTTACCGGATTAAATCGCCGATGTTTTACCGCTGGTAGTTTAGGGTAAAGTTGTTAGATGCAGCAAAAGCAATATTGGGGTTTGGCATGCACGGGATGATTACCACGAATAAGCAATATATTATTTATATTCTCGGTTTGTTGCTGCTAAGCTTTTCTGAAATTGCCCAGGCCCAGGAACGTAAAGCTTTACCGGTTACCAATATTAATTCGGAGTTTGATGAGTTGATGCCAGTAGTAGCGCCAGATGGAAAAACGCTTTACTTCGTCCGGACCGGACACCCCGAAAATATAGGCGGCGCAAACGCCGGACAGGATATTTGGTACAGCCAAAAAAATATTGAAGATAACGAATGGCAACCGCCTTTAAATTCAGGAGCGCCCCTAAATAATATTTACAATAATGCCATTAACAGCCTTAGCCCCGACGGTCAACAAGTTTGGTTAAATAATGTGTATTTGCCCCGCAACCGCATGGCACCAGGTTTATCGTATGCTGACAAAACCAGCACGGGTTGGGCTAAACCCCAGGCTGTTACCATCCAGAATTTTACGCCCGAAACCGGTTTTTTAAATTGTTACCAGGCCACCGATAGCATTCTGTTTTTATCGGTGCAGACCGATACTACTTACCTGGAAGATATATTTATTTGCCGGCGGGTGGGAGAAAAGGAATGGTCGGTGCCCAAACGCCTGAATAATATAAATACGACCGGGTTTGAGATTGCGCCGGTTCTGGCCCCCGATGGCCGCACCCTTTATTTTACCAGCAATGGCCACGGCGGCTTTGGCGATGCCGATATTTTGGTGAGCCGGCGGCTGGATAATACCTGGCTAAATTGGTCGGAACCGGTAAATTTGGGTGCTGCGGTAAATACGGCTGGCTTTGATGGCTACTTTACCCTTGATACAAACAACGGTATGGCCTATTTTACACGGGAAAACGAGGAAGAAAACACTGATATTTATTTTATCCGGCTGGAAGAAATTGCGCCGGCTTCCGAAAATATTACGGCTGCGTTGCCCGCTAAAGCAGAGCCATTACCAAACACACAACTGGTAATAGAATCCGATAGAACTGAATTAAATTTACCGGTATTGGTATTTTTTGAAGTAAATTCTGTTCAATTAAACCCGCAAGCCGAAACCACTTTACAAACCTTAAAAGAACAACTTGCGAGCAGCGAAAAAACTTTAGTAATTCAAGGGCATGCGGATGATACCGGTACTGAGCCCACAAATAAAATATTATCGGAGAAAAGAGCTAAGGCAGTGGCCGCATATTTAGTGTTACAAGGTTTGCCGGCAGCATCCATCCGGATTCAAGGTTTTGGCAGCAGTCAGCCAGTAGTTCCAAACCAATCGGCCCGGAATAGGGCTAAGAACCGGCGGGTAGAAATCCAGATAGAATAAATATTCAAACTAAATTTTTCAAAAAAGAAGCCTCTTAGCTTAGTGTACTTATGCTTTGCGCAAATTACGTTAAGCTAAGAGGCTTGTATAAAAATAAATAGTTAGTCTAACGCGTCTTTTACTTTATCAACCAGGCCGCTTATACCACCCGTATTGCCGGTCATTTCTTCTTTTTGCGCGTGACCGCGCGGATCTGGCGGCCCTAATTGCGGTTCGCCACCCAGCGGTTCGGCTTTTACAAACTTAAATTCGCCTTTGCCGTCAATGGATGGGCCTTCGCTCCAGCGGCCCATGGCTTGCGAATCGCCGGAAATATTAGTCGATACAAAAGAATAATTAAAGCCTTGAACTTCTTCGCTTTGCGGGAAGCTATTTGGAATGGGCAGTTGTCCGGAGAAACCACCCAGTTCTTCTAAAACAGCCAGCCATTGGTTTTGGTGCATGGTATCGCGGGCAATTAAAAATGCCAGGAAATCTTTCATACCGGGGTCATCGGTCATTTCCCATAAGCGGGTAGCCAGTACGCGGCCAGATGCTTCGGCATGAACGTTGGCCATCATGTTAGCGGCAATATTACCGGTACCAACTATCCAGGAGCCATTAAAGGGCACACCGTTAGCATCTACGGCCATAGCCGATTGCCCGGATGATAATATATGGCGGGGGTCCATGCCACCCAAAATAGCCCCCACCATTTTATCTTTAGCAAATTCGTCTTTTAAACTGGCCGGGGCACCTTCTAAATTTAGGGCAACCGCAGTAGCCAGCATTTCGATGTGGGCCATTTCTTCGGTGCCGGTTTCCAGGAGCATGTCGCGGTATTTTACCGGGCCGCGGCTACCCCACGCCTGAAATAAATATTGTAAACAAACTCTTATTTCGCCTTCTACCCCGCCAATGGCTTGTTGCAACATGCGGGCAAAAGCAGGATTTGGCTTATCTACTCTAACTTTGTACTGCAATCGTTTATCGTGATAAAACATAGTAAATAGTACTTTTTGGGTTTAACATAAAATAAATAAGTACTGTATTACTGCTGTTAGCAGGCGTATGTTGGCCTTTAAAAGTGATGTTTTATTTACAGACTTGAATTTAAGTATTTACCTAGCTTAGATTACGTATTTTTTACATTAAGGCATAGGCGTAAAACCAGTTGGGTTGGTGCGCCGCTTTTAGACTAAAATGCCTGAAAGTAAACTTGGTTTTAATCGGCAGTTTGTAAAGATATTCCCGAAATAATATCTGCCCCTGGCAACACCGGTATGGTCATGTCCACTTTACGGTTAATATTAATCCGGCGAATGCCAACAAGCGGGAAACGGCAATAAGCTTCCACGCGGGCTTCCAACTTTTCGCCTTCGGCTACCTGGCGCTTTACCAACTCCCGGGCTTTGCCGTGCTCAACGGTTACCGGAATTATTAGGCGTTGTAAGTTGCCCGTTTTAGAGATAGGCGTGAATTTCTGACTACCTTTTGCTACGCTCTGGTTATACAACCGAAAATCGTAAGCCAGACTATCAACAAAAACCGGTAATAATCGAGAAGTAACGTTTAGTTCTACATCCATGATAGCCGTAGAATCGTTAATAACCGCATTGGTAACCGTAACATATTTAACTTCTGGCGTTACGTAAGCAATTATTTTTTCCCGTGGTATAAACAGCCAGGCGGCCCCACCGGCTAATATTAAAAGAACTATAATTACGGCAATAATTTTCAATGCTTTCCTCATAAGCCAACCCCTTCTTTTTCTTCCCCTTATACGTTGCTTTGAAAAGTGGTTTCAGGGCAATGCTTCAATTAATGCCAATGTGCCTTAACGATATTCCATAGCTAGCCTGATTGTTTGTTTATCTTTTGAAAGATTGCATCTTTCAATGCTGAGGTGCTAATTGTATTTGAAAGCCTAAGTTTGCTCCCGGCCGCGAGGCCCCGTTTGGTCACTCGGGCTGTCTAAGCTTGTTTTCCTCGTACCTCGGAATGCTACGCACCACAACCTTAGAAGGCCCTCATCGCCCAAACTGATGTCAGATGCCAGTAGTTACTGCTTTTCTAAGCCTTAATAATTATTAGATTTAAACATTAAACCTCACCAACAAAGCAAATCCGCAACAATACAGTTCGGCTGAACTCCTTCCCTAATTTAGGGCTACGATTAGGACACAAAATGGAGCGGGGAGCTGTTGGGGGTAAATGGCAGATGCAATATTTAGCAACATTCGGATAGAGCGACGGGTCAAGCAAGTAGTAGAAAAGATAATAGAAA
>NZ_VWSF01000004.1 GCF_008629685.1 Adhaeribacter rhizoryzae | reverse complement strand
ATCTGGCGCCATTGCTTCTCTACTCCAGACCTGCACATGGCTGTAGCCCAGGCAGCGGCCAGTATCCGCTTGCACCACCAGCGAAGGATGCAGGAAAAAGCCCAGCGACTGCTTATCTCCAATCACCCCGAGCTGCTGCTGGTCGGAAATGTTGTGCCGGTTGCGTTCAAAGTTAGGCTGCGTCGTATCCTGAAATACTAAATAATGGGCGCCCACCTCCACTTGCCGCGCACAGTCCGCTTCCAAGTACGAAATGATTTGACTGGTCTGCAAACGGGGGTTATGCAGCAGACGGTAGTAACTCCGCTGCTCGGCTTCGCTCGCACTTAGCTGATGTATCACCACACTTTGCTTTTCTATTATCTTTTCTACTACTTGCTTGACCCGTCGCGCTATCCGAATGTTGCTAAATATTGCATCTGCCATTTACCTCCAACAGCTCCCCGCTCCATTTTGTGTCCTAATCGTAGCTCCTAAAGGCGAGGGACTTGAGTTACCTTTATCTGATAAATTGTTTTCTAAATAATCTATTATCTATCTTAGCCAGAAGAGTTGTAATTCAATAACCGTCAGGCGGTCTCCCCTTCGCCTTGAGGAGAAGGGGTTGGGGGATGAGGTGCTAAATCAACTCTTTCATTTGGCCTTGTTCCAGGTATATTCTTTTGTTTATCCAGGTGGGTATTTCGTGCTCGTAGTGGCTCACAAATATTACGGTTTTGGCGGGTGTGGCGTAAGCAGATAATAATTCCTGGGTTTTCTGAATTAAATCAGCGCTTAATCCTTGAAAAGGCTCGTCCCAGATTAACATTTCCGGATTTTTCACCAGCGACCGGATTAACAATACCAGCCGTTGCTCACCGGCCGAAAGCTGCAGAAAATGCTTTTTTTGCAGATGTCCTATTTCGTAATAGGCGAAAAAATGATGCAAGGTTTGTTCCTGTTGTGGGGTTAATTGCCCTTTCGGAAATAAAGTATCGGTGTAACCGGTGGCGGCTACGGTTTCGGCCAGCAAATTCTGCCGGAAATACAGGTGCAGTTCCGGCGAAATAAAACCTATTCTTCTTTTAATATCCCAGATACTTTCGCCGGTACCTTTGCGCCGATCAAACAAATATATTTTATTCGCAAAAGCCTGCGGATTGTCGCCATTAATTAAACTTAGCAAAGTTGTTTTGCCGGAACCATTAGGACCCAATAACACCCACTTTTCGCCTTGATTTACCGTCCAGGTTATATTATTTAATACTCTTTTTCCATCGTAGGTAATAGTGGTGTTTTCCATTTTTACCGCCACTTTAAAATCAGGCGCGGCTTGGTGGTTTTGAAATATAGTATTTACCCCCGGTAAATTATTTCGCTTTTCTTCTGCGGTATCAGCAATATTTTTATTTAAATATTCGGCCCGGGTATAAGCCCCTTGAATGCTAAAATTATTTAAGTGCAACACGTGGGTGGCCCAAACCGGAATATCGTGCTGGTCGGTTATTAAAATTAATTCGGTGTCGTGCTGAATCAGGTTTTTAACTAAGGCCTCTAAATCGTGGCGGGCCTGCTTATCTAGTCCGGCAAACGGATTATCCAGGATAAGTAATTTGGGTTGCCGCAACAGCGCCTGGGCAATGAGCATTTTCCGGGTTTGCCCATTCGACAGCTTTATTATTTCCAGGTGAAGCAAATCCCGGAGATTCATTAATTTAACTACGTGTGCCCATAGTTCATCCTGAGCCGTTACGCCGGTTGTATTCTGTAAAAATTCAGTTACCGAAACAATGCCTTCGGTATCGGAGCTGTTGAAGCGTTGCTGGTAATAAAATTTGCCGTAGTTAATCAGGCGTTCGGAAGGCGGAAAAGAAATAAAGCCCACGTATTTTTTGAGGTTCCAGGTATTTTCCTGTTCCGGCAGAAAGTAATATTTTAAAGTACCTTTGGTAATCCGGTGCTGACCCACCAATGCTTCGGCCAAGGTAGTTTTGCCGGAACCGCCGGGGCCTGTAATCACCCAGGTTTCGTTTTGCCGCACATGCCAGTTCAGGTTATTAAAAACCGGTCCCTTAAATTTATTAAACGAAACATCCTGTAAACTTAGAAAAGGCTTATTAATATTTGCTGTTGGCGGGTTACGCATGTATAATATTTAAGTAATATATCAACCGCAATTTAAAAATTAAGCTGTAAAAACGGCGCATTTCCAGGTTTATTGATTGGTTGGATTAAAAAACAAAGGCCGGAAATTTCCGGCCTTCAGGTAATATATTTTTCAGGTTTAATTATTCTGCTTCCAGGTTCATGGTGCCGCTAGGGCTTTGCAGTTTCATTTCATCCTCGGTTAAACTTACCACCTGGAAATTTTCAGTCATGTCGGAGCCCACAAATTGCAGCACTAAACTCCGGGCCATAGCATCGTAAGTCCATTTGCCCGAAGCATTTTGGGAACTGGAACGCATGCTAAAAGAACCGTTCGCGTAAAATTGAATTACTTCGCTCTTTTCGGCCCCGGTTATTTTGTCTTTATCGCCGGCAGCATTGGTTTCGCGGGTAGCTTTCCAGGTTTTACTGGTGTCGCCGGAAATCATGGAAGCCGTAGGTGTTTTATTTTTATCCTGACAACTGGCAAGTACCAGCATAATAAATAAAGTTAGATAAGTGAAATAATTTTTTAAGGTTAATAGCTTCATAGTTTTAGGTTTATAGTTAGAATTCATCTTGGTTAGGTGCCCTTAATTGCACTAAAATACATAACGTTTTTTGAATGTTACGGCACTCTTCTGCTTTAGGTTGAACTCCTGGTTTGTTTTTGTTTATAGCCATCCGTAATAATTCAGCTAATAAAAATAAATACGGGTGGTTCTATGAGAATACAAGTTTAATGATAGAACAAATTCTGAGATGGGGGCGTATGGTTTAGAGAGAAAGCCTTGTAAAAAGCTTTTAATAAATAGGTTAAAAATATTAAAGAAATAAAACTATGGGATTATTTGATTTTCTTAAAAAAGGTGAGGAGAAACCGGCCCAGCCGCAAGCCAAACCAGTTCAGCAGGTGCATCAGCCCGCTGCCCAACCCGCTCAACCGGCACAACCTGCTTCGCCGCAAAAAGAATATTATACCGTAAAAAGTGGCGATTCTTTATCTAAAATTGCCAAGCAATTGTACGGCGACGCTAATAGCTGGCACAAAATTCACCAGGCTAACACAGACCAGATTAAAGACCCGAACCTGATTCATCCGGGACAGAAACTGGTTATTCCACGCTAAGTATTGGTATTTATAAAACAGAAAAGGAGCTCCGTGAAGCTCCTTTTATTATTTTAAGGGAGTCTATCTCTCCATACTATGGCGCGGAAGTTACTTCCGTGACTTTTGAATAGTTCACTAAAAAGTATTCATCCATTTTTTAGCTATTTTCCAAAAAACATTAGAAAATCTATTCACAGTTATTTAATAAGTCACGAAAGTAACTTCCGCGCCATAGTAGTCTCACACCTGTCATTCATGAGGAATCTATTTGGCAGCCTGCTACATAGTTTCTTTCTGAATGACAGGTGTGTACATCTGGGACTCACTGTTAACTAAATTTTAAAGATAACCTTTTTCTAATATAAATTACTTTTAAACTTGATTTTACCTCGCGCAAATACCGCGATAAGGGCAATACTGGCAAACTTCTAAATCCTGCGTTTTATGAATGGGTACATTCGGGTCCAGCATGTTGCGCACAAATTCTGTTAAATATTCTTCGGTGGTTCTGATAAAATCGACCTGGCTACCGGTTGTTTCGTCGGTAAAAGCAATATCGGAGGTCATTAAACCGGCGTTCAGGTTCCGGAACGAAATAATGCCGGCTTCAACTTTTTGGGCCGGAATATTACCATCTAATTTTCCATCCGCCTCCAGTTGTTTAGCCATTAAATAACGGTATAGCCACAATTGGCGCACTTTGGCGTATTTGCGGTCGATGAGCAGGTGTTCTTTTACGTGTTCGGGTTTAATTTTAAGGTCGGCGGGTTGAACCAAACCGGTTTTATAATCGATTACCCGTACGGCTTTTTCGTTGGCATCAATGCGGTCGGCTTTACCAGCAATTTTTACCGGCACCATATCGCCATCTATTTCAACCGCCAGAATGGTTTCCATGGTTTGTTCCAGGCTTAAAATATGCAGCGGCAAATCCGGTGAGGCGGCTTGTTTTTGCAGATAGTTTTCCAGCACCTGGGTAGCAATTTTGGCGAGCAAATAATTCATACCTTGTTCCGGCATGTGCTGCAGCGGCCCAGCTTTAAAAGCTTTTTTTACCTGCTGCGGCAAAGTCGCCAACATTTTGTTTATGTCGGCGGCGGTCAGTAATATTTTCCCTTCTTGGAATGGCCGGAAATAATCTTCGAGCACTTTGTGCACAATATTTCCGAACTGGTCGGCGCCAATTTCTTCTTCCACTTCCACCGTTTCCTGGATGCCGGCAATTTTCGCGAAATAATATTGCAACGAGCAGTTAATGTACATGTTTAAATGAGAGGGGTACAAGCCTTTGGCCAAAGCTTTTTTCAGGCTGGCCAGCACCTGCTCGTCTTTCTGAATAATAATATCGGGCTCGTAATTTTTGCTTTCCTGCTGATCCACCACGGCGGTTAAATCGCGGAAAGTAATATTGGGGTTAGCCGGAACCAGGTGGTGCTGCAGTTGCAATATAAAACGGCTTTTTTCGCCGGACCCGTAGGTATCGGATGGCAGTACGTAGAGCAGGTTTATCTTTTTGGCCCGCTGCAACAGCCGATAAAAATAATACGAGGTCATACTTTCCTGCTCGGCGTAGGTGGGCAGCCCGAAGGTTTTCAGTACATCGAAGGGCATCAGCGACTTATGCTTTTTGGGCTGCGGCAATATATTCTCGTTTACCGATAAAATAATCAGGTTCTCAAAATCGAGCGCCCGGGTTTCCAGAAAACCCATTACCTGGATATCCGAAATGGGTTCGCCGCTGAAAGGCAAACGGGTTTGAGCAATATTTTCGTAGAGGAATTTCTTAAAACTGCGTACCGATATTTTCTGCTGCCGGCAATCGAAAATGGTGTCCAGCTTTTTTACCAGCGTGTAAAAAATATACAGGTATTCGGTTTCAATATGGTTCTCCTGCTGAAATTGGTACACCGTTTTGAGTAAATCAATCAGGTCGTAGAACGAGGCCACAATATCGTCGCAGTTGCGCCAGGTTTTAAACAGGGCCACAAACAACGGGTGCTCCTGGCCCAGTTGCAATAATTCCCGCGCCGACAACAGCACCCGGTTTGTCCGGATTATTTCGGCGGCAGCGTTACTAATCAGGTTCTGGTGGTTTTCGTCTTCTTTGCTGTTTAGGTAAGCTTCGTAGCGCCGGATAAACGGGTGACTCAGGATTTTATTTACCGTGAGGTGGTGGTACATGTTTACCTTGTACCCGCTGGCGTGGGGCTGCAACACACTGGTCAGGTGCAGGTCGAAAAGTAAATCAATCAGGTTAAAAAGAGGCGTACCTTTAAAGGTTAAACCCATGGTTACGTTGTAATCCGGAATGTCTTCGCTGATAGAGTGCAGCACCGACAGCAGCATGGTTTCGTCGGGCAGCACAATGGCTACCTGCGCGTTGGGGTTTTCGCGCCGAATATCCTGGAGTAACTGGCCTGCAATTTTGCCCTGCATGCTGGCGTTGGCTACGGCTATGGCGTTTATTTCTTTGGTGTCGGTTTGCAGCAGGTTTTGCTGCCATTTCCAGTCGGGCAGGGGCCACCGCTTTTTGTACCGTTTAAGAAAATGGCCGGCGCGGTTCTGCGAATCTCCCTCCATGTAAAAATCATCCGAATCAAACAGCACTTCCGCTTTTTTGTCGTTCAGGAGCGTCCGGATAATGATTTCTTCGGAGCGGGTTATGGCATTGAGCCCGATAAAAACAAATTGGTGGCAGGTGGTGCGGGAAACGAGTTCGGTAATGTGTTCGGCTACGTAACGGTAAGCCATGCCGCTATAGGCCTGCTTTTCGGCTTTCAGTTTTTGCCGCAGCTTTTCGTAGGTTTTCTCCAGGTTATCCCAGAGCTTAAAATATTTCTGCACCAGCGGCGAAATTTCGAAGCCCATCCGGTGCGGGTCCCAACGCTCCAAAGCTTTAGCTTCGCTTACGTATTCAAACAGCTTTTTCGTATCTACCACTTCCTGGTCCATGCGGCTGAAATCCTCGAGCAGGGTACTCGCCCAGGTAACAAACTGGTCGAAATCCAGGTGCTGGTCCAGGTCCAGCATGATATCGAATAAATCGAGTTGCAGGTGAATGGGTTCGAGTACTTCTACCTTGGCCAGCCGGCAGATAAAGTCTTCCATAGAAGATACCTCCGGCGACCAGATGCCTTCGGTGGCTACCTGGGCCAGCGCATTTTTAAAATAAATGCTCGCCCGGCGGGTAGGCAGTACCACGCAAATTTGGCTAATGGTTTCGGGGTATTTGTTGTAGATATATTCGGCTGCCTGGTGCAGGAATGATTTCATTTATTTAATTTTTGTAATGGCTGCTGGTTGGTACATCTAAAATAATGGTTTTTAGAATATGAAAGGGGAGGCAGGCCTGGTAAAATTAGTTATTTTATAAAGTTAATAAGAATTGAAGTATCGTCGTTTCCAGTATCTAGAAGAAAAGCCAGGATTACGTAAGCTGCTTAACTTGATTAATCCAACGTACAGATAATACGGTTTGATTTTCATAGTAAAGAAAACTGACTTGGATTTGTGCAGTGGCGGTATTCTTTGTTTCGTTGACCCTGAAATAAAGTTTAAAATAATTTACTGATGAAGTTACATTTATTGTTCAAAAGCATTGGTTCAGCCGCATTTGTTCCCTACTGGCTGTAGTAATTAGTCGGCTTTAAGAATCATTGTGCTATCATTAACTACATCAATATTGAATTTCCCTTTATTAGCTGCTAAAAAGCCATAAACAATATCTTGTGAAAAATAATTTTTTACATTTCTAATAGTTGAGTCATCTTGAAATAGTAGCATTACATTAACCATTTTTTCCGATTTAAGCTTTTCTCTGATGTAAGCATCAAAAAGTGCATAGTTATGGTTAGTGACATGCTTCTTTACTAAAGAATCAACACATACAATATTAGGTCCGCTCTCAAGGAATTCATTAGGATAATTATATAGGATTTTGTCTAAAGTTTCATCTGAATAACCTCTTTCGTTTAATGAAGTCCTATAATAATAAAGATAGCCGTCATTTTCATAAAGATGTTTTAGGCTTAAAGCCTTTTGCCGAATTGTTTCCTCTTTGTATTCACCAATTTTAAGAATAATTCCTCCTATAATAAAAAGTGTTAAAGAGGAATAAAATACAGCCTTGTCACCTTCATTTGAAAGCCCAAAGAGCTTTTTAAAAATAATCCAAATTATCGGAAAAATAAGAGAAATAAGAAGAGGAAACGCAAAGCGATTTACAGATTCTATTAAATCAAAAACTGATTTGGCTTGGTTCACTGAAAATTACATAAATGTTAATTTGAAGGTCGTAAGTTATTGTAGTCAACGTTCGAGGCTGACAAAAGAATGAATAGCTCTTTCATATTTGTTTCTTTTGATTAAGAAAGAGGATAATTATTTTAGGTCATTATGTTCCAGCAACTCTTTAATTAGCTTAATATTGATTACACACACTTCAGCTAATGTGTAAAATGACTTTGTAATAAAAGTGAATTATTATTTTTTATTAAGCTTATTTGAAGTAGGCCACTAATATTTTTTAAATATTATCTTTAGTATTCAGTAGAGCATTGTGAAGTATTTGTAAAGCATAATACAAAATACTTACTTAGCTTTATTTAAATTTAGTGAAGAAACAGGTGTTAAAACATCTAAGAAGTTTCTTAAATCAAATACTTTTGATAATGTATAGTTAAATTGTGGGAAAATGCCTAATCTATTGTACATGTCGAAACCAAAACTAATTCCTTGTTTTTTGGCTGTTGCAAAAACTCTAATTTGATGATAAAATTGTGGCTCACCCTTCTGGTAACTTACGGTAGGTTGAGTAGAACCACGTGGAGTATATATTCTTGCACCCTGGAAAAAGCTGGTTCCAATGGTTACATGCGCTTTTATATTAAAACTACTATTATCAAGTATCCACAATAAACCTAAATTATAATTGTATACAGGCAATTGAAATGATAAACGTTCATCTCGAACTGGAAGTGGGAAGAAGACTTCACCTCGCCCTCCGGACCTAGGCTGTTTTAGTAGAATAGTTGTCGTATCAATATTCGTAAACTTATTTTCAAGTGTAATAAGTTTTGTACTTATATCAAAACCTACTGTACCAAAGAAGTTTGAGTTACCCTTCGTTTCTTCATTTGTTATTTTGTAAAAAAAATCAAGTTGAGCACCTACAGGGTCAATTTTTTGAGATATATTTCTCTGGTAAGTTCCCTGAGTATAACTATATGAGGTATCGGTACCTTGAATAATTCGATTTGGTGAGTTAGGATAAAATACTTGAATACTGGCGGTCGAGTCAGCCGTAAAGTACCTGTTTTTGTAAAATCCAATTTGACCATATAATTTATTTGAAATTTTAAAAACAGTGTTAGCTCTAAAAAAGAATTCTTGAGGTTTGGCTCCTACGAACGGGTCGAAGTTCGTTCCGGTGAACAGCCAAAGTTCCCATGTGTCATTTGTCGTCAGCGAATCTGCAATCAGTGGCTTTATGTAAATAGTAGTTTTTGTATTACCCTCGGCTAATTCTACTCGCCTACCCAAGCTATCATAAGCTTGTAGTTCCAAGCGTACAAATTTATCGTCAATTGCATCTCTAGGAACCCTAATTGCATATCGTGCCCGCAAAGTATCTTCAAGGGCTCCAATTTTAATATCATTTCCTATTTGCACTTTGACGGCCCTGAGGTTAGCTGAAGATGCATCCTCGTTTATGGAAATCACAACTTTTCCATTTTGCAAGCTTTGCCCTTTAGGAACAATCACATATATAGCTGTATCAATTGTAGTGGCTGATGAGGAGCTAAGCCTTATTATATTGCTCTTGAAGTAAGCTTTAAATTTATTCTGGGCGTTTGAAACATTGAACAATAAGCAGAAGAAAATTACAATAAGCAACCTGAGCGCTCTCATTTAATTATATGTTTGATTGTAAATTTTATTCAATGAAAATACTAAAGCAGTTTAATTATTTAGGAATAGCGGTGCAATACTGAAAAATCAGTATTTTTAGTTCTCATAAACAAAAAACCTCCCTGTTAAGGAGGCTATCCATTTTAATTTAAATTCTAATGACTTATGGTTTACGAATACAATAAAACTTTTAACGCTTTACCTCTTCCACATAAACCCATTGCTCCACTTCTTCCACATCAAAGTAATACAATACACATTTAATCTCTGCAAAAAGTAAATCCTTAAACAAGCTAGCATAGTAGTTCAGGTTATCGATGTGTTCCTGCACCAAAGGGGGGGCTTTAAAGTCCAGGAGAACGACGCGGGTGCCGTCGAAAACTATGCGGTTGGGTTTGTAGCGGGTGGCTTTGGCGTGCAGGATTTCTTTTTCGTTTTCGAAGGCTACGTCTTTGCTGAAATAGCGGGCCAGTTGCGGGTGCTTTACTACTTTCTTCAGCATGTCGCGGAGTTCCGGCAGTTCTTTGCTGCTGATAATGCCTTCGTTTACCAGCATTTTCGTGACGAAATTCAGCTCGTCGGCGGTGGTAATGCGGGAGAGGGCGTAGTGCAACCGGCGATTCCATTTGCGGTGTTCCTGCTGGGTCTGGAAATCGAATACGTTGTTGGCGTGCTGTTTTATCTGGAGCCGCTGCTGCCAGTTGTAGGAGCTAAAGGTATCGAGGTGAAAAACGGCTTCGGTAACAGGGGCCGCGGCCTTTTGTGAAACGTGGCCTTTGGCTAACTGGTAGCACAACTGGTCGTCCTGCCACAGTTCTTTGTGCTGCAGGTACAGGTAAAGCAGGTAGCTGATGGTTTTCTGGTTGGCACCCGAATTAAAATCTTTTTTCTGGCTCACGATGTAAAGGCGGTCCTGGGGACGAGTAAAGCCTACGTACAGCATGTTCAGGTTTTCGATAAAGGTTTTTTCCAGTTCGGCCTGGTACTGGGCGGCTAAAGGCGTTTCGTCCAGCTTTTTACTCATGGTTACCACCGCCGAGGCCATTTTACCTAAACCCGGCAGAGCCTCCGGGAGGTTACCCCACAGCAAAGCACCCCGCTGCGGCTCAATAGACCAATCGGCAAACGGAACGATAACCACCGGGTAGGCCAGACCTTTGGCTTTGTGAATGCTGGTAATGGTGATGGCGTTGCGGTTTTTGGGCGAGTTGATGCTCAGCTTTTCTTTGTGGGTTTCCCAGTACTCCAAAAAATTGTTCAGGTTATTGCTTTGGTTCAGGCTGTACTCCAGCACCACATCCAGGAACCGGAAAATATATTCGCACTCGTTGTTTTTGCCCAGCAAATCAAAAATCCGGATGAGTTTTTCGGTGAGCTCGTACAGCGATAAATTGCCGGTTTCTTTTTCTTCGAGGTTAAAACTCAGGGTGCGCAACTGGTCGAAGAAGAGCTGGTTACTGCCGTAATTGGCCACATCGGCAATCAGCTGGGTCATCTGGTTATCGGGTTGCACCTGTAGCACCACTTTACAAACCAGGTACATGGCTTCGGAGCGGGCCAGGGTATCGTCGGGACGGTTAAATACCCGGAACAGCGATATAAGTAGGTTCACCACTTCGGCAAACTGCAGGGCCAACGAATCCTGTGAAATAATATCGAACTTCTTTTCCTTTAAATAGTTAGCCACCAGCTTGCTGTTGCGGTTGGTGCGGCACAGCACGGCAATATCCTGGGGTTCGTAGCCATCGGTCTGAGCCTGTCGCACCAATTGTAGAACAATTTGTAGCGTGCTTTCCTGGTAAGTCAGGATTTCAGGTTTTTCGTAGCCTTCGTACAGGGTTTCGGTGCGGCAGCAGTTGTCCAGGTCGTGCTGATAGTTAGAATCGTCGGGGTGGGTAAAGAGCAATTGAATGTGGCCGCCGGTGCGGGCCGCGCCATCGGGTACCGCCTGCTTGAAGTTCTCGTCGTAAATATTCCGCAGCATCTCGTAGTTGGGGTACGACGCGCTGATGAACTCAAACAGTTCGTTGTTGAAGTCGATGATTTCGCGGGTGCTGCGGTAATTGGTATTCAGGTCGGCCGGGGTGAGGCTTAAATCCAGGGTGTCGTAGCGGCTTTCGAGTAAGTCCTGGTATTTGCGGTTCTGGTACAACGCCGGGGTATTGCGTTTGTACAGGTGTAAAATCTGGTCCATGTCGCCGCCGCGCCACCGGTAAATAGCTTGTTTAGCATCGCCCACGGCCATGTTAAAGTAGCCCGAAGCCAAAGAGTTTTCGATGAGCGGCAACAAATTATTCCACTGGAGCGAGGAGGTGTCCTGAAACTCATCAATCAGGATATGGTTGTATTTCTCGCCGAGGCGCTCGTAAATAAAAGGCACCGGCTCTTTCAGTACAATTTCCGAAATGCGCTTGTTAAACTCCGAGATGTGCACCAGGTTTTTATCCTGCTTTATTTCCTGGATGCATTTTTCCAGTTCGTTCAGCACCGAAACCTGGTACAGGTGCTTCAGCAGCTCGGTAATCAATATATAATAAGGTGCCTGCTCTTGCCGGATAGCTTCAATCTCCCGGAAATATTTTACCAAAGTAGCCTTGATGGTATCAAGCCGGGCTTCTACGTCTTTCGGTACTTTGGCGCCGGTCCACTTATCGTCGTTAATAGCCTGCCACGCGTAAGCGTTGGGTTCGTAAAATTCAAAAGCTTTCAGGTATTTACTAAAGAAGCCAAAAATGCCACGCTCCTTGTAATGCAAATGCGCCGGTTCTACCTGGGCCTGTTGGAACAAATCTATGGCAGCTTGGGCCCTTTCTAGAATTGATTTTTCAATTTGATTTTTCTGCGCGTACAAGTCCTGCCGGATTTTCTTAAAATCTTCCAGGCTTAGCTTCTGCAATTCCGAAATGGCTTCGTAAACCTGTTCGTTCAGGAGATTGTTTGCAAAAGCGGCCAGTTCGGCAGGTAAATTATTCCAACTACGGCCTTCGTCGGCTTTTTCCAAGGCATAATTTTCGAAGGTGCGCGACAGCAGTTCGTTGTCCTGGGAGTTGTTTACTTTATCCAGCAGCAACGACACGGCCGTGTTCAGCAGGGTAGTGGTATCCAGGTCTACTTCAAAGTTGTAAGGAATATTCAGCTCGCGGGTAAAAGCCGTAACCACCTTGTTTACAAAAGCATCGATGGTACTCACGGCAAACTCCGAGTAGTTATATAAGATTTGCTCAAAGGTGCGGGCCGCCCGCGCCCGGATTAGCTCTACCGAAACTTCCTGGCCGGAATATTCCTCCTGAATTTCGGCGGTAATAGAAGTCAGCAAAGTTTCGCTCTGGGCTTTTTGCTTTTCGCCCAGGTTCGGATCGTTGAACTGCCGCAAGGCCGACATAATCCGTTCTTTCATTTCATTGGCCGCATCGTTCGTAAAAGTAATGGCCAGCACCGAGCGGTAATAACTGGGATTGTCGCTTTGTAGCGCCAGTTTCAGGTATTCTTTGGTTAGGTGATACGTTTTGCCGGAACCCGCCGAGGAAGAGTAAATTTTAAATTGCTGAGGCACAGATGGTAGTTGCTTAAGGCTGTAGGAGGGAAGCTTTCACTTGGTATGGCTTCCGAATGCAATATTAAAATTACGCCTTTTCCGGTTGATTTAAAAGCGGAATGTTGATTGAGCCTTTATACAAACATTATATGTGGCAGAAATTACTTCCGTGACTTAAAGGAAAACTTTTTTAGATGGTTTATTATGTTTTTAGTGAAAAGTAAAGTCAATATTTGATCTATATAGATACATCCAGGCCTAAACAGAAAATCCTTAAATTTTTAAATGAGACAATCAGCTTAATTTAAGAAAGGCATGAAAGTAACTTTCGCGCCATAATAAACAATATTGGTGGTTACGGACTAAATACTTCTAAGAAAGTGAAAAACCTATAAAATTTACTGCCGTTGATTTTAGAATACTAATCTCAACAACTATGAAAAAATTATCTTCTCTGGTGGGCAGCTTTTTTTTAGGTTTATTGTTGCTAGGCTGCGGCGGCGAGAATACTGGTTCCAAAGTAGAGGCTCCGGGAGCGGAAAAATCAACCAAATCTGAGGTGTTGGAAACCGGCGCGGCCTTGTTGCAGGATAAATCGCCGCTGAAGAAAGTGAATATGTATTTGGATGGCTTTCATTTTTACGGCGGCCAACTAGCAGGACAAATGGAAGCTCACCATTATGTAACGCAGCTGAACGAAGATGTGCACCAAGCCATTATTTTCGACGGCAACGACGAAAATGCGAAGCTGATGGGGGTGGAATATATTATATCCGAAAGACTATTCCAGAAATTACCCGCAGAAGAAAAGAAACTCTGGCACAGCCACCACCACGAAGTTAAATCCGGTACGTTGATAGCTCCTGGTATACCAGAGGCAGCAGAGCACGAATTAATGGAAAAATTGGTATCTACGTACGGCAAAACCATACATACCTGGCACACCGACCGCGATTTGGAGTTACCCATGGGAGGACCGATGCTGATGATGGGCTTTACGAAAGAAGGACAATTAAAACCCGGACTGGTAGCCGAACGGGATAAAAGGTTTAATATTTCTACGGCCGAAAAGAAAAAGAACCGTGCCGATATCCCTGTACCAAATATTGACCCATTAGCAAATGCTTGGGAAAAAGGCGAAATCAGGCAATTTGAAATAACGAATAAAGCACCAATTTTACACAGTCCGGGTCATTAAGCCCGCAATTATAAGCACTTTAAGTTATCGCCAAAACAACCTTCCGAAATAAATTATTATTTTATAAATATATATTATTTATTCAGGCTAAATAAGCGTACCTTTGTGCATTATTTTGAAATCAGCAGTCGAATTTCCGTTTGCGGCTTGTATAGTAGCCACGTTTCCGTTAGCATCAATTTTCTCCTCGTCGGTAATTTTCTTACAAAACGTAGTTAGAATAAGTATCTGCTCATTTCAGATAGCGTATAACCTTTTTTTAACAAAACAATTTTTATGAACAAATTACGATTTGATGAGCTTTCGCTTTCCCCGGAAATGCAGCGTGCTATTGCCGACATGGGTTTCGAAGAAGCTTCTCCAATACAAACCGAAGCCATTCCGGTTATTATGCAGGGCCGCGATGTAATTGGCCAGGCGCAAACCGGAACCGGTAAAACAGCGGCCTTTGGTATTCCAGCCATCGAAAGCATCGATCCGAAAGATCGTCGGGTACAAACCCTGATTCTTTGCCCTACACGCGAATTAGCCGTACAGGTTTCTGAAGAAATAAGCAGATTAATAAAATATAAAAACGGTATAAGTGTGGTGCCTATTTACGGTGGCCAATCTTACGACCGGCAATTACGCGCTCTGAAGCAAGGCGTGCAAATAGTAATTGGAACGCCTGGCCGGGTGATGGACCACATTGAGAGGGGCACCCTGCAACTGGATGCCGTTAAAAAAATTATCTTGGATGAGGCCGACGAAATGCTGGACATGGGTTTCCGGGAAGACATTGAATTTGTCCTGACCAAAATACCCGCCGAACGCCAGACCATTTTCTTCTCTGCTACCATGTCGAAGCCGATAATGGAGCTGACAAAGAAATATCAGCGCGATCCGCAGATTGTAAAAGTGGTTCACCAAACCTTAACGGTAACCAATATTGAGCAGGTTTACTACGAAGTCCGCAACAACATGAAAATGGAAGTGCTGTCGCGGATTATCGACATGTACAACCTGAAGTCGCTGATTGTGTTTTGTAACACCAAGCGGATGGTAGACGAACTGGTTAGCAACCTGCAAGCCCGCGGTTATTTTGCCGATGGTTTGCACGGTGACATGAACCAGACGCAGCGGACGAATGTAATGGCCAAATTTAAAGCCGGCACCCTGGAAATATTAGTAGCTACCGACGTAGCTGCGCGGGGCATCGACGTGGAAGATTTGGAAGCCGTATTTAACTACGACTTACCGCAAGACGAAGAAGCTTACGTACACCGCATTGGCCGGACTGGTCGCGCCGGTAAATCTGGCCGTGCTTTCTCGTTTGTGTCTGGCCGCGATATTTACAAACTGAAAGATATTATGCGGTTTACCAACGCCAAAATTAAACTGGCGCCGGTACCGAGTTACGAAGACGTAGCCGAAATTAAAACCAATTTATTCCTGGATCAGATTAAAGAAGTTATTCAGCAAGGCAAATTAGAGAAACAAATTGCCCGGATTGAACGCTTACTGACCGAAGATTTTACTTCTCTGGAAATTGCGGCTGCTTTACTTAAAATGAACCTGAAAGAAGCAAAAGCTCAGGCTGCTTCCGAAGAAATGAAAGGTCCGCGTGAAGGCTTTAACCGGTTGTTCGTTACAATGGGTAAAAAAGATCGCATACACCCCAAAGATATTATTGAAGCCCTGACTGAAAACACCAGCATTCCGAGCAGCAAAATCGGCGACATTGATTTGTACGATAAATTCAGCTTTGTAGAAGTAGCTAAAGAATATACCTCCGAAGTATTGGATCGCCTGGGCCGCACCACTTTATTGGGTAAACCGGTAAGTTTCGAAAAAGCGCAAAGCAAGAACGCGATGGGCGAGAAAGAAAGAGATCGGGATGGCGGTAGAGAAAGGGACAGAGACAGAGAAGGTAGCCGTGGTAGTTTTGAAGAAAGACCCCGTAGCGGTGGTGGTAGCTTCCGCGACCGGAACGACCGGGAACGCAATAGCCGTTTTGGCAAAAGAGAAAAAACAAGAAGATGGTAACTTTTTTTCCTGAGGCTCGTAAAATAATATATTAAAAGAGCATAAGGATTAAAAGAGGAACTGCTCTAAAAAAATAGCTTAACTTAAAAAGTTAAGCTATTTTTTTAGTGCCCTACCAAGCGCAAAATTTTATAAATACATTTTTATATAATCTGGCGAGAGGCTCTGCCTCGTGTCTTTTTATTTTCAGGTTTCTAGCCTGTTTGATTACAAATTTTGGGTAATTTAGTCTAATAAGTAGTGGCCATAGGCTAGAAGAAAAACTCACAAGCGGGACGCTTGCGGGATAAAATTTAGACCTGTTTTCAGAAAATAAAAAAAGGAGCTTACAGGCTCCTTTCTTAATTTTCTGAAAACAGGTATTATTTTGTTTGATCCCGTAAATCCCGGATGGTATCGTGGGCTTCTTTTACCTGCTGGTATTGTTTCTGCACAATCGTTTTTAGTTGGCCAGGCAAATCGGCTTTTAAAGCTTTATCGTAGGCGGCAACCGCATAATCTTCGCCACGTTCGCATTCGTTTAATACTTGTTTGCGGTCCTTGCTTAATAAAGCCGAAGACAAATCCATCCAGGTCCGGTGCACTTTCCCCTCTAAAGAAGGAGCCTCACTTTGGGTTTGACCAATCTGGTGCAGGGCATCCTGCAGTTCGGTAATCATAGTATCGCGCTGAACAGCATACTTACGGAATAATTGTTTCAGGTCCTGATCTTCCACATCATCGGAAGCGTGCTTGTATCCAACAGAGCCGTCTTTGCAGCGTTCAATCAGGTGGCTTACCACCGATACGTATTCATTATTTCTTTCCATAGGTTTATAGTGACGAATGACACATTAAGGTTCTGGCCTATTTTACTACGGAACCGGGTATTTTGTTTTACCCCAAATGAATTTAATGTATTTACATCAAATTAAGTAAGGATTAACTGGCCATTGCTTTGCCCGCCAGGTAACCAGTAGTCCAGGCGGCCTGAAAATTAAAGCCTCCGGTAACGCCATCTATATCCATTACCTCGCCGGCGAAATACAGATTGTTTATTAATTTACTTTCCATGGTATCCGGATTAATTTCTTTCAGGTCCACGCCGCCACAGGTTACAAATTCTTCTTTAAAAGTAGTTTTACCTTTTACCTCGAATGGTGCGCGCAATAAATGTTCTACCAATTTATTCTGATTTCTGGCCGGCAACTCGGCCCAAATAGTTTTGTCCGGAATTGCAGCCAATTCGGTTAAAGCTTTCCAAAGACGTTGGGGAATATTAAATAATGGGTTGCCGGCTACTATTCGTTTCGGATATTGCTGCCGGTAATCGGCCAGTTCCTGGCGCAAATTATTTTCGGTAAAAGCAGGGGCCAGGTTCAATAAAACCTGAAATTTGTAATCTAAATCGTGCAAGGCGCGGGCGGCCCAGGCCGAAAGCTTTAGCACGGCTGGTCCACTGAAACCCCAGTGCGTAACCAGCAAAGGTCCTTCGTTTTCCAATGCTTGGCCAGCAATTTTTACTTTGGCCTGATTTACCGATATACCTTGCAATTCTTTCAGTGGCGAACCGGGCACATTGAAAGTAAACAAAGAAGGTACCGGCCGATTAATGGTGTGGCCCAAGGCCTGCAACCAGGCATAACTTTCGGGTTTGGGATTTCCGCCGGTACTTACTAAAACTTTGACTACATTCATTTCCTGTCCGCCCGAAAATATTAGTTGGAAGCCGGCAGCACCTTTTTGGAGTGGAATAATTGCCTGTACCGCCGTACTAATATTTATTTTAACCCCAACTTTTTGCGCCTGGTTTAAAAGGCAGTTTACAATGGTAGCGGAGTCGTCGGTTACCGGGAACATACGGCCATCGGCTTCTGTCTTTAGCTGTGCACCGCGTTGCTGAAACCAATTTACCGTATCTTCTGCACCAAATATTCTGAACCCGGTTTTCAGAAATTTACCACCGCGCGGATAATATTGGGTAAGCTGGTGCGGATTAAAACAATGGTGCGTAACGTTACAACGACCACCACCCGAAATTTTCACTTTCGAAAGCAGCTTGGAAGTTTTTTCGAACAGGTAAACGGTTAGATTAAGGTTTTGCTGGGCACAGGTAATCGCGGCAAAAAAGCCGGCTGCCCCGCCGCCAATTATGGCCACTTTAGTTTTATTTTCCGGCATTATCTTTTAAATAAATTATAAGAACAACATCGGATCCGGATGTTTAAACACGTACGACAGCAGGTTCTTTACTTTTTCGTTGCTGATTATTTTAAAACCATCTGCGGGAGAAGCCGGAGCAAAATGCGGAGCTGGTAAATTTAGTTTTTGCGCCGCTGCGGTGTAAAAAGACATGCGGCTGGGATGCTCATCGGCGCAACCGTTAAAAATTTCGCCCCATTTATTTTTTTCTATAATAGCCGAAATAATTCCTACACAATCTTCCTGATGAATCAGGTTAACGGGCGCTTCAGGGTTAGGAATATTTTGTTTACCAGCTAAAAAGCGACCGGCTTGCCGGGTACCGCCTACCAAACCACCCATCCGCAAGATGCTAACCTTTTTGTTTTCCGAACTAGTCAAAAGGTTTTCGGCTTGCAGCAAAATATTATCTGGTAAGTACGGGCGCAAATCTTCGGTTTCGGTAACTACCCGTTTTAAATCCGGATAAACAGAAGTTGAACTTATAAATAATATTTTTTGAACAGCAGCTGTTCTTAAATGCTGGTTTAAGATTACAATTTGTTCTAAATATTTAACTCCGTTGCCAGCGCGCAAACCGGGCGGGAAAGAAATTATTAAAATATCAGTTTCCAGAAAGGCTGGTAAATTTTCTGAAGGCGGATTATAAGCTAAATCTATTAAATAAGCCTTAATCTTTTTCTCACGCAAATAATCTAGTTTAGCTGGGGTAGTAGTAGACCCATGAACTTCGTAACCGGAAGCTAATAAATGCTCAGCTACCGGTAAACCCAGCCAGCCACAACCCAAAATACTTATCTTATTTTCTTTTGCCATACAATCGGCAAAATTACAAAATGCGCCAGGAATAATCCGAGTTTTGTTTCGACTTGTTTTGACTCACTCTTGCTTATACAAAAGCTTTAATTTCTGGAGGAATGAATAATAACAGGTGTTAATTAAAAAATTTAAGAAATAATGGTTAAAGAAATCCATCCCTGTCATTCAGGAGGAAACTATTTAGCAGGCAGCCAAATAGTTTCCTCCTGAATGACAGGGATGGACACCATAGCCTTGTAAATATTATATAAGCAAATTTTGCGTATCACCAGTTTTTAGTTCAACCACAAAAGCAACTAGCCGGTCAAAGGACACGGCCAGGGCTGAGGTTAAACCAGATCAGACAATTAATAATATATTCAGGTAAGTTTAGAAGGTAGATTTTATGCTTAAGCGTTTTGACATTTTTCAAGACAATAAATTAAGTTGGCATAATGCCCTGGGTTTGTTCCCACTCGCGGTATTTGGTTAGCTCTTCCTGAAACGATTTGATAAACCAGGCCATTAAACTAATATCATCGGCGTAGCCCAGAATCGGAATAAAATCAGGAATGATATCAATCGGAAATATAAAATACAGCAAAGTGGCAATTCCAACTATGATAGATTTTTTAGATACATTCCGGTAATCGCCCCGGAAATAACTCCGTACCAGCCGGATAAAGGAAAACATGATTTCCCGAATTTGGCCAAAGCCAGATTTATCGCTTTTTACATCAATCAGCTTGGTATAAGCATCGCGTAGGAGCAAAAGTACTTTTGCTTTCTTGCCAAATAAACCCGTTGCTTTGCGGAGGAAATAAGAGAATATTGCGTTCTGTGATATTTTTAGTCCTTGTTCTGCCAGGCTTGCCATAATATTTTATCTTTATTTTTGTATGCCCACCTATACGATTTGGTTTCTATTTAGGTAATATTTGCTTAAATTAAATTTAGTTTTAAAATCCTGCCGCCATGCTCACAAAAAACCAACCCGGACAATACCCCGAATATTTTGACCGCTATGTTTCGCAGTTACCCAACAACACGGATGTATTCGAAATATTAGCAGCGCAGCCCCAGCAACTAAGCGACCTTTTAACAAATATGAGCGAACTAAATGCCGAAAAAGGTTATGCCCCCGGCAAATGGAGCATTAAAGAAGTTATCGGTCATTTAATTGATGCCGATCGGGTTTTTGCTTACCGCTGTTTATGCATCAGCCGCCGAGAAGGCCAGTCGTTGCCAAGTTTCGACGAAAATACCTACGTGGAATACGGCAATTTTAATAGCCGCTCTTTAAGCAACTTACTCGAAGAATTTAGCATAGCCCGGCAATCGCACCTGGCGTTGTTTAATAGCCTCGACGAAGAAATGCTAAACCAAATGGGAGTTGCCAGCAATAAACCCATAATGGCCAAAGCCCTGATTGTAATTACGGCGGGCCATGCGCTGCACCACCTAAAAATATTAGAAGAACGCTACCTGAATAAATTATTACCGGCATAAAAAAAGCCGCCTGCCGGGCCGGCTTTTTTATGATTTTATTAGCAACTCATTATAATAACTCGTTGGCCAAATTAGCCAGCTCCGAACGTTCACCTTTTAGCAAAGTTATGTGAGCGTATAAAGGATGGTTCTTGGCTTTATCGATTAAGTAAGACAAACCATTACTTTGGGTATCGAGGTAAGGCGTATCTATCTGGTAAATATCGCCGGTAAACACAATTTTGGTATTTTCGCCGGCCCTGGAAATAATGGTTTTAATTTCGTGGGGCGTTAAGTTCTGGGCTTCATCTACGATAAAGAAAATATTAGACAAACTCCGGCCGCGGATGTAAGCCAGCGGCGTTATCATGAGTTTTTCCTGTTCTACCAGTTCTTTTATTTTTTGGTTTTCTTTCGTGTTCTCCGGAAACTGGTTCTGAATAAATTTCAGGTTGTCCCAGAGCGGCTCCATGTAAGGGTTCAGTTTCGATTTTATATCGCCGGGCAAATAACCAATGTCTTTATTACTCAAGGGCACAACGGGCCGGGCCATATATATTTGCTTGTATTCGCGGCGCTGCTCCAATGCTCCGGCTAAAGTTAGCAAGGTTTTGCCGGTACCCGCCATGCCCTGTATAGTTACCAGCCTAATATTGGGGTTCAGGATGGCGTGTAAGGCAAAGGTTTGTTCGGCGCTGCGGGGTTTTATGCCGTAGGCCATTAACTTATCTACCCGTTCTATCTTTTTATGGGTGGGGTTGTAGTAAGCCAGTATAGAATTTTTGTAGCTTTTCAGTACAAAATAATGATTATCGGTAGGGGGCTCCGCTAATACGGCGCTGCTTTCGCAACTACCGTGGTCGTACAACTCGTCAATGGCTTCGGGTGCTACATCGTTTAATATATCGTTGCCGGTATATAAATTATTAACGTTTTGTACCTTGCCGGTTTCGTAATCTTCGGCGTTTAAATTTAAAGCCCGGGCTTTCAGGCGAAGGTTAATATCTTTGGTAACCAAAATTACCTTGCGCTCGGGGTACTCGTGCTGCAGTTGCAACGCCGAGTTTAATATTTTATGATCTGCTTTTTTCTCCCCGAATATTTTTTCGGCATCTACCTGGGTATTCTGGATCATAAGCACTTTAAAGTTGCCTTTCTCGGAACCATTAATGGGCAGCCAGTTTTGCAGCATCATTTCGTGCGATAACTTATCGATGAACCGGATAAACTCCCGGGCCTCAAAGTTTTTGATTTCGTTCCCTTTTTTAAAGGTATCGAGTTCCTCCAGCACGGTTATGGGTATAGCTACATCGTGTTCCTGAAAATGCTCGATGGCGCTGTGATCATAGAGAATAACCGAAGTATCTAAAACAAATATTTTTTTATTGATTGCCGGATCTGCCTGTTGCTTCCGGGGAGCCGCCGACCGGGCCTTTTTGGTTTCACTCATAAGGTAACTTAAACGGTAAGAAATCGGTAATTGCAGGTTATTAAGCAAAACAGCTTAAACGGATTTATTATACGTAAAACCTTGGGCTAGTATAAGATTTAATATTTAGATTTTAGGCGGCAGTTGCATAAATATTTTTGCTGCGTTTAATACCTTATTTTATTGCCTTGATAATGAACAAAATGTATATTTAAACTTTCGGCGGGATATTTACCCCAGCTAACAAGAAACCTTTTTGCTTAAATTATTTATCAGGTATTAAGCAATTATGGTATAAAATTCCGTTAATTAATTTTCTACATCTTAAATTAAACATAAAGTTATGGCCAAAGCACAAGACGCTCGTAAAGAAGACAAGAAAAAGCCCCAGAAAACTGCTAAAGAGAAAAAAGCAGAGAAACAGGAAAAGAAAAAATCTTACGATTAATCCGGAATAAATAACAAGAAGTCTCGTTTTAAACGACGAGACTTCTTGTTATTGAAGCTATTCGGCATTATTTAAAGGCATACCCAAAAGAGCATATATTTAAAAAATTATTCAGCATAATTAATGAGCATGAAAAAGTTTGTGGGATTGGCGCTGTTGCTGCTTTTTTGGGCTAAAGCTCCGGTGCAGGCGCAGTTTCTGAAAGGTATTATTATAAACCGCTACGATCGCAATGCCATGCACCATGGTAAATGGAAATACCTGGATCGCTCGCATGGCCGCCGCTTAATTTGCTTTGGCCGGTTCGACCACGGCAAACAGGTGAATGAATGGAAATATTTTTACCCGAGCGGTAAGTTGCGGATGGAAGAAAAATATACCTGGGAAGGCACTAAACGCTTGGTAGACGTAACTTTTTACCACGAAAACGGTCAGGTTTCTAATAAAGGATTGGCCCGGGTAGAAATACAAAATGATAAAACCCATTATTACTGGTTCGGCGATTGGGTTTATTTTGATACAGAAGGTTCTTTTGAAAAAACCGTAACTTACAACAATGGTCAGCCTATCCAATATTTATACCCCGATGGCCGGGTGGAAGTAATTCCCCAAAAATTACCTTCTACAACGGTAGAATTTATGGGCCGCTAATCTTTAAGGAAATTATTTGAGGGTATAATAAGGTTCTTTTTCCTGGTCGTGCACCCGGATAATATTATGCAGTACCAGGTTTACCAAAATGCGCGAAGCCCGCTCCTGCGAGATATGCGCTAAACTCATAAACTGCTTTAACGTAATGCGGGGTTGTTGCTGCAATTGCAACAGCAACATACTTTCCTGATAGTTTTCCGGCTTATACGGCTGCTGCGTAACTTCTTCGGCTGGCGCTGTTCGCAACAACTGTTTATTTGTTTGCACCGATTCGTCTTTTATTCGCACGTAATTTCGCCAGTCGTTATCTTTTGATTTGGCCAGGTGGGGTTTGTACTGGCTTTCGGGTACAATGGTTTTTAATACGGTAAGGCCATCGGCATCTTCTACTTCTTTAAAAAATAACCGCACTGGCGGAGCGCAATAAAATTGAGCGGCTTTTTGCAAACTATGTTTTTCTTCTTCCGGATCGATGCCGCAAATTTTGCCGTTATCCAGTACACCCACCAATATTACCCCGCCTTTGGTATTGGCAAAAGCCGTAAGGGTGCGGGCAATTTTATCTAAGTGGTTAATGGTTTTCTTAAATTCCAACCGGTCGCCTTCCCCGTGGGCAATTAATTCTTCTAAATCACTCATGTTAAAATTTCTTCTTCGTCTTCGTGGCCAACGTATAAACCGGTTTGGGCCGCGCTAAACCGCCAAAGGCGTTTTGCCAAAGCAGTATTATAAGTTTCTTTAGAAGATTTAACAGGTTTTTTCTTTTTAAAATATTTGCCGGTTACTCCCGTTACTTCCGGCGAAGTGGCCAGGTAAATTACGGTTTCGGCCCCTTTGGCAGCACTTTGCATAAAAGGTCGCCCCAAGCGGAATATCCATTTAAGCAAGCCAAACGAGGTAGTACCAAAATTACTCGCAATAACGCCGGGGTGCAGGCAATTGGCCGTAATACTGGTTAACTCCAGGCGCTGCGCCAGTTCGTAAGTAAATAAAATATTAGCCAGTTTAGAATCGCAGTAAGCTGTAAACGAAGAATAATTTTTAACCGTATGGGTTTGGTTAACATCTATTTGGCCCAGCCGGTGCGCTTCCGACGAAACATTAATAATGCGGGCGGCTTCGGCGTTCAGGAGCTGCTGCCACAATAAATTGGTTAATAAAAATCCCGATAAATAATTGGTGGCCCAGCTTAGTTCATAGCCTTCGGGGGTTAAGGTAAACTTGCCCGGCAAAATTCCGGCATTATTTATTAGTACATCTATATGATTAAACCGGCTTTGAATTTCCAGGGCCAATATTTTTACGTTAGCCATGCGCGATAAATCGCAGGGAATAAAAGTAACCTGCTGGTTGCGGGTCTCCTTTATAATTTCGGTCATGGCGGCATTACCCCGGGCTGCATCGCGGCTAACCAGCACAACCTGGGCGCCCTGGCGGGCTAATTCTGTTGCGGTTACTTTGCCTATGCCGGTGCTGCCGCCGGTTATAATAACTATTTTGTTCTTCATAGAATTTTTAACGGTAAGTTCGGCGGTACTTACCTCATAAAAGAGCTGTAAACATTCCGCAAAGAATATACCATTATATTAGTTTAAGGTTTTGTAAACCGGATTATTGCCTTTGGCATTCGCCTTATTTAAAATATTGGCATACAAAAAAAGCGGGCTTTCGGCCCGCTTTCGTATAAATATCTAATTGTTAATAATTAGAAAGGAAGGTCGTTGTCTGCTTCGTCGGAAAGGAAAGAGTTTGCGGCTGGTTGCGCGGCCGGGGCTGCCCGGAAGTTACCATTATTATTGCCGGTGTTGGCCGGAGCCGCTCCGTTAGCACTTTCTACGCGCCAGGCGCTTAAGTTGGTAAAGTACATGGTGGTGCCGTTTTTGGTAAATGGCTTGCCCGACAGATTAAAAGTTACTTTTACTTCGTCGCCTATTTTGTATTGATCCAGCACGTTGCACTTATCCTGGGTAAGCTGAAACTTGATATATTGGGTATAGGAACCGTCCGGAATTTCCAGAACAAACTCTCTTTTCCGGAATTTGTCGCTTACCTGGGTCTCGTCGAATATTTCGTGCAATCTACCTTGAACATCAAAAGACATAATATTTTAATTTAAATTTTAGCTAATTGTTATTTACAAATATACGAATTTCAGCGCACAATAATTCCTTTCGGGATTATAAATTTAGTTGGTTTTATGCATCGGAGCGGGGCCGATTGCCGTAGTTGTAGCTTTAAAAAACTGGTTTTTCGGCCTGATATATAAACTAAAATTACATGAAAAATATTGCTCTTGCTATTCACGGCGGCGCCGGTACCATTTTACGAACAGCCATGACACCGGAGAAGGAACGGCAATATTTAACTGCCCTGGAACAAGCCATAGAAGTGGGTCACCAAATATTACGTTCGGGCGGAACAGCCGTGGAAGCAGTAATTAAAGCGGTTCAGCGCCTGGAAGACAACCCGGTTTTTAACGCCGGTAAAGGTTCGGTTTTTACCCACGATGGTCACCACGAGATGGATGCCGCTCTGATGTGCGGCCGAACCTTGGAAGCCGGTGCCGTAGCCGGCGTGAAAAATGTGCGCAATCCTATAATATTGGCTAACGAAATCAGAGTTCACTCGGAGCACGTTTTATTAACCGGCAGTGGCGCCGAAGAATTTGCCCGGGAAAGAAATTTACCTTTTGAGCCTGATACTTTTTTTTACGACGAATACCGCTATCAGCAATGGGTACAGGCCCAAGCCACTAACACCGTTTCATTGGACCACACCGAAGATCGCAAATTTGGCACAGTAGGAGCAGTGGCCGTAGATTTGGAGGGAAACTTAGCCGCTGCTACATCTACCGGCGGCATGACGAATAAAAAATACAACCGCATCGGCGATAGTCCCATTATTGGTGCTGGTACTTACGCCAATAACGAAACCTGTGCGGTATCTTGTACCGGCCACGGCGAATATTTTATGCGGGCCGTAGTGGCCTACGATGTTTCGTGTTTAATGGAATACAAAGGTTACTCGTTACAGCAGGCTTGCGATTACGTGGTAAACGATAAGCTGGTAAAACTAGGCGGCGAGGGCGGCTTAATAGCCGTAGATGCCCAGGCCAATATTGTTTTAAGTTTTAATTCCGAAGGCATGTACCGCGCCGCCCGTCGCAACCAGGAACCAACTTACCTCCGCATTTATAATGATTAGCCCGTTTATAGCAATTATACTTGTTTATTATTATAAGGCTATGGTGCCCATTGTTGTCATTCAAGAGGAAACTATTTGGCTGCCTGCTTAATAGTTTCCTCCCGGAATACTTGTATTCCCAGGATGACTCGTGTGGATTGCTTGAATTCTATTTTGTAAGATTTGCTTAACAATAGTTAATAGGCAATATCTTCCCGTTTCAGGTGGGTTTCTTTATCTCTATAAAATGTGCGTTCAATAATATCGTACAAATTACCTTTAGCCAGCACGTGCATAATCAGGTTTTCGATGGATAATGCCGTGCCTTTCGGAACCTGGCTGGTATTATTATGATTAATATGATGCCCATCGATAATAATAACCAGGTTAGAGCCAATGGTTTCTATTTGGTTGCCGTTGGTAATGAGCACGCCGGTATCTTCGCCTAAGCCAATACCAATGGCTTTGGGGTGGGTGCTTACGGCTTCAATTAACCGGCCAAACCGGCCACGTTTTACAAAATGCGAATCGATGATGACGTTGCGAATTAAGCCTAAGCCTTCGCGCAGCTTTACAGCGCCTTTCATTAAAGCTTCGGTGCTGCTGCCGCCTTTTATCATTATTTCGGACATGGCCATAGCCCCGGCGCTGGTACCCGCAATTACAAAAGTAGGTTCCTGCAAATAACGCTCCTGGCAAACCTGTAAAAACTGGCTTTGCCCAAAAATATTCACGAGCCGCGACTGATCGCCGCCGGTAAATAAGATGCCATTGGTGGCGCGGAGCCGCTCCAGGTATTCCGGCAAAAGGGCATCTTCGGGCGTGCGGATATGCATGAGTCCAATATTGGTACAACCCAAAATACTAAAAGCCCCAATGTACCTGTCGCCAACTTCTTCCGGAATCATGGATGCCGACGTAATTACCTCGATGCGCGGATTCGGAACCTGCAATTCGGTTATGATCCTTTTTAAAATACCGAGTTCAAAAAAATCGAGGTAATATTTTTTTTTAGAAGTAGGGTTCGGATAAGTGCCTTTATCCTCATTTCCGCCAATAGCAATTAGTTTTCCTTTGGGTATAGTCACGTAATAAATTAAATAATTGTAAGCCGCCGTTCAGCTAATAAAAAAATATTCTTTGCAAAAGTAAAAATAAACCTTTTATAAACTTCTTTAAACCCATTGTTATTCGCAAATAACTAAACAGGAGTCGCCTGGTAGATAAGTGCCTTGCATTTAAACAAAGGTTTATAAACCTATATTAAAAGCAGGGCGTATAGAAAGGCAAACGGAAGAGATTTAAAAACTACAACTATGGAATTGAAAACATTGAACGACCTGTTTGTGCATCAGTTAAAAGATTTATACGGTGCCGAACAACAACTGCTGAAAGCAATGCCGAAAATGCAGGCCAAAACTACTTCAAAAGATTTGCAGCAAGCCTTTACCAAGCACATGGAAGAAACCCAAAACCAGGTAAAACGCCTGGAACAGGTATTTCAGGCATTAGGCATTAAGCCCGAAGCCGAAAAATGCAAAGCCATGGAAGGTATTTTAAAAGAGGCCGAAGAGTTTATGACTTTTGATGCCGATAAAGCAGTAATGGATGCCGGCTTAATTGCCTGCGCCCAACGCGTAGAACACTACGAAATTGCTGGTTATGGTACAGCTTGTACTTACGCTAAATTTTTAGGCCATACCGAAGCTTTAAATTTATTGCAGGAAACTTTGAGCGAAGAAAAGAAAACCGATGAAAAACTTTCTTACCTCGCCGAGACTTCCATTAATATTAAAGCGGAAAATCATTAAGCCGCTTGAATAAACAAAAAAGCCCTGGTTCGTTAAAAATGGACCAGGGCTTTTTTTTGTTTAGGTTAGCAATAATTTATCGAGGGAACTGGTGGCTACGGCGTGGTAATTAGCACGCGCCGATTTATATATTTGCGTAGCCCAACCAGGATTTTTAGCTTTTAAGCCTTTGTATAAAGGCATCAGAAATTTACGACGGCCTACGGTGCTCAGGAATTTTTCCAGGGCCGGGTAAGCTGGTTTATAATCGTGCTGAATGGCAAAGCCAAACCATACGGCCAATATTTCGGCGTTGCCCGAATTGGTTAAGTTAAAAGCCGCGTCTAAATCCTTAAGTTGTTTTGGATCTAAGGTTGGCTCCAGCAGGTGTAAAAAATAAAGCCACTCGTGCGTAGACCAGGCAGTTGTGTTTAGTTCGGTTACCAACCAGTCTGTTTTATATTTTTCAGATTGCCCTGCAACTTCGCCAAAGCGCCGGGATTTTAGTTCGGGTTTATTCTCCGGTAAATTAGCTTTATAAATCCATTCTTCTGGTTGTACCTGCAGTTCCAGTTTGCCGGGCTGGGTTAGCAAATTTTCCTGTAAAAATTTCAGAAACAACTCCGTATCCATCGCCCGGAAGGCATGCTGCGTAAAATATTCCCTAATAAACTTATCTAAATATTCCCGGCCATATTTTTCTTCCAGCGCCAGCAAAAAGTAGTTTCCTTTTTCGTACGCTATTTCGGTTAGCCCTTCGTCAGGGTCGCGGTTAGTTAAATTTAATTTTAAATGCGTATCCGGCGAATCTGGTCCAAGTTCCTGTAGGATTTGTTTTAAATCCTGGTACCCCAGCACTTTTAGCATATCCGCGTAATCCTGGCCGTTTAAAGCCTCCATAATACGTCGTTCAAAATAAACCGTAAACCCTTCGTTCAGCCAGAAATCGTTCCAGGTAGCATTGGTAACCAAATTTCCCGACCACGAATGCGCCAGCTCATGGGCCACCAAACTTGTAAGCGAACGATCGCCGGCAATAATAGTAGGTGTTACAAAGGTAAGCATGGGGTTTTCCATGCCGCCAAAAGGAAAACTCGGGGGCAGCAACAGCAAATCGTAGCGGTTCCATAAATAAGTGCCGTATAAATTTTCGGCGGCGGTTACCATATCGGGTAATTGGGCAAATTCCTGGTAAGCAGCTGCCAACTGCTCAGGTTCGGCGTAAACGCCCGTGCGGTTATCTAACGGCTTAAACTCCAGGTTGCCAACCGCCAGCGCCATTAAATAAGACGGAATAGGACGCTCTTGCTTAAAAGTGTAAATACCAGTTGGGTTTTTACGCTGGGGATTCAGGGCACTCATTAAGGCTAAAAATTGAGGCGGCACTGCTACCTGGGCTTCGTACGTAAACCTGATGCCGGGGCTATCCTGGCAGGGTAACCAGGTTCTGGCCAGAATTGCCTGCGATTGGGTAAATAAAAACGGATATCTTTTACCGCCGGTTTGCGCGGGACTAAGCCATTGTAAAGCTGCCGCATCGGTTGGGGTTTCGTACCAGATGGTAACTTTTTGGGTACCAGGCAGCAGTTTTATTATTAATGGCTGGCCCAGATAAGGCTGCGAATTGCCCACTTTATAGGTGGCTTCCGTTTTATCATCCAGCAATATTTTTAATATTTTTAAATTATTTATATCGAAAATAATTTCGTCAGCATTTGGAGCAACCTTAATGTTGTAGGTTGCCTGGCCGCTAATTTTTTGGTTATCAAAATCTACTTTTATGGCTAAGTGCAGGTGAGTTACAACTGCTTTTTGCGGTTCGGCAAAAGAATGGGTATCCGTTGTTTGCTGGTATAAATATTTATCGTGCATCAGAAAAAGAAATAATAATTATTAAAATTAAAACTTGGTACGAGCCTGTTTAAGCCTTAAAACAGCAGGATTAAAGGTAAAGTATTAGGATTTAGCATTATTTCTATAATAACATTTTTGGGTTTAAAACAGTAATAGTAGAAGTATCGGAGAAAGTACATATAAAGTTTTTAATCTTTAAAAAGTACAGTTCCGGTTTAATATTCTTACAGTTTTATAACATATGCATCACCCAAAAGATAGAACATTTTTTTATTGTTTGTTTTTACTCATTTTAGCCATTGCTTTTAGCTGCGGCAAAAATAAAGGCAATAAAGGCGGTAATACGGCCCAAAAAACTCTAGAACAAAAAGAGGCCCACACCGATAGCGCTTTTGTAGAAACTTATGTGCGGCAGGAGCCCGAATTTAAAAAGCACCGCAATATTGTAATGAAGTTTTACCGGGACAGGAACTTTAGGTTAGGCTGGTTTAAAAAAGATAAACTGGTACCCCAAGCCAATACCTTAATTTCGGTGGTAAACCGGGCTTACCGCGAGGGCTTAAACCCCGAAGATTATAAAATAAAAAACTTTACCCAGCTATTTAAATCTTATGAACAGGTTAAAGAGAATGATTCGCTGCGGTTTAAATTAAAACAGGAGATAGATGTTGCGCTAACCGCCTCTTACATGCATTATGCTTCGGATTTTTACCGCGGTACGGTTAACCCCAAAGAAATAGACCAAATAGATTGGAGCGTCCGGAAAAATAAAATTAAACTGAACAAAGCTTTAGAAACTATTTTACGGGAACGCGACAGCCGTTATCCGTATTATCAGTTCGAGCCGTTGCACGAAGAGTATAACCGTTTGCGCACCGCCCTGCAGCAATACCGCGAAATAAGTAAAGCCGGAGGGTGGCCAAATATTCCTAATGTTAAACGACTTAAGGTAGGCGATACCACCCGGGTGGTGCCACTCCTCCGCAAACGCCTGCTTCCCCGGGAGCGGTGGGCTGTTGCCGGTCCGGATTCAAACCGGTTTACCGAAGAAGTTAGAAATGCAATTATGGATTTTCAGGTAAGGCATGGCTTAAACGCCGATGGTTCTTTGGGCAAAGAAACCCTGAAAGCCATGAATGTGAGCATAGACGATCGCATAGACCAGATTATTATCAATATGGAACGCTGGCGCTGGATACCGAAACCCAAGAAATTTGAAGAAAAACACATTTTTGTAAACGTGCCCGAGTACATGCTTTATGCCCGCGAAAATGGCGAAACGGTCTTGGATATGAAGGTAATTGTTGGGAAATCCATCAGTTCGACGCCGGTTTTCAGCGATAAAATTGAATATATTGTTTTTTCGCCTTACTGGAATGTGCCTAACTCTATTATTTTTGAAGAGTTCCTGCCCAAACTACAAGCCGACCCGGGTTGGTTGGAAAGAATGGATATGGAATTGCTCAACGGGCTCGGTAAAAATGCCCAACCCATTTCGCCTTATTCCGTCGATTGGTTTGCGGTAAATGAAAAAGCGTTTAAATACCGCATCCGGCAACGGCCCGGCCCGGAGAATCCTTTAGGCGATGTAAAATTTATATTTCCGAACGAACACGAGGTATACCTGCACCATACCGCTTCCGAAACACTGTTTAGCCAATCGCAGCGCGGTTTTAGCCATGGCTGTATTCGGGTAGAAAAACCGGTAGAACTGGCAAGATTTTTATTATCCGATCAGCCCAGTTGGACCGAACCGCTAATACTGGAAGCCATGCACGCCGGCGAAGAAAAGTACGTAAATCTAAAAGCAGAAGTACCAGTATATATTGTATACTTTACCAGTTGGGTAGATGATAGAGGCGGTGTTCATTTCCGGGACGATATTTACGGACACGACAAAGTACTGGAAAAGGAATATTTTAATTAATTGTAAGTGAATTATTTAACCTTTTCAAGCAACTATTTGTAAAACTAAAGCAGTAATATTTTCTAGAATCTTAAAATTTAAATAAACACGACTATGAAAAAAACAGCATATATTATATTAATTTCGCTCGCGTTTTTAGGGTCAAGTTGCGGCGGCGCGGGCCAGAATGCGCAGGCGCCCAAAGAAGGATACGGTGCTAACGAGAGCGGATTGCAGGATGATAACCAATCGGGCGGTGGCCAGGTAGATGATAACCAGCGGGGAGCCAATGCAAGTAGTAACGGCGGCACCATGAATAATACGGCTGCTTCTGACACTATGCACGCACCGGGTAGGGTAAACGAAACAGAAGCGGCCCGGGCAACCGAGAAAACCCAGCAACAGGTAGGCTCATCGGTTACCAGAGGTGAAACCAACGAGTCGAAAAGCCGGACTACTGAAAACAGAGAAATAAAAAAATAAAGAAGATTTATATATTTATTTAATTGTTTTTATGAAGAGAAAAGTAATAATGATGTTTTGCCTGGGCAGTTTGCTGCTGGTACAAGCTTGTGGTTCTATTCCGGAAACCGATCCGGATAAAGATGCGGCTCATAAAAGAGCCAACCGGGAAGAATATTCCGAGCAGGCTCAGTCTTCTCAGTAAACCCAAAATATTAAAAGGCAGCCCACCGGCTGCCTTTTTTATGTATCTTTATTATCTGAAATATTCTTTTGTTTTTAAAAACGGCTATACAAGCTATTGTACAAGCGTACGTTTAACTTTACATGATTGCCACTGCTAACCCTATCCGTTTATCGCAACTGAACCAGTTAATTCAGTTTACCCTGGAAGATGCCTTTCAGGAGCAGCGGTTTGGGGTTATTGCAGAAACCACTAATATTTCGTTATACCCCAACAAAAACCAATGTTACTTAACCTTAATAGAAAAATGCGAGCAAACCGATAGGGTAGTAGCCTCTATGAAGGCGCGCATTTGGGGTAACAGTTATAAATGTATTCAGTGTTTCGAAGAAACAACCGGGCAGCATTTTAAAGATAATATACAAATATTACTTAAAGTACGGGTAAACTACCACGTGCAATACGGCCTATCTTTAGAAATAGAAGATATTGACCCTAATTATACCATCGGGCGTTTGGCTTTATCGCGGCAGGCTGTTATCCAGAAACTGCTAACTGACAACCCCGATCATATCTGGGAGCAGAACGGCGAATTTATTACCCACAACAAAAGCCTAACGTTTCCGCCGGTTATTCAGCGCATTGCGTTAATTTCTTCGGCCCAGGCCGATGGATACGCCGATTTTATGCACGAGTTGTATACCAACCGTTATGGCTTTAGTTTTACTGTTGATGAATATTTAGCGCCGGTGCAGGGCTTGGATGCGCATAAAGCTATTTACCAGCAATTAGTCCGGATTTATGAATCTAATATTAACTACGATGCCGTAGTGCTGGTGCGGGGTGGAGGCAGTCAGCTCGATTTTCAGGCTTACGATACGTATTTGCTTTCCCGGGCCGTAGCGCGGTACCACGTACCCATTATTACCGGTATCGGGCATGAAAAAAACGAATCGGTTTGTGATTTAATGGCCAAGCTCAAAACCAAAACACCTACTAAAGCCGCGGCCAGCATTGTGGCGCATAACCAAAGCTTTAACGAAAAACTGCTGCAACTGCAAAAGCAACTGGTGCTTAAAACCAACGAAATATTAATTTCGCAGGAGCTTATTTTAAACGAATGCCGTACTACCATCAGCAGCCTCGTTAAAGATTTACTAAACCAGGAGCAACGCTTTTTAAGTACCCAAATGAATGCGGCAGTGTTGCTAACTGAAAAGCGCTTGCAGCAGGAGAAAATGAATTTATTAAAACTTAAATTTAACCTTAGCTGTAATGCCGATAATCGGTTGAAAGAAGAAAATTTTAGGTTAAGGCACTACTTGCAATCGGTTAACCACCTCGATCCGCAAAATATATTAAAGCGCGGTTACGCCATTGTTTATAAACACGGAAAAGCCGTAACTAACCTAAATACCTTACAGGCCGGTGATAAAATTAAAACCCGCTTCTATGCCGGCGAAGTAGAAAGCCAGGTACTACCCAAAACTACTCCAAATGAATCAGGAACTTAATCTTACGTACCAGCAAGCCCTCGAAGAACTAACCGATTTGGTAAACGAACTGGAAAACGAAAATATACCCATCGACGATTTGGCGGAAAAGGTAAAAAGGGCTTCGGATCTAATTCAATATTGTCAATCCAAATTAACCTACACGAATACCGAAGTAAAAAAGATTATCGCCAAATTAGATAATCCTACGGATCTATAACACCATCCTTAATTAAATATTGGCTTACATTATTCCTGTCATGTTGAGCTTGCCGAAACATCTATAAAGTTATGATATTGTTATAGATCCTTCGACAAGCTCAGGATGACCAAAATGCTTTTTTTAAGCACAGTCTCTATTTAATAGGGGTATAAAGTACCTGCATTTATACTTTAATGGTAGGTTATTGATCTCAAGCTAATTAAAATTCTGTTGTGACAACATCAGAAATTGATTGTAATTGCTGCTAAAATATTCAGAATCAGCGGGTATTAATACTTACAACTTGCCTAGTTAACCGCACTATTGTTCCGGTAAATACTTAATTTTACAAGATACATTGTAATTAAGGAACAAATTTTGGTATTTATCAGCTATACTAATGATTATTTCGTAACTTTTAACGAATAATCCAGTAAAGTATTATTTAGTTACAGTAATTGGTGCGTAAAAATTAAATCTATATATATTAAGTAAGGGAGTGCAGGTTATGAAAACAAACAATTGGATTAATGAAAATTTGAGTAAGAATGAGTCGAAAGTAACAAAATCTGAAGAAAAAAATTGCAATGTTTGTGGACGCACCTACAACGAAGAAGCTTCTTTTTCTCAGATAAACTTCCAGACTTTTCAAGATATTCTGGATAAACGTAATGAATTATTAGGCTCGGTGAAGCACTAAAAATTTAGATACAATATTTTAATGAAAACGCCTGGTACTTTACCAGGCGTTTTTTTTTGCCCAAAAAAGCAGCTACAGGAGCTATCTCATTCCAGCTTACTTTTATTTATTCTCTTGCACACTTCCTCGTTATTTAAATCCTGCCACGAAGGCCACTTCATTTTTCTTTAATTAATATTTAGCACACAGCTTGCCCTAAGTTACGCAGGCAACCCCGAAATGCCTTATAAGTTAGTAAGTCACTTCTATTTTTATTTAGCTTCATCTTTAAACTTCTTCCCAACTTAATTGTCTATAGCATGCCGTTTCGTCGACAATTATTGCCAATTGGTCTATTTCTTCGTGTGAATACTTTAAAGTTTAGTTCTTTTGTAATGAAAAGGCCCAATAGGTAAAAGGTATATGCGAAAATGCCTTGATGTTTAAACAAAAAACAACGATCTAACTATTACATTTTAAATTACTTCGATTAAAAATTATGAAAAACAAAATTACCCTGTTACCCTTATTAGCTTTGGCTTTAAGCACCCAGGTTTCTTTGGCCCAGGCACCAGCAGGGGGTGGGCCCGGCAACGCTACTGCCATTACCGGCACGGCAGCGCTAAAAGGCAATAGCCGCATTACCGGCACCGTAGTAGATGCCACCAATCAGCAGCCGGTGGGCTTTGCCACCATTACCCTCGCCGACCCTAATACGGGCAAACCGTTAGATGGCGCTTTGGCCGATGACAAAGGAAAATTTACCATTGCTAAAATTGGGCCAGGTAATTACCGGGTTATTATTTCTTTTATTGGCTACGAAACCCGCAATATTGATGGTGTTAAAATAAACGACCGCAACGACGATGTTAATTTGGGTGCGGTGAAAATTAATACCAGCGCTACTGCCTTAAAAGAAGTGCAGGTGCAGGGCCAGCGGGCCATTATAGAAGAAAAAGTAGACCGTACCGTTTACAACGCCGAAAATGACATGAGTAACCGCGGCGGCGACGCTACTGATGTATTGCGTAAAGTGCCTATGCTGTCGGTAGATTTAGACGGTAATGTTTCGATGCGCGGTAGTTCTAATTTGCGCGTTTTAATAAATAACCGGCCATCTACCATTACGGCCGGCAGCGTAGCCGATGCCTTAAAACAAATTCCGGCCGATTTAATTAAATCAGTAGAAGTAATTACGTCGCCCTCGGCTAAGTACGATGCCGAAGGATCAGCGGGTATTATTAATATTGTACTAAAGAAAAACACGCTGCAAGGCGGTAACTTAAATATTGATGCGGGTGCCGGTTTACGGGGTTCTAACCTGGGCCTGAACGGCAGCTACAAAAAAGGCAAAATGGGCTTTTCGTTAGGTGGTTTTGGCCGGGCAATGTACAACTCTACCGGTAGCTTCCTGAATACCCAAATTACCAAAGACAGCAACGGCAATCCCGTAACAACTAACATTCAGGAAGCAGACACCCGCAATAGCGGTATGTTTGGCCGCTACACCTTTGGCTGGGATTATGATATTAATAAAAATAACTTCTTATCTACTTCTATTCAGTACGGTATCCGGAACGGGCACAATTTCCAGGATAATTTAACTGGTTTACGCATTCAGAACGATGAATCTTTTAGAAGCTTACGCGATGTAGAAGTTACCGATAACTCTGGTACCGTAGACGTAAACGTTAACTACACCCATACCTTTGACAAGCCGCAACAAGAGTTTAGCATTTTAACGCAGTACAGCCGCAACAACCGGACAAATAATTTCTTTAACGATATTTTTAACAGCGATTTTTCTACCATTGATCAACGGTTAAAAAATATTAACGAAAGCTTTAACCAGGAAAGTACCATTCAGATAGATTACCAAAACCCGATTGGCAAAAACCAGTTGGTAGAACTAGGCGGTAAACAAATTGTGCGTCAGGTAACTTCCGATTACGAAACCTTTAATGCTATAGGCGCCAATGGGCCTTTTGTAAAGAACCCGAATGCCGTATTAAGCAATATTTTTAATTACAATCAGAATGTAACCGGTGGTTATCTTTCTTATACTTTAACCACACCTTCGCAATTCAGCTTTAAAACCGGCGCGCGTTACGAGTACACTACCATTACCGCCGATTTTAAAACCAGCAATAATGGCGAAGTAAAAATACCGGCTTACGGCGTTTTAGTGCCCAGCATTAACCTTTCTAAAAGGCTGAAAGAAGGTAACACGGTTAAAGTATCGTATAACCGCCGAATTCAGCGGCCATCGTTGCAATTCCTGAACCCGAATCCGCAGGCGCCAAACCCCTTAAGCGTAACCATTGGTAACCAATATTTAGATCCGGAATACACAAATAACTTTGAATTGGCTTACAGCACCTATATAAACAGAACCTCGCTGAACTTTTCAACTTATTACCGCAACACCAACAATGCCATCCAGAGCATCCGCGACACTGTAGCTAACCCGTTAGATTATAATGTGCAGCCAGGCGCCATCCGTACTACTTTCCAGAATATTGGGCAGGAAGATGCGTATGGTATTAGTCTTTTCGGTAATATCAATATTTCGGATAAACTAAGTTTAAATGCTGGTACCGATTCTTATTATTCTGTTTTAGATAACAATGTAAGCGACCCTAATTACCGGGCCACCAACAAAGGTTGGGTGTTTAACATACGGGGTATGGGTAATTACACTTTAGGTAAAGGCTGGGGACTGCAAGGTTTTGGTTTTTACCGGGCCCGTCAGGTGCAGTTGCAAGGTACACAAGGCGGCTTTGGTATTTATAGCTTAAACTTCCGCAAATTCTTTAACGATAAAAAAGGAACCATAGGTTTTGGCGCCGAAAACTTCTTTGGCACTTCTATTAAAATGGTGAACGAACTGGAATCGCCGTTACTGAGCCAGAAAAGTACCAACGTTATGAATAACCTGAGCTTCCGGGCAACGTTTAGCTACCGTTTAGGCAAAGTTACTACGGATGCAAACCGCCGCAGAAGAAAATCGGTTAACAACGACGACATGAAAAGTGGTGGCGATGGCAACGGACAAGAGGCCGCAGGCGGTGCACCAGCCGCTGCTTCCCCTGCTGGTGGTGGCATGCCAACCGGTGGCGCTCCGGTACAAGGCCAAGGCCAAATGCAAAGACCAGCCGGTGCTCCCGGACAATTCAATCGCCCAGTTAACCCTGCTGGTGCCCCGCAAACTACTGCGCCGGGTACCCAAACTACCCCAGACAGCGCTGCTGTTGGTCAGCCCGCCAATGCAACCGGCACCTGGCAAGGACGCATGGGCCAGTTTGACTTAACGTTGAAATTAGCCGCCGAAGGCGAAACTTTAACCGGTTCGGTAGTAACCCCAAGAGGCGAAAGCCCCATAACCGATGGTAAAATTACCGGCAGTGATTTAAGCTTTAATTTATCTTTTGGCCCGAACAAGATACCGTATCGCGGCAGAATACAAGGTGACCAACTGAGTTTGCAGGCTACTTTCCAAGGGCAACCGGTTGAAGCAGTTTTGAACCGGGTTAAATAAAATACCCTGCTTTTTAACAAACACCTGGTTTATTTTAAAATAGAAATAAGCCAGGTGTTTTTTTTAACACTTATAAATCCTATATTGGTTTTAATATTTATGTTAAGCTATAAAAGTCAGTAGGGCAGGATCATTTAAAAAGTGAAAATATTGGCCGCATAAACCAAATGCTTTTTAGAAATTTTGTAATAAAAGCTTATAGATAATATTAAACCAATCAACATTTCATTTGTCAATGTTTTAAATATCATCAAACCAAAACTTAACCCCTTATGAAGACCGCATTTATTTCTGCAGGAGCATTGGCTCTGGCCCTATTATTTAATTATTCGGATGTAACCGCAACTGGTAATCCCGTTAATAAAACCGAAGTAAAAGCCCCGGTTAAAGCTACCTCCCTGGCCGTTGATACCGAAGCCAGTTCTATTAACTGGAACGCCAAAAAAGTAGGCGGCGCTCATAACGGTACCGTTAAGTTATCTAAAGGAACTTTAAACTTAGATGGCACCAAATTGATTGGCGGTAGCTTTGTAATGGATATGACTACAATTAAGGATTTGGACGTTACCAATGAAGGCATGAACCAGAAGCTAACCGGTCATTTAAAATCAGAGGACTTCTTTGGGGTGGAAAAAAATCCAACTTCTACTTTTAACATTACCAAAGCCACGCCGGTAGGTAAAGCTAAAAGCGGTTTAGCCAATTACAATATTACTGGCAACTTAACCATTAAAGGTATTACGCACCCGGTTACTTTTCCGGCTACTGTAAAAGTAACCGGCAATAGCGCAGAAGCCACCGCTAATATTACCGTAGACCGTATTAAGTACGACATTAAATTCCGTTCAGGCATTATTGGTACTGCTGCCGATAAAATTATTGAGGATACTTTTACGCTCGACGTGAAATTAGTAGCTGGTAAATCAAGCACCGCTAAATTATAAGTAGCTTATATCTTCTTAAAAAATTAAAAAATATTCCTGTCTGGTTTCTCAGGCAGGAATATTTTTGTTTAACCTAAACCGCATTCCGGATGAGAAAGAAAATATTATTAGTACTACTCGTTGTATTTATATTAATTCAGTTTATCCGGCCCGAAAAAAATATAGGCCAAGCCAGTACCAACCAAGATGTTTCGCATTTTGTGGCAGTGCCCGCCAACATCCACAATATTTTAAAAGCTTCTTGTTACGATTGCCATTCCAATCGCACCAATTATCCGTGGTATGCCAATGTTAACCCGGTAGGCTGGTGGTTAAATCATCATATTGAAGAAGGCAAAGCTGAAATTAATTTTTCTGATTTTTCCGGTTACGATAAAAAAAAGGTGGACCATAAACTAGAAGAAATAGCCGAGGAAGTACAGGAAGGCCACATGCCGCTGCCTTCTTACTTATGGCTGCATACCGATGCTACCCTGAACCCACAACAAGTTTCGCAATTAGTTAGTTGGGCAGAACAAGAACGCCGAAAGTTAAATATTCCTAAATAAGTTTTATTACCTACATAGAAAGCTGGTTAATTTGGTTTAAGCTTAGATTTTAAATGCAATTTAATAGCACCTATTTTAAACCCAGACCAGATTACACCGGGTTATATAATAAAATCTTGCAAAATTAAAAGTAAGCTAATACTAACTTTATGCTTATACTTGAAGGCAATTTTTCCGGAGAGCTTACTGCTGCCGGAACAAGTAATTTTAATGTTTAATCTTTAAGCACAAACTGCCTTCTAAATTTTATGTACGAGCAATTTTTAGATATTATAAATAATCCCCTATCATCGCTGGCCATTATTGGTAACCTAATTATTATAGAAAGTTTATTGTCGGTTGATAACGCTGCCGTACTGGCTACCATGGTAATGGATTTGCCAAAAGAACAACGACAAAAAGCGTTGCGCTACGGTATTATTGGCGCTTACGTTTTTCGGGGTATTTGCTTGCTTTTTGCTGCTTTTTTAATTCAAATCTGGTGGTTAAAACCATTAGGCGGCTTTTACCTGCTTTTCCTGGTTTTTAATTATTTCCGATCCAAAAGCACACCCGATAAAAGCGATGATTTACTAAATAAAAAAGAACATTGGTTTTACAAAGCCACTGTGGGTTGGATGAACCAGTTTTGGGCAACGGTTGCGTTGGTAGAAATAATGGATTTAGCTTTTTCGATTGACAACGTTTTTGCAGTAGTGGCTTTTACCGAAAACCTAATCTTAATATGGTTGGGCGTATTTATTGGTATTTTGGCAATGCGGTTTGTGGCCCAATGGTTTGTGCAACTTATGGGCAAATATCCGTTTCTGGAGCCGGCAGCTTTTTTAGTAATTGCTGTGCTGGGTCTAAAATTAGTACTATCGGTTTACGAGCATTTCCGCCCCGGCGATGCTGTAAGTAAGTTTTTAAGCGGCCATACCGCCGACTGGATGACTTCGTTAATTACGGTTCTAATATTTGTAGTGCCTGTTATTACTTCGTTGTTATTCAATTACCCCAGACACGCCCAACGCGGATAGATTTATCATTAATTTTTCAGAAGTTTAATAAAAACAAAAAGCATCAACTTATAAATTGATGCTTTTTGTTTTTATTTCTTAATGTAAAGGTCTATCATATTTTAAATAGAATATTATACACGCGCCAGGTTATGCTTAAAGCTAATTCAACTAAAAGCTATTGAGCAGCAAGAATAAGGCTTTAGATAAGAACGTATTAATTAAAAGAATTGCGGTTTTTAGATTATTTCTGTCCCTACTAACCACTCCAGGGCATCGGCTAAGTCTAAAAAAATCTCTATATGCACATTGTGCTTCAATGCCGGATTGTTAAACACGCTGTCATGTATCCGGAAAGTATCCATTATTTCTAAACCAACAGAATTTACCAGGTAAGCTATTTTTATATGCCGGTTGTGAAACAATGGAAAAATATCGCGCACTAACCAGTTTTGGTCGGAAACTTCCAGGTAATCTCTTTTTCTGACATCGAACAGCGATTTGTTGAAATCATGTATGAGCGCATAATCTACTAACTTTTGAGTTTCTTCCCGAAAAAGTACACTGCTAGGTTGTTTTAGCCAGTTTATCTGAATATACTTAAAATCACGGTTCTCTTCTATTTTAACAAAATCAGTTTCATAAATTAAGGTTACCGGTATCATGCAAAATGGCCTGCGCTGCTTATATCGTTTAACTAAAACCTGTACTTAACAGAGAAGTTAAAGTTAAAAATATTAATCCAGTATAACAGAGTTAAGATAAGCTTCCAGGCACTTTTTACTCGTAAAAGTTCTGATTTTAAAAATATTCTCTTGTAGGCCATGGTACCAGATTTCGGCGAAAAAGTCTTTTACCCGGTATAAGTTTATTTTATGGCCTTCTTCCTGTCGGGAAGCCAGGTAAGTTCCTTCTGCCCAAATGTAGCTAACCTGGTTATAAAAAGGTAAGGTTTTAAACTTATACTGATCTAACATAGGCTTACATTGTTTAAGATTAACTTTAAACCAATTTAAAAATATTTGCCTTTTAATTGGTTAGGCAAATAAATGAAGCCCCATCGTTCTGGTTTTTTATAAACTTGGTTGATGGTAAAAGTTGCTGTTAGATTAATCAATAAACTAATCTGCTAACAAAGAAAATTTAACTCAATGAATAAAAAGAATTTATTTAATAAGGTACATTATGGTTTAGCAAAACCATAAAGAAGAAGGAATTTACTTTATTTTCCTGAATAACGAAAGTAATTTGTTCGATTGTTTTAGAAAGCTCCCGCTTTAAACGATCGATTTCGACGTGGCATAATTCTAATTGGCGGTGCAAACCCTGAATATTTTCTTTCACCAAATGCAAGTCGGAAGGGGAATAAGTACTGGTATTTTCGGATTGCTGACCCGGGTCGAGGTCAGATAAGAAATATGATAACGGTAAATTTACCCGTTGTGCTATTTTTCGGAGGTACTTCAGCTCAATAGAATCTAATTTGTAAAAACTAAGCAATCTGGCGTAGCTTACTCCCGCATACATGGCTACATCCTGGGGTTTCAGGCCAGATTTCTTAATTGCTTCTTCGATTCTTTTTCCTATTAACATTTAAATTAATTTTAGTTAGTCTTAAATGAGGTCAGACGTTAAGGATATTTTGTCTTTAAATCATACGGCTTTACTACATCTATAACAGCCTCAATGGTGTTTATTTTATACTATCTGTTTAACTGTTCAGCAGTTCTCTTTATTTTAAAAAAGGCAGCAAATTAAACCTGATTATATTTTAAATATAAAACGCGATTACAATTACTGCAGTGTGCATTTTGCTTTACACTAATCTGATATAATGTATTAAACGGATTGCGTAAATATTTAGAAAAAATATTAAAATGTCAAGAACAACTATTTTAATTATCTTAAATATTTGTAAATTTCCTTTATTACAAACTTAAGATGAGAGCTTTAATATTTAAAATAGTTATAAAGTATTGAAGAAGCTGTATTAGCTTCTTAATACTGATTTTATAAAGAGGGAACTTGATGGAAAATAGAAAGCACAGAAAATATAAAGTACTATGTAATAGTAATTTTATATTTAAATACGAAGGAAAATACGCTTATAATAGAGATTAAACACGGGTAAAAACCAGTGTGCTACAACCTTAATGTATACTCTTTTAAATTCTAGTTTTGTGTAATATCTAAAGATACAAACCTATTTCCAATAGCCAGTTTTGGGCTTCTTCTTCGTTTAGAAAAATCATGCCGGCTACATGCTTTTGGTATTTAGGATTAGTTAAAATATGGTCGTGAATCTGGTAAGTATCCATAATATCAAAGTCTTCTAGACTAACCAAATAAGCAAACCGGATACTCTTGGTTTTAAATAAAGGAAACACTTCCCGAACCAGCCAATCCTGGTCTATTTCTTTTAACGAAGTTCTTGCCCTAACATCAAACAAGAAGTTATTTAAATCGTTTTTTATGGCATAATGGGTATACTGCAAAGTTTCCTTCCTGAAAGTTTCACTATTAGGTTTTTGTAACCACGTAACTTTAATGTAGCTGTATTCTAAATTAGCCTCCACTTTAATGTAATCGTTCTGGTAGGCTGTCTCTAAAGGAATCATGAAGGGGCAACTTTTTGTATTCAATGTTTTAGCTAAATTATATGTGAGTTTTTCTCTATAATTTGGTTGTGCAAAAGTATTAAATATTTTACATATTTAATTATTTTATTCTTATTATTTTACATTTTATTAAACATTTTGAATATATTATTTAATAGTTTTTAGCTGATTTGTCTACTAGCTTTAAATAAATGTCATCTATACAACAGTATTGATCTATGATAAAAATATACTTTTTATAAATATATTAAATTTAATATATTAATGCAACATTAAGTACTCTTTTTCATATATATAAATTTAAAATGTTGTATAGTACTAATAAGATGTTAGTTATTTATATAGCAGCTAATCATAAGCCCTAGAAATAAATACGTATTACAAAGTATTTACATGCACTTCTTAGTTGTACTTAAAAGTATGTTGGTAATTCTAATCCTAAGCAGGTTAGTCCTGTAATACAATGCGGGAATGCTTTAGGGTTTGCACCAAAATATCAATAACTTTTACCAGCTTATCAACTGTTTCACTCAGAACTTCCGGGTTATGGGAAATTAAAAAACGAGCATTATTCTGGAACAAAGCCAAATCGTGTTGTACTTCTACTACCAAGGTTAAAGCTTTCGATTTGGCTAATAACGTATTAAGATTATTTTCTAATTTATTTGTTAGTTGCCAAACTTCGTCGCAGGCATTTGAAACAATCTGGTAATTCTTGGTCTCTGGCCAGCTTCTGGATTGTAACCAGGCTTTTAACGAAATAAGCTCCTGATAAACTTGCATAGGGTAGGGGTTATTAACTTTTAGATTACTCAAAAGTAACCAGAAGTAGACGGCATAGGAAACCGGAAAAACACCCTATTTAACAGGAGATATACAGAGCAGCTATATAAGCTTTAAACCTATGAAAAATAGATATAAAGCAAAAAAGCCCCTCAGAATAAACTGAGAGGCTTTTTGCGGTCCGGACGGGACTCGAACCCGCGACCTCCGCCGTGACAGGGCGGCATTCTAACCAACTGAACTACCGGACCTTTTTTCTTTAATTTCGCGCCGCTTTGTTGCGTTGTTCCTTTAAAGTGATGCAAATGTATAGGGTTAATTTATACTATGCAAGTGCAGGCTTAATAATTTCACTAATATTTTTCTGAATATATTGTAAATTATAGATAATCAGCCACATAATTTTTATCTTTTTTTGTAAGCGGCTCCCATACTTTTAATTCTGATAAACGTTTAACTTTGCACCAACGATCTAACCTATAAAATTTTTATGCTTCTAGATTTTGAACAGCCCATCGCGGCTTTGGAAGGCAAACTTCGCGAAATGAAAAAACTGGCCGAAGACAGCCAGGTAGATGTATCGGAGGCAGTAAAGGCTTTAGAAGAAAAAATAAAGCAGCTTAAAAAAGAAACTTACGCCAATTTAACCCGGTGGCAGCGGGTGCAGCTTTCGCGCCATGCCGATAGGCCTTATACATTAGACTACATTGAAGGCTTTACTACCAAGTTTATAGAACTGCACGGCGACCGAAACGTGCGCGACGATAAGTCTATGGTAGGTGGCTTCGGCGAAATAGACGGCCGCACCATTATGTTTATTGGGCAGCAAAAGGGGCGCAACACCAAGCAGCGGCAGCTGCGTAACTTTGGTATGCCCAACCCCGAAGGATACCGGAAAGCTTTGCGGTTAATGAAAATGGCCGAAAAGTTTAATAAACCTATTGTAACTTTTATTGATACGCCGGGCGCTTTTCCGGGTATGGAAGCCGAGGAACGCGGACAGGGAGAAGCCATTGCCCGCAACCTGAAAGAAATGTTTATGTTAAAAGTGCCGGTAATCTGTATTGTTATTGGCGAAGGCGCTTCTGGTGGTGCTTTAGGTATAGCCATCGGCGACCGGGTTTTTATGCTAGAAAATACCTGGTATTCGGTTATTTCGCCGGAAAATTGCTCTACTATTCTCTGGCGGAGCTGGGATTACAAAGAACAAGCCGCCGATGCTATGAAAGTAACAGCTAAAGACATGCTCGAATTTAAATTGATAGACGGCATTATTAAAGAGCCATTGGGCGGGGCGCACACCGAACCAGAAAAAATGATTAATACCTTGCGCAAGCATATTCTAAAAACCCTGGACGAACTGGAGCAAATTCCGGCTCAGGAACGCATTAGCCAGCGCATTGATAATTTTTCGTCGATGGGTGTGGTACAGGAACTGTAACACAATTATGCTTTTTGAAAGCGTGCAAAGCCATTTTAAAATCAGCTTCTAATAAAAAGCCCTGTAAGTTAGCAGGGCTTTTTTATGCTTTATTAATAAAATATTCCTTTATCATTATTATTATATAGTCATCATAAAACGCAACTTTATTAAAACAAATCAAATAAATTATATTCCACATTAATTTTATTTCATATAATTTTTGCTATATTACCTAATAAATTTTAATTTCCATCGTTCTTGCTTGAGTTTAGTACCTGAACGGCAAAATTTAAGCTTATGCAGCTATTTTCGATAGATACCGGATATTTTAAATTAGATGGGGGAGCTATGTTTGGGGTGGTACCAAAAAGCATCTGGCAAAAGACCAATCCGGCCGATGAAAATAACCTTTGTACCTGGGCCATGCGTTGTTTGCTCATTCAGGATGCAAATAAACTTATTTTAATAGATACCGGCTTTGGTACTAAAATGGAGCCTAAACTGGCCAGCTATTATTACCTGCACGGCGAAAATACTTTGTTGGGATCTATTCAAAAATTAGGTTTTTCGGCTACCGATATAACCGATGTTTTTCATACACATTTACATTTTGACCATTGCGGGGGTAGTGTACAGTATAATACTGACCATACCCGCCTGGAACTTACATTTCCGAATGCCCGCTACTGGACCAATGCCGAACATTACGAATGGGCCACTAAACCCAATGCCCGGGAAAAAGCCAGCTTTTTAAAAGAGAATATTCTGCCAATGGCCGAAAGCAGCCAGCTTCATTTTACTCCGTTGGGAGCAGCTTCGCCTTTCACACAGTTCGAAATTATTTATGTGAATGGCCACACCGACAAAATGATGCTGCCGGTTATCCGTTATAAAAACAAAACAATTGTATATATGGCAGATTTATTACCCTCGGTCGGGCATTTACCAATTCCGTATGTAATGGGCTACGATACCCGTCCTTTACTTACTTTAGAGGAAAAAGCTGCTTTTTTACAGGAAGCTGCCGATAAGAATTATATTCTCTTTCTGGAGCACGATTCGGTACACGAGTGCTGTACAGTAAAACATACTGACCGGGGTGTACGTTTAGACCAAAGCTTTTTACTAGCCGACGTTTTATAATTATGCGCATTGGTCTTACATTGTCCGGGGGCGGAGCCCGCAGTTTTGCCCACTTAGGTGTTTTAAAGGCGCTGGCCGAACTACAATTATCCGTTGATATAATTTCGGGTACCAGTTCCGGGGCAATTGTCGCAGTATTGTACGGTATTGGCCTATCGCCGGAAGAAATATTTCAGAAGGTAACCGAAACTAAATTTATGCGCTTGATTAGGCCTGGATTTAGCCGCTACGGTTTAATTAACCTGACCCAGCTGGAAGATACCTTTAAACCTTACCTGGCGGACAAAACCTTTGCTGATCTTACACCTAAAGTAATCATCAGCGCTACCGATATTAACCGGGGCACCACTGTTTATTTTTCGAAAGGTGAAATTATAAAACCTTTGGTTGCTTCTTCTGCGTTGCCTTTTTTGTGCCAACCTATTAGCTACCAGGGGCACCTACTCGTAGATGGCGGATTATTAAATAATTTGCCGGTTGAATGTTTAACCGGTTACGCCGACTTTACCATTGGGGTACACGTAAATCCAATTGACCACCAGCGAGATGTAAAATCGTTAAGAGATATGGTGGAGCGAACCTGCCAATTAGCTATTAATAATAATGTTACGCCACGTATGAAGCTGTGTAATTTTTTAATAGAGCCGCCCCAACTCAAGCATTACCGTTTGCTAAGCATAAAACAAGCACGCGAAATGTACGATGCCGGCTACGAACACACCATGAGTTTGTCCGAAAACCTGTTAGCCCAGCTCAAACAAATTGCCTATCAGCAGGCATAATTCATAAGCAGCATAGGCAAAAAATTGACCTTAAATTATTAGTGAGTAAATTATTAAATTAAAATATCTACCCCCAACAGAATGCAAAAGCTTTTATCGTTTATCGCCTGCTTTCTTTTAACTTATTTTACTTATGGTCAGAATAATTCGGGCCACATGGTAAATGCGTATATTCTTAAAGGAAGTTACATGCTTGGAGGAGGCATAAGTTCTTCTTTTAACGGGTTCAACTACAAAACGCCCAATAACAATGGCGATAAAGGTTCTATAATACGGGTAAATACAGACTTAAAAATAGGTTATTTTAACTGGGAAGATATTGGCATTGGGCTTAAAGCCGATTTAAACTATTATAACCGGCAAAGCGATTCTACCACCAACGATCTAAAGCAAACTATTTTATTAGTGGGCCCTTTTGTTAGAGGATACCTGGACAACGGTATTTTTGGAGAAATTAGCGCCGGCTGGGGTTTAAATAATACTTTCCGTATCTCGCAATCTAATTTGTTTCAGGGCGAAGCTGGCGTAGGCTATACTTATTTTTTAGGGCCTATTGGTCGGCAAAATTATTGGTTAAGGAACAAGCAAATAGCCATAGAGCCTATGGTTTTATTTAAATATTACCGGCAAAATTTTGGCGCCAAGAAAAACAGCGACAACTACCGTGCAGAGTACGGCCCGGAACTGCGGATTTCGGTACAGGTATTTTTCTTACGCCAAACCATGATGCTGCCAAACCCAATCAGAGGCAAAAGACCTGAATAATTTATAAAAATTAATGAGCTTAAAAATTTTTAGGAAGAGCCAGTTTCAGAAGTTTGAAGCTGGCTTTTTCTCTTGTGGCTAATCTTGTACCTTTGCCTCTATGATCGCAAAATTTTTATCCAGAATAATATTTAAGATTTTTGGCTGGCACGTAGCCGGACAAATTCCGCCCGATTTGAAAAAAAGTATGATGATTGCGGCCCCACATACCAGCAACTGGGACTTTTTATTTGCCCGCTGCGCCTTTTACCTGATGGATGTGGATTTGCGTTATACCATTAAAAAAGAAGCCATGGTTGGGCCGTTGGGCTGGCTGTTAAAAAAAATGGGCGCTTTGCCCGTCGATCGTTCCCGTAACAATAGCCTGGTTAGCTCTATGGTGAATATTCTGAATAATTCGGAACAAATGGTAATTATGATTACCCCCGAAGGTACCCGCAAATACCAGCCCCGTTGGCGCAAAGGCTTTTACTATACTGCCTTAGAAGCCAATGTGCCTATTATTTTGGGCTACCTCGATTATCCCAAAAAAGAAGCTGGTGTTGGCCCAATTTTTTACCCCACCGGCGATGTAGAAGGCGATATTGAAAAAATAAAAGCTTTTTACCGCACAAAAAAAGGCAAATACCCCGAGCAAGGCGTAAGGTAGTTTCGTTATTCGTTGATTGTTATTCAAATTCAAAATAAAAATTCGAATTTGGGTTAGCTACTTTAAATTAATGTAATTAATATAAAAGGAACCAGGTTATGGTTCCTTTTATATTTTACTCAGGACTTTCGCCGCCGCTGCTCTTGCCTGGTGTTCTCACCATAGCCGTCAAGCAAAGGAATACTTAGCAGTAGAAAGGCTGATTACCCCGGCCAGTGCCCTCACAGGCTGGAACATGATTAGTTGGGACAAATTTGCAATGGCATTGCGTTGGCTTGTCAGGGGACAAGCCAAGGAAGGGGTAGAGTCATTATTGGTAGTTTGTTAATCACTATTCGGGTATTTATAACAAGTATAGTTTTTCTGATTCGATAAGCACATGGCGCTATGGATAGTGTTATCACCGCCAATTTTAAAGCCATTGCTTAATTACTTGTTTATCAAAACACGACATAAAGGCAGCGGCTTCAACAACGAATAAAGAAATTGGTAAATGGCGCGGGCGTCCTCGCCCGTGTCTTCTTCTTTGGGCCTCTGGCCGCTAGTGTTTCTATATGAAATTTACCAGGCTTGTTTATAGCGGCCAGAGGCCGGAAGTTAATTATCACCGGCGGGACGCCGGCGATAACAATATCTATAGAGCAATCATAGTTAAAATTAGTATAAAAATATTGCTACAATTATAAAAGGAATTGATAAAAAAGGAGCCAACTAATAGGCTCCTTTTTTATCAATTCCTTTTTAGAAATCGGACAACGAATAACGACTCTACGCCAGTTGCCTTAAATCTACCGGAATAACCCGTGAAACGCCAGGCTCCAGCATGGTAATGCCGTAAATAACATCGGTAGAAGCCATGGTGCGCTTGTTGTGGGTAACTACAATAAATTGCGAATCACCGGAGAAGGTTTTCACAATGTTGTTAAACTTATCAATATTAGCATCATCCAGCGGGGCATCTACTTCATCGAAGATACAGAAAGGCGCCGGTTTTAAGAGATAAATGGCGAATAGCAGCGAAATAGCGGTTAAGGTTTTTTCGCCACCGGAAAGCTGGTTAATGGTTAAAGGTCGCTTTCCTTTGGGCCGGGCCATAATTTCAATTTTCGATTCCAGCGGGTTATTCATATCCGCTATTACCAAATCGCAGGTATCTTCATCCGAAAAAAGCGAACGGAACACGCGGGTAAAGTTCTCCTTTATCATCTCAAAAGATTCCAGAAACTTATCTTTGGCCACCTGGTCTATTTCGCTGATGGTTTGCAGCAAAATATTTTTAGCATTTATTAAATCAGCTTTTTGCTCTTTAATAAATTTATCGCGCTGGCTTATTTCTTCGTAAGCTTCGGCCGCCATGGGGTTTACCGGACCCATGCTGTCGAGGCGGGTTTTAATACTGTTTATCTGGCTGCTAAGTTCTTCGTTGCTATGTTCCAGCGGTTGCGATGGTAATTGGGCCAAATCTTCTTCGGTAATATTAAACTCAGCCGCTAAGCGTTCCTGAATAGCCACCAGTTTTATTTTAGAATCCGAAATAGCCTGCTGCATCGAAATAAGCACCTCATCGGCGTTCTGGCGTTTGCGTTGAATTTCCCGGATAGTTTTATCTTTGCTGTCGATTTCGCCGCGCAAACTAAAAAAGTCTTTTTCCAGTTTGTCCAGTTCTTCGCTTAATAATTTTCGCTCGGCTAATAATTGGTTCAGGGTTTCGGTATTGTCCAGCACAAATTCTTCGGCCGCAATAATTTCGTCTTCGGCCCGCAGCAACTCATCTTGTTGCGCTTGCTGGCGTAAGTAGCCGGTTTCCAAAGATTTTTGCCGGTAGTTAATTTCCTGCTGCACGCTGGTCAGCCGGTTTTTCAACTGGTGGTACCGAATATTTTCTTCGTTAAACACCTGGTTAACTTTCTGAATTAAATCGTTGTGCCGGTTAAGTAAATCCTGATAAGAACTCAGCTCCGATTCAATGCGTTGCAGATCCTGCTGTAACATTTCGGCTTGCGGCACCAGTTCGTAGCTTTTGTACCGCAAATCCTCCAGCCGTTCGGTTAGTTCGGCTTCTTTGTTGTGGTTGGTTTGCTGCGATAAGGCGTGTTGTTCGTGCCGGATGCGAATACCCATCAGCTCCTGTTGCTGGGCCGAGATAATCCGCTCTGTCTCTTTTATAACCTGCTGGCGCGTTTCTCCTTTCAGGTTTTGAATAACCTGCTGTTGCGTATTAATTTTAATTTTCAGCGTTTCGGCTTCTTTTACCAGCGTATCCAGTTCCTGGGCCAGGTTGTCGAGGTTTTGTTTCCGGCCAATGCGGTTACCGTCGAACAAGCCCACCGAACCACCCGAAATACTCAGTGGCTTTTTAATAACCGAGCCATCGCGCAAAATAAACGTGCGGTGATCGCCGCTAAAAAAATCGGAAGGCAGCTCCTGCGAAATATAAACTTCGTTTAGAATATATTGCCGTAGCTTTTCGTAGCGCTCAGAAGTGGAAACCACCTCGTAAGCCGCTTTTAATTTAGTTGTAGAAAGGGTAGGGCCGGTATCTAAATCTTCGAGTTCTGCCAGCACAATAAAATTAGCCCGGCCTTTGTTTTGGTTATTCAGCAGCTTAATAGCCTCTACCGCATCTTCGGTGGTATCTACCACAAAAAAATTCATGTAAGGCTCCAGGTAACTTTCTATCAGCGATTTATATTCCTGCTGGCAAACAATAATATCCGAAAGGAGCGGGGCCGGCTTTTCCCAGTTTTTAGATTTGTATAAAAATTTGATTGCGTCAGGAAAACCTTCCAGGTTATCTACCAGCGATTTGGTTAGGTTGTATTGGTTGCGCTTGGCATCAATTTTCCGGTTTAGTTCGGTTAAATTGGTGCGTGTTACTTGCAGATCGGTTTCGGTTTGTTCTATGCTGGCCTGCAATTCGTTTTCCTGCTCCACCAAAGCGTCCAGCTCAGACCGTCGTTCGAGCAATATTTCTTCTTGTTCGGCCATGTCAGCCAAATATTTATCGGCGTTTTCGGCTTCGTTTTGCTTCTGGGCCGTTAAGCGTTCCAGTTCCGAAGTTAAGTTAACCACCTGCACCTGGGTAACCTCAATATCTTTGCGTACCTGGTAAAGGCTGTGCTGTTTTTCGCGTTGCTGATTTATTACATCCGTAGATGATTTTTGTAAATCGGCTTTATGGGCATTGGCTTGTTCTATTTCCTGGCGAAGTAAACTTACCTGCTGCTCAGACTCTACGTATTCCTGCTGAATCAGAATAATATCTTGCTGCAGTTGGCCAATGGTTTCCTGGGTTTGTTCCAGGACCATGTTGTCCTGGCTAATCTGTTGCCGCAGCAAGCCCATGCGTTCCTTTAAATAATTTGTGCGCTCGGCTTTTAGCTTTATTTCGTTTTCGAGCTGGCGAATGTTATAGGTTTTCTCGTTGGCTACTTTTTGTTGCGCGGTAAGTTGTTCCTGCAAATCGTTGGCAGCCGTTTTATGGCCGGCCAGTTCTTCTTCCAGAGCGTCCAGGTGCTCGGCTAAGGTTTTCTTTAATTCGGTTTCCTGCTGCAGATTGCCTTCCAGGGTAGCCAACGTGGTTTGATGGTGCGCAATGTTGCGCCGGGCGTATTCCAGGCTCAGGGTTTTATGCTCTTCTTTCAGGCCGAAATATTTCTCGCACAACTTGGCCTGCCGTTCCAGCGATTTCAGGTTTTTGGCAATTTCAAACAGCACGTCTTCGAGGCGCTCCAGGTCGGCATCGGTTTCTTCCAGCTTTTTAAGGGTTTGCTTTTTGCGCACCTTAAACTTAGAAATACCGGCGGCTTCTTCGAATAATAAACGGCGGGAGTTTTCCTTGTCATTTAATATTTCGTCTACCATTTTCAGCTCAATAATGGCGTAACTATCAGAGCCGATACCGGTGTCGAGGAATAATTCGTTAATGTCTTTCAGGCGGCAGGGAATGCCGTTGAGTTGGTATTCGCTGTCGCCGGTCCGGAAATATTTGCGGGTAACAATTACCTCGGAATAAGCGCTGGGCAAAATGCCTTTAGTATTGTTAAAAGTTATTGAAACTTCGGCCAGTTGCTGCGGCTTGCGGTTTTTGGAACCGTTAAAAATAACGTTCTCCATTTTATCGGAGCGGAGATTCCGGGTTTTTTGCTCGCCCAGTACCCACCGGATGGCATCTACAATATTGGATTTGCCGCAACCGTTGGGGCCCACAATACCCGTAATACCTTCGTCGAAGTTAATAACAACCTTATCGCCGAAGCTTTTAAAACCTTTAATTTCTAATCTGGATACTTGCATTAATCTAAAGCCGTACTTACCAATCTACCCCACAAAAATACATATTTTCCGCCACAGTAACTAAGTTAGCCGTTGATTGCTCCTTATTCCGGATGAACGATTACCGGTTGTGGCGGGTAGTGAAACTTTAGACAATAATAAACCAGGGGCAGTTCCGCGGTGCTGGTTCTAATTACCAGATATTAGGCTGACTCATGTTGCGAGGAGCCAAGCCAGAGACTAATGTTTTTGCCGAAAATTTTAAATACTTTAAAAAGGTATAGTAATTAGATGATAAAATCTTCTTTTGTCTTCATACTCGTATTTATATATAGTATATTGGTTATTCCAGTTCCGGTTAACTGCAACTACTAGAATATTGCGGATAAGCCGAATTTTCGGTTTATCCTCTGGTTGGGCATCATTATAATCGACAACTTTTGCGAAACCAGGCTGACATAACCCTATAACTTTGGCGCAATCAACCTCTTTTTTGACGCGATTATACCCTGATTATTTAGAACTTAAGCAGTATGTTTGAACCTTAAAAATAAGTTTAATAACTATGGCACTAATCAATCCTCACATTAATTTTAACGGAAATGCCGAAGAAGCATTTACCTTTTACAAATCGGTTTTCGGCGGAGAGTTTGCAAAAGTTATTCGTTTCAAAGACCTTGCAAGTCCTGAATTCCCGGTAGCAGAAAAAGAAAAAAATAAAATTATGCATATTGCTTTGCCTATTGGAAAAAATAATATGTTGATGGCAAATGATGTTCCGGAAATTTTGGGAAAAACTAACGAAAATGAGAACAGAAGTAAAATTGTAATAATTACTGAAAGTAGAGAAGAAGCGGACAAATTATTTGATGGGCTTTCAGTAGGAGGACAAATAGAAGGGCCTATTGGTGACAGTCCCTGGGGTTCATATTTTGGTTGTTTTAGAGACAAGTACGGAATTGAATGGATTGTGGAGTTTGATCCAGAATATAACGGAAAAGTATAAGCAGAATACAAAGAACGCCCAACAGTGGGCTTCTAAAATTGTGGCTTGACCTTAAGCATTCGACTTTGAATCGCGATTTTGCTTTCGTGGTTATTTGAACCTTTAGTTTTTCAAATGCCACAATTTTATAAACACTTACCGTTACTGGTTACTTTATCGCTTCAAAAATGCGGATAGGCGGGGCATTGCGGATGCAGAACTCGGTTTTTACTTTTTTAAAGTGCAGTTCCAGGTAATCTTTCAGAAATTTATCTAACTGGAAAAAAGTTTGGTAGGCCAGAAATTTACCACCAGGGCGCAGGCACTCCGCTGATTTTTGCACAATATTATTCCGGAGCGGATGCGGCAGGAAAGAAAAAGGAATGCCCGAAATAATATAGTCGGCGTTTTTAGCCCCGCTGCGGGCCAGTAACTCCACCACATTTTCGGCGCTTTCGTGGTATATAACCAACCGTGGGTCGCGAAAAGAGCTTTGCAGAATATTTACAAAATCCAGGTTTCTTTCGATTAAAATTAAGGTAGAATCGGGCGTTAAATGATTGAGGAGGTAGCGCGTAAAAACGCCGGTGCCGGGGCCATACTCAATTATTACGTTTTTCTTCCGAAAATCTATTTTATCGCAGACTTTTTTAATGCCAAAGATAGAAGTAGGGGTAAAAGAAGCGACCTGTTTGTCGCGCAACATGTTTTTTAAATAAACAATGGTATCCATTCGCTATCTTTTGCTGGGTGTTTTTGTCAGGTGTTGGTACTTTTATAAACCGTTTTTTTCGGTAATATATTTAAAATAATCTAATTTCCGCGCGTTGCCCAAAAGGAATATATTACGGGATTTCAGGAAGGCCGGATGTTAGCGGCCGGTTATTTATTAATCGAAATTAGTGAGAGCATAAGACAAAATATTGGCGCCCATGCGTAAAGCTAATTGGCGCTTTTCTTCCGGATCGTTGTAAATTTCCTGATCTTCCCAGCCGTTGCCTAAGTCGCACTCGTAAGAATAAAAGCAAACCAACCGGCCCTGGTAAATAATACCAAACCCTTGCGGCGTTTTATTATCGTGCTCGTGAATTTTAGGCAAGCCTTTCGGAAACTTATATTTCTGGTGATAAATAGGGTGGTTAAAGGGTATTTCTACAAAACTCAGTTCCGGAAAAACTTTCTTCATTTCGGTCCGGATGTATTTGTCTAAGCCATAATTATCATCAATATGCAGAAAGCCGCCGTTTACCAGGTATTTTCGTAAGTTTTCGGCTTCGGCATCGGAGAAAACCACGTTGCCGTGGCCGGTCACGTGCACAAACGGGTAGCTAAATAATTCGGTGCTGCCAACCTCCACAATAGCTTCGTCTTTGTTAATATTCATGCTCAGGTTCTGGTTGCAGAACTTAATTAAATTGGGCAAAGAAGTTTTGTTGGCGTACCAATCGCCGCCGCCATTGTATTTTAATTTGGCAATCTGGAAACTAGGGTTTTGCGCCAGGCTGCCAATGACGGTAAACAAGGTTAAAAAGAAAGAGAATAAATATTTCATGATTTATAAATGCAGTTAAGCAATTTTCATTTCGTATAATAAATTTAAGGTATGGCAGGCTACCAGCGCCGCCGTTTCGGTACGCAACCGGCTGTTGCCCAAGGTTATGGGTTTAATATTTTTTTCATAAGCCAGCTTTATCTCGGCGGGGCTAAAATCACCTTCAGGACCAATTAGTACACAAGCCGAATCGCGTAAGTTTATTCTGTGCAAAGGGGTTCTGTCGTGCTCTTCCAGATGCGCTATATACGTATTATCGGGTTGAATATTTTTTATAAACTCTTTAAACGGAATAATATCGGTTAACACCGGCTTATAAGCTTTTACGGATTGCTTCATGGCGCTTACCACTACTTTCTCCAGCCGATCCAGATTAACCTGCTTTCGTTCTGAACGTTCGCAAAGCAAAAAAGATATTTGATTTACCCCAATTTCTGTCGCTTTTTCGAGAAACCATTCTATCCGATCAATATTTTTAGTGGGTGCTACCGCCACGTGAATATGAAATGGCCGGTAACCAAATTGCTTAACCGTTTCTACAATCCGTAAAACACATTTTTTAGGATTATCCTGCTCAATAGTTGCTTTGTAAAACCCACCACTACCATCTACTAAATTTACGAAATTACCTTTAACCAAGCGCAAAACTTTTATGGCGTGCTTCGATTCTTCTTCGGGTAAAATAACGGTTTGTTCGTGCAGAATGGGAGTATAAAAAAGGTGCATTTTTGTTTTGTTTAGGAGCAAGTTTAAAATTTATCTTTTGGGCTGCAAAGGTTTGCTATTATAACCTGACTTTGTCTATTTTCCGGGAGGTAGCGCTGCTATGCCCCTCAAAATGAGTTTTGTCAGATCCTAATACCAAACCTTTTCGCTTTCAAAAAATAAAATTTATTTAAGCTCTAAGCCAATATACTAGCTGTACATTATTTTATTGCTATTAACGTTAACAAAATATTATTGCAGCAGGTTAAAAGAATAATTTAGTTTAAGTAAGTTGCCCGCTATTTATAGTAAAAGAATAATATTTGGCATTTTGCGGTATAGCTTGTAGATTTACTTAACTTGTAAAAAAATACTCTTTTATTTTAAAATTTTTTAAATGGAACAAACGCTAGCGGAAGAAAGACTCGCCGGAGAAATAGCAGAAAAACATCCTAGTTCGCTTTACATGCTCTTCTTTACCGAAATGTGGGAGCGGTTTAGTTATTACGGCATGCGGGCCTTGCTTACTTTATATTTAATTTCAGAAGTATCGAGAGGGGGGTTGGGCTGGACCTCAGCCGAAGCCGGCCAGCTTTATGGCATTTATACGGGTTTGGTTTATGTTACGCCCTTAATTGGCGGTTACCTAGCCGATAAATTTTTGGGTTACCGGTCGGCGGTTATTATTGGGGGCATCTTAATGGCGCTGGGCCATGCTTCGCTGGCTATTGAACCTATGCCGTTTTTTTATGCGGGCTTAGGTTTATTAATTATTGGCAACGGTTTTTTTAAACCCAATATTTCTTCGATGGTGGGGCAGCTTTACCCCGAAGGCAGTAAGTTAAAAGACTCGGCTTATACCATTTTTTACATGGGTATAAACATGGGAGCCTTTTTAGGTTCTTTAATATGCGGTTACTTGGGCGAAAATATTGGCTGGCATTATGGTTTTGGCGCCGCCGGCGTTGGCATGGTGTTGGGCTTGGTGCAATTTTATATTGGCCGCCACCGCTTAGGTAAAATTGGCTTAAAGCCCGAGCGAAAGGCCGCTAATGTGGTAAATACGCCTAAAGAACCTTTAACCAAAGTAGAGCGCGACCGCCTGGTAGTAATATTAACGCTATCTTTCTTCTCTATTTTATTCTGGCTGGCTTTTGAACAGGCTGGTTCTTCCATGAATATTTTTGCTTATAAATTTACTGATCGTACTATTTTCGGCTGGGAAGTACCAGCTACCTGGTTTCAATCCATTAATGCGTTCTTTATTTTTACCTTAGCGCCGTTCTTTTCTATGTTATGGGTAAAGCTGGCCAAAAAGAATTTAGATCCTTCCGGTCCTTTTAAGTTTGCCATTGGTTTGTTTTTGCTGGGCTTGGGCTTTGCGGTGCTGGTATTTGGTTCATTATCTATTCCTCAAGGTGCTGAAACGGCCGGTGTGAGTATGATTTGGCTGGTACTGGCTTATTTGCTGCATACCATGGGTGAGCTTTGTTTATCGCCGGTAGGTTTGTCTTTTGTAAATAAATTATCGCCGGCCCGCTTAATTGGCGTTATGTTTGGAGTATGGTTTTTTGCTTCGGCTATTGGAAATTACATTGGCGGTGCTTTAGCCGGTATGATCGATGAAATGGCCAAAACCCAGTCTATGTCTAGCTTCTTCCTGATATTTGTGGGAATTGCTTTTGTAGCGGCTTTCCTGCTTTTTCTGTTATCGCGCAAGCTGGTTAAATTAATGCACGGCGTACACTAATTTATAAATAACTTCCTTTTTAGAAGCCTCTGCCCTAATCTGTGCAGAGGCTTTTTATTTATATAAATGGCAAATAATACCATTATAAAGCGAAACGTGTATATTATTGGTCATCCTGAGCTTGTCGAAGGAACTATTACAGCATTATAAATCAGATTTAGATGTTTCAATAGGCTACCTATGACATACATTATAATGTCATTTCTCCTTCAGCGTTTGAAAATAAATCCCCTCTCAACATAACCAATTAATAATAGTAGCATTTATTTTCTTTCTAATCTGGGTTGCCCTATAACCCATCAGGTCCTGGCCCGTTTACCCCTTTATAAAACTTCACAGATATTAGGATGAAACGGAACTACCTATTTTTTACGCTACTGTCTTTTACGGTTCTGAATAGTTGTACCACCAACAACCAAATTAGCCAAGAGAACCCAGCCGCAATACCATTAAGCTCAAATCCGAATTTTCAGGTAAATAATGTTCCGGAGCCAGGTAGCATAAATAACCAGGCGCAAAAAATATTCGAGCGGCACATTAAAGTTTTAAATGAGAAAGCACCTGAGAACCTTGCGGTTTATTCCCAATTGGTAGATGTGCCCGGTAAAACCACTTATACGGCTATGGGAAACCCGCTTGCTACCGCTGATACTACTAAATTTAAGAATACCGGCTTTGTAACCCGACAACTGAGTGGCCTGGCCTATTTGCACAAGCGAGGGGTAGATAGAAAAGGTAAATTTATTTCAGCCGAATATTTATTTAAAACCGCTAATGGCTATTATTATTTGCTGGGCTATGCGCCGGTGCAGCATCTGATCCCGAACGAAGAAGATGTAATAATTGCCCAGGACAGCTTAGACCGGAAATCTACCGGGCTAATGCGCACATTGATAATTAAGTAAGCTAAAATATTCAATCTGGAATTTCTTCTATAGCGTAAAAACAAAAAGCCCCGGCATACACCGGGGCTTTCTTATGATTAAACAGAAGGAGGGGTGAATTACATCATGCCACCCATACCGCCCATGCCACCTGGCATTCCGCCACCAGCACCAGCTTTTTCTTCTTCCGGCTCGTCAGAGATTACGCAATCGGTAGTTAACAACATACCAGCGATAGACGCAGCGTTTTCTAAAGCTAAACGGGTTACTTTAGTTGGGTCAATAATACCAGCAGCAAACAGGTTTTCAAATCTGTCTTCGCGGGCATTGTAACCATAATCGTCTTTGCCTTCGCGTACTTTCTGAATAATTACAGAACCTTCGCCACCAGCATTAGAAACGATAGTTCTTAAAGGAGCTTCCAAAGCAGTCCGGATAATATTAACACCGGTTAATTGGTCGTCGTTATCAACTTTAACGTCTTTCAATACTTCAATGGCGCGTACCAAAGCAACACCACCACCGGCTACAATACCTTCTTCAACGGCAGCGCGGGTAGCGTGTAAAGCATCATCAACACGGTCTTTCTTTTCTTTCATTTCTACTTCGGTAGAAGCACCAATGTAAAGAATAGCAACACCACCCGATAATTTAGCTAAACGCTCTTGTAATTTTTCGCGGTCGTAGTCAGAAGTAGTTGTTTCCATCTGCGCCTTAATCTGGTTCACACGGCCAACAATTTCTGATTTCTCACCTTTACCATTTACAATGGTAGTATTGTCTTTGTCGATGATAATTTTTTCGGCCTGGCCTAAATATTCTAAAGTAGCGTTCTCCAGTTTGTAACCACGCTCTTCCGAAATAACCTGACCACCGGTTAATACGGCAATGTCTTCCAGCATAGCTTTACGACGGTCGCCGAAGCCAGGAGCTTTAACAGCAGCAATTTTTAAAGAACCACGCAGCTTGTTTACTACCAAAGTAGCTAAAGCTTCGCCGTCCACGTCTTCGGCCACAATAACCAAAGGCTTACCAGTCTGAACTACCTGCTCTAATACCGGCAGTAATTCTTTCATGGTAGATACTTTTTTGTCGTAGATCAGAATGAAAGCATTGTCCAGATCGGCTTCCATTTTCTCTGGGTTGGTTACGAAGTAAGGCGACAAGTAACCGCGGTCGAACTGCATACCTTCTACGGTTTTTACTTCGGTTTCGGTACCTTTTGCTTCTTCAACGGTAATAACACCATCTTTACCAACTTTGTCCATCGCATCGGCAATCATCTGACCAATTTCGGAATCGTTGTTAGCAGAGATAGTACCTACCTGCGAAATTTCGCTTGAATTTTCAATTTTTTTAGATTGTGATCTCAGGTTTTCAACTACAGCCGAAACCGCTTTGTCGATACCTCTTTTCAGATCCATTGGGTTGGCACCAGCGGCTACGTTTTTGCTACCGGCAGTATAAATTGCCTGGGCTAAAACGGTAGCAGTAGTAGTACCATCACCAGCTTGGTCAGCAGTTTTAGAAGCAACTTCTTTTACTAACTGCGCACCCATGTTTTCGATAGGGTCTTTCAGCTCAATTTCTTTAGCAACAGTTACACCATCTTTGGTAATAGCAGGTGCGCCAAATTTTTTATCGATAACCACGTTGCGGCCTTTAGGACCTAAGGTTACCTTAACGGCATTCGCTAATTTATCAACGCCGGCTTTAACTTTATTACGGGCTTCGGTATCAAACGAAATGTTTTTAGCCATAATATTAATATTTTTAAGTTTTGGTTTAAAGATTGATTTGCTTTAAGGCAAATTTGATTCTAGATATTAAATTACAATACAGCAAAAATGTCAGACTCTTTCATAATCAGGTAGTCTGTACCTTCAATCGAAATTTCGGTACCGGCATATTTGCCATATAAAACCTGATCGCCAACTTTTAATTGCGGCTTTACCAACACACCCTGATCTGACATTTTACCTTCGCCAACGGCTACGATTTCGCCACGCTGTGGTTTTTCTTTGGCGGTGTCCGGAATAATAATACCAGATTTAGTTTTTTCTTCGGCTGCTGCAGGAGCTACAATTACGCGGTCTGCTAACGGTTTAATATTTACTGCCATAGTTTTTTAATTATTTGTTTAAGTTAATAAGTTAAATTTAATATCTACAAGTAGTGATGGCTTTATCCAGGTTTTTAAACCTATTGCCTTTCTATCATTTCTTGTGCCATTCCTAATTTTCTGACAGTTCAGGTCAAAATTTCAGTTTTAGCCGCCGGGTTACTGACAGGTAAGAGTGAAACTTTGTCACGGCTTACGTCAGTTTTTTTAAATCAATATTTTTAAATATTCGGTAAAAAAAAATCCGGTGATGGAATAAATCAAATCACCGGATTCTCTTTTCAGGAAAAAAATATTACTGCTGTGTTGTATCGGTAGTAGCTGGCGTAGTTGCGTTAGGAGTAGCCGGGGCAGGAGCGGCATTATTAGTGCCGGCCGGGGCATTACCTGCATTCGGAACGGTTTGCGGTACCACGGGAGCGGCTGGTGCGGCACCTTGCTGGCTGGCCCGTTCCTGGTTCACGCTTCTGGCTCTTAAGGCACCAGCATTCTTATCAATTATCATGTTAGAGCTTAACGAAAGTACTACTAACCCAATGGCTAAACCCCATGTAAGGCGCTCAAGTAAATCTCCGGTTCTTTTAACACCTATCAGGTTGCTCGAACCAGCGCCAAATTGGTTAGATAAGCCGCCGCCTTTAGAGTTTTGCGATAATACCACCAAAACCAGCAGAATAGAGATAAAAATAATGATACTGATAAGAGCAATGTACATTTTAAGTCAGCTTTTGTAATTTTTCAATTTGAGATGCAAAGTAAGCCTTTTTTTCCGGAATTTTCAATATAAGGTGCTCATATATTTTTACGGCTTTCTTTATTTTACCTTGCTTTACCAGAATATTGGCCAAGGTTTCGGAGGCCATGTTTTTCTTTATTTTCGTGCTTTTCGAAGATAAATCTTCCTGAGGTTCGGCCTTGATTTTTACGTTGGCCATCGATTTCAGCTTTGGATTCTGCCTTAAGAACTGATCAATTATATCAAACTGCGGGTTTAAAGAGGGAGCAACCGGGGCGGCATAACTTTCGAGTTGGTGTTGCTTGCTGTATTCCAGAATTAATTCCGGCTGAAAATAATAAGGCTCGGCCGGCGTTAATTCATCTTTCAACTGAATAGTTTCGCCTAAACGGCTGGAAGCCATCCAATAACCCAGCTCGTTTTCCCGGAATACTTTATAAACAATTTCTTCTTTATAAGAAGTTTTCTGTTCGGGTGCGGGTAATTCCTCCTCGTCTTTTTCCGGCTTAAATAAATATTCATCAAACCGCGCCAACGTTTCGTCTGCGTCTTCCGGCTGTGGGCTGCTAATATTTTCAGTTAGGGCTTCCGCCGTAATAACCCTGGGTTCCGCTTCTGTTAAATATTCTTCCTTATTATTTTCCGGAATATTATCCGTTTCTGCCGGTGCAAAATCAGAATTTGTTAAAACTTCTGCCAGCAGGTTTTCGGGTTCGGTAATTACCAGGCTGTTTACAAAGTCAGCTACGGGGTCGCGGTAAGGCGCGGCCGGGGTTAGGTTTTCAATGGCAAAAAGGGTGTCCTGATCTTCAAAAAAATCATAGGCCAGCACACTATCTGCTTGCTCAACCTTTGCCGGCAATTCCGGCTGAATAATTATTTCTGCTGCGGGTTCGTTTAAGAAATTTTCGGGGGTAACTGCCGATTGTATTTCGGTTTCTAACGGAGGAAGTAATTCTGTTGCAATTATTTCCTCATCTGCCGGGCTTTCATTCTCAACTTCAACAGTGGTAACTTCTTCAATAACTTCCGCAGTTGGGTAATCTTCAACTACTGCTTCAAGCGCTAACTGCTCTGTTGCTTCTGGTTCAGGGCTTTCTGCTATAATTGGTGCGGCAACTACTATACTCTCTTCGGCCGTAACTTGGTGTTGATTAACAGATGCTGGTTCAACGGGGGCTACCACCAGTTCTGGAGCTGAAGTATAAATAAGCTTTTTCAGGAGCTGCCGGTTAGTAGCACAGGCTGCTGCCCGCCGGATGCGCTGGTTCGAGAGCATGCTGCCATGGTCGTAAGCGGCCTTGGCCAATAGCAGATGCGCCGTTTGGCAGTAGGGAAAGCTTGCTGCCAGTTTTTCCAGTTCGGCTACTTCTTGCTCCGAAATAGAAGATACATGATTAATAATATTTAGAAAAGCCGCTTTATTCATTTAATCTTCTCTCAACTGCCCAATTTTTACTGCGGACAATCTTAATGGCTGAATGTTGTTTGTAGTGCTAAAGGTTAAATAATCAAAGATATTATAATATTAAATATTTACCAGTTTGCCAGCGATCGGTTAAAAACATCCTGCACCATTCTTTCTAAAATATCCCGAATAGCCCGTTCGTCTATCTGCGAAATATTCTGCGATTGCGGAAAGTCCCGGAAAGAAGAAAAAGCCTGATCAAAGTCTTGTTTTGGATCTTTGTTATTGTGGTATTTCACCTGCAACCGGATGGTCAATCGGTTAGCACCGGCAATATCGCCGCGGGTATCGTCGTTCTGGATGGCCGCCGGACTAAAATTATAAGACAGTATCTGGCCTTCGAGTTCAATATCGCCGCCATCCTGGGCTAGTTTCAGATTTGAATTCCGTTGGAAATAAGTTCTGAATTCTTCGCTTACCAGGTTAGTTAAAAAAGAAGGCCCTTCTCCGGAGTTATTTTCAAAATTCCGGATGGTCATTGTTTTTATACTCGGGTCTATGTTGGTACCGGTGAAGGAATATTTAATACAGCCGGTAAGTGTAAAAAGCAAAGTAAAAAAGGGAATCAGTAATAATTGCTTTTTATTCTTCCAGTCCATATTGTTTTAATTTGCGGTATAACGTTCTTTCGGAAATGCCTAAATCCTGGGCCGCATACTTGCGTTTGTTGTTATGCTTCCGGAGGGCTTTCATAATTAATTCTTTTTCTTTGCTTTCCAGCGACAGCGTTTCTTCTTCGGTTTCGTGCGGAATATCTTCTACTTTGTTTGCTTCGTAAGGCGCCGGATTTCCTTTTACCGATAAAATAAAGTTATCGGGCCCATCCTGGTGGGCTTTAAAAGGCCGCGGCTCAAAAGAACCCATATTCTCGAAAAGGTGGCCGTGGTCTTTTAAGTAATCGTGGTGCTCGCTTTGGCCCGGGCTAATCAAATCAAAAACCAGCTTTTTCAGGTCGTTTACATCTTTCTTCATGTCGAACAACACCTTATACAAAATGTCGCGCTCCGAAAAATCTTTATCAGGTTTTTTACTCGAACCAATTAGCATGGGCAATTGATTATTTTGTTCCTGGGGTAAATATTCCCGTAGTTTCACCCCATTTATTTCCCGGTTCTCATATTCCAGAACGGAAATCTGCTCCACAATATTCTTTAGCTGCCGGATATTTCCGGGAAATCGGAAACGCAATAATTCGGACACGGCATCGGGCGTCAGCGTAATTGGCTTAACCTTGTATTTATCTGAAAAATCAGAAGCAAATTTCCTGAATAACAAATATATGTCTTCGCCGCGTTCACGTAATGGTGGAACCTGAATAGGTACTGTGTTTAACCGGTAGTAAAGGTCTTCGCGGAAAGCACCTTCGTTAACCGCGTTTAATAAATTTACGTTGGTTGCCGCTACCACCCGCACATCGGTTTTCTGTACTTTAGAAGAACCTACTTTAATAAATTCGCCGTTTTCCAGCACGCGCAATAAGCGGGCCTGCGTACCCAAAGGCATTTCGCCAATTTCGTCCAGGAAAATGGTACCGCCATTAGTTACTTCAAAATAGCCTTTGCGCAAATCGGTAGCGCCAGTAAACGAGCCTTTCTCGTGCCCAAAAAGTTCCGAATCGATGGTGCCTTCCGGAATAGCGCCGCAATTAATGGCAATAAACTGGCCGTGTTTGCGCGGACTTAAATGGTGAATAATTTTAGAGAAAGATTCTTTACCGCTGCCACTTTCACCGGAAATCAGCACGGTCATGTCGGTAGGCGCTACTTGTACGGCCACTTGTATGGCGTAATTGAGTAACGGCGAGTTACCGATAATCCCGAATCGTTGTTTTATACTTTGTATTTCAGCCGGGTTCAAATTTTAATTTTTTAGTGAGTTTAAAACCTAAAAGGCTATTGCTTAATAGGAGTAAGGGCTGATAAAGATTATTTACCAGCCCCTGCGTCTATAAAAACTAAAGCGCAATTTAGTTTATGGGTTGGCCAAACAGCGTACCTACCGAGCAGGAATTTACCAGCACATCCACGTAATCGCCTTTCTGGTAATTACCTTTCGGGAAAACTACTACTTTGTTCTGGTCGTTACGGCCCTGCAGGTCTTCGTCCGATTTCTTAGAAAAGCCTTCTACCAGCACCCGATGAATTTTGCCTACATCCTGTTGGTTGCGCCGCAATGATAATTCGCGTTGTTTGTCTATAATTTCCTGTAAGCGCCGTTTTTTTACTTCCAGCGGAATATCATCTGCAAATTTCCGGGCGGCCAATGTACCGGGTCTTTCGGAATAAAAGAACATGTACGAATAATCGTACTGCACAAAATCCATCAGACTCAGGGTATCCTGGTGTTCTTCTTCGGTTTCGGTGCAGAAGCCCGCAATCATATCCGAAGAAATACCGCACTCCTGACCTAAAATCCGGCGGATGGCGGTTACCCGGTCTATATACCAGGCCCGGTCATAAGTTCGATTCATCAGTTCCAGTACGCGGGAGTTGCCGCTCTGCACAGGCAGGTGAATATATTTGCAAATATTGGGGTACTTTTTAATCGTATACAGTACCTCGTCGGTAATATCTTTGGGGTGCGAAGTGGAAAACCGAACCCGTAAGTTGGGACTAATTAACGCAACGCGCTCCAGCAAACCGGCAAAGTTTACCTGTTCGGTGGCGTCGGCAGAAGCCCATTTATAAGAATCGACGTTTTGGCCGAGTAAGGTTACTTCTTTGTAGCCTTCGGCAACCAGGCTTTGAGCTTCGGCCACAATCGAATGCGCATCGCGGCTGCGTTCGCGGCCGCGTGTAAACGGCACCACGCAAAATGAACACATATTATCGCAGCCCCGCATAATAGAAATAAAGGCACTGACACCATTTGTATTTAAGCGGATCGGGTTAATATCGGCGTAGGTTTCTTCGCGCGAGAGCAGCACATTTACCGCCCGCTGGCCGCCATCTACTTCGTTTATTAAATTAGGCAGTTCGCGGTACGCATCCGGACCCACTACCATATCCACGAGTTTCTCTTCTTCCAGTAGTTTCGATTTTAAGCGTTCGGCCATACAGCCCAATACCCCCACCACCAAACCGGGACGTGATTTTTTAAGCGCATTTATTTGCTTTAAACGGGCGCGTACCGTTTGCTCGGCTTTTTCCCGGATAGAACAGGTATTCAGGAAAATCACGTCTGCCGCATTTAATTCCGAAGTTGTATCAAAACCTTCTTTGGCCAGAATAGAAGACACAATCTCGCTATCGGAGTAATTCATCTGACACCCGTAGCTTTCGATATACAATTTGCGCAACCGACCGGTATTCTGTTCCGGGGTAACCTTGGTTTCGCAAGCTTCCGGTTGTGCCGGGGCTTCGGGAATAAAATCTATATCTGTTAAAAGCGAATTCATAAGCATTAAAATTGGGTGCAAATATAAGGAGATTTTCGCAAGTAAATGACAGAATGGCAGTAAAAATTCACCCACGAACTGTAGTTACTTCTTTTTACCTTTTCACTAAACAAACCTATTTCTTATCTCAAATATTTTTGATGGAACAAGTTTTAGCCTTATGCATGCTTAATTAAGTACAGGAAAGTTATTATTAAGAAACATCAAGGGCATTGTAAAATATTCGTGATGGCTTTTACTTTGAGCAGGCACTCTTCATATTCTTGTTCCGGGTCAGAATCGTAGGTAATGGCGCTACCGACCATGTAAGATAGATATTTGGTACTGGCATTGTATTGCAGGCTCCGAATAACCACATTAAAGTCAAAATCGCCGTTGGGTTTAATAAAGCCTAAACTGCCGGAAAAAAGTCCCCGCCGCGTAGTTTCGTATTGGTCTATCAGTTCCATGGCTCTAATCTTGGGCGCGCCGGTCATGCTGCCCATCGGAAAAGCGTTTTTAATAGCCTCCGGAACAGAACAGTCGGGCCGGACGGTGGCGATTACCGTGGTAATCATTTGGTAGAGGTGCTGAAAACCGTAAATGCCAAACATTTCTTCTACCTTCACCGAACCTATTTCTGATGATTTAGCCATATCGTTCCGCACCAAATCCATGATCATCATGTTTTCAGAAATTTCTTTTTCGCTGGTCCGCAATTGTTCGCGCAACTGTTCATCTTCTTTGGGGTTAAAACTGCGCCTAATGGTTCCTTTAATGGGTTGGGATATTAATTTAGAACCTTCTTTTTTTAAAGAACGCTCCGGGGAGGCGCAGAGTAAATATTTATCTTTTAGTTTAAAATAGCCGGCAAAAGGGGTAGGCGAGGCTTGGTTTAAAGCCCAAAACGTACTAATGGGATTTATAACAACATCTAAAGCAAAAAATTCAACGCAATAATTCAATTCGTAAACATCGCCTTCCAGAATATTGTCTTGGATTGCTTTTACCTGGTTTAAATATTCTGGCCGGGAAGTACGGTTTTGAATAGTAAAATTGTTTGGGGAAGCAGTTGTGTTAATTTGGAAGTTTAATATTTCGGTTAAAATCTGAGTTGGATTGGCGTGGTTGCTTTTTATATTAAATCCTGCTGGTTCCAGGGTTATAATTATTTCGGGTGCAAAAAAATATATCAACGGAAAACCCAGCAAATCCGGATTACGGCTGTTTAGCTTTTCTACCTGGTTTTTTAAGTCATAACCCAGAATTCCGCACAAAATATCATCAGCATTGGCCAGCGCATCTGAAAGGCTTGAAAAAGCATTAGCCGGATCTATTAAGGGTTGTGTAGCATTGCTTACCGCCAATATATTTTCAAAACCATGATAAGGGTAGGCAATATTATTGTGCTCATAAAAAGCAACAAGTTCGTAAGTATTTGCCCAAGCCAAGGCTTTTTGCTTAAAGCTACTGGGGGTAAGATTAAATTGCGCAAACGAAAAATATACTGATGGCATTAAAATAACGCTAACTAAACTTTAAAAAGCAAAGGGAATAAAAAAGAAAGGGAAAAACTATAAACCCCGCTTTTATCCGGTAAATATTTTACCAGAATAGCGGGGTTTATGGCAGGATTCAGGTACAGAACAATGGGAAATCTGATTTTAAAACAGGCAATTTATAGAATTGTTTACCCATTGGTTAATTATTTCAAAGGTTATGCAACAGCCTTGAGTTACAGCTAATACTAATATCAGTTGGTTAATGCGCTTAATTTATTGCGGTTATGTTGAGCCTGTTGGAATAACTGAATCTACTTTTTCATAGTTGTAATAGATCCTTCGACAAGCCCAGGATGACCCGGTAGCAAACACTTAAGCGTAAGTTTCGTTTTATAATGAAACTAATATTTTTGCTTACCCGAAATATATAGAAACAAAAAAGGATGACTTTAATAGGTCATCCTTTTTCTTTAATATTTACTTTATAACTAGGCTATTTTTTGCTCAACATCGGCGAAAATACGGCCGCAGTGCTCGCAAACAATAATTTTCTTATGAGAAGCAATATCTGACTGGCGTTGTGGCGGAACAGTATTGAAGCAACCGCCGCAGGCATCGCGTTTAACCGTTACTACGGCTAAACCGTTACGCACATTCTGGCGGATGCGGGAGTAAGCGGTTAATAAGCGGCTTTCAATATGCTTCACAGCTTCTTCGCGTTCCTGCATTAAAGCTCTTTCTTCTTCTTCGCTCTCCGATACAATTACTTGTAATTCACCATTTTTAGAATTCAAGTCTTTGCGGCGCTCTTCCAGTTTTTGCTTGGTACCGGCAATTTCGTTGTTTTTCTGTTCTATCTGGTAGTAGCCTTCTTTTATCTTTTTTTCGGAAATTTGGATTTCTAAACGCTGCAGTTCAATTTCTTTTGTAATGGCGTCATACTCGCGGTTGTTCCGAACGTTGGTTTGCTGATCTTCGTATTTGCGGATTAAGTTTTCTGAATCTTTAATCGCTTGTTTACGAGCAGCAATATTATCGTTAATTGCCTGAATTTCTTCATCAAATTTATTTACGCGCACCTCGTACCCGGCAATTTCATCTTCCAGGTCCCGAACTTCTTCAGGTAAATCGCCCCGAACCCTTCTTATTTCGTCTAGCTGAGAATCAATGGTTTGAAGCCGCATTAAAGCTTCTAATTTGTTAGCAACGGTACTTTCCATGTAGTGCTTTAAGTGTATCTGACCGGATTAGTATTGACTTTCGATTTTAAGACTGCAAAATTACTAAACTTTTTTCTAATAATATCATAAAATATTTCCTTTGTAAAAACTTCACTTTCATAGTGCCCAATATCGGCCAGTAACATTCGGCCTTCCGGCGTAAAAAACTCGTGGTATTTTAAATCAGCGGTAATGTAGGCATCGGCTCCCTGGCGCAGCGCATCTTTAATTAAAAAACTACCCGCGCCGCCACATACTGCCACTTTTTTAATTTTATTTCCCGAAAAGTCGGTGTGCCGCACTAAGTTTAGCTCCATGCGTTCTTTCAGGTAAACTAAAAATCTATCCTGCTCCATTTCTTCGGGCAAAAAACCAATTATGCCGGCCCCAATCTCCTGGTTAGTATTTCCGAGGCGGTAAATATCGTGAGCAACTTCTTCGTAGGGATGCGCTTGGAACAAGGCATTTAAAACTTTGTCTTTTAAGTAATCGGGCAATATTACTTCCAGGCGGTTTTCGGCAACTTCTTCTTGTTTTCCGGCTTCGCCAAGGTAAGGGTTAGCGGCAGCCGAAGGCATAAAAGTGCCGGTGCCACTTACCCGGAAGCTGCAATTCTGGTATTCGCCGATTTGCCCGGCTCCGGCGGCGTACAGCGCCTCCAGCACATCAGCCGAATTTTCCAGAGGCACAAACGTTACCAGCTTCAACAAATTTCCGGTTTTTGGGCTTAATATTTTAATATTTTCTAAACCTAATTTTTCGCTAATTTTAGCATTCACACCGGGCAATACATTATCCAGGTTGGTGTGGCAGGCGTAAATGGCTATGTCGTGCTTAATGGCTTTAATGATGATTTTTTCCACTTCGTCGCGGCCGGTAAGCTGTTTTAAAGGCCGAAATATTACCGGGTGGTGCGCCACTAACAGGTTACAACCCGCCGCAATAGCTTCATCCAAAACGGCCAGTGTACAATCTAAAGTAACCAGCACACCCGTTACTTCGGTATTTGGGTCGCCGGTTTGCAGGCCCGAGTTGTCGTAGCTTTCCTGGTAGTTGAGGGGTGCCATTTGCTGCAGCAGATTAGTTATTTCTTTTATTTTCGTCATCAGGATAAAAAGGGTAATTACAAACTGCGTTAAAAATAATGTTAATTTTGCCGCCGAAAGAATGCCGGCATGAAAAATTCTGCTTATCCGCTTTTACCTTTTTCTTTATTATACGCTGGTATTACGCGGGCCCGCAATTGGTTATACGATAGGCAGGTTTATACTTCCCATAAATTTGCAGTGCCGGTAATTAGTGTAGGCAACTTAACCGTAGGCGGCACCGGCAAAACCCCTCACGTAGAATATTTAGTACGCTTGCTGCAGCCCCGCAAAATAGCTATTCTTAGTCGGGGCTATAAGCGTAAAACTACGGGTTTTGTATTGGCCGATGAAAGCGCTTCGGCGGCAAGCATTGGCGATGAGCCTTACCAGTACACCCAAGCTTTTCCGGAAATAACTGTGGCCGTTTGCGAAGATCGGGTCGTTGGCATTCAAAAATTATTAGCTTTAAACCCGCCGCCCGCGGTAATATTGCTGGATGATGCTTTTCAGCACCGGCCCGTGCAACCCCATTTAAATATACTAATAACCGATTATTACCGTTTGTTTTACCAGGATTACGTGCTGCCGGTGGGCCGTTTGCGCGAAGGCCGGGCGGGCGCGGCCCGGGCCGATATAATATTGGTAAGTAAAACACCGGAAAATATTACCCAGGACGAAAAAGACAATATTCAGCAGCAGATTCAGGTGTACGCCCGGCCGGGAGTGCCAATATTTTTTACAACTTACGCCTACCAGCCGCCCGTAAATTTTGGCAAGCCAGCACAGCTAGTGCACAATGTAGTTTTGGTTACCGGTATTGCCCAGCCGCAACCTTTATTAAATTATTTAACAGCGCAAGGTTTTAACCTGCTTAAACATTTTAATTACCCGGATCATTATGCCTTTAAGCCGCAGGATATACAGGAAATTTCTAATTTTGTGAAAACCGAAACAGTAGCACCCGTAAGTATTCTGACAACGCAAAAAGACTGGACCAAATTAGTTAGCCCCGAAATAATGCCGTTAGTTAAAGATTTACCGTTTTTCTATGTGCCCATTCAGGTGCAGTTTACCCATGACCAGGCTTATTTTGAAAGACTAATTTTAGAAACAGTCGTAAATTCCTGATAATTTGCTAATTCCTCCCAATCGCGTGAAGAGATACTTTTTATATTTATTACTATTTTCCCTGTTACCCGTTTTAAGTGCCTCGGCGCAAATCCTAAACGATTCGACGCAGAATGTATATGGGACTAAAACCACCAAAACTTACCTGGAGAACGATTTTTTACGCGGCGATTATACCTTGCGCCGCGTAGATACGGCCCTCACCAACATGCACCAGGCCCGTAACTGGTACCACGACACTACTTTTCACCAGGATTTGGGCAACGTGGGCACTGCCGCTAAACCTATTTTATGGCAATTTCCGCAAAAAATAGGGGTAAGGCTGGGCAAAAATGCTTTCGACAGGTATGCTTACAAACCCGAAAGTATTACGTACTTCGATACAAAATCGCCTTACACACATTTATTTTATGTACAAGGTGGGCAGGGCGAGCAGGTTTTTGAAGCCAAGCACAGCCGGAGCATTACCAAAAATGCTAATATTGGTTTTGCTTTTGAGCGGATGTCAGGCGAGAAGCAATTTGGCGTACAGCCAAGCTTGGGCAAAGAAACGCAAACGCAGCACACCGGTTTTGTTTTATTTACGCACTTGCAGGATAGCACCGGCAAATACCACTTATTCTCGAACTACATTCACGTGGATCATGACCTGGCCGAGACCGGCGGGATTAGAATTGGTGCGGAAGCCACCCGCGATTCGGTATTTGGTGTATTTTCGGGCGGTGATGCGCCGGCCTGGTTAATGCAAGCAGCCAACGAAGAAAAACGGAACAGCTTCCACCTCACGCAGTTCTATACCCTGGCCAAAGAATATATTAAAGTATTTCATACCCTCGATTTCCGGCATCAGTACAATAAATATTTCGATAACCAGGTTAACCGGTATGGTGCCAAGCAGCCACCATTGCTTTACCCGGCCATCGAGGTAGATTCTACTAAAACCGACGATCGCAGTTGGTACCGGGAGATGGAAAATACCGTTGGCATAACCGGGAACCACCCTTTGTTTGTCTATAAACTTTATGCCCGTCGGCGCGATGCCAGCATTAACCTGAATACGCGCTCGCAAATAGACCCGATTGATTCTACGCGGGTAACAGAAGGTTACCGAAGGAGCTTTGGCCAGAATTTTATTGGCGGCGAAACGCAGTTCCGGTTAAAAGATATTTTTAATATTACGGTAAACGCCGAATATCAATTATTTAAAGATTATTTGGCAACAGCTTCGGCCCGGGTTAAATATTTTACCTTTTCTCAAACCCGGAGTTCGTATTCGCCCACGCTTGTGCAGCAGTTTATGGCTTCTAACCATTTTAACTGGAATAATAACTTCGATAATATTGTGGCCGACCGAACCGCCGCCTCGGTACAAGGTACACTTTGGCGCAATACGTTAACCGCCGAATTAGCCCGGGTAAATTTGCAGAACTATGTTATCTATAATAAATTAGCCGAGCCGGAGCAACTAAGTAAACAATTATCTTTTTATACCGCCTTTGTACACCATCACCTGGCTCTGAAAAACTTTCACGCTGATCATGTTTTTTCTTATAACCAGTTAAACAATGCTGAAGAAATCCGGATGCCCAAATGGCTGGTAAACTCCCGTATTTATTACCAGGGCTCGCTGTTTAAAAACGCTTTGTTTGGGCAGGTGGGCGTAGAAACCTACGTAACCGACAGCTATTATGCAGATGCTTATATGCCGGTAACACAGCAGTTTTATTTGCAAGACAATTTTCGGGTACCCGGCTCAAACTTTACCAGTAAGCCTTACCCCGTAGTAGATTTATTCTTGACGGTAGATATTAAATCTTTTAACGGTTTTGTTAAAATGTCGCACGTAAACCAGGGTTATCCGCAGGCGGGTTATTTTTCCAGCCCGTATTATCCGGGCATGGGCCGGAGCTTTGTGTTTGGTATTAAATGGATGTTTTTTGATTAAACCGATTTGATAATAGCATTTCATTATTCTAGTAAAAATACCCTTTTGCAATATTTGGGCCATTACTATTTTAATGTGGGGTCCACATTTGTCATTCAGGCGGAAACTATTTAGCAGGCAACTACATTGTTTCCTCCTGAATGACAAATGTGAATTACTTAGATTTCTTACCTTTTGGCTCTTGCTAAATATTAGAATAAAAAGCAGGATAGATTTTAATAGATATCTGATTTAAAAAATGGCCGACATTAATCCAAATAAACCGATTCTGAAACTGAAATTACCAACCGACCCGCGTTGGGTAAATATTGCCGAAAAAAATATTGAAGATATTCTGGTTGACCATGCTTACTGCGAGCAAAAAGCGGCTACTTCGGGCATTTCGTTAATTGTTAAGTACCCCGATAAAACCAAACTGGTTGAAGAAATGACCGCATTAGTTGCCGAAGAATGGAGCCACTTTGAACGGGTAATGGAGCAATTAAAGAAACGCGGCTACGGCTTGGGTCGCAACCGGCCCGATGAATATGTTGTGGAATTATCGAAGCACATCCGGAAAGGCGACAAACGGGAGCGGCAACTCATGGACCATTTGCTGGTAAATGCCTTAATTGAAGCCCGCAGTTGCGAACGGTTTAAATTGCTCTGGAAAAATATTCAGGATGAAGGACTGCAGAAATTTTACTACGAGCTAATGGTTTCGGAAGCCGGCCATTTTGTAAGCTTTGTAAAACTAGCCAAAGAATACATGCCCCCCGAAGTAGTAGATACCCGCTTACAGGAACTCCTCAAAATAGAAGCCGATATTATTGCCAACCTTGAACACCGCCCCGATAGAATGCATTAACAGTTAACAGTTGTCAGTAAACAGTTATCAGTTATTAGTAATTGGTAAAATTGAATAAAAACAGTTTAGAGCTTACCAAGAGATAATAATTACAATTTCCTCTATTTGTTTATTGATAACTGTTAACTGATAACTGTTCACTGCATCAGGTTTTCTGCTTTTTCTTCTTGGCTGCTGGGAACAGAATATTATTTAAAATTAAGCGGTAACCGGCCGAGTTAGGGTGTAGTTTTAAATCGGTGGGTTCTTCGTCTACCATGTGCTGATAATCTTCGGGGTCGTGGCCGCCGTAGAAAGTCCAGGTGCCTTTGCCCATAGTGCCGTGCATATAACGCACTTCGTTGGCCGCCTTGGTTTCACCCATTAAAACCACATCCGATTTAATAAATTTTTTCTTAAAAGCGGTAGTTTGGCCCATAAAGCCCTTAATGGTTTTCTCGTGGTTTTGGGTAAGCATGGTGGGTATGGGGTCCCATTTCGCCGAAAAAGTAAACAACTGGAAAAAGTCGTTGCTTTGCATTAAGCTCCGTTCGGCTATTTGGTTATCTATATCCGAGAATTCTACCTCGTAAGGATTCCGGCTGATTTTAAAATCTTTAAAAGCAAACGTTTTACTATAATCCAGCTTTTCCTGCGCCTGCGGGTCCATGCCATCGCCGTCGAACATTACATCGGCAATATCGGTGCCTTCGGCGGCTAAAGCAATATCGTAGGTATCGGTAGCGGAGCACATGGCAAACATAAAGCCGCCGCCGGCACAAAACTCTTTAATTTTTTTTACGACTGATAATTTCAGTTGGGTTACTTTGTTAAAGCCGTATTTTTTGGCAATGGTCTCGGCTTCTTGTTGCTGGGCCCGGTACCACGGATAATTGCGGTAATACGTATAAAACTTACCGTACTGGCCGGTAAAATCTTCGTGGTGAAGGTGCAACCAGTCGTACTTAGGTAAGTTGCCATCCATTACTTCCTCGTCAAATATTACATCGTAAGGAATTTCGGCGTAAGTAAGCACCAGCGTAACGGCATCGTCCCAGGGTTGTTTCGATTTAGGCGAGTACACCGCAATTTTTGGTACTTTCTCCAGTTTCATTACATCCATGTTGGCATCGGGGCTGGCAATCTGCGACAAAATGCTGCCGTACTGCGAATCCGAAATAACCGTATAACTCACGCCCCGTACTACCAATTCGTTTTCTAAAGCCGGGGAGTGTTTAAAAGCAAAACTGCCGCCCCGGTAATTCAGGAGCCAATCTACTTCTATTTGTTTCGTTAAAATGTAATAAGCCACACCGTAAGCTTTTAAGTGATCTTTCTGGGCATCGTCCATCGGGATTAATACTTCGGAGGCAAAAGCCGGACGATTTAGTATAAACAGCAGGGAGCATAATAAAAGAACTCGATTTATCATATTTTTAAGGCAAAACGCGCCGCAACAAAATTAAAAATAGATTACAATATATCAGAATTACGTTTTACCTTTAAAACAGTAAACCTGAAGTTTGTATAACGCAAGGCAGCGAGGCAGGTATATAATTTTTTTCTTAATTTATGCATTTACTCGAAAATATAAAAGAAGGGCTGCGGGCAATTCAGGGTAATTTACTGCGGACCATATTAACGGCGCTGATTGTTTCTATTGGCATTATGTCACTGGTAGGAATATTAACCGCTGTGGAAAGTATCAAATATTCTATTAACGAAACTTTTTCCAGTTTCGGGGCTAATTCTTTTGATATTGAAAGTAAAGGCTATTCTAACCGCTTCCGGCAAGGCGGCCGGGCCGAAAAAGTTTATCCGCCAATTTCTTATTTGCAAGCCCGTAAATATAAAGAATCGGTGAGCCAATACATGCGGGTTAGCCTTTCGGCCGATATTGCGGGAGCAGTGGTAGTAAAAAATAACAATGTTAAAACAAACCCTAATATTTCGGTTATTGCCGGCGACGAAAACTATCTTTTAAACGAAAGTTTTAACCTGGCAGCCGGCAGGCCTTTTTCGAACCAGGAACTGGAGAACGGCGCCAACGTGGTAATTATGGGCCAGGAAGTTGCTACAAATTTATTTAAAGAAAAAAGCCCGATTTATAACAATGTATATTTTCTGGGCAAGCGTTTTAAAGTAGTAGGGGTTCTGGAAAAAAGCGGTAGCAATATGGGCGGCGGCGGTGCCGATAGGCGCATGCTGATACCCTTGGTTACCGGCAATCAATTACCCCGTTCCCGAGCCCTCACTTACAACATTAAAACCACTATTTTAAATAACGATAACATTGATTACGCCATGGCCGAAGCGACCGGGATTATGCGCAAAGTGCGGCAGGACCAATTAGGCCGGGAAGAATCTTTTGAAATTAACCGCAGCGATTCTATGCTAAAGTCCCTGAACGATATTTCGGGATATTTAAAAATTGGCGGTTCGTTGGTCGGGTTTATTACGCTGCTGGGCGCTTCTATTGGCCTTATGAATATTATGATGGTATCGGTAACCGAACGAACCCGCGAAATTGGCGTACGTAAAGCCTTAGGTGCTACCAAAAAGCAAATCAGGCAGCAATTTTTAGTTGAAGCCATTGTGGTTTGTATGTTGGGTGGCATTTTTGGGGTTTTACTGGGGGTGCTCATGGGCAATGGTATTGCCAAATTAATTGGCGAAGGCTCTTTTTTTGTACCCTGGTTCTGGGTATTTATTGGCTTAGTAGTTTGCGTGGTGGTTGGCTTAGTTTCGGGCTACTATCCGGCCTTTAAAGCATCTAAACTAGACCCCATAGAATCGTTGCGTTATGAATAAATAATTAACTTCTTATGGCTGAAAAACCCGGTATATTTCCTACTTTCTTTATTTCGGGTTTTGAGTGTTCAACTTTTGTCTGGAAAGACCAGGGCCGCCGCAATCTGACCTGCGAAACCCAGCACCACCTGTACGCTCGCGAAGATTACCAGATGTTGCGCTCTTTGGGCATAGCCGTTGCCCGCGAAGGCATACCCTGGCCCCTGGTAGATAAAGCTGGCAGTTACGATTTCTCCTGCATCGATCCTTTTTTAGCAGCCATGGCCGAAGCCCAAATAATGCCCATCTGGGATTTGTGCCACTACGGCTACCCCGATGATTTAGCTCCTTACACAGATGAATTTACCCGCCGCTTTGCAGATTATTGCCGGGCCGCAGCGGCTTACGTAACCGCGCGTTTACCGGGCCAGCACTTTTTTACGCCCATTAACGAAATAACTTTTTTCTCATTTGCCGGCGGCGAGTGGGGTTGGGTAGCTCCTTTTAAAAATACGAAAACCGATCGGTTTCAATTGCGGTTAAGTTTGTGCCAGGCCGCTATTGCCGGCGTTAAAGCTATCCGGGAAGTAATTCCGGAAGCCCGTATGGTCCATATCGATCCCTTGGTACAGGTAGTAGCCCCCTTGGATCGCCCTGATCAAATTCCGGCAGCTTACCACGAAACGTACGTAGATACCTTTTTGGCCTGGGATATTCTGGCCGGAAAGAAACATCCGGAACTGGGCGGTTCACCCGAAATTCTGGATATAGTAGGGGCTAATAATTATTCTTTCGGGCAAATGGAGTACCGCGAACACGGCCCACATGCCGCCCTCGAACCGCACGATGACCGGATTAAACCGCTGTGCGAATTACTAAAACTAGTTTGGGAACGCTATGAACGACCCATGATTATTGGGGAAACCAGCGGCATGGAAGGCGGGCGCGCAGCCTGGCTGAAAGACGTAATAGAAGAATCACTGGCAGCCGTAAACTTAGGGATTGACTTACATGGTATTTGCCTGTTTCCGGCTGTAGATATGCCCGACTGGCACACTGGCGCGTGGCTGCACAACGGTATTTGCGATTTGCATCCCGAAGGCGAAAACCTGAAAAGAATATTACACCAGCCTTATGTACAGGAACTGCGGCGGTGGCAAAAAGAATTAAACCGGGTTACCGAACTGGATACAAATCCGTTTAGCGACCCCGTGGAATTGCAGGATGTAATTAAGGCGGCCAAACGTTTGCAAACCCAACCAGATCAAAACTGGCATTAACTATTCCGTTTATTAAAATATGCTATTGTTTAGCTTAAGAACTTATACCTACCTGCCGTTGCGAATATTTTTATTAACTATATTTTTCTGGTTGTTGCTGGTTGCTGGCCTACAAGCCCAAATTATTACCGTTGTCGATAAAACAACTGAGCAACCTGTTGCCTTGGTAAACTTAATCAGTCCGGATGGTAAAATCACCGCTACTACAAATGCCAAAGGAAAAGCTGACATTTCGGAATTTAAAGCGGTCAATGAAATAAATTTCAGCCTCGTAGGTTACCGTACGCTTACCCTGGCGTATGCGGCCGTTGCGCAGATGAATTTTACGGTGGCCTTAACCCCCAGTAGCTATTCTTTAAATGAAGTAGTGGTTTCGGCGAGTAAGTTTAATGAAAAGCGGGAAGAAGTGCCGCAGCAAATTCAGGTAATAAACGCCCGCGAATTAAAATTTATGAGTCAGGCTACTACGGCCGATGTGCTGGCGCAAACGGGCAATATTTTGGTGCAAAAAAGCCAGTTAGGTGGCGGCAGCCCCATTATTAGGGGTTTTGAAGCCAATAAAGTTTTGCTGGTAGTGGATGGTGTCCGGATGAATAATGCCATTTACCGGGCCGGCCATTTGCAAAATGTAATTACTTTAGACAATGCTGTGCTGGATAGGGCAGAAGTAGTTTTTGGTCCGGGCTCGGTGGTGTACGGCAGCGATGCTTTGGGTGGCGTGATGCATTTTTATACCCGTAATCCAATATTAGCCACTACCGAAAAAAGCAAAAATATTCAGGTAAATGCATTTAGCCGCTACGCCACGGCAGCCAACGAAAAAACAATTCACGTCGATGTAAACCTGGGCTTCCGCAAAATTGGCTTCCTGTCGAGTTTTACTTATACAAATTTTTCAGATTTGCGCCAAGGTAAACGCCGCAATAAATTTAACGAAGCCAATGGCCTGCGAACTTTTTATGTGCAGCGGGTAAATAACCAGGATAGTATATTCCGGAATGCTAATCCCAATCAACTCCGGCCATCGGGTTACCGCCAGTACGACATTCTTCAGAAAATAAAATATCAACCTTCTGAAAATATTAGCCACCTGCTGAATATTCAATATTCCACTACCACTGATATTCCGCGTTTTGATAGGCTTACTTTGCTCCGGAACGGCAAACCTCGCTTTGCCGAATGGTATTATGGTCCGCAGAAAAGATTATTAACCGCTTATACTTTAGATAAAAAAGGTGCCGGCGCTTTTTACGACAACTCCCGTTTAACAGCCGCTTACCAGCACATTGCGGAAAGCCGCATGGACCGCGATTTGAATAATGTATTCCGGAACAACCGCCTAGAAGCCGTGGATATTTATTCGTTTAATTGGGATTTTGAAAAAGATACCGGCAAGAACGAGTTCCGTTACGGCGTAGAAGGCAACCACAATACTGTTCAATCCAGTGCTTTCAAATATAACGTAAATACCTCCGAAACCAGCCCGCTGGATACCCGCTACCCGGATGGTGGTTCAACTATGTCGTCGGTAGCGGCCTATATTACGCACGCGTACGAAGCTTCGCCCAAATTTATTCTGCACGATGGCTTGCGCTACAGCCAGGTAAAATTAACGGCTAACTTTAAAGATAAAACCTTTTTCCCGTTTCCTTTCGATGATGTAACCCAGCAAAACGGCGCGTTAAATGGCAACCTGGGCCTCACGTTTTTACCCGGCAAAGAATGGCGGCTGGCTGGTTTAGTTTCCAGTGGTTTCCGGGCACCTAATGTAGATGATTTAAGCAAAGTATTTGAGAGTGTACCGGGTACTGTTATTGTACCTAACCCCAATTTAAAACCCGAATATACCTACAATGCGGAATTAACTTTAACTAAAGGTTTTAACCAGCGGGTGCGGGTAGAAGGTACGGGTTATTACACTTGGTATCGGCAAGCCATTACTACCCAACCCGGCGCTTTTAACAACGAAACCCAAATAAATTACAACAACCAGTTAAGCCGGGTTTTAACCAATGTAAACGCCCAGAAAGCTTATGTTTATGGCTTTAGCGGCAATTTAGTAGCCGATATTTCCGCCGCCGTTTCTTTAACCAGCAGCCTCAATTATACTTTTGGCCGCATCCAAACCGATTCAACCGATTATCCTTTGGATCATATTCCGCCGGTTTTTGGCCGCACTGCCGTAAACTTAAAATTAAATAAGTTTCAGGGCGAGTTTTTTGCCCAATACAACGGCGCCAAAGCTTTGCGCCACTACAATTTATTAGGCGAAGATAATTTTGCTTTTGCCACGCCTACCGGTATGCCGGCCTGGTACACACTTAACCTCCGGACGGCCTACCAGGTACATAAATATATTCAACTTCAAGCTGCTCTGGAAAATATTCTGGATAAACATTACCGGGTTTTTGCCTCTACCATTAGTGCGCCGGGTCGCAACTTTAGCCTTACTGTAAGAGGAAGTTTTTAGGGTTAACGGAATAAATTTATATATCCAGTAATAGAGGTAAGATAGAACAAAATCAAAATAGGACTGTAAAAATCCCTATATTTATCTACTGTTTACAATTAGTAAATGCAATATGGTAACTGTAATAAAAAAAGGGGCAGATAAAATTATTATTCAAAAAGCACTTGAAAGCATTAAAATTAAAAAAGGATTAAATGCCTTTAAATATTGTGGTAAAGTTAAGTTAGAAAAAGAGCCGCTCACCATTCAGAAGAATTTTAGGAATGAGTGGTAATAGCCTTTTTGTTGATACTAACATTTTGCTATACCTCATCTCCGGTGATGAAACAGTTGCTGAACTACTTGATGGAAAGCACATCGCCATTTCATTTGTTACTGAATTAGAATTGCTGGGCTATAAAGTATTAGCTGAAAGCGACCTTAAAATTATTCAGGAGCTTATAAATGAAGCAACCATTATCGACATCAATGCAGAAATAAAACGGCTTGTAATCTCATTGCGAAAAAATTACAAGATAAAATTACCAGATGCAATTGTTGTTGCTTCCGCTTTATATTCAAATCTTCCGCTTGTTACTGCCGATAAACAGTTGTCTCAAATTAATGAGTTAACTATGTTGCTGTACAAGAAATAAGCGCTATTTATTATGAAATAATGGAGATTAAGACCGAAAAGAAAGTAGAAACTATTTGTCCGGTGAACCAGCAAGAATGGCGATCCTGGTTAGAAGAAAACCATTACTCAAAGCAGGCAGTCTGGCTTATTTATTATAAAAAGAAGTCTGGCAATTTCACAATCTCCTGGAGCGAAGCCGTGGACGAAGCGCTTTGTTTTGGCTGGATAGACAGCAAGGCAAAACCTTTGGATGCAGAACGTTTCATGCAATTCTTTACTAAACGGAAACCCAAAAGTGTTTGGTCGAAGATAAACAAAGAAAAGATAAAGCGATTAACCGACGAAGGACTAATTACACCAGCCGGTTACGAAAGCATTGAAATTGCCAAACAAAACGGCTCCTGGACAATATTAGATGAGGTAGAAGAATTAATTATTCCCCCGGATCTGGAAAAAGCTTTTCAAATACATACCGGTTCAAAAGATTATTTTCTAAGTTTAAGCAAGTCTGTTCGGAAAAGTATGTTGCAATGGCTCGTTATGGCCAAACGACCCGAAACCAGGCAGAAACGTATAGACGAAATAGCAGTTCTATCCGCCCAAAAGTTAAAACCAAAACAATTTTAAGAATCCGCAGTTAGTTTATGCTAGCTGTTCGGTATAAAGTTAGCTGTATTACTTCTTATACAAGTATTAACCTAAATTTGTTGGCATTCATATAATAGTCGTGCTTAAACTATTGCTAGTAGTATTAACTTTCTTTTACTAATTGCCGAATAACAGGATAGAAAATTATGCTGGTACAGCAAACCTTCTTTAACCAAAGTTGTTTTAAAAGTTCTCGTTTAAAAGACCACGATTAATTTATTCGTGCTCAAAAGATTACCTGCAAATACATGTTTACCAATTTGCCTATAGTTAAATATTTTTTATTTACGTTGCTAGCTTTATTAATTGCCGGGCAAGTTGAGGCACAAAGTAATTTAAATCTTAAATTTTTTGGTTTAAGCCTGCATCCCAAAGGCGATGTAAATGCCCCTTTAATGCCGCTGAACCCCGATAAAAAAGGCTATTTTGTTTTTAATTTGGGTGGTACGCTGGGCTACGAACATTTCCTGAAACCAGATAAATTTTCGCTGAAAGCTATTCAGGCCGTTTATTCCGATTGCGCGGCGCAACTCGGTGGCTTTACGCATTTGGGGGTGCGGTGGGTAATATTTAAAAAAGGCAAGCATTCGCTTAATGGCGGTTTTGGACCTACTTTGGTTTACCGCCGCAATTGGTACGAACTGGATAATTACGAAGATTCCGGTTTTTTCAAAGGCGGGCAAGATGTCAAATATCAATATAAATTTATTCCGTATGCCGGCGAGTTTGAGTATAACCTGGCCTTAAACGAGCAATACGAATTTTCTACTACTTTTATACCGGGTTTTCCCAGCCTCATGAGCTTATCTTTTGGCATAAGGTATTGGCTGCCGCAAAAGAAAAAAACGGAAGCTCCTTTACCTGTGCAGCCGGCTGTGCGGCGCTAATTATTTATGCTTACCGGGTTATTTTGGCAAAGCAAAATTTAAGATATTTGCCGCAAAATTAACTTATGCATTTCGGTACTTTACAGCACACGTCTTTACAAATTATTGCCGATACCTTTAACCTGGCTTTCTCGGATTATGTAATTCCGATGCATTTTACGGAAGTACAGCTCATAGAAAAACTCACCCGCGACGGAATACATCTGGAACATTCGGTGGGTGCTTTCGATGGCGATAAATTGGTGGGTTTTATTTTGCAGGGATTAGGTCCGTGGGAAGGAGCACTAACGGCGTATAATGGCGGCACTGGGGTAATTCCGGATTATCGCGGTCAAAAACTTACTCAGCAATTATATGCTTACAGTATACCCCAATTAAAAGCGGCGGGCGTAAAACAATGTTTGCTGGAGGTAGTTACCCGCAACCTCGTAGCCCTTAAAACTTATAAAGCTATTGGGTTTAACATTGCCCGCACCCTGGAAAGCTACAAAGGTGAATTAAATATGAAAGCTTTTCCTTCGTTACCAACCGGATTTATTTACCGGGAAGTAATCGATCTGGATTGGGAATTAGCCGAATCATTCTGGGATTGTAAACCTTCCTGGGGATATAATTTTGCAGCTATACAGCGCATTAGGCAATTTACCCAGCTAGCGGGCATATACTATAAAAATAACTTAGTTGGGTACGGCGCTATTCATGAAAATACCAACCGGATGGCCCAGTTTGCCATTGCACCGGCTTATCGCCGACAAGGCTTGGGGTTACACTTGTTCCAGAAATTGGCCGCCGGTAAAACTGTTCCGCTCTCGGTTATTAATGTAGACGAGAAAAGTGAATCAACGCTGAATTTTCTGGAGGATATTGGGCTTACCGCTTTTTTGCAGCAATACGAAATGACTTTAGCAATATAAAAAAAGAGAACTAATATTTTCCTTAAATGATGAATATATTAGTTCTCTTCAGTGCTGTTTAGTTTAGAATAAACAAAAATAATCCGCTGCTTAATAACAATTAAAACTCCAGGATAAAGCCTAAAGTTGGTACCAGGTTGCCATCGTCGTTATTCAAGATAAGCGGAATGGCGTTGCTGCCGTCTTCGCGCAAAAGTCCGCCATCGGTAGTGGCAAAGCCGTTGTTCCCGGTGTTGCGTTGAAATGTATAACGATCGTAGCCGGGTGTTTTGCTGCCCAACACGTTGGCAATATCCAGGAACAAATCCAGGGTAATACGGTTGAAGTTCCATTTTTTATCCAGACGCACATCCAACTGACTGAAAGAGCGCAACCGCTCAGAATTTAGGCGCGAATAATCCAGAATGCCTACCCCTAAGGCTCCATAATTCCGCTGCGAAGCTTCTAAATCGAAAGGCGTGGTAGGCGCGCCGCCGGCGTAGCGGTATTTCGCGCCAAATTCCCAGTTGCGCGGCAATTTTTTACCCAATAACCCCGAAATCAAGTGACGGTAATCCCAGGAACTGGAAATATATTGCCCGTTGGTACCAGCAAATTCGCTTACCACGTAAGTATAAGAAAGTACTGAGAAAACAGATTTGGTAAGTTTTTTCTGGAGGTAAAATTCAAGGCCGTAAGCGCGGCCCTCGCCATTGGTGTTAACCGCTTCGTTGCCGATAGAACCAAAATCGCCGCCCTGGTTGGCCAGCGAAATGCCATCGCGTATAGAAACCGGATACTGGTTGTAATCTTTATAAAAACCTTCTAAAGTAAAACGCAAATCGGGGCGAGGCAAATATTCGGTACCCAACACATAATGAATCGATTTAATGTAATCGGCCGTTTTATTTAAATACTGATTATTTTGTTGGAAGCCCAGCACCGTGTAAGTCGGTAATTTGTAATAAATACCCGACGAAGCATTCAGCGTCCATTTATCGGATAACACGTACGAAATGGCACCCCGGGGCGAAAGCGTTTTAAGCGGATTCCGGCCTTCTTCGGTAAATGAATTCAGATCTGAGCGAATACCGAAAGATAAACCCAGTTTATCGTTTAAAATTGATCTGGAAACCTGGCCGAAAGCTCCGTAACGGAAAAAATCGAGGTTGGTATTGTAATTAACCGTTAGGCCGGGCTGCACCAAATTGCCCTGGTCGTCGCGCAGTTCCGGCCTGATTACGTTAAATACATTGTTCTTAAACTGCACAAACTGACCAGATACACCATAAGCATATTTAAATCCATTCTGGAATTTATTTACATCCAGCCGCAATTTATTTTCAGTTTCGCGCGAGTTCGATTTTAAAGTGCGCAAAGCATTGTTGTTGTTCTGCGCGTCTTCAAATTTTTCCAGGTCTATGTTAAAGGCATTCCGGCTCAAAGCTAAATTTATGTAGCCGTCGTTTATTAATCTTTTGGCCGCTACGCCGGTGGTATAATTCCATTGGTTATTCAGCGGAATAGAACGCAAAATATATTCGTTTTCGGGAGTGCTGTTGCGCGGTACGCCAAAGGAAAACTCATCTATGGCCCCCACGCCCAGGAAGGTAAGCGAAGTTTTATCGTCTAGTTTATGATCTACTTTGTACTGAAAATCCCAGTAATTAGGCCGGATAGGTAAATCGAGCAGTTTAAACAAAAATTGTAAATAAGAGCGCCGCGCCGATACCAGGTAAGTTGTTTTGGGCGAAATAGGCCCTTCGAACGTAGTGGAAAATTCAGAACCGCTTAACCGGATGTTACCGGAAAAACGCTCGGGATTACCATAGCGCTGCCGGAACTGAAACACTGAGGCCAGGGCATTATCGTAACGCGCATCAAAAGCCGATGAACTTACTTTCATGTCTTCGATAAACGATACGTTGAGAATACCCGTAGCACCGCCCGCGCTGCCTTGGGTAGTAAAATGGTTAATCAGCGGAATTTCAATGCCATCGAGGTAATAAACGTTTTCGCTGGGCGCGCCACCCCTGATTATTAAATCGTTGCGGCTACCCCCGCCGGTACCGCTGGTGGCCACACCCGGCAACACCTGCACTACTTTCGAAATATCAAAATTTCCACCAGGGTTGCTCCTGATTTCTTCGGTACTCAGGCTTTGCACCGATAGCGGCGTTATTAAATCGGCTACAGCAGCACTTTGGCGCCGGTTAGCGGTAATTTCTACTTCCTGTAATTTATTTGCAGCCGGCGCTAGTTCAAAGTTTACAATTTGGGCGTTACCGGCCGTAACGTTAATATTAAATTTGCTTTGTGCTTGGTAACCCAAATAAGAACTTTGCACTGTATAGCTGCCCAACGGAATATTCTCCAGGCGGTACCGTCCGCTTTCGTTACTTACCGCACCTAATTGGGTATTAGTTAACTGAATGGTTACGCCAATTAATGGCTCCTGGGTATTTACATCTCGCACGGTACCCGTAATTACACCCGTTTGGGCCAAAACAAACCCTGGTAAAAAAAAGCAGAGTAAAAGAATTATCCTCATTTCTTATGTTATCATATTAAAACATTATAGTAACATAATACTTAGGTAATTGTTTTAAGGATGAAAATCAGGATAATCCTTTTGAATAATTTTTGCTTCAACTTTAAAGTCAACCTAAAATACTATGTCCGCTTATAAATATAATTTATTACAAGACCTGTTGCCCTGGCTCGAACAATATGAGCAGGAACAAGGTGCAGCAAGCGGAAATTTACCTGATTTTCAGAAATGGCTGGGCGAACGGTTGAAGCAAGCAACGGAGGCATTGCCACCAACCAGTCCGGAGGAAGCGTTGGAAGGCGAAATTGCCCGTTACTTTTCGATGCTAAACCGCTACACCAAGTTTTACATAAAAAAAGCTTTACACCAAACCAGTTTTGTATCGCTAGACGATTTTGGTTATTTAATGCATTTGCTCGATGGCGGCAGCATGACCAAATCGGCCTTGATTTTAAAAAACATGCACGATATTCCGTCTGGTACCGAAATTATTAAGCGGCTTATCCGGCGGGGTTGGGTAACCGAAACCCGCGACGAAATAGATAAAAGAAGAATATTTTTAGCGATTAACGAAGCCGGGAAAGCAACTTTATTCTCTTCGTTGGGTCAGTTCCGGAAAGTTTCGCGCATCTTAAGCCGAAATTTAGATATTACAGAAAAGCAGCAGTTGCTCCGGATTTTAAAGAAGTTGGAGGCATATCATCACCAACGGTTTACTTCTGATAAAAATAAATCTATAGATGATATTATAGATTAACAGGCAATTTGATGTGACTTTGTATTACAGATTAATAATTTAATTATTTGATTTTTAAGCATTAATGCTGCAATACTTCTAAAAATGCTTCTTCTACTTCCATCAGACCTTTTTCGTTAAGGCGGGTTAAACGCACGTGTTTGGTTTCGTTAACGAGCAACGGATCGTATTTGGCTACTACCCGCACGTAATTTTCCGTAAAACCTTCCATTAACCCATTCTGAATATCGGCTTCAAACAAGACGGTGGCTTGGGTATTTACATTTTGTTCGTAAAAAAGCCGTTTCTTTTTCTCCGATAATATGCGCAGCATATCGGCCCGGAGGTTGCGCTCTTTCTGCGGTACAGCGCCTGGTAAGGATATAGCGCGCGTATTATCGCGCTCCGAATACGGGAATACGTGCAAATAACTTACTTCGAGTTCGTTTAGGAAATTATAAGTTTCTAAAAAGTCTTCTTCCGTTTCGCCGGGGAATCCCACAATAACATCAACCCCAATACAGCAATGCGGCATTAAGCTTTTAATGGTTTGTACCCGGCTGGCATACACCTCGCGCAAATACCGGCGGCGCATTAATTTTAATATTTTGTTAGAGCCCGACTGGAGCGGAATATGAAAGTGCGGCATGAATTTTTGCGAACTTGCTACAAACCGGATAATATCATCGGTAAGCAAGTTAGGCTCGATAGAAGAAATCCGGAAGCGGTTAATGCCCGCTATTTTATCCAATTCCTGAACTAGTTCGTAGAAATTTTCCTGGCGGCCTAAACCAGCCTGAATCCCAAAATCGCCGAGGTTTACGCCGGTGAGCACCACTTCTTTCACTTCGGTTTGGGCAATTTCTTCGGCGGCTTTTATTACTTCGGCAATAGAATTGCTCCGGCTTTTGCCGCGGGCCAGTGGTATGGTGCAAAACGTACAGGAATAATCGCAGCCATCCTGTACTTTTAAAAACGTGCGGGTACGGTCGCCGAAAGAATAAGCGGTATGGAATGTATTGGCTTCACTAATGGCACTGGCATACACCTGCGCCTTCTTCGGTTTCACAAAGCCATCCAGCATATCTACCAGCCGGAATTTTTCGGCGGCACCTAGTACGGCGTGTACCCCTGGTATTTCGGCAATTTCCTGCGGTTTTAACTGGGCGTAGCAACCCACAATGGTAATAAATGCTTCCGGCGAATGCTTTAAAGCTTCTTTAACTACCTTGCGGCATTTTTTATCGGCATTATCCGTTACCGAACAAGTATTAATAACATAAATATCCGGCGTATCTTCAAAAGCTACTTTCTGATAACCTCTTTCCTGGAAAAGCCTGGAAATGGTAGAGGTTTCGGAGAAATTAAGCTTACAACCCAACGTATAAAAAGCCACTTTTTTCATAAGGCCGCAAAGATACAAAAATCTAAGCAAAAGCGATAAGCATCAGGTTATTCTATTTAATATTAACGTGTATAGCCGCAAGATTAACAATGCATTATACTGCCTAATAGAAATACTTACCTTAAATAATAGCTCTACATAATTTTTAATTATTTTAAACCTTAGATTGGTAATATTATTACTCTTATTTAAATTTAAATGGCGCTTTAACCTTCTTGTACATATTTTCTCAAAAGTCCCTGCTCACCGCCGTCATTCTGAAAGAATCTTATTAGCAGGCCACCAGTAAGATTCTTTCAGAATGATGGCGGTGGGTGGTATGGCCTTTGCTTTATTTTAAATAAGGAGTATTAATTTGATAATGATATCATTTAAAATGCACCCTGTTAATGGACAGTTCGCAGGTTCGAGTCCCGTCCGGACTGCAAAAAACTTTTATGTTAGCAGTTTCAAATCGCTAAATTCTATTTAGCTAAAAAATCTTTGAAAGATAGTTGCATGTAAGCTTTTCCGTAATCAATTTGTTTGGGGGATACCTGCGCATCTTTCCGGATTATTTTTTTGGCTACGTTATCAAAGGTTACGGCTCCCTGGGGGGTAATGTACCCGAAACCATCGTTAAACACATAAAAGGCAAAATCCTGGGTCTGCGGATCTAATAAATTTTTACTCCACTGGTAATTGGCTTCATGTAAATTTAATTGCGCGAGTACGGTTGGTACAATATCGGTTTGGGAGCCTACTTTGGAAATAACCTGATTTTGCATAGCGATGGCCCCGCCCGTTAAAATAAAAGGTATCCGGAACTTACTGGGTGCGTCATTCGGGTCATCGCCTGGGAAACGATGTCCGTGGTCGGCGGCTAATATTACCAGCGTATTTTGCCACCAGGGTTCTTTTTTTGCTGCTTCTACAAACTGCCCAAGCGCATAATCGGTGTAATAAACAGAATTCCGGAAACGGGTGGTTTCATCGGCACCTTTAAATTTAGCCGGCATCGGAACATCGTAAGGCTCGTGGCTGCTGAGCGTGAATACGGTGGTAAAAAAAGGTTGCTTTTCTTCTTTTAAATCCTGAAGTACCCTTTGTAGCAGCACATGGTCGTGTACGCCCCACTTGGAGTTATAATCTTTGGCTTCAAAATCGAATTTACTAATCAGGTGGTCGTAGCCGGCGTTTAATAAATAAGATTTGATGTTGGCAAAGGCCAGTTCGCCACCGTAATAAAAACGGCTGCGGTAACCTTGCGCTTCCAGTACGTGGTTTAAGTGGGGGAGGTGCTCGGTTTTACGGGGCGTTTTCACGATAGAGGTAGTTGTTTGCACCGGGTAGCTGCTGAGTAAAGCCACCAATCCTTTTTCGCTCCGGTCGCCGCTCGCGTAAATATTATTAAATAAAATGCCTTCTTGGGCCAACTTATCTAAGTTTGGCGTGGCGCTCAGTTCACCTGCTCCCAGGCAGCCTACTACTTTGGCTGTATAACTTTCCAGGATAATAAATAATACATTGGGCTGCTGCTTATGCAGTACTTTAGGTAAGGCGGTAGTTTTAGGCGTTTTATATAATTCCGATACGAGCCGTTGTGCGGTAGAATCCGGAAAATATTCGTAAGGGTTTTGGTTTTCGTAGTTCCTTTTACTTAAGGAGTACATAACATTCCAGGGCAAATTAACGGCCGCGTGGTTCGCGAAAATATTATCGGAAAAATATACATCGCTTTGGTTAATAGGAATGTGCTGCAAACCACCCCGGATGGGCACAATTAAAAAAGCAAACCACCACACCGACCAGATAATAAAGAATAATTGACTTTTCGCACCAAAAATGATGGCCGGAACCAATTTGCGTAATAAAACAAAGCCCAGCAAGCTCAGTAATAAGAACAAACCCACTAATAATAGTACCGGTGCATTCCCGGACGAAGCTGCCATTTCGGTGGGCGTAGCTAAATATTGCAGGGGAGTGGCATCCAGCCGGAATCCCCAGGCATTATACAATTCCAAATCAACGGTTGTTAGCAGCGCAATTAATACGATGAAAAACCAGGTATAATATTTAATTGGCTTTAAAATGTTAAGCTGCGGAAAAAATGCTTTTACCAGCAAAAGTAAAAACGGAATAATGCTCAGGTAGCCGGCAAAAGAAATATCCATTCTTAAGCCGTATATAAATATTTTAGAAACTTCTGTTCCGGATAACTTACTGCTGCGGGAGAAATGATAGAGCAAAAAAAATGCTTTGGCTCCAATAAAAAAGAATATCCAGGTTAAAAAATACCTTGCGTGCAAAAACCACTTGTTATTCATGCCGCAAATATACTTTAAGGTAGTTTCAATAACTAAAAGTATAAGCTTAGTGAATGGCTTGGGCAGACATCCTTAATTTAAACCCTTTTACCCGAAATTAGATAAATTTTTAGCAATGATGCTCTTTTATAAAAGGGTAAATTTAAAGTTTTGCTAAATTTTTACAGAATTGGTAAAAAAATTAAAGGTATTTGTTATGAAAATTAAAACAATTATTACCTTTGGCAAACCTATTAAAAAAACTGTATTAAAAACTATGGCAGTACTTCGTTTTAGAGCACTTGAGGTAGCTGAAAGCCGTCAGCCCGTTGAAGTGATAGCTCCCGCCCCCAAAATTTCTGATTATTATGGTAAAAACGTATTTGGCCTGGAAGCCATGCGCACTACCATGTCGAGCGAATATTTTAAAAAACTTACTTCTGCTATTAAGCACGGCACCAAAGTAGAGCGTAATGTGGCCGATGCGGTAGCAGCCGCCATGAAAACCTGGGCTTTATCGAAAGGTGCTACCCACTATACGCATTGGTTTCAGCCATTAACCGGCGCAACCGCCGAAAAACACGATAGCTTTTTTGATTTAAACAGCGATGGCCAGGCCATTGAAAATTTCAAAGGTTCGGCCCTGGTACAACAAGAGCCAGATGCTTCTTCTTTCCCGAACGGTGGTATCCGCAATACCTTTGAAGCCCGCGGTTATACGGCCTGGGACCCAACTTCACCTGCTTTTATTATTGAAATTGCCGGTGCCAAAACCCTTTGTATTCCTACTATTTTTGTAGCGTACACCGGCGAGGCCCTGGATTATAAAGCGCCTTTGCTTAAAACTTTAGTGGCCCTGGAATCGGCTGCTGTAGAAGTATGCCAATATTTCGACCGCGATGTAACCAAAGTAAGCGCTACTTTGGGTATTGAACAAGAATATTTCTTAATTGATAAGGCCCTGTACGCTGCCCGCCCAGACTTAGTAATGACCGGCCGCACTTTATTTGGTCATTCACCGGCCAAAGGCCAGCAGTTAGAGGATCATTATTTTGGTTCTATTCCTACCCGGGTGCACAACTTTATGGTTGATTTTGAGCAGGAAGCGCATAAATTAGGCATTCCTTTACGGACTCGCCACAACGAGGTAGCGCCTAACCAGTACGAGTGCGCGCCTACTTTTGAAGATGCAAACTTAGCCGTAGACCACAACCAATTGTTGATGGACCTGATGAGCAAAGTTGCCGAGCGCCACAACTTTAAGGTGTTGCTGCACGAAAAACCATTTGCCGGCGTAAACGGTAGCGGTAAGCACAACAACTGGGCAATGTCTACCGACACTGGGGTAAATTTATTAGCGCCGGGCAAACGTCCGAAAGAAAATTTACAATTCTTAGCGTTCTTTGCCACTACTTTAATGGCCGTACATAAAAACGCCGATTTATTACGTGCCAGTATTGCATCGGCCAGCAACGACCACCGTTTAGGTGCCAACGAAGCGCCACCCGCAATTATTTCGGCTTTCATTGGTTCGCAATTAACAGAAGTATGCGAGGAGTTAGAAAATAATTCTTCTATTGCTATTGACAAAGGCGATAACATGTACCTGAAACTGGGTATTGATAAAATCCCGGAAATATTACTGGACAACACCGACCGTAACCGGACTTCGCCTTTTGCCTTTACCGGTAATAAATTTGAGTTCCGCGCAGTAGGTTCTTCGGCCAACAGTTCTTCGGCCATGACTATTCTGAACGCTATTGTGGCCGACCAGCTGATTGAGTTTAAGAATGTGGTAGATGCCCAGATTGAAAAAGGTAAAAAGAAAGAAGTTGCCATTATTGATGTAATCCGGGAATATTTAAAAGCATCTAAACCAATCCGGTTCGAAGGAAACGGTTACTCTAAAGAGTGGGAAGAAGAAGCCGAACGTCGTGGTTTATCAAACGTAAAAACTACGCCGCAAGCTTTAGACTTCCTGGTTACAAAACAAGCCGAAGAATTATTTACCCGTTTAGGTGTTTATACCAAAGTAGAGCTGCACGCCCGGCACGAAATATTGCTGGAAGAATATATTAAGAAAATTCAGATTGAAGGCCGCGTATTAGGCGACCTGGCGCTGAACCATATTATTCCGACTGCAGTTGCTTACCAAAACAAACTTATTACCAATATTAAAGGTTTACGCGAACTGGGTCTGGAAGAAGAATTTACCAACGCGACTTTAGATACCATCAAAGATATTTCGAAACACGTTTCTATCATCAAGAAAAACGTAGAAGAAATGGTTGAGCGGCGCAAAGTAGCGAACAAAGTAGAAAATACCCGCGATCGCGCTATCATGTACTGCGACGAGGTAAGACCTTACTTCGATACCATTCGTTACAGCGTAGATAAATTAGAATTAATGGTCGACGACGAAGATTGGCCATTGGTAAAATACCGCGAAATGCTGTTTACCCACTAGTAAGCAACATTGTATAAAAATAAAGAAGGCTCCGATACCGGAGCCTTTTTTATAAACTTAAACCTAAACATTAAAATTACAACACTCTTTTATCAGGCTGCTTTGCCTGGTGTAAACTTATCTTTAACCTGATTTTTCAGGATATTCAATTTTTCCAGTTGGCTGGTTACGCCGAGTGAGTTTAACAAATCCTGCACCTTGCCGGTTGTTAAAGCTTTTTTGCCAATTCTTTTCAAAATAAAAGGCAATAATAAGGTAGCAATATTTAAAGCTGCGCCGCCAGGTAAGCCAAAACGCAATATTAAGCGGCTAACTAACCGCTGCATTATTTTATCTACCAACAGGTTGGTACCAATTTGCCCGGGCTTACTTTTTAAGAAAGTAACTACTCCATTGTAATTACCATTCTTCAGTTCGGCCTGTAATATTTCTTTTACAGTACTAGAAGTTAACGCAATAATATCAAAAGCCTGTTTTCCTTTTAGGCCAAATTGCTCGGCCTGGCTTTGAATACGCTCCCGAAAACCATTACTTAAGTATTTATTAACCATTTGTGTAAAATTCCCCATCTTATTTACAAGTAAAGCAAAAACCTTTCCAGTTTAATTAATCTGCTTTCATTAATCTAATTAAGAACGCTTATATTGTTAAAACAACGGTTAAATAGCCTTAATTCAATAAATTGGTTTTAATTTTACAGCCAGCAAGCCGAACAAACCTGGCCTGATTTTAGTTAAGAATTAGATCCTACTCGTATTCCTATGAACTTACAATATTGTCCGAGCCTTACCCAATATATCCGGCGGGAAACCCGCGAAGTTGCCATTGGCGAGGTGGCTGTGGGCGGCAAAAACCCCATTCGGGTACAATCGATGACTACTGTTGACACCATGGATACTCTGGGATCGGTGGAGCAGACCATTAGAATGGTAGAGGCCGGCTGCGAGTACGTGCGCATTACCGCGCCAAGCGTGAAAGAAGCAGAAAACCTCCGCCATATTAAAGCCGAACTGCGCCGCCGGGGTTACAACGTGCCTCTAATTGCCGATATTCATTTTACGCCGAACGCTGCTGAACTGGCCGCCCGGATTGTAGAAAAAGTGCGGATTAACCCCGGTAATTACGCCGATAAAAAGAAATTTGAAGTAATTGAATATACCGATATAACCTACCAGGCTGAGTTAGACCGGATACGCGAACGGTTTGTACCGCTGGTAAAAATCTGTAAAGAGTACGGCACCGCTATGCGCATCGGCACCAACCACGGCTCTTTATCCGACAGAATATTAAGCCGTTACGGCGATACTCCGCTAGGAATGGTTGAAAGTGCCTTGGAATTCTTGCGCATCTGCGAAGACCTAAATTATTACGATATTGTTTTATCGATGAAGGCGAGCAATACGCAGGTAATGGTGCAAGCTTACCGTTTGCTTGCGCAAAAACTAGCCGAAGAAGGTTTGCAGCCTTACCCGTTTCATTTAGGTGTTACCGAAGCCGGCGAAGGAGAAGATGGCCGCATTAAATCGGCGGTGGGTATAGGTACTTTATTGGAAGACGGCATTGGCGATACCGTACGGGTTTCCTTAACCGAAGCCCCGGAGTTTGAAGCGCCGGTTGCCCGCATGCTTATTGATAGGTACACTAACCGGACTGGTCACGCCGAAATTAAGCCTATCTGCAACGTGCCCATTAATCCGTTCCAATATCATCGCCGCGAAACTTTTGAAGTTGGTAACCTGGGCGGTCAAAATGTGCCGCGGGTAATGGCCGACCTTAACCGCCTGACCAATGTGCAATATGCTGATCTGAAATGCGTGGGCCACTTGTACTCGATGTTGCTGGATAAGTTTAACATGAACGACTTGGGCGCTGATTATATTTATACCGGAAGTAACCCCATTGCTTTTATGTTGCCCAACGGCCTGAAAGAAGTAGTTGATTATGCTGCTTGGTTAGCCGGCGGTCAGCGCCAGGAGCATTACCCGGTTTTAACCCAAACCGAGTATGCTAATACCGGGCCGCGCCACCCGGAACAGAATTTTGTTTTTCAGAATATTAATTCCTTAACCAACGAGGCTGTTGCCCAACTGCGCGCAGATAAAACTGCGGTAATTATCTTATACACCGAAAACAAACACGCTATGGCCGAGTTGCGGAAAGCTTTTTTCCGGCTGATGAATAATGGCGTAGCGAATCCGGTAATAATAAACCGGCAATATTCCGAAATGAGCCTGGAGCAAACGCAGTTATATGCCTCTACCGATGTGGGTGGTTTGTTACTGGATGGCTTAGGCGATGGCGTGGTACTCAGCACCGAATTATTACCCGAAAAAAGTAAAACCGAGTGGTTGAGCTTGCTGGATAATTTAAATAAATTAAGCTTCGGCATTTTGCAGGCGGCGCGTACGCGCATGAGCAAAACCGAATATATTAGTTGCCCGAGCTGCGGCCGCACCTTGTTTGATTTACAGGAAACCACCGCCATGATTCGGAAACGCACCGACCACCTGAAGGGCGTAAAGATTGGCATTATGGGTTGTATTGTAAACGGTCCCGGGGAAATGGCCGATGCAGATTATGGTTACGTAGGAGTAGGCAAAGGCAAAATTGCCTTGTACCGCGGCCAAAACGTTATTAAAAAAGCGGTTCCCGAAGACAATGCCGTAGATGAATTAATACAGCTAATTCGGGAAGACGGCAAATGGATTGAACCTGTGTTTCTGGAGCAGGAAGTAGGCTAAAAAATTTATTAATATTTATACTGATGAAAGCACCGTTAAAAGCCAAAACAACAGTTTTGTTCTTTTTACCGGTGCTTTTATTATTTAACTGCTCTGAACCGAAGAATTCTAATCCGGTGGTTACAAAGGCTGTTCCAGTAGAATTACCCAAATGGACCTGGGCCATATTAGAAGCAGAAAACTTTAAAGAGAAGTACGAATACAACTTCCAGATTAATCCTTTTTACCTGCAAGCCGATTTTGATAAAGATGGTTTTTTGGATATTGCTATTCTAATAAAGGAAAGCGCAACTAGTAAAACCGGCTTAATGGTTTTGCGGCAACAGAAAGAGCAGCCCGAAATATTTGGCGCCGGACAACAAAACACTTTGGGCACCGAAGATTGGAACTGGCTACAAACCTGGAAAACCGAAAACGTTTTGCCCGCCGGAGCAGACGTGCAGCCGGCTGGTGCCGTTCTAATTTTATTGCCGAAAGCTAAAAATCAAATTGCTCCCTGGCTGTTCTGGCAGGAAGAAAAGTGGCAATGGAAAATAGATTAAATATTCCGGTAAGCCGGTAATATTACCTAACTAAAACACTTTTATTTACTGCCATTACAGTTATTAAATAGCTGTAAATATCAGCAATAAGGCTTTACTTTACCAAACTTCTTTACTTACTTACATGTTCTCTAAATAGAACAATCGTTTTTGATTATATTAACTAGAGATTAATTTACATCTATAAATATTCGGGTATGAAAGGACTTTTTGATTTTTCGGAAGTAGCAACTTATTTTTTCCGGAAAAAAGATCCCAAGCGGAAAACAAATTTTAACCTGCGCAGCATGCATTTTATTAATAAATTGTCGATGCTGATGTTTTTGGTGGCGCTGTTTATTCTAATTTTCCGCCACGTATTATAATGCACATCGAAGAATTTCGGGAATATTGCCTTGCAAAGCCGGGGGTGACCGAAGAAACACCCTTTGGAGTAGACACCCTGGTGTTTAAAGTAGGCGGCCGGATTTTTGCTTTAACCAATATTAATACTTTTGAAAGCATTAACCTGAAATGCGATCCGGAAGTGGCGGTACAGTTGCGGGAGCAATATGAGGCGGTACAACCGGGTTACCACATGGATAAAAAACATTGGAATACCATTCGGGTGCACAATAATATTCCGGATTTGGTTTTAAAGCAATGGATTGATCAGTCGTACTACCTGGTGTATGCCAAACTAACCCGGGCGCAGAAGTTAGCCATTACCCTACACGACGAACCGCCGTTAGATACTCCAGCTTAATAAAATTTGGTATGAATAAAAAGGTGCTGCTGGTCAGAATATTGCAATTGGTGTTTTTTGCCGCAGTTGGTTTTGCTAACTGGTATAAAGCCGGAAATTCTAATGATTCTTTTTACCAGATTGTAATGGCCGTTTGTGCAGTTGGTTTTGTGGCTGTACTCTTTACATTATTTTATTCCGGACGGAAAAACAAAGTTTAAATATTCTTTACTTTGGGTTGTGTTTACCTGGTTAGCCTATATAACAAGAAAGCCGCTTAAAGTAAGCGGCTTTCTTGTTTTTTGTAAGTGATATACCAATATCAAATGAAAACTGCACTTTCAAATAAAGTAAAGGCTGTACCACCCACCACGGTCATTCTGAAAGAATCTAATTGGCTACTTGCTAATAAGATTCTTTCAGAATGACCGCCGTGAGAGGGTGTTTGGTTGTAATTATTTTATTGCTTTAAAAGCAAATTTTGGTCATCCTGAGCTTGCCGAAGGATCTATAACAGCATTTTAGCTATTTCGACAGGCTCAACATGACTGCAATATTTTAAACGCTAGATGCTAATAACAGTATTAATTAAACTACTACGTTTACAATTTTATTAGGTACCACAATTATTTTTTTCGGCGCTTTGCCTTCTAAATATTTATCAATTACGCCCGAAGAAATTACTTCTTTTTCGATTTCTTCTTTAGGTTTATCCGTTGGGAAAGCCAGTTTACCTCGCATCTTACCATTTACCGAAATTGGGTATTCGAAAGTGCTTTCGGTTAAATATTTTTCTTCCCAGGTTGGGAAAGGCTCGTACGCAATGCTTTCGGCGTGGCCCAGCAACGACCAGATTTCTTCGGTGATGTGCGGCGCGTAAGGGGCCAATATTACGGTAAGCGGTTCCAGAATCGCCCGTTTGTTACACTTCAGGGTAATTAATTCGTTCACGCAAATCATAAAGGTACTTACGGAAGTGTTAAACGATAAACGCTCCATATCTTCCTCTACCTTTTTAATGGTTTTGTGCAGCGTTTTCAATTCGGCCGGTGTTGGCTGATCATCTGAAACCAAGAAATTGCCGTTGCTATCGAAGAATAATTTCCAGTAACGCTTCAGGAATTTATGCACCCCGTCGATGCCGTTGGTATTCCAGGGCTTAAATTGCTCCAGCGGGCCCAAAAACATCTCGTACATCCGCAGCGTATCGGCGCCCACGCGACTTATAATATCATCTGGATTTACTACGTTTCGCTTAGATTTGGACATCTTCTCAATTTCTTGAGCAAGCGGCATATTATCACTTTCCCAAATAATAATAGGAACTCCTAGTTGTTTTGAATATTCTATAAATAAGGGGTCCTCTTGATACTTTATTTGATTATCCTTAGATATTGTCCCATCTAAATTAACAAAATCTATTGGCACCCTAAGTTTATAATCATTTAATAGAAAATACTTTTTAGCTTCACCATTAATATTAATTATTCGCTCTGAGTTTTTCTCATAAGGCTTCGATGAGAAAATATAAACCATATTGTTAGATTTCATATCATCGCCAGTATATCCATATACATTAGCATAGACAAAGCTAGAAACACCTTGGATCATTCCCTGGTTTATTAACTTCCGGAAAGGCTCCACTTGCGAAACCAAACCTAAATCGTGCAGGAACTTGTACCAGAAGCGGGAATATAACAAGTGACCGGTAGCGTGCTCCGAGCCACCAATATATAAATCTACGTTCTGCCAGTATTGCTCGTCTTCGGGCGTAACAAATGCTTCCTGGTTATCCGGCGACATGTAGCGCAAATAATACCAACTGGACCCCGCCCAGCCTGGCATGGTGCTTAGTTCGTAGGGATATTCCCCTTTGTACTTCCAATCTTTGGCGCGGCCCAAAGGCGGTTCGCCGGTTTCGGTGGGCAGGTAAGCATCAATTTCGGGTAAAACCAACTGCAGCTCCGATTCCGGCAATGGTTGCGGAATGCCGTCTTTGTAATATATTGGAATGGGTTCGCCCCAGTAGCGCTGGCGGCCGAATATGGCATCGCGCATCCGGTAATTTACCTTGCCCTGGCCAATGCCCATTTCTTCGAACTTAGCGGTGGCGGCTACTAAAGCGTCTTTTACTTCCAGGCCGTTCAGGAAGTCCGAATTAATCATTTTGCCTTCTTTGGCTTCGTACACCTCGTCAATATTAGAGCCTTCGATAACCGGCACAATGGGCAAATTAAAGTGTTTTGCGAAATTAAAGTCACGAATATCGCTGGCGGGTACGGCCATTACCACACCAGTACCATAGCCGGCTAGTACGTAATCGGCCACCCACAGCGGAATTTCTTCGCCGTTCAGCGGGTTCAGTACGTACGAACCGGTAAATACGCCGCTAATGGTTTTTACATCGCTCATGCGGTCGCGCTCCGAGCGGTTTTTGGCGGTGCTCACGTATTCTTCTACCGCCTGGCGCTGCTCCGGAGAAGTTAATTCCGGCACCCATTCGTGTTCGGGGGCAATGGCCAGGTAGGTAACACCGTAAATGGTATCGGCCCGGGTGGTAAATACTTTTAGTTGCCGTTCCGAATCTTTTACTTTAAAGTTCAGCTCCGCGCCTAAAGATTTACCAATCCAGTTACGTTGCATTTCTTTAATAGCCTCGGTCCAGTCCAGGCTTTCAATATCGTTTAGCAAACGTTCGGCATAGGCCGTAATGCGTAAGCTCCACTGCTGCATTTTTTTGCGTTCTACGGGGTAACCACCGCGTTCGCTCACGCCGTCTTTTACTTCGTCGTTGGCCAAAACCGTACCCAAAGCCGGGCACCAGTTTACAGTAGCTTCCGATAAAAAGGCTAACCGGTATTGCAGCAACACATCCGATTGTTGTTTTTCGGTCATCGCTTTCCACTCATCGGCCGTAAAGAAAGTGCGCTCCTCTTCGTCGCAGGCGGCTTTTACACCATCAGTTCCGTTTTGCTCGAACTTAGCTACCAGCGTAGCAATCGGTTCGGCTTTATCAGTTTCCTGGTTATACCAGGCATCGTATAGTTTCAGAAATATCCACTGGGTCCACTTATAATAATCCGGGTCGGAGGTGCGCACTTCGCGGCTCCAGTCGTAAGAAAAACCCAGGCTGCTTAACTGCTCTTTGTAACGGGCAATATTTTCTTTGGTGGTAATAGCCGGGTGCTGACCGGTTTGAATGGCGTACTGCTCGGCCGGTAGTCCAAAAGCATCGAAACCCATAGGGTGCAGCACGTTAAAGCCCCGCTGCCTTTTGTAGCGGGCCATAATATCCGAAGCTATATAACCCAGTGGGTGCCCTACGTGTAAGCCGGCTCCCGAGGGGTACGGGAACATATCCAGCACGTAGTACTTGGGTTTGCTGTTATCGGTAGTGGTTTTAAAGGTTTGCTGCTGGGCCCAGGTTTGCTGCCACTTTTTCTCTATCTGACTAAAGTTGTAATCTGACATGCTTTTGTTTATGAAATCGAAAATTGGCTTCCGGTAAAGTTTTGCAGAACCAGCCAGCCGGGTTGTTCGGTTTTGTTAATTTCTGCAAGTTAAAAGAAATCATTATAAATATTCAACCAAAAGGCATTTCCATTTCTAAAATAATAAGGTGCTAAACAATTTTTAATACAGATTTAAATAGGCAATGTCTGAATCAGGGAATTATTCAACCTAATATTTTCAACCCAGTAGGAGAGAAGCAATGGATTATTTTTAAATAATGGCTAAAGGATTGCGTCCTTTCCAGGTACCAGTAGCGGAAATTACCCGGAAACGGGCAAACAATTCTTCGTGGTACCAGTTGTCCTGGCGGGTTTTGCGTATTACTTGCTGGTGGAGGGCATTTTTGTAAGCGTATTGCATCATTTGCGGTTCGCTTTCCCAAATGCTAAAAGTAGCCTGCCGGATAAAAGGTAATTCGCCTAAGCCCACGGCTGCTAAAAGGCCGGGCGCATTTTCTAAGGCTTTGCTCGTTTCTTTGCCGTGTTTCCAGAAAGCAGGCAATGCCCGCAGGTTAATAGAGGCCCGGGTTAATACGGCTAATGGTCCGGCTGGAATATTGGTATCGGCAGCAGGAACAAAGGGACTTTGGTTATCCCATAACCCATGCGCTTTAATGGGTTGTAATTTCACCGTCCAGGTTTCGTTGCAATGTTTCTGATATGCCTTCATAATATCAGAATGATTAAAGAAATCATCGGCCTGTACTTCAGTTTCCCAAACGGCCATTAAGCCATACAAATAAAAATCGGGGGTTAAACTAAATACGCGGCCTTTGCCGCTGCCCAATAATTTAAAGAACTGCAAACCGGGCGTTTGTTGCAAACGGAGTGGCATGGTTCCCATTTGGGCCAGGCCCCAGCGCCAATGGCCTTTCCGGATGCCGAATAAACTAAGGGTGGTAATAGATGGGGGAAGCAATTATTTAAAGAATGGCGTTGAATAAACGTTGAGTAAAAGAGCTAAAGCAAATTAGCTGAATATTTAATAAAAAAGGAGAACTGGTTCTCCTTTTTTATCTTAGTAAATTATTTGGTTACATTAATTTTTTCGTTGTCGCCGGGGTGGTAGGGCTCGCCGGTAACTACGGCTTTGGCGTAGCCAATTAAATGTACCACCGGGCTGGTAGGCGTATCCCAATATTCGGCCTGCGTAATTTCTACCCGTATGGCCGCAATATTCGGGTCTTCTTTACCTTCGGGGAACCAGGCTTTAAAGGGCTCACTCCACAACTCATCTATTTTCTGGCGATCGCGGCTTACGGTGGCAACACCCGAAACCGAAACATATAATTTATTACTTTCGTCGGCAAAACTTAAGTTTACATGGCTTTCGTTGCGTATTTCGTGCGACTTCGGCGAATTTATAGCGGTTAAAAACCATAGGTAATTGCCTTCTATTTTTAAAGTTTGCATGGGCCGGGCCCGCAAGGTGCCGTCTTGTTCGGCGGTAACCAGCATGGCGGTTTTAATATTATTAATTTTTTCTGCCAGCTTCTGCAGATTTTCGCTTGCGTTATTTTCCATAGTTTTAGGTCTGTAATTATTGTGTAGGGTACGCGGTCAAAAAGCAAAAGTTCCGTTTTACCTTCTGGCGGCCCCATAGACCATAAACCTAAACGTATCCGTATTGTTTATTTTACATTCATACTAAACCCTGATAACTTGAATTATTTAGCACATGCCTTTCTTTCCGGCGCCGATGAGGAATTATTAGTAGGTAATTTTATTGCCGATTCGGTGCGGGGTAGCCAATTACAATTATACCCGGATAAAATAGCCCAGGGCATTATTTTACACCGCCAGATAGATACTTTTACCGATACCCACCCAATAGTACAACAAACAAAAGAACGGCTGCGCCCTACTTACCGGAAATACGCCGGCGTTATTGCCGATATTTATTATGATCATTTTCTGGCCATTAACTTCGACCAATATTCCGATGCAGGTTTGGCGGTTTATACCCAACACGTGTATAATTTGGTGCAGCGGCACCACGCTATTTTGCCCAAAAGAGTATTATATTTTTTGCCTTACATGATAGAACAAAACTGGCTGCTAAACTACGCCAACCTCGAAGGCATCCGGCGTTCGCTTACCGGTTTAAGCCGGCGTACAGCTTTTGTCTCTAACATGGAAACGGCCGCCGATGAACTGCGTGAAAACTACCACCTTTACCTCTACGAGTTCAATATTTTCTTTCCCGAATTAATGGCTTATGTAATAGAACAGCAGAAAGCTTAGTCTATATTAATTGCTTGTTAAATCAAATAAAGATTAATTTAATATAGTAATACTCAATTTTAGGTATTGTACTTACCAATAATATTCTTTATCTTAGATTAATTAAAATTATTATCCTTTAAAATACTCCTAAAATATTTTAGAGGCATTCTCCTTTAAAAAAAGTATAAAGTGCGGGTAGTCAAAACCCGACGATTTTCTCCTGCTGTCTGGCCCATGCCAGGGTATTTTGATGCTTCACTTTTATTGAAAGTTTTCCAAAGCCCAATATCAAAATCAATTTTTAAATATTATTAAACTACTGATTTATATTAATTTAAATTTTGATTAAGCTGGTAAACTTTCTGCTGATAGGAAATTTTAGTTTTCCTGAGCATGAAAAACTTTTACACAAGAATTTTTCAGATAGGGTTTGTTGCCTTATTTATTTGTAGGCTTTCTGTTCGGGCCCAAGTACCGGATAGTTTTCCTACGCCGCTAACCCCAGAAAACCGGCCTATAAATTTATACCTCGCCGATTATCCGCTCAATTTCGACGATGGCTATTACTGGCCTAGTTTAAATCAATCTATTCAGAATACGGTAGCGGTACACCAGGTAGTAAATACTAGTTTGGGTAAAGCCCTGGAGCCCATTCATCCGTTCTGGGGAAAAGTACTAACCACCGGTTCTATCCTGGCTTTTAATGTGGTTTACACTTATTTACCGGGCGGAACGGCCTGGCAACACCAGGAAGCCCACCGGGCCGTGCTGCGTCTGCGGGGAATATCCAGTTACAACCAGGCCAACGATTTCCGGTTTTTCAAAAAAAGAATTGCTACTAAAAATGTAAAAGACCAGGATCTTATAAATTTTAAAAGAGATTACCCCGCCGATTTTATCCGAAACCGGGGAATTGGTCACGAAGCGCAGTTGGAAATGATTGAACAGCTTAAAAAAGATGCTTTTTATTACGGCACACCCGGTTACCGTGATATTGTACCCAACCTGCTCAACACCATTGTTACCATTCAGTACGTGAATGAGTTCCGGCAAAAAAATTACGATACAGATATAGATGAGCGCAATAAAGTAGAGCTAACGCCGGATGTCCGGGATATATCGGGTGTGGAATTTACGCCTTGGGTATACGATTTATTTCGGCCCGACGAGCCTTATCAGAACCGCGGTACCAATGGCGGCGCGCATCCATACGGCAGCGGCGTAGACCGCTACATTGGCAAAGAAGATTTAACCGGCGAAGAGTTAGATTATTTAAAAAAACAATCGCGCCTGGTGTGGCTGAACCTGGTATCGCCGCACAATTTTGGCTTTGCCCGGTTCCGGGCCATGAGTCCGTTCAACAGCCAGCCTTTTCATTATAACTTTAGTTTGGTGCACAACTTGGTTTCGTTTGGCCGGGTTATCGATTACAATATTTACCTGCAACAAAACAAATGGAATTTATTTTTTACCTACCACGACTATAAAAACCGGGAACGGCACTTTCCGGGTATAAACCTAGAAGTTTACCGCTTCCCGATGAAGAAAATATTTTTAACCGGCGCCATGGGCTTGTGGATGCAACCAAAAGACCAATTATTCCGCTCGGAAGGCAGCACCGCCGGCGGTATTTTAAAGTTGGGCATCGCAGCCCCTTTATCGAAGCGGTTTGAGTGGTTTTTAGAAGGAGACCGCAAAACAAACGGGTGGTCTTCGGGCAATGTTTCTTTAGAACCCATAACCCAAGTGCAGTTTGGCCTTAACCTGATTTACTAAACCCACGCACTATGAAAAACGGTTATTATTTTCAGAAGCTTTTACAACTTTCGCTGCTTGGCCTGGTGCTACTTTGCGAACAAAGTCATGCCCAACAAATAGCTTTTGCTCAAAACTGGGCGGCTGATAGTAGCGCTCGCTCTAATATTATTGGTTTAATGCCAACAGTGCCCACACCCGGCATATTTAATATGCCAGGTTTAGCTCAAACCAAAAAAATGATGAACACGCCTTTGCGGGGAGCTTTAACCGGCTTTGCTATTGGGGGTGCCGGCGGCATTATACTGGGCCTAACCGGTAAAGACTGGGTGCTGAGTAACGGCAAAGTAGTATCACGGCCCATTCATGCCGTAGTAGATATGTTTATTGTGGCCACGCCTTTAACTATTATGGGTTTGGTGGTAGGAGCCCGGCAGGAAAGAAGCACCCTGGCACCTTCGCGGTGGCATTTTGCTTTAGGCGGTGGCTGGGCCAGCGTCATGACTTACCGCAGCATTAAAAATGCGTACGCCATTTCGGGTATTCCTAACCACATACCGCATTGGTTTGGCTATTTACATTACCCCAACGGCGAAAACTCCAGTACTCCCTACACCTGGAACATCACCGCCGATTATAGCCTGAGCCGAAAATTTGGGTTAGGGTTATCGTTTAATAATTTTGTAAAGCAGCAAATACAAGGAGGCACCGATCACCATGAACCGGGTCCGGAATACGAATCGGCGAAAGGCGAAACTTACAGTTTGGTGGCCAACTACGTTATTAACCCGATAATGCCGGAAAATAAAACCCGGCTGGAATTTTCGGTAGGAGCCGGGCCAAGCTATCATAATTTATTGGTACAAGGCTCCTTGGGTACGGACGAATACGAAAAGCGCCGCAAAACCTTTACGGCCCACTACCGGGCTGCCATCGATTATTATTCCCGGCGAAATTTATCGTTGCAATTAAAGGGCAGCTACCGGCCGCGCCAGACCGTACGGGTGCCCGAACAGGAAGAAGGAACCACCAACCTGATTGCCCACGCCGTTAATTTCCGCTCCCTTGATATTACCATTGGTGTTCGCTATCACTTAAAGCCATTTTAATATGCCACATGCCGAAGTTTTTGCTGATATTCATTGCCATACGCTACTGAAATATATTCAGAACGATGTGGTGGACTTATGGGAGCCCATTGGCCGGCCCCGGATACTAGAAAATTTGGTGGGAGCAGTTAGGTCAACGGCCGCCGATTTAAAGAACTTAGCGCAAGGCGATGTGCAGATAGCTTGCGTAGCGTTAACGCCGCCGGAACAAAAAATATTAGCCTTTCAGGGGCCAATTTCCAAAAAAGTACTTGCCGAATTTTCTTCTTTTTTAAGCACCCTGCCAACCGATAAAATCAAGCATTATCAATCAGAAAAATACGATCATTTCGATCAGCTTAATAAAGAAGTAAGATTATACCTGGGTGGCCAGAATATTTCCAAAAGAATAAAGTTAGATTCTACGGGCAAAAAAACCCGTTGCCGCTACATTGTAGCCCGCAATTATGCCGATATTCAGCAAGTGCTGGATGCCAACAATGGCAATAAATCCGATAGAGTAATTGCCCTGGTGTTAACCATTGAGTCGTCGCACGCTTTAGGCACCGGCCATTTAGATTTTAACGGCACACCCAACGGCTTTAATGCGAGCGAAGATTTAATCCTGAAAAGAGTAGACGCCCTAAAAGGTATTAGCAGCCCGGAAGCGGCTGCCTGGTCGCACCCGCCCGTCTGGATGACCATGACCCACGCTTTTTACAACAGTATTTGTGGCCACGCGCAGCCGTTAACCGGTTTGTTCCGGAAAATTCTGGATTTTGCCGAACCCTTTCCGCCCGAAAAAACGCTTCCCCGGTACCAGCCCGGTATAAACGCTGGCCTTTCGGATTTAGGTAAAAAAGTTATTCAACGGCTATTGGGTATCGATGAGGTATCGTTGGCCCGCGCCGACCGGGGCAAACGCATTCATATTGATATTAAGCACATGAGCACCCGGAGCCGCCAGGATTATTACGATTTGCTGGATGCTTACCAGGCCACTAATCCTACGGATGTAATTCCGGTAATTATGAGCCACGCGGCCGTAAACGGTAAACCCAGCTTAAACGATCAAGCATTTAATCCGGCCGATTTAGATAAGGAATGGGAGGAAAGCAATTCTTTTAACCCCTGGAGCATTAATTTGTACGACGATGAAATAATCAGGATTCATCAATCTAAGGGCTTAATCGGGTTAATATTTTACGAACCAATCTTATCGGGCAAGAAAAAACGCAAAGGTAAAATTCTCTGGAACGAAGAAGACTGGGCCGAATTATTTGCCGATCAGATAGAACATATTGTAAAAACCGTGTACAACACCGGCGCGGCCAATAAACACGAAATCTGGGACCGGATTTGCATTGGCTCTGATTTTGACGGCACCATAAACCCCACCGATAAATTTGCTGCCTCCGATCAATTGCCCACTTTTAAGAAATTTCTGAAAAGGTTTCTGAACCAGGACCGGTTTAACCTTTACCGCACCAGCGCTGAGGTAAATGAACTGGCGGAAAAAATTTGCTATAAAAATGTGGTGGAATTTTTTAAAATTAATTTTTAACCCTGCCACTATGCCGCGCCCCTTTTTGATTATTCTCTTGCTGGTAGGTACTACTTTTAGTTTTACAGGTTGTGTGAATACCAGGCTCGTTGCTTTTTACAGCACCGATAATATTCAGTCGAACCAGGCTACCCGGGTTAGTTATTTGTGGGGCATTGTACAACCGCAGGATATTCCGGCCCAATGCGAATCTAAAACTATTTGTAAAGTAAATGCCAAAACTAATTTGGGTTATATCCTAGTTTCGGCGGTTACCTTGGGCATAGTAGTACCCCAAAAAATAGTTTGGGATTGCTGCCCCAGTTCCGAAACCGAAGAGAAACTTTAACGCTTTACACCATGAATTTACCTTTAGGCATTAAGCCCTTAAAAATAAATAAATGGAAGTGGACCAATGCGCACGCCAATTTTACGCAGCATTTAAAGAAAGACGCTTCGTTTGAGCTAACCGTTTCGGACCCGGAATTCAAGCAGCAGTTTCCAACGTTTAAAGAAAAATATCACCAAACCACCCGCAACATGCAATGGCTGATTAAATACGCCATTGATCATAAAATTAAGCTGCGGGCCATGGGTAGTGGCTGGTCGTTGAGTAAAGTGGGCGTTACCGACGATGGGCTTATTAATACCAAAAAACTCACCTTAAAAGCCGAATTATCGGAATCGCAAGTAGCCCCTGAATATTTAGCTAAAGGCGGTAGTGCCAATGATTTGTTATTTGCCCAGTGCGGCAACGAAATAATTAGAATTAACGATTTATTGGAAAAAGAACGGAACCCGGCTAAAAGTTTACGGGTATCGGGCGGGAGCAACGGCCAAACCATAGTTGGCGCTTTTAGTACCGGTACGCACGGGGCAGCTTTTAAATACGGTTCGGTTTGCGATTGTGTGGTGGGCATGCACCTGGTGGTGGGGCCCAACCGGCACGTTTGGCTCGAACGAGCATCTTACCCGGTTATTTCGGATGCATTCAGAGCCTGGCTGCAGGCCGAAGTAATACAAGATGATGATCTGTTTAATGCGGCCTTGGTAAGCTTTGGCAGTTTTGGCATCATGCACAGTGTGCTGATAGAAGTAGAGCCAAAATTTTTATTACAACAACAGTTAACCCAAATTCCTTACAACAGCCAACTGGAAAAAGCCATTATTTCCGGAGACTTTTCGGACTTGGCACCTATTCTGAAAGGTCCGGTGCCGGACTTGTATCATTTTGAACTGGCTATTAACCCGCACAATTTCCAGAAAAATAATCAGCCGGACGCGGTTTACTTCCGGGTTATGTACAAGCGGCCTTACCAGCCCGGTTACACGCCCTTCGACCCAAGCGCCAAAGGCAAGTTTACTTACGGCGACGATGTATTGGGCTTGATGCAATCAGTATTAGATGCGATAGATAAATTTCCGGGCAACAAACTGGATTTAAAATTAATACCCAAAACAGTCAATTCGCTTTTTAAACTAGCCTATAACCGGCCCGAAGCTGCTTTGGGCACGATTGGCGAAACGTTTCGGAATACCATCTTCCGAGGACAGTTGTTTAGCGCGGCTTACGGGTTTAGCCGGGAAGTGGTACCCCAATTAATTGATATTTTTCTAGAACTAAATAAAAAAATACCCTTCGTTGGCATTATGGCTTTTCGGTTTGTGAAAGGTTCGCCGGCTACGCTGGCCTTTGCTAAGTTCCCCAATACCTGCGTACTGGAGTTAGACGGCGCTGATACCCAAATTAATTATAAGTTTGCCGAAGCCTTTATCCGGGAAGTGGAAAGTAAAAATATTCCTTACTCGGTGCATTGGGGAAAAATTAACCACGTACTAAATAAAGAACGGGTAAGAAAAATTTACGGCGATGCCACTATTGATAAATGGCTAGGCCATCGGCGGCAGCTTTTAGCCGATGAAGCGTGGCAGGTGTTTAACAACGAATTTTTAGAGCTTTGCGGTTTAGACCGGTTCCAGGAAGCGGTGGTGTAAAGCATCCAAGTTAAACCACTTGCAAGTGGATTAAGCGCAATCTACAGGCGTCATGTTGAGCTTGTCGAAACATCTAAATAACTGTAATAGATCCTTCGGCAAGCTCAGGATGAGCAATAGTGTACACTTATGCGCAATTACTAGTTGATAGTAGTATTATTTTGAAAAATGCTACAGTGTTATTAACTAATAAAAAAGCCAAGATAATTATCTTGGCTTTTTTATTAGTTAATATTATAAGAAGATTAGTGGTGATGACCGCCGGCACCGTGTACGTGGCCGTGGGAAATTTCTTCCGGGGTAGCTTCCCGCACCGATAATACTTTGCCTTCGAAGAACATTTTCATGCCGGCTAAGGGGTGGTTAAAATCCATTACTACTTCATCGTCCTGAATTTTCATCACCCGGCCTTGCATGTGGTTGCCTTCGTTATCAGCCATCGGAATATAATTTCCTTCCTGTAGCATTTCGTCGTCTATTTTGCCGTCCACTTCAAAAACGTTCTTCGGAATCGGCACCAGGGCGTTATCGTCGTATTCGCCGTAGCCTTCTTCTGCTTCCAGCGAAAAAGAAAAACTTTCACCTTCCTGTTTGCCGTCCAAATATTCTTCAAACTTTTCGGGTAATCCGCTCACACCGTACAAAAACACCATTGGGTTGCTTTCATCGGCTGTTTCTACGAGCGTTTGTTCGCCGTCGTCGTTTAATATTTTAAGCTCGTAGGTGAGCGAAACCACTTTGTTTTCACTTATTGCTGTCATAACAGGTTTGGTTTAATATGTAAGCCGATATGGCGCTTTTATGGTTTTACCTAATCAGGTAGAAATTGTTTACAGTCATGGCCTAAAAAAGCGCAACTTGATTTTAAGCTAATCACTTTTGCTCAACTTATTACCAGGTTTGCAGACCATTTTCTGTTTTAAAAGTTCACAACTTACTATTTATAAATCATACCATAAAATTTTCTAAGAAATATTTAGGGCATCCATTAATTCCCAGGCACTCCGGTAAGCATTAATGTTTTCGGTATAACCTACAAATGCGTGGTAGAAAGGGTGTCGGGTTAAAGTGGCGCTATCACCCAGTATTACCAGCTTTTTACGGGCGCGGGTCATGGCAACGTTCATACGCCGGATATCACTTAAAAAGCCAATTTCGCCCTCGTTATTGCTGCGCACCATGCTAATGTAAATAATATCGCGTTCTTGCCCCTGAAAGCTGTCGACGGTGCCAATGGTTAACAGACGCTTATTTTGCAAATCGTGCAGCCAGGCGTTGTGCTCTACTTCGTCTTTTAAATAATTAATTTGAGCCCGGTACGGCGAAATAATTCCTATCTTCAGTGGAGATTCGTTTTCGGTTGCTTCGTAATCTTTTAATAAATGTTGCAAATGCCGCAACAATAAATCTGCTTCTTCGGGGTTGGCCGTGCTGGCGCCTTCGGCAAAAGATTGTTCATTGTAACCACAGCCGGCCGTATCTACAAATTCAACTGCCAGTTCGGCCGGGAATATGGGGTTAAAGGCGTGTAAATCGGTTTGCACTACACTTTCGTGCGCTTCCAATTGCCCGTTGTAAAATTGCTGGTTCGAGAACTGCATAATATTTTCGTGCATCCGGTACTGCGTACGCAGCATAACGGCCACACTAGGCTGCCGCTGAATGCATTTTTCGAACAGCGTAACCTCTAAACCACCTTTTTCTGCTTCTAAAGATTTAACGGTAGGCGGTAATTGGCAGTGGTCTCCGGCCAGCACCACGCGGTTCGCACGGGTTATGGGAATCCAGCAAGCGGGTTCCAGGGCCTGGGCCGCTTCATCAATAAATACGGTGTCGTAGGTTAAGTGGCGGATTAAGCGGTTGGCCGAACCCACCAATGTACAGGTAATTACCTGCACCCGGTCCAGTAAATCGTCAGTAATATAGCGCTCGATGTGGTCGGCTTCAGCTAATAAGGCGCGGCTTTGTTCTTTTAAGAGGCGGCGTTGTTCGCGTTCTTCCCAGCCAAATTTGCGTTTAAACTGGTAAGCCATGCTTTTATATTCCTCGGCTTGTTTCCGGTATTCTTTTACTTCTTTGTAGGCCTTATGCTCCATAATCTGCGCATCCAACGTATGGTGCAGCAAAATATCCGAAACCCGCGATGGGTTACCAATCCGGATAACGTTAATGCCTTGCGCCGCCAGTTTTTCGGTAAGTAAATCTACGGCCGTATTGCTGGGAGCCGTTACCAACAAGCGCCTTTCCCGCTGCAAGGTGCGCAAAATGGCCTGCACCAAAGTAGTAGTTTTACCAGTACCCGGCGGACCGTGAATAATAGCTACATCCTTCGCCGCTTCAATATTTTTAATGGCTTCGTTCTGCGAATTATTTAATAAAGAATCCGGCGAATAATTATTATTAGGGTAAAAAGTTGCGGGTTGCGCACCATACAAAATATCGCGGAGCTGGGCCAAACGGTTATCTTCGGCTTCAGTAACCTTGCGCATGGCAATTTCCATCTCCTTGTAACTCATCTCGTCGAAGGTCAGGTCGATGCCCAGCTTGCCGTCTTCAATCCAGTCCGGTAAATCTTCTTTGGTAGTAGCCAGCGTTAGTTTATTGCGCTTCAGGGTCATGATAACCCCGCTTAGCTGTTGCGAATCGTGGCCCTGGCTGCCGTTGGCGTTGCTGAAAATAGACGCCCCTTTGCCGGTCTGAAACAAATGCAGTTGATCGCGGCTACCCGTGCGCTCAATTTCCACTACTACTTTGTTGCCAAAACCAATTTCGGTTTTGGTTATCGTAACGGGGTACCAGCACAAACCGCTTTTTTTACGCTCTTGAATAGAGCTGCGGGTACTTTTTATTTTATATTGAGCGAGATCTTCTTCCTGCTCCAGCTTTAATAATTTGCTTACTTTAAATAACTCTTCTTGTATCTCTAACATGAAAATCTCACAATGCCGGTGCAAGTTAATTAATATATAGCCTGCTACCGATTTTTATAATCAGGTGAACAGTATATAAGGTTGCCGCAGGAGAAAAAGTTTCGAAATAAGGTATATAAATATTTATATTTTTTTGCGCTTGCTTTTATTGGTTCGGGTAAAGGCAAAAATGGCCAAGCCCAGTATGGCTACTACCGAAACTGCAATTAATTGCTCTAGTTTTTGAATGGTTTCTTTAGAAATGGTTAAACTTTCCTCTAGGGCATTTATCTGGCGCTGTTTCACTTTTTCTTTGTTCTCCATGTTCTGAATTTGGGTTTTTAAAGCGTACAGATTATCCGATACTACCCGTTTATCATCTATGGATCTAAATTCAATTTGTTTTTTCTGGTTCTCGGCCTGCGCGCGTGCCGCTTTTATCTCGGCTTGTTTTCTCAGGTTCACCAAATTTATTTCTCTTATTATTTCCGAATCTTTATTGATAACTTTCTTTAGTACATCTATTATGTTAAGCAAGTCTTTCTTCGATTTTTTACCCCAAAAATTGCTGTTTTGCGCATTGTAATACTCATAATCTTTTATCATCTGCGCACGTTCATGCAACAGCCGGTTTAAGTTTTCGGTAGCTGTATTAGGCGCCGTTTGGGTAGCAGCAGAGTCCTGGGCTAGGGTTAGGTTTACATTAAAAAGAAATAGGGCGAATAGGAGCAGGATTTGGCGCATTTAATAAATTATTTATAAGGAATTGAAGTTATGCTAAAAATAAATTTTAATTTATTCTGTTGGGCCATTAAGCTTTCAGTAGTCTAACGAACCAGTTAAGGCAATCATTTTAATGCCGGGGCAAAAGGTTAATATTTTTCATCGTTCGAACAAGGGTACAAAATCTAAAAATTATTTAAAATAAACATTCGATTCGTCAGGATACTTCTTTATTTTTGACTCCTTTAGATTTAAACCCATGCAGCAATACCAGCAACTTCTCCGGCATATCTTAGATAATGGCACGCGTAAGGAAGATCGTACCGGCACCGGCACCCTTAGTGTTTTTGGTTACCAGATGCGGTTTAACCTGGCAGATGGTTTTCCGTTGGTTACCACTAAAAAGGTACACCTCAAGTCAATTATCCACGAGTTGCTGTGGTTTTTAAAGGGTGAAACTAATATTAAATACCTGAAAGAAAACGGCGTTAGTATTTGGGATGAGTGGGCCGATGAAAAGGGCGAATTAGGACCGGTTTATGGCTCGCAATGGCGTAGCTGGCCAACGCCGGATGGTGGCCACATCGACCAAATTACGCAGGTAGTAAACCAGCTAAAGAACAACCCGGATTCGCGCCGCATTATTGTGAGTGCCTGGAACGTAGCCGAAATTAACCAGATGAAGCTGCCGCCTTGCCACGCTTTTTTTCAGTTTTACGTGGCCGATAATGAATTATCCTGCCAATTGTACCAGCGCAGCGCCGATGTATTTTTAGGTGTGCCTTTTAATATTGCTTCTTACGCCTTGCTTACCCAAATGATGGCGCAGGTTTGCGAACTTGATTTAGGTGATTTTATCTGGACTGGCGGCGATACGCACCTGTACCTGAACCACCTGGAACAAACCGAACTGCAATTAACCCGGGAGCCTCGCTCGTTGCCGCGCATGGTGTTAAACCCCGAAGTGAAAAGTATTTTCGACTTTAAATACGAAGATTTTAAACTGGAAGAATATAATCCGCATCCGGCCATTAAAGCCCCGGTAGCTGTGTAATACCACATCTCCTTAACGCTATTCTATAAATAGCTTGGTCTTTCTGTTTCTCTTTTGAAAGATTTCATCTTTTAATGCCTTGGTGCTAATTAAATATAGAAGCCTAAGTTTCTCCCGGCCGCGAGGCCCCGTTTGGTCATTCGGGCTGTCTAAGCTTGTTTTCCTCCTTCGTCGGAATGCTAAAGCACCACAACCTTAGAAGGCCCTCATCGCCCAAACTGATGTAGTTTGCTTCGTAGCTACGGTCTTCTAGGTTCTATAATCACTATTAAAAATTAATTGACAGCCAGCTCAACAAAACTAATGCGCAACGTGTTGGTTTGGCCGAACTCCTTCCCTAATTTAGGGAAAGTGCCCGGAGGGCGGAAGGGTTAAGCTACTCCAGAAGTAAGGCCGCACTGATAAAAGCTAAACAGGCTGAAAAAGTACCGCAGCATACCAAAGCATCCTGAATGCACAACAAATAACCTTTACTTTAAAATAATGCCTGTTCAACCTTCCTTTGGTATAATATTTATTATTTGGATTTAGCCATAAACAAAAAGCAGCTTCTAAGGCTGCTTTTTTGTTTATCAGACTTTTTCTTTATTTTATTAAAGCATCCCATAACACCTCTAGTGTATGGATGGCTTTTCGGCCCGTGCCATCTTTTATTTGGTGGCGGCAACTGGTGCCGGGGGCGGCAATTATTACATCCTCGGGCGTTTTACGCACCGTCGGGAATAATACCAGTTCGCCAATTTGCATCGAGACGTCATAATGTTCTGCTTCGTAGCCAAAAGAACCTGCCATGCCGCAACAGCCCGACGGAATAATATCGACGGAGTAATTGGTGGGCAAGGTTAGCATCTTCTGGGTATGTACCAGCGACGATAGTGCTTTTTGATGGCAGTGGCCGTGGAGTTTGATGTGGCGTTTTTCCTGCGTGAAAGCTTCCGGCGAAATATTGCCTTTAAACCGCTCCATGGCAATGAACTCATCTATTAACCAACTATTAGCGGCAATTTGCTTGGCCGCCGGTAATTGGTCGTCCTCAATCAAATCTAAATATTCATCGCGTAAGGTCAGAATAGCCGATGGCTCAATGCCAACTAAGGGCGCATCTGCATTTACCAACTCTTTTAATAAGGCTACGTTGCGTTGCGCCAGTTTTTTGGCATCCCGTACCAACCCTTTGGAAAGGTAAGTCCGGCCGCTTTCTTCGTGCTTGGGCAGGCGTACTTCGTAGCCCAGTTTTTCGAGCAGCAACACCGCTTTTATGCCAATATCAGTATCATTGTAATTGGTAAATTCATCGCAGAATAAATTGACTACGCCTTTAGTAGCCTTAGTGGCTTTAGTTTCTTTCAGGTGCTTTTTAAACCAAGCCCGTAATGTGGTTTCCTGCAACGTAGGCAAAGAACGCTGCGGAGCAAAGCCCAATATTTTTTTAGTTAAATCGCCGGTTAAGCTGTTTTTGGCAAAGAAATTATAAATACCTGGCGCTGCCGAGGCCAATTGGTTGGCTTTGGTATAATTACCAACCATGCGCGTGCGCAGCGAAATGCCATTGGCATCGTAATAATGCTGCAGGAACTCGGCTTTAAGTTTGGCTACATCTACGTTAGACGGGCATTCGGATTTGCAACCCTTGCAGGAAATACACAAATCCATGGTATCCATTATTTCCTGGTGGTCGAAGCGGTTGGCTTTGGGCGAGTTGGTTAAAAACTCCCGGAGCATGTTGGCCCGGCCGCGGGTAGTATCTTTTTCGTTGCGGGTTGCCATGTAGCTGGGGCACATGGTGCCGCCGGTAAGTTGCGTTTTACGGCAATCGCCGGAGCCGTTGCACAACTCTGCTGCCCGCAAAATGCCTTGTTCGTTCCGGAACTTAAATACCGTATCGAACTCCGGTGTTTCCTGGCCCGCCTGGTACCGTAAATTAGTATCCATAGCCGGCGTTTTCACGATTTTACCGGGGTTGAAAATATTATTGGGGTCCCAGGTACGCTTGATTTCTTCGAGTAAGCGATAATTTTTTTCGCCGATCATCCACGGAATAAATTCGCCGCGCAAACGGCCATCGCCGTGCTCGCCGCTCAAAGAACCGCCGTATTTTTTTACCAGCCGGGCAATTTCTTCGGCAATGGTCCGGAATAAACGATTACCTTCTACGGTTTTTAGGTTAATGATGGGGCGGAGGTGCAACTCGCCGGAACCCGCGTGGGCATAGTGCACGCAGTATAAATCGTGCTGCTTTAGAATTAAATTAAACTCCGCAATAAAATCCGGTAAGTCATTAACATCCACTGCCGTATCTTCAATTACCGCCACTGGTTTGGCATCACCCGGAATGTTCGAGAGCAAGCCCAAACCGGCTTTCCGCAAAGTCCAAACTTTTTTTGTATCGGGGCCGGTAACTAAGGGGAAATGATAGCCCAAACCAGCCGCTTTTAAATCGGCAATTAAAGCCTCGGCGGTTTCGTGTACTTCGGCGGGCGTGTGCTTGGCAATTTCTACTACTAATATTGCTCCGGGATCGCCTTGCACGAAAAACCTGTTTTGCCGTTGCTCAATATTAGCTTTGGTGCATTCCAGCACGTAGTGGTCCATGAGTTCGCAGGCGCTCGGGTTGTGCTGCAATGCTATTAGGTTGGCCCGCAACGATTCGTCGATGGTGTTGGTATGGACGCAAAGCAAGCCAATTTCCTTGGGCGGCAGCGCCACTACGTTTAGTTTTATTTCGGTCAGGAAGGCCAACGTACCTTCGGAACCGGCGATTAATTTGCAGAAATTAAAATCTTCAGAGCCAGAAGTAAAAGGATTGGTCTCCAGCAATAAATCAACCGCGTAACCGGTGTTTCGCCGTTCCACGGTTTTCTTCGGAAATTCCTTGCGAATTTCGGTTTGGGTTTCGGGGTGCGACAACATGGCTTTTACGGCCTGGTATACGCGGGTTTCCAAGTCAGATGCGGTGCCTTCACCCTGGCATTTCGCTTCAAACTCGGCGGGGGATAAGCTGGTAAATTCCGTTTCGGAACCATCGCTCAAAATTGCCTTAACTGACAACACGTGCTCGCGGGTGCTGCGGTATACCACGGAATTAGAGCCGCAGGAATTATTACCGACCATGCCGCCAATCATTGCGCGGTTGGCCGTAGAAGTTTCGGGGCCGAAATATAAGCCGTGCGGTTTCAGGAAGAAATTTAGTTCATCGCGGATTACGCCCGGCTGCACCCGCACCCAACCTTCTTCTTTATTCAATTCCAGAATTTGCGTAAAGGTACGCGAAACATCTACCACAATACCGTTGCCCACTACCTGACCGGCCAGTGAAGTACCGGCCGTACGCGGAATCAGCGACGTTTTTTCGCGACGGGCGAAGGTGATTAATTTTTTAATATCCGCAATATTCTGGGGGAAAGCCACGGCCAGCGGAAATTCGCGGTAAGCCGAGGCATCGGTGGCATATAAGGTTCGCATGGTGGTGTCGAAGTGCAATTCACCTTCGAGTTCACCCGCTAATTTTTGTAATAATTCCGTATTCATTTTATCTTTAGTTTCTTGCCCTTTCAGGAAGGGAAAAAACTTTTTAATTTTTAGTTAATATCCCAACTACAAAGAGATTAGATAACTTTTATAATCTAAAATCATCTGCTAATTGGGTTTATGAATATTAGCGAAAACGTTTCGGCGCTTTTAACTTTCATATCATCGCTTTGGCGGTGTAAAGAAATAACATTTTATTTAAAACTGCATTTTTTTTGATGCCTTCCGAAAACAGATCTTTTTTGATGAAATACAAGAATGTATATCTACCCTAAAACAGGAAAAAATTAATTTGAAAAGTGGACAATCTGATAATTAGCAAACATTGTCAAATAAATTATTAATAGTACGTAAATTAAAACGTATAATTTATATTAGTCTCTGGAGTCCACTCGTGTCATTCAGGAGGAAACTATGTAGCAGGTAGCCAAATAGTTTCCTCCTGAATGACACAAGTGAGTTACTTAAACTTCCATAATATTGGCTTTTGTGTAACAGCAGTTAATATTTAGGTAGATTTTAGCTAAAAAATAACTTAGAGGTTTATTGCCTAAGTTAGAGCGGATAATTAAGAATCAGGCCAGTGCCAGTTTTTGTAACTGGGAAATTAATGGGTGATTATTTGCAAATATTTGCTGGCCAATTGCCCATATGGGACGTAAACCGGTAACATTGGAAGTAAATACAGCTTCGGCTTCTGATAAATCGGATCTAGAATAATTTCCTTCCCATACTTCAACTTTTAACATCTGACAGGCGCGTAAAATATTCAACCGCATAATACCGGCAATGCAGCCAGTTTCCAGGCTAGGGGTAAATACCTGATTATTTTTAATCCAGAAAATATTAGAAACCAGGCACTCCGAAATATTTTCCTGCTCGTCCAGTAATATGAGTTCATCTAAACCGGCCTTCTTTTTAGCTATACTTGCCTGCACATAATGCAAGGCATAAGGGCCTTTAAAAAAGGAAAAAGGCGTAAAGCGGTTCGGCAATCCATTATAAAAATCAGCCTGACCAATTACTGCCGGAAAAGGTTGCTGCGGTGCAACCGTAATTAATATTTCTGCTTCTTCCGATTCGGGCGTAAACAAGCCACCGGGTTTTCGCCAAATATTAATTTTTATCCGGATGGTTTCACTGCTAATATTATTTTGCCGGATTAGCTCCAATACTTGAGTTTGTAGAAAACTGGCCGTTAAATGCGGGAGCGGAGTTAAGCTTAGAATCTGCATGGCTCGCTTTATCCGATCCAAGTGATCATCTAAGAAGCGAATCTTCCCCTCGTGAAATATTAAGGTTTCGAAAAAACCGTCGTTGTACTGAAAGCCCCGGTTTGCGTAGGAAAGCCCAAAATCTTGTTCGGTTATTATTCCGAAATTATAGGAAACAAACATGTTAAATTAAGCTGAATTTTTTACCCGGCAAGGCTTTAACCACACCTTTAAACTCTAAACTCAATAACAAAGAAGAAATCTGGTTTATCGGAATTTGGGTTTTCCAGCTCAACGTGTCAATTTGTTCTTCTTTAGTTTCCTGAAGCACCTGAATAATTTTAAACTCTTCCGGCGTAAAATCTTCTGCCTGGTATTTGTGCAAGCCAGATTTGCCCGTTGGGGAATCTCCATTCTCTAAATCCCAGTTCAGCAGCTCCTCTAAATCCTTTAACTCGGTATAAACCGCTGCCTTAAGCGACTTAATCAGGTAGTTGCAACCGGCCGAAACTGGGCTGGTGATGGGGCCGGGCACGGCCATTATATCTTTATTGTAGCTGTGGGCAATATCGGCGGTAATCAGGGTGCCACCTTTTATGGCCGACTCCACAATGATGGTAACATCGGCCATGCCGGCAATAATGCGGTTACGGGCCGGGAAAAAATGGGCATCGGGTTTGGTGCCAAAAGTATTTTCCGAAAGTAATCCGCCATTCTCCAGCATTTTATCGGCAATTTTCCGGTGCACCGCCGGGTAAATGGTATCTAAACCGTTGGCCATAACACCCACGGTAGGCAAATTGTATTGCGTGGCGGCCCGGTGGGCAGCAATATCAATGCCGTAAGCGAGTCCGCTTAAGATTAAGGCCTGGTGCTTGGTTAAGTCTTTTACAATTTGTTCGGTAATTTCTTTGCCGTAGGCCGTGCTTTTACGCGTGCCCACAATGCTCACGATTTTACGTTGGTTTAAGCTGCAGTTACCTTTATAATACAACAGGGTAGGCGCGTCGGCAATTTGCTTTAAGCGGTCGGGGTAATTTTTGTGGGTGTAAAATAATACCTGAACTTCTTCTTTTTGGGCTTGCGCTAAGATGGCTTCGGCTTGCTTTAAAACACTTTTGCCTTGTTTAAGCGAGTTAATAGCCGTGGGACCAATGCCGGGAATTTTTTCTATTTTACTTGGTGGCGCATGCCAAACCTGTTTAGCGGAGCCGCAGTAACTAATAAGCGTTCGGGTTAAATAATTGCCGATGCCGGGTAATAAACCAATGCCTACTTCATACACTAACTCTTCGCCCATACTATCTGATTTTGCTCTGGTAGCTTAAACGCAAAAATTAGCTAGAATGATCGTGCAAAACTTTCCAGCCGGTTTTAGTTTTGCCCAAAACCAAAGAAAAACGGCCGCTTCTTTCGGGTTGGTTACCGCCGCTTAATATAAATTTACCCGTTAGCAGGGCAAAATCTGCTCCCAAAGGCTTAATCTGAATTTCATCGAAAGCTAAATGCTGTACCGGTTTAGAGCCGTTAAAATATTTTTTCTGGAATTTCTCTTTTACCTCAGGTATACTAACTAAACCATTAGCGCCCATAAAAGTAGCCGCCGAATCGTAAATGGAAAGGTGCCCCTCCAGGCTGCCCTCGTTCCAGGCCGTAGCCGAGGAATCCATTAATGCCCGCAAAATTTTAGGGTCTACTGTTGTTGATGCTGCTACCTGCTTTTCTGGTGAGTTACAATTCCACAAGAATATTCCTAACAGGAAAAGAATAAAGGGTATTTTATTATTCATAGAGCCTTAAGATATGAAGAAGACAGGATTAAAGAAACACCTTAAACCATTTAACCTTTAACTTGCAACCAAAATATTAACCTAACTGATTTTTAATATGGGTTAAGAAGTCGCGCACTTTTTCCAGCGATTGAATAATTTCGTATTTATCTCTGGTTTGCACCCCTTTATTTTTTAAAACTTCGCGGGCTCCTTGAATGGTAAAGCCCCGTTCTTTTACCAGGTGGTACACAATGCGCAGGTTTTCGATGTCTTTGGGGGTAAACAGGCGGTTACCTTTTTTGCTCTTTTTTGGCTTCAGTACCTCAAATTCAGTTTCCCAGAATCTTATCAGCGAAGGCGCAACCTCAAACATAGCCGCAACCTCGCCAATGCTATAATATTGTTTTTCTATATCTTTTTCCTTAAAAGGCATAAGTGCTTGTGTAATGTTATTTATTTACCAGTAGCCCGGCATTTGGGTTGCCACTGTATATAAATTAAGGAGTTATTACCGTTTCTTTTTAAAATATACTACTTTTGCCCCCAATCAGAAACAGGCAATACAGGAGAGAAAGTAAGGTGCAAAAATTAGCTTATTTTTTCAGATATCCAATAAAGCTGTTCTGGTAATATTAAGTTAATACAGTATTTATGAACGCAGCAGATATCCGGCAAAAATTTTTAGATTTTTTCGCTTCCAAAGAACATCACATTGTTTCGTCGGCCCCCATTGTGGTGAAAGACGACCCGACGCTGATGTTTACCAATGCCGGTATGAACCAGTTTAAAGATTATTTTCTGGGCAATAAACCCGCACCTTATGCCCGCGTAGCCAATACCCAAAAATGTTTACGGGTATCGGGTAAGCACAACGACCTGGAAGAGGTAGGTTACGATACCTACCACCACACCATGTTCGAGATGCTGGGTAACTGGAGCTTTGGCGATTACTTTAAAAAAGAAGCGCTGCCCTGGGCCTGGGAACTACTCACCGAATTATATAACCTGCCCAAAGAGCGCATGTACGTGAGTGTTTTTGGCGGCGACGAAAAAGATAACTTACCCAAAGACGAAGAAGCTTTCCAGATCTGGAAAAAAATATTAGGCAGCGAAGAGCGGATTTTGTTTGGCTCCAAGAAAGATAATTTCTGGGAGATGGGCGAAACCGGTCCGTGTGGTCCTTGCTCCGAAATTCACATCGATTTACGTTCCGACGAAGAAGTGGCCCGGCAATCGGGTTATGATTTGGTAAATAACGATCACCCGCAGGTGGTAGAAATCTGGAACAACGTGTTTATGGAGTTTAACCGCCTGGCTGATGGCTCTTTGGTGAAACTGCCGGCCCAACACGTAGATACCGGAATGGGTTTTGAGCGTTTGTGCATGGCCATTCAGGGCAAACAATCGAACTACGATACGGATGTGTTTCAGCCGCTGATCCAGTTTATTGCCGGCGAAGCCGGTTACACTTACGGCACCGACGAAAAGAAAGATATTGCTACCCGCGTATTAGCCGACCACATCCGGGCCATTGCTTTTGCCATTGCCGACGGTCAGTTGCCATCCAATAATAAAGCTGGTTATGTAATCCGACGTATTCTGCGCCGGGCGGTGCGTTACGCCTTTACCTTCCTGGGCTTTAAAAAACCATTTTTGTATAAACTGGTGCCGGTACTGGCTGATCAGACTTTGGGAATATTCCCGGAACTGAAAGCGCAGCAGAATTTTGTAGTACGGGTAATTGAAGAAGAGGAATTAGCATTTCTGCGTACCCTGGAAAACGGCTTAAAACGAATTGATAGCCTGCGCGATAAATTTACTTCCAATAATAATATCATCGACGGCAAAACAGCCTTTGAATTATACGACACCTTTGGTTTTCCGGCGGATTTAACAGCTCTTATTGCAAAAGAAAACGGCTTTAATATTGACGAAGCCGGCTTTGAAAAAGAAATGCAGGAGCAGAAAAACCGCTCCCGCAACGCGGCCCAGGCCGAGCAAAGCGACTGGGTTATCCTGAACGACGAAGCCGAAACCGCTTTTATCGGCTACGATAATGTTACGGCCGAAGCCCGTCTGGTAAAATACCGGCAGGTGAAGACCAAAAACAAAACCGAATACCACTTGGTGCTGGATAAAACGCCTTTCTATGCTGAGAGCGGCGGACAGGTGGGCGATACTGGTTTCCTGGAATCCGAACTGAGCCAGGTGCGAGTGCTGGATACGAAAAAGGAAAATGACCTGATTATTCATATTACCCACGATTTACCGCAGGATCTTAATTCTCCTTTAACCTGTTTGGTAGATACCGGCCGGCGTTCGCTGATTCAGAAAAACCACTCGGCTACGCACTTGTTGCACGCCGCTTTAAAAGAAATATTGGGCGAGCACGTAAACCAGAAAGGTTCTTTGGTAAACGAGAAATTACTGCGTTTCGACTTTTCGCATTTTACCAAAGTAACCGAGGACCAGTTGCGCGATGTAGAAAATATTGTTAATGAACGTATTCGCCAGAATATTCCTTTAAATGAGCAACGCAATGTACCAATTGCCGAAGCCAAAGCCTTAGGTGCGATGGCCTTATTCGGCGAAAAGTACGGCGAATTTGTGCGGGTAATTACTTTTGATAAAGATTTTTCGGTGGAGTTGTGCGGCGGTATTCACGTGCCCAGCACCGGCGAAATAGGTTTTTGTAAAATTGTATCCGAAAGCTCTGTAGCCGCCGGCGTACGGCGTATTGAAGCGGTTACGGCGGTGGCTGCTGAGCAATACGTACAGGAGCAAATGCAGCAACTGGAAGCTGTGAAAGAATTAGTAGGGCAGCAGGGTAGTTTAACGAAAAACGTAGAACGCCTGCTCGAAGAAAACATCAGCCTGAAAAAACAACTGGAGCAGTTTGAATTAAAACAACTGGCTAACCAGAAGCATACGCTCATCAGCCTGGCCAAAAAAGTAGAGAACATTACCCTGATTGCCGAAAAGGCCGATGTTAGTTCCGCGGATTATTTGAAGAAACTGGCTTACGATATCCGGAATGTAGTACCCGAAAATCTGGTGCTGGTATTAACCGCCGAAATAGACGGTAAGCCGCAGTTAGCCGTGATGCTGTCGGATAATTTAGTAGCCGAAAAAGGCCTGAATGCCGTGGCGCTGGTAAAAGAACTGGCGAAAGAAATTAAAGGTGGCGGCGGCGGTCAGCCGTTTTATGCCACGGCCGGCGGTAAGGACGTTAGCGGTTTAGCAGCTATTCCAGTCAAAGCCGAAGAACTGATTACCAAAGCAATTGCGGTTTAATATTACAAAGCTGTTTAGCTAGTTGGCTTATTCCTGTTTAAAAAGAATTATTTAAAACGTATAAAAAATATTATCCTCATCCAATGGATAAAGAAATATTAGACAAATACCAGCCTATTATCGGTTTAGAAGTACACGCCCAGTTACTTACCAATAGCAAAGCTTTTACCGCCGATACAACAGAGTATGGTTCGCTGCCCAACACCAATATTAGTGCCATTACGTTGGGGCATCCGGGCACTTTGCCGCGGCTGAACAAACAAGCCGTAGATTTTGCTATTAAAATGGGCTTGGCCACTAATTGCGAAATTACCCGCACCAATATTTTTGCGCGTAAAAATTATTTTTATCCGGATTTGCCAAAAGGCTACCAGATTACCCAGGATAAAACCCCGATTTGCCAGAAAGGGTTTGTGGCTATACAACTAGCCGACGGGCAGGAGAAAAATATTCATATTACCCGCATTCACATGGAAGAAGATGCCGGTAAATCGATGCACTTAGCCGGTGAAACCGAAACTTTGGTTGATTTTAACCGCGCCGGTGTACCGCTGATTGAAATTGTATCGGAGCCGGATATTCATAACTCCGATGAAGCTTATGCTTACCTCGTAGAAATTAAAAAATTGGTGCGCTACCTCGATATTTGCGATGGCAACATGGAAGAAGGTTCGCTGCGCTGCGATGCCAACGTTTCGGTGATGCTGAAAGGCGCCGATAAATTTGGTACCAAGGTGGAGGTTAAAAACATGAACTCGTTCCGGAATGTGCAGCGGGCCATCGACCACGAAATTGAACGCCAGATTGCGATGCTGGAAGCCGGCGAAACGATTGAGTCGGAAACCCGGGGCTTTGATGCCAATACCGGCCTAACTTCCGGCCAGCGCTCCAAAGAATCGATGAACGACTACCGGTATTTTCCAGAGCCGGATTTAACGCCGCTGGTTATTTCGGATGAGTGGCTCGACCGCATTCACCGCCAGATGCCCAGCTTGCCGCACGAGCTCTATGCCAAGTTTACCAAAGAATTTGGTTTGCCCGAGTACGATGCCAATGTATTAACCGACACCAAAGAGATTGCGGAATATTTCGACCAGGTTTGTCAGCATACTACTAATTATAAAGCGGCATCTAACTGGGTGATGGGTCCGGTAAAATCGTACCTGAACGAGTTGGCGCTGCACGTTTCGGAGTTTCCGTTGCAACCCGCCCAAATTGCCGAAATAATTTCGTTGGTAGATAGTAATAAAATTAACCATACCGCCGCTACGCGAAATATTTTCCCGCACCTGGTAAAAAATCCGGCCACAATGGCTTTGGCGGCCGCCGAAGAATTAAACCTGATTCAGGAATCGGATGATAATGCTTTGGTGGGCTTTATAGACCAGGTTCTGCAAAATAATCCGAAGAAAGTAGCTGAATACAAAGCTGGTAAAACGGCATTGGTGGGTATGTTTATGGGCGAAATAATGAAATTGACCAAAGGCAAAGCCGACCCGAAAACCACGAATAAACTGTTGCAGGAGAAACTAAAAGCCCTATAAGTTTTGTAGTGCCATACAGGTTGTTCCGGTTAGTTCGTTCTTAGATTTTAGCCTGGTTAATAATTTTCGAAACAGCCTGTAAAGGTTTTAAAAATATTAAAATGAAAAAGAATTTTGTATTGGCTTGTTTTTTAGCAACCGCTGCTTTTAGTGGTTGTAATAAAATTGGGTCTAAAAACGAAACGAAGGAAGATGGTTTTACCATTAAAGGTAAACTGCAAAACCAGGCCTCCGGCAATATTTACCTGAGTGAATTAGGCGAGCAGCAGTTTGTTTACCGAGATACCGCCGAGGTTAAAAGCGACGGTTCTTTTGAATTTACCGGCAAAGCCGACGATCCGGGCATTTACCGGATTTCGCTGAACGACCAGAACATGGTATTATTGGTGGTAGATACGCAACGGATTGAGGTTACCGCCGATGCCAAAGATTTACGGAAAACCAGCACCATTAAAGGTTCTAAAGAAACCGATAATCTGAAAGCCGTTGAGAGTGTGTTAAATGGTATGCAGGAGGATGGCGCTAAACTGGAAAAACGTTTTGTAGCGGCCCAGAATGCCCGCCAGGAAGATTCGTTGCCGGTATTGCAGCAAAAGTTTATGGATTTGCAAAAAGCCAACAGTAAAAAATTAAAAGCTATAATCCGGTCTAAACCCAACTCGGTGGTTTCGGCTTTTGCCACGCTTAGCCTGATTAACCCCGACGAAGAATTTGCCTTTGCCGATAGCATGGCCACTGCCTATAACAAAACCATTCCGGATTCTAAATTTACCAAAGCGCTAACTTCTAAATTAAGTACGCTCCGGAATGTAGCGGTAGGGCAACCGGCACCGGACATTAACTTACCTACACCAGATGGCAAATCCGTCTCCCTATCTTCGTTGCGCGGCAAGTATGTGTTGGTTGATTTCTGGGCTAGTTGGTGCGGGCCTTGTCGCCAGGAAAACCCAAACGTGGTGCGCATGTACAACCAGTATAAAGACAAAGGCTTCGAAATATTTGGGGTATCGTTGGATGAATCGCGGGAGAAATGGTTGAAGGCGATTGACGCAGATAAGCTTACCTGGCCGCATGTTTCGGATCTGAAAGGGTGGGAGAGCAGCGCCGCCAAATTATATAATATTCAGGCTATACCGCAAACTTTGCTTTTAGATAAAGAAGGTAAAATTATTGCCAAAAACCTGCGCGGCCCTTCTTTAGAAGAAAAATTAGCTTCTTTACTGAAGTAAAAATTAAAGTTTAATAAAAACAAAAATGCCTTCTGTAATGGAAGGCATTTTTGTTTTAAACCAATATGCTAGAAAAATTTACAAGGGTATATAAATATTTATTGGTCAATGGGCTTACATTATTGTAGTCATGACGACCTTGTTGAAACATCTAAATCTACTTTTACAATGCTGTTATAGATCCTTCGACAAGCTCAGGATGACCGCAATATTTTGAGCGCAATACCCAAATAATGCGATGCCTAAATACTATTAAGTAAGGGGACAAAATTACTTTAATATACAAATTTCAATATGGTATTCTATTTCAATAGTTTATACATTTAAAACTTATTACTTATAACTTTCCACTTACTTAGTATTATTTATTTAGAAATATTGCCTGTAAGCCGCTCCACAAATATTTTTTCCGGTTTACATCATTCTCAATGTATTCCAACGGGTCGGCGAGGAGTAAAGGTACTTGCCCAATAGCGGCCGGTTTATATAAGTGAATTTGAAAGCCAGTTGCCAAATCAACTAAATCTTTGCCAAAAGAAACTACCTGCTGCACCTTTGTTTCTTTCGATAAATCAAAAATATTAACCTTATACTTAGGTTCCAGGTTTACGTAAGCCACATCGGCGGGGGTGTGCTGAATAGCGGCTAATATTTTGGTCAGGAAATTATTCTGGGGTAAAACGGCAAACTCTTTTTCGGGTAAAGAAAACAGCAATACCAACCCTTTTTTATTTTCGCCGGTTATGTAAAAACTTTTACTTACCAGAATATCGCCACTAATATCTTCTTCGGTTGTTAATAATGGTGCAGTAGCAGTTTCAGGCGGCACTGATTCTGGACTCCCTGTTTGCGCCAGCATATTTTCCGGAAGAATAAACAAGCTTTCGGAATAAAAATGCTGGTAAAAAGGTAATAATTCCGGTTCGGTCATTTTATTCCTGCTGCAAGTTAAATATTGATTTTAGCTCTACGGCTTCTTCAGGCTTCATGCGGCCAGCCAGCACCAACCGTAATTGCCGGCGGCGCAAGGCCCCTTCGTACAAACGCATATCTTCTTCGGTTTCCGGTATGGCTTCGGGTACATCAATGGGGTTGCCCGATTGGTCCACGGCCACAAAAGTTAAAAATGCCTCGTTCGATTTAAATTTGGTGCCCGACGGAATATCTTCGGCATAAACATTTACGTGCACTTCTATTGAAGAATTAAAGGAGCGGGTTACCTGCGCTTCCAGGGTAACTACGCTGCCTAATTTAATACTGTTTTTAAAAGAAACGTTATCTACCGAGGCAGTAACCACAATGCGGTTAGAATGCTTTTGCGCCGAAATAGCCGAAACAATATCGAGCCAGTGCATCATGCGGCCGCCCATTAAATTATTAAGCGTATTGGTATCGTTAGGTAAAACCAGTTCCGTCATGGTGGTGAAGGATGCTTTTACACTTTTTTGCTTTTTCATGTATGTTGTTTAAAGCTGCAAAGGTAAGCTATAAGATTGCTTTTAAAGAAAGGTAGCCGGAATATTCTGTTTATAAATTCCAGCCGGATTTGCCCAATAAAGGCACAAATTTAAAATTATCGAATTCTTCGCGGGTAAATTCATCGGCTTCCACGCGGGTAACCCGTATCATTTTTTGGTTAGTAGCATCGCCCACCGGAATAACCAATATGCCACCTACTTTTAACTGCGACAGCAAATTTTTTGGAATAACCGGGGCACCGGCTGTAACCAATATTTTATCGAAAGGTGCATACGCCGGTAAGCCCTGCGAGCCATCGCCCAGAAATGTTTTGGGCACAAGATTCATAGCTTTAAAAAAGTTTACCGCCTTCTGGTATAAAACTTTGTTGTACTCGATGGTATATACATTGGGCGTAATTTTAAGCAGAATCCAGCATTGGTAACCCGAGCCAGTGCCAATTTCCAGCACCTTATCGGTAGGCTTCACTTCCAGTAATTCGGTTTGATAAGCTACGGTGTAAGGCTGCGAAATGGTTTGGCCTTCACCAATCGGAAAAGCTTTGTCCTGGTAAGCATGTTCCAGAAAGGCTTTTTCGAAAAAGAAATGCCGGGGCACTTCGGCTACAGCCTGCAGCACCCGCTCGTCGCGGATTCCTTTTTCCCGGATAAGCCGGACCAATCCGTTTCGCATTCCTTTATGTTTGTAGCTATCTGTAAACATGAATTAAAATTAATCTTATTTTTGCCGAATACTTGGTTTTTGCACCAATAAGGTTTTAAATAGCTTCTAAGTTATTTTACGTTAATCGGAAGCTTTTAATAAATGGATTGCGAAATTAGTATTTAGTAACCTAAAATCTAGGTTGCTTTTTAAATTAAAGCAACTTAAACCAATTGTTAAATTGTTAAAACAAATAGTATCAGCAATCAGATAAAGAAATATTATTCAGATAGCTGCTTAAAATATAAATATTCATTATTCAACTAAATAGTAATGTTTACAGGCATAATTGAAGCGCAGGCCCAGGTAATAAATATTCGGGAGGAAGGCACGAATAAGCATTTTACCCTGACTTGCCCTTTTGTAGCAGAATTGAAAATTGACCAGAGCGTAGCCCATAATGGCGTGTGTTTAACCGTAGTGGATTTGCAGCCAAATACTTATACCGTAACTGCCATAGACGAGACACTGCAAAAAACCAACCTGAACGATTTACAGGTGGGCGATGCGGTAAACCTGGAACGGTGCATGGCTGCCAACGGGCGCTTCGACGGGCATATTGTGCAAGGCCACGTAGACCAAACAGCGGTTTGTACGGAAGTTATAAACCAGGACGGGAGTTGGCTTTTTACATTTGCGTACGATCCGGCACCCGGCAATATTACCGTCGAGAAAGGTTCGGTTTGCGTAAACGGCATTAGTTTAACCGTAGTAAACTCCGGCCCCAGTAATTTTTCGGTTGCTATTATTCCGTATACCTACGAGCACACCAACTTAAACAAGGTAAAACCCGGCACCCGCGTTAACCTGGAGTTTGATATTATCGGGAAATATATCGCCCGGATTTTGGCTAATAAATAATATCATTATCAAGTAAATAATTTACTAACGTTATTGTGGTTATGTTGAGCTTGTCGAAATAGCTGAACCGATTATTATAAAACCGTATTAAATCCTTCGACAAGCTCAGGATGACAAATACGCTTTTTAAAGCGCAGTTTCTATTTAACAAGAGTATAATTTAGGAAAACGGATAAACAAAGAAGGCCGCACTAACAAGTGCGGCCTTCTTTGTTTAATCGCGGTTAACCAGTTTGTTAAAGTTGCCGTTGGGGTCGTGGAGCAGCGCTAGTTTGCTGTGGTCAAATTCTTTAAAAAATTCTTCCCAACTTATTTCTTCAAAATTATCGTCCTGATCGCTTTTTTCCGGAAAATGAATCCGCAGTAAACCTTCGCCTTTACCTTTTTTATCGGTGCCCTTAATTATGGTTGGGATGCCACCGTGCTTTTTGGCCCATTCCTGAATTTCTTTTGGGTTGGTTGTTTTCTTTGTTTCGCTCATAGTTTTTTAAAAATTTCAGAATAAGCTATACGCAGGAAAAACCCTAGGAGATAAACCAGTTAATATTTTTCAGAATAGTTTTTAAGCTGGCGTATTATGCTTCAGCGGGCTTTTCGGGGTAATAACGTTTGCGTGCCCACCAGTACAACAAGCCAATTAAATAACCTAATAATATTCCCAATATAGCGCCGCCCAAAATATCGCCGGGGTAATGTACGCCCAGGTAAACACGACTGTATGATATAAAAGCGGCCCATATAAAAAGAAATAATTTAAAATAGAAATACCGCTTATCGAGTAACATGGCGGCAATCATGGCCAAGCCAAAAGTATTGGCGGCATGCGACGAAACAAAGCCAAACTGCCCGCCGCACCGATCAATAATTACGACTATGTCGGCCAGGGCTGCATCGTGGCAGGGTCGTAAGCGGGCAACCAGCGGCTTAATAATTTGGGCCGATATACCATCGGCGGCGGCAATGGTTAAGCCAATGGCTATTAACTTCAGGATGCTTTTATTCCGGAAGGTGTATATCAGGTAAAACAGCAGGAAGGCATACAGCGGAAACCAGAATTTACGATCCGAAATCTGGATCATAAAAGCATCCCAGAACGTATGGGTATAGCCGTTGAGATAATCAAATAATCTAATGTCTAGTTCTTTCAGGTATTCCAGCACGGGCGTTATAAATTAATCCAGTCGATATCTTTTTTCAAATATTGCATTGTTTCGGCTTCCAGGCTGTTAGGTTCGGGTTGGTAATTATATTCCCAGCCTGCCAGCGGCGGTAAACTCATTAGGATAGATTCGGTGCGGCCGCCGGTTTCCAGCCCAAAACGCGTGCCGCGGTCCAGGGCCAGGTTAAATTCTACGTAGCGGCCCCGCCGTAATAATTGCCATTGCTTTTGCTCGGAGGTGTAAGGTAAATCCCGGTTCTGGTTCATAATACTGGTATAAACCGGGGCAAACGTATTCGCAACTGATTGTACAAAGGCAAACCGATCGGCCAGGCTAATTTCCGGGGTAGCCAACAACCGGTCGAAAAATATACCGCCCACGCCGCGGGTTTCCTGTCGGTGCGTCAGGTAAAAATAATCATCGGCCCATTTTTTAAACTCTTCGTAGTAGCCCACGTGGTGCTGGTCGCAGGCCTGTTTTAACGCTTTATGAAAGTTTATGGCCTGAGCTTTATCTAAATAAATCGGGGTTAAATCAATGCCGCCGCCAAACCAGGCTTCGCCGTTGCCTGCCTCAAAATACCGCACATTCATGTGGGTAATGGGCACCATGGGGCTTGTAGGGTGCAACACCACCGAAACACCGGTGGCAAAAAAATGCGGGTCGGGCAATAACAACGCTTTGGCGGCCGGCTCGGGCAACGTACCGGTAACCGCCGAAAATAATACGCCGCCTTTTTCCAGCACGTTCCCGTTCTGAATTATACGGGTGCGGCCGCCGCCTTCTCCTTCGCCTTTATACCACAAATCTTCGGCAAATATTGCTCCGCCGTCGCAGGTTTCCAAAGCACGGCATAAATCATCCTGAAACGACCGGAAAAAGGCTTCTACTTCTTCTTTCATAGTTTTCAAATATTATCTGGAGCAAATTTATACGATAAACGACGCTTCGCAATTTTAGACGGGCGGATTACCCTTATCTTCCGGATTTATTTTTCGTAAGCTTTATATACTGCTGTTATGCAAAAGTTTAAATAATATAGAATTAATAACCCCACACCTGTCATTCAGGAGGAAACTATTTAGTAGGCAGCCAAATAATTTCCTCCTGAATGACAGGTGTGGGTTCAAGATACCAGAAATTAATATTTTCCGAATTTTCGCGGAACAGCAGTTAATAATTAACCTTATTGGGGCCCACCACAAAAATAATTCGATCTCGTGAAGAACGATCCTGCGCTTTTACTGAAGGCATACCGGCTTATGTTAACGGCCCGCTGTATGTCGGATATTTACGAAGAAAATAAAAATATTTGCAGCAAATACGTGCATAGTACTTCGCGCGGCCACGAAGCTATTCAACTGGCAGCCGCCTTTGGGTTAACACCCCACGATTATGCCGCCTTGTACTACCGCGACGAATCTATCTTGCTGGGTTTAGGCTTAAGCCCTTCGGAACTCATGTACCAATTATTTGCCAAAGCCGATGATCCTTTTTCTGGCGGGCGTTTGTACTACGGCCATCCTTCTTTAAAACGCGAAGGCTTCCCCATCATTCCGCACCAAAGTTCGGCTACTGGCATGCAGTCTATTCCGGCTACCGGTATGGCCCACGCCATTTTATACTTAGAAAAGCAAGGCATCTTAAACCCCGATGAAAAACGGGTAGTGCTTTGCTCGCTGGGCGATGGCTCGGTAACCGAAGGGGAGGTGGCAGAAGCTTTGCAAATGTCAGTATTGAAAAAATTACCAATCATATATTTGGTGCAGGATAATGGTTGGGGCATATCGGCGAAGGCTTCGGAAATGCGCGCCATGGATGCGTACGAATTTGCGTCTGGCTTTAAAGGCTTGCATCGCTTACGGGTAAACGGCGCTGATTTTCCGGCTGCGTACGAAACCATGCAGGAAGCTTTTAAATATTGCCGGAACAAAAGAAACCCGGTGCTGGTGCACGCCAAATGTCCGTTGCTGGGCCATCATACGTCGGGGGTGCGCCGCGAGTGGTACCGGGGCGATGATCTGGAACAACAAGCCCACAACGACCCTTTGCCTGTGCTGCAGAAGTTATTAATAAAGGCCGGCTTAAAACCAGATGATTTACTTGAACTTGGCCGGGAAGTGCAGGTTTTTGTACAAGACCAGTACCAGAAGGCCCTAAATGCACCAAATCCCGATCCGGCTACTTTTAATCAGCACATTTTTGCCCCTACACCCATTATTGAAGAAACCGGCGCCCGTAGCCCAGCCAATGGCGAGAAAATTACCATGGTAGATGCAGCCTTACACGCCGTAGAAGAAATATTGCGCCAACACCCCGAAGCCTTGGTTTACGGGCAGGATGTGGGCCGGCAATTAGGTGGCGTTTTTCGGGAAGCGGCTTTACTGGCTACCAAGTTCGGCGATGACCGGGTATTTAATACGCCCATTCAGGAAGCTTATATTATTGGCTCAACGGCGGGCATGTCGGCGGTGGGCGCTAAGCCAATTGTGGAAATTCAGTTTGCCGATTACATCTGGCCCGGCCTGAACCAACTGGTAGAAGAAATATCTAAATCCTGTTATTTAACCAAAGGCAAATTTCCGGTGCAAACGCTTATTCGGGTGCCCGTTGGGGCTTATGGCGGGGGCGGACCTTACCACTCGGGCAGCATCGAATCTACTTTGTTAACCATTAAAGGTATTAAAATAGCTTACCCGTCTAATGCCGCCGATATTAAAGGCTTGATGAAAGCTGCTTTTCTGGATCCGAACCCCGTAATTATGCTGGAGCACAAAGGTTTGTATTGGTCTAAATTACCCGGCACCGAAGATGCCAAAACAATTGAACCCGCCGCAGATTATATTTTGCCGCTTGGTAAAGCAAACGTAGTACTATCAGCCACGGCAGAAAAAGTAAAAACCGGCGATAGTTTAGTAATTATTACGTACGGCATGGGCGTTTACTGGGCCAAAGCCGCCGCTCACAACTTTCCGGGACAAATTGAAATTATTGATTTAAGAACTTTATTTCCGCTGGATTACCCGCTGCTACAGGAATCGGTTAAAAAACACGGCAAGGCTTTAATTCTAACCGAGGAACCCGTTACGAATTCTTTCGCCGAAGCGCTGGCTGGCCGTTTAACCCAAAGTTGCTTCCGCAATTTAGATGCGCCTATTCAGGTGCTTGGCTCCGTTGATTTACCAGCTGTGCCTTTAAATATTGAATTAGAAAAAATGATGTTGCCCAACCCGGAGAAAGTAGCTACCGCACTAAGTAAATTATTAAGAGATTAATATTCTGGCACATCGGCAAATAAAAGCTAAGTTTTCCTTAAAGCCTTAAAGTATTTATGGAATATTTAACCGCAGGCATCCTATAGATAATTAAAGTATCCGCTAAATATTAAATAGGTATGCTATGCCCTTTAACTTACCAGGTATTATTCTGTTTATAATTCTTACTGCCAGGCTATTTTCTGCTCCTGAAAATAAGCAAGAGCCTCCGCAGGAAATATTTAAAAAAGCGGAGTTTCCCGGTGGCCGCCAAGCGCTCAATAGTTACATAGATACTCATTTGATTATACCCGCAATTGCTTTCGAGCGGAGGGACAACAAAGAAGTAATATTTGGCGCAGATATAATCATACGGGTAGCTATGGATGGTTCTGTAAAAATATTAAAACTGCAAAAAATGCATGTTCAGCCGAATGACCCAGCGGTGATTAGTGCAGTTAAAATGGAACTACAAAAATTTATTCAGCAAATGCCCAAATGGATGCCTGCTACAAAGGGCGGAACACCGGTTGCCGCCTTAGACACCATTTCTTTTATAGAAAGCTATGCCCCGGATGTAAACTTTGCAGCCTATCAAAAACTTAAAAATATTCCGCCTGCTGATAAACCGAAAAACACCGTTATCTCTTCCGCTGATTTAAAAACCAAAGATGGTAAACGGGTTTATACCTTTGTTCAAAGTCCGCCAGTTTTTCCGGGCGGCGATAAAGCTTTACAGACTTATTTAGTGCAAAACCTTGCTTATTTGCGGCAAAGTAATGAGAAATTAGTAGTGCTGCATTTAGTTATAAATGAAAAAGGTGAAACGGAAGATATTAAGGTAGTGAAACCTCAGGGCATTACGTTGAATTCGGCAGAAGTAGAGGCGGTTCTCCAAAAAATGCCCATATGGAGTCCAGGGAAACAGAATAACTGGCCAATACCCGTTAGTTATACGTTGCCTATACGTTGATAAATTCTTTTTGCAAAATATTTAAAACGGGTAGCCGATACCCAGGTTAAAAGCCATGTTATAATAATTATCGGTTTTAAAGATGGCCGTTTTATCCAGCACAAACCTTTTGCCCAGCGGCAGGGAAGGGTCGTAAACCTTGGCCGAAAGATCGATGCGGGCAATAAGAAAAGTAAAATCGAACCGGAGACCAAAACCGGTACCTACCGCAAATTCTTTCCAGAAATCTTTAAACTCGAACTGGGAACCGGGTCGGGCCGGATCTTTGGTCAGCATCCAGACGTTTCCGGCATCCAGAAACACGGCACCGTTTACAAAGCTGAACAGGTTAAACCGGTATTCCAGATTACCTTCCAGCAGCAATTCTCCTTGTTGTTCGCTTTGAATATCCCGGCGGTAAGTAACGCCATCGGCTTCTAATTCCAGGCGGCCCAAAGAATCGCGGCTAATCGGGAAATAAGAACCCGGGCCTAGGCGGCGCGGCCGGAATGCCCGCACACTGGTACCGCCACCGGCGTAATAATAGCGATCGTAAGGCAAATAATCGTTTTTATCGAAAGCGCGGGCCAAGCCAATATTTAGCCGGGACACCAAAAAAGTAGTATGGGCTAATTTAAAATAACGGCGGAAATCGGTGTTAAACCGGTAATATTTAAAAACTTTTAAATAATCATTATTTAACGATATAGAATCCTTGCCCCGGAAAGCCAGGCTGCCTAGCAAACCCGATTCTTCTATGAAAAACCGGGTAAAAGTAGCATCCAAGGTATGGTTATAATTATTGGTATTATACACGCGGGTATAATTCATGCTGGAAATAAAAGAAGAGGCAAAACTTTTTTCGTAAGTGGTTGGTACTTCCCGGTTCTGCTCGGGCCGGGCATTTATCAACCGCTGACTAAATCCGGGGTCGATATTATTTGTGGAGTTTATGCTTATATCAAAAGGGGTAAAAACATGTTGCAGTTGGTTCGAAATCTGCCAGATATAATCGAAGGTGGTTTGCTGGTTGGTACGGGTAAATTCCTGACGATCGATGTACGTATAATTTAAATTAACCCGGGTTCGCGGGCTATACCGGACAAATAGCCGGTTGGTGTTAAAAGGCATTAAAAACTGCGGAAAAATAACGGCCATGTTGGCGCCAAGCTCAGTAGTATACACCGATCCGGGTCGCTGGGCATTATCGCGCCGGCCATTTAAAGCAAACTGGCCTTCTAAACCACCCCGTACACCTACTTCAAACAATTCGGCCCCACCAAAAATATTACGGGCCGTTAGCCGCAGATTACCAAAGGGGCCGGGCAGGTTGGCGCTGTAACTCAAACCGGCTTCGGTGGTTTCCTGAAACCGGCGGCTGGGATTGGCATTAATATAAGCTGTTAGTAAAGCTGGGTTAAGGGTATCTACCTGGTAATTAATGCTCAAAAACCGAAACATATCTAAATTGGTCAGGAGCCGGTTGGTAATAGAAGTGCGGCGCAAACTGTACCGCTGACCGGGGCGCAAAGCAATTTTTTTATCGATGATGCGGGGCGAAATACGGTGGTTGTAGGCGAGGTAATAATTGCGGTTAAACAAAACGGTATCGCGTTCCAGGCCAAAGCGTTCTAAATTGGCATCGGCTTTAAAATATACTTTGCCCAACCTGAAAAGCTGGTGCGGAATGGTATCATTATCGTTGTTAATGGTTATTTGCAGCCTTACCTGGTTGGGCTCAAAGCTGGTATCTACATCGGCTACAATATATTGCTTTTTAAACTGGTAATAGCCCAGGTTCTTCAAAAGCAATTCAATGCGGTCGCGCTCTTTTACCAGTAATTCTTCGTCGTAGTGCTGGTTTACTTTCACCAAAGCTTCGGCACGGGTAGAATCTATTATAGCGGCTACGGCCTTGTCTTTTATGTTGTAATTAACCTGCGAATAAGTGTAGGGCACATTTTCCTGAATATTATAATTCAGGGTTAATTTTTTATTCTGCGTTTCGGTGCTAAAAGAAGCGGCGTGCTTAAAATAACCCTTGGAGTTTAAATAATTATGAATCTGCTGGAGGGTGGCCTGGGCTTTAAGCGAATCGTAAATTACAGGCGGTTCGCCAATTAGCATAATGGAGTTACCTTCTTCCAGGTGCTTGGTTATCCGGGAAACTTTTTTCTCGCGTTTTTGCAATAATCTATCAATACGGCTAGTATCGGTACCGGCTCGTTTTATTCGCTGGTCCATTTCGGCCCGTTTTTGCACCAGGCGCTGCTCTATTTTTTTGGGGTTGTAAAATTTCTTACCAAAATAATAAATAGATAAATAAGGGGTTGCGCCCAGCACTTTACGGTTGGGGCGTTGCTGGTACAAAGCTATAATCCGGTTGAGGTCGTTTTCTTCTACGCCCCGCAGCTTTATTTTGTATAAAAGCTTTTCGTTATCGGCCAGCTGCTGGGTAGGAACGCAGCTACCCAAAAATAATATTGTGATTGAAAATAAGAATATGTAAAATCGAAGTTTCAAAAGCAGTTGCCGCTATGTTATCGAAAGCCTTAGTAAAATATATTAACTCCCTGCAAATAAAAAAATATCGGCTAATTCACCAAGCCTTCCTGGTAGAAGGGGCAAAAAGCGTGCGGGAATTGCTGCATTCAGATTTTGTCATTGAAAAGCTTTTTATAACCGAAACATTTTATCAATCCAATACCAAAATCCTGCACAAAGGTTATGCTTATGAAATTATTACGGAAGAAGATTTAATAAAAGCGGGCACCTATGCCTCTAACAACGCGGCGCTGGCCATTGCTAAAATTAAAAAACCAGAACCGTTTAATCCTTCTCAAAATCTTTTTACCATTGCTTTGGATGATATTCGGGACCCCGGCAATTTAGGTACTATTATCCGGTTGGCCGATTGGTACGGTATTAAAAATATTATTTGTTCTCAAACCTGCGCCGATTTTTATAATCCCAAAGTTATAGCGGCCACCATGGGTTCTTTTTGCCGCGTTTCGGCTACCTACGTAAATTTACCCGAATTTTTAGACCAATATTCCAGTAAGTTTAATATTTACGGTGCCGCTTTAAACGGCCAGAATATTCATCGGCTGCAATTGCACCCCGAAGGAATAATAGTAATGGGCAACGAAGCAAATGGTTTAAGCCCAGCCGTGGCCGAAAAAGTAAAAAACCTGATTAAAATTCCGGGATTTGGCCAAGCCGAATCGTTGAATGTGGCTACGGCTACGGCTATTTTGGTAGATAATTTTTATAGGAATATTGAGGAATAATTAAAAAGTTTGAATAATAGTTAAGATACTGATGTACAATATTTTATATTTCAAAACTTTTGATCCCACCTTTGTCATTCAGGAGGAAACTATTTAGTTACCTGCCAAATAGGTTCCTCCTGAATGACACGGGTGAGTTGCTTGAACCGCAATATTAGTAAATCTAAACTTCTTTGTATTGAACAAAAAAGGAGCTTTAATCAGCTCCTTTTTTATTTTCTTTACCAAAGCAACAGATTTTAAATCCGAAAACCAAAGCTGATGACATTCATTTGCGGACCGCGGTTTTCTTTAAATAAATTATTCAGGTTATACTTGGTGTATACTTCGAACTTGCGGTAGCCGATGGCAAAGTTAACGCCGTACTGAAAATCTTCTAAGTTGTAACTGCTGCGTTCTTTGTCTTTTTCGGTGTCGCCTTCCAGTTGGTATTTAAGTTTGGTGTGGCTGCCCAGGCGATAACCTACAAATCCGCCCATGCCAATTTTGAAGCCGTCTTTGCCATTTTTCTCCTGGAACCGTAACTCGGGCATTAAAGACGCATTGATAGACGAAGTAGCCAGTTTACTTTTCTCTAAAGAGCGGGTGGTTTCTTTTACCATTTTAGATACGCCATTATCGTCTACTAAATAATTATTCTTATCGAACATGTAGTTGTTAAAGGTTACCTCTACGCCGGGTTTCAGGTAAAAAGGGCTGTTCTGGTTGCCAATCCGGATGCGGTAATATTGTGCCAGGTTTACAAATCGTGAGCCCAAAGGCCGTAAGTCGTACATATCGCCGTTGTCTTTGGGGGCATTTACAAAAGTGTTTAAACCCACATCCAGGTAACCTTGCGAAGAAGTGCGGCGTCTGGCTTTTTCTTTTTTAACTTCGGCTTTAACCGAATCTTTATCGACGGTGCTGTTATTCTTTTTATTTTCCTGGTGCTCCACAAAAATTTTAATACCTTCTATAAAACCTTTGCTTTTAGCATTATCGTGCATGGTATTAACCGAGGCCGCCGATAAGGTAATAGTTATGGTTTCGGGAGCATTCGGGTTTTTCTGGTCTTTGGCTGGGTAAAAAGTCATGGTTAGCTCTTTGCCTTCCTGGTGCCGATTGGCTTTTTCCATGTTTTCAATTTGCTCCACGTATTTGCCCAGCATTTGCACCAGCGAATCTAATTTATAATCTTGCAGTGATTTTAGTTCATCGGTATTTTTCACAATTAAGTTCATGCCGGCTCCATTGGGTAATTTTATAAAAATGGTGTCTTTCGGGTTGGGGGCAGTAGTTCTAAATATTTCTGCGCGTAAAGGCAAAGCAGTAGCCGCGACCATTAAAATGGCCAGTATAAACTTCAGGGGTTTCATAATTATTTAAAGATTAGAGTGAGATAACTTTGTTTAATTTCTGTTTAATATTTTCTTTTTCGGAGTTTATTTTTTCAGGGTCCAGGCCTAATGCGGCCAGTTCTACCGGTTCGCCGTTTTTAAGATTACGGGCCTGTTTGTAAATATTTTTCAGCAAGGCCCCTTTCTTGCTAATGCTTTCCCGGAGGTCAGTATCTGCGTTATAGGCAAGCGTTGCATCATCGGTGTTGTCCTGTTTAATCAGCACCTGCACCACCTGGTTGTTTGCATTATTGGCGGCAACACTTTGGTTTTCGGCCGGCGCAATTACTTTGTTTTGTACGGCCAGTGCTGGGGCATTTTCAGTTTCAGGCTTTTCCGGCATTGTAACTGGCAATTCTTTTTCGGTTTTTTTACCAGAAGCTTTCGGTTTAGCTTGTGCAATTTTTACCACTTCTTTCTTTTCGGTAGCTTCTTTCCGGATATTAACAATTTGCTTTTCAACATCAACTTCTGCTGCTTTTTCCACTTGGGCAATTACTGCTGTTTCCGAAGTAGATGGCATTTCTGTTGGTGAGGTTGCCTGCGTTGCCGGAATTTCTGAATTATTTTTTTCCGCTGGTTTTTTAACTTCAGTTTGCGCTACCGAAAGTGTTGGGTCCGAATTATAATTCCGGAAAAGCAACAAACCCGATACCAGCAATATGACCACGCTGGCTGCCGCGTAATAAATCCACATGGTGCGCTCTTTTTTGGGCGGTTCCATTTTGGCTTGCAGGCGCATCCAGGCATCGGCCGAGGGCGGTACCGGCAAATTGCCTAAACGGTTTTTAAATAATTTATCTATTTCTTCTAGTTCCATAATCTAATTTGTCCAAACTTCCTGACCGGTTAACCTTTTTTGCAAAAGAGCCCGGGCTTTACTTAACTGCGATTTAGAGGTACCTTCGGTAATATCGAGCATCTCGGCAATTTCTTTGTGCGAGTAACCTTCTATGGCGTACAGGTTAAAAACGGTGCGGTAGCCGGCCGGTAAATCGTGCAGCAGGTTCAATAAATCTTCTACTGCTAAATCCATTTCGGCATTAGCCTCAGCGGCTACCTGTATGTGTTCTTTTTCAATGGCCAAATGCAACGGTTCTTTCTTCCTTAAAAAGCCCAGTGCTTCGTTAATTACAATCCGTTTCATCCATCCCTCAAAGCTGCCTTTATTTTCAAACTGACCAATATTGCCAAATATTCTTACAAAGCCGTTCAGCATTATTTCCTCGGCATCCATTTGGTTTTTGAGGTACCGAATACAAATACCCAGCATTATTGCCGCGTACTTCTCATACACGAACTTTTGTGCTTTGCCTTCGCCTTTCAGAAGTCCTTTAATTATTTCGGGTTCGCTCACGATGGTGGTAAATGTATTTCGATAGCCTAAATATTGCTGTTTGTTAAGTTAGATGTAAACCGGCGTTAGGTGGTTGCCTGAAGATTAAAAATTATTTTAAAATAAATTACCGTTCCGGGTAAAATGCTTGTAAATAAAACCCTAATAATTTCAGAATGAATATTTTAGGGGAATATCTAAAATTAATATTTTACCTAAAAATAGCCAGTTATTATTTAAGCAGGCTTTTGCTCTTGAAACAGAGAAGAAGAGAAAGAATATTTCTATCTATTAAGCGTGGGACTTTATGGAAGGGCATAAAAAAAGGGGATTATTAATAATCCCCCATTGATAACATAACTAATGTACAACCATGTATGGTTTTTATATTGGCCTCCTGGGCCATTTTTTCTAACTCGTGGTTTTCGGTTCCCGGATTAAAAATAATGCGCTTTGGCTTTAACGATAAAATATACTCGTACCAACTAGGTAAATTATTGGTGCCTACGTACAAGGTTACGGTATCTACACCTTCAATTGGTTTTTTTTCCGTAATAATTTGCTCACCAGCTACTTCACCTTTCCGGATGCCTACGGGTATTACCGGATGGCCATAACGTTTTAATTTATTCGCAGCCAAATAAGCGTACCTAGACGGATTATCGGAAGCTCCCAACACAACAGTTTTCTTCATATTTTAAGATTTTAGTAGTTAGTAATTAGTTGTTAGTTTTATTCTGTTCAAAATGAAAAGAAATTACCAGCAACAGCACTAACCATTTTTCAGGAATTAACTTTTAACTCTTAACTTTAAACCTACTTACGTATTTTTGCAAAAACCTTTTCGGCGCAACGTTCGCCGTCCATAGCCGCCGATACAATTCCGCCGGCGTAACCGGCACCTTCGGCGCAAGGGTAAAGGTTTTTAATTTGCACGTGTTCCAGGGTTTCTCTATCGCGGGGTATACGCACCGGCGACGAAGTTCTGCTTTCTACGCCAATTATCTGGGCATCGTTGGTTAAGTAGCCTTTCATTTTGGTGCCAAAGTGCTTAAAACCTTCCTGCAACCGGTAACCAATGTGTTTGGGTAATAATTGGTGCATATCCACAGAAGTTAAACCAGGCTGGTAAGAAGTTTCTAATAAACTAGCAGAAGTTGTGTGCCGGGTAAAATCGAGTAAGCGCTGCGCCGGAGCGGCTTGGGTGCCGCCGCCCATTGTCCAGGCTTTTTGCTCTAAATCCTGCTGCATTTTTAATCCGGCCAAAGGGCCATATTTCTGCAGGTTTAAATCTTCCAGGTCGATGGCTACTACAATGCCGGAATTGGCAAATTTGGAATCGCGGCGGCTCGGCGACATGCCGTTTACCACTACTTCGCCGGGTGCCGTGGCGGCCGGCACAATAAACCCACCCGGACACATACAGAAAGAAAATATACCGCGCTGTTTATTATCCTGGGTTACCTGGTGCACCAGCGCATACGACGAAGCCGGCAAATAAGGGCCGCGGTCGGCACACTTATATTGCACTTGGTCGATGAGCGATTGCTGGTGTTCTACGCGTACGCCCATGGCAAAAGGCTTGGCTTCGATGAGAATATTTTTAGCGTGCAGCAATTCGTAAATATCGCGGGCTGAATGACCGGTTGCTAAGATGACTGCTTCCCCTTCAAATTTATCGCCGGCGGCCGTTATCACGCCGGTCATGGTGTCGCCTTTTAATACAAAATCGGTAACGCGGGTATCAAAGTGAATTTCGCCACCGGCCTGCAAAATGGTTTCGCGCATGTTGGCGATAATTACCGGTAATTTATTCGTGCCAATGTGCGGATGCGCATCAAATAATATTTCGGAAGTAGCGCCGTGCTGCACAAATATTTGCAATACCCGGTTAATATCGCCCCGCTTTTTAGAGCGGGTATACAATTTACCATCGGAATAAGTACCGGCCCCGCCTTCGCCAAAACAATAATTTGAATCAGGGTTAACAAGATGCTCTTTGTTGATGGCGGCTAAATCGCGGCGGCGCGTCCGAACATCTTTGCCCCGTTCCAGAATAATGGGTTTTAAACCTAGTTCAATGCTGCGCAAAGCGGCAAATAATCCGGCCGGTCCGGCCCCCACAATTATTACCGGGCGGGCGTTGCGCACATTGGGGTATTGGTAAACCGGGCTCAGAATATCGGCCGGAGGCGTAGCCGTATAAACATCGGCTTTTACCCGCATCACCACTTGGTGGCCGCGGGCATCAATTGAACGTTTTAATTTATGTATGGCGGTGGCCTCAGTTTGGGGAATACGGGCCGCTTTTAATATTTCCTGGTTTAGCAGTTCTTCGCTATAAGCCACTTCTGGTGTTACCACCAGTTCAATTTCTTTTTTCATGTGTTAATCGTGTAAGGCAGTTAACCTTAAATAGATTAGTTAATTACTATATAGCCTTGTTAAGCAATATTTGATTAAGGCTGTTTTTACCTGAAAGGTATATAAATACTTTATCTGGTTTGATGTAAAACGTATTCCGGCAATAATAAATTCAAAGGAATGTAAAACCCAAAGATGCTTGACCAAAGTGTTTCTTTAAAACGCTTTGTTATTCACCACAGAATATTTTAGTTACTCGTAATGTAATTGGGTCAAAATAAAGTTTCATATTATCGGAGCCTGCAAAAATCATATTGTATTCTAAAGTATACTCTACTCCATTTTGACCTTGCTTCACAATTATTTCTGCTGATTCTTGGTCTTGCGACCAATACTGATATTTTAAGTCTCCAATTATTTGGCGTGCATCCTTTAGGGTCATACCAACTTTTACTTTACCACAGTTGTCCCAGTACTGTCGTGTTAACTTTTCAGTTTGATAAAAGCCAATTACTTTTGAAATCATACTTATCATTCCAATAAAAGCTAAAACATACAACAATTTTATTTTCATAATATTGTCAACTGGGAATAAGAGTTAGGTTGTAAGATTTTCTATAAGTAATGCAGAAAGGAACTGCTATAAATCTTCCAAAACTTTTTCAACCCAACCTTTGCCCCAATCGTCAATTTCCTGTTCCGACCAGATCTCGGGGTAAAATATTCTTTTTTGAAATTTGGGAGGTAAATATTGCCGCCAGTTGGTGCCGCCGGTAGCTGGTAAAGCGCCGGCTTGCCGCTGTAAATACCGCACCGCCGATTTGTAATGCATCAATGGCCAATTTACATTAATATTAGCATCATTTTCTTTTAACCACCTGATTAACTTGGGGTTTTCCTGGTCTTGCTGCGGTAATTCTTTATACTTGGCCCACACATTTTTATTTTCGTATTCCAAGGCGTGCCGCATCAGAAAATCGGTATATTTTTCTTCAAACTGTAGCAGCGTTAAGGTTTTGGTATTGTCTTCTTCCTGGGTGGCGCCGGCTTTCCAGTAAATGCAGCCCATTAATTCGTCCTGGGTGTTTTGCAGGCCCATGGCTTTGCGCTTTTCTTTATCTACCAGGTTACGCAAATCGGTAGCGCAAATTTCTATCATCCGGAATTGTACCGATTGAAACCCACTGGCCGGCATCAGCGACATCCGGAATTGCAAAAACTGCTGCGGATCGAGGCCGTCTACCATTACATCGAAAGAATCTATTAAATTTTCGAAATAACGGTTAATGCGTTTAAGCCGCATCATTAAAGTGTCGGCTGTTAGGTGGGTATCCTTGCCAATTAATTCGTACTCGTTTAAGCAAAGCTTAAAGTATAATTCGGTAATTTGGTGGTATACAATAAAAACCTTCTCGTCCGGAATATTGGTACGGGGCGTTTGCAACGTAAGCAAAGTATCCAGGTGAATATAATCCCAGTAATTAGTAAAATCGGCGTAATATAATCCTTCCAGGTAATGCGCCAAATCCTGACCCAGCGCATTATATTTTTTATCTAACTTTTTAAGTTGTTCCAACACCTCCGGTTTAAACTCCTGTTCCATGTGCATTAGTGGGTTTCAAGCCTATTTTGCTGTAAACATACTAACAAAATAATATTAAGTTGAAGAACTGACAGACAACCTTTGGTAATTTTTAAGCATCTTACCGGGGTAGGAAGTTAACCTGAAGGGAAAAACGGCATTAATACAAAAGCCGCCTTTTCTGCTTTAGCGTCATTTACCGGAAAAAATCGGCTGTTTAGCTACAAAAAAAGAAATCTTGCTAAATATTTACCATAAATTTCTGAATATTGTAGAGTTATATATAAATGGGACATGGCTGAAAAAAGCAGCATATTTGATATGATTGGTCCGGTTATGATTGGCCCATCCAGTTCCCACACGGCCGGCGTGGTGCGCATTGCGCGGGCCGCTATCCGGGTTTTAGGTTGCCAGCCCGAAACCGCCGAAATTACTTTTTATAATTCTTTTGCCCGCACGTACGAAGGCCACGGCTCCGATAGGGCGGTAATTGCCGGTTTACTCGATTTTAAAACCGACGATATCCGGATTAAAGAATCATTTCGTTACGCCGCCGAAGCCGGGCTGCAATATTCTTTTAAATCAGTGGGCAACGCTTCGGCCATGCACCCCAATACTTTAAAATTAAACCTCAGCGGCCCTAACGGGCAAGTAGAAGTAGTGGGCCAGAGCCGGGGCGGGGGCGTAATCCGGATTGTAGAAGTAGATGGGTTTCCTTCGGATTTTTCGGCTAATTTGCATACTTTAATGATAGAAGCCGATGACGTAAAAGGCAGCATTGCTTTTATAGCCGATGTAATTGCCCACGATGATTGTAATATTGCCACCATGACTGTTTCGCGGCGGGGCAAAAACCAGTTGGCCCGTCAATTTATTGAAATGGATACGGCTTTAAAGCCACTAACCCTGGAATACATCCGGCACCTGAGCTGGATTAAAAATATTACCTATATCCCTAATATTGAATAACCCATGTTAACTGCTACCAAAAAAATATTCCCGTTGCTGGTGTTAATGGCCGGCCTGCAACTGCCCCGGCCGGCACTGGCCCAAAACCAGCCGCAAAACCAGGAGCAGCAGGTAACCAAAACCACCTGGACTTTACAAGAATGTGTAGAACATGCCTTAAAAAATAACCTGCGCATTAAGCAAACCCAGCTAGATGCCCGGTTAACCAATATTAACCTGAAAGGGTCGCAAGCAAATATGCTGCCCAGCGTGAATGGTTCTACCAACTACGGGTTTAACTTTGGCCGGTCCATCGACCCTACCGAAAATACTTTTATCAACCAGCAAATTCAGTCTGCCAGTTTTTCGGTTTCGGCCAGTGTACCCATCTTTAATGGCTTCCAGATTCAGAACACCATTAAGCAAAACCGGATAAACAAAGAAGCCGCCGAAACCGATATTCTTACCGCCCAGAACGATATTGCACTAAATGTAGCCGCTGCTTACCTGCAAATTATTTTCAGCGATGCTTTACTCGAAAATGCGCGGGTGCAATTAAGCAGTTCGCAGCAACAAGCCGAACGGACGCAGAAATTATTCCGGGCCGGCAGTGTGGCCGGCAGCAACGTGCTCGAAATTGAAGCCCAGGTAGCTACCGACGAGCTGGCTATTATTAATGCCCAAAACCAGAAAGATATTGCCGAGCTTAACTTAATGCAGTTACTGGATCTAAAAAAAGTAACTGATTTTGAAGTGGTAAGACCAGATATTAAAGATCCGGGCCAGGAAATAATTAATTTTGATCCGGAAGAAATTTATGGCTTAGCTCAGCAGAATATGCCCCAGGTGCGTAGCGCCGAGTTGCGTGTGAATAGCGCTTTAAAAGGCATTGATATTTCCAAAGGCGCTTATTTACCCCGGCTAGCTATTGGCGGCAATTTAAATACCCAATATTCGAGTGCCCGGAGTTTGTTTTTAGGTACCAATACCTTTGTACCGCAGCCGCTTGGTTTTACAGATGCGGCCGGTACCCAGCCGTTTTTGGTATACGTGCCCGGCCGGGTTTCTCAAAAATATCCTTTCCTGGACCAACTTACCGATAACCAAGGTAAGAGCCTTTTCCTCAGCCTGAATATTCCTATATTAAACGGTTTGCAGGTCCGGAATAACGTGGCGCGCTCGGTGCTAAACCACGAAAGTGCGGTGCTGAATACCGAAATTGTGCGGAACCAACTGCGCCAGAATATTCAGCAGGCCTATGCCGATGCTTTGGCGGCGCAGAAAAAATTTACGGCTACCCGCCGGCAATTAGAAGCCCTGGAGCAAACATTTAAAAATGCCGAAATCCGGTTTAACAACGGCGTATTAAACCCTACCGAGTTTAACGTAGCCCGCAATAATTTTATCCGGGCCCAAACCGATCTCATTCAGGCAAAATACGATTACACTTTCCGACTAAAAGTTTTAGATTTTTACCAAGGCAAACCCTTATCGCTTTAATATTACTATACATGGCCAATAAAAACACAAATCGTAAATTTTATATAATAGGGGCGGTATTAATTCTGGTATTACTGGGAGCTTTTGTAGCTAAAAAAAATGGCTGGATCGGCAAGAAAGTAGGCACCGAAGTAGCCGTAGCCAAAGTAAAAAAAACAAATATTATTGAAAAAGTAAGCGCCTCGGGTAAAGTGCAGCCCGAAGTAGAAGTAAAAATAAGCCCCGATGTGCCCGGCGAAATTACGGAATTGCACGTGGAAGAAGGCGACTCGGTGGTTAAAGGTAAATTGCTGCTGAAAATACGGGCCGATAATTACGTATCGGTGGTGCAGATGCAGCAAGCCCAGGTAAATACCCAACGCGCCAACTTGGCGCAGGCCAAAGCGCAGTTGTCCCAAACCACCGCCAACAGCGCCCAAACCGCTTTAACGCATAAGCGCAACACCGATTTATTTAAGCAAAAAGTTATTTCGCAAGCCGATTTTGAAGCCAGTAAAGCTTCTTACGATGTAAGCCGCCAGGAAATTGAAGCCGCCCGCCAGCGGGTACGCGCCGCTGAATATAATTTGCAAAGCGCCCTGGCCAGCTTAGAAGAATCGCGCAAAAATTTAAACAAAACTACTATTTACGCCCCGGTAAGCGGTACTATTTCTAAACTCAGCGTAGAAGTAGGCGAGCGGGTAGTAGGTACATCTCAAATGGCTGGTACAGAATTATTGCGCATTGCCAACCTAAACTCCATGGAAGTACGGGTTAACGTAAACGAAAACGATATTATCCGGGTAAACGTCGGCGATTCGGCCATTGTGGAAGTAGATTCTTATTCGGGTAAAGACGAAAAATTTAGAGGAGTAGTAACCCAAATTGCCAACACCGCCAAAGATGCGGTTACCCTGGAGGCGGTAACAGAATTTGAAGTACGCATCCGGTTACTGAACGATTCTTACAAACATTTAGTAAACGCCAAGCGCCAAACCACGCCTTTCCGGCCCGGCATGACGGCCTCGGTAGATATTATTACGGAACAGCGCAATAATGTATTGGCTGTGCCGCTTTCGGCGGTAACTACCCGCAACGCCAGTGAAGGTAAGGCCGGGGCCCGTATCCGCAACGCCAGTAACAATAATAACACCGAAGCGGAACCCCGCGCAGATGAACCGATTGATGAAATTGTTTTTGTGCACCGCAATGGCAAAGCCCAGGCCGTAAAAGTAAAAACCGGCATCAGCGATTTTGATAATATTCAAATATTAAGTGGTTTAAAAGAAGGCGACGAAGTAATTTCGGGTCCGTTCCGGGCGGTATCGCGGCAGTTAAAAGACGGTAGTATTGTGGTGGTAAAAGACGAAGCCAGCCTGGCAAAATCTGGTAACACCGAAGAAAAGAACGATTAAGGCAAAAAGCAGTATTGGAAAAAATAGCAGTGATAGGCGGTGGCAGTTGGGCCACCGCTTTGGTTAAAATATTATCCGAAAACAAAGCAAGCGTAAACTGGTGGCTGCGCAACGCCAACGATGTAGAACACTTACAAAAATACCACCACAATCCGCGTTACATTAGCGGGGTAAATTTTAACCTGAACTACGTAAAACCAACCACCCATTTAGCAGAATGCCTGCAGGAAGTGCGGTGGGTTATTCTGGCCGTACCGGCGGCTTTTATTCAGTCGGCTTTAGAAAATTTGCCCGCAGATGCTTTTGCGGGTAAAATATTGGTCTCGGCAGTTAAAGGCATGATTCCGCACCAGAATATTTTAATTACCGATTACCTCGAAAATACATTTGGCGTGCCGGCTTCGCACCAGTGTATTATTGCCGGGCCTTGCCACGCCGAGGAAGTAGCACTGGAAAAACAATCTTACCTAACCATTGGCTCCCACGATTTAGACCACGCCGAACAATTTTGTGCGTTGCTGCGCAACCGCTACGTTAAAGCTTCGCCGCTCGACGATTTAGATGGCATTGAATACGCCGCCGTTATGAAAAATATTATTGCCCTGGCTTGCGGCATTGCCCACGGATTAGGTTACGGCGATAATTTTCAGGCCGTAATGGTATCGAATGCCATGCAGGAAATAGATCGCTTTTTGCACGCCGTAATGCCCGTGAACCGCGATTTAAATGGCTCGGCTTATCTCGGCGATTTACTCGTAACCGCCTATTCGCAGTTTAGCCGCAACCGCACCTTTGGCAATATGATTGGGCGGGGCTATACCGTTAAATCGGCCCAGTTTGAGATGAACATGGTGGCCGAAGGTTATTATGCGGTAGAGAGTATTTACGCGCTTAACAAAAAGTTGCGGGTAGCTATGCCCATTACCGATGCCGTGCACCGGATATTATACGAGAAAGTTGCGCCGGCTGTAGAACTTCAAATTTTAAAAGAAAAATTCAGCTAAAAGTTAATATCAACATGGCTTTATAGCTGCGTATTTTGTATTGTTTTAACCTGTAAACTAAAATTAAATCGTATAGGTAAGTATTCTTATATTGTTTTTCCGTAACTTACCTAAACTAACAAATTCATTTGCCGAACCGCTTTTCTGATACTGCCCTGGTTTTATTTACCCGCACCTCCGCAGAAGAGGTTCAGGTTAAAAATTTCGTACCCCAGGGTACTATTACCCAGCAATTAGCCGTAGCCGAAAAGCTTATTCAGCAAGGTCAGCAAGTTTTAGCCGCTACCGGGTTACCTTACTTTATTTATTCTTCATCGGCGCAAAAAGGAGATAATTTTGGCCAGCGTTTACAAAATGTTTTCGCCGATTTATTCTCGCAGGGATTTGAACAAGTAATTGTAATTGGCAATGATTGTCCGGAGCTAAAGCCAACCGATATTTTGCGGGCAGCGCACCAGTTACTGCAGCAGGAGGTTGTGGTGGGGCCCGATTCTTCGGGTGGCGTTTATTTGCTTGGCCTCACTAAAACAGCCTTTAACCAACCGGCCATTTTCGAAAATATTCGTTGGAACACGGCTTGGGTATTAACCGATATTGCCACTGCTTTTAACATAGCGACGCCCGATTTAATTTTTCTAAAACAATACACCGATATTAATACAAGTCGGGATTTTGTTAAAGCCCTGCAACAAAAGCTGTTCCGGTCTAATTTATTGCGGTATTTCCGGCTATTGTTAAACCAGCTTACTACCTGGTGGCAATTGCCTCATGAAAGCCTTATTTCCTTCTTTATCTTTCCTGGTCTCGCACTCCGCGGACCGCCTGCATTAAATTAATCAATTTTCTATCCTTGCTGTAATATTGCCCGATGTAGTTCCTTTTGGCAACTCCTTTGGTTATACCTATATATTTAATATTAAAAAACTAAAATGGAAAAGACTTATTATAACCCCGCCGACTTAAAAAAATTTGGAAATATCAGTGAGTTCTCGCCTGGACTGGCCGAAAAGTTTTTCAGCTATTACGGCGAAGTTTTTGCCGAAGGTGAACTAACCGCCCGTGAAAAATCTTTAATAGCTTTAGCGGTGGCCCACACGGTGCAATGCCCGTATTGTATTGATGCTTACACCGTTGATTCTTTGGAAAAAGGCTCTACTGAAGGCCAGATGATGGAAGCCATTCACGTAGCGGCGGCCATCCGGGGCGGGGCTTCTTTGGTACACGGCGTGCAGATGATGAATAAAGTAAAAGAAATTGTGATGTAGTAAGTAATGCAGCAGTCTTTAAAAAAGAGTAATAACCAACTAGCCGATACCCTGATTCAACTGGAAGTATTAAACCAGGCTACGCAACAGGGAAATCAGTTTCCGGCTTTTACCCAAAAGCTGCGTGATATAAACTTGTTTCCGCTAAAACCTACGCACCTGGATATTTTCCAGGTGAATGTAGGCAAAATGTGTAACCAGGTTTGTAAACATTGCCACGTAGATGCCGGCCCCGATCGCAAAGAAATAATGACCCGCGAAACCATGCAGCAGTGTTTAGCGGCTATTGCGGCCAGTTCCGTAAAAACAGTAGATATAACCGGCGGCGCCCCCGAAATGAACCCGGACTTCCGGTGGTTTGTAGAAGAAATCAGTAAGCTGGGCCGGGAAATTATTGTGCGGTGTAACCTCACCATTATTGTTGCAAACAAAAAATACCACGACTTACCGGCGTTTTACAAAACGCACAACGTGCACATCATATCTTCGTTGCCATATTTTTCGGCGGCCCGCACCGATGCCCAGCGGGGCGAGGGCGTTTTTGCCGATTCAATAAAAGCCTTGCAAATGCTGAATGCGGTAGGTTACGGGCAGGAGGAGAGCGGTTTAATATTAGATTTAGTTTATAACCCGTCCGGTGCATTTTTACCCGGTAGTCAGGCCGCCCTGGAACTGGAATTTAAGAAAAAGCTAAAAACCGGCTTTAACATCTATTTTAATAATTTGTTTGCCATTACCAATTTGCCCATCAGCCGGTTTTTAGATTATTTAATCCAAAGCAATAATTACGAAGCTTACATGGAAAAACTGGTAACGGCTTTTAACCCCGCCGCAGCGACCAATGTGATGTGCCGCAATACCATTTCGGTGAGTTGGGACGGCTATTTATACGATTGCGATTTTAACCAGATGCTCGATTTAAAAGTAGCTAAAGTGGCACCCCAGCATATTAGTGTTTTTAACGAAGCGGCGCTGAATAACCGCAATATTGTGTTAAACCAGCATTGTTACGGGTGTACTGCCGGGGCAGGCTCCAGTTGTGGTGGCGCTACGGCTTAAAGAATAAACAAAATGTTTAGCCGGGTTTTAATAGGTTTAAGTATGTTTTTCAGCCACCAAAGCTTTGGCCAGTTTTTGTACGAACAGCAACTAAAGCTTTTGTATAAAAATACGGTACCGGTAATATCTGCTGCTAACTTAAATAAATTATTGCAGGCGAATAAACTGGTTTATTTGCTGGATATACGCTCCTCCCGCGAATACGCCGTAAGCCACCTGGCCGGAGCCCGTTTTATTAATCATGAAACATTTAAGGCGGAGCAAATAAAAAATATTCCGAAAAACGCGAAGGTAGTGGTTTATTGTTCGGTGGGCGTCCGGAGCGAACAAGTGGGCGAAAAGCTGATAAAAGCCGGCTACCAGCAAGTACATAATTTATACGGCGGCATTTTTAGCTGGAAAAACGAAGGTTTTCCGGTAGTAAACCAGCAACAACAACCAACCGACAGTGTGCATACTTATAATAAATATTGGTCGGTATGGCTCCGCAATGGCATTAAAGTATATGAATAAAGATTTACTGATAATATTTATTAAAAACCCGATTTTGGGTAAAGTTAAGTCCCGTTTGGCGGCCACTGTTGGCCCGGAAAAAGCCCTGGCTATATACCACCAGTTACTGCACCGCACCCAGAAAGTTACCCAAAATTTGCCCGTGGATAAGGCGCTGTATTACGCCGATTTTATTCCGGAGAAAGATTCTTGGGATACGGCTGTTTACACCAAATATTTGCAGGTAACCGGCGATTTAGGCCAACGCATGGAACAAGCTTTTCAGCAGGGGTTCAGCGACAATTATAACCGTATTTGTATCATCGGCAGCGATTGTTATGAGCTTAGTTCCGAAATAATTAAGCAAGCTTTCCGGAGACTCGAAGATAAAGATGTGGTGATTGGGCCGGCCGAAGATGGCGGGTATTATTTACTGGGCTTAACCCAACACCAGCCTTTTTTATTCCAGAACAAACACTGGAGCACCGAAAGCGTTTTGCTGGATACCCTTCAGGATGTAAAAGAAAAAAATTTATCTGTTACCTTGCTGCCAACCCTCACCGATGTAGACGAAGAAAAAGATTTGGTAACTATGCAGTTCGTAAAAAGTTAGGCTGGCTTCATAAACCGTTTTAGGGCCCAGGATAATAAACCCGGAAAAAATCTTTTTAGGTAAACCGCTAGTATTTCTTTGCCGCCAATCACCACTTCTTCTTTGTTGGCGGCTACTGCCTTTAAGATTAAAGTTGCGCAACGTTCCGGTGCCATCCCTTTCTCCTGATTTTTATCCATGCGGTTGTGTTTGTCGCCTTTTTCGGTGAGGGCATTAATAGAAATATTGGTGCGAATATACCCCGGACAAACTATGGTTACCCGAATATTGTCGCGCCAAACTTCGGACCGCAGCGAATCGAAGAAGCCATGCAGCGCATGTTTGGAAGCCGCGTAAGCCGATCGCATAGGCGTGCCAAATTTCCCGACCAGGCTACTGATAACCACCACCCGGCCACTTTTTTGCGCCAGCATAATGGGCAAAACAGCTTTGGTCAGGGCCACCGCGCCAAAATAATTAACCGCCATTATTTTCTGGTCTAAAGCCAGGGGCGAAGCTTTTACCAAACCTCTTTGGCTAATGCCGCCGTTGTGCACCAATATATCTATTCGGTTGAAAGCGTCCATTACCTGTTGCACCAGTTCCGGAAAAGTTTCGGGCTTTTCTAAATCTATGGGCAATACCAGTACCTGCGCCGGGCTAAGGGGTAAACTATTTTTTACCCGCTCTAATTCTTCTATCCGGCGGGCCGATAATATTAAGCTGGCTCCGGCCTGCGCAAAAGCCTGGGCCAAAGCTTCGCCAATGCCTGAGGAGGCGCCGGTAATCCAAACTACTTGCTGGTTAAAATTCAAGATTTATGCTTTTAAAGGTTTACTAAAATTTAAAATTAACAATATTGCTTAAATTGTTGCCGCTGGGGTTAATCCGTTTTCAGGTTAAATGTTATATAAATTTTTACAAAAATTCATGCGGCTGGTGCTACGGGTATATTTCCGGAAAATATTCCTGACGGGCACCGAAAATATTCCCACGGACAAACCCGTGCTGCTGGCCTGTAATCATCCCAACTCGTTTATGGATGCCGTATTGCTGGCGGTATTATTGCCAGAGCCCTTGCATTTTCTGGCCCGCGCCGATGTATTTAATACGCCGCTGAAAAGGTGGTTTTTGCAAAAAATAAACTTAATACCTATTTACCGGCTACAGGAAGGCGCCGAAAACCTGCACCGCAACGAAGAAACTTTTGCGCAATGTTATGCTATTTTAAAGAATAATGGTCGCATTCTTATTTTTAGCGAAGGCCTTTGTATTCTGGAAAAGCGTTTACGTCCGTTAAAAAAAGGTACTGCCCGTTTGGCTTTTGGGGCCGAAGTACAAAATAATTTTAATTTAAACTTGCAGGTAGTACCAATCGGCCTTAATTATACTTATCCCGAAAAATTCCGGGAAGAAGTTATGATAAGCATTGGCGAACCCATTCCGGTTAAAACGTTTGAGCGCTCATATTACCAACAACCTTCCCGCGCCATACTGGCCTTAAATCAACAATTAACCACCCGTTTAATATACAACATGGTTATTATTCCGGAAAAAGAAAAAGAGCCGGCAGTAGAGCAATTGTTGACCCAGCATCGTTTAAGTTCGAAAGTATTTAATAACAATATCTGGCTAGTTTGCCATAACAACTGGTTAACCGAGGAACAAAAAGTAGTAGCCGGGTTTATGGCTAATGCCAAATTAGCCCCTGCTGCTCCTCTAAATCTTACGATTAAACCTGAAAAAGTTCAAGAATTAAATATTGTAGACCAACTTAGAAAGCTTACCCCAAAGTATTTATTACTGTTTTTGCTTTTGCTGCCGTTTTATGTACTGGGCTGGTTGCTTAATATTTTACCTTTAAAGATGGCGCAAAATATTGCCCGCCAAAAAGTAAAATATATTGAATTTTATTCTTCGGTGTTAATGGTAATGGGTATGGTATTCTACTTGTTGTATTGGTTTTGTTTAACCGCGTTCGGATTATTTTTTTCAGGAGAAATAGCGCTCCTGTTTTTCTTTTTATTGCCGCTGAGTGGTTACGCGGCTTTGCACTACCGCGATAAACTGGAATATTTAGCCGCTAAAGCCCAGCTACAAGGGTAATATTTTTAAATATTGGTTTAAAGCATCTGCTTAAAAAGGAATGTTCGTTTGTTATTAATTATAGTAATAATCCAAACCGTATAAATATTCATCCATAACTGCACTATGGTAATAGCTTTTGAACAAACCTCACAGGTCTTTAAAGACCTGTGAGGTTTTAATCTATGGCAACTAATTTATACGATTTGCTATAACTAATCTTTAACCTGGCTAAAAGATAAAGTTTTGAGCATCCAATCAGGCAAGGCTTTCTCGGGGCTACGGTTTTTCAGATTCAGGTACCAGCCTATTTTTTTGAATATGGGAATCCGGTGTGTTTCTACAAACTCAATTAAGGTGCCGTCCGGATCTTCAATGTAAGCAAAATGACCGGCCGCTTCGCCCATTTCAAAAGATTGGCTACTGTTAATCGTAAACGGAAAACCTTTCGCCCGGCATTCCTGCTCCAGCGCCTGCATGCCCACAATATCATAACATAGGTGAATAAACCCCAAATCGCCCCAGTAACGGTTCTGGTATATTTTGCTGGCTGTGCGGTCGCGTACCTGAATTAGTTCTATTTCCGATGGACCTAACAAGCGGCTAAAGCTGCCTTGCCGGGGTTGGCTGTGGCGTAACAGGACGCGCCTGCAAGCAATCTGTCCGCCGGGAAGCGTTGCTAAATCGTTAAATATATCGGTCTGGTCGTATACCACATTATCGTAGCCCAAAATGCCACTATAAAGCGCGCGGGCTTTCTCTATATTCGAAACCCCCAACATACAGCCGCCGGAGCCCCCGGTTAAATTTTTATTCTTTTTAAACCAGGCGTTGCCCGGCACTACCTGGAACAAATTGTTGTAAGGATCGCGCAGAAAAAATTGCAGTTGGCCGCAGGGTGCCAGTTGAGGCGCACTCAAAACATCCAAGCCGCGCTTTTTAAACAATTGATAAGTAGCCGCTACATCGTGGCTTTTAATTTTAGTAGCAAATATGCCGTAATCGCCTAGTTGAATAGGGAAAGCCGGCGGCTGGGGCTTACGGCTGGTAAACTGCCAAATTTCGAATCCGCCGCCGCCTTGCAGGTTAATAGCCAAAACGGCATGACGGCTTTGAGGCGAACCGCCGGTATAAGGTACCATGAGCTTGGCCGTAGCGGCTTCTTCAAAAACCGGAATATTCATGCCAAAGTTTAAACGGTACCAGCGCCAGGCCTCGTGTACATCTGGAATGCCAATGCCAATTTGCTGAATACCACTAATAACTTTCTGCATAGTTAAAATTTAGGATGATGGATCATTCTTTTGTAAGTATTGAGCAGTTGCGCTTGCGAAAACCCGGCAAAAAACATCAGGAAAACCGTTAAGTTAGCCAAATTAACCCGGAAATAACCATTATAATCGTATTTGCGCGCTGATACCAGCACATCTTTCGGAATAATCTTGAACGGATATTTTTTACGAACCCGGATGATGAAATCGTATTCCTCCATAATTACAAAATCGGGTTTGTAACCGTTAAATTCATCGTACACGCGTCGGGTAACAAATAAGGTTTGGTCGCCGCCCCGGCACATAATTCTATCGAAGCGGGTGCAGTAAGAATTTATTTTAAGTAACAATTTATCTGATTTAAACCGGAACCGGTAGCACCCAATCGGAAAGCCTTCCTGCAAGGCTTCGGCAATATCTTGTACATAGGTAGCGGGCGGAAAAGCATCGGCGTGCACAAAATATAATATTTCGCCTTGGGCCAGGGTAGCACCTAAATTCATTTGAACCGCCCGGCCCTTTGTAGGCGCTAAAATAGCCTGGGCACCGGCTGCCTGGGCATAAGCTAAGGTATTATCGGTACTGCCGCCGTCTACCACAATAATATCGGCTACCGATTGGCGGGCGTTGGCCCACAAATGTGTTACCAGGCAACTAATATGCTCCGCTTCGTTATAGGTAGGAATAATAATACTTATTTGCATAGATTTAACCTGGTTAAACCTGGGCCTATGTACAAATTGGTTTTAAGAGCTAACCCGCCGGTATAAATAAAAACTTTTAGCTCTTAAAAATAGCAAATGCTTTTGGGTAATATTTCGGTAAATTGTCTGGTAAGTATAAGCAGCCTAAAAGCGCATGTTTTTTGCTAATACTTCCTGAACCTTAATGTAACTATAATGAAAAAATTATTAATACTGGTGCTCCTGATTTTTTTTGCCGGTTTTTACCGGTTATATGCGCAATCGGGGGTTACGCACGATGCTTTTAGCCGCCTGTTAAAACAGCACGTTGGTAAAAACGGCGACGTTAATTACAAAGGATTTATAAAAGACAGCACCCAACTTAACGCTTACCTGAAACAATTAAGTGCCAATCCGCCCCAGAATAGCTGGAGCACCAACGACCAATTAGCTTACTGGATAAACGCCTACAATGCGTATACCATTCAGTTAATTATTCGCAATTACCCGCTCAAAAGCATTAAAGATATTGGCAGCCTGATTAAAATACCGTTTGTGAATACGCCCTGGGACATTAAGTTTATCCGGATTGGTAAAAACACCTACGACCTGAATAATATTGAGCACGATATTCTGCGGAAAAAATTTAACGAACCCCGCATTCATTTTGCCATTGTGTGCGCCTCGGTTTCGTGCCCAAAACTTTTAAACGAGGCTTACGTGGGCGCCCGCATTAACCAGCAACTAGAAGCCCAGGCCAAAGATTTTATTAACGATCCCACGCGCAATAAAGTAACGCCGGCCAAAGCCGAATTATCCTCAATTTTTAGCTGGTTTAAAGGCGATTTTACCAAAAAAGGCAGCTTAAATGATTTTATTAATAAATACGCCGAAGTTAAATTGCGGCCCAATGCGAAAATATCGTATCTGGATTACAACTGGAACCTGAACGAGTAGCCAACAGCCGGGCTGCTTAAATATTAAAAGTATTAAAAGAATATACCCCATGGATACCTACTTAGAAATAACTAAAGATGTATATAAACAAGCGGCCCTTACGCCCGATGTAGGACTTTGCTGCACTACTACGCCCGTGTGGCAGTTACCGGGTTTAAGCATTCCGCGCATTATGCAGGAAATGAATTATGGCTGTGGCAGCACCGTAAACCCGCGCGATTTGGCAAACAACCCAACCATATTGTACGTGGGCGTAGGCGGCGGCATGGAGCTGCTGCAATTTGCTTACTTTAGCCGCAAACCCAAAGCGGTTATTGGGGTAGATGTGGTAGACGAAATGCTGGAAGCCAGTCGCCGGAATTTTATACAGGCCGAAGCAGAAAACGATTGGTTCCGTTCAGAGTTTGTGGATTTACGCAAAGGCGATGCTTTAAATTTGCCCATAGCCGATGCAACCATTGATGTAGCGGCCCAAAACTGCTTGTTTAATAATTTTAAAGCCGAAGACCTAAATCAGGCTTTAGCCGAAATGTACCGTGTTTTAAAACCGCATAGCCGCCTGGTATTATCCGACCCGATCTGCGAAACCAACATGCCGGAGAACCTGAAAAAAGACGAAAAGCTAAGAGCGCTTTGCCTGAGCGGCGCCATGCCTTTACAAGAGTATATTCAAATGATTACGGCTGTTGGTTTTGGTACCGTCGAAATTAGAGCCAAACGCCCGTACCGCATTCTGGCCCCCGGCCATTATGATACGGAAGAACTAATATTTATAGAAAGTGTAGAAGTTTGTGCCATAAAAGATGCCATGCCCTTAGACGGGCCTTGCGTGTTTACCGGCAAAACGGCCATTTACTATGGCACCGAAGCTTATTTCGACGATGGCAAAGGTCATACCTTGCTGCCAAACCAGCCTTTAGCCGTTTGCGATAAAACAGCGGCAGCATTAGCCGCTCTCGGCCGTAACGATATTTTTATTTCGGAATCTACTTATTTCTACGATGGTGGCGGTTGCTGCTAGTTTTTAGATATTTTGAATTCTTGACTTGGGAGTAGTTTAAATAAACCATAATATTCTTTTGCCACAACTTTCGGTTAAAGCACAAAACGGGGCCGTTGTTTCTATTGATAAATATGCCTCGCAGGTAGGCGTAAATATTCTAAAACAAGGCGGCAACGCCATTGATGCCGCAGTGGCTACGGCCTTTGCTTTGGCCGTAACGCATCCTTTTGCCGGTAATCTGGGGGGCGGCGGTTTTATGCTCATTCGTTTAGCTTCCGGTGAAACAGTCGGGATAGATTTCCGGGAAACGGCGCCGGCGCTGGCTACGCCCGATATGTTTCTGAAACCGGACGGTAGTGTTGATTATGACCTGAGTAATCTTGGTTATTTGGTGGCGGCGGTCCCGGGTACGGTTAAAGGTTTAGAAACCGCGTGGCAACATTATGGCTCTTTGCCCTGGGCTACTTTACTGCAACCCGCTATTAACCTGGCCCAACAGGGCATTTACCTGAATACATACGATGCGGCCAGCCTGCTTAAACACCGGCAAGATTTAGCCCGCTTTCCCGAAACAGTTAAAACATTTTTTAAACCCGATGGCATAACTTATGGGCCTCAGGATTTATTAATACAACCAGATTTAGCCAACACCCTCCAAATTATTGCCGAGCAAGGAGCGCAAGGCTTTTACACAGGCGAACTGGCTGATAAATTAGTAGCCGATATACAAGCTAATGGCGGCATTTTGCAAAAAGCTGATTTACAAGCGTACGAAGCAAAAATCCGAGAACCGATTAAAGGTAATTTTGCGGGCTACGAAATATTAGGCATGCCCCTACCGTCGTCGGGTGGTATTGTGGTACAGGAAATGCTGAATGTACTTCAATATTTAGGCCTAGATACGGCCAAGCCCTACAATCCACAGAGCCTACATTTGCTTATTGAAACCATGCGCTACGCTTTTCTGGACCGCACCACTTACCTCGGCGACCAGGACTGGGTGGCAGTGCCGGTAGCCAAATTATTATCCGAAACGCATGCGGCCAATATTGCGGCTAAAATAAATCCGGCATGCACTACTCCAAGTGTCTTGTTAACCGAGAATGTACTGGTGCAGAACGAAAACATGGAAACCACGCATTTTTCGGTTATAGATAAGGCCGGCAACATGGTTTCGGTAACGGTTACTTTAGAAGAAGCTTTTGGCTCGAAGGCAGTAGTGAAGGATTTGGGTTTTCTGCTTAATTGCGAGATGCACGATTTTAATATTAATCCCCGGCAAACCAATTTTCAGGGAATAACGCCAAATAACCCTAATGGCATTGCACCCCATAAACGCATGCTCAGCTCCATGACGCCTACTTTGGTATTGAAAGCTGGTAAACCATTTCTAATTACGGGTTCACCCGGCGGGCGAACCATTTTAAATACGGTGTTGCAAATAATATTAAGTACTACCTTTTATAAATTGCCGCTGCGCCAGGCTTTAGATTTACCCCGCATCAGTCACCACTGGATGCCGGATGTAGTTTACGTAGAAAAGGGGCGGTGGGAAACAGCAACCACGCAAGCCCTTCAAGCCAAAGGCCACACCATAACCGAAGTAGATTTTTTAGGTGATGCGCACTCAATATTAATTAACCCCGAAACCGGTTGGTACGAAGCCGAAGCCGATGACCGCCGGGCTGGCTGGGCCGAAGGGTATTAGAAAGTTAAGGTTGTTGTTGAATATTGATAATTCAGAGTCGTGTTTTAAAAGCCTTGGAACTCACTCTTGTCATTCAGGAGGAAACTATTTGGTTACCTGCTAAATAGGTTCCTCCTGAATGACAAGTGTGGGTTACTTCAACGATTAACTTTTTAACTTACAATAAGTAAAAAATAAAGGTAAAATATTACCCTAATCTGCTACTGCGACCATTCGGTTGGTTGGCGATCCCAGCGGTGGCTTTGTAGTTGGGCCAGTAATTCTTCGGGTAAATCGTTGCCGTCGCTCACCCGCATATTGGCTTGTACGTTCCGGATTTTGCGCATTCCCGGAATAATGGTTCCTACGGTTTTGTTAGCCAGAATAAACCGTAAAGCCAGTTCTGGCAAATTCATGCCAGGTGGTATTAAGGGTTTCAAGGCTTCAGCGTGATCGACACTGGAATTCAGGTTTTCAGGTACAAAGTAAGTACTCCGCCAATCATCGGCCGGGAAGGTAGTTTCTTTGGTAAGGGTGCCGGTTAAAGTACCTTCATCAAAAGGAACCCGCGCTATTACCCCAATATCTAACCTTTCGCAGGCCGGAAATAATAAATCTTCCGGCGCCTGATCGAAAATATTATAAATTACCTGTACCGCATCAATTAAACCGGTTTCCAAGGTACGCAGGCAGTTGTTAGGTTCCCAACGATTTACACTCACGCCCATGGCCTGTATTTTTCCTTCTTTTTTCAGGTCTTCCACGGCGCGTTGCCAGCGTTCATCGGCAGCCCAGCTATCTTCCCACACGTGAAACTGCTGCAAGTCAATGGTTTCTACGCCCAGGTTCTTCAGGCTTTTTTCGGTATATTCTTTTATATGATCGGCCGGAAAACAATCTTCCAGTTTGTAATCTGCTTTAGAAGGCCATTTAAAATTTTTGGGCGGTATTTTGGTGGCCAGGTATAATTTTTTTTGAGGGTGGCGTTTTTGTAATTGCCCTAACACTTCCTCGCTTTTGCCTGCACCGTAACCCCAGGCGGTATCGTAAAAGTTGCAACCCATTTCCACCGACACATCCAGCGCCCGTTCGTATTCCGAAGCTTCCGAACCGGTCCAGCCAGCTAAGCCCCACATGCCATAACCAATTTCGCTTACTTCCCAATTGGTACGGCCAAATCTTCTGTATTCCATAGTTTATATTTAAATGTTTAATGTATAAGCAGTTCTGAATTGTACTGAAATATTCTTTGAAGGTTAATGCTTTTCTATTACGCGCGGCGCAATTATTGGAACGAAATATGCAATACACCTACCGGCATTGTTATTCACCCAAAATAAAAATTATTATGAGACTACCCCAACTTTTTACCTGTGTAGGATTGGCTGTGGCGTTGGTAATTTCGGCAGGTAATACCTGGGCTTTACAAGCAATCGGCGGTAAAGATAAACCTAAGCTTTCGAATAAAGATAACCCTAAATATAAATTTCACGAAGCTGCCACGCTCTCGGGCATTGAGGTAAAACCGAACAGAAAAACGGGTACTTTCTTGTTAATATTTGACCAATTGCTTACTGAAAAAGGAATATTGCAGGTAAAAAATACAGCTGGCCAGGTTATGTTTGCCAGCACTTTTTTACCGGCTCTCGGTGGAAGTACTCAAACCATGGATATTGGCCGGTTGAACCCAGGACTATATTCCATTGAAGTTAAAACATCCGAAACCACTTTCTGGAAAAAAGTCCGCATTCGCAAATAATTTTTCTAATAGCTCCAAAAGAACAAAGGCAACGCTAATAATTTAGCATTGCCTTTGTTCTTTTGGAAAACCTCAGAATTGCATTAAGTGGGTGTAAACCTGGTGCACAGGTAAGCCCATTACATTAAAATAAGAACCTTCTATGCGATCAATAGCCACCATACCCATCCATTCCTGCGCCCCGTAAGCGCCGGCTTTGTCGTAGGGTTGGTAGGTTTGTACATAATATTCAATTTCTGTTTCTAATAATTCCCGGAAATGCACCCGGGTAACATCGTGAAATAAATCTTTTTTATCCCGACTACGCAAACAAACGCCGGTAATTACTTCGTGTACCTGGCCCGAAAGGTGGCGCAGCATCCGGACGGCATCGGCGGCATCAATGGGTTTATTCAGCACAAGATCATCCAGGCACACAATGGTATCGGCAGTAATCAATATTTCGTCCTGTAAATCGGCCAGGTAAGCTTCGGCTTTATGGTTGGCCAAATATTCGGCTACTTCCTTTCGCTGCAAATGCGCCGGATATTCTTCGGGCACTTCCTTAACTTTTACGGCAAATGGTAAACCTAACTTACCCAATAATTCTTTCCGACGGGGCGAGTTGGAAGCAAGAATCAATTTCCGATTGAAATTCATGTTGTTCGATAGAGCTAAATAAAAAGCCGGTTATGACTTTGGGGTAAAAAAAAGTGGATTTGGGTGGCATTACGGCCCCGCTGTAACATACCTTTTTTACCTGGTTCATGGTTACTTCGTTGGTAATAAAGGCGGCCCGGGCCTGACCCGAATCTACCAAAGTTAAACACTGGGCAAAATTACGGTTATACTGCAAACCCGGAAAACTCCGCTGGCTATTACGCCGGATACCGATGATGCGTTCGAAAACAAAATAATGCAACACCGTTAAATCCAGTTCTTTTACCACTGCCGGCATGTTCCAGTCCATTTCCCCGAATATTTCGGGTTTTAACTTAATTTTAAAAGCTTTTCCGCCCAGGTACAAGCCAAAAGCCCATTGCTTGCCCGCAATTACCTCGTTCAGGCAAAAAGCATCGGCTACGGGCATAATGGTAAAATATTGCTGCAGTTGTGCTAAAAAATCTTCATCCGAAAGCAGTATTTCGGTTAAAACCCGGTGCGTTGGTAATATTTTTAAGTCGTCGCTTTCGGTATTAGTCAGGTAAATAAAATGGTAATTATATGCTTCCTGGCCGGTATGGTTAGGGTTTAACGCCGTCATTTTTTGCCGGTAAGCCAAAGAACTTTCGTACCGGTGGTGTCCATCGGCCAGCAACACCTGTTTAGCTCCTAGCACCCGCACAAACTCCCGAATTACGTTCAGATCATGAATTACCGCCAGCACGTCGCGGGCACCCTGGTAATCTTCGGTCTCGTAGATAGGCGACTGCATGCTCTCGTCCAGGTATTTTTCCAGGCTAAAATGCGGGTCGGTGTACAGGCCGTGCGTGGGGCTGGTTTGTAGCCGCGTTTTTTCCAGGAGTTCCAGCCGGTCGTTTACCGAACCTGGTAAGGTATTTTCGTGGCGCAGCAAAACTTTTTCAGACCAATCGTACGCCCGCATGTGGCACATAAAACCTTTGCGGCAATATTCCTGGTGGCTGCCGGGCAACGTAAAATATTGGTAATACACATAAATGGCCGGCAGCTCATCTTGCTGCAGCACTTCATTTTTTTTCCACTCGTTTAGCAAAGCGGCGGCCTGGTCGGCGGGGTTTGGCCCGGCAGGGACCGATAAATGAATACTATTAAAAGGATGCTGGTAAAGGGCCTGCCGCTGCTTTTCCGACACCACATCAAAGAGGGGAGAAGTGAGTTCGTTTATATCGTGTTCCAGCGCGGCCCGGTAACGCCAGCCTTTTATCGGTCGGATTTCAGCCATTAAGGAGTTGTTAGTTGTTGGTATTTAGTTGTTAGTTGTTATTATAGATAATGTCAGAACTTACTGGAAATAAATATTTGGGAAAAGGTAACTTAGTTCCCCGCCTAAGTTTAGGAGGGGTTAGGGGTGGTTGTTTTTCTTAGATTAATTTCCGGTAAGTGCTGTCACGGCTATATTCGGAAACAGCAAGTATTTATTATTTTCTGATTGATAAAATATTCTGACGGCAGTTAAATTTTACCGGTGTAATATTTTAAGGAGCCAAGCGGTTTAATTGCCAGCTACTTTCGGGGTTGGGGCGGGTAAAAGCTAAGCGGTCGTGGAGGCGGTTGGGCCGGCCTTGCCAAAACTCGATGTATATAGGCACAACGCCGTAGCCGCCCCAGTGGGATGGCCGGGGAATGGCCTTATCTTCGCCGTACTGCTGCTGGTAATTGGCCGTAGTATTTTCTAATTCCTGTCGGCTGCTAATGGGTTGGCTTTGCGGCGAAACCCAGGCCCCAATCTGGCTGCCGCGGGGCCGGCTGGCAAAATATTCATCCGATATTTCGGGGTTTACCTCCGTTACCTGACCTTCAATGCGCACTTGTCGCTCCAGGGCCGGCCAAAAAAAAGTAAGCGCTACCTTGCCGGAGTCGGCTATTTCTTTACCCTTGCGGCTGTTGTAATTCGTAAAAAAAACTAATTTACCGGCTTCCAAAGCTTTTAAGAGCACCACCCTGGCCGATGGCTGACCGGCGGCATTCACCGTGGAAAGTACCATGGCCGTAGGCTCTTCTACCTGGGCGGCAATAGCTTCCTGCATCCAACGGTTAAACTGCGCCAATGGATCGTCTAGAACGGTTTCTTCGGTTAAATCCTGCAAAGAATAATTTTTGCGAATAGCGGCCAAATTTAGTTTTTCGGGCATAATATTTTTTTTGGTTCCGAAATATAGTGGTTTCTGCCAGATACGGCGGAATATTTTCTTTAGCCTATTTTAACTAAAATTCTACGGCTTTTTAAGTATAATAATTGCAATTGGCTTGATTCAGATGGCTTTATGCTAAAACTATCCTGATTATGAGGTGTGCTTTAGCGTTATGAGCAGCTTACTAATATTAAAAACAAAAAACGAAAATAAATTTTATACGAATTATATAAGAAGATGCGTACTAAAGAAAGATGATAAAAATAAAACCCCATTGATATTGCTATAATTTTTATCAGGTAATAATGCGTAAGCATTTAAAATATAGGCTAACATGAAAAAAATTAAAAGTGGCACTATTCTGATTTCCGAGCCATTTATGGGAGATCCGAATTTTGAGAGAACGGTCGTTTTAATCTGCCGGCATGATGAAGAAGGCTCTTTTGGCCTGGTTTTAAACCGGAAATCAAATTTAAAATTATCGGATGTGCTGGATATTGAACAGTATAATACCGATATGGCCCTAAATATTGGCGGCCCCATGCAGTATAACACCCTGCACTACATACACCAACTAGAAGAATTAGAAGAAGCGATTTCGCTGGGAAATAGCGTATATTGGGGAGGAGATTATGAAAAACTAAAACACTTATTAGCTGTTGGCTCTGTAGCTGCCGACGATATTCGATTCTTTTTAGGCTACTCAGGCTGGTCGCCGGGGCAACTGGAAGAAGAAATTGAAAATAATGTTTGGATAGTTAATAATAAAGCAACAGATAATTTATTTAATTTGGATCAGGATACGCTCTGGCGTGAAATTCTGAAACAAATGGGGGGCAAATACAAAGTATTGGCCAACTACCCCATAGACCCCAGCTTAAACTAATTAAGCCGGATTACTAACGACATAAGGATACTATTATGGTGGACACTACAAACAATACCGCGGAAAATCAGGCCGATGATGCAGCCGAAAGTCCGCAGCGTATTCTGGAAAGAAGATTGGCTGAATTGAATGCCCGGAAACCCGAAGAACAAACGCGCCCGGACGAAGACTTAAACAGTACCGGAAATATTATGGGCGGCGCTGTTGCCATGCACGAAGTAATTCCGCCTACGCCGGCAGTTCCGGTTGCCGGCGAAATTACCCCCGATGAATCAGCCGTAACTACTTCCACAACTTCTTCAGATGCGCTGTCACAAACGCCTGCGAATCCGGAAGTTTCCACCGCTCAAAATACTACAACAGCAACCGCAGGAGTAGAAGCAGACTTAGCAACGCCAGCTACACCCGCAGTTGATAATACGGCTAATATTTCTACGCCTGAATCCCTGGGTAATGCTCCGGCTGCACTGTCTTCACCCGAAACTGAAAATCCGGTACTTAACCATAATGCGCCTGAAGGGCCAACTACCGCCGAAGTTGCGGAATCTGTAGCCCAACCCGAAACTAATTTTCAGCGGAATGCTCCGGAGGAAAACTTAAGTACCGCCGGCGTAATACCCGCCGTTAATCCGGGCTCTCAGGAAAATCCGGTAAATGCTACGCCAGAAGCAGCTACGTCCGGAAATATTCCTGCCGCCGAAAATATACCTGCTGGGGAGAATATAACTGCTGGGGAAAGTACGCGCCAGGAACACGAAATGCTGTTGGACGATGAACACCACGAAGAAATTGTAGATACCGATTTCAGTAATTTAAATATTACCGAACTCCGGCAAAAACTTAAACAATTACTTAAAACAGCAGGTCGGCAGGAGTCGCGGCAGGTTTCCGAATTGTACCGGCAGTACGAAGCAAAACTGGCCGTAGAAAAAGCCGAAGCCCTGGATAGGTTTATGGCAGAAGGCAGCAGTGCCGATGACTTTGAGTTTCAGCCCGGTTTTGAGCACCAGGAACTGGAAAAAGCTTACTTTCAATTCCGGGAAAACCGCAGCCGCGAACAACGTAACGACGAAGAGCAAAAAGTAAAGAATGCCAAACGCAAACAAGAATTACTGGACGAACTGCGGGAACTGGTAGAATCGCCGGAAACCAAAAGCAGCGGCGATAAAATCCGGCAAATTCAAACGGAGTGGAAAGCCATTGGTCCCGTACCGCCCGCCGATTCTAAACAGCTCTGGAATTCTTACCACGCCCTGCTGGATATTTTTTACAACAATCGCAGTATTTTTTACGAGCTGAAAGAACTCGACCGCCGCAAGAATTTGCAGCATAAAATTCATTTGTGCGAGCGCGCCGAGGCCCTGGTTAACCAGCCATCTATTAATACGGCCTTGCAGGAACTCCGGAAGTTGCACGAAGAATGGAAAAACGTAGGTCCGGTACCCAACGATCAGCGGGATGCTATTTGGGAGCGCTTTATTCAGGCTTCGGAAAAAGTACACGCCCGTAAAAAAGAATTTATTTCGGAAAGAAAGGCGCAGGAGCAAGAAAATTTAATAAAGAAAACAGCTCTGCTGGATCGCATGGAAGCTTTCCAGAGTTTTGGTACCGACCGCATAAACGATTGGCGCGATAAAACCGACGAAATACAAAAACTAAAAGAAGAATGGGACAGCGTGGGCCTGGTACCCAAAGAACGCGCCGACGAAATTAACAAACGGTTCTGGAGCAGCTACAAAGCCTTTTTTAACCATAAAAACGCTTTCTTCAAAAACCTGGACGAGCAAAAAATGCAGAACCTGCGGCTGAAAACCGAGTTGTGCGAACAAGCCGAAACCTTGCGCGACAGCACCGACTGGGACGAAACCAAAGAAAAATTAATTCAGCTTCAGAAAAAATGGAAAACCATTGGCCGGGTGCCCGATAAATATTCCGATAAGCTTTGGCAGCGCTTCCGTTCGGCTTGCAACGAGTTTTTTGATCGCAAGCAAAACCAGGTACAGCAGCGCGAAAACGAGCTGAACCAGGCTTCGCAAATAAAGCAAACGTATTTCGAAGAACTGGCCAGCCGCATTACCTTGCTGAACACCGAGCCGGGCTCTTACGAAGAATACGAACAACTTCGGAACCGGTGGCTGGGCTTACCTTCGAACAAAGGCACCAACCGCCTCGACGACAAGTATTTTGATTTGCTCGAAAAGTTTGTGAATTCGATTATAGATTTAACCACCGAAGAAAAAGATGCCGTAGTGGCCGAGCTGCAGGTAACCCGCTTTAAACAAGGCCCGGATGCCTCCAGCCGCATTCAGCAGAAAGAGCAGGCTATCCGGCGCGATATTTCGCAACTCGAAAACGATATCCGGACTTTAAAAACCAATATTGAATTTTTTGGACGGAGTAAAAATGCCGAAAAACTGCGCGAAGAGTACCAGGCGCGCATTGCCGAAGCGGACCACCGCATCCAGGTTTTACAGCGGCAGCTCTACGCTTTCCGGAATAGTTAAAATTTTAAATTTGATTATCAGGTAATTAAAAAAATATTGAAGATTACCGGCTACTGGGGTTTGCATAATTAAAACTAAGTACTAATTTTGCTACCGCTTTGAAAGATAAGCACACCAGTAATTGCCTCCATAGCTCAGCTGGTAGAGCAACTGACTTGTAATCAGTAGGTCGCTGGTTCGATCCCGGCTGGGGGCTCTTATTACAAAACCACTTATAGGCTAAAAACTGTAAGTGGTTTTTTGTTTAATAAATATTTTGCTAAATATTAGGTGATGTTTGTTAAACTAATTCCAGAAAGTAAGCAGGAGCTTCCATAGCTGCTAACAGAAATCCACCTTATCACCGGTCATTGCGGAGGAATCTGCTGTATAGAAGGCGTTACAGGTCTACTATCAGCATTAAAAATAATTAATATTCTTTCTGGTAATTTGCCAATTAGCTAAGAATATTTTCCTTACATTAAGACCTTAATAAAATACCAGAACAGCTTTTTAAATGGCCCAAAAGAATACCCCTGTTACCAAACCCAAAGCCAATATAGATTTTGAAAACGAGTTGTGGAATGTCCGCAAACTGGACCAGATGGCCAGCCGCCGCCTGCGCGTTTTCCACGACGAAAATTTTACTAAAGTAGTTGATATCTACCACCAGTGGCGTAACCTGAATGGCAATTATTCGAATATTGATGGCTTCTGCAAAGCCGCTACCCTCCCGGAAATAGAAGCCAATAATTTTGTGCTTTCGCCGGGACGGTACATGGGTTCCGACGTTAGGGGAGTATTATTTGGCTATCATCAAGCAGCTTAAGGTTTTTTTTATCAAATCAATAAAACTTATTGACAATATTTAATAATCAGAATTAAAGAATGGGAAAAACACATCAGGAACTTTTAGGAGATCATCCTTGCCTACCAAATCAATTTGGAAAATGGTTAGTTTGTAACGATGTTGCAAGAACAGCCACAAAATGCCACCGTTCTTTAACTGCAAATGATTCAACATCAGCTGATGAGATGATTGATTGGTTAGCAAGCAAATTAATTCATCACCATTACTCAGATTATAGGCTAAGGAAGCTTAAAGAAAAATTTAGTCAACTTGGTTTTCCGAAATATGCTGAACAACACCGAAAGCTTCCTAGAGTAGATAAAGTTAAAAAAGGAAATGCTACCGAGATTTTATTAACTGAGTATGTAGAAGGATGTTTAAATAAACCACTTGTTAAAGCATTTAAGTTAAAATATAATCCCAATGTAGATCAGGCTATAAAAGGTGATGATACATTAATGGTTGAAATTATTAGAACATCAGATGAAGAAAAAGTTAAAATTTATTTAGGAGAAGCGAAGTTTAGAAAAAAACCAAGTAAAAACGTTGTGGAAACAATTTGTTTGTCACTTGGTAAAGAAAAATTTCCAATTTCTTATTCATTCTTGGTGGAAGAATTAGCCAAAGATGCTTCTACAGAAGAATTAGCTGATATTTTAGATAATCATTTTATTGATGAGATTAAAGGTAAAGGAGATTTGATTTACACTGGGTTCTTACTTAGTAATTCTGAAACACATGATGTTGTTGAAAAACATTTAGGAAGTGATAACCCAACATTTATTCTAGTATCAGTAGGATTGGAAAATCCTGAAGATCTTATTAATAAAGCTTTCGAGAAAGCAGAAGAATTATTATCAAAGCCTTTAGCTTTATGAAAGCAGAAATTGCAATAACTAAACTTGACAATATTGAAAAGGATGGATTAATTCAGAATTTAATTGCACAAGCGAATTCTAGATATATTCTTTTAAATACTTCTGAAAATTCAGACAATTTTCCTCCGTATACAATATCTGATGAAAGCCTTAATTTACTTGGTTTTTACTATTTAAATTTAGGTTGCTCCATCGCCGAAGACAACAATCTTGAAAGTGCTCTGTCACCATTAGAAAAAGGCGCCTCTATTCTTGAATATACTAATAATTATTTAGCAAGCAAGATGTTTGTAAGTAATTATTATGGGCTGATTTCAGCGCTTGCCTATTACGTTTGTTTTCAATATTCCAAATCATATATCCTAACAAAAAAATTAAATTCAGAAACTGTCATTTCTAAGCTTTTGTATCTATTTCTTCGAAGAGATTATTACAACCTGACAATAGAAATTGACAAATTAATGGTTGATGAATCCTATTCCGATGATTATTTAGCATCAAATACTGATAATTTAGAAAGTGACACAAAAGTTTATGAATTAATCATTGCAAAAGCCTTAGACCGTTTGGTTGATTACGCTTATAATGGGCAAGTGGAATCCATTATGGCTGCAAAAGAATTACTGAAAGCTTTAAAGGAAATTGCTGAAGTAAAAAATGATCCTGGAATTTGGTGGATTGTAAGATTACTACTTTTGATTTCTGATAGTTTTAAAGAGGCTTCATTATGGAATACATTAGGTATATTCTTTGACATACAGAACAATATAGTTAAAAAATATATAAATTCTTTGACTAATCTTCAACCAAATGGGGTATTTGAGCTGTTTATTACACAAAGGAAATCTCTTAATAAAGTAATAGATTCTGATGGCATAGGATGTGTGATAAGTATTCCTACAAGTAGTGGTAAAACTAGAATTGCTGAACTTGCCATTTTAAATTCATTAACCAATTTTCCTGACTGTAAAATATTGTATATTGCTCCATTTGTTTCCTTAGCTTTTGAAGTTGAAACTTCCTTAGGTAATATTTTTAGAAATTTAAATTTTACTACTTCTCAATTATATGGAGGAAATTTTTATAGCAAATTGGATGAAAAAGTAATTCAAGAATCCCATATAATAATTGCTACTCCTGAAAAATCAAAAGCTATTTTAAGAGGAAATAATGATATTTTAAATCAGATAAAATTAATAATTGTAGATGAAGGGCATTTATTGGGACCAGATAAAAGACTTATAATAAATGAAATTTTTTATGAGGAACTAAGATATTCATTATCGAAAAACAATGGGAAATTTCTCTTACTTTCAGCTGTTTTACCGAATGCTGAAGAGCTCGCTGAATGGCTCACTACCAAAGATGGGAATGTTTATAAAGATAAATGGAGGCCATCAGATGAAAGACTTGGAACTTTAGAATGGACTGGGTCTGCTGTAAATATTTATTGGAAAAACAATGATTCCGAAAGGGAATCATTCAATAAAAGCTTCATAATAAAGGAAAAACAAAGCTTTTCTAGGAAGATTTATCCTAAAGATAAGAATGAAGCAATTACAGCAACAGCATTTAAATTAAAGTCTTTTGGTAAAGTACTTATTTTTGTTGGCTTAAAGAAGTCTGTATTTAAATTAGCCGAAGCTTATAATAATTGTATTGGTATAGGCGCGCCAAACCATGTCTGGAAAAATAGCCAAGACTGGAAGATTTTTGAATTATCCTGCATTGAGGCATATGGAAACACTGACGATAATCTTTGGCTGAAATATGCTCGCAAGGGGATTCTTTGCCATAATGCTGATTTGCATTCTGACGTAAGACTTCCGCTTGAACGCCTAATGCGGCTCGATAATCCTTTAGTAATAATTTCAACCTCAACATTAGGTCAAGGTGTAAATTTAGGAGTATCATCAGTTATCTTCTCTACATTATCTCAAAGTGGATCACCTTTAACACATCGTGATTTTTGGAATATCGCTGGAAGAGCGGGAAGGGCATTTGTAGATCATGAGGGAAAAATACTTGTTGCAATAGATGTTTCTAAAAATGCTACAAAAAGAGAAAAGTATAGGAATAAATATAAAAGAGAAGAAGTACAAAAGTATTTTAATAAGGAAAAAATTGACAAAGCAGAAAGTGGAATTTTATTTTTACTAAATGCTTTAAAAAATATAGCTAATAATCAGGGGGTTTCGTTTGAGCTTTTAATTCAACTTATAACAGAAAATAAATTAAAGGAAATTGATGAAGAGGCAAATATTATTGAAGAAACACTTGATTGGATTGATGACGCCTTGCTTTCTCTTCATTTAATAAATAATAATGAAAGTGAAGAAGAACTATATGATTATAGTTGGATAGAAGAATATTTTAGGGGTTCATTAGCATATATTCAAGCTTCTAGGCATCCTTCTTTAGACGGAGAGGATGTATTAAAATTCTTAAAGGCAAGAGTTGAAGGAATTGTTAAAAAGGTTGGTAATAGTAAATTTAGATGGAAGTCGTTAATTGATTCAGGTTTACCATTAAGTAGTGATCTTCTAATTGAGAAGATGCTTCCTCAAATAATAGAAGGAATAAATAAATTCTATGAGGAGGGTTGGACGACAGAAAATTTAATAAAGTTATTAAAAAATGTTGAAGAGTTAGTAAAGGATATACCAATTATTCGAGAAGAAGGAGATGAAATTTTAAGTGATAATATAGATCTTATTAGAACTTATTGGCTGAAAGGAATTTCTTTAAATCAAATTCTATTATTGCATAATGCACGGTCTATAATAAAGGGTTTATATACTTACAAATTGCCATGGATATTGAATGGAATAGCAAAAAAATTACGGCTCAGGGATTTAGAAACTGAAGCAGAGGTGTTAGAAGAGTTATCCATTTTAACAGAAGCTGGATTACCAGATTTAAAATCTGTTAAAATTTACCAAGCAGGTATAAGGTCCAGAACAGCCGCAGTGGAAATAGGTAAGTATTTTGAAGATGAAATTTGGAAAAAAAGTATTAGAGAATATAAAATTGCAATAATTCTAAATGAAGGTGGGATTGTAGAAAAGATTTCCCCAAGTACTATGGAGTGGATTAAGATACTTATTGCTCAAAATGGGAAGCAAGGTAATGAAATAAAGAAAATTTCCGATTTTACCTTTGGGAAAGTACATGAGAAAACGGAAATCCTTTTAGCTCGAAGAATCAATAATAAGCAATATTTAGTAAGCCCTGACAAATCCTTCATTAAAGAAATTATTAAATCAGATATAGATTTTAAATCTGTTAGCAATTTTTCTGGAATTTATTTTAAATATAACCAAGAAACGAAATTTTGGCAGATGCAGAAAGATAATCCTTATATATAAGTTATCGCAAAATTATATAGTTAGGGTTTATAATAGTTTGCCGCCGCGCAGTAATAACCGACGATTTTGCCCTCGAAATCCTAATAAAAGGTTTATTGGTGCCGGAGTGCCTGCTGACCTACATCCGGTTTTATATTTTCCACGAATATTATAAAGGCCAACTTTTAAAATAAACGCTAAATAACACCAGTTTTTTGGTAATCAGTTGTAAACTACAGCGGCGAACAGGGCCAGGCTACCATCGATTTAGAAGAAGCCTTTGCCTTCACCCAGGAATTTATCCAGGACCTACAACAGCATTTAACACCCTATTTTTCCACGCCTATTGAACAGTCCCCCTTCGGAGGGGGTAGGGGAGGACAACTACTTATGCCGATGCCAATACCCTAGCCACCGCCGCCGAATCGCCCTTAACCTATACTTCGCCATTAGCCTCCGGAGAGTCGCCGGTTTTAGGTACGCCGGGGCATAATCCTCCCCCAACCCCCTCCGAAGGGGGACAGCACGGAACACCGGATTATGCGGCTTTGACCGGCGAATCGGTTTTGGATCGGTTTGGGTGGAGTTATTATAGTTGGCCGTATTTAAAGGAAGGTGATAAGTTTAAGTTAGTGATGCGGGCGGTTAATATTTTGGTGGCCGATGAGGAAGTGTGTAAGCAATTTATGCAAAATGAGAAGAAGCTAAGCGCCCTGGTGCCCATTGTGAAAAGCCACCCGAATATTAACGAAGTTGCCGTGGATATTTTGTTCTTTCAGCACGTAGGGGCAGCGGTGCGGAAAATAAAATACCCGCAAACCAACATTAAGAAAAAAGAAAGCCAGATTAAAGAACGCATTCACCGCAGCATCGAAAAGCGAAGCCGTAATAGACGTGTTCCAGATGGCCGGCATCGACCGCTTTGATATTTCTATTATAAACGACGATTTTCTGGCCACCGCCAAAGAACAAAAAACCGGCAACGAGCTAAAACTGGAACTGCTGCGCCAGATTCTGAACAATGAAATAAAAGTCCGTTCGCCCAATAACCTGGTTAAATACCGCAAGCTGAAAGAAGAAGTCGAGAAAATTATTCAGGGCTACCACAACCATTTCTTCGATAGCTTAATTGCCATGCAAAAGATGCGGGACTTAGCGTCCAGCCTACAAAACGAGGATAAAGTACAGCAAAGCCTGGGCCTGACCGAAGACGAAGAAGCTTTTTACGAAATATTGGCCAAACACCCCAGCGCCATTCAGGATTTTGAATTAATTAAAGTGATTGTAAAAGACGTTACCAGAGTAATTAAAAAGAATGCGTAGCAGCCGGATTGGTATAAGAAATCCGATACCAAAGCCCAAATAAGGTTATCAGTTAAAAATATTCTTCGGCGTAAAGCATTACGGAGGAATTACAGGAAATTCTGGCCGAAATTAGGGAACAGGCAGAAGAACGGTACAAAGAGTGGCAATTTTTTGTGGCCTGATAAAAATTACCCAAAGCAATATTCTTTCCGGCAAAGTAGGGGCAAGGGCTTGGTTTATTACAGGTATAACCAGTTTAGGCAGAAGATTCTTTTGGAATTCTTCAAGTTTTATAGAACGACAGGTTGGTAAAGCTTTTTATTGTACTGCTATGAAACATCATAGTTATTATTTGGTATTACGATTGGAGTAGTTTGGAGGAATTTAAAACCTAAAATATTCCCTTATAAGCTCAGCACGCAATAGCATAGCATAGCATAGCATAGCATACTTATTTGGGATGGGTTTTTAGAATAGATATGCATTGCAAAAGACCTAGTGCTGCCAGGTCTTTTGCAATAATTTTTTCTGTAGTTGCTTAAGATAATTGCTGACTTATGCATTCAGCTTTTTCGAGCGGAATGGGTAAGTCTGTTGTTCTTTAAAGGAATTGGGGTATTTTTCTACTTCCTCAAAGCCTAGCTCAATATCCCGGCCATCATCCGGCAGGTAAGCCGTTCGGAACAAATAATCCCAGATACTTAAAGTAATGCCGTAATTGGCGCCATATGGGTATGGCATCTGTTTGGCATGGTGCCAGATGTGCATTTGCGGGTTATTGACCAGATAGCGCAATGGCCCCAGAGGAATCTTAAAATTGGAGTGGTTAAAATGTCCGATAGCCGTGGCAAAAATATGAACGACGAAAAAGTCCTGAATGCCTAAACCAATCATGGCCAGCGGAATATATTCTAAAGTCCGGTAAATTACTGTTTCCATCCAGTGAAAACGCAGGTGTGCGCCAAAACCCATTTCCTGCACGGAGTGGTGCAGTTTGTGAAACTCCCAGAGGTAATCTACGCGGTGCAACAACCGGTGTACGTTCCACTGAATAAAATCCCGAACAATGAACAGCGTAAGTAGTTGCGCCCAAATTGGCCAGGAATGAATTTCAAAAGCCACAATATTTTTTAACCTAAATAGCGCCAGCAAATCGTTAAAAGCCTGCACCCCAATGTTTGATACGGCATTAAAGCCCACCAGGGAAAACAAGAAAAAGTTAAAGAACATGTAAAAACCATCGAGCCAAAAGTCCTGCCGGATTTTGGCCTGATGCTGCCGCCAGGGCATAAATATTTCGAGTAGCCAGAAAAATAAGGAGATGCCTAATAGCCAGTAAAAGTAATTTCCCCAACCAGGGTTTAATATTTCTTTTAACAAGTAATTGCCATAGCCCGTAAAAGAATTGATGAATAATTCGAGGTATGTTTCCATAATAAAGTGCTCGCTAAATTTTACAGGCTAAACGGTAGTCCTGCTTTTTTTAACCCCGGAAAACCATCGGTAACATTATACACCAACTGAAACCCCATTTCCTGCATCTGTTTAGCCGCCTTGCTGCTGCGGCCACCCACCGCGCAATAAACCAGGTAAGGCTTGGTTTTATCAAGCGTGGAAAGTTGGTTTACAAAATCCGGATTATTATAATCAAAGTTTAAGGCATTATTTAAATGCCCACCCGCAAATTCCTGACCAGTGCGAACATCCAGGATAATAGTTTTGGGCTGTTTAATTAGCAGCTTTTTAGCTTCCTGACTATTTAATAATTTTGGCTCAGCGACCTTTGTATTCGATAAGCTTATACCCGGCTGCGTCATTTTTAATAAGAATTCCCGGAATTCCTGATTGTCATAATCTGCCATACCGTCTTTGCGGGCCACAATTTGCCCCTCGGGCGAAATAATAAAGGTAGTTGGGATAACCTGCGCTTCGTAGGCGGCCGGCAGCGGACCGTTAGGGGTATAAACCGGGAAAGTAAAGTTTCTTTTCTGAATAAATTTCTGCGCTTTGGCCGGATCTTGATCCAAGGATACCATTACAAAAGCTATTTTATCTGAATTAACTTTCTCGTACAAACTTTGAATATTGGGCATTTCGGCAATACAAGGCGGACACCAGGTTGCCCAGAAATTCATAAATATTACTTTCCCTCTCAGCGATTCCAGTGAAGTCTGCTCCCCGGTAAGGGTCCGCAAATTAAAGTTATAATCAGCAACCCGCGTGGGCGCGGCATTGGCGGCTGGGGAAGTGTTTTTGTTTACTTCTTCTACATCGGGCTTTATGATACCTGTAGCCAATATTATTCTTTGAACCTGACCAATTACTTCGGTATGAAGTCCGGTCAGGTACAATATTCCAAAAATCAGCAGGGCAAATACCCAACCCGGTAATTTCTTAAACCAATTTATTATATTATTCATCTTCCGTTTTTATTTAACAAAATAGAGTTACCAAGCCGTTTGAAAAGCACCAGCGAACCTTATTTATCTGTAATTCAAATTTAACTTATGTTATAAGAATGTTTTTAACTTAAGTCTCTTATCTGTTAAAAGTGCTATTGTAACTACCTCCACGATTATTCTGAAATAAGCATAGTTCCGGCATTCTTCGTGTTTTTACCAGCAGGAATAATTCTGATAAAGGTATTATTAACCAATGCTTGCTTTTAAATTAAAATATTAGAAAAGCGCCGCTGATCTTGCCGACTAGGCAAACAGAAACAGGTTAAGCCACGGGCCAGCAGGCACCGGGCTAAAATAAGAGCAGAAAAAAAAATCAGATTACCAGTTGGCGGTACCGCAGAAACAGCGGAATTTTAGCGGCCAGAATGCCGCCGGAAAAAGTAGGCAGCAAGATTTTATTACCCTTGGCAGCCAGGAGTAACAGGTAAAGACCAGCCAGGGATATTATTAAAAAAAGGGCCGGATTCTTAAAATCAAAATTTCGAAAAAAGGAGCTGGTTTCTACCTTATCCAGGATGGAATGCACCATTTTGGTACAAGCCAATTCAAAGTTAGCAGCGGAAACATTACCGGTAATTTGCCTCGGAAACTGCGTTGCAGCGGAGTGGCTGCCGGCCGGAACAGGCAGCGAAAAAATAGCTTTGAGCTCCCGTTTTATTGGGCAGGAAATCAATAAACACAAAGTTAAAAACAGCAACGCCGCTGCCCGGAAAGGCCGGCTTTTATAGCTGTTTTTAAATGAATATTGATTCTGCATGGGTTACAAAAGTAAATTTTAAAGTTAGCAAATAAAAATAATACCCATTTTTGGGTTAATGAAATAACCTGTTTAGCGTTCCGGGCAATTTGTTCAGCGTGTTTCTAAATCATGCGTTCGCCGCCTTAATAGCCAATCCGATAAATATTATTGCCTAATCTGAGTAAATGTTAACCCAAGGTAATTTGGACCTAAAAACTGCAAAAATGAAAGCTGATTTTGCCGCTGGCAAACTAATCTAAATTCCAATACGAAACGCCAAACTGGTTCTAAACTTATGGCTGGTTACAAATAAATTTAATGCGGCAGTTTATCTTTAATAAAACCATAAAAATAAGTCCCGAGTAAAGAGCCAAAAATAACGATAAACATAGCAAAGTACCCATAGCCAATATTTACAAACATCGGTCCCGGGCAAGCGCCGGTTAAAGCCCAGCCCAAACCGAAAATAGTACCACCAATAATATACCGGAGCCAAGTCTTATTTTTATCCTGGAAGGCAATTACGTTGCCTTGCGTATCTCTTAGCTGGTATTTTTTAATCAGGTAAACGGCTATAACCCCCAATACTACGGCCGTACCAATAATACCATACATGTGGAACGACTGAAAGCGAAACATTTCCTGAATGCGGTACCACGAAATAGCCTCGGATTTAGCCATTATTATCCCAAACAAAATACCAGCAGTAATATATTTTAAGCCTTTCATGCCTTAGAAAATTAATGGTAATAATAAATGGGTCATGATTAAGCCGCCCACAAAAAAGCCAACTACGGCTACCAAAGAAGGTATTTGCAAATTAGATAAACCGCTGATGGCGTGCCCGGAAGTACAACCACCGGCGTAACGAGCCCCAAAACCTACCAAGATGCCGCCCAGTAGCAGAATTAAAAATCCTTTTGAAGAGGTAATAAATTCAAGACCAAATAAACCGCTAGGATTGAGCTGGCCATCAAAAACAATACCTAATGATTGCAGGTCGGTGATAGTAGCCGCAGATAACCGCAACGGTTCCTCGCTCTTCAGCACGGTAGAAGCAATAATTCCGCCCAGCACGGAGCCGAAAAGAAATAATAAATTCCATTTTTGTGTACGCCAGTCGAAATCAAAAAATTTAACTTTTTTACCTGCCCCAGCAATAGTGCACATGGTTTTCAAATTGGCCGATACCCCAAAAGATTTGCCGTAGAACAAGAGTAATACCATAATAAAAGCAATGGCTATTCCCGAAGTATACCAGGGCCAAGGCTGTTTAAGCAATTCCAACATTTTTATTTTTTAAAAGTGATATATGCTAACCTTAATATAAGGTCAAAAATTATTAACCAGATGATGTAACGAGCAAAGACCATTTATAAAGGCCTTTACCATTAATTTATTTTTGCTTTAACTCCATTACTGCTTCGCTCATATCGAGTACCTCCACCGGCAACAAGCTTGCCAGAATACTGCTGCCAGCCGCCGAGCGGTAGCCCCCAGCGCAATGCACCACCACCGGTTTACTGGTCGCAATTTCGTGAGCACGTTCCCTTAATTCGGGGAGGGGAATGGTAATAGCCTGGTCAAAAATTTACCAGCCTTTGTTTCACTACTGTTGCGGATATCAACCACCGTATAAGCATCTTGGTTGGCCTGGAAAGTTTCCTGGTTAAAGACTTGACTTATTTCGCCGTTAGGCTGATCATAAACAAAGGCCGCTACTACTTTTAGCTCGTAGCCAATTTTAGCAGCTTTTTCCAGCAACTCGTTTAAAGCGGCCTCTGATTCGGCTACTAAATAATATTGCTCTTCCGGGCCTACAATGCTGCCCAGCCAGGTCTCAAACTTATTTCCGAGCTGAATGTTAATCGCACCTTTTATATGGCCTTTCTTGAATTGATCCTGCGGACGCCCATCTATTATTAGTATATTCTCGTTCTTCAACTCAACATTTTTAGCCAGCCTTTTTATTCCTTGCAGGGTTTCATGGTAGGCGGGGGCACCTTGTTTGTTAAGGCCCACATCGTACCCGAAATATTTGGGTACAAAGGGTTGGTCTTCGGTCAGGAGCTGCACAAATGTTTCTTCACGCATTGGCTGCAAAGCATAGTTGGTCTTTTTCTCTGTGCCAATGGTGCTGCTGCTAGCTTCGCTCAGGCCTTTCCCGCAAAGCGTGCCGGCACCGTGGGCCGGGTATACGAGCACCTCATCGGCCAGTTTCATCAACTTTTCGCGGGTGCTGTAAAATAGCTGGCGAGCCAGTTCTTCTCTTTTGGCGGTAATGCTGCCCGCACTTTCGCGGAGGTCTGGCCGACCTACATCCCCAATAAAAAGTGTATCGCCGGTAAACACGGCTACGTCTTTGCCTTCGTGTTCCAGCACAATGCTAATGCCATCCGGCGAATGGCCGGGGGTATGCACTGACTTCAACTTCACCTCACCAAACTGCAGCTCTGCACCCTCGTCGAAAGCCTGGTGCGGGTAATCTGCACCAACCAGGCTGTGCGCATAAATAGTGGCTCCTGTTTTCCGGTGTATTTCCAGGTGCGAACTCACAAAATCGGCGTGCGGATGCGTTTCTATTACCCCTACAATTTTAGCATTATGCTTTTCAGCGAAGTTATAGTAAACCTGAGGATTTCGGGCCGGGTCTATTAAAACTACTTCGCGGGTGGTTTCACTCAGAACGGCATACCCGTATTGGGCTAACCCTTTATCTTCAAATTGTTGTATTTTCATGAATCTATTTTTAAAAAACAAATATTAATATTTTTAGTAGCTTATTAATTTTTGTACAAATTTAGCTTACACCTCAGCCTGGTTCAGTGATGTTTATCACATAAGCCCGAAATAACTTTAAATTCTAAAAAATTGGTAAAAGCTCTTTGATAACAATATAAATACCCATCAACAGCAAAAACCAGCCAAAGCCCTTTTTTAACTTCTCACCCGAAAGCTTCTTGCTTAGTAAGCCGCCCAAGTAAATTCCAGCAATGGCAATTAAGGTAATGGTAATTAAGAAAGACCATGCTATATGAAAATGCCCGATATCGCCGGCAAAACCAATTAAGGAGTTGAAGGTAATAATAAGCAGGGAAGTACCGATGGCTTTCTTCATGGGCAGTTTAACTAGCAATACCAAAGCGGGTATTAGTAAAAAGCCCCCGCCGGCACCCAATAAACCTGTAACCAAGCCAATAGATAGTCCATACCCTAAAAGTTTAAAAAAGCGGATACAATCGGTACATTCTCTTTCGGGTGCGGCGGTCTTTGGATTTTTAATCATACTCACCGCGGCTATTAGCATGAGTACCCCAAATAATACCATGGTTAAGAACGACGCGGTAATGGTAAATTCACCTATGGAAACAATTTGTTCTGGAATAAGCGGTACCAGAAATTTGCGCGTTACCAATACCGTAAAGATAGAAGCGGATCCAAAGTACAGGGCAGCTTTCAGGTTAATTAAACCTTTGCGGTAATTATTAATAGAACCAATCAGGCTGGTGCTACCCACAATAAAAAGGGAGTAGGAAGTAGCCAGTAAAGGCGGAATACCAAATAAGTATACCATTACGGGAACGGTAAGGATAGAACCTCCACCGCCAATTAACCCTAAAGAAATTCCAATTAATGCCGATGCCAGATACCCCAGTATTTCCATAACTAAATTATTATGGCACAAAGGTACTGGGTCAAAAAAGGGCATTCCGTGACTTAAGTCACGGAACGAATTTTAGGCATAGAAATAATAATTGGTAAGAACTAAACTTAATCCAATATTACATTTTAAGGCTAATTGCTATCGAGGTCAATAATTTCAATATAATTCCGATGCAATTGCAGGGCTCCCCGCTGTTCCAGTTTTTTGAGCAACCGCGATATTACCTCTCGCGAACTGTTGAGTTCATCGGCTATTTGTTGGTGGGATAATTTTACCTCGTGGCCTTGCACTTGCTGGTAGCGCTTCAGGTAAAACAAAAGCCGCTCATCCAAAGCTTTAAAGGCAACACTATCCAGGGTTTGGAGCAATTCTTCGAAACGCTGGCGGTAAGAAGAAATAACAAAATGGTTCCAGGTTTTATATTTACTTAACCAATTCTCGGTCAGATGAGCCGGCACCAATATTACTTCGGAAGGTATTACTGCCCGCGCTTTAATGCCGCTTTGGTCGTTGCGCACGGTACACATAATAGACAGGGCACAAGCATCACCCGGTTGCAGGTAATACATTAAAAATTCATTTCCTTCTTCATCTTCGCGGTACACTTTTAGCAACCCATCCGAAACCAGGATAGTAGAGCGAATAAATTGCCCGGTTTGCAGCACGTTTTCCCCTTCAGCTAACTGCCTGATAGTACTTTCCTGGCTTATTTCGGTAACTAATGCATCCTCTAAGTGCCTGAACTTTTGCTGAATTACTGCTTTGGTATCCTGCTCCATTTAGAAATATTTACAAAATATTAAAAATCATATTTTTTCGGAAGAAAAAATTATTGAACAATTATTACTCAAACTAATATTAAGAGTTTAAACGTTGTTATAGTACTTTGTTTCCTGCATATTATATATTTCCTATACCCACAAAATGCAAGTAGAAAGAGCTTGTTAATTTTAAAATATTGGGGCCATATACCGGAAAACAGAATAAAAATTAACTACTTTGAACGCTAATACCGAAATGCGGCGAAAATGAATATTTCTTTACAATACCACGCTACTACCAGAAAATATTAACTTTTCGTATGCTAGTACAAAAGAATTACGCTGCTGCTAAGTTATGAAACTACTTACTTTTATTCCGCTCCTGTTCTGTTTATTAGGATTAAGTTATCCGGAAAAGCAGGAAGTTGCTATGTCACAAAGCGATCAACTTAAAGGAACCTGGAAGCGTGATCGTATTCAGATACAATACATCGTGGATAGCCATTTGGTACATGAACAGGAAATTACTGCCGAAAGCGGTAACATTTATGATTTTGAAGAGGAGAAGGTTCGGGTGAAATATCCGGATGGTACTTCTGCGCAGGGCACTTACGCCGTGGTAAAGGAATATGAATCGAAAAAGGTAATATTAAATTTACCCGGCAATACTACCACTTACACCCTCATTGCCGTAACCCCCACCCGTATGATCTGGCAAAGAGACTTGGATGATGTATATTATAAAGAAGGCTCCACCCAAAAATCAGCTGAGCGGGCAATTTGTACCGAAGAATTTAAAAAGTAAGCAATTTGGATGGGGTAACAGAATTATTCCCGCATCACCGGTTTTTACAAAAAAGCTTCTGCCTGGAAGGTAATACAGGCAAATAACCGGCGAAGTTTATTACCTGTACTAACAACTTAAGCAAAAGATTATTTTGGAATTCTGGAAATTCTGCGGAATGAAGAACAAGAAAAGCTATTTGCTGTTCTGCTATACAACCTGTTATTTACTATTTGTTATTATTTGCTAGCCACCGAATTAGTAACCAGCTTGCCATCTTTAACAATAATTTTACCGTCTACGGCAACAGTCGCTTTTTCTACAGGAATGGTAGTTCCTTCTTTAACTTTATTTTTGCCGCCCATCCAGTCATTGCCGCCAATATGAATAAACACCATTCCTTCCGCTTCGTATGGCCGGAAATCTTGTTTTTCATCGCTCAACACCTTCATGGCCGGATTTAAACCAATAACAAGGCCACCGAACTGGGTAGCAGCCGGTTGCGCTTCTTTTAAACGCTTTTCCAGAAATGCCTGGTTGGTGGTGGCTTTTACCGAGCCTAGTTTCCCATCCTGAAATTGGTAAACTGCATTGGTAATTTTAACCGGTCCCTGGTTGCCAAATTGCCTGTCCCGGGCGGCAACTATTTTTCCGCTACCCGAACTTTCATCACCAGTAACTAATAATAAACCCGTAGGCAGGGCAACCATCCGGTCAGACTCTACCGAACTTTTTAAATCAGCTTCCGAAATAATACCATCATCAATGGAAGTAGGGCGGCCAGCTAGCATAAATGTGAAATCGGTACCATTAGTCGTTGTTACCTTAACTTTCTTACCGGCTTGTAAAATGGCGGCAATTTGTTTGCCTTTCGCAGCAATGGCCTCATTATCTACGGCCATGGCTTCCATTATCATTTTCTCGTAAGTGTTGTAGGCAATACCTTCGGCTTCTGCCATTTTTTTATTAGGCAAGCCAATGTAAACCTCCCGGAAGGTTGCCATGTTTTCGGGGGCGCCATTATGGTATTCCTTTATTGCATTACGGCGTTTTTCTGCATACGCCTCCGGCGCCTGTTTATAAATATTCGCGTAATCTATACTATTGGCTATATAAATAGTAAGGTCGGCTTTATTATCCAGTTTATGCAAGGCTTTATGGTGCGCTACCAAGGCTTCTTCGGGTACGCTTAGTGTACCGGCCTTGGTTAACTTTTCGGACTCCAGCATAATAACCGGGAAAGCTCCTTTTTTATGTATTTGCTCTCCCAGCGATTCCAGAAAATTAAGCTGATCTTTATCGCCCTTTAAAATTATTGTTTCACCAGCATTAACCTTCGAAACAGTATTAACAATTCTGTTTACCAGTACCTCAGTAGGCATATTGGGCGTTTGGGCAGCCAGTTGGAAACTACCTGCCAGAAATAAACCAGAAAATATTAGTTTAATATTCATTATAATTGGCTTTAAAGATTTACAAATATTAATAGATAGCTACATAGAATAGCGCAGCAATGCGAAAGACACCATAAATGACTGTTTAATAAGCCATTAAAGACTAACAGCGGAGCAAATAGAACCGGTAAAGAAAGTGATTAAAATAAAGCTGGTAAATAAATGTAAATATTATTTAACCAAAAAACAACATAAAACCTATTAAAATTTATATAAATATTATTCTTATAGAAATTATAATAACCTTTAGCTATTAATTCTTCAAAGCTGGCCAGTTTAATAGCGTAGGCATGCCAGTTAAGCGCAACATTGTATTGCCCGGGTGCTTTAGCCCCGGGTTTTGAAAAATATATTATACCCCTGACTAAAGTCAGGGGCAATTCAAAGTCAGGAGATATTTTAATTTGCTAATGGTATGAAATTTACTTTCGTAATTTTACTACAGCGTAGGCTTTGTTACATTAGCGGTTATTAAATAAAAAAATGTAAGCTTTTTTTGATACCTACCTTATACCTGCAAATTGCTTTATACCTTGGACGACACAGATAATCTATTAGAAATACCGGTTACTTACAAAGGGGAGGAGCTTTCTTTTACTGGCAAGTTAATTTTAAGTGGCTATATCCATAAAATACAGGTAGATGTAACCGGCCAACAAGTAATATTTGAGCCAGATGAAGAAAGAAATTACCGGGTAATAATAGACCAGTCTCAGTTAGAGAAAGGTGTACAACTGGATGTTGCCCTGCTACAGGCCATTGCGCAGGTTTTAGAATCGGTGATTAAATAACTATTAACCTAGCCGGCAATAATTCTTTAGTTCAGGCAGTTGTGCTGGTTAGTAAAGCATTGCATTGTTGGGCAATTTCGAGTTCTTCGTTGGTGGGAATAACCAATATTTTTACCGGCGCCTGGGCGTGGTTAATTTCTCGTAAATTATTAGCTGCTGTTTGGTTTTTTTCTAAATCTAACTGAATACCCAGGTAAGTCATATCCTGGCATACCAATTCCCGCACCAGTGCATCGTTTTCGCCTACACCGGCGGTAAAAACCAATGCATCCAGGCCGTTGAGTACCGCTGCATAAGCACCTATATATTTTTTTATGCGGTAAGCATATAATTGGTACGCCAGTTGGGCCTGCTGGTCACCGGCTGCAATAGCTTTGGTAATATCGCGCATATCGCTGTGCCCGGTAAGGCCCAGCATTCCGCTGCGTCGGTTCAGCAGCATATTTACTTGTTCGGGATCGTAGCCTAACTGGTTTATTAAATGAAACACAACAGAGGGGTCAATATCGCCGGAGCGGGTGCCCATGATTAAGCCACTTAAGGGACCAAAGCCCATGCTGGTATCTACTGATTTGCCGTTTTGCACGGCTGCCATGCTGCAGCCATTACCCAGGTGTACTGTAATTATTTTGCTGTTGGGTTTGCCTAAATATTGCGTTGCCTGTTCGGCTACGTACTTATGACTGGTGCCATGAAAGCCGTAAACCCGAATACCTAAATCGGAGTAAAAAGAATCGGGAAGGGCATACCGGAAAGCTTTTTCGGGCATAGTCTGGTGAAAAGCCGTATCGAAAACTGCCACCTGGGTGGCATTGGTAAATATTTTTTCGGCTACTTCTATGCCTAATAAATTGGCTGGGTTGTGGAGCGGCGCTAAAGGAAATAATTTTTTTATATCGTCTTTAACTGCTTTGGTAATAATGGCTGTAGCCGAAAAACTTTCGCCGCCGTGTACTACCCGGTGACCTACTACCTGAATTTCTTCGGGATTTTCAATAACGCCTATTTTGAGGTCGGTTAATAGAAACTTTACTTGTTGCAATCCGGCTTCGTGGTCCAGCATATCCAGGGTGCGCCTTACTACCCGTTCTTTCCCATCTATATAGGTTTTGTGGGTAATAATGGAATTTTCCAGTCCTAAACGTTCAATCAGGCCGCTGCAAATAGGGTTAGGCGAGGGTAATTTAAACAACTGGTATTTAATGGAACTGCTGCCGGAGTTAACAACGAATATATTCATGCCGAAGGTTTAGTTTCTCTGGGTATTACAACCAGTAAAGCTATTTTAGAAAATTCTACTTTAAATATTAATGCTGCTTTCGAACTCAGGAAAATTAATCCTGACTTTGAATAGCCGTAATAATAACGGTATTAAAAATATCGTCTACGGTGCAGCCCCGGCTTAAATCGTTTACGGGTTTGTTCAGGCCTTGCAGCATGGGGCCAATAGCGAGAGCGCCGGTTTCGCGCTGCACGGCTTTGTAGGTGTTGTTACCGGTATTCAGATCCGGAAATATTAAAACACTGGCCTGGCCGGCCACCTGGGACTGAGGCATTTTTTGCCGGCCTACCACCGGGTCAACGGCGGCATCGTACTGAATCGGGCCTTCAACTAATAAATCGGGCCGCTTTTGTTTTACGATTTCGGTGGCACGGCGTACTTTTTCTACTTCTTCGCCTTCGCCGGAAGTACCAGAAGAGTACGACAACATAGCAACCCGAGGGGTAATGCCAAAGCGCTGGCTGCTTTCGGCCGAAGAAATAGCAATTTCGGCTAGTTGCTCGGCGGTAGGGTTGGGGTTAACCGCACAATCGCCAAACACCGAAACCCGATCGGGCAGGCACATAAAAAATACCGAAGAAACAATAGATACGCCCGGTTTGGTTTTAACAAATTGCAGGGCTGGCCGGATGGTATGCTGGGTAGTATGTACGGCCCCCGAAACCATGCCGTCGGCGTGGCCTTTGTACACCATCATGGTGCCAAAATAAGAAACATCCGTCATGAGGTCGTAGGCCATTTCGAGTTCTACATTTTTGTTTTTCCGGAGCTCGTAAAAGGTATGCACATAATCTTCGTAATATGCTGAATGCGCCGGATCTATTATGCGCATGCGGCTTATATCCAAATTTAAGCCCAGCCGTTTAACTGCGGCAGCTATCTGGGCCGGATCACCCAGAATAGTTAAATCCACAATATCCTGATTAATTAACCGGGCAGCAGCTTTCAGAATGCGGTCGTCGTTGCCTTCGGGCAGCACAATGTGTTTCCGGCGGCTTTTGGCCCATTTTACCAGTTGGTACTGAAACATGTGGGGCGTTATGCCTTCTGATTTATAGGTAATTATTTTTTCGTCCAGGGCTTTTATATCGACAAACCGCTCAAAAGTATTAATGGCTAATTCTATTTTTTTGGTATTATCGGCGGTAATCCGCGATTTAATAGCGCCAATCTGGGTAGTGGTGTGGAAGGTGCCGGATTCTACCGCAATAATAGGTACTACGCTTTCCAAACCTTCTATCAGGCGCAAAATGGGTTCTTCGGGTTCTACGCCCGCCGTGAGTACAATGCCCGCAATTTTAGGGTAGTTCACCGAAATATTGGCCACCAGCGCACATACAATAATATCGCCGCGGTCGCCGGGGGTTACAATCAATAAATTATCTTTTAAATAATTCAGGAAGTTGGGTACCTGCATGGCCCCGGTTACAAAATTATCGACCTGGTTGGTAAGCTGTTGTTCCCCAAAAAGCAATTTCCCGCCTAAGCTTTCGTAAATTTCTTTCATGGTGGGGTTCAGCAAATTTTTATCTTCGGGTATTACGGCCAAAATAATTTCCGGCGGTAACTGCACCGATAAAAGCTGGTGCACATCATCGGCCTGGTCGGGCTTAACTTTATTCGCTACAATAGCCAGTACTTGTACTTCGCGGGTTTCAAAATTGCGCAGCACGGTTAACGCATCGTGAATTACCTGGGCGGTGGTTTTGTTTTCGCCGGATACTACAATTATTACCGGCGCACCTAAATTTTTGGCAATGGTTACGTTGGCATCAAACTCAAAGGCAAGGCCCTGGCCCAGAAAATCGCTGCCTTCTATTATGGTAAAATCGTAATTTTCTTCGTGTTGTTTGTATTTTGTTATAACCGTATCAATAATTTCGCCCTGGTTACCGGTTTCGATAAAGCGCATTACTTCCTGGCCGGTAAAAGCAAAAGTATCTTCGTAGGCGATTGGCAGATTAAAATAACTCAGAATGGTATCAATGTGCACATCGCGTTTCTGGTGCGGATTAAAATTAATAATGGGCTTAAAATAACCTACTTTCTGGGCTTTGCCCAACAGCATATTAACCAAACCCAAGGCTACAATAGATTTACCACTATAGGGCTCGGCTGTGGCAATAAAAATGTTTTTGGTCATAGAAACACTCGTTTTGGCGCGAAATTAATCCGGCGCATGCCGCCACCAGATGATGAAGCTCATCGGGCGAAATGATTTAACCCTATTAAACTGCGCCTGCGGCTTCAGGGTTATATTTAGCAGGCTAAAGGCAATATTTTAAAAACAACAGAGCCTGCTACTTTGGGGTAACAGGCTCTGCGGAACTTAGTTGGATTTATTTATTATTGGCAGCGATTATTGTAGTTCTCGATTACTGCCCCAATATTGTTAAACTTCTTGAGCTCAGGCTTATCTTTGGCGTAGCTCATAAATTCGGCGCAGTCGCCAAACAAAGCGGCAAACTCATCTTCGTACTTTCTCTTTCTAAGAATAAAAGGTTTGCTTCCCTGTTTATAAACCACATAGCTCGATTCGTTCTCTTTTAACTTAAAGCCGGCAACGTTCGTGGAGCTTTCCGATCCCGTAGGGTTGTCGAATATTTTAATGCGGCTACCATTCATGAGGCGTTCGGCAAAAACCTTTTTGCCGGCTTTGGTAGGGTGCTCAATGCTTTCGTAGTGTAAATAATTTTTATCTACAGAGGTTAAATCGTTGTAGTCGCGGAGCAGTTTGGGCCTTTTCTGGCCGTAAGCTACTACATCGTTGGCCGTGTACTTGGTTTTAGCGCCTTTTGCGTCTTTAAACATAATGGTGGTAACGTAATTATTTACCACGCGGGCAGCCACCTGGCCTTTCAGGGTGTCCTGAGCCGCTGTAACCACATAACCATCAACGGATAAAACAATAGGCTCGGTAGCATTTACCATTTGGGCGGTAGCCGGAAGAGAAAAGGCGGCAAAAGCAGCTGCCACGAAGGCAATTTTTAAATTTTTCATAGTTTTCAAAAAGGTGTTTAGATAATTAGGGTTGCGGAAATATTAATTGCTGGGCTGCAAAATTTCCGGGAAGCCGGAATATTTGAACAGCACAGATTAATTCAAAAATACCAGTTATGTTACTGAAAATCAATACTTAAAAATAAGTATTCTGGCAAATACATAAGCCTTTTGGTACACAAGCAAAACCTAGACGTATTTCAGGTTTCACCCTAAAATAATTACCAAAGCAGATGTTTCAGATCTAACTTGCCAATATTTCAAAGCACTATTTATAAGCAAATAAGTTTACGTTAATAGTCAGACCCGCAGCATTAGGTGAAGGTTGCAAGCCTGCTAGAACTAAAGCAAAATATTACCGGCTTTTATTTTCCAGAATAACGGCAACCGGGCCTTGGGTGGCCCATTCCTGGTTTTGTGCTTCGGAAGCCAGTTTGGTTTTTAACACAAAAGAACCTAAAATTAAATCCAAATCACCATCACCATCTAAATCGCCTTTATCTAAAGTAAGCCAGCGGCCGCGGTTGCTGCCTTTAAAAGTGAAAGCCTTAAATTTTAAATTGCCTTCGTTTTGGAGGTATACAAAACCCTCGGCAAGATTTTCCTGGAAGCGGGCATAAAAAGCAATGGCGGCAATATCCAGATCACCATCATTGTCGAAATCGGCGGCGGTGGCTTTGTAGGAGCCATTCTGGGGGAAAAAATAAGCTTCCGAAAATTGGTTCTGCCCATTGTTCAGGTAAATTCTAATGCCGTGGTAGCGCTTGGGAATAGGAGCAAAATCGGCATTATCGCCGGCGGTATACAAAATATCTAAATAGCCATCGTGGTTAAAATCAACCAATTCAAAATAACTGGAACCCATAGCCGGCGAGAACCGCAACACTTGTTCTTCGCGAAAGCGGCCCTGGCCTTCATTATAATAAATAAATATTCCTTCGTTGCCTTGCGCCATTAAAGCAATAATATCAGGTTGGCGATCGCCGTTTAAGTCCTGCACATACGCGCGCGTTGCTCCCGGCGAATTTTTTAACAGGTGCTTCTGGTAATTTTTAGTTGGGGTATTTTCGTACCAGCTTAGGCTACCGGTTTGGTTGCCAAACTCACATACTAATATATCTTCGCGGTTGTCTTGATTTAAATCGGCGAATTGCGCCTGCACCGGTCGCTGCAGACCTTTTAATATTTGCCGCGATTTCTTATTTTTTTCAGCATAAAAAGTTAAGCTACCAGTAGGGGCATCCGACGGGAAAAAGCTTCCCATGTTTAAAATATATTGACCTTCGGGCCGTAACAGCATATTGGATGCAGCCTGGTTTAGGGGTAAGGTTTTTAATATTTCACCTTGTTTATTTAGCGTTAGTAAAGTATTGGACTGCGCTAAACCCAGGTAAACCTGGTGGTTAACAGAATCTATTTTAACCAGGGTAGTACTGGCAGGGCGATAAGGCAGGGCAGGGTAGTGGGGCCGGAATAAGGTTAAGGTGGGCAATATTGCTGGTTTATGGGCCGGAGGAAGGGGCTTTGCCGGAGCCATTGTTAAATAATAGTCGGTAATTTTCTGAAAATCATTATTGCTTATGGTAGGTTCTTCGGGGAAAATATTGGCTTGTAAAACCAGTTCGCCTGCAAATCCGCTTTCCATAAATTCACTCCGGATACCAATTGCTTTTAATGAATTGCGGTGATACAGCCCCATGCGGTAACCCATGGTGGGCAATACATACCGTTCCCAACTTTCTTTATCCAGCAAATCAGGTTCCGGAAACGCGTGGCAGCTTTGGCACCGCTGTTTAGCTAACCGGCGGCCTGCCTGCAAGTTCTTAGCCGAAACATTTTCTGAAAGCGTAAAGCCATTGTTAATACCGGTTTGGCCCGGACCACCACAAGCCGCTAATATTACCCCAACAAAAAGAATATTTAATTTTTTAGAGAACAACATGCCGCTAAACTTACGCCAACCCAAAACTACTACTTCAGAAATAAATAATATTTTATTATTACGTTAATGAAATTATTCTTACATTTTCTGGATAAAATCATAACTCCACCAAAAATGAAAATGAATCCGAACAATCAATTCTGGAACCTGCGGTATTATACCGGCCTTTGCCTAACGGCTTTATTGCTTATGTTTATACTTACCTCGGCCCGTTTTGCCAAAAACAATTTTGCCGGAGAATGGACTATGAGTAAAGAGAAAAGTAAACTGAGCGAAGGACAAATGCGCATTATTTTTAATCAGCTAAAAGTAACGCAAAGTGCCACTGATATAACAATTTCCCGCACCGGACAAACCCCTGATGGACAAGATTTTACGATAGATGAAAAAATTACCCTGGACGGAAAAGAAACCGAAAACAAGTTTTTTGATGGTATGGTTAAAAAGAAATCGACTGCCAAATGGTCTGCGGATGAAAAATCGCTTACAATTAATTCAGCCATAACATTTAACCGCGATGGCAACGAAACCACCATGAATTCTACGGAAGTATGGGATACCGCCAAAGGCCCCGGAGAGCTGACCATTAATTATGCTACCACTACGCCAAACGGCGAAGTAAATGATACTTACGTGTACACCAAAAAGTAGCAGCGTAAATCTTTATTGCAGAATGCCTTCAGGTTAGATATCTGAAGGCATTTTCTTTGTGGGGTTAGTCTTAGTTAGGAATTAGGTTTAATGAAAATATTAGCAACATTATGTTAAGCAGAAAATATTAAATTTATAACAGATAAAGGTACCTGGCTGCCGCCCCAAACAGCCGACGAAAGGTTTAGGTTTTTCTTTGATTTACCCATAATATTAAACTTTAATTTGGGCAGGTAGTTTACAGATGCCCTTAGTTAAAGAATTAAGATGAATAAAATTACGTACCAGGCAGCCCGTGAAGTAGCAATAGCCATTGAAAAGAATTTTGCGCAGCACCATATAGAGGCCCGGAATATTGGGCACACGCAATTGGCGCCCGAAATTCCGGCTCCTATTATTCAGGCCATTATTGATATTACCTTTTGGGCAAGTTTACGGCGCGAAGAAGGACATGCACCGAAAATTTCGCTGGCTTATTTAGCGCCCGAAATGTCTGGTCAGCCCATGTTATTTGAAAAAAGACTGCGCCTGACACCAGAAATTCTGACCAAATTAGCGCCGGCCGTAGAGCGGCCCGGCATTCATTTGGGCATTTGGGCCGATGGTAAAGAATTATATATATGGGGTACTACCCGCCAAATTCCGGGCTTGTGTTTTGTGCTGGAAGTAGTAGAACCGGGTTTATTGGTGGTTAAACACCGCCACCTGGATGGTTTCGGTAAATTTGCCAACATAGCGGTATTAAAAGGCGAGCAAATAAAAATAGTGGATGAACGCAGCGGAAAACTACCGGATTGTCCGGCACTGCTTACCTCGCTACTTGGTTTCCCAACAACTTCTGCCTGGAATCAATCTACCAACGTACTTATTCAGCTTGCCATTTCGATGCGGGCCCATGGACGGGGAGGCTCGTTGCTGGTGGTACCAACTGGTTCTTCGGACTGGCAAAATTCTATTATCCGGCCCATGCCTTACGGTATTGCACCCGCGTATTTAGGCATTTCGGAATTAATGCAACAAAACGCAGCAGAAAAAAGCCAGGCACAATGGCAAGCTACTTTACGCCACGCCATTGAAGGCGTAGCGGGTTTAACCGCCGTAGACGGTGCCACCATTATTAGTGACCAGTACGAGTTACTGGCTTTTGGCGCCAAAATTGGCCGCCCCGAAGGCATGAATCCGGTAAATGAAATAATTGTAACGGAACCAGTACTGGGTATTCAGCCCAAAGTTATTCATCCGGCTACGAATGGCGGTACCCGGCACTTATCTGCGGCGCAGTTTGTACACGACCAGCGCGACGCTTTAGCGCTGGTTGCGTCTCAGGATGGTCGCTTTACCATCTTTGCTTGGTCGGCTTGTGAAGGCATGGTTCATGCGCATCGCGTAGATACTTTGCTGTTGTAATTTTTAATGGCTTTACAAAAACCTTTTGGATTTACTTAAACTCAATTTTCAATTTTAGTAATTCAAAGTACGGCAGGGGAGCAGATCAGAGTAGAGTAGGAGGATTCAACGCTGGCAGGAGCAGCAGCACCAAGTAGGGGCGCAACAGCGCCGGAGCCGGAGTATGAGTCAGTAGGGAAGTAAAGGACCATGTATAATTTTTATTCTCTCCTACCTTGGGTACCCGGATTAGGAAACAAGGGGCTTTCAATTGTAACTATATGCTTCAGCAACTTTACAAAAGGGAGAAAAGTACCTGGCAAACTTCTTAAAAATTCATAAATGGCGCTACTAGAAACAGGTGTTTGCTGAAAACTATAGGATTGGCTTCTCCAAAGAAAAGCGGGAGCTTAGAAGCTAGAAGAAGAATTGAATAAGTTTAGTATTAAACAGGTTAAAGTTTCGTATGGATGATTTCACCTGAATAGTGCCTCGGCCCCTAAACTGACACCTTTCCCTGGCTTTGGGTAATTAACTAATTTCGGCATGACTTAAATTTATGGAACTATACCTTACCTTGGCTATCATTAGAATTGGTATTTTTTTATTCGCTAAGGAATATTTTTCCATCGATACTACCTCCATTCTGATCATGTCCCTCTTCATAGTAACAGGTATTTTGGAGCCGGAGGAAGGCTTTTCCGGGTTTAATCATCCGGCTACCCTGACGCTGGGGTGTATATTTGTGGTGAGCGCAGGCATCCTGAAAACCGGCCTGGTTGAAGGGATGAGTGCCCAAATTATCAGGATAGCCAAAATTCATTTCCTGTTGGCCTTAGTTTGCTTTTGCTTGTTGTCTGCATTGTTTTCTGCCTTTATCAATGATTCGGCGGTAGTAGCTTTGATGCTCCCGATGGCCCTAGCGGTGTGCCGGGAAACCGGCATCAGCCCTGCTAAATTACTCCTTCCCATTTCCTTTTCAGCCCTATTAGGCGGCACCTGCACCCTGATTGGCACCTCAACCAACATTCTGGTGAGCAGTTATGCCGAAAAGAGCGGGTTGCTCCCTTTTGGTATGTTCGAATTCTCCCTACCCGCTTTATGCTTACTGGCCATTGGTTTGCTGTATTTGTTTTTAGCTGGTCCATTCATTTTACCCGATCGGGAGAATATTAATGAAGGTCCTTTTATCCGGGTAGCAGAAAAGTATATCGCCGAAGTTAAGCTGGAGGCGGGCAGCCCCGATGTGAACAAAAGCATCAGCAGTTCCAGACTGATTAAGATTTTCCAGGTGCAGGTGCTGGCCATCACCAGGGCCCACCAGCAAATATTTGAGATTAACGGCGATACCATCCTGAAGCAAGGGGACCGGCTAAAGATTCAAATCAGCCCTTCGGAGCTCCTCCGCTTGCAGCAAAGCCAGGGTTACAAGCTAATCGGTCACCGACCAAAGCATTATGTAGAAACTGAAAACAGGCAAATTTATGAAGTAATCATTCCTTTCGGTTCTGAACTGAGCGGCACCTCCCTGCGCCAGTTAAATTTCCGCCATGTTTATCATGCTTCCGTTTTAGCTATCCGCCACCGCCATGAAATTATCCTGCAGCATCTCTCAGATGTTATCCTAAAGGATGGTGACATGCTGTTGCTTTATGCGGCAAAAAAAGAGCTTTTCAATCTCACTTCGCGGAAAATGCTTGTTTCCCATTCCAAATACAAAACCCGGAAAATAGATTACAAAAGAGCTATCCCGGCCTTGCTCATAGCCATTGGCGTGGTGACGACAGCGGCGCTGGGGATTACCTCCATCCTTATCAGCGGGATGATGGGAAGCTTGCTGCTGGTTACTACATCCATTCTTAAACCCAAAGAAGCTTACCAGGCGATTGAGTGGAAAGTAATATTTATGATGGCGGGCGTACTGTCGATGGGAAAGGCCTTGGAGAAAACCGGCGGGTCCGCATTAATATCCGAATATCTTTCGCTTAACTTGGAAGGCCTCGACCCACGGGTTACGCTTAGCCTGATATTTCTAGTTTCATTTCTTTCCACTAATATTCTTTCCAGTAAGGCCACCGCGGCCCTGATGAGCCCTATAGTCATCAGCTTGGCCGAAGCCTTAGGGATAAGCGAGCGGCCCTTGCTGGTCGGGGTCATGTTTGCCTGTTCCTTAACCTTTATGACCCCGATGAGCTATCCTACCAACACGATGGTGTATTCCCCAGGCAATTACCGGTTCCGGGATTATCTCCAATTCGGAACGCCGCTGAACGTGCTTATCTGGATAGCCGCTTCTTTTATCATCCCGAGATTTTTTCCCTTTTAAGCAAACGTTTATTCTTTTTTAACATTATCGAGCGTAGAATAGGAGGTTTGGGAAGCAGTTTTGATGATACTGAATTGCCCATTCGTTTCTAAAACAATAGCCTCAATTTGTTCCAAGGATAGAATACCCTGGTTGCGGGCAGCTTGTAATAACTCTTCTTTTTTTACCCGTTCTTCTTGCATGGCTTTACTTTTAAACTCTCCTTGGTAGAACATTAGTCGTGGCTCCGACTTAATCACCTTGTTAAAAAGAGGAAAGCGCACATATATCCAGGATATTATAAACTGCAACAGAATCAAGGTTCCTAAACCAATTAAGCCTTCTACCAGTGGCGTATCTTTCGATAATAAGGCAGTAGCTAAGGTTGAACCTAAGGCAACGGTAACCACAAAGTCGAAAGCATTCATTTGGGTTAAGGTACGTTTGCCGGAGAGCCGGAGCATAATTATTAATCCTACATAGGTGAGAGCGCCAGTCACCAGAATATGGAGAATTTGTGTCCAGTTGTCTAAAAACATTATTTCCTTTTTTAAATTTTAAAACAAACCAGTTAGGCTTAGTTTTGAATCAGTTGAGATTATTGATAAACTTCTAACAGAAACCCTCCGTAATATCTTTATGCTCCTGGCCGAAAATCAAAAACCTTAATTTGGCCTATTTAATTTAAACTCACCTAGCAAAAGCGTGCAAATGCTACCTGCAAATGAACGGCAACACCATGAAATGGTTGAAAAAGCAGTATTATAAGTTCATCTCCAGTATTGCATTTTTACCAGCGTTAACGGCCTTATTGTTTCTTTTTCTTTCCTGGCTACTTTTAGAATTTGATTATTCCGAAACAGGTAAAAGCCTTAAGACGCAATGGCAATGGCTTCGGTTAAAGGATGCCAGTACTGCCAGAAGCATTATTTCTACCATTGCGGCCGGTATTATTTCACTAACCGTTTTTAGCTTTTCAATGGTGATGATTGTCCTCAATCAGGCAGCATCCCAATTAAGTAACCGGGTATTGGATAAATTGATTGGCAACCGGTTTCAACAAGTAGTGTTAGGATTTTATATTGGCACCATTGTCTATGCCCTATTTTTGCTCAGTACCATTCGGGATATTGATGCCGGAGTGTACGTACCGGCCATAAGCACTTACCTGCTAATTTTTTTCACCGTATGGGACATTTTCCTTTTTATTTATTTTCTTCATTATATTACCCAATCGGTAAAATACGAAACCATTATTCAGCGGATTTACCGACAGACAGAAGAGGCGCTGGCAACAAGCTGCATGAATAAAACCCAGACAGCTGCTATTATTCCAGTCGGAGAAGGCATTGCGATTAAAGCAGCAGCCTCCGGCATCTACCAGGGGTTTGACCAGAATAACCTGTTGGAATTATGTCAGCAGCATGATTTACAGCTTACCTTTATCTATCCTTCCACCACTTTTGTATTAAAGGGAACCCCCTTACTGCTGGCCGTTAACCAACAGACGATGTCCAAAAAACTGGAAGGACAGATACAGCAAACCATTAACCTGGACAATACAGAAACCATATTAACAAACTATTTCTATGGTTTCCGGCAACTTATGGAAGTAGCCGTAAAAGCCTTAAGTCCGGGCATTAACGACCCCGGCACAGCGGTTATTAGCTTACATGCCTTAGCCGATTTATTGGCCTACCGGGCCCAGCATTTCCCAGAAGTTCTGGTCAAAGATGAGGCCGGTGGAGTACGCATTACTGTAAAGGAAAAAACCTTTGATGAAATTTTCTCGGAATGTATTTTGCCCATCTGGGATTACGGTAAGGAAGACCGGGTTATGCGGCATGCTATGGTACAGGTATTAAGTCAGCTACAGGCGTTTAGTGATAGTACCGTACTGCAACAGCTATTAAGAACAATTCAAACAAGTTTAATCTAGCTCTTAATCCTAGGTTTTAATATCACAAAGTCAGAGGCAAATTTAAGTGCAACGGGTTCACGTATTTAACTTTTCTGGCTTTGAGTCTTCCAAAAGCCAAAGTAAAATATGGAACAAGTATAATTCTCAAAGCAATACTTTTAATCCCATTTCAATATTTGTCATTTCAGCCACTCGGCATAGCTAGGTATTTATGAAGAAGGAGCACATCGAGCATTCGCAAGAAAAAGAAAGTTTAAATAACGAACGGAATAAGCTGCTTTACCACTTACAGGATCTACTCGATGGCCCTATGGTGGTACTGGGATTTATTTGGTTGGCATTACTTATTATTGACTTAATTAAAGGCTTAAACCCTTTTCTTCAAGCTTTTAGCACGCTTATATGGGTGCTTTTTATTCTTGATTTTGGGCTTCAATTTATGCTGGCGCCGGCAAAGTTAGCTTTTATGAAATCGAACGTTTTAACCGTTATTTCCTTGTTGGTGCCGGCTTTCCGGATTTTCCGGTTAGCCCGCGCTTTCCGACTGATTCGTAGCTTAAGAGCCGTTCGGGGACTACGGTTGGTAAGGGTGGTTGGCTCGCTAAACCGGGGACTCAATAGTTTAGGTACCAGCATGAGCCGACGCGGATTTGGCTACGTAATGTCCTCCTCCCTTTTAGTTACTTTATTGGGTTCGGTGGGCATGTATGTTTTTGAAAATGAAGTTCCATCCGGTTTTAAAAGTTATGGGGAGGCATTTTGGTGGACGCTCATGCTGTTGTCATCGCTTGGAAGCGAATACTGGCCCCAAACACCCGAAGGGAGAATATTATGTTTTCTGCTTGCCTTATATGGGCTGGCGGTATTTGGGTATTTTACCGCTACACTGGCTACCTACTTTATGGGCCGTGATGCAGAAAATGAAAAAGCTGAGTTAGCCGGAGCAAAACAAATAGCAGAATTGCAACAAGAAGTAGCCGCTTTACGCGATGAAATAAAAGCCTTATTAGTGCAAAAAACTAGTGATAAGTCCAATAATCATCCTGCAGAATAAATTTAATTATTACAGACCTTCCCCTGCTGTGCCTAATACCCGTAAAACCTCAGCTTTAAAACCGGCTTGTGCCACGGCATTTTCTACTTGTTGCGGGTTCAGATTTTCGCCCGATACGCTTAAGATATTTTCTTCGCTTTCGGCATCAATCTTCCATTGACTAATATTTTCCTGCTTATCCAAAAAAGAAGTAACTTCTGCTATTGCTTCCGGGCTTTTAACATTGGTTTTGAATTTTAATATTTTCATAAAATGTTCTTTTTTCTGATATGGTTAAGGGTAGCTTCGGTAAAATGATAATTATGGCAACGGAAAGGTTTATCCGTTATTAGTGTGTTTTACGAACCCATAAGGAGGTTAGTTAATAATGGAAACGCTAATTTTAAGTACATAAAGAAAAAGTAACAATATAGCATAGGCACCTGCTCCGAGCAAAAAGGATCAGTAACGGCTTTCCCGTACTTGCGGCAACTCTTCTTTCAGCACGTTTAAGATACCCCCCAATAAAAGCCATTGCCAGCATGACTATCGTCTCCGAAGGTTCAATAGGGCAGATGGATACGTATTCTCCCATAAAATTTAAGTTGTACTTTTTAGCCCGTTATTTTAGCAGTAAGCGTTACTGACTTATTTTTAGAAGAAAACAATTCTTTTGCTCTTAATGATAAGTGTCTGGATTGCTGGACTCCAGTTGCCTTTCTCCAGGTAATCTTCTACGTATAGTTCATTTATGATAACTATCAATACGGCAATATTGAATGTGATTTCAACAAAAAGTCAGGGTGTTGCCAAATAATTTTAAATCGCTCTATTTCGTCTTGTTAAATCACCCACTCTCTGTTATCTAATTAGGTGCTTCATCTATATGTAGAAATATGTAGAAAGCACTAAATCCCTTTCTAAGCAACGTTTATGTTTCAAAACCGTCCTAATTAAAGGAATCTCTTAGATACCTTAAAGGCCTTCTATGATGCAAAGACTACTCTTACTTTTAATTTCCTGCTTTCTTTGCACCATAAGCCAGGCTCAGTCTCCAGAAGAGAAACCCGCGGAAAAACCATACCTGAAACTGGGTGGTGCTTTGCGTTTCAACTATAATCTTTCAACCTGGAAGAGAGACCAGTTGGAGCGTGGAGGGGATTTCGGTTTTGATTTGTTCCGGATTAACGCCGAAGCCGAGTATAGAGGCATTAAGCTGAATGCCGAATTTCGCCACTACTCACAAGCCTTTGGGGGTGCTTTTCTAAAGCAAGGCTGGTTCCAGTACGATTTTTCAGAGCAATCTCAGATTCAGGTTGGCCTGCAACAGATGCCATTTGGCATTCAGCAATATAATTCCAACAATTGGTTTTTTAACATGACCTACTATGTTGGATTTGAAGATGACCACGACATGGGCATAAAGTATATTCACAACGCTCGGCGCTGGCAATGGCAGGCAGCCTACTATAAAAGTGCAGAGGAATTCGTGTTTGGTCTGGCTGAGCCTAGCCCTAATCGTTATTCTTACGATGTAACCGGACGAAACAAGGAAAATAATCAGCTAGATTTTAAACTATTGCGCCGCCTGGGCGATAGTCTGGCCCATGAAATAGGCGTTTCTGTTCAGGGGGGATTACTGTATAACATCGACACCGAAAAGAACGGCAACCGCTACGCTGGGGCAGTACACTATGAGCACAAAGTGGGCCACAGCCCCTGGAACATTAAGTTGCAGGCTATGTTTTATCGTTTTAACCCGGAGTACCCAGCCGGTGTAGCCCATAACACTTTAGAAATGGGCGCCTACGGTTCTAACTATAACGTTGCCAATAACGGCGAGATTTATACGGCTGGCATTTCCTACCACATTCCGGTTGAAACCCGTCTTCTCCAGGCAGTTGATATTTATAACAACTACGGCTATTACAACAAGCGGGAAGATGGTTTTGAAAATGCCCACCAGAATGTATTAGGAGCACTCTTTACGGCTGGCCCGATGTAAATTTATACCGATGCGGCTTTTGGTTACAACCACCCTTGGTTGGGTCCTGAATGGACGAATGCCTTTACTACGGGCACCATTGGCAATACCAAATGGCACCTGCGCTTTAACATTAATACGGGATACTATTTCTGAGCGGATAACAACAGACTACATGAGCAAAGTAAAAAGTGACATAAAAAAATCGATGGGGCTGGATGTAAACGGCCCCGTATTCTGGTCATCCATCGTTTTTCTGGTAATCAGCATAGCACTGGTGCTAGTTTTTCAAGAAAGTGCAGAAACATTTTTCAGCGAGGCACAGGCGGCCGTAACCTCAACCATGGGATGGCTCTTCATCCTGAGTGTTAATATTTTTGTTGCTTTCTGCCTTTTTCTGGCTTTTAGCCGCTTTGGTAAAATCAGGTTGGGGGGCAAAGATGCCAAACCTGAGTTTACCACTTCTGCCTGGTTTGCCATGTTATTCAGCGCCGGTATGGGGATAGGTTTACTGTTTTGGAGTATTGCCGAGCCCATTAACCACTTCCAGACGCCTCCTCTCGGGGAGCCCGGTACACCAGCGGCTGCCCGGCAAGCTATGAACTTTACCTTTCTGCATTGGGGCTTACATGCCTGGGCCATTTACGCGTTGGTTGCCCTGGCCCTGGCCTTTTTTACCTATAACCGGCAACTACCGCTTACCGTACGCTCTGCTTTCTATCCTTTCCTGGGCGAACGCATCCACGGCGTGGTAGGGCATGTAATTGACATTCTGGCGGTAATTGCCACGTTATTTGGCCTGGCCACTTCGCTGGGGTTGGGAGTGCAACAGGTAGCAGCCGGTATGAACCACGTTTTTCCGTCCATTGTGAATAATTTAACTACTCAAATAATACTTATAGCCGTTATTACCGGTATTGCTACTATTTCAGTGGTAACCGGGGTAGATAAAGGGGTGCGCATCTTAAGTGAGTGGAACATCCGAATTGCTTTATTTATACTGGTAGCCGTGATAGTGCTGGGCCCAACCGTTTTTATACTTGGCTCTTACGTGCAGAACTCCGGGTCTTACATCGGTAACTTTATGCAACTCTCGTTCTGGAACGAAGCTTATTCCACCAACAATTGGCAAGGCAGCTGGACCGTTTTTTACTGGGCTTGGTGGATTTCCTGGGCGCCGTTTGTTGGAATATTTATAGCCCGGGTTTCCAAAGGGCGCACTATTAAGGAATTTATACTGGGCGTGCTCATAGCGCCTTCGCTTCTCTCCTTTTTGTGGATGACAGCTTTTGGCAGCACTGCCCTGCACGAGACCTTAGCCGGCAATACCACCATTGCCGAGGCGGTAGCAGCAGATATCTCTACCGCCTTGTTTATATTCTTTGAGCAACTGCCTTTTTCAACTGTACTTTCAGTAATAGGTGTAATTCTGATAAGTGGCTTTTTTGTTACCTCCGCCGATTCTGGTTCGCTGGTAGTGGTAAGCCTTACGTCCGGTGGTAATCCTAACCCTTCTGTAGGTATCCGTATTTTCTGGGCCTTGGCTGGCGGTGCGGTGGCTGCGGTATTGTTATTAGGAGGGGGCTTGCAGGCGCTGCAAACGGCCGTTATCATTACCGGCCTACCCTTTGCCACCATACTTTTGCTTATGTGCTACAGCCTCTATCGGGGTTTAAATGAAGAGGCCGAAGAAGAGGCCAAGCTTGGGCAAGCCCAGCAACGCAAAGCTTACCAACAACTAGTAGCCGAAATGCTGGTTAAACGGGCGCAAAAGCAAGATGCAAAAATAGCTGAAAGTAAAAATAATAATCCAACTCCTCCTAAACCTGATACGCTATGATTACGATAGATGCCCTGATGGTCTGCCTGGACCTGAGCGATATTGATGAGAAATTGGTAGCCTTTACCCGCTCTATCTGCGAGCGCCTGGACGTGCGTAAAGTATACTTTGTACACAATATTAAATTATACGAATTAGGCGATGATTTCCGGGAGTTGATTGGTGAGGTAGATTTAGCTAAGGAGGTAGAAGATAATATTACCGACATTGTAGCCGAGCAGTTTGGCAACACTACCGCTTACGAAATACTGGTGAGTGAAGAGCCAAACACCGAAGTTCTCCTGGCCGATTTGGTGAAACGCTATAAAATAAAGCTAACGCTGTTGGGTAAAAAAATGAGCGATAAAAGCACCGGCGCCCAGGGTACAAAACTACTGCGGATACTTCCCTGTAGTGTACTAGTTTTTCCCGAAACGGCCAGCTTCAATATAAAAAAAGTGCTGGTGCCTATAGATTTTTCGGCGGCATCGGTACATGCCCTACAACTCAGCCAAAACTTGTCGGGCCAACTGGGGCTGCAACTAGAAATTATGCACGTTTACCGCATTCCATCCCAGTTCTTCCCGCTAATATCAGAAGAAAAGGCCGTGCGAAAAGCCGAGGAACTAGTAAAAGGAAAGTTTGCGGAGCTGCAGAAGCGGCACCAGGAAATAGCGCATGTACCTTATACCTTGGTACGGGCTGCGAATAAAAGTATAGCCGAACGCATCGTCCTGCACTTAAAAAAAGGACACCAGGATTTATTAGTGCTCGGCCTGAAAGGCAACAACCCGCTGCCTTCACTGAGCCTGGGCAGCGTGCCTACGGAAATGTATAACACCGATATAAATGTGCCGCTTTGGATGGTATATTCCGAAACGGTAATAAAGCGCTAAAGGAAAAAGGATAAATTGATAAGCTTATCAGGTTCGGCTTAGATAGTATGCAGTAGCCATTTTTTACTTAAGTCCGGCCGCCAAAAGGTGTCTGATACCGGTCACTATCATGTCTATGCCGATAGCGCCCAGGAAAAAACCGTTGATGCGGAGCAGCAGCTCCATATTTTTATCGAAGGCCAATTGCACCCTTTTTGAGTGCATTCGGTGCCTCATCTGTTTCAGGCCCATGATAATGAAAAAGTTTAGCAGCACGATAATGACCAGCGATAATATTCCCTGCCACAAAATCAATTGTTCCGACATCAGCACCGTAAGCGAAATGGTACCAGCACCAACCATAAACGGCAAAGCTATTTCCGAGGCCAAATCGTGAAGATCTCTTTTTATCTGGATGAAGGCTTTCTTGCCTTGCACGATAAATATGTAGGCAAAGGAAAACAATACTATTCCACCAAATATCCGGAAGGACTCAAAATTAATGCGGAACACTTTCTGGAATACTAAGTCGCCAAAGAGCAGAAATACCAAATATATAGAAAAGGATATGCTGCTGGCCTTTATAAAAACGGACCGAAAATCCGTATCGGACAGGTTGTTCATCACGGGCTTCAGGTACAAGAAGAGCGCAAAAGGGTTTAGCATCACCAGAAAACTCACTATGGCTGTAATCATAAAATTAGTAGTGGTTTTGTGTGCTTCTAACTACGCAGAAATAAAAGGCTAGATTTGTATAATGGTATTTAAACTGTTCCGAGGGGGCAACAAATATATTAACGCTTTATAAATACGTAGTTTACAAGGGGACTATCGGGTAATTGCAAATTTCCACCTCCTTACCATTTTTAATTTCAAGAAGGCGGCTGGGGCGATTACTTTGCGCTAGTTCGTGCGCCTTGGCCAGTACTTCTGCCTCCTTATCAGAAGACTCCAGGATGGTTTTACTATTATCCAGCACCTGCCATTTTGCCTTTTTCTCATCCAAGTGAATGCGGTAAATATTTTCAGTTATCTGGGGCTTGTTCCGGATCAAGTCCAGTATAACTTTCCCGTCGCTGTAGCTACCATCAGGGTATGGCATCGGCAAAAGCGCAAAGAAAATGTAATACATTGAGAAGTAAGTAAACTGATACGTTAACATACCAGATTCCACCGATTTAACTTGCACCAGGTACATCACAGCAATGGCTGCTAACGCATTAAACAGCACCCCACCCGAGAAAATCAGGATATTGGACAAACGCTTATTATGCTTCAGGTTATCAAACGAACAGAATCCATACCAAAAATAATATTCTCGTACTTCCAGTATCCACCAGTGAAACAATTTATTTCCAGTTCCAACTATCACTGTAATGTTTTTGCCACCCATCAGCCAGGCAAAAAAAACATGCCCTGCTTCGTGAACAAAAGAGATGATGGGGAGTACGAGGAAGAAGGCCAGAAAAAACTTTGGCAGATCATTTATACCAAACATAATTATACTTATACGGAGGCGATGAATGGAGTTATGAGCTGTTGTACTCTTCTTGTTATATAATTAATCATTGGCTTACCAACGATCAATGCGCCAATCCCTTATTATGAATGCTAAACTGTTGCTGCTTGGCCGTGAGGTTAATCTAGCGGGTAGGGGTAAGTGCTAACTAACAAGGTATATGTGCCTTGTAATTATAAATTTGGGATTATCTTAAAATTAGCACCCCTTTAATTATAATTATTTGGTTAGCGGCCTCCATTATAACTCCTTTGTTTTTTCCTTTTAAATAATACGGCTCAATTTGTGCCATATAAGCTAAAAAATTTATTCTCCGCTTCTACGGTTCCAATCAGGATAATCTCAGCTTGAACAGGAAGCATTGTATTGGGTTCCGGATTAATTTGCAACTCCTCTCCATTTCGAATGGCAATAAGAGTACAACCTGTTTCCTTTCTGATAGATGATTGGGCAATGGTTTTACCGGCTAAGGGTTGCGGTACCTTAACCTTGAGTAAATCCAAACCTTCGGCTACCATCATGACGTCGCTGCGCTTGAGCAAGTTAAAAATGGTGTTGGCTCCCATAGCGGCGTAAGACATTACAAAATCAGCCCCGGCCCGGTGCATAGTAGCCAGATTTCGCTCCAAGGTTGAGCGGGTGATTATTTGAATATCAGGTCTTAATTTTCTACAGTAAATAGTCAGGTAAACATTCATGTCATCATCATGAGTGGTAATGATGACGCAGGGAGAATCTTCAATACCGGCTTGCTTTAAAATTTCCAACTCCGCCGCATCTCCCAATATATAATTGGCATTCTCTTGTACCCTTTCCGGTGCTTTCTCCACCAAACGCCAATCCAGGTCGCGGGCCTCCAAGGCCTTACTGGTAGCCCGACCTACTCGTCCACCTCCGATGATGATAACCGGATGGTTCATCTTCTTTTCAATTTTATAGGTTTGGTTATATTTTTCCATCTGGACATCAGAACCGGCTAGCACCAGTACCGTGGTTTGAGTAATGCGCGTGTCTGGTTGGGCAGTTCTAAACTTACCCCGCTCCCAAAAGCCTATTACACTTACTCCTACCTGTTCCCGCAGCTTTGTTTCCTGCAACGTGCAGCCAACCAGGGGCGTACCCGCTACGGCGGCTTCTGCTATGTACAACTCCCCGTACTTGCCTATCACATGCGAGCAAGCATCGCCGCCACTGGCTCTGCGGGCCAGAAAAAGGCCCATAATTTCCCCCAGCCTTAAAACATGATTACTACCAGCTAAACTTAATATATCTTCCGAAGCCTCGAAACTACAGATAGCAATGATAGGCACCTCGTGACTTACCCCTCGTACGGTAAAGGCTACGTTGGTATTCATTACGTCTGTGGAAGTGGTAGCTACCAATGCGGCCTTTTCCACCTGGACCCGGCTGTATGTTATAGGGTCATCCAAGTCTCCCAGCATCACGTTCACACCTAACTCGTGCAAACGAAGACCTTCAACTAAATCCGGTACTAATACGACGTACGGGTATTTAAACTGATTGAGTTTCTTAATCAGCGCTTCTGTAACTGGTCCATAGCGGGTCAGTACCACGTGGCCATTCGTTTCAGCAGGAAGTTCCCGGGGAACCCGGGCGTGCTCCTGTGCCTTCATCCAGGGAGAATAGAAAAAGTTGATGAACGTAAAGGGGAACAAAATTAGCAGGAACACCATACCAGATAATAGCACCACAATGGAGAAGAAGCGGCCGGCATCGCTGTGAAAGGTAATATCCCCAAAACCCAGGGTAGACATAACTGTGAGAGTCCAGTAAAAACCGGTGATCCAAGAATAGGTTTTACCTTCCCGGAGCATGAGTAGGTGAAAAAGAAGGGTAAAGATTAAAACCAATATTAACAGCACCACCAAAAATCTAAACAGAAGTCTCAGATTACGACGGTCTGGTTCGCTCCGCAAAAAAAGTAGGAGCTGGGTAGATAGAAACTTCATAGTAAAAATCTTAATATAATAGATGTAGCTGGTTACAAGCATGTACGAGCTTGTTAAGCTTATCCCAACTTAGATTGGATGCAAATTAAAAAAAAGGTTGGTCTGCCTCAAGGCAAATATTTAATCTACATGCCTGGGATGGCTTCATGAGAAAAGATGGTTTGGTCTAAAATATTTTAACAATCCGGTTTTATAATATCAGCGGCTCCAATCTTGTAAGAGAGATACCGAAACCTGGTATTGCTTCGTGCTATGCCGGATAGTCAGCATGTCGGAACGAAGTTCTTCGGCATTATTCTTTTCTTTGCAGATAGATAATTCCTTTTTACAGTTACTTTTAAATTCCTATTATTTATAACTTTTTACTTAAAGTGTAAAGCTATTTCAGAAGTTTACCAGGAGTTTATCTATCTCGAATTATGATAAATAGGATCCATTAAAGGTATAAATTCAATCCCCATCCTGAGTCTTTTTGTGTTGAGCCTATCAATCATAAAGGTAAGCTGAGGAACACTTCCTAGTAACCATACATTAGATTAATCTGAACAAACTTTCCTACTACTCGTTTCTTTGGACAATAAACAACAAAACGAAGGAAGATATGTTTCATCACGTTAAAGAACTACAGTTTAATGCCCGGGTATCAAAACCAGACCCGCGATTCGCTAACCTATTATTAGAGCAGTTTGGGGGAGAAAACGGCGAATTAGCGGCGGCCATGCAATATTTTACCCAAGCCTTTGCGGCCAAACAGCCTTACCCGGATAAGTACGATATGTTAATGGATATTGCCACCGAGGAATTTAGCCACTTGGAAATTGTAGGGGCTACCATCCAGATGTTGTTAAAGGGTGTGAATGGCGAATTAAAAGACGCCGCTGACCAATCTGAAATTATGGAAGTACTGAATGGTAGAGCGGCTAAAGAAAACGTTATCCACCAGGCCTTAGTAAATCCGCAGTTTGGGGTGCTGAGCGCCGGCGGCCCGCGGTTAACTAACAGCCAGGGCATTCCGTGGTGCGCTTCGTACACTCATTCCAATGGCGACCTCACCGTAGATTTGCGGTCGAATATTGCTTCGGAATCGCGGGCCAAACTGGTGTATGAATATTTGATGCAGTTTACAGATGACCCTTATGTAAAAGACACCCTTTCTTTTTTGATGACGCGGGAAGTTGCCCATTACGAAATGTTCGAAGCAGCTTTAGCAACCATCAAGCCCAACTTTCCGCCGGGCGTTTTACAAGCCGATCCGCGTTTTACTAACCAGTACTTTAATTTATCGCAGGGCGAAAGTGCCCGGGGACCGTGGAATGAAGGCGAAATGCCCGTTACCGGCAAAAGCTGGGATTATATAGCTGACCCGATTAGCCATGTAAAAGAAACCGCCGGTCTGCAAAACCAGGATAAAGCAATAGCCAAAGAAATGAAGGCTACTGAAAAAATGAACAAAGAATTGAGTAAAATTAAGAGTGCCGAAATAACCAGTGCGGAACCGGAAGGGGTAGCGCAATGGAGCAACTATAACGGTCAGGATTTAAAATAATTCAGGTAAGTTTTAACAGTACCTCTAAGGTGCTGGTGTATATGAAGGCCCGGGTAAGCAAATTATCCGGGCCTTCATAACTTATGAACCAACTTTATAGCCAGGTGGTCAGGGCAATATTTTTATAAAAGTGATGCTGTGGATTTTAGGTCATTAATACTTAAATTACATCGCTAGCTTTTAAAAAGCAATCCTGTAGCTATAATGCCTGACAGAAGCATTTTTACCAAAAAAATAACAAGTTTTTATGTATGTTGTCCCGGTAATAATTACCGGGCGTGGGTAACACTTGTTTTCTTGCTGGTATTGTTGTGGTTTTTCTGTGTGCCGGTTCTGGCCCAATTTAAAATAACCGGTTCTGTCTCTGATAGCCAAACTAAGAAACCAATTGTTGCGGCTAATATTCTGGTAAAAAATACCAACAAAGGAGCTATCACCGACGATAACGGGGGCTTTATTCTATCATTGCCTGCCGGGAATTATCAGCTTATTTTTTCATCAGTAGGTTACCAACCGCAAACACGCTCCTTAACGGTTAACAACGACACGCACCTGCCTATAGCTTTAGTACAGAATAACGAGCAGATTGAGGAAGTACTCATTAAAGGCAAAGCACCGGACCAGAATATTAAAGCTATTCAGATGAGCAGCATACAGCTGGATATGCTTAATATTAAAAAAATACCGGTAGTTTTAGGTGAAAGCGATATTATTAAAGTGCTCTCTTTACAACCAGGCGTAAGTACCGTGGGTGAAGGTGCCGGGGGCTTTAACGTGCGGGGTGGCCGGGTAGACCAGAATCTGGTTTTGCTGGATGAAATACCTTTATTCAACACCTCGCATTTACTAGGATTTTTTGCCAGCGTAAGCCCCGATGCCATTCAGGATGTTTCATTGTATAAAGGCGGCATACCAGCTCAATACGGGGGGCGGCTATCCTCATTGCTAACCTTAAAAATGCGACCGGGCAACTTCCAGAAAATAAAATTAGCTGGTGGCATTAGTCCCGTAAGTGGGCGGCTGTTACTGGATGGGCCGGTTCTGAAAGACAAACTAGCTTTCTTAGTAGGTGGCCGCGTGGCTTACCCGAATTGGGTTATAAAAGCATTTCCGGGCGATAACAAGAATAACCGGGCCTTCTTTTATGATTTCAATAGCAAAATTAGTTATAAAGTAAACGATAAAAATTTTACGTCTCTTACGCTTTACCGCAGTTTTGATAATTTCAAGTTTCCGGAGGATACGCTGTATTCCTGGCAGTCGAACGCCGCTTCCTGGCAATGGAATAGTAAGCTTTCCGAGCAGCTTTCCTTTTCGGTAAATGCCATTCACAGCAATTATAGTTTTGGTACGGAAGGCTTGAATCCTGCTTACAGCTTTAAACTTATTTCGGACATTCGCCACCAGGAAATAAAAACCGATATAGCGTTCACCCCTGGTATCCGGCATAAAATAAATGCCGGTGTTAGCACCATCGGGTACCGGGTAAATCCCGGAGAGCTGAGTCCAGCCAGCCCGGAATCTAACATTAATCCTTTAAAGATTGAAACTGAATACGGCACAGAGCAGGCCGCTTATTTATCTGGAGAGTGGATTATTTGGCCCGCCGTTTCCCTGCAAATGGGACTCCGGTATTCCTGGTTCAAAAACAAAGGCGCTGGCCAGGTAAATCAATACGAAACCAATGTTCCCCGCAGTACCGAGACGATTTTGGATACGTTGGTTTTTCGGAAAGGGCAGACCATACAAACCTATGCCGGTTGGGAACCACGTTTAGCCTTACGGTTGGGAATAAGCAGTAATACCGCAATTAAACTAAATTATAACCGTACCCGGCAATATTTGCATCTTATATCCAACACCACCGCTATATCACCGGTAGATTTCTGGAAAGTAAGCGATCCGTTTGTCCCGCCGCAACTAGCCGACCAGGCAGGATTAGGTATTTTTCGTAACTTCCAAGACAATACCTGGGAAACGTCGGTGGAAGTATTTTACAAAGATATGCAGCAATTGGTTGAATATAAGAATGGTGCCCGGTTGCTATTAAACCCGAATATAGAAACTGACTTGTTGCCGGGTAAAGGCAAAGCTTATGGCCTGGAATTAAGCGCCCATAAAAATGCGGGGCGACTGACCGGTCAGGTAAGTTATACCTTTTCCCGGTCGTTGGTAGCCGTGCAAACACCATACGCCATAGAGCAGGTAAACAAAGGCAAATATTTCCCATCTACCTACGACCGTCCGCATAACCTGGCTCTTTCGGGGTTGTACTTATTACCGAAAGGCTGGACCTTTGCGGCCAATTTTGTTTATACCAGCGGCCGGCCGGCCACTTACCCCGATGGGAAGTATATTTTAAATGAAGTACCGGTTGTAAATTATTCCCGCCGCAACGCCGATCGTATTCCGGATTACCACCGGCTGGATGTTTCTTTTACCAAAGATACCCGCAAAACCAAGGTGCAGGAAAGGTATAATCTCTGGGTGGTTTCGTTCTATAACCTGTACGCCCGCAAAAACCCTTACTCTGTTTATTTCACCAACGACCGCAGCCTAACCAAAGCTTATCAGTTATCTGTTTTTGGCACCATCATACCATCTCTCACCTGGAACTTTTATTTTTAAGCAGATGCGGCTGAAATACAAAATAATTTCATTTTTGGTGGGCTTTAGTATTATCACGGCCTGTATTGAAGAGGTAAACTTACCTATCCGGAATGAGGAGCCGCAATTGGTAGTGGAAGGCCTGATAACCAATGAAAAACCGCCTTATAGTGTCCGGCTTACCTATACGGGTACTTTTTTAGCTGGCCGGATAGCACCTGCTTCTTTAGCCGTAAGCGGCGCCCTGGTTACAATCACCGACAACACGGGTGCAACTGCTACTTTAAAGCCAGTGCTGCAACAACCCGGCGTTTACCGCACCACCGATACTACTTTTATCGGGCAGGTTGGCCGGTCTTATAGGCTCAAAATTGTAACCCCAGCGGGTAAAACCTACCAGTCAAAACCCGAAATATTGGCACCAGTGCCACCCATTGAAAAGTTAACGGCTGCTTTTAAAGAAATACCGGATTACAGCCAGCCTAGCGGCTACCAGGTAATGGCCGATACGAAAGACCCCGGCGAATCGGAAAATTATTATCGGTGGACAGCCTATGGTTATAGCCGGCGGGAAGCTACCGGCAAACCCCGGGGTGGTTCTATTTGCTGCACCAATTGCTGGATACCAGTTTATAATAATAGCATTAATATTTTTACGGATGCCCAGATAAATGGCAACTGGATTAAAGGCCAAAAGGTATTTTTTGCACCTTACTATGCCCGCGGAAAATTATTTGTAGAGGTGAGTCAATATTCTATATCACGCGACGCTTACCAATTCTGGAAACGGTTTCAGGAACAGCAGAGCCGGGTAGGCAGTATATTTGACCCCTTACCGGCTCCCCTGGAAGGCAATATTGTTAATGCTGAAAACCCTGCTGAATTGGCTTTAGGTTATTTTGGTGCTTCGGCTGTTTCCCGGCAACGGCTCACCATCAGCGGCGATACCCTGGTTCTGTTTCCGGATTATTATAAAGAATTTATCAAACCCGGTGATTGTCGTTTAGCTTATCCGGATGCCAGTATTTACCAGCCGGAAAACTGGCAATAAAAAACAAACCGGGTACTGTTAATTTTGAGTTTAGCTATTAATTCCAAATTATTCTCATTCATCCATGATGAATAACTAAAGCTTACAAAGTACTTAGCGAAAATGCAAAAACCGGCTTCTAAATATCTGTTTTATCTCCTTTTCTTAATAGGCATTTTGTCCTGTAAACAAGAAAAGGAAACAGCACCTGAGGCGCCTAAAATTAACCTGGTTTCGGTATACTCCCTAAATCCTACCCAAGCCGAAGCCAAAATAGAACTGACAGGTATCCGGAATAACAGCCCCAAAGAATACGGCCTGGTCTGGTCCGAAAGCCCAAATCCCACAATCAACAATAACAAGAAAACAGCAGCTGCCAACCCCGAAGATGGTATTTCAACTTTAGTTCTATCGGAATTACAATTAGAAACCACTTATTATGTAAGGGCTTACATTAAGTTAGGCAATGATTATTATTACAGCAATAATATTACCTTATCGCATCGGGGACCATTTATCTGGCGGTCTCTGGCAAGTATAAACTGGTCTGATAAACCGAATTTAGTTAGTAGTGTGGCTTTTCGGAGCGGTGTTATAGTAGTGCGCCCGATTGATAATATTAACACCGAAGTTTGGTATTATTTTGCTCCTGGTAATAACTGGCAGCAGCAAAAAGATTTGGTTTTGCAAGCAGCGCGGTTTGAACCTTTATTATTTAAATTAAATAAGTTTGGTGATGAAGCTACCTATTTTGGTGGGGGTTACCAGGTTAAGGAGAATATACCGGGCAAATATATTTACCTGAAAGATTTCTGGCAGTACGATTTTTTTAGCGGTGGCACCAGTGAGGAATATCCTGATTTTCCTTTTGGACTTGCCAACTTAACCCATTTTACCCTCGACACCAGAACCTATGTGATAGAAAATAGCGCCAATCGAAGTGTCTGGATGCTGTTAAACGGGATGAGCTGGCACAAAAAGAATGATTTTCCGGGTACTATCTCGGAACGTTATGTCGGTTTCGCTGCTGGTAATAAAGGGTATATCCTAGAAGAAGATAAATCAGCTACTGGCCAGACTAAAAAACTTTATGAATATAATCCCGACGCAGATACCTGGGTGCGAAAAGCTGATTTTCCAGGGGAAGACCGGGTGAATGGAATGGCCTTTTCGGTGAATAATAAAGGATATTATGGATTGGGTCAGGCCAAGGATTCCCCACAAGGTTTTAGTGACATCTGGCAATATAACCCAACTACAGACTCCTGGATTAAATTTACGGATTACCCCGGAATAGGCCACGTAGGGGTGACGGCAAATACAATTGGTAACAAAGCTTACCTGGGATTAGGACTACGGGTAAAAGCCAGTGCAGCCGGCGCAGAAGAGTATCTACCGGCCACTGATTTCTGGGAAGTTAAACCAGATTAATCTGAAAACAAGTTTTGGGTAAAAGGTGGCGGCCTGGCAGATGGTCATCAGCAACAGACCAATAAATGAGCCCCTCTTGTTTCACTCGGACCGTGGCATGCAGTATGCCTGCCAGCAGTTCAGACAACGATAGAAAGGGATGCCGGTACATACAGAGTATGAGCCGAAAAAGCAACTGCTGGAATAATGCTGTAGCCGAGAGTTTCTTCAAATTGCCTAAAACAGAATTGGTGTATCACCGGGATTTGCGAACAGAGAGCTAGCTAGGTTAGCGGTCTTTGAATACATATAAATCTGGTATAACCGGCAAAGAAGACATTCGGCATTGGGGTATTTGACCCCTTGCTAATACGAAAAACTTTTCAAACAACAAGCATAGCTGCCTAAAAAAATATCCAATTAATCGTTGCAATTCCAATATTGCCTTGAGCAGATAGCAAGAGGCACTGGCTCCGACAACGTTCTACTAAATATGAACAGTTAGATACAGATGTTCTAACTCTTATTCCTCTTGCTCTGTTAATTTGATATACCGCATCCAGTCCTAACATATATATCACTATTTATATCCGTTTATTTAATATAGGAAAAGTTTATGATGATATATTTGTAAGTAGACAAAAAATAAATTATCTAGCAAACTACAAGTATCCCGCATTCCGCTTTTCGTTTTCTTAAATCTAATATTCTAAGCTTAATTAAGGTGTTTCTTTAACATCTTCTCATTTAAATTTATTAATCGGTGTATTTTATATTCTAAGCAATAGCTAAGTTTATTTATATTGGCTCTTCATGATTTTACTTGGTTAATAAAAAATATAAAAATTCAATGCTTAACATTGTTGTAAACTTTCAAAAAATATAGAATTCTTATAAAACATTATGTGTAGAATGTACCTGCATTTTTCATCAACCTATTAAAATTATAAAGAACCTTATTTTTTAGATATAATAGAAAACTAGGCTGGCATAAAGAGATAAAATAGTTGTGAATTTATTAGAAACTCTTTTATCAAAAAATTCGAGAGTAGTTACAGTCTTGCTGAAATTAAGCTTGTAACATCTATTAAATAATTCTAAACATGATATGATTTGATTTAACTTGATTTTAAATATAGTTAACTAAATCCTACTAAACTTTTATGCCAATAAAAACAACAATGACTGGTTTTGATATGGTTTGGGCCATAACTCAAAATACTGTAAACTCACAATTAGATTGGCTTTCTGGCCAGACTATTCCCACGCAAGTAAGTATTGGAGACATTAACAACGATGCCGGGGCTATTCAAGGTGGTATAATTGGACCTCCAACGGTAAATTTTGCTACAGGTGAACCACATTTAGCTTATTTATACCTTAAATTTAAAGAAGGTATCTTTAGTTACTGGAGTGGTCATGGTCGAAATCAAATAATCAAGCAAGTTCACATAAATGGTTGGATACTTGCTTTTAGTGTCCATCTAAATATTGCTCAGTTCGCTCAGGATTATGTAAAAGATTCAAAAGCAGTGCCGCCGGAGATTTTAGATAAACTTACCAAGTTTGATGACACTATGTTTAGTATCCAAAGTATTTTCTTGGACTTCGAAAATTCAGATTTGTCAACTTATAATGATTTACAGTCTGATATCCCAATAACCGCAGATGCAAGTGGTGCCCCTATTAGCATAAGTGAGGCTAATCAAATCAGAGACACCTTTAACGGCATGTTGAGAGTTTGGCTACTAAACCATAAAGGTACTGACAATCCATTTATATTAGGTTATTCAGTTACAGCAAAACAAACTTCAGACGACGTAAAAGCAGTATTGAACCCTACCGGGGCCAATTTTTCCACTCACGGTTATGAATATCCCGGGAATTTAAATGATAGTAGCAAAGATGGGTTAAGCACTTTTAATTTTTTAATGGTTACGGGTAACAGAAATATATTAGGCGACCCTACCTTAATGCGTGCTGATTCGGGGTCCTTTCATAAAAATCTGGTTGAAAGCAATGATATTGATGGCAAGGCCATAATTGCTAAAGAAGTTTTCTTCGAGAAGTACCTATGGGATTTGGTAGTTAAACCTTTTCAGGATAAGGTATTAACCTTGGGAGATTACGCCCATGCACGTGACGATGCCAGAAATGGACAAAGTGATTTTACTGAAGAAATAAACGACAAAACGCACACATTTCTACCAGACGATGACGGCCTTGGCTGGCATTATGGCGATCACGTTAAGCTTAGCTGGAAAGAAAAAGGAGGCGAAACATACCACCACCAACGCGAGTCTGAACAAAACCTGCAATTTAAGGTACGCGTAGGAACTGCCCCAGACCCGCGGCCTGAAATGATGGGTGCACCGAGGCTTACGTTAACCATTACGGGTTCGGTATATCGCTATGAATGGGACCAGGTTGACCAATATTTCGGAAAGTTAGGAGATTCTTACCTTGGAAAAGGCTGGGCCAGTGCTGCCATAGCCTATACCATCACTATCCAGTTTGTGGCGGGCACCGATGGAAAAATTTCGATTTTTCATACCAGTTTGCAATCAGATCCGGTTACTACCAGTGATACAGGAGGGGTGTATAACATTGCCGATATCTTCACCAGTTTACTAAACCTTCATACTATTGCTGATGATTGGTCTAATAACGCTACTTCTTTAGCAAATGTTAATAAAGATGTTGCTCAGCAACTTATAGATGCAACGGGTCCGATATTAGACAGCGCTATGACTAAAGTTATACTACCCGGTAGGAATGAATTCTTTTACAAGAATATCCAGCTCAATACCGATGAAGATGTTGAGATAGACCTTCAATACAAAACAACTTAGGACACAGCAATTAACAATTTCATCATAAAAAAATATTCCCATGCCAGATCTACCATCTCAAATAGCTCATTTAGCTGTGATTGTCGAATCATTAATTAACGATATATTGAACGAAGCTCGTCCGATAACCAGAAGGCCTACAGGGAGACCATCCACTAAGGGTTTTGATATGGTGTATACCATCACTCAGGATGCTATTAATAAACAGCTTGCTTCTCTCTCCGGCCAAACCATCCCCACGCACATAACTATTGGTGATAGCGAAACAAATGGCGCTAGTATTTCTGGTACCATTGGTTCACCATCACTCGGATTTAACACCGGTGAAGTACATCTGGCTAGTTTACATATACCTTTCACTAATGGTACTTTTAATTATTATACCGGTCATGGTCCTAGTCAAACAGTAAAAACCTTTAACGTGGCAGGTTGGGTGATTGCCTTTAACATTAAACTAAACATTGCTCAATTAGCACATGAATATACCACTGCGTCAAAGGTTATTCCTGAGGAAGTATTGAATACGCTTTCGAAATTTGATAGTAATATGTTTAATATCTATAGCATATTTATGGAATTCGAAAATTCTGATCTTGCCACATATGATGCAAAATCAAGTTTTCCGGGTGCAGATGATATTACAAAAAAAGCTTTCGGCGATTTAATCCGGGTTTGGCTGTTAAACCACAAAGGCACTGATAATCCATTTATTATTGGTTACCCGATAGTAAAAAATGAATCAAGTTATCTGCAAGAAGTGTTTGAACCTTGCGGAGCCAATTTTTCTACGACACCTAATACATCTGGACAGGAAGGATTAAGCACCTTGAACATTTTGATGGTAACAGGCGATAGGGATATGCAATCAGATCCTGCTTTATCGCGTGCCGATGCAGGTTTATTTAACAGAAGCCTGGTAACAAGTGCCGATGCCGATGGCAAAGTCATTATTGCATCAGAAACCTTTTGCCAGATATATATATACAGCTTATTAGTAAAACCTCTTGGCGATAAATTGCAAAGCCTGCCCAACTTCGCACATTCAAGGCCAGATAGGGGGCCTAATGTTGATATTTATAATAAAACATTTGGCTTTATTTTAGACGAAGATGGCAGAAGCTGGCATTACGGTGACCATATAAAACTAAGCTGGCACGAAAGCGGCTTCAATTCTCATGACAGGGAATCTGAGCAAAACCTGCAATATAAAGTGCAGCTTTGTACAGAAAACGATGCTTCAGGTACCCCCAGGTTAACATTAAATATATCCGGTAGTGTTTATAGGTACGAATGGGATCAGCTAAATACAGATATTCCGCCTTTTAAAAGTAATGTTTACGTAGGTAAAGGTTGGGCCAACGCCACGCTTAGCTTTGTTACTAAGTTACAGTTTATAGCTCAGGGCGATGGTAATGTTCAAATAACCCAAGCCAGCCAGCAAAACCTGCCTGTTACAAATTCGGGAACAGAAGGAATGTATAAATTTGCCGATTTCTTTAATGGCATTTTAAGTCTTAACCAAATTAGCGAGGATTGGGCAAGCAATGGTGCATCTCTCGGTGCAATTGAGGGAGATATTATCAGCAATTTTATCAACTCAACCGGGCCAATAATAAATAGTGCCATGAGTAAAATCGTGTTTCCGGGTAAGAATGAGTTTGTGTATCACAACATACAAATGAACAGCGACGGGGATATAGAACTTGATCTAAAATACAGATAATATAACCTACAACATATGTCAACATTATTAATTACTGCATCTGATGCAGCAATAATCGGTCGTATTCTTTTACGGAGGGAACCTTCTACTGACGAGGTTAAGTCGTGGTCTGCACAACCCTACGAAAACGGAGCTGTTGGTTTTATATCCGAAATATTAAAAACTGACGAATTCATGGGATTTAATTTAGATAATACCCATCTTTTGGCAAGAATTTATGATGCTATAATGAAGCGTTATGATGCAAGTTTGCCTGTAGATATCGCTTACTGGGTAAACCTCTTAAATTTTGAAGAAACGATTGACACCATTACTAAAAAATTTGTATCCATTCAATCATCCGGTTATCAAAATGATCCTTGTGGAAGCCCTTTAGATCCTAGTCAAGCGATAAAGGCCATAAATGATGCCGATGGCCGGCCGGTTATTTTTACGTATGGCACTAACAAACATTTATACCTATTTAAATTTAACAATTCAACTAATAGTTATCAGCAAATAGATTTATCAGAGGCCTTGCCATCTGCACATCATACCAAAGTGCAGAGCTATGATATTTATACAGATACCCGTGGTAATGCATCAGTGGCAGTTGCCGTTTGCGAAAGGAGAGGAGTTCCGGTAAGTACTTTATATATAACTTACCCAATAGGTGCATCAACAGATGCTGTGGGTTGGATAAATGCCTTTAAATCTATAAACGTGGCCAGTGGGATACCTCAGGGAGCAGTTATCTCCAACGTTTCGTTTAGTGCCAATGATGGTGCCAATACTACTTTTGTAATTGCGTCACTTGCTGTTCAAGGAGTTATGAACAATTATTATTTTGATATGTCAACACCGGCCGCAATCTGGCAGTTCTTACGAATACCGCAAGATGCAGATAAAACTCTGCTTTCTAAATTAGGGTCGTACATTAAACCGGGTATTTGGAGCTTATACTATGTTAATAAGGATGTTGCCTTAACTTTTTCTTCTTTTCAGGATAAGTATGGCAAAACCATTAACTATAATTACGATGGATTGCCTGCAAACACAGTAACTTTTGTAGTTTCGCCAGGTTCATCCAATGTGCCTAATATGTATGTAGGTGGAGACGGTATCAGTGTATACAGATCCTCGCACTCCAATCCCGAAACGGTTTTGTTGCCCGAAGCTGCTAAAGGTATCAGTTTCTTAAAAGTGAGCATCACCGCAGAGGAAGAATTTGTATGGTACATAGACAATTCACAATCGCTTAAATTAGTTTCCAAGCTAAACGGTGCAACAGCCTGGGGCAACATCGAAATAGTGGACACTGCGGTAAGCGAAATTGCCGTGGTAGAGAGCGGGGTTCAAACAGCGGTAACATTTGCAGCCATTACACCAAGCCGGGCCTTAGAAATCAGGGTGCGTAATTTACAAACCGCAGCATGGACAAGTACAGAAATACCAAGTTCTGCAGTTTGGGATGAGATGCCGCTAAGTTTAAAAGAATTACAAACAGCAATAAAAGACGCCGCTCCAATCATTTATCTGGATACAGAAGAGCAGTACAAAAGCTCTACAGTAGAGTTCTATTTGCGCAAGGTGGGTTTATGGAACACTGTTAAAAGCACTTGGGAGTTGCCGAAAGGTTCACTTTGGGACAATACAGCCAATGATATGACTTCCGATGCATTAATACCACGAGCCAGGTCTGCAAATGATGGTTCTACTAAACACAGTTCGGATTATACATTAAAAATCGACGATGCCGATTACCCTTTAATAATACCGGGTCACCCAGATGATGCACCTTTGTACGTGCATGCTAAGTTCATTCCGGAAGAAAATAGTACAGATTTGGTATTTTGGATATTCTATCCTTATAATGGTCCCGGCACATTGTCATTAAGTGGTAAAACTAATGTATTAGGTAATCTGGGCGTGCACGAGGGGGATTGGGAACACGTGTTAATGCGGGTAGACAATGATTCAAAACAAGTTACAAAGGTTTATTTGTCGCAGCACGATAGCGGTGACTTGATTCCTAAATCAGTCCTTGAAACCGATCCATCAACTGGCAGGATTGTACTCTATTCTTCTCGAAACGGGCATGCGTTTTATAGTACGCCTGGGGCTAACCAAAAAGTGTTATTTGATCATCTAATTCAGGTAAGCTTGCAAAATGCCACTTCAAAAGGTGCTGTACTTAATACTTACGAAGATGGCAGAACACAATTGGTATCGGCACAATTTTTAGGTGCCGGTGCCCCTGTCGAGCCTAAATGGCTGAACTTTCCTTGGCGTTGGGGGAAATATTCTGAAATGTCATCCTCTGACGTAAGTGATGCTATCAAAAGCTGCTTAGAATCTATTGAGCCTCCTGGAGGGATCTTAAGTCCAATTATTAATGAAATTATAGGAGCAATCCTAGGTAAAATAGCCGTGGATAAAAATCTGCTTGGTGGTGAAGGAAATAGTGCCGGTCCACAACCTATTAAGTTTAAAGATAGTTGGTTTAGCAAAGAGTAATTGCAGGAAATAGGAATCAATAATCTTCTTTATCGAGGCAAGACAAAGGACCCGCCATTCTGGTTTTTTCCCTCACCAGTTGTATATTGATCATAATGTAAACTATGTGCACTAATCCAGTTCCATATAACCTAGCCACTCCATGTAGTCGGTAGTCAGCACCCATTTAACTATTTTCTTATCACAACCTAAAAACAATTGAAATAACAGCAAGTGAACAGATCTAAGTAGCAATCAATGGGTAATGCCTTAAATCTCTAAAATTTTATTATTCAACATCTTTATCAAAGTGTATGAAAAAAATTTACTTAAGTCTTATATTATTAGTAATTGGAATACAGAGTTGCTTCTGTCAAACTATTCTTGAAGGTATCATTTTACAAGAATATATTCCCGCAAATTTCTCTGTCCCCACTTCAGGTATCACTGTACTTTTAAAAAACACCTCTATTGGGACAGTCACAGATTCAGAAGGACAGTTCTCTATATCAGTGCCTGATTCTATTATGGACGAAGAAATTATATTGGTTATATCCGCTATTGGGTATACTAATGTAGAAGCAAAAATCCATTTGACTAATGATATACACCGAGTCAGAATCGAACTTATAGACAATGAGGTAAAAGTTGAGGTAGAAAAGCTTGTTGGGAGTGCACTCCTTGATACTAAAGGTATATCTACTGTGTACTTTGCGACGGACAGGAATTTTGTAAAGACGGAGGATCCTTGGGAGATGTTCGGAGTGAATCGTTCACCTAATCTCTCTTATGGATACTGTAGGGTGAGTATACCTATAGATCATAGGATGGGAGAACTAGAGTCTCCTAATATATGGAAACTTGAACTTAACTTCGATCCAAATAAGCATATAGTTCTATTGGAGACAAAAGTTAATAAGAAATCCGATTACTTTAAGATGCTCAGAGATTCCATAGAAAAGTCTACTGAGAAAAAAGCATTTATTTTCATACATGGCTACAATGTTAGTTTCGCAGATGCGGCCAGAAGAACGGCCCAGATGAGTTATGATCTTGGCTTTACAGGAGTTCCAGTTTTTTATAGTTGGCCTTCTAAAGCTTCCACCTTAAAATATACAGTTGATGAAGCCACTATTGAATGGACTCAATTACATTTAAAAAGTTTTCTCATAGATTTCCTTAGCCAAACAAATGTCCAGAATATCTATGTGATTGCCCATAGTATGGGCAATCGAGCTATGACACGCGCTATAGCCTCCCTAATTAATGAGAAACCGCAATTAGCCAAGAAAATCAAGGAGATAATCTTGGCTGCTCCAGATATAGATGCAGATGTATTTAAGCAAGAAATTGTACCAAGTCTAACTAAAGGTAAACATCCAATAACATTATATGCCTCTTCTGATGATTTAGCCTTGAAAGCTTCAAAAGCTGTTCATGGAGCACCACGTGCTGGAGATTCTGGCAATAAGTTATTAGTCGTTAAAGGGGTAGAATCCATTGATGCAACAGGAATGGATACAGGGTTTCTTCAACATTCCTATATAGGTGATTCTAGAACAGTAATTTCCGATGTGTATTCCCTATTTAAAGGTTTAAGACCTAATGAAAGAAATTTGTTGCGTATTAAAAAGACCTCCAATCTCTTTTATTGGAAGTTTAGACTATAAACATCTGCTGTAACTGTCTATAATGAAATAAGAAAAGGAGCTGTCATTAGCTATGTTTCAGATATTTAAAGTAGCACAATATCGCTAAGATTTAAACTTCTAGCTGATAACGAGTAGATAAACTAAGCACCAGAAGTAAAAAAACAGAGCCTGGAATTACCAGGCCCTTTTCAGATTGTAGTAATTCCTAACATGTTTACTTACCATCAAATTCGCCTTCATTGAGCATGTTCTCGGCCTCCCTATCTTTTATCAGCAAATCCGCTTTTGAGAGAACGCCATATTTATAGGCCCTTACTGAAGGTTCAAGCAAACGGAAAGCACCAATAAACTTAGCGGCCTTTTTCTGAGGATTAGCAAAGCCGATTACGCCCAAGCAGATTGCTGAAAGAAGAGCAAAAGAAGTTCTGAATTTTGCTTCAACTACGTCACTGGCACCAAGGGTTGAGAAGGCCACGCTCGCTGCTCCTAAAAACCAGTATATCCAGCCACAGAAATTATACCATCCCATCCAATTATCAGCTTTTTTTTGTAGCTCTTTTACTAATCCAACATCAGCAGGAGGAAATGGTTCCGCATTAGGGGGGAGGGTAACACCCTCCGGCAGGGGTAATTTTGCATTATTTGGAAGTTGTACTGCTTCAACATCGGCCGCTGTTCCTGCTGTTTCATCCGGGGGCAACAGATTTTCTTTTACAGCTTCGTTTTCAGGAGTTTTCTTTAACTCTTGGTCAGCCATTCCATTGGCTCCAACTCCTTCCGTTACATCATTTTCAGGCATAATAAAATTATTAATGGTTAGATTTATCTAATATACTACATCAATATTTGTATGTTTCTTGACTATCAGTACTTTATTTCATAGATAAAGGGGCCTTTTGCAATATCATTCAAATAGTAGATTATCAAGGTAACTATGCTAACACAAGATTATTGGCATCTACTGGTTGGTCTAAATCCCAGTTGTTAATTGGTTTTTAAACTTTCCATTTTTGGTGATGTAAAGCGCCAGCAGTTGCTTTAAATTACCAAATTCAGTGGTTTAGCTGCGGTCATAGGTAATCTGGAGTACATTTTCTCCGTTAAGAAGGGGGCCGTCTTTTAAGATGGCAATGGTATCGTATTTTCCTTCGGGAGAACCTGTCTCAAAAACATTGATTACCTCTAAGATTTTAGATTTCTGTTGTTTAAGAATAGACATAACCTTCCATTTTTTGGTGGATTGTTTACTACAATAAGCATTTAACAACTAACCAGGAGGAAATTTCTTCTATATTATTTAACCGACTGTTATTCTTACAAGAGCTGCCTAAATAAATAGATAGTTGGATGTGTGTCTGCTTAAATACTAATAGTAATTCTTCTTTTGGTTGTCATCATTACTTTCTCTAAAATGAATTTGCGTTTTGGCTCAAGTTAGCGGTAAAGCTTAGAACTTAGGTGGTACAGTTGGTTTAAGTTAGCTTATTATCAAAAAGTTATTCCCTTAAACCATTTGGTAAAAGTGTAATATGGTTAAGGAATAAGCAATACTGATTTTTCAGTATTTTTATTGTTTGCTTATACAGAGTAGAAGGTGATGTTATATTTATTTGACTGGTATTGAACATAAATTCGTTTATGGGACGGAACGACAGAGCAATGGTAATAAGTGTCAAGGATTGCCAATATCTCAAACTTTTTGCTTGCCTATTAGTCCCTCCATTGAAAAGCTGGTATTAGCATTTATTATTCGTCACGGTATCTTGTCATCTTGATTTCAGAAGATCGTGCTTGAATAGTCTTATCTCTCTCGTCCTTTATAATTGATTCAATATTTTTTACGAGTAATGTATAAGAGGCAGTTTCGTCTAAATTATTATACGGTTCACTTTTAGTTTGAAAAAGATATTTTTCTCTCCTTAACAATTCTTCCGCGACTTGGTAGTTCTTCCAGCGTTCCCTGAAATGAAATACATTTTCCAAGGCAACAATGAAAACAACTGTAAAACTGACAATGGTGGTCAGTTCCTTGGAACATCCAAATTAATAAGAATTGGCACTAATGAACCCAAAATAATAGCAAATAAATTACTGTATAGGTAAGTCTCCCGACACATTGTAGCTTTAGCCCTATATCGCTTTATGCTGAATGAAATTCTTTCATTCTCATAAGATTCTACAGGCAAAGGATTTATAAAATCGAATTCTTTATGCTTCATGCTGTTCTTAAATAATTACAGCCAAAAAGGAGTTATCAGCTATCATTATGCATAAAGAACTACTAAAAATGAGTTATTTACGCAACTTGATTGACCAAAACACTATATACTTAAAATAATATAAAAGAGCAAGTTATAACTTTATATCCTATATTTTTTTGGCAAAATAAAAGTAAATGAAGTGCCATATCAAGAAACTCAAACTACTATTTCCTCATAACACCTGTTATGTAAATTAAACAAAAGTGCATGAGCTAAATCTTAATTTTTAGCATAGAACCGAAGAAGATGATAGCTATAGAACGTCAGTAGGAGGGAGCCTGTAAAAAAATATTTTAGTATTTTTCAAGTCTTCAATCAGAAATCTGGCTATAATCAGGATAAGCAAGAAGTAAGATAGTTATGCAGATTGCTATGCTTTCTAAATGGCAGCCTAGCCAACACCCCAGGGCAAACCAAGTAGGGCCACAAGCTACCAAACTGAAGCTAGGGTATGGGGAGGTAAGAAAAGAAATTTGGAGACTGCTGGAGGTAATCTTATGAAGTGCTGCTAACTGCTCCGGAGGAAAATTTAGTTCTTTCACCAGGTTGACATACTTGTAAAAAGGATGCTGCGACTTAGTGGTCTTTGCTCGTTTGCGCCGCTTAGTGCGCAGTAAATGATTCTCCCGCAGCAAATTATAAAGCTTGTCCCGACCTAGTTTTAGCTGATGCTCGGCCAAGAAGTCCGTTAATAAATAATGCAGCTTATCTGTACCAATGCCTGGTAGTTGCTGCCGTATCTTGATAACCTGCTCTAAAATAACCATTTGATGAACCTCATTTTTATCTTGCTGCCATAGCTGCTGATAATAAGCTTGCCGGGATTTGCCAAACAATCCGCACAGTTTTCCTAAGCCTGTCAAGGGATACTGTGTATTTAACTGCTGGACCGTTTGGAACCATACTTTTTTCTGATTTCTATATTTAGCTGCTTTTCGGCCACCGAAATCATCGTCTCTAGGGCTGTATTCTGTAGCTTTACTTGCGCTAACTGCGCTTGCGCTTCGGCTAGCTCTTGCTTTAACTGTTCAACTGTTGTCTGGGATGGCTTCATGGGAAAAGATGGTTTTGGTCGATAATACTTTAACAGCCTGGTTTTGTAATACCAGCGATTCCAATCCTGTAAGATGCCTACCGAAACTTGGTATTGCTTGGTAGCTTGTTTAATGGTAAGCATACCCGAGCGAATTTCTTCGACAATCTTTCTTTTCTCTAAAGACGAATAAGCTCTTTTTACGTTTTCCTTTAATTCCTTTTTATTCATAGCTTTATACTTAAAGTGTAAAGCTATTTCAGGAGTTTACCATAAGTCTTATAATTTATATTATGTTAAATAGATTTTAGTTCGCCTTCTTCCTCTGCTTTATTTCAAGTTATTACTAATCCTAAATAATTCTATTTTCGGCATGCAATCAGATAATTGAAGTAGGAATTTTTATTTAAATAACAGCGGTGCAAAATTGTAAAGATTATTGCGCCACACCGGCCAGGTATGGCCACCCGGATATTCGGTATAGGTATATTTTACCTTCATTTCATCGAACTTGGCGAGCATTTCTTTGCAATTGTTATAAGCAATATCTTCTTTACCACCCATGGCTACCCAAAGCAGTTTCAGGTTATTATTAATGGTAGCCGAATTGCTTTTAATAAATTCGTACTGCGGATTAGATACGGCCGGTTGATTGCTAAACCAGCCGGAACTGAATACTCCCAGGTAATTAAATAACTGGGTATTCCGCATGCCGGCGTGTAAAGTTTGCAGCCCACCCATAGATAAACCCGCTAGCGCCCGACTTTTAGCCTCCGGAATAGCCCGATAATTTTTCTCTACCATAGGAATAACTGCCTGCTTTAATTCGTTTTCAAACATTCTTAAAGCATTTTCAGTAGCACCGCCCGTTCCTACATTCCCATCGAGCATGACAACCAGCATAGGTTTGGCTTTTTTATCGGCAATCAGGTTATCCAATATTAAGTCGGTTTTACCTTGGGTGGCCCAGCCACGTTCGTCTTCGCCGCCCCCGTGCAATATATATAGTACCGGATATTTTTCAGTAGTGTTAGTATCGTAGCCGGCTGGTGTATACACGTAAAACCGCCGCCAGGAATTTGTAACCGGCGAAAAATAGCGTTTCATGCGCGTCTCACCGTGCGGCACCTCTTTTAAAGCATAATAATCCCCGCCTCTGAAGGGTATTTCAATGCCGCTGGCCTGGCGGCCCATGCCATAAAAAGTTTCACTTGCCGGGTCAGCCAAGGCAACGCCATCGATTATTAAAGAGTAATAATGAAAACCTTCGCCAATAGAATCAGTGGTTACTTCCCAAAAGCCATCGGCTTGCTTCGCCATATCGTATTTTTTACCTAAATCAACCTGTACTTTTTGGGCTTCGGGCGCTTTTGTCCGGAATATTACCCGGTTATCAGGTAATATTTGCGGGTACTTCGCCGAACGAATATTGGTTGAAGCGGGAGTTCCTAAAACGGAGTATTTAGGTAAACTAGCCGTATTAACCGGCTTAAACAAAAACTGCGAAAACATATACAGTCCGTTTTTCCAAACCTTAAAGTCGTGCCCGCCTGGCTCGATGTAATAAACATGCGGCACATTGTTCGTAAACAAATAATCGTGGGTCCGTTTGCTGAAGGTAATCAATCCATCATTATCGCCGCACGAAATCCAAAGTAGCTTTAACTTCTTTTTCGCATCTGCGGGGTTTGGCACCAACTCTTCCGGCTTTTTAGTATTAGGAGCCGATGAAAACCCACCAACCCAGGCAAATTTATCTAAGTTACCCAAGCCAAAGTTTAAAGATTGTCCCCCTCCCATCGATAACCCGGCAATGGCGCGGTTTTCCCGATCTTTACGTACCGGAAATTTCTTCTCGACATACGGAATTAAATCGTTCAATAAATCTTTTTCGAAAGTAGCAAAGGCTTGCACCTTTTCCGCATCAAATACATTGCCCACCGCCCGGTCGTCTTTCATGGCCCTTCCATTTGGCAGTACCACAATCATGGGCTGCACTTTTTTCTGCGCGTATAGGTTATCCAGTATTACCTGGGGTTGCCCCCCTTTCAGCCATTCTTTTTCGTCGCCGCCAATTCCGTGTAATAAATACAGCACCGGATATTTTTTACTTTTAGAAAATCCGGGTGGCGTGTAAACCAAAGCCCGGCGTTTGGTACCTACCGTTTTAGATTTATAGGTAATGGTATCTATTTTACCGTGGGCAATATTTGGCTGCACCACATCAAAACCCTTCGGAGCTTCTTTTTCAATGTTCTGGGCTTTGGCAGCCGCGCCAAATAGCATAAATACCGCTATTAGGGTACATAAATGTTTCATATTAGTTTACTTATTTATTTTTATTCAGAATATTTAAAATAAACCTGACTAAAGTCAGGGGTACTAAAAACCCGGGGCTAAAGCACCCGGGCAATGCAAGTCTACGCTTATACTGCAGGCCTATGGCGAAAACATACGACAAGGGCTACTGCTAACTCAATTTTATAAACCACTAAACCGCTTATGTTTTAATTTTTAAATAATTGCTGTAAAGAATTAGCCAGGAACAATCTACAATTCATCCAGGTATGCCCGCCCGGTACAATTAGGGTTTCGAGGTTAATATTTTTTTCTTTGAACATGGCAATATTTTGTTTTACCGGTTCGTACAGGAAATCTTCGGTGCCTACACTTATGGTAAACAGCTTAAGTTGCTTGTTTAGGGCTGCGGCATTGGGGTTCCAGTTGGTGAAGTTTTTCTGGAATTCTTCTGTGGCGGTATAAGGGGCATACGAACATACATAAGCAAACTTATCGGTGTTGGTCAGGCCAATATTTAACGTTTGACCACCGCCTACCGAGAAGCCGGCTACAGCGCGATTTTTACTATCGGTTAGCACGGGGTAATTGGCTTCGATAAACGGAATAATATCTTTGGTTACATCCTGGGTAAAATCGGGCATAGGTGCCGGCCGTACGTTGCCGTAAGGCATCACAATAATCATCGGTTTAGCTTTTTTCTGAGCAATCAGGTTGTCGGCTATCAGGTTGGCCCGGCCCACTTTGGTCCAGGTTTCTTCGGTATCGGAACCGCCATGAATTAAGTAAAGTACCGGGTATTTGGTTTTACCGTTGGGGTTGAACCCCGGCGGCGTATAAACCAATAATTGCCGGGTAGTTTTTAAGGTACCCGATTTATAATTGCGGTAAGTAACTTTGCCGTGCGGTACATTTTGTAGCGCGTGTAACAACGGGGTGTTTCCCGGAATATCTACAATACTGCGTTTAAACCTTTCGTTGGCGAATACATAAGTATTATTCGGGTCGGCTACTTGAATGCTATCTACTGTAAAACTGTACGGGTAAATATCGGGTTTAACAGGCCCAACTGTTACGCTCCAAATACCAGCATTATCTTTCGTCATTAACTCGTTGGCTTTTAAAAATTCGCCGCTTAAGCTTACTTTTTTGGCGTTGGGGGCATACAACCGGAACGTAACGGTTTTATCAGCGTGTAGGTCCGGTGAGCTAATGGCCGGTGGTCTTTGTGCCCAACAGGTAATTACAACTGAAAAAAGCAGGAAAAATATAGAAAGAAATCGCTTCATGTTTGCCTATTTAAAAAGTAATTGCGCCGTTTGGGTCAGGTAAACTTTGGTATTCATCCAGGTATGGCCGCCGTCGGTTACTAAACTTTTATAATTAACATTCTTAGCTTTCAGGAAATCCATAAACTCCACCGTTGACTTATACAGGAAGTCTTCGTTCCCAACACTTATCCAGAATAATTTTAATTGTTGGTTGGTGCGGCTGGCGTTTTCGTAAATGGGCTTGTAACTGCTTTCCATTTCCTTAGGGCTTAAATAAGCGCTGTAACTACACACCCAGGAAAATTTATCCATGTTGCTGAAGGCAGTTCGCAAAGTTTGGCCACCACCGCGGGAGAAACCGCCAATAGCGCGGTTATCTTTGTTGTTGACGGTGCGGTAATTTTTTTCGATGTAAGGCAGCACATTCTTTACTAAGTCGGCTTCAAAAGTCTTGGCCCGGCTCACGGCTTCTTCACTTTCTCTGCCCATTGGGTCGGCTGGTTTCGGGCCGCCTTTTTCCTCGGCAATGCGGGCTTCTATGTTTCCGTAAGGCATCACAATAATCATGGGTTTGGCTTTACCTTCAGCAATTAAATTATCTAATATTAAGTTGGCGCGACCAACTTTAAACCAAGTTTCTTCGGTATCGGTGGTGCCGCCAATCAGGTAAAAAACCGGATACTTTTTGGAAGCATCTTTGTCGTATCCGGGCGGGGTATAAACCACCAAAGAGCCGGTAGTGCCGGTAACCGAAGGGTAATATTCGTAACTAACCGCGCCGTGCGGCACATCTTTTAGGGCATGAATCAGCGGGGTATCGCCGGGAATATCTACTAAACTGGCTTTAAACCGCTCGTTAGGAAAGAAAGCCACATTGGCCGGGTCCATTACCGAAATACCATCTACTACAAAATTATACGGGTAAATATCGGGCTTAACCGGCCCTACGGTTACACTCCAAATGCCATTCGCTTCTTTCGTCATGGCAACCGGACCTTTCTCGAATTGGGCACTTAGTTTTACCTCTTTGGCCGAAGGTGCCTGGTACCGATAAGTCACTTTTTTATCGGGGTGAATCTGGGGCGAAACGACTAAAGGCCCTCGGGGCGGCTGGCTCATGGCATAGCTCGAAATAAAGAGCATTATCAGAAGCAGCAATAATCGAGATGCTATTTTTATTTGCATAGGTAATTTGATTTAAAAAATAATATTCGTGGTTGAAATTTAACTAATGTTTAGTTTTTGCTCCTTCGTTCTTAAACTGCCATTATCGGTACTACCTCCAACGCTTTCGCTTTTAATAAAAAGTTTAATATTTAACCATATGGAGCTAATTCCCGTCATTCTGAAAGAATCTAACCGGTGACTTGCTGGTTAGATTCTTTCAGAATGACGGGATTATATGGTAATTAGCTTTCAATAATCCTGTCTATCTCAAGCTATAATCATTTATTTAAATAGCTTTTGGGCAATGGTGGAGAGGTAGAGTTTGCAATTCATCCAGGTATGGCCGCCTTCCGAAATAAAAGTTTCGTGCTTAATTTTCTTTTCGTCCAGCACTTTCAGGTAGTCCGTTACAACCGGGTATAACATATCTTCTTTCCCTACGCCAATCCAGAATAATTTTAATCCTTGATTAATCCGCGCTGGATTAACAAAAGCAACGGCATTGTTGCGGTCGAATTCTTCTTTCAGCATGCCCGGCGCAAAACCGCAAACCCAGCCAAACAAATCCGGGTTATTCAGCCCCAGGTACAACGTTTCGCCGCCGCCGCCCGAAAATCCGGCTATGGCCCGGCTGTTTTTGTCTTTCTTAACCCGGTAATTTTGCTCTACAAAAGGTAACAGGTTGTTCATGAAATCTTTTTTAAACTCCTGCAGGTTATCCCAGTTCCGCAGACTACCCGACGATTTACTGATTACCGGATAAGCCCGGCCGTAGGGCATTACAATAATCATGGGCTGGGCCTTACTTTGGGCAATGAGGTTATCCAGTATAATATTTGCCCGACCTACTTTGGTCCAGGTTTCTTCGGTATCGGTGGTGCCGTGCAATAAATAAAGAACCGGATATTTCTTGGAGGTGTTTTTCTCATATCCGGGCGGCGTATAAACCATTACCGGCCGGGTGCCCAACTCTTTTGAATTATAATAGCGGTAAGAAAGGGTGCCGTGCGGAACCTGCTGCAACGTGTGTACCAAAGGGGTGTTACCGGTTATTTCTACGACGCTGTTCTGAAAACCTTCATTCGGGAAAATGGCGGAATTTTTAGGATCGGCTAGCATAATTCCATCTACCACAAAGCTATACGGATACATATCGGGCTTAACCGGGCCTACGGTTACGCTCCAGATACCGGCTGCATCTTTGGTCATAGGTACCGGTGCTTTTTCAAACTGGGCGTTTAATTTTACTTCTTTGGAGGCTGGCGCTAAAAAACGGAAAGTAACTTTATTATCCGGATGAACTTGGGGCGATATTACCGCTGGTGCATTTGGTGCCTGACTATAAACCAAGCTGGGTAAGCCCCAAAGAACCACGCAACAAATAAAATTAATAAGTATATTTTTTAACATAAGGGAATATGTTTTAAAATGAAGTATTCTCTAATTGTATTTAGGAATCTGATAATATTATCAATCTAATTCGGTTAGCTTCTGAATTTTATAGTTTGGTTAGGTAAGTGAGCACTATTGCGGTAAGTAACACGCTGTAATAATTTAACCCTATTAAAGGCACATAACCTACAGTTGTTACTTCATCCATTTATTTTTTCTCATCCACAAAAACAACGGGTCTATCCAGTCTTTTTGTCCGAAGATGAAGCCATGCCCGCCTTTTGGATAAATATGCATTTCAACCGCAATATTTTGATGCCGCAATTTTTGGAAATAAACAATGCTGTTATCTACATCTACCAGTTTATCGTCGGCAGCATGGGTTATATAAGCCGGCGGTGCGTTTTTAGTAACCTGCAGTTCATTGGAAAATAAATCTATTGTTTCTTTTGTCGGATTTTTGCCCAATAAATTACTTCTGGAATCGGCATGCGTTAAGCCATCCTGCATACTAATAACCGGGTACACCAAAACCTGAAAATCGGGTCGCAGATTGGTATTTTTAGGGTTTGGAATAAGTGGTTTTTCAAAATGGGTAGCCGCCGTGGAAGCCAAATGGCCGCCGGCTGAAAACCCAACAATGCCTATTTTATTTGCTTCAATGCCATACCTGGCGGCGTTCTCCCGCACATATTTAATGGCCTGTTGCGCATCCTGCAAAGGGCCAATCTTTTTGTCGGTCAGAATGGTATCGTTGGGCAGCCGGTATTTGAGTACGAAAGCCGCCACGCCCTTTTGGGCAAACGCTTTTGCCGTAGCTACGCCTTCGCCCTGGAACACAATTACTTTATAAGAACCTCCCGGACAAATAATAACTGCCGCGCCCGAAGCGTTTTCTTTGGCCGGTAAATAAACTTCTAAACTTGGTTTTACTATCCTGCGGACAAGACCGCCTGATTCCAGGTTACCAATATTTGCCCCCGATTTAACCTTGGCGTTGGGAATATTACCGGGGTATAAATCTATTACTTCCTGGGCACTGGCTGTAAAACCAACTCCTAAAAATAAAACCAGGCCAGCCACTATTTTCTTTATTAGAACCCAGAAAGGGTGCGTATGCTTTACTTTCACTTTATTTCTGAATAAAAATTGAAAATATTAGTTTGCTTAATAGGGCTGGCCTGGTTATAATTATTTAAAAAGAAGCGGTGCCATTTGGTAAAGGCTCCGGCGCCAGGTTTGAAACTCGTGGGCGGTACCCGGAGAAACATAAGTACCTACTTTGTAGCCGGCAGCTTTTAAATCAGCTTCCACTTTTGGCAACGCTTCGGCACCGCGCGTTTCTTTGCTACCGTAAGTAATATACAAAAGCTTCGGTTTCATTTTGCCTTTTAACTGTTCTGGCGTATAGTTACCACCACTCATTAATCCCCAGTAACCAAAAACTTCTGGTTTAGCCAATGTTATCGTGTGGGTTTCAAACCCGCCCATTGATAATCCGGCCATGGCACGATTATCTCTGTTAGCTATCGTTCGGAAATGAGAATCAACATAAGGTATTAACTCATCCAATAAAACAGTTTGGAAAGCGCCAACACCAGTTGGTTCACCGGCAGTTACGCCATTGGGTACAACGCCCGCTGCACCCATACCACCGCCCGCCGGACGTGGCGCCGGTGCTGCACCAGCAGCCGGAGTTGCACCTGGCGCAGTAGCAGTTGCACTAGCCGCCGGACGAGGGCCCCCTGGTCTGCCACCGGTATTGGTCATACCATAAGTCATAACCACAATAAAGGGTTTAATTCTGCCTTCGGCAATCATGTTATCCATAATCAGGTTAGTCTTGCCCTGAATAGCCCATGAAGTTTCATTTTCGCCCCAACCATGTTGCAGGTATAATACCGGGTATTTGGTATTGCCTTTTTCGTACCCCGGCGGCGTATATACATTAGCCACCCTTGATGTGTTGGTGCTTTTGGAAGGGAAAAGCACTTGTTGCACATGACCATGCGGCACATTCTTTAACGCATAAAAATCCTGGTCCTTGGCCGGTATTTCAATTCCGCTTTCCCAACGTTGTGAGCCATAGAAATTGCCGGTTCCTGGGTCATTAAAAACGCCGCCGTCTACTATCAGGTGGTAGTAGTGAAAACCTTCATCTAATGGTCCGGCGGTGGTACCGGTAAAAGCTCCATCCGCTCCTTTTGTCAATCTGGTTCCGCCTCGGCCACCTAAGCCCAAGGTTACGCGCACGCTGTCGGCCTGCGGCGCTACTATCCTGAAGCGGGCATAACCCTGGGAGTTTACCTGCGGATAATCCTGAAAGGGTTGGTTAAAACTAGACGGCTTAAAATCTTCCTTTACAGCGGGTTGATTCGTTTGGGCTAACGCCATACTACTGGTTAAGGCAGCGGCAAATAGAAGAGCTAAAGATTTAACTTGCATAGGTTAGGGTTTATAGGTGGATAATTACGCGTATGATTGAAGGGTATTTATTATTTAAAAAGCATTCCGGCGAATAAGCTTAAAAACCTTCGCCGGAATTGCTATTTGCAGGCAGTTCACCAGGAAGCTACCGCTACCTTTTTATGGTTGAATATCATTAGCAGAAGTAGCATAAAGCCCGATTAAAGCACCGGTAAAACCACCTGCCACATTCGTAGACAAGATATCGCCGGAAACCGTACCACCAATATTTTTGAAGTTTTGCTTATCCGTAGCATAGTTAAATTTATATTCATCGCCCTGCGCCACCACCTGTAACTGAACCGGTTTACGAACATCTATTTTTTCACTGGCTACAATGGTTGTTTTCCCTTTTTCGGTGCGGGCTAATACCAGGTAATTGTCCGCTCCTTTTTTAGTGATGCCCAAAACATAATTAAATTTTTCGCTCTGGTAACATGCCAAACCGGCTAAGTCTTTTTCTGATTTTGGCGAATATTTTAAGGTTACCGTTGTTTCAAAACTGTTATGTTGCTGCCGGTGCCACAGCGCCGATATAGGCGCTACCTCTTTAATGTTTTTGGCAAAAGGTGTGATTTGCAAGCCAGCTTTGCCGGTAGTAATAAATTCTTCGCGCGGACCGCGCATGCCAATCCATCGGAAATCTAAATTTTTTGCGCTAAAGTTATCGGTAAAGGTAAAGTTGCCATTTGGGAAGAAGCCATTTTGCCCGGTTTGGTTTTTTATGCCGGCCGGCATTTTTAACTTTGGTTTTAAAGGCACCAAACCATTTTCAAATACCGGAAACTCGCCACTCCAGTCTACCGGCAATATAAAGGTTTCGCGTCCGGCATTTACCCGGTCTTTTTCGTTCGGGCGAATACCTAAAAATACGCCATAATATTTACCATCCGGTCCTTCGGTTAAGTCAGCGTGGCCCGCCCAATCCATTTTATTAGGCCGGTTTTTCGGGAAATACCGTTGGGTAAGAATTGGGTTGTTTTTAGCCGGTACATAAGGTCCCATTACATTGTCACTGGAAAATATTACTTCCGTGTGGTTGTCGCCGGTACCGCCTTCGGCGCACATTAAATAATACCGGTTGTTCTTTTTGTAAATATGCGGTGCTTCAATCCAGATTGGTTTTTGTGCAATATCGGTACCCCCATTCACAATAATTTTGTCGGTGCCCGGTACCACCTGGTCTTTTTGCACATCGTACTCCCAAATTTTAATTACCCGGTGCCCATTGTACTGTTCCGTACCTTTGGGCGGCGCATCGTTGTGTACCACGTAGGCTTTACCGTTATCATCAAAGTAAAGCGAAGGGTCAATGCCATTAAACTGCAGTTTTACCGGGTCGCTCCAACCTTTTGCGGGGTCTTTGGTTTTTACTACAATATTGCCCATGCCCCCAGAAAACTGGGTGGTTATCATGTAAAAGGTATCGTTACTTTTGTTGTACTTAATATCCGGGGCATATACGCCGGCCGAAATACCCGAAGTCTCAACTTTTAACTGGGAAGTCCGGTCCAGCACGTGCCCGAGCTGTTTCCAGTTTACCAGGTCATTGGAGTGAAAAATAGGTACGCCCGGAAACATGGCAAAGGAAGAATTCACGAGGTAGTAATCATTTCCTTTGCGCGTGATGCTGGGGTCCGGATAACAGCCTTGCAGAATGGGGGTATAAAACTCGCCGGGCTGGAGCGGGTTTTTCTTGTAAATATCATCATCGCCCTTGTAGGTAAACTGCGTGAAAACCGGGGCATCTTTTAACGACGGTTTCTTAGTTTCTTGGGCCGATGCGTTAGCTGATAATAACAGAGCAGCCAAGGATGCGAATACGTGCCCCTTTTGGAGCAAAGAAAAATTAAACTTGTACTTTTTCATTAATAGAATTTAGTTTTTACCCGAGGGCAATTTTTGTAATTGAACCACTATTTTAATATCGAATAGTCTTTATCAGGCGGCTAAACCAGCCCGCGTATAGTTGATTGTTTTTAATCAGCTCCTACAAATCTGTATCAGATAATTTTAAGTGCTACATGGCAGTAAGCGTATAGGTTTTTCCGGCTTGCGTAGGCACATCGTACAGCAAAGTTTCCTTTAAATTTACCGGCGTAATGGTTGCCTGCCCAGCTACCAAGGCAGCCGGGGTTTCCTCTACCTGGTAAAAAGGATTGGTATTATTGCCGCTTGCCTTCTTCAAGGAGCCACCCGCTAACCTTAAGGCATTAGGAGCGCGCAACCGCAGATTACCACCCAGCTTTGATTTAACAACTACCTTTACCAGCTTGCCATTTTTCCATTGCAGGCTTTCTATTTCAAAGCCGCCAATGGCCCGCAAACCACTGATACTGCCACTGGCCTGCCAAACATCGGGCAGCGCCGGTAATAAATGCACGGCTCCGTCGGCGCTTTGCATCAACATTTCCGTAATGCCCGAGGTACAGCCAAAATTGCCGTCAATCTGAAACGGCGGGTGGGCATCAAACAGATTATTATAAGAACCGCCGCCTTCTCCGCGCCCTAGTTTTACCGGTGAAAGCTGGGCTTGAATTAATTTATAAGCGTGATTGCCATCGAGCATGCGGGCCCACCAGTTTACTTTCCAGCCCATGCTCCAGCCCGTAGAAATATCGCCGCGGTGCGTTAAAGTAGTTTTAGCCGCGCTGTATAATTGCGGGGTACGGTACGGCGAAATTTGATTAGAGGGGAATAATCCGTATAAATGCGAAATATGCCGGTGGTTATCTTTCGGGTTGTCAATGTCATCGAGCCACTCCTGTAACTGCCCGTGTTGCCCCACTTGCATCGGGGGCAAACGTTTGCGCATTTGTTTTAGGGTATCAGCAAAAGCAAAATCTTTTTTCAGAATTTCCGCTGCTTTTATGGTCGTGCTGAATATATCAAAAACAATTTGGTTGGTCATGGTGGTACCGGCATCCAGCGAAGAATTCTGGTGGGCGGCAGGAGCATTTTCCGGCGACATATCCGGGTTGATTACCAGCCATTTTTTAGTGGGATGTTCAATTAAAAAATCAACGTAAAAAGTAGCCGCTTCCTTTAAAACCGGGTAAACCGAAGACAGGAAAGCTTTGTCGCCGTTATATAAATAATGTTCCCACAAATGCTGACTGGTCCAGCCGCCGGCCCCATTCCAGATGCCCCAGGTAGCGCCGTCAACCGCGCCGGTAGCTCGCCAAATATCGGTATTATGGTGGGCCGCCCAGCCCCGGGCACCGTACATCTCTTTAGCCGTTTGCCGACCGGTAACGGCCATATCTTTTACCAGTTGCAGGAAAGGTTCGTGCAGTTCCGATAAGTTGGTTTTTTCGGCCGGCCAATAATTCATCTGGGCATTAATGTTAATGGTATATTTACTATCCCAGGGCGGCCGCACTTTATTATTCCAGATGCCTTGCAGGTTAGCGGCCTGCCCACCTGGCTGCGACGAAGAAATTAGTAAATACCGCCCGTATTGGTAGTAAAGCGTTACCAGGTGCGGGTCGTTTCCGGAGGCAAATTGTTTAAGCCGATCGTCGGTGGGCAGGTTTGCCGCTGCGGTGCTACCCAAATCCAGTTTAACCCGGTTAAAATATTTTTGATAGGCGGCAATATGGGCTGGTAAAATGATAGCGTAAGATTTCGGATAGGCTTTATTTAAATATTCAGCCGCTCTTTTATCTGCATCGCCAGTTACATCGTGGTAATTATTAAAGTTGGTGGCAATGGAAATATAAATGGTAGCACTATTGGCATTTTTAATAATAAGCGAAGTATCATTAGTGGTAAGCGCCCCCCCATCTAACTTAACTTTGGCAATGCCTTTAAAGTTTACCATGCCTTTAACAGATTCGTGGTCCATGGTAGTGCCGGCAATGGTTAGCTCCTTGGCCGCCGTGGTTTGTACTGTAGTTTTAGGCAGAGGCTTGGTGAAAGAAGCCTGAAACGAAATATTACCCGGTTTGCTGGCTGTTAAACGCATCACTATTACCTGGTCCGGGAAAGAGGCTAAGGCTTCGCGGGTATAAGTTACGCCATTTACGGTATAAGAAGTTTTGGTAATTGCCTTTTCAATATCCAGCTCCCGGTAATAATTAGAGTAAGAGTCGTGGCCATCGAAAAACAAATGGAGATTTCCAACCGGCTGAAACATTTGCCCGTGCGACTTTTTGGTGATAATGGCCTGGTTAGCAATTTTTTCGGCTTCCTTCTGCTTGCCTGCAAAAATAAGTTGACGTATTCTGGCTAAAGAATCCAGCGCCATCGGATTATCGTTCCGGTTTGGGCTGCCGCTCCAAACGGTATGTTCATTTAGCTGAATAATTTCTTTTTCTACATTCCCGTAAACCATTGCTCCCAACCGGCCATTGCCAATGGGTAAGGCATTTTCCCAGGTGGTACCCGATGGGTTTTTATACCATAACTTTAATCCGGGTTTATTTTGGGAAAAGCCCGGAATGGTTATTAATAGCAAAAAGACAAAAAGTATTTTTTTCATTTTGTTACACGTAAAATATTCAAGCGTTAGCCTGGTTAAAATTCAACTGCCTTAGCGTATTTCCATTATGGCCTTTCTGTTACCGGCGGCAGGATTAAACCAGCTTTCCTTTTTTTAATATTTGGTAAGGATTATTCCTTATTTTATACTAGAAATCTGATCCGTAATATGGAAATAATCAAAATCGGCATAGCCCCCCGGCGTTTTAGTGGCATAGTTAAATAAGCCAAAGCGGTAACCCATAAAATGCGGCAGGGTATAAGCCATTTTCAATTGTGTTCCTACAGGCATCCAGGTTTTACCATCGAGGCTGTAAAAGAAATTGGCTACGTCTTTCCTATCCGTGAAATTGCATTCGGCTTTAAAGTAAACTGTTTTTTGAGTAAGCGGAATACTTAGTGCTTCTATTGGTTTGCCGGTACTGGCATTAATCATGACGATGTTCTTGCTGGTGCCATTAACTTTAACGCCTACCAAACCATAATTTTTTTGCAAAAGCGCCAAACCGGCAAAATCACCATCTTTTAGGTTCGAAACATCAAGGGCCGTACTACCCGAAGAAACCGGACCTATTGTGCGTTGAGTTAAGGTATTTCGGGCTTGTAGGAAAGTGGTATCAATTCTGCCGGTTTTCAGGCGCAAATACCCTTTCCGTTCGGTAACCGACCAAAGTTTGTTATCCGGGTTATGGTTCCACTGCCAAACCAAAGGCAAAGCAGCCGCCCCTTTTTTACGGGTAAAATCATCGGAAGCCACAATGTTTGGCATTAAGCCTTTGCTCGCCGGCAGATTAAGTGTTTCGGGTACTTTGCCGTTAACGCCCAGTACCGGCCAACCATCTTCCCATTTTACCGGAACGAGGTACGGGATACGACCTACGGCGCCATAATCGCGGAATAAATAAGCATACCATTCTCCTCCTGGTGTATCAATCAAACCACCTTGCGCTACCCCTTTATCTTGTAAGGCCACTCTCCCTTCGTAAGGTCCGGTTATTTTATCAGCCCGGTGAATAATAACGGTGCGCATGCCGCCTCGGGGCCAGGCAATATTAAACAGGTAATATTTGCCATTCACTTTAAAAAGCTGCGAGCCTTCGGCCGGCAAGCCTACATTGGACCCGGTTGGGGCGGTGGCATTTTCTATCAGCACCCGTTCCGTACCGGGCTTTACGCCGGACAAATCGCTCTTAAGTTCTACTAGCTGGAGTTTACCTGCTCCCCAGATTAAATAAATACGGCCATCGTCATCGAAAAATAAGGTATGGTCGTGGTAAGACGGCGAGAAAGAGGTGGCTTTCCAGGGGCCTTTTTCAATATCTTTGGTGGTATATATGTGCGTCTTGCCCGTTGTTTGGGCAAAGGTGGTAACATAGTAAGTTCCGTTATGAAACCGAATGCTGCTCGCCCACGAACCTTTTCCGTAAGTGCTTTTACCGTTATTAAGATTTAGTTCATCAATATCAGCCAAGGTATCGTAGGCATAACTTACCATTTGCCAATTCACCAGGTCTTTTGACTTCATAATCGGTACCCCCGGACTCATGTGCATGGTGGTACTGCTCATGTAGTAAGTATCGCCCACCCGTATAATGGCAATATCGGGCACATCCGCGTGAATAATAGGATTCTGAGCGCCCTGACCATAGGAAGGAAAAAGGATGCAGAGATAAACAAGGGTAAAAAAGACTAGTTGTAAAGGGCTGTTTTTCATTAAGAATATTTATAATATAAAGCTACCGCGGAAAGCTAATTATCCTTTAAATTTCTGAATCAGGGCATATATTTACCTCAAAATTATTCCTTATTCCATTGGTCCAATTAGCTCTATAAAAGTACCATCAGGGTCTTGCACCAACACAAAGTGCGATTTCTGGTTTAAAGGAATAGGCGAACTGCCCAGGAAAGTAACATTCTTTGCCTTCAGCCTTTCAATAACCGGTTTCAGGGCTTTTACATTAATGGTAATATATTGCACCCCGGTATCATCCTGAATAAATTTTGATTTAGATTTCGTGGCTTTTTTGCCAAAGCTCATCAGTTTCCATTCATTTGCTTCCGGGCTGTTCTCTAGTTTTAAAACGGTTACATCCGTAGCAACTCCATTCGAAAGGCCGGAACGTTTCCCAAAATCTTCATTAATTTTAAAGCTGTAGGCTTTAGTCATGCCGATGCCGTTTACATAAAAATCTAAGGAGCGTTCCAAATCCGATACCACCACCCCCATGCCAATTAACTTACTACTAAAGTTAGATTGTGCATAAGAAACACAACTCAGCAAACAGGCCGCAACCAGAAAAGAAAATTTTACAACTGCTTTTTTCATGTTTATAATTATCAATTTTAATTTGTTCTATAATTTTTTAGAAATTGATTACTGGTAATTGTTTTAAATTAGATACTTTTCTTACTGAATATATTAGAGCTACTTAGAGGAAGATTTTTGGATTTTTAATAAGGCCAACATCTTCTCTCCGTAGCGTTTACCTAATTTCCGGTAACCTTCGGCCGTAAAATGCAAGTGGTCCGGTACAGCCGTACAACCTTCCGAAGGAATAACGTGGGCAGTCGGAATTGTTTTGGGCAGTTTGGCGATGATGGCATTCATGCTGGCGCAGGCTCCACCTTCTTCTTTACTTACTAGTTCGCCGGCTAATAACGGAACAGCTTTGGCGTTTAGCCCTAAATCCTGGAGCAGATTATCGTATACCCCTTTTACTTTTACTGGCCACTGAGCATCACCGGTGTTCGATTCGCCTTGGTGCATCAAAATCCCCTTAATTACCCCGTCTTTTTGAGCCAGTTTTGCCATTTCTACCAAACGCGCATAGGGGTTTCCATCGTAAGATTTTATAAAATTAATCATCCAGTTAGGAGCGGTTGACACATACGATTGATAATTATTTTTATCAAATAACTCTATTTTGCAACCACCCACGGATACATTAATTACGCCTACCGTAATATTTTCCGGTAAGTCAGCCACTAAAGTCCGGCCAAAATAATCAGCCGGGGTCAGGCCGGTATTACATCTGGCTAATGGCGGCACCGCCGGGTACCATTCTCCTTTTTTTCGGCCCAAGTCAGGACAATCAACGGCTTCTAATACTTTAAACCGGCTAACCGCAGTAGTGTCTTGGGGTTCAAATTTGGCGTTGCCCTCCATGTTCGATTGCCCAAAACACAGAAAAATATAGAAGTTGGGATTCTGCGCAAAAGCGTTTATTTGGAGAGTAAGCAAAAAGACTAATAGTCCAAATATTCTTTTATACCTCATGTTCTAAAATTTACTTAGGGTGTAATTTATAGCCGACACTTCACAAATTGATTATTGCACTAGCACTACGCCGCCTTTCGGCTGCATCGTAATATTAAGGCTGCCATTTTTATTCACCTTTACACTTTTTGTGTAGCTGGTGCCATCGGTATTATCGCCGTAAAATTTAACCTCTTTTCCCGCTAACATGGGCAAATTAAGTTTTAACGTAAGCGGCTCCGCAAGGGCATTTACACCGGTAACATACCATTTATCGGCGTGCTGGCGCGCTAATACACAATATTTTCCGGGGTATCCATCAATGAACTTTGTTTCCTGCCAAGTGGTTGGCACTTGTTTCATAAAATCGATAGCGAAGGCCGGGGCGTCCTCTAAATTATTAGGGGCCAAGGCAAAAAACTGTACCGGATTCTGGAACAGAACGGCCGTTGCTAATTGAAATACATCCGTTGTTCTTCTGTAATTGCCGCCATTGTTATTCCGGTTATAGCGTTTATTTAAAACCACGCCGCCAAACTCCATGGCGCCCACGGCATTTCTGATAAAGGGATGCAAAGTAGCATTAAAGGCTTCCTGGTCATTGAACCCTTGGCTGAACATCAGGTTTTCCGAGGCCAGAATAGCTTCGCTGCCTACATAATTTGGGAACATCCGCTCCCACCCTCTTGGTAATGTTGTTCCGTGAAAAACGGCCATTAAACCATAGTCGTTGGCATCGGATAACAGGTCTTCGTAGAGACGCATGACTTCCTGTTTATCACCGCCGAAGAAATCTACTTTAATGCCTTTTACGCCGTTCTGCTTCATCCACTGCATTTCCTTTTTCCGGACAATAGACGACTGCATTTTGTTTTTTGGTCCTTGGGGTGCATCATTCGCCACCCCGTTGGAGTTGTACCACAGAAATACCCCAACTCCTTTAGAACCGGCATATTTAATTAATTCTTCCATGCGCGGATAGCCAACTTGTTTATCCCACCAGGCATCCATCAGAATAAATTTATAACCTAATTGGGCGGCCAAATCAATATATTTTACCTGGTCCTCGTAGTTCATGCTCCGGTCCTGCCACATAATCCAGCTCCAGGTTCCTTTACCAAATTCGTAGGTTTTAGATGGCTCATACAACGGCTCGACCACATCGTACGGAATAGTGGTTTCCACAATAGATTTCAATCCTTTTCCGACCGTAATGGTTCGCCAAGGAGTAGTGGCGGGCAATCCGATGGCCGCGCCGGAGCTGCCAAAACCGTTATTTTCGGTTTTATCCGGAAAAGCAATCGAATATATTCCATCGTTGGTTGGGTCGCTTAAATGAGAAGCACAATACGAGCCACTTACTCCAGTTTCCGAAATAAGCACCCAGTGGTCATCTAATTTAAATAAACCCGGAAAAGTATAGCCTAAACCACTGGCCGAACGACTAGAAATATCTTGGTCTATCTTAAAGCCTTCTTCATAACTGGGCTTAGTTCGGGCAAAACCCACCATAGACTTAGACTGAGAAGTTAGAAAGCTTTTTGCCTCCTGCGGGAAATTAAAACCGGTATTCTCTTTTTCTACTACTAACGCTAAAGGCACCCCGGCTTCCGGTATTTCGTACCGAAAAGCGATATTATCATTGCTCACCCGGAACACCACATTCAACAGCTTTTTGTTTTTATTGATATAAGAGCAAACCAACTCATTGGCTACGTAGTGAATATCAGTCCGCTTAATTTTACTTTGCTGGTAACGCTGGTCAATGGTGTTCCGCTTGGTACCAACCAAAGATAAATCGGCGGAAAGGTTAACCAGGTTGGTTTCTAATCCTAAAGGAGAATTTTCTAAAACCAGCTTTTTCCCGTGCGTAACCCGGTAAAAAGGCTGACCATTTTGTAGCAATACTTCTACCTGCAGTTGCCCATCGGGGCTTTTAACCGTGTTATCCTGGGCCTGCGCCATACCGGGTAAAAAAATAAATAAAATAATAAAACGCTGAAAGACAATTGTTAACTTATTAAAACTCATCTAATATTTATGGTTTAGCAATTTGAATAATTGATTTGACTACCGGCTTGGGCTGATTATTCCGGTCGAAAAGTAAGGGATAATTGGTTCGGCCCCGAACTGGCCAGCCATTAAGCCAGGATTGCTTGTTCTTTTCATGTTAAATAAAAATAATAAGCAATTCTCCTTAGTCAACTCATATTTATGGCATTTATCAAGTGACTGCTGATCACTTACCGGTCTTGGCCGTGAGAAATTTGTTCACATTTAACCAATGGATGAAGGCATCGAACCAGCGATTACTGGTTCGGTCAGGATTGCCGAGACCGAAACCGTGGCCGCTATTTTGGTAAAGGTGGAACTCGACCGGTATACCTGCTTTATACCAGGATTCAACCACCCCGAATTGGCCGCGGAAAAGAAAATCATCGGAGGCGATAGCATTAAACATGGGCGGAGCGTTCTTCGGCACCTCCACCGGGCCCATACCACCATAGATGGGACCAATGAAGGCCAATTTCATGGTTTTGGAGTTGAGGGTTGAATGCATCGTAAGGCCGGCACCGGCCGAGAAGCCGATCATGCCTATTCTGTCCGTATCGACACCCCACTCCTTGGCCCTTTTGAGTATTAAGGCATAAGCAGCCTCAGCGTCCTCAAGTTGGTCAGACAGGTCCAGCTGCGGCTGACTTGGTGGCGTTGCACCTGGCGAAGTGTTGGCAGATGCGGCTGGTGCAGGCCGAGGTCGATTCATCCCTGCCTTAAATTCGTCGAGCGATTCCGGGGTTGGGTGGAGCCGGTACTTTAGTACAAAAGCGGCGATTCCTTGATCCGCCAGGGCCTGGGCGACTTCCCAGCCCTCGTTTCCCATAGAAAGCCATCTGTAACCACCACCGGGTGCCACGATCACAGCCGTGCCATTCGCCTTACCTGGTTTTGGCAGGAAGGGCGTTAGAGTTGCAGTGGAGATGTTGCGCGCCATAGGGTCGCCCCACTGACGGAACCAGGTCTCGGGGGCTTTCTGGCCATCCACACCGCCCGTGCCGAGCGGAATGGCTTTCGGTTCGGCAGGAGCTTTAAGTGGATAGATGGTACCGTCCTGCGCCATTGCTGAACCAGCAAAAACTAGTAAGACGACCAAAATGAACGTTTTAGCCAATTTCATACAATTGTAAGTCATGATTAGGTAATTATTGGGTGAACTCCTAGGAATTATTATTGTTGTCGGGCAATTTGAATGATAGATTTGACTACCGGCTTAGGTTGATTATTTCGGTCGAAAAGCAAAGGGTAGTTGGTCCGGCCCCGAACTGGCCAGCCATTAAGCCAGGATTGCTTGTCGTTTACCCCCCAAACGGTTACCCGCTCAATTTTATCCTGGTGCTTTGTAAAGAGCTTGAATAAACTTAAATAACGCTCATTAAAGGCCGTAGCTACTGAATCGGGTAAGCCGTTGGTATATGGGTTAATTTTTTGCTGATATTCGAAACTGGCAGATACTTCGGCGCCAACATTCCCCCAGGTAGTGGGCAGTACGTTAACATCCATCTCGGTTATAGAAACTTTTACCTTTAGGTCGGAATAAGCCAGAATGCTTTTTTCAAACTCTTCTATGGTAGGATGTTTTAAACTAACGTGGCCCTGCATGCCAATTCCATCTACTTGTACACCCTGTTTCTGCAGATTTTTCACCATAGCTACCACACCTTCTCTTTTCTTAGGCGTTTCCATGTTGTAATCGTTGTAATACAATACGGCTTTGGGGTCGGCTTCACGGGCAAACTGAAAAGCCAGTTTTACAAAATCTTCTCCCAAAATTTCGTAGAACTTACTTTTTCGCCACGAACCATCGTCCTGAATAGCTTCGTTTACTACATCCCAGGAATGTACGCGTCCTTTATACCGGCCAACTACTGTAGAAATATGATCTTTCATGCGTTGTGTTAATACCTCGGGCGATACATTTTTTCCTTGCTCGTCGGTAAAAAACCATCGAGGGGCTTGGGAGTGCCAGATTAATGTGTGGCCATGAATATGCATCTTATTTTGCTCGCCAAAAGCAACAAACTGGTCGGCCAAGTCGAAACGGAAATTGCCTTGCTGCGGCTGAATTAAACCGCTTTTCATAATATTTTCGGCCACAATGGAGTTAAAGTGAGCTTTAATTACCCTAATGGTAGCCGTGTCGCTCCCGGTAATCTGCCCTGTGTTAAGCGCGGTACCTATAAAAAATTTATCTTTAAAAGCCTCTTTAAGCGTTAATTCACGACTATCATTTTTTGCTACTTTACAGCCCAAACTGAAAACAACCAGACAAAAAATGAATGATTTATAAATTAATCCTTTCTCTTTATTCATATATAATTTTAGTAGCAGTGGGTTTGCGGCAAATTCTATTTCTGTTTATTCCAATATTCTTATACCAGGCAATTAATATTCCGGCTTGCTGATGTAAGAGAGCTTTTCACTTAAAAATCAACTATACACTTCTTTTGCGGCGTAAAGGCAAAGTTAATTATCTGTAGAATTAAGGAAATAGGCTTACCGTTATAGGTAGGTAGTTTTATGTTACAAACATTTGGGCTGATGTAACATAATAGCAAAAAATTACCACAAGGCAGCTTTATACCAGAAAAGTTGCGTTAAATATTAATATTCCTGAAGCGGAAAAACAGGCTGCAAGAAATTTGGCTTTTTAATTATTTAAGAGGATGTTGCGTGAATCTCAATTCCGGAACCAACCCATTGCCGCCTGGCACAAAAGGTTAATGTAAAAATAAACCAACAGGTACTGGCCCTAAATGAATATTTTATTGTTTACACTTATTGGGGTACATCAATATTTATGTGGTGTACGTCAATATTTCAAATTACCTGTAACCAATTTTTCTACCCTATTCAGCAAAAAGTGTTAGTCCAACACGGTTCGTTTTTGTAAGGCAACCACATGAGACTCCATATACGCAGTTGGAGATACGCCATAAAGCTCCTTAAAGGCCGTTGAAAAGGCTGCCAGGTTGGTGAATCCAACAGCAAAAGCTACCTCCGAAATATTTATATGCTTGCTGGCCAGCAGGTCTGCCGCTTGCTTCAGGCGTATGTTGCGAATAAAATCGCGGGGAGATTGGTTTGTTAGTTCTTTTAATTTACGATGTAAGTGTACCCGGCTAATACCAATTTCACTGGCAATCATGTCCACGTTTAAGGCAGGATTATTAATATTTTGGTTAATCAGGTCCAGGAGTTTATGCAACAACTTTTCATCCGCCGACTTTAGCGCAATTTTCTGCACTTTAGCATCCTGGTGTTGGTGGCCACTAAAATTGTTCCGGAGCATCTCCCGGTTTCTAATAAGGTTCTGTACCGTTCTTTTCAGAATTTCCAGGTTAAATGGTTTTACCAAATAAGCATCGGCTCCAATACCCAAACCTTCAATATTATCTTCTTCCTGCGATTTGGCCGTTAATAAAATAATTGGAATGTGGTTAATATTTACATTCTGTTTTATTTTACGGCAAAGCGTAATTCCGTCCATTTCGGGCATCATTACATCACTAATAATTAAATCTGGTGTTTTATCCAGCAAAATAGATAAGGCTTCTTTCCCGTTGGCACTCTCCATCAGGTGGTACTCGGTCGCAAATTCCTGGCAGATGTATTTGCGAATTTCATCATCATCATCTACTACCAGCAAACGTTTTTTGGTTTTTGATTTTATTTTAATTGCCTCCGTTGTAGCTGCTGGAGTGGTTAAAGCCGGAATGACTGGCTCCAATTTCGGCGCGAGAGGAAGTACTTCCAACAGCTCGCCTGGTTGCAGGTGTTCCTTCCCTAAGGGCAAACGCATGATAAATCGGCAACCCTGGCCTTCCGGATTGTTTTCTGCCCGTATGTGGCCATGATGCAGTTCTACGATGGACCGGGTAAGGTTTAGGCCAATGCCCGTACCTTGCACAAAATAGTTCTGAGCCGATTTGGCCTGGTAAAAACACTCAAATATTTTTTCGTGCTCACTCTCCTCAATGCCAATGCCGCTATCCGAAACTATAATTTCAAAATATTGCCGTAGTTCCTTTACTGCTTTTTCATCCTTACCGGTTTGGAGATAAACGTCGATTGTACCGTTTTCGGGGGTAAATTTAAAAGCATTGGCCAAAACATTCAGGATAGCTTTATCGAAATGATTGGGATCTATCCACACGGGTAGTTGCTCGGGCTGGTGGTGAAAGCGTAAAGAAATATTTTTAGCCTGAGCTTGTTCGTTGAATATAGCACAAAGCTCTTGTATAAAACTTACAACTTCAGTTTGCTGAAATCTTAATTGCAATTGCCCCTGGTCAATCTTACGCAAGTCCATTAACTGATTTATGAGGCGCAGAATACGTTCAGAATTTCGCTGCATAAGGGCGTAAGATTTCTGACGATCCAGGTCTTTATCAATTGCTATCAGCTTTTTTAACGGACTGATAATTAAAGACATGGGTGTGCGAATTTCATGCGAAATATTAATAAAGAACTGCAACTTGGCATCGTTAACTTGTTTGGCTTGCAAGTGTTCCTGCATCTTCCGGCGCGTGCGCTGCCGCAGGCGAATTTGCTGTACTATTAAAAAGAACACGGCAATTAAGAGGAACGCGTATACAATCTTAGCGTAGGTCGAAAAATACCAAGCGGGCGAAATAACGATTAAAATTTCTTTTTCATCAGAATAATGGCTGTAATCTTTTGCCCTGTACCGGAAGCGGTACGTTCCGGGTGTTAAGTCGGTAAAATTTACGGTGTTTGTTCCTGCCCGGAGGTTAACCCAATTACCAGATTCCCAAGCGTATTGGTAGGTAATCCGCTCCGGATTGGCAAAGTCCATGGCCGATAATTCTATGCTAAAGGCGTTATCCTGGTGCGAGAATTGAAATTTATCGGCATCCATTACAGCGGCATCTACAATATTATAGTTGCCGGATTTCATGCCCTGCTTCACCGCCTGATTATGCAGATAAAAACCGGTTATACGCACTGCCAGCTTTTTGCCGGGGTTGGCCGTTACCGCCGGAATTTGCTCCGGATGAAAATAGGTGATGCCATTAATTCCGCCAAAAATAATTTGTTTGCTTTGGTTTACGAAGGCGGCTCCTTTGCTAAATTCATTGCCCTGCAAGCCGTCGTTCGCAAAATAATTAATAAAGCTACGGTTGTTAGGATTCAGCCGGGAAATACCAAAATTAGTACTAATCCAAATATTGCCTGCTTCGTCTCCCTTAACGGCACAAACCACATTACTGGGCAGCCCATCGTCCATGGTATAAGCCTTTAGCTGCTTCGTTTCGGCCTCTAAAAACATCAGGCCCTGGGAGGTGCCAATCCAAATATTGCCTTTTGGGTCTTCGTGCAAAGAGTATACAATATGCCCGGGTAGCAAACGATTAGTGCCGTGTGTAGAAGCAAAATTTTTGGTTTTTAAATCCAGGCAACCAATTCCATCATAAGTACCAATATACAGTTTATTTAGGCTGGTTAAGAGCAGGCAATTAATCCAACTGTTATGCAGCGCATTATTGCTTCCCGTCTTATTTGCCCCGGCAGCAACATTGTAGTGGGTAATATTTTGCGAGCCTAAATCCATGGCGTACAGCCCGGTTCCCATACTGCCAATCCACAGTGTCTTTTGCCTATCTTCTACCAGGCTAAAAATACCCTTTACTGGTTCAGAATTTTCATCCCGAAGAATCGTTACGTATTCACACTTACCGGTTTTGGGGTTTAATTTTGCCAGGCCGTGCAGGTCAGAGCCCAACCAAAAATTATGGTTTGAGTCTTCGAAAATACTCCGGATGGAAGAAGAAACCGAAGCGGGATCATTCGTCCGGTTAAAGTGAGCCTGCTGTTTGCCATCCGGGCGTATTCCGTAAAGCCCATCGCTGTCGGTACCTACCCAGAGCGTACCCTGGTGGTCTTCCAGAACCGAGAGAACAGCGTTGGAACCAATAATATTGTTTTGTATAGATTTATACCCAATATATTTAAAATTGCTGGCGCTGGCCGGCAGCAGCATTACGCCTTTCTGGTAAATACCTAGCCAGAGATTGCCCGCCTGATCTTCCAGAATAGAGCTCACTTTCGACTTTTTAAAATCAAAGGTTGCAACGTTGAAGTTTCCATCCGTAATAATTTTTTTCTTCAGGTCATAGACTTTTATGCCTTCGCCGTCGGTTCCGAGGTAAAGCTTGTCTTTTTGCCCCAGGTGTAAAGTGCTGATAGATAAATTTGGCGAAGAAGCGTAGGGAATCTGTTCAAATTCATCGGTTGCTTTATTATGAATAAAAAGCCCCTGGGTTACACTGCTCACATACACATTACCTTCTTTATCCTGACAAATACTGGAAATGGTGCTTTGGGGCGATTTTTTTGAACCCAGGAATTGCTTTCTTTTATTTTTCTGACTAATCCGGAAAAGCCCTTGGTCGGGGGTAGCTACCCAAATATTCTGGTCTTTGTCTTCGAAAAGGTAGCTGGCCACTTCTGCCGGAACTAGTTGTTTAAGCTGATGGGCTTGCGGTTCCTTTCCTTCCAATTTTAATGAAAATACGCCAAAACCACCGGTTCCAATCAGAATCTCACCATTTTGCCGTTCCGTTATGCTTAGCACATGGGCATTAAATTGCCTGCCGTTTTCCAGTATAAGGGGAATTTGCCGGAATGAATCGGTAGCATGATCGTATAACTGCAAGCCGTTGAAATAGCCCACCAGCAAACGACCTTTCCGGTCCTCGAACAAAAGGCGTACATAATTATTTAATACAGACTGTGGGTTCTGCGGATCATGCTTATAGATAGTGAACTTAGAACCATCGTACCGGTTCAACCCATCTTCGGTAGCCACCCAAATTATACCCTTGCTATCCTGAAAAACCTGGTAGATAAGACTATTGGAGAGCTCTAAGTCCACGGTAAACATCTTACCAGACTGGGAGTATCCAATATTTATTAGCCAAAAGAACAGAAAGAAAAGCCTGTATTGTAACTTCACTAAAAAATTTTTATTAAATATAGCAGAATTAAGCATCTGCAAAATTTATTAATGCTTAAAAATAACAGCCCATTTCGGTCTAAACTAACTGTAGGTAAATTAAAACTTTATCAGTTTCAGTTTTTATGATTTTTAATTTTTTACAAGGCACTTATTAATATTCCACTATGCCCTTACTGTATGTAATACAAGCTGGGTACAAGTTAAAGCTTATAAAGAAATTTAATACTGTAACTAATTAATATTCAGATTAAAATACACGTAACAAACTATTGAACGCTAAACCGATTTATTAAGCAGTAATTTCAACTTCATAAAATATTAAGTATTTGGGCCAAAAATATTCTTTATAAAATAGAAGAAAAACGCGACGCAGAAATTATGTTCTTCTTTTAGTTTTCTGGTTAGTTTAAACTGAAAAACTTAGTTCGGCTTACCTTTTTACTATTGTCAATAATCCGCACATCAATGGCAGAAATTCCTCTGGATTTAAAAGTGCCTACATAATATTTGAGTTGCCGGTCTTGCTCTTTAAAACTGAAATCAACCTTGTTTAACAACCTTTTACTGTTAGCGTCATAAATATATAAGCTAATGGGAGTTCCAATCTTATAATCAAGGTTCAAGGTAATGTAATCAGTAGGGTTTGTCTTGAGGTGGTTCAGGGTAGAATAATTGACCGAAGTTTCAGATAATAATAGATTAACACCATCCGGTTCAGCCGCAATAATTTTGTAGAAATAAATACCACTAGCCTGTACGGTGTCGGTTAAGGAATAAGATAATTTACTACCCCCAAAAGTATTTTTTTCGTGTGGCATCGTTTTAATTTCTGAAAACCTGCTTTCGGTATCTTTGCGCCGGAATATTTGGAAACCTTGAATCTGCTCACTAAGGTCCTCAGTTATCGTCCAGGCTAATTGCACCACATCTTCTACTATTTTACTGGTAGTTAATGCCTTATCTTTCATGGGTTGTACCGGAAGGCCACGCGGCTGGGTGCTTACCTGAATCTGAAAGGAACAAAAGTCTTTTAAATAGCCGTCAATATTAATTAAGTAGGAATGGTTCGCCGGTAAAGCTTCTAACTCCACAAAAATATCGTCTTGGGTAGCTAAGGAAGTGCAGGATAATATTTTATAAGTTTTGGGCTGGCAGGGTACCCCATCAATTACTACCAATTGCACGCCACGGGTATCCCGGCATTGCTGGCCATTAATATTTATATAATATTTGCCGGCCTGGTTGGTCTTAAACCAGAACCATTGGTCGTTGTGATATTCAATACATTTTCCGGTTAAAGATTCATCTACACAGGCCCAGTCTACGGTGCAATCAGTAGTATTGGAAAGAAAAGCTGGGGAATTTACCTTTAATTCTAGGCGCTTATCAATATCGTTATTGGGGACCTGCGCAGCGGAAAAATGGCAAACCATAATAAATACGAAAATAGCGGCAATGGTACATTTATTCGCAAATATCATTTGGCTCTCTTCTAATTATGGCTAAATTGAATAGCTTCTTTCCTATTAAATATCTTTAATAATCATGAAATATCTGGTAAGTATTTTATTAATATTTTACATGCTTGGTTTAGCAGCGCAGGCAACCGATTTCTTAATTGGAAAATGGCAGGTAGTGCAATCTTTATCGCCTAAGGGAGCGCCTCCTAAAATGGAAAAAGAGTTAAATAAATTAAAGGAAATTTACGAAGGAGCCAACTTTGAATTTTTGCCGGATAATAAATTTAATTTAATAGCAAAAGACCCTCAAAATAATATTCAGGAGGCATATTGGGTTTATAATAGTGCCACCAAAAGCATTAAAGTGTGTAAATGGGAAAACAGAGGCCAGCTGAAGCCGCTGCTCTTAGAATTATCTGCCAGAACAGAAAAAGATGGCAACACTTACTTCTGGTTCGATGTGGTACCAGTAGCATTAAAGGTTAAGAAATTATAAAGAGGGCTAAGTTAAAAAGTGTAATTTAAATGTGTAACTGCTCATACGTAGGTATTTTGTAAGTATCTCCGCTCCGGAGCAAATGCACGTGTAAACCCCTTACAGTAAATGGTTCGCCGTTACCAATTTCATAAATATTGGTGTGGCTAATATCCATGCCATCTACCACGGTTATTAAACCACTACCAATTACTTCAAAAGTGCCGCCATCCGAAACCAGAATGGCCGTATCTTCTTCTAAACCAATACCAATGCAACCCGGATTGGTGGCAATGGCCTGAGCCATCCGAACAATGCGGCCCCTGGCAATAAAATGGGTATCGATGGCAACATCTTTTAAAAACTCCAGCCCGGTAGTTACCTTAACATCGCCTTTAATCATGCCCCCCTGCACCTCGCCTTCGTAAATCATGGGCGTGGACATGGCGGCCGCGCCGGCGCTGGTGCCCGCCACCACAATTGGTTCAAAGGTATACCGCTCTTTTATGCGTTGCAGCAGTGGCGTTCCTCCTAAAAGGGCAGTTAATTTTAATTGATCGCCACCGGTAATAAAAATGCCGGCGGCCCGGTCTATTATATCATAGTAAGCTGGGTCTTTGGCATCCTGGCGGTTCCGGATATCTACTACCTCAATATTGTTAACCTTTAATTTCCGAAATACTTCTTTATAATCCTGCACCATTTCATCCGGCACACTAGATGCCGTAGGAATAAGGGCAATCATTGGGTTTTCGCCTTTTAACTCGGCTACAAAACGCTTTAATATTTCCAGGTTATGAAAATCTACCGATTGCCTTTCTTTAGGGGTGAGGCCTTTGTCTTCTTTTCCCCCGATAGACAATAATTTTCCTTTTGGAACAGGCAGTCGCTGGCCATTCTCCTTTTGTTTGGTTTCCGCTTTTGGCATAAGCTATAATTAGTTACCGTAAAACTTTTTACCTCTAACAGATTAGTTGTTTATTTTGCTTACTGCTCATAACATACTCTATAGCAGCAGCAAGGTTTTATACCCAAATAAGAAAATTCCTAAACCATAAAAATTTTATTGCGACTTAACTAATAGATAAATAATTGCCCGTCCACGAAACCTTGTATACTCAATTGTTGTATATACAGATATTAGTATTACCTTTGAGCATATTTAGAATATGAAACTGGAAGCAGAAATAAAGCAGCAGGAATTTAAAACGCCTTATCACCGGATGATGGTAAATATTATGTTTACCGCCAACTGGATACATAAGGATTTATCGTGCCAGTTGCGCCCTTTTGATATTTCGCTGCAGCAACATAATGTACTCAGTATTTTAAAAGGCCAGTACCCTGTCCCCTGCACGTTGGGCTTAATTCAGGAACGCATGCTGGACCGGGAAAGCAACGCCACCCGGCTGGTAGATAAATTATTGCTGAAAGGCTTAGTAGATCGTTGTCAGTGCCCCTATAACCGGCGCAAAGTAGATATTGTGATTACCCCAACTGGCTTAGAACTACTCGAAAAAACCAAACCAATATTAGGAACAATAGAAAACCGGTATAAAACCTTAACAGCCGAAGAAGCTACCCTGCTGGGCAACCTTTTAGATAAATTACGCGATTAAATATTTTTTTACCTAAATACTTGTATACACAATTAATGTTAAAACATTAAATATTAAACATGAAAAATCAACCTTTGTTAACGCCTTATAACTCTGGCAATATAATATTAAAAAACCGGGTAGTAATGGCCCCTATGACCCGCAGTCGGGCCGATAATCCGGAAAATGCCGCCGGTGCGCTACAAGCCGAATATTATGCCCAGCGGGCCGGCGCCGGTCTAATAATTTCGGAAGGCACCCAGATTAGCCCGCAAGCTGTAGGCTACATAAATACGCCCGGTATTTATTCCGAAGCGCAAGTAGCCGGTTGGCAAGCGGTTACCGCCGCAGTACACGCCCGAGATGGTAAAATATTTGCCCAGTTATGGCACGTTGGCCGGATTTCGCATCCCGATTTCCACGGTGGCAACTTACCCGTAGCCCCTTCGGCCATTAATCCGCACGAAAAAGTATTTACGCCCGAAGGTTTTAAAGAAACTGTTACCCCACGGGCTTTAACCACCGAAGAAGTTCAAGCCATTGTGCAGGACTTTAAAAAAGCATCTGCTAACGCGGTAAAAGCTGGTTTCGACGGCGTAGAACTGCACGCTTCTAATGGTTATTTATTTCATCAGTTCTTTAACAAGTGCGCCAACCAACGCACCGATGCTTACGGCGGCTCCATAGAAAACCGCGCCCGAATCTTATTTGAGGTGCTGGATGCTGTAAAAGAAGAAATTGACCTAAGCAAAGTTGGCGTACGTTTAAATCCTTCGCTGCACGGTTTGTTTGGCATAACCGTAGATGAAGAAACCATCCCGACTTTTGAATATATTATAAACCGGCTGAACAGTTATAATTTGGCTTACCTGCATTTATCGGAGCCATTTGCACCGGTTGATACCGTACCTTACGCCGTAAAAGAAATTGCCAAGCACTTCCGGCCATTGTACCAAGGCACTTTAATCATTAACAAAGGCTTTAACCAGGAATTGGGTAATCAGGTAATTGCCAATGGTTTAGCGGATTTGGTGGCTTTTGGCGTACCATTTATTTCAAACCCCGACTTGCCGCAACGCTTTGCCAAAGGCGCCAGCTTAAACAAACCGGATGCTGCTACTTTTTATACCGGCGGCGAAAAAGGCTTTATTGATTATCCGGTTTTAACCGAAGATTCTGTAAACCAATAATATTTGCTGTTTTCTTTTTTTCAGGGCGGATTAATATTAATCCGTCCTGTTTTTTTAGCTGCTGTTTACCGGTAACATAATAAAAACAATTATTAAAAAGCTTTAACTAAATATTTTTTGTACTGTCTTTAACCAGATGGCGTAAAAAGCTAAATCTGTAAAATTCAGGATCAAAAGAATATTTTAAAAAAATAATTATAGAACATACTAATGGAATTAAGAAAAGTAGGAAAATCAGATGTAATGGTAACACCCATGGCTTTTGGCGCCTGGGCAATTGGAGGCTGGATGTGGGGCGGTGCCGAAGAGCAAGCTGCTATACGGGCCATTAAAGCGGCCTTTGCGGCGGGTATTACCACCATCGATACGGCTCCGGTTTATGGTTTTGGCAAGAGCGAAGAACTGGTAGGCCGGGCTATGGCGGGCGTGCCACGCGATCAATACCAAATATTAACCAAATTCGGCATGAACTGGGAAACCGAACAAGGCGAATATTTCTTCGATTCGGTAGATAATGACGGTAAACCTTTCCGGATGTTTAAATGGGCTTCGCGCGAAAAAATAATGCAGGAATGCGAAAACAGTCTGCGGCTACTCAAAACCGACTACATTGATTTGTACCAGATTCACTGGCCCGATGCTACCACGCCCATTAGCGAAACCTTTGAGGCCGTGCAACGCCTGATAGAACAAGGCAAAGTAAGAGCCGCCGGGGTTTGTAATTACAATACAGGGCAAATTTCCGAAGCGCTGAATACCATTCAATTGGCTTCCAATCAGGTGCCGTATTCCATGATTAACCGGGGCATTGAAAAAGATGTAATTCCCCAGGCGCTGGAAAATGGCTTAAGCATTATTCCGTACAGCCCTTTGCAAAGAGGTTTGCTCACCGGCAAAATTAAACCCGGCCACCACTTTAACGAAGGCGATTCCCGCGAAGGCAACTTGTTTTATACCGACGAAAATATTAACCGGGCCTTAAACTTATTGGCAGAAATTAAACCCATTGCGGATAAACATGAGGTAACCTTAGCGCAGTTGGTAATAAACTGGACGATGAATCGCCCTGGGGTAGCTTGCGTTTTGGTTGGCGCCCGCGATGAACACCAGGTAGCTGATAATGCCAAAGCATTAGATTTTACGCTAAGCACTGAAGAATTAAATACGATAACTGAAGTAGCCGACCGCTTTAGTTTGGCTCCGGTAAGCCAAGGGTAATATTTTTTTGCTGGCGCAGGTAAATAAACCGCAAGCGCCAATATTTGCTTTTATGTAAATCTAACTCAATCTATATGAGTTTAAAATTAAGTATTCTGGATCAGTCGTTGGTGAACAAAGGCGTAAGCGCCGGCGAAGCGTTGCAGCAGACCGTAGAAATGGCCAAACTGGCCGACCACTTGGGTTATACCCGGTTTTGGGTTTCGGAGCACCACAACATGACGGCCATTGCGGGTTCGGCACCCGAAATATTAATGGTTAAGTTAGCCGATGCCACGCAACACATCCGGGTTGGCTCCGGCGGTATTATGTTGCCCAACCACAGCGCTTTAAAAGTAGCCGAAAATTTCCGGATGCTGGAGGCTTTGTTTCCGGGCCGGATAGACTTGGGTATAGGTCGGGCACCCGGCGGCGATCGCGTTACGGCTTATTTGCTTAACCCATCTAATAATTTTAGTGAAGAAAGCTACCGCCAGCAATTAGATTATTTGCAATTATTCTTTTCGGATACCGCCAGCACCGAAAACGGCCGCATTCTGGCCATTCCGCAAGCAGCTACTACCCCCGAACAATGGATGCTGAGTTCCAGCGGCGGCAGCAGCAAAATTGCCGCGGAGTATGGCATGGGACTGGCCGTAGCTAAATTTATTAACGGCGATGTTCAGCCCGAGGTAGTACAGGAATACCAGCAGCATTTTAAACCTTCGGCCCAGTTTCCGGAACCGCACGCCATCTTATCTATTATTGTGCTGTGCGCCGAGACGCCGCAAAAGGCATTGGAAATGCGCAAAGTACTCGATTACCGGTTTATTCAGATGGAGCGGGGTAATTTTACTTCTTTGAGTACTTACGACGAAATCCGGAATTACGAATTTTCGGATATGGAATTAATACGCATTAGAGCCAACGCCAGCCGCGTTATATCCGGCACGCCCGAAACCGTAAAGCCGCAACTGGAAAAATTAGCTAGCGACTTTGGCGTAAACGAAATTGTGGTAACTACTATGGCCGATTACCCAGAAAGAAAACGGTCTTTTGAGTTATTAGCCGAAGCTTTTGCATTAAATAAACGGTTAGTTGCTGCGCCTCACTAGCAATTTATACAGGTATAAAATTATTACGAAAGCACTTCTGCCTAAACGCGGAAGTGCTTTTTATTTTACGCTCATTTTAATTATGTCGTGAACTGCTTTTTTGTTTAAACAGCCCAAACAATTTGCTTTGCTGCTGGTATTGCTTTGTAAATAACCACCAAACAATAATTACCTGCTGCGCTGCGGCAAAACCAACCCCATGATTCATAAACCGGTACCCGTTGATGCCACCCTGGCAAATTCACTTTTAATTGGCAGCGGCATTTTTTGGACAATTACTTATTTGCTTATTTTGCGCCGGGGTGCCAAAGATAAAATGTATGGTATGCCCTTAGCCGCTTTATGCGCCAACCTAGCTTGGGAGTTTATTTTTGCCTTTGTGTTCCCGCACCCTTACCCCCAAAGAATAATTAACTACATCTGGCTTACTTTCGATTTAGGAATTATGGCGCAATATTTAAGTTATGGCCTAAGAGAATTTCCAGAGAACTTACCCAAGCCTTTTTTCTATGTAAAGTTTCTAATTGGCTTGCTTTTTTCAGCTTTACTCATTACCTATATATCCATTGAATTTGAGGAATTTATAGGGTACTACGCGGCATTTGGCCAAAACCTGCTCATGTCGGTGCTTTTTATTTCAATGTTATTCCGGCGCAACAGCCTGGGCGGACAATCGGCGTATATTGCTTTGTTTAAAATGCTGGGCACTATCCTGGCTTCTATAATATTTTACCTGTATTTCCCTAAATCGTATCTGCTCCTGCTGCTTTTCTTAGCCATCTTTATTTACGACTTAATCTATTTATTCCTGCTCACATTCAGACTCAAAAAAGAAGGTATCCGGCCTTGGCAACATTGGTAAACCTATATTTTAACCGCGTGATAGGATGCTTTATTATTTTTTAGAACAATGGTCCCATTCCTTCACTTAATTTTAAATTGCAGGTATATTATCACCTCAAAAAAGCTTTCATTTAACATAAACTTACTTAAAAGGCTAGTCTTATTTATATTCATATTGAAGTAGAAAATCACAAAACAGCCTAAATGACGGACACTTACTTTTCATTTCTTCAATTCTAACTTTTTCCGATAAAATTAAATTGTGCTTTGTATTTAAATAACGTTTAGACTTATTCGAGCCCAAGTATATAATCTCTGCGAGTTTTTCCTTAGGAGATTTAATTAACTCTGGGTTTCCACTTAATCTTGGTTCATTCAATAAATTGAAAGCTTCTTTTATAGTTAAAGTATCACTCAAAAACCATCCTTCTATTTCTTCAATGGGTATACAAACAAAATTGTATGGCGCAGGACTATCTTCCATTAATTTTTTTAACTCAGTTTCAAGGGAAGCTAAGTTATTCCTATCTAAGTCATGAACAAGTATAACCATCTCACAACCTCTTTGTGACAAAGTCGAAGCATAACTTGAAGCTTTTCTTTTTAACTTACCGCATCCATTTCCAATAGCCTTCTTAAAACTGAGATTATCTTTATTTAAAATCCTCCTAATAATTGTCTTAAATGAATCAAAATCACTATTATCTTCTACAATCAAACCAATAGAAGTTACCTTTTTCTTACTCACTTTCAAACCCCCCTTCTTTCCAGTATTCTCCCAGGTTACCTCTTGTTTGCAAATAATTTTTTAGAGCTTCGTAATCGTTTTTTGACAAGGCTTTTGTTAATGATTGCGCCTTTGTACCAGATACACCTTTTTTTCTTACTAAAAGTATATTTTCTGGACTAAGCATATCTAGCACATAATCAGAATGTGTGCTAACAATAATTTGTTTGAATTTTGATTGTTGTTTAATTAATTCAATAATACTATTTAATAATCCATGATGTACACTAACCTCTGGTTCCTCGATTAATAATATTTCATTCTTATCATTGAGTATATAAAATACTAAAGCTAATGTTTTAAAAGTTCCTTCAGATAATTGATTAGGTGATAACTTTAAACCATCAATTTCTATAGATGGAACAATTATTTTTTTAGTACTTTCAATTTTTTGAATTTTTCCACCTGTTCTTACTTTATATGAGCTACTTGGTATTTCATGAACATGGAAATCAATGCTTTCTATTAATTCTAAACCATTAGCGCCAACCGTATTTAAAAATAATTCAAATGTTGATTCTTTAGAATTTTGAGCTCTGTATAAATCATAAATGAACATTTGATGATTTTTACTAGCTCTTAACTTAGGATTTATTCTATAATCTTCTAATTCTATAGAAATTGGACATTTGCTAGGGTCAGAAAACTGAGTAGCACTATAATAACTTATGCTAGAGAGTGTCTTAACTAAGTTTATTGAAAATTTTGATGTTTCTGATTGAAATTGCTTTGGCAAAATTATTAATGGTTTTCTTTTAATATATTCTACAACTTCAAATATTTCAGAGTCAATAAGTTGCCATTTCTTGCTCTTTTCTCCTAAAAACCGATATTTGACTTCAGTATAGAATACTTCATCTAAATTCCGTTCATCAGTTTCATAAAAAAAACTTGAACGAACTAATACAACTCTTTCATCAATAGTTATTTGAAGGTTTATTTGTGTATTTAAAAGTTCTTCCTTGCCTTCGTTTACAAAAAATCTTCTGTTCCTATCAGATTTACTAAATAATTGAAGACTATATAAAATACTGCTTTTACCCACTCCGTTAATACCTATAAGCGCTGTCAAATTTGTTGCTAATTCAAATTTTGTATCTATGCAGGAACGATAATTACTTATTTCAATTTGATTTATTTTCATTTTATAATTTTCTGATGATGATTAATAAAATAAAATCTTATTCTTTTAAAAACATAAGTATTTAACCTCTGTTTAAAACTATATTAGTTCATTTTAATTACATTATTACTTACTAAGAGGTTCGCGGGAGGCCAAGCTTATCCAAATGTTCGAGTCTCTACAATTGCCAGTCTTTCATCCTCTCCTTTATAAAATAGAAAAAAAGCCAGAAACTTACTCTTAATTAATATATTATAAGATATAATCAAAAGCCTCTTTTCAGCAATATGAATAAAACTAATTTTTAAAAATTTTCTAGTACTTTTGTAAGTAAATCAAAAAACTCTTTTCACCCGCTGATTATCGTATATTATTTCCTATAAAATTCCAAAGCAGCGCTATTATCAAATTAATTGGGCTTTTGAAGGTATTGGCCAGCAAAAGACAATTACTAGCAAGGTGGCAATTGCATTAAACGCAGTACATTATTGTTGCTATTCGTGTAGAACTCTATTCAACAGCAGCAGGTACGCGAAACCACAGAACAAGGAATGCTCTTATTTTTAAAGCTATAAGACAAACTTTTTATAGAAAGCAGGTTTGCTAGTCTCAGATGCTAAGCATTAGGGATTAATAAACTCATTATTGCGAACACTTGTAAGTAAGACTTTCTACTTCACCATGCTCCGGGCATCTATTAATTTGTTTTCCTGCCCGTTGTGTACCGCGTAATTAAAGCCGGACTGCACACTGTAGGCACCTACTTCACCGGCTTTATTCATGGCCAGGAAGCCAACTTGCAACTCTTTATAATTTTTCTGTTTTTTAACGATTCTTTCTACAGCAGCCCGACAAGCTTCCTGCGGTGATAGCCCTTGCCGCATTAATTCTACTACCAAATGGCTGCCCACCATTTTAATTACGGCTTCGCCTAAGCCGGTAGCACAAGCGCCGCCCACTTCGTTATCTACGTATAAAGCTGCCCCAATTATAGGCGAATCGCCAATCCGGCCGTGCATTTTCCAAGCGGCACCGCTGGTGGTACAAGCGCCGGACATATTGCCCTGGGCATCAATAGCCAACATACTAATGGTATCGTGGTTTTCGGCATTAATTACCGGTTTGTATTTAGATGTTTTCAGCCATTCTTTCCAGGCTTTGGCCGCTTGCGGCGTAAGCAGATTTTCTTTTTTAAACCCGTGCGCCAGCGCCAATCTTTGGGCCCCCTCACCTACCATAAACACGTGCGGCGTTTTCTCCATTACCAGCCGGGCTACCGAAATAGGGTGTTTAATATTTTGCAGAAAAGCGACCGAACCGCAGTTGCCTTCTTCGTCCATAATGCAGGCATCCAGGGTAACTTTACCTTCGCGATCCGGGTAACCGCCATAACCAACCGTCGTTACTTTCGGGTCGGCTTCCGTTACTTTTACGCCGGTTTCTACCGCATCCAAAGCCCGGCCTTTAGCATTTAAAACCTGCCAGGCGGCATCATTAGCTGCCAACCCGTGGTTCCAGGTAGATACTACCATTGGTTTGGTGGCGGTAGCAAGTGGTTTCGATTGGGCAGAAAAAGGTTTCCAGGAGGTTAAGCTGCTAAGGCCAACCGTTCCCAGGAAAGAATGAAAAATAAATTTACGGCGACTGTTCATGAAGCAATATATTAACTATTTAATATTTACGGCATTAAGTGCACTGGTAATTTTTTCAGTATCGGCTACCGCCAGTTCAAACTCGGGCAGGCGTAGTTCTCCCCCCATAGATACGCGTTCGTTGCGGTACTGCATATTACCAGGCATTTTTTTACGAGCCGATAAATGGAATTCGGGGGCGTTGGTTTCCCGGCGAATGCGGGCAATATTGCGTTCGGTTATACCGCCGCCCGGCATAATAATTATTTGGTTATTTGCTGCCTGTACCAATTGCGCAATTAATTCGGAACCTTCCAATACGGTTCTTTCCTGGCCCGAGGTCAATACGCGCGCGACCCCCATTTGAATCAGCTCGTTTAAAGCAACAAATGGTTCTGGGGTCATGTCGAAAGCCCGGTGAAAGGTAACCGACATGGGTTGGGCCGCTGCTATTAAAGCATTTGTGCGGGCAACATCAATGGTACCATCCAGATTTAAAATACCAATTACTACCCCGTCGCAACCCATTTCTTTGGCCAGCGCAATATCGCGCAGCATTATTTCGAACTCCTCCTCAGAATAACAAAAATCGCCACCCCGGGGCCTGATGAGCACGTGCAAACCTATTGTAATTTGCTGGCGCGTTAAACTAATTAAGCCGGCGCTGGGCGTTAAACCGCCTTCAAACAAGCCGGCACATAATTCTACCCGGGTAGCGCCGGCTTCCTGGGCCGTTACACTCGAAATAACTGAATCGGTACAAATTTCGAGTTTTACAACAGACTTTTCTGCGTTTATAAGCAAGAGCTAATTATTAAAAGTAATATAATTTGATTTAGTAAGAGCGGGAAATGGTTTACTCCGCGGTTGAAGTAAACAAGGGGTAATTTACTAAGAATAACCGGAAGGATATTATTTTTCCGGCAGCATTAAACACAAAAAAGGGAAGCTTTTGCCTCCCTTTTTTTGTGTAGATATAAATACTAATTATTTCTTAACTGTATCTGCTTTTTTGTTCATGGCTTCGGCATCTTTGGTGCGACCTAAAGCCAGGTAAACTTTGGCTAACGTATCCATGGTATTGGCATCGTTGGGGTTAGCTTTTAAAGCTGTTTCAAAAAATGGCAAAGAATTAGTAAAATGCTTTTTCATTTCGGGTTCTAACTTAGGCGCATTTTTCGCGTAAGTAGCCGAATTCATGGCCCGTAACTTTTTGTTGATTTCGAAACCCCGGTTAAAATGAACCACTCCCAGGTTAAAGTTAGCATTGGCATTGGTTGGCTCTATTTCTAAAGCTTTCTTATAGTTAACTTCAGCCTTATCAAAGTTTTTGGTTTGCTCATAAACCTGACCCAGAACCAAGTATAAGTTTACGTTTTTAGGATCTACCTTAATGGCGTTTTCCAGCTTAGAGATGGCTTCGGTGCCTTTACCCGAACTAATGTACATGTTCAGTTCCTCCAACATTAATTCTTTGTTGTTGGGGTTAGCTTTTAAGCCTTCTTCCAGCACTTTCATGGCTTCAGACTCATTTTTATCAACCTCTTTGGCAATGTAATACAAGCGGTTGTAAACGGTAGGCTTGGTGTAATTAATGCCAATTAGCTTGCGGTAGTTTTCTTTGGCACCGGCAAAATTATTAGATTGTTCCGCTGATGTAGCTGCGTATAAATAAGCGGTAGTATCCTGCGGGCGGGCGGCCTGGGCTTTGGTGAAAGCGGTGTAAGCTTCGGCGTATTTCTGCTCCTGGTAATTTTTTACACCTTCGTTCAGGGCAGTTACAAAAACTACTTCGCCTAAGGCATCTTTCTTTTCTTTGGCTTGTTTCGCAAATTCGCCGTCTGGTTTATCCAGAGCAATAGCTTTGTCGTAAGCAGCTAAAGCTTCGGTTAATGGGTCGGTAGATAAGTTACCGAATATTGGGTTATTCAGCATACCCGCATAAACCTCGCCTTTGGTAAACCAGGCTTTGGGATCGTTAGCGGTTTTGGCGTTTACAACGGCCTTGTCAATTTCGGTTTTGGCTTTATCTAATGTCCCGTTTTTTAAATATAAAGATGCATTAGTAACAGCTGATTTTTGGGCAAAAGCCAGTTGCATGCTAAAAACGGCAACTGCTGTTAATAAGAGCTTTTTCATAAATTAATTTTTGTGTGTTTGTATAAAATTTAAAAATTAGTTTTCATTAATTAAATCCGGATCGGTTAAATCCGGGTTCAGCGATTCGTCGGCTGGCAATTCTGATTGGTTTAACACAATTTCTTCCGCCAGTTCATCGGCTTTCTCTTCGTTCTCAATTTTAGCTACCGAAGATATTTCATCGCCTTCATTAATTTTAATTAACCTTACCCCCTGCGTAGCGCGGCCAATTACGCGTAAATCCGAAACCCGTAACCGAATAGTAATACCGGATTTATTAATAATCATTAAATCATCGGTATCTATTACCCCGTGAATAGCCACTAAATGGCCGGTTTTATCGGTAATATTTAAGGTTTTAACGCCTTTGCCGCCCCGGTTGGTTATACGGTATTCATCAATAGCCGATTTTTTACCGTAACCTTTTTCCGAAACTACCAGCAAATTCATTTGCTCATCTTTAACACAAACCATACCAACAACTTTATCTTCGTCGTTGGCTAAGGTTACGCCCCGAACACCGGCCGCGTTACGGCCCATCGAACGTACTTTGTCTTCGTTAAACCGCACCGCCCGGCCCGATTTTAAGGCCAGTACAATATCATTGGTACCGTTGGTTAACTGCACATCCAGCAAACAATCGCCATCGTTAATGGTAATGGCATTAATACCATTTAAGCGCGGCCGTGAGTAAGCTTCCAGCGGGGTTTTCTTAATAATACCTTTTTCGGTACAAAATATAAGGTAATTATTTAAAACGTAATCCGGATCTTTTAAATCGTGCACGTTAATAACGGCGCGCACTTTATCATCTTTTTCAATTTGAATCAGGTTCTGGATAGCCCGCCCTTTGGTAGTTTTACCACCCTCCGGAATTTCGTAAACTTTTAACCAGAATACCCGGCCGTGTTCGGTGAAGAACAGCATGTAATTATGCGTGCTGGCAATAAATAAATGCTCGGTAAAGTCATCTTGCTTGCCGGCCGAAGCACCCCGCGAACCAACGCCGCCGCGGCCCTGGCTCCGGTATTCGGTTAAGGCCGTTCTTTTAATATAACCTTCGTGCGAAATGGTAATTACCATGCTCTCATCCGGAATCATATCTTCCATAGAGAAATCGCTCGATGACATTTCAATAGTCGTGCGGCGGTCATCGCCGTACCGGTCTTTAATTTCCAGCAGCTCATCTTTGATAATCTGCATCCGGATGGCTTCGCTAGCTAATATTTCCTGCAAACGGGCAATTAAAGCTTTTATCTCTTCGTATTCTTTTACAATCTTATCGCGCTCCAGACCGGTTAAACGCTGCAAACGCATATCCAGAATGGCCCGCGCCTGAATATCGCTCAGGCTAAAGCGCTCAATTAAACCGGCCCGGGCAATTTCCGGATCGCGCGAAGAGCGAATCAGGTTAATTACTTCGTCGAGGTTATCGAGGGCAATGAGTAAACCTTCTAAAATATGCGCCCGTTTCTGCGCTTCGGCTAACTCGTACTCGGTACGCCGGATAACTACTTCGTGGCGGTGATCCACAAAGTGTTTAATCTGGTCTTTCAGGTTTAAGGTCATGGGCCGGCCTGCTACCAGCGCCACGTTGTTTACCCCAAACGAAGATTGTAATTGGGTATATTTATAAAGGTTATTCAGTACCACGTTCGGCATGGCATCGCGTTTCAGGTCATACACAATGCGTAAGCCATCGCGGTCCGATTCGTCGCGTAAATCCGAAATACCTTCTATTTTTTTCTCGTTAATTAAAGCTGCCGTTTTTTCAATCATAGCCGCTTTGTTTACCATGTACGGAATTTCGGTAACAATAATTTGTTCCTTACCCGATGGCAATGTTTCAAAAGCAGCTTTGGCCCGCACAATTACCCGGCCCCGGCCTGTTTCAAAAGCCGAACGCACGCCTTCGTAGCCGTAAATAATACCACCGGTTGGGAAATCCGGCGCGGTAATGTGCTCCATTAACTCGGCAATGGTAATCTCGTTATTATCTATGTAAGCCACAATGCCGCCGACCACTTCCGTAAGGTTGTGGGGTGCCATGTTGGTGGCCATACCCACCGCAATACCCGAAGTACCGTTTATTAATAAATTTGGAATTTTAGCCGGCAGTACGCTGGGTTCATTCAGCGAGTCGTCGAAGTTGGGAACAAAATCAACGGTATTTTTTTCAAGATCCGCCAATAATTCGTCGGCAATCCGTTTCAGGCGGGCTTCGGTGTAACGCATAGCCGCCGGCGAGTCGCCGTCTATGGAGCCAAAGTTTCCCTGGCCATCTACCAGCGGGTAACGCAACGACCAATCCTGGGCCATCCGCACCATGGTGTCGTAAACTGAAGCATCGCCGTGCGGGTGATATTTACCCAGTACTTCGCCCACAATACGGGCCGATTTTTTGTAAGCTTTGTTATAAGATACACCCAGTTCCGACATTCCGTACAGCACCCGGCGGTGTACCGGTTTTAATCCGTCGCGCACATCGGGCAAGGCCCGCGATATAATAACCGACATCGAATAATCGATGTACGCGCCACGCATTTCATCTTCAATATTTATAGGAATTATTTTTTCACCTTCGGCCATAGAGATAGCTCAAAAATTTATTTATTTATGAATAATAGAAGCTGCAAGTTACGATTTTTTCAACGTTTTGCCTAGTTTTATTTCTGCTTCTTCCGTGCCTTATCTTGCGATCGCTGGTTGTCTTGCGGTGCTCTTTTAGGCATTTTTTCGCCAATGCGCGGGTTTTGTTTTTTCCAGATGGGCTGCCCCCGGTAAGCCTTTTTACCGTGTAAATGTTGTTTACGAATGTGGCAGGAATAAATTTTGCAAGCCGGCTTACAGGCCGAGAAACTTAATAAAAAAGTAAAAAATATTAAAATATATTTATTCATACATTATTCTGAAAATGATCCGGCTTTTCCGGGCAGCCAAAGAAAATAAACAACCGGCTCAAAATCTTTGTAAAAACGAAAATATTAAAGAATTATTCTAAATACTAAGCTAAATATTTTGGCCTGATATATTATTAATTAATGACTTACCCGTACCAGGCTTCAGGTGGTATATGCAAGACTTAATCTTCAATATTTTTATAAAACCGCAAGCAACCTTTCCTAAATTCTTTCCGTGCTGGCAGCGCAATCAGATAGTTAGTTCTAATTAAAAAAAATAGCAACTATGGAAAGGAAAGAATTTTTATCGCTGCTGGGTTCCAGTGCGGCAGCATTATTTGCGGTTGGTTGTTTGGGCGGCTGCTCCGGTTCCGACTCCGACGATCCTCAACCTAGTGGGCCAGGTACCGGCAGCGGCGGTTCCGGGGGCAAGAAAGACTTTACGCTTAACCTGGCTACACCAGCTAATGCCAGTCTCAAAACACCCGGTAATGCTTTAATCAGCAATGGGGTTATAGTGGCATTTACTACGGCCTCCAGCTACGTAGCTGTTTCCTCTACCTGTACCCATGAAGGCAATACGATTGGTTACGACGCCGGCAATAAAAAATTTAGCTGCCCGGCACACGGCTCGGCTTTTAATGAAAACGGCACCGTGCTGAATGGCCCGGCTTCTACTGCTCTGAAGCAATACAAAACTACTTTAACCGGCGATAACCTGCGGGTGTACGAAGACTGATTTTAATAAATTATTTGGGATCAATACCGCTTAATATCCGGCGGATTTCATTTGTCTTTTTCATGAGTTCGTAACTGGCTGCTTCGTCCTGATTATCAATCATATTTTTAAATTCCTGCAATTTTCGGATGTAACTATCCAGGGCGGCGGAAATATTGCGGCTGTTCTGGGTAAATATGGGCGCCCACATGTCAGGCGAACTTTTGGCTAAACGAACGGTAGAAGAAAAACCGCTACCGGCCATATTAAATATATTTTCTTCGTCTTTTTCTTTTTCCAATACGGTTGCTCCCAAGGCAAAAGAACTAATGTGGCTTAAATGCGATACGTAAGCCAGGTGCAAATCGTGCGAATCGGCGGGCATGTAGCTCAGGCGCATATCCAGTTGTCGGAAAATACTTTCTACCAGCTTAACCGATTCGGGTCGGCTTTTTTCCTGGTCGCAAATAATCATAATTTTTTGCGGCAGCAACCCGGCAAATGCCGCATCTGGTCCCGAGTTTTCGGTACCCGCAATGGGATGCACCGCCACAAATTGGGCACGTTTAGGATGTTTTTCTACTACCCGGCAAATTAATTCTTTGGTAGAGCCAAAATCAATTAAAGTAGCTTGCTCCGGCAACAAATCCAACACCGGGTTCAGCATGGCTATTAAAGCATTTACTGGCACGGCCAACACGGTTAAATCTGCTTTAACAACGGCTTGTTCTAAAGGTAATATTTCGTTTACAATTTCTAATTCCAATGCCCGGTTGGCATGATTCGGGTTGCTATCTACCCCAATAAAATTATAAGATTGGTCTTGTTGTTTTAAGCCTAAGGCAAAAGATCCGCCCAGTAAACCCAGGCCCACAATACAAATATTCATACCGCGAAAAGAAAGACTTCTTTTTACATTTCCAAATTAAGAGTTGCCAGCATATAAGAAAAATCAGGTTTAAATAATTTAGGCCCGGTTTTTGAACTATAACCCGTAGATTTTTTTTATAAACCTGAAAGCCTTTATCTGGCTTTAGAGCTGAACAACAGCGTGGTAACCTTTAATAAATTATTAATTCTTAAATTTTTTAAAACAAAGATTTTCTAATTGAGTAAATTTATTACATTTGCCGCAAATTTAATGGAGAAATATACCACATATCGCAACTTCTTTGCCGCTGCACCTTGCCCCAAGGTTGTGTCGTCTCCATTTATCAATCCTGCGTATAGACAGGTCTACCCCTTGCGGGCGTAGTCTGTTCCGGGCGACCTACGTAGTTGCCCTCTTTCCAACTTCTTTATTGTTTATTTAATTTTCCTGAAGCAGGATTTTATTCATTTTTAATTTTTTTTAGATCAGATGATCCAAAATAATAAATCTGTTAATGCCGAACAATTTTTGCCACCACAGGTTGATGCAGATTTTATCATACAAGTTGCCACCGCCGACCACACCCATTATGCCCAGATTATTGTGGATGAAATGGAGTCCTCGGCAAAGCTGCGCGGTACCGGTATTGCCAAGCGTTCGCCGGAATATATTAAAGAAAAAATGCTCGAAGGCAAAGCCGTAATAGCTTTAAGCCACGATAATGTGTGGGCAGGTTTCTGTTATATCGAAACCTGGGGACACGGCGAGTACGTGGCTAATTCGGGTTTAATTGTATCGCCTAATTTCCGGCAAAGCGGTTTAGCCAAGCGGATTAAAGAAAAAATATTTGAGTTATCGCGGAAGAAATATCCGCACGCTAAAATATTTGGTTTAACCACTGGTTTGGCGGTTATGAAGATTAACTCCGACCTGGGCTATAAACCGGTAACCTACTCGGAACTTACCAACGACGAAGAGTTCTGGAAAGGCTGCCGCAGTTGTGTTAACTTCGATATTTTAACGGCCAAAGAGCGGAAAAACTGCTTGTGTACGGCCATGTTATACGACCCGGCGGAAGAAGAAAAAAATAAGGCTAAAAACAGCATTAAGAATTCGGAGCCGGGTAAGAAAGAAGATAAAGGCCTTTTGGATTTTGTAAAGAATTCAAAGCTTTATGAGCGGTGGATGCAGATTAAGCAGCACGTATTGTTGCGCGAACGTAAAAACAAAGGCATGATGCACTCGTTGCGTACTGTTTTGAACAGTTTGTTTTAGTGGTTTATATTTGCGTTTAGTTAAAATAATATATTAGGTACAGGTAATGCGCAACAAGCCGTTATTACCTGTACTAAAACCCTATCAACCTTTCTACATGAAAAAAGTGGTATTAGCCTTTAGTGGCGGCCTCGACACCTCGTATTGCGTTAAATATCTTTCCGAAGAGTTAAATCTGGAAGTTTATTCGGCTATTGTAAACACCGGCGGTTTTTCTTCCGACGAACTAGCCGAAATTGAGCGGCGGGCTTATGCCTTAGGCGTAAAGCAACACCTTACCCTGGACGAAACCGGAGATTATTATAATAGCTGTATTAAGTACCTGATTTTTGGTAACGTTTTAAAAAACAATACTTATCCGCTTTCGGTTAGTGCCGAGCGCGTGTACCAGGCTTTGGCCATTGCCCGCTACGCCAAAGAAATAGATGCCGATTACGTAGCCCACGGTAGCACCGGCGCTGGCAACGACCAGGTACGTTTCGACATGATATTTAATATCATGATTCCGGATATTCAGATATTAACGCCAATAAGAGATTTGAAATTATCGCGCCAGGAAGAAATTGATTTCCTGAAACAACACGGCGTGGAAATGAATTTCGAGAAAGCGGCTTATTCAATTAATAAAGGTTTGTGGGGCACGTCGGTAGGCGGTAAAGAAACGCTTACTTCTTATGGTTACTTACCCGAAGAAGCCTGGCCAACCCAGGTTACCAAACAAAACCCCGAAGAAGTAAAACTGCTTTTCCAGAACGGCGAACTAAAAGGTATTAACGATCAGCAATTCGAAAATTCGGTAGAAGCCATTCAAAAACTGAACGAAATTGCCGCTCCTTTCGGTGTGGGCCGGGATATTCACGTCGGCGATACGATTATTGGTATTAAAGGCCGGGTTGGTTTTGAAGCCGCAGCCCCCATGGTTATTATTAAGGCGCACCATGCCCTGGAAAAACACGTGCTTACCAAATGGCAGCTTTACTGGAAAGACCAATTAGCGGTGTGGTACGGTAACTTGTTGCACGAAGGTCAGTTCTTAGATCCGGTAATGCGCAACATTGAGAAATTTTTAGAAGATACCCAAGCTACTGTTAGCGGCACGGTAACCGTAGGGCTGGCGCCTTACCGCTTCTACGTCGTAGGCATTGAGTCGGCTCACGATTTAATGTCCTCTAAATTTGGTTCTTACGGCGAAATGAATAACGCCTGGACCGGCGAAGACGTGAAAGGCTTCTCTAAAATATTCGGTAACCAAACCATGATTTACCAGAAAGTAAATGAACGCTAACCAAACCTCCGGCCAGAAAGTACGGGTGGGCATTGTTGGGGGTGCTGGATATACCGGGGGCGAATTATTACGCATTTTGTTGCAGCATCCCAACGCCGACATCAGCTTTGTGCATAGCTCCAGCAACGGTGGTCGTCCGGTTTACTATGTCCATACTGATTTGCTCGGCGAAACCGAACTAACTTTCAGCACCGAATATTCCGATGCAGTAGATGTAGTATTTCTGTGCGTGGGCCACGGGGCAGCTAAAAAGTTTCTGGAAGGGCAAAAATTTCCGGCAGCGGTTAAAATTATTGATTTAAGCCAGGACTTCCGCTTAGCGCCTACGGCTAATTTTGATGGCCGTACGTTTGTGTACGGTTTACCGGAGTTACAAAAAGAGGCAGTTATTAACGCCGAAAATATTGCCAACCCTGGTTGCTTTGCTACCTGTATTCAGTTGGCTTTATTGCCATTGGCCAGCCAGAACAAACTAAATGCGCCGGTGCACATCAGCGGTATCACCGGTTCTACGGGAGCCGGGCAAAGTTTATCCGAAACCAGCCATTTCAGTTGGCGCGAAGGCAATATTTCGACTTATAAATTATTTAACCACCAGCACCTGCACGAAATCAGGCAAAGCTTAGGTCAGTTGCAAACTGCCGAAATTCCGGCCATTAATTTTGTGCCGTACCGGGGCAATTTTACCCGGGGAATATTGATCACGGCTTATTTGCAGAGCAACTTAACTTTGGAAGAAGCCAGAGCGCTTTACAACAGTTACTATCAGGCGCATCCGTTTGTGCATATTTCGGCCGTTAACCCGCACTTAAAGCAGGTGGTTAACACCAATAAATGTATTCTGCACGTGGATAAGGTTGGTGATCAACTCGTTATTATAAGCATGATTGATAATCTGGTTAAAGGCGCTTCCGGCCAGGCGGTACAAAACATGAATTTGCTTTTTGGCTTGGAAGAAACGGCTGGTTTGCATCTTAAGCCATCAGGATTTTGATTTAGGTTTTACGTATTACGTTGTACGTCGTACGTTTTCTTAATCAAAGTCTATGCAGAATTATAAGAGTTTAAAAGTTTGGCAGGATGCGTACCAACTGACTTTACATGTTTATCAAAAGTCAAAAAGCTTTCCTAAAGAAGAAATTTACGGTTTAACCAGCCAGATTAGGCGAGCCTGCATTTCAATACCAAACAATATTGCGGAAGGCTGCGGCAGAAATACCAACCTGGATTTTGCGCACTTCTTACAAATATCTTTAGGCTCAACCAATGAAGTTGATTATTTGAATTTACTTGCTAAAGATTTAGGTTATCTGTCTTTCGAAGAATATTTAGAATTAGACGAACAACTAAATAAAATTAGAGCCAAGCTAATAAACCTGATACAGCAAGTGCGAAAAAATAAAAACGTAGAACGTTAAACGTACCACGTACAACCTAAAAAACATGAAATTATTTGACGTTTATCCCCTTTTCGATATTACCCCGGTAAAAGCCGAAGGCTCTTACGTGTGGGATGAGAAAGGCACTAAATATTTGGATTTATACGGCGGGCATGCGGTAATTTCCATTGGCCACAGCCACCCCCACTATGTGCAAAAACTAACGGAACAGCTAAATCAGATTGGGTTTTACTCCAACTCCGTTAAAATTCCGCAGCAGCAGGAATTAGCCGATAAATTAGGAGAACAATGCGGTTACCCCGATTACAATTTATTCCTGATAAATTCTGGGGCCGAAGCGAACGAAAATGCGCTGAAAGCGGCTTCGTTTTATAACGGCCGCAAAAAAGTAATTTCGTTTAGTAAATCTTTCCACGGCCGTACTTCGGCCGGCGTAGCTGCCACCGACGATAAATCGATCCAAGCGCCTATTAATAAAGGACACGAGGTACTGTTTTTACCGTTGAACGATGCTGCTGCCCTGCAACAGGTGCAAAATCCGGAAGAATATTGTGCGGTTATTATTGAAGGAATTCAGGGGATTGGCGGCGTTTATACGCCTACCGCTGAATTCCTGACACAAATTCGCGCGTTCTGTGACCAGCACAATATTATTTTAATTCTCGATGAAATTCAATCGGGTTATGGCCGTTCTGGTAAATTCTTTGCCCACCAATATTCAGAAGTAAAAGCCGATATCATTACCATGGCCAAAGGTATGGGCAACGGATTCCCGGTGGGCGGTATTTTACTGAGTCCTAAATTTGAGGCGAAATACGGCATGCTGGGCACTACTTTTGGCGGCAACTATTTGGCCTGTGCGGCTTCTATTGCGGTGTTAGATGTGCTGAAAGACGAGAACCTGGTAGAGAATGCGGCAGAAGTTGGTAATTATTTAATTGAGAAGTTACGCCAGGTAGAAGGTGTTTTAGAAGTGCGCGGCCAGGGTTTGATGATTGGGGTAGAAATGCCTTATCCGGTAGCTGATTTGCGGAAAGAACTCTTAAATGAATATAAAATATTCACGGGTTCGGCCTCGAACAAAAATACGTTGCGTATTTTGCCAGCCCTGAACCTGAAAAAAGAAGAAGCCGATATTTTCCTCGAAGCTTTTTCAAATGTACTGACGAAATCTCTAGTTTAGCATGAAATTATTCACGTCTGTTAATGATGTTACCGATTTATCCGGGTTGGTGAAGGAAGCTTTACACTTTAAGCAAAATCCTTTCGCGCATAAAGAACTGGGCAAAAATAAAACGTTGGGTTTAATATTTCTGAACCCGAGTTTGCGTACCCGCCTGAGCACCCAAAAAGCCGCTTTGAACCTGGGCATGGAGGTAATTGTAATGAATATTGATAAGGAAGGCTGGGCGCTGGAAACCCGCGATGGCGTAATCATGAATGGCACCACCGTAGAGCACATCCGGGAAGCAGCCGGCGTAATGGGTGAATATTTCGATATTCTGGGTATCCGCTCCTTCCCTGGCCTGCAAAACCGCGAAGAAGATTACAGCGAAGATATTCTGAATAAATTTATCAAGTTCTCCGGCTTACCTTTGGTTAGTTTGGAATCAGGTACCCGCCACCCGCTGCAAAGTTTAACCGATTTAATTACGATTACGGAACATGCCCCGCAGGGCCGCCGGCCAAAAGTGGTATTAACCTGGGCACCGCACGTAAAAGCCTTGCCGCAGGCCGTACCTAATTCTTTTGCCGAGTGGATGTGTAAAGCCGATGTAGATTTTACCATTACGCACCCCGCAGGCTACGAACTGGATACCCAATTTACCCAAGGTGCTACCATTACTTATAACCAGGAAGAAGCCCTACAAGACGCAGATTTTATTTACGTGAAAAACTGGTCATCGTACCAGGATTACGGTAAAGTAATTACCACTGACCCCAATTGGATGCTGACCCGTGACCAGTTGGGCGTTACAAATCAGGCCAAAGTAATGCATTGTTTACCGGTGCGCCGCGATTTAGAATTAGGCGCCGATATTCTGGATAGTACCGATTCGTTGGTAATAAAAGAAGCCGGTAACCGGGTGTGGGCTGCGCAGGTGGTTTTAAAAAGAATGCTGGAAGCCAATATAAAACAAGCCGATGAAAGACGCTTTACAGGTAGTTAAAATTGGTGGTAACATCATCGACGACGAAGCCAAACTAAATTCTTTTTTAAAAGACTTTGCCCAACTAACCGGCCCAAAAATATTGGTGCACGGCGGCGGTAAAATAGCTACCGAAGTAAGTAAAGGCTTGGGCATTGAAGCCCGCCTGGTAGATGGCCGTCGCATTACCGATGCCGAAACGTTACGGGTAGTTACCATGGTGTACGGTGGCTTGGTAAATAAAAATATTGTGGCCAAACTACAGGCTAATAATTGCAATGCCCTGGGTTTAACCGGAGCCGATGCAGATATTATTCCGGCTACCAAACGCCCGGTGAAGGATATTGATTATGGTTTTGTGGGTGATATTACCGAAGGCACTATTCCTGCCAAAACTTTAAAGCTTTTACTCGAAAATAATTTAACACCCGTAATAGCCCCGCTTACCCACGATGGGCAAGGCAATTTATTAAATACCAACGCCGATACCATTGCTTCAGCTTTGGCTGTAGCTTTATCCGGGCACTTCGAAACCCGGCTCACGTATTGTTTCGAGAAGAAAGGCGTTTTAACCGATATTAATGACGATAATTCGGTTATTCATCAGATTACGAATAACCAATATACCTCATTAAAAAACGATGGCACCATTGCGCAGGGCATGATTCCGAAACTCGACAATGCTTTCCGGGCCATAGCGGCCGGTGTAACCTCCGTTTTTATTTGCCACGCCGATGATGTATTGCCTATTCTGGAAAAGAAAGCAACCGCCGGTACCGAATTAGTAAATAGCTAAAGGTAAAATTATAAACTTGGTCTAACGAAATTGCCCGCTTAATTTTAGCCGGATTTAAACCTATTATTTAATAGTAATGAATACTAAAAACGAATCAATCGCCATATTGGGCGGTGGCAATATTGGTCTATCGTTGGCCAAAGGATTAGTTAAATCCGGGAAATACGAACCAGGCCAAATAATTATTACCCGCCGCAACCTGCGGGCGCTAGCCGATTTAGCCGAAGCTGGTTACCAGGTAACCGAGGATAATGTGAAAGCAGTTCAGTTTGCGAATATTGTGGTATTAGCCGTGCTGCCGCAGCAACTAAATATTCTGCTGGATAATATTAAAGAGGCGGTAGCGCCGGAGAAGCATTTACTTATCTCGGTAGCTTCGGGCGTAAATGTAAGCGATATTACTAACCGTTTAGGCAAAACAGTAGAAGTAGTGCGGGCCATGCCCAATACTGCTATTGCCATTCAGGAGTCTATGACTTGTATTGCCTCCCAGAATGCTTCTTCCGATAATATAACTAAAGTAAAAGAGCTGTTCGATACAGTGGGCGAAACCATCGAAATTCACGAAGAACTCATGACTTCGGCAACGGCGCTATGTGCTTGCGGCATTGCGTTTTTCTTGCGGGCTATCCGGGCAGCTTCCCAGGGCGGCATCGAAATTGGTTTTCACGCGGCCGAAGCCTTGCACATGGCGGCGCAAACAGCCAAAGGGGCAGCCGCGCTTTTACTCATTAACAACAGCCACCCCGAAAACGAAATCGATAAAGTTACTTCGCCAAAAGGCTGTACCATTGCCGGCTTAAACGAAATGGAGCATTCCGGATTTAGCTCCGCGCTGATTAAAGGTATTCGCCAATCTTCGGTTAAAGCGGGCAACCTTTACGTAAACGATTAAATTCCGGGATATTTAGGAAAAATGGTTGAAAACAAATATTCAAACCAAATTAATACATTGGCAGAAAACCAGCAATTAGCTTTTCTTTACCAGGAAGCCTTAGGTTTGTTGAAAGATTTGATTGCGGTTCCCTCTTTTAGTCGGGAAGAAAACCAAACGGCCGACCTGATAAATAATTTTCTGGTTCGCCACGGCATACCTGCTCAGCGGCAACTAAACAATATTTGGGCCTTCAACCAGCATTATAATCCGGCGTTGCCCACCATACTCCTGAACTCGCACCACGATACCGTGAAGCCCAATAAAGGCTGGACCAAGGACCCTTTTTTTCCTTTAGAAGAAGATGGCAAATTATTTGGCTTGGGCAGCAACGATGCCGGAGGTTGTCTGGTTTCGCTCATAGCTACTTTCCTGTATTTTTATCCGCAAAAAGACTTACGATATAACCTGGTTTTAGCCGCTACTGCCGAGGAAGAAATTTCGGGGCGTAATGGCATTGAGCGTATCTGGCCCGATTTAGGGAATATTCAGTTTGCCCTGGTGGGCGAACCTACCGAAATGCACCTGGCGGTCGCCGAAAAAGGTTTGTTGGTTTTGGATTGTATCGCCACCGGCAAATCCGGCCATGCGGCCCGGGAAGAAGGCGAAAATGCCATTTACAAAGCCTTGCCGGATATTAACTGGTTTCAAACCTACCAATTCCCCAAAGTATCGGAATATTTAGGGCCGGTAAAAATGAGTGTAACGGTAATTCAGGCGGGTACGCAGCACAACGTAGTGCCCGACCGCTGTAGCTTTACGGTAGATGTGCGGGTAACCGATAGCTACACCAACGAAGAAGTACTACAAATAATACAGGAACAAGTTGCCGCAGAAGTTACGCCCCGCTCCACGCGGTTGCGATCATCCAGCATCGATAATAACAGCAAAATTGTGCAAGCTGGTTTAGCGCTCGGGCGTAGAACCTACGGCTCCCCTACCACTTCCGACCAGGCTTTAATACCAGTTGCTTCCTTAAAAATGGGTCCCGGCGATTCGGCCCGCTCCCATACTGCCGATGAATATATTTACTTACGAGAACTGGAAGAAGGAATTGACTTATACATTAGGCTTTTAAGTCAGGTGGTATTTTAGGTGGTATGTTGAGCGTTTTACGTGATACGTTACCATAACTGTATAATCAGAAAGAACCATTATTTAACTAAATTGCCCGCTCAATTAATATATAACTATTTTTTAAACCGATTACTTACAACGTAAAACGTACCACGTAATACGTTCAACCTCACAACATGAAACTCTGGCAAAAAGCAACGGCAGTAAAGCAGGAAGTAGAAGAATTTACCGTGGGCAAAGACCGCGAACTAGATTTATTATTAGCGCCTTTTGATGTGCTTGGCTCTCTGGCGCATACCCGTATGTTGCATTCTATAAACCTGATGACGGCCGAAGATTTAGATCTGGTACACCAGGAATTAAAAAATATTTACCGGGAAATTCAGAGTGGAAAGTTTACCATTGAAGAGGGCGTAGAAGATGTGCATTCGCAAGTAGAACTGCTGCTGACCCGCCGCATTGGCGAAGCCGGCAAAAAAATTCATAGCGGCCGCTCCCGCAACGATCAAGTTTTATTAGATCTTAAATTATTTATCCGGAGCGAAATTCAAAATACAGTTGAAGAAATAAAAGAACTTTTCTACCAGCTAATATCGCTCAGCGAAGAACACAAAGATAAATTGCTGCCCGGCTATACGCACCTGCAAATTGCCATGCCCTCGTCGTTTGGTTTGTGGTTTGGGGCTTACGCCGAAAGTTTGGTTGATGATTTACTCTTGCTGCTAGCGGCCTATAAAATCAGCAATAAAAATCCGTTGGGTTCGGCGGCCGGTTATGGTTCTTCGTTCCCGCTTAATCGCCAAATGACTACCGATTTATTGGGGTTTGATGCGTTGAACTACAATGTGGTGTATGCCCAAATGGGTCGCGGCAAAACCGAACGAAATGTAAGCAGCGCTTTGGCTTCGGTGGCTGGCACATTGGCCAAGCTGGCCATGGATGCCTGTTTGTACATGAACCAGAACTTTGGCTTTATATCTTTGCCCGAAGAACTGACCACCGGCTCCAGCATAATGCCTCACAAAAAGAACCCCGATGTATTTGAAATTATCCGGGGTAAATGCAACAAACTGCAAGCCCTGCCCAACGAAATTGCCCTAATTACGGCTAACCTGCCCTCCGGTTACCACCGCGATTTACAGGTGGTAAAAGAAAGCTTTTTGCCGGCCTTCCGGGAATTGCAAAGCTGCCTCAGCATGATGACGTTTATGCTCAAGAATATTATTGTAAAAGATAATATTCTGAAAGATGAGAAATACAGCTATTTATTTAGCGTGGAAGTAGTAAATAACGAAGTATTGCAGGGCGTACCTTTCCGGGAAGCTTACAAGAATGTAGGCAGTGCCATCGCCAATGGCACCTTTGTTGCTCCCGAAGCCGTAAACCATACCCACGAAGGCAGCATCGGTAACCTGAACAACAATAATATTATTGGGTTAATGAATGAGGTAATGCAAGGATTTAATTTCTTGCAAGTTACCAAAGCCCAGGAAGAACTGGTAGCAGATTAACTGCTGCCAGTTCAAACAATATTTTCAGCGCTAAATTTTTTCTTCTTTTTCTAATTCCACATTAATATTCCATTCCTGGTAAAACTGCTCCAGAAAATTAAGCATATACTGGTGGCGGTCTTCGGCTAATTGCCGGCCGGTAGCCGTATTCATCCGGTCTTTTAACAAGAGCAATTTTTCGTAAAAGTGGTTTATGGTTGGTCCGGTATTTTTTTTGTAGGCCGCAAAAGAAGTATGGTTTTCGGGCAAAATATTAGGGTTGTGCATTTCGCGGTGCTTAAAACCACCGTAAGCGAAAGCCCGGGCAATGCCTATGGCTCCAATGGCATCTAAACGGTCCGCGTCCTGCACAATGGCTCCTTCCAGCGTGCTCATAGGAGTATTTACCCCGGCACCTTTAAAAGAAATTTCGTTAATAATCTGGCATACCGGCGCTATTACCAATTCGGGAACTTGCAATTTTTCTAAATATTCCCGCGCCATCTTTTCACCAACGGTTTCGTCGCCACCGTAAAACTTCCAGTCGGCTACATCGTGCAATAAGGCACCTAGCTGCACCACCAACAAATCTGCTTGCTCGTTTTTTGCCAAATACAAAGCATTTTGCCAAACCCGGTATATATGCCACCAGTCGTGGCCAGAGCCTTCGCCGGCGAATTTTTCTTTTATATAATCGGCGGTAGTAAGTATTATTTCTTCTGGCTGCATCTATTACTGAATAATATTTGCCCGTTTAAATTCTTTTGTCTCGTCGAATAATTTGCGGTAAGTAATGTGGGTCTTATATTTTTTAGCGCCAATCTGCTCTACTACCCGTATCATTTTGGGGTTAAAATCCCCGATCCAGTTCATAATATAATCTGTGTAAGGTATTTTACCTTTATGAAAATAACCTCTTGCGGATGCCATTACCATAGCCGCCTCTACCCCTTTTCGTTGGTGATCCGGGGCAATGCCAAATACAATTCCAACAGCCCGGGTTACCCCGCCGCGCCATTTATAATAGAGAAACTTTAATTTACCAATTAAATCCAGCTTTCCGTTTACGTGTTTAAACAACTGGTTTAACTCCGGAATAGAAATAAAGAAACCAACGGGTTCAGTTTTATAATAAGCAAACCACATAATTTTCTCGTCCATAATGGGCTTCAGCTTGTTCATGATAACCTGGGCCTGCGCCACCGACATTTCCTTTACGCCCTGGTGTTTAGCCCAGGCTTGGTTATAAACCACCCGGAAGTCTTCGGTAAATTTCTCCATATTTTTCTTTTCCATGTGCCGGAAAGAATAATCCGGGTTGGCTAAAATTGCGTCTGCCCTGTCGGTAAATTTTGCCGCAACATCGCCTTTAACCGCCCGCTGATAAGTATACTGGTTAAAATAAACCTGAAAGCCGTAGTTCTCGAAAAGCTGCCGGTAATAAGGAAAATTATAGTTAGTGGCATAAGACGGGGCCGAAAATTCTTCTACCAATAAGCCCCACCAACGGTCGCGGTCGCCGAAATTAATAGGGCCATCCATGGCTTCCATGCCGCGCGCCTGCAGCCAGTTTTTACAGGCATCAAATAATATATTGGCTGCTTGCTGGTTGTTAATGCAATCGAAAAAACCCATGCCACCGGTAGGTTGCTCGTTTTTGCTAGCCGTTTGTTCGTTTACAAAAGCTGCTACCCGGCCTATGGTTTGGTCTTGACTATCTTTTAATAACCACCGGATGCAGGCTCCTTTGCGCAACAGCTTGTTTTTTTTAGGATCAAAAACAGCCTCAATATCGTTGTCTAAAGGCCTGACATAATTAGGATCATTTCTGTAAAGCCTGACTGGAAACAAGATAAATTCCCGGGCGGTGGCAGCGTCGTTTACTTCTATTAATTGCATGAAAAAGCTTAAGAAATCCGGTTTGAGCCTGAAAATTAATTAAAATAAGTTTATACCGGTATCCCAAATTACATTTAAGTAGAATTAAATATTTCAACTTAATCAAATACAGGTTTAAACGTTTTGCTCTTTGCCTTATATAATGGCATAGTTACTCCTATTAATCCGGCAAAAAATTACTGCTCTTCCTTTACCAGAATAAAATTTACTATCTTTTTAAATTATAATTTGAAGTACAAAAAATATATAAATCAATATTTTTAATTTGAAAAATATAAATTATATTGCTTTTGAGTGCTTTTGGAACTGCGGATAAATAGTAACTCTTTAATAGCATGATAAAATGTAGAATAATTGCCCTTACGCTGCTGGGCTTATTAACTGCTGCTATGGCAAAGGCGCAACAGCAGCGGCCACTTTCAATAGCGGTGCTGGCTAATGCAACAGCCTTGCCCACCCGTACCGGCGAAATTTTCCGGTCAGTTCATCCTGGCTTGGCAGTGGGCACTGCTTTTCGGTACAACCAGAATCCGGTAAATCAGTTATCCCAAACCTTAAAGGTAGGTTATGTTTACCACCAGTTTGTGCAGCATTCGGTGCAGGTCTATTCTGAGCTTGAATATAAAAGATTAATACGCCAGCGGGTAAGCTTGGCCGGGGCTTTAGGGGCAGGTTATGTTCATATATTTTCGGCTACTCAGGTTTTCCGGCGCAACGAAAATGGCGGGTACGAAGAAAAACCAAACTGGGGCCGTCCGCAAGTTATGGGCACCCTGGCCTTGGGGCTCGGGTATTTATTAAACCCAACCAGTGACAAGCCTTTGGAAATATTTGCCCGTTATCAGTTCTGGGTTGAAGCACCTTTCGTACGCCAGTACGTTCCGGTTTTGCCAAATACAGCCTTGCACCTGGGCCTGAACTACCCGCTTTTTAAGAGAAATAATTAATTAACGCCTGTTCTTATGCTTAAGTCTGTTTCAAAGTTATTGGCTTTACTCCCGTTGTTTTGCTTACTAAACTGCCACGAACCCGTAATTAAACCTACCGATATTTGTACGAATGCTCCCGGCACAGCCAATCACCCCAAAGCGGCTGTTTACCAAAGCGTAATAGATAAATATATTAAAGCGGGTTTGCCAGGCATTGCCGTACTGGTACGCGATAAAAGTGGTACCTGGGCCGGGAGCGGCGGCCAAGCCGATATTAAGGAAAATACCCCGATGCTGCCCTGCCACATTTCTAAAACGGCCAGCCTTACCAAAATATTTATTGCAACGCTAGCCCTTAAACTGGCAGAAGAAGGTAAAATAAACTTAGACGAGAAAATAGCGGAAAAGCTGCCCGCCAATATTATTTCAAAAATTAAAAATGCCGAAACGGCTACTTTGCGTAATTTGCTCAACCACACCAGCGGCATTTATGATTTCAGTAATAACAATAATTTTTACCTGGCTTTATTAAACTACCCTACCAAAAAATGGAAACCGGAAGAACTGCTGCAATTTGCTTATAACCAGGAAGCTAAATTCCCGACAGGTACTTCATCGGGCTATTCTAATACCAATACCGTTTTGGCTACCATGGTAATAGAGGCTGTTACTGGCCAAAGCCACGCCGCTTTACTCCGCGAAAAAATTCTGGCACCACTGGGGCTATCCTCTTCTTATTATTACTGGCAGGAAGAACTCCCGGCCCACGGCGTGGCCTAGGGTATTTTGATTTATATAACAACAATACCTTAATAAATGTGAGCAGTTATAATACGGGCACCTGTAACGGGCTAAATGGCTTATACTGCAATGTTTTTGATTTACAGAAATTTATAGATGCTTTACTCCGGCACAAAACCTTACTCAGCCAAAGTTCTATTAATACCATGCTTACTTTCGATGATTTAATAGAAAATCGCAAGTACCTGGGTTTGGGCTTGTTTAAAGATTACATTGATGGCAATTTTAAAGAAAACGAATTTGGCTACGGGCACCGGGGCCGCGATTTAGGTTACAGTGCCGATATGTTTTATTTCCCGAACCAGGATGTTACGATTACCTTACTCGTAAATTATGGCACCAACGCCGAAAGTAATTTACAGGATACTTTTCTGGATTTCCGTTACGAAATAGCCGATAAAGCAGTTCATTAAATATTAAAACAAGAAAGTTGAATTTACAGCAGGATAAAGCTAATGCTGGTACCTTTTTTGTTTATAGCATTACGCATGCAACTTTAAATGAAAGTTTAATAGCAGGTAAAATGGCTTTTTCTGTTAAAAGCAGTTTTGTTTTCCTTTAAACTGAAGTGGCTATTCAGGATTAATATTCATTACTTTATATATAATTGTTTACTTTATTCGTTATATTCTTAATAAAGTAATTAGCTTCTATTTAAGAATGTTAGAACTACTACGTTAAAAATATTGCAATAATTACTATATATTAAATTTCTAATAATTATCTTTACGCATTAAATTAATATTCATGCAAAAATTGTTATTTTTATTACTTCTACTTCCGTTTAGTTTGCTGGCACAACCCGCAACCACCTTACCCACCGATGCTGCAACCGGCAGATTTGTAGTTACCGACCTGGTAACAGTACCGGGCTTATCGCAGCAAGATTTGCACGACAAAGCACAGCAATACCTGACAAAATCTTTTAAGGCACCATCCTCTGTTATACAAGAAGATAATGCAGATAAAATTGTTTTTAAGGGGTTCCGGAAGTTAAACGTAAAAACCGATGATATAAACACTAACTACCCGCTTCATTATATACTTACCATTACTTTTGAAGAAGGTGCTTACCGGTTTATAGCTACTGATTTTTCGCCTGATGCCATTAATTATTACACCCCCCAATCTTTAAAACACCCGGATCAGTTAAAATTTAAAAATAAAAAAGAAAAGCAAGCCTACCTGACAGTATACAACACTTATATAAATGGTATGCAAAATGTTGGCAAAGACTTGCAAACGGCCATTAAAAGAAGTTTAGTAGCCAAAGCACCCGTAAAAAGAAGATAGAAGATAAAATATACCTATACCCTATACCCACAAAAAACCCGGACCTTAAAATCCGGGTTTTTTATTGCACTGTTTATCGCTTAAAATACAACTGCTGACTTTGAATCAGGTTTTATGTTCCTGAAAAGGCTCCGGAAATGGTTGCCAGGCCCTAACCATCGAAAAGCTGTAGGTTGGTGCATTGGGTGCATCGTTCAATAAAATACGGTTATTTTCTATGTACCAGCACGGCACCACCGATGTCTTGCCATTCAACTCAACGGTAGCCAAAATTCTTTGGTGTTCTTCCGGAGTTTTATCTTCATTTTTTATCCAGTTAATCATCTCTAAAATCTTTAATTGCCTACTATTATAATACTGCCTATTAATATAAATCGCAGCTACTTATACATCAGCTAGATACTAATTTTTAACTGAAAATGTTACGGCAAATACTTATACAAAAAAATTAAATACGTATAACATTTTACAAAAAATACTTAAGGGTAGGGCAAAGTTTCAGATACTTAAACTTTAGCTGGCATAAAGGTTCATACCAACGCAAATTAAATAAGGATCTACAATTACGTAATAGCTTATAAATAGTAGTAAGCTTAATTCTCCTCTAGTATTTAAGAGCAAGGTTTAAATATTAATCAAAAATATTTGAGTGAATTATGCCCAACACCATTTAGCTGGTATTTACAAAGTAGAAATCTTTTTGCCTGTTGCTTAAAGTAGGATGCAACTTTACAAAATATTAAATACTGCTTAAATATTAATTTCAAATTTAAAATTCCTCCTTTAAACCCTTCCCTATTTAATAAACTCCGGATAATGTACTAAAACCTACATCTTTCTGTTTTTCAACAGCTTCTGCAATAATATTACCTGCAAGCTAAGATGATAAAGAATAAATAAATTTAATATTGTTTTAGTACAATTAATTAAATATCGAATATTTTAGATTTAAAATAGGTTTTAATTGGATTTATTTAATTTTTTTTGAATTTTTATGGTATCTACAATAAATACTTTTATCTTCGAGCTCGTAAGTAATTTAGTGCATAATCTAAGTAAAAGTGATATGATAGAGGTTAATACTTTAAGCTTTAGACTAAGATTGGAAAAAAAAGCAGCCAATCCGGAGAATTGTTTAGGCAATTACTTTTATGTGTTATTTTGTGAAAGTCCTTTTGATGTAAGTAAAACCTTTTCAGAAGAATTCTTGTCAGATTTTAATTCTGTACCTTTTTATAATTTTAATGATGCGGCCCGGTTTGCCGAGGACATGGCTAATTATTGGGAAAAACAAATATTGGAAAATCCCAAACTAGATATTACTCGTCTGGAAGAACTGACCGATGTGTGGCGCTATTTGTCGCTGAAGATTAAACCACAGGTAAAAGAATTAGAAGCTGTAACAGCATAATCATTTGGGTTTAATAACTTAAGTGGCCGTATTGTAGTTTTTAGAAAACAATATTAAGCTATACTTAATTGGTGAAAGGCCACAGTAATTTAGTTTACTGCGGCCTTTTTTTTGTGCCCCGGGTAGGCGGCGCCGAAAGCGGATCTTCGGGCCAATGGTGTTTGGGGTACCTGCCCCTTAAATCTTTTCTTACTTCAAAATAGCCATTGCGCCAGAAACTACGCAAATCGCGGGTAACCTGTACTGGCCTGGAAGCCGGCGATAGCAAATGAATCAGCAAGGGCACGCGTCCGCCTGCTATTTGTGGCGTATCTATCATCCCAAATACTTCTTGTAACCGCACCGCCAATACCGGGGATTCTTTAACTGTGTAATCTAAAGCTATAAGCGAACCGCTGGGTACTTCCAGGTGCGTAGGTGCCAACTTATCCATTTCCTGTTGTTTTTCCCAGGATAAATTAGCTAGTAAGAGTTGGGTTAAATTTAGCCGGGCTACTTGCTCCCACGATTTTAAGCCTTGCAGGTGCGGCCTTAACCATTCGTTTAAATTAATAGTTAAAGCTTCATCCGAAACATCCGGCCATTTTTCCGGCTCCAGGTAATGCAAAAAAGCTAAGCGCTGCCGGGTATTCTGGGCCTCACCGGACCACGGCAGGCGGTTAATACCTTTATCCCGTATTACTTGTAAAAGGGTTTCAACTAGAATTTCCGGGTCAGGGTTTTGCAGCGGACTTTCTTCCAGCATTAAAGCACCCAGGGTTTTAACTTGCCGGGCCACAATTCTTTCGGTCTGTGCATCCCACCGCACCTCTTGTTGCTGATTTATTTGGCCCGCAAAATATTTCAAAATTTCGGCTTTGGTTAAGGATGCCACCAAGGCAACCCGCGGCTGACTGCTATTATCGAGGTGCGCTACTGCGTAAAATTCCGATTCATTAAATAATTCTGTATGTAAAGCGGCTCGTTGGCCGGTAACTAATTTTATGCGGCCGGAAGTTTCTTTCTGGGCCAGGCGATCAGGATAAGCCAAACCGGTGAGCAAACCAATTGCATCTAAATCTATAGGGCTTTCGGGTTCGCGGAGGCGCTGGCGCAAACTCCGGGCTTGTTCGCGTACCCGCCGCAAGGTATTGGCATCAACAACAAACCCTGGTGTTTGCAAAGACTTACCAGCCAAAATTTCTAACCGGAGTTGCAAATCAGGCAATATTTGGTCGCGGACGAGCCCGATAGCTTTTAATATATCCCGCTCGGCTAATAAAGCGGCTAGGCTACAAGCTGTATTCCCCAATCCCAGTTTGTGGCCACGCCGTACCAAGTGCCCTAAACGGGGCGGCAGGCCCAGCGCAGCCAACTCTTTACCGTGTTTGGTGGGTTTGCTATTTTGGTCCAGCGCTTCGAGCCGTTGCAATAAATCGCGGGCTAAACTTACTGCCGCAGCGGGTGGCGCATCCAGCCACTTTAAAGCCATTGGCTCTTTAATTCCCCAGATTGCCAGTTCCAGCATTAAGCTGCTTAAATCTGCCTCACAAATTTCCGGCGACTGGCGGGCCGGTAACAGTAATTGCTCAGCCGAGGTCCATAAACGGTAACAAATACCCGGACCTAAACGACCCGCCCGGCCCCGGCGCTGATCGGCTGCAGCTTGCGATACCAGTAACGTAATTAAAGTAGTAAGGCCGGAACGCGGAATAAATTTAGCTACGCGGGCGTATCCGCCATCAATTACAATTTTTACGCCTTCTATGGTTAAGCTGGTTTCGGCAATGCTGGTGGCCAATACTATTTTGCGCCGGCCCAGTATTGCCGGCTGAATGGCGGCTTGTTGTTGCGCCAGCGAAAGTTCGCCGTGCAGCAAATGTACATCTGCTTCCGGGGGCAACTTGCCTTCTAATTGCTGGTTTACCGTTCGCATTTCGCCTAAACCCGGTAAAAATACGAGCAAATCACCTACGGGATGTTTTTGTAAAGCTTGCTGGATATATTTGGGAACAAGTTGCTTTAACTTTTCGCCCGGACGATTGCCAGCCGCGGCCACTTCGGCCGGTGTGGCATAATAAGTTTCTACCGGAAACATCCGCCCTTCGCTCCGAATAACCGGCGCTTCCAACCAATTACCAACTGCGGTGGCATCCAGGGTAGCACTCATAACCAGCAGCCGTAAGTCGGGCCGTAGTACCGCCTGCGCATCCAGTGCCAACGCCAATCCTAAATCGGCTTGCAAACTGCGTTCGTGAAACTCATCAAAAATAATAGCTGCAATTCCTTCCAGGGCAGGATCATCTTGTAGTAAACGGGTTAATATTCCTTCGGTAACTACTTCTATCTGGGTTTGTGCTGAAATAGCCCGTTCCAGGCGCACCCGGTACCCCACCGTTTGGCCAACTGGTTCGTTTATTAAATCGGATAGCCGCTGGGCCGCCGCTCTGGCCGCTAAACGCCGCGGTTCCAGCATAATTATTTTGCCGCCCTGCCGCCAGGCGGTATTTAAAAGCGCCAAGGGCACCAAGGTGGTTTTACCGGCTCCGGGCGGCGCTTCTAACACCACGCGGTTTTTATTTTCCAAAGCTTCTACAAGCCGCGGGAGCGCTTCTTTTACGGGTAAATCTGGTAAACTTAAATTAAATTCCGAAGTAGACATTGCCCCGCAAAGTTCCGAAACAAATCTTAACTTCAGCAAAAATATATAACCTGCCGGCCAGATAATTTTAGCGCAGCCTTATCCAGAATAAAATAATTTAAGTTGCTATTTAATATTCTAAAATGCAACAAAGATTTTACGGAGTTGCTGATGAAGCTGTTTAGTATTTCGGTTTTAAATAGAATAAGCTGCCATTGGTGGTGTTATCACCGCCGATTCTAAAGCTTCCGGCAGACTACTTGCTGGTACCTCCACAGTAAGGGCAGCGGTTTTCTCCAATTATCCAAATGCTAAACAGCTTCGATATAATAAATGTTACCTAATAAATTTTACGTAGCTTAAATATTTAAATTATTGGCAAATTCCTATTAAATCTTTCCAGTATCTAGTAAACCAATATTTTTGCTGTAATTTTAGATGAATTTGAAATTCCCGATCCCGCTAGATGTTAATTATAATAGAAGCTGCCGTAATTATATTGTTGGGCCTTATTTATGTGGTCCGGGAACGGAAACGAAGAATAAAAAAATATCGGTCTGGAGATATTATTTGGGTACGCCAAAATTTATTTAATCCCCAACGAGGCGTTCTGTGTAATTGGGATGAAGCTTCTTTCAGCTACATCCCCGATGAAAGCGATGAATTAATTGTAAAGAAATGGATTTTTTTAGCCCGGAATGAGTCTTATAAACAACGCCAAAACAATTAGAAAAATCAAAACCAAGTCGCATTAATTAATTGCCATAGGTTAAAACCTCACAGGTCTCAAAGACCTGTGAGTTTTATTCAAAAGCTGGAATAAAAACATTTTTATTACCCTTAATGGCTCTGGTATATTTATTAGCTAGCGGTCACCTTTGTCGTCGTTGGTAATTTTTTTGCTTTGTTTGCCACCAGCCGTCATTTGGCCAAAGCGCCATTCAAAAGTTAACCGTACCGAACGGTTAAAGAATAGCGAACGATTATCGGCGTAAAAAGTGGGCGCCGCTTGTTCCCGGGTTTGCCGCACGCCCCGCACAAACGGATTATTCAGTCCGAGATTCAAGCTGGCTTTCTTATCCCAGAATTCTTTTTTAAGCGCCAGGCTGTGCCAGTAAAATCCGGAATTGCGGCCTTGCAAACCAATCCAGCCGGAGCTGAAAAAACCATTGGCTTGCACCGCGTAATTTTTAGGCAGCTTATAAGAGGTATTCGTATTTAAATTCCAGACCCACCCACTGTTTTGCTGATTCAGGCCGGTACTCGTTAGGGCTACGTGGCGCAAATTAATTCCGCCACTCAGGTTCCAGTTTTTATTTGGTTGGCCCGAAGCGTTTAAGTTTAACCCGTAAATATTGCGCTGGGCAATATTTTGGGGTTGGTTAACCGATACACCTTCTGTATTGACGGTAGCCAAGTATTCAATCGCGTTATCGGTATAATTCCAGTAAAGAGCACTGTTAACTGATAAACCTTTTTTGGTGTTCAGGTTATAAGCCAACTCCGAGGCATGGTTTAGTTCGGGATTGAGGTATGGGTTACCGGTAATCAGGTTCAGGGTATCGGTGCGGTTTACCCAGGGGTTCAGGAACCAAACCAGCGGCCGTTGAATACGCTGCGTATAACTTATTTTAACCGTGTGGTTCTTAATACCTTTCGATAAAGTAATACTCGGAATCAGGTTTTGGTAGTGGTCTTTGATATTTGATTCTATATCCACATCGTTTAAAAACCTACCTTCAATATTGGTTTGTTCTAAGCGGGCGCCGGCGTTTAAACTCCACTTTTTCCGGCTTTCGAGCCGCAACGAGGCATAACCCGAATATACCCGCTGAAAATAATCAAACTCGTTCGAAAGGTTGGGGTTAAATAATAATTCACCATCGCCGCCGGCAGCCTCTTTTACCTCGTATTCGCTGCCAATATCGCGCCGGATGGTTTTTAAGCCAATTTCGAGTTTAAGGTTGGTAGTATCGCGCCGGCCATATATTTTAAATGGGTGGGTGTAGTCGGTTTGCATGGTATATTCTTTGTTGCGGCTATAATTAGAACTGTGCTGCCGGAAGGTAATTTCATTGGTGCTGGAGTACGTATCGGTTTCGTAAAAATAATTATCGGGCATGCGGCTAAACTGGCCCAGCAAAGAGAATTCTCTATCTTTTTGTTTGAAATTTTTGGTATAACCTAAATCCAGTTGGCCATTGCCATAAGGATTGTAAAAACGGCTATTGTTGCGGAAAGCCGCCAATTGGTTACCTGCCGGGTTAAATAATGTACTTTGCATGGTATTATCGCTCGGGAAATTGCCGCCCCAAACATTAGCCGCAAAATTCAGCCTACTTAACGAATCCAGGTCGTAATCCAAACTCATTTCGCCGTAACCGCCTGTAGCAATATTATCGGCTTGGTTGCGCTGGTATAAAATATTTAAGGGCGAACCGTTTTGCAGGGTTGTGCGGGTAAGGGTATGTTCCCGGCGGTTGCGGTTCTGGTAGCCGGTGGCTTTTAAGGCAAAACTTATTTTCTTTTTGTTGTAGTTCAGGCTGGTACCCAAACTGCGGTTATAATTGCCGGCGGTTACGGTGGTGGTGCCGCTAAAGCCCTGCATACCTTTTTTGGTAATAATATTTATAACCCCCGCCGATCCTTCGGCATCAAACTTAGCCCCCGGATTGGTAATTATTTCTACGGATTTAATAACATTGGCCGGCATTTGCCGCAGGGCATCGGCCAGGTTACGTGCCATCATAGCCGATGGTTTGCCATTGACTAACACCTTAATATTGCTGTTGCCCCGCATTTGCACATTGCCGTCCAGGTCTACGGTAAGGGTGGGTACTTTACGCAACACATCGGCGGCCGTACCGCCGGCATTCGAAATATCTTTTTCGGCGTTGTACACCAGCCGGTCGCCTTTGTCTTCTACCAAGGCTTTTTGGCCGGTTACCTCTACCGCACCCAGCATTTTAGCTTCCGGACTTAGTTTAAAATTTTTTAGTTGCAGCGCAGGATTATTGGCCGTAAGATTTACCGGCAGTTTCTTGGTACTATACCCAATAAAAGATAATTCTAAGGTAAATTTACCTAAAGGCAAATCCGACAACAGAAAATTACCATTACCATCGGCTGTGGTGCCGGTTAATATTTTGGTGCCGTCTTTTAAGGTAACCGTTACATACGGCACCGCTTTCGCCGAAACAGAATCGGTAACCGAACAGGAAATTTTGCCAATGTTGCCCACCTGACCAAGTACTAGCATAGGCAGCAGGAACAGCAATAAAATGGTGAAAGATTTTTTCATAGTTTTGGTAATATTTGGGTGGCTAATACGAGCATTCAAAAATTATTAAAACAGAAAGGCTGTTGCTTGCCGGTTATCTGCCCCTCATCTTTACCAACCTTTACCAAAACCAAAATAGCCCTCCGCACGCCAGATGCGGGTACGGTACAGTTGGTTGCTTCCGTCCATCGGGATCTTATATTTTTCTTATTCAGACACTGGCACTTACCAGAATGGTTATTAATTTTTATTAAGTCCTGAATAATGAAAGCTTACTTGTATCCTAAGCTACAATCTAAAATTGCCGAAGTAAAACCAGAGTGAATGAAAGCCCGGGCAGAAGGAGTGAATTGTAGGAATATTAACTTAAATAAACAGAGTTGCTTAATTTTGCATTACCATCTAGTTGATAGATTATCCGTATAAAAATCAGCTTAGAATTTTACCTGCATTTTTTACTAATGAGATGGCGTTTAGAGCTTCTTAGTTTGGGAAAATGCTTGTCGCTTAATATTGCTCTAAAACTTTTTCTGAATTGATTAATATGAAGGTTATTCATGATCCGGCCGATTTGCGTTTTTACGCCGAAGTAAACGGCGATGAAGCCGAACTAACGTATACCTACCCCGAAGAAACGGTGCTGGATTTAGATTACACGTATATTCCCCCTTCGGCCCGGAACAAGGGTCTCTCTGACCAATTGGTACAAGCGGCTTTGGATTTTGCCCGTGAACAGAAATTCTTGGTTATACCTTCCTGCCCGGTAGTAGAAGCTTTCGTAAAACGCCACCCCGACTACCAGGACTTGCTTACCTAGTGCTTCGCCAAATTAAATATTAGAAATTATAAATGATTATCAAATTTATATTGAACCTAAACCCACTATTAGCAACCAGGATGGTGTAGCCAGCTAAACTCAAAATCAACCACAAGTAGCTATAGATAAAGGCTTTGCCGCAGATAATTTAATTTTAATGGAACAAAATTTACAAACTTACTGTATAATACCTAACACTGTTAGTTTTTAATACAACATTATCATATCTTTGTTTTTCTAAAAATTTTAACCTTATAAATCTAAAATGTCAGCAACAAAATGGTCTTTAGACCCATCTCATAGCGAACTGGGCTTTAAAATAAAGCACTTAATGATTTCTAACGTTTCCGGAAAGTTTACCAAATTTGATGTAGAAGCAGAAACGGAAAATAATGACTTTACCCTTGCAAAACTGGTAGCAAACATAGATGTAGCATCTATTGATACCAGCAACGAGCAACGCGATGCCCACCTGCGCAACGCCGATTTCTTTAGCGTAGAGGCGCACCCAACTATGAAATTCGTATCAACCGGCGTTGAGAAATTAGACGATGAAACATATAATCTTTACGGCGATTTAACTATTAAAGACACCACTAAGCCGGTAAAACTATCGGTAGAGCACAGCGGCGTAGCCACCGACCCCTGGGGTAATGTAAAGGCCGGTTTTTCTATTAGTGGCAAAATTAACCGGAAAGACTGGGGCATTAATTACAATGCAGCCCTGGAAACCGGCGGTGTTATGTTAGGCGAAGAATTAAAAATTCAGGGCGAAGTACAGTTAGTAAAGCAAGCTTCTTAATTTATAGTAACTATTATTTATGCTAAAAAGGCGGTCCGGTATTCGGGCCGCCTTTTTAAATATTTAGAGCGTACTCTTTTAAATATTATTAAGCCTGGTAAGTTTCTCTTCGGTTCGTTAGCAATACTGCAGTTGAGTTTATTTATTTTGTATACTGGCTTTTTTCAGGTGGGCTGCCAGCCCCTGGGGTACTAAAGGCAAAGTTTTAAGTTTAACACCCGTCGCATCAACAATAGCATTCCGGATAGCGGGGGCAATTGCCACAATGGGCGCTTCGCCCGCGCCCGCCGAAGGTAAGTCGGGGCGGTTTACCTGAATTATCTGGATAATGGGGGTGTCTTTAAAACGTGGTACCCGGTACTGGGCAAGGGTTGGGTTCAAAATTTTACCATCCTGAAAATCTATAGCTTCGAACAAAGCACCGCCCAAACCCTGCACAATAGCTCCTAAAATCTGGTTATCTAAATGCTCCGGGTTAATAATGGCGCCGCATTCAAAAGCAGTAGTGGTACGGATAACTTTTACTTCGCCGCTGTTGCGATCTACGGCCACTTCGGCGCAGGTAGCAGTGTAGCCGCCTTTTTCAGTACCGCCGGCAATTCCATAACCATGATCTTTAGGTGGTTTGTTTTTGCCCCAGCCAAATGCTTCGGCTGCCTTTTGGAAAACTGCGCGCAAACGAGGCTCCTGCAGGTTCTGCAACCGGAATGCCAATGGATCTAGGTTAGCTAATTGCGCTAAATCGTTCATCTGGGCTTCCAGCGCAAAAATATTAGCTACGGAAGCTAAGCCCCGGTAAGAGCCCTGGTTTAAAGGAGAATCTGAGGGGTGATAGGCGATTTGCTGGTTGGCTACCTCGTAGGGCATGCGAATACCGGCTCCACCGGAATTATAATTATGAAAATCCCAAGCGGTTATGGTGCCATCATTTTTAACACCGGCATTTACTTCTATTACGCCGGCCGGCCGGAAATAAGCCCAGGTGAATTCTTCTGCTCGCGTCCAGGTAAGTTTTACCGGTTTCTGGGCAACTTTGGCTAGCTTGGCTGCTTCCAGCGCGGCTTCGCCAGTGTGCTTGCCACCGTAAGCCGAGCCGGTATCGGGCATAATTACCCGCACTTGTTCTTCCGGAATTTTAAAAGCTTCGGCCAAATCATTTTGCACACCAAAAGGCCGTTGGGTTCCCGTCCAGACGGTAAGTTTTCCGTTTTCCCATTGGGCCAAAGCAGCCCGGGGCTCCATGGGCACATGCGCAATGTAATCAACGGTGTAAGTATTTTGGAGGGTTTTATCGGCAGCTGCTAATCCTTGTTTCAGGTCGCCTTTGGCGCCGCCACCATTTCGGCCACCGGTTTGTACGCCGGAGGCTTTTTCTTTTAAGTACGTGAATATTTCGGCACGGGCGGGCTGCGCCGAAGTTTTCCATTGGGCTTTAATGGCCGCAATAGCTTGATTAGCCGTGGGCAAATCCGGCGCAGCCACCCCTACAAAATCGCCTTCGTGTACTACGGTTACCCCTTTTATATTTTTTGCTCCGGTTAAATCTACGGCTTTAAGAGAAGCCCCAAATGCCGGCGGCCGCAATATTTTACCATACAACATGCCTAGCAGCTTCATATCCGAAACGTATTTGTGCCGGCCGTTAATAAAATCGCGGCCATTTACTTTCGGTACCGAGGTACCGGAAATTTTCCATTGGTTAACCGGCGTGGCTGCTGCATTATCCGGAATAATTTGCACTAATTGCTTGCCCTTAACTATTTCGCCGTAGCTCAGCTTTTTATTACCGGTCGGCAGCAATATTTTTCCGTCGGCCAGTTTCAAATTATTTTTATTAATCTTATGCTCCTGGCTGGCCATTTCTAAGATGGCTTCGCGGGCGGCTATAGCGGCTTTACGTAACTGACTGCCCATAGCCGGTGTACTGCGGCTGCCAAAAGTACCGGCATCGTACGGCACCTGATCAGTATCGCCCATTACCATTTGTATAGCAGCTACGGGCACCATCAATTCTTCTGCCACCACCTGAGCCAGCGAAGTTCTAATATTTTGTCCTACTTCTACTTTACCGGTAAAAACAGTTATGGTGTTGTCTTCGGCAATATGCAACCAGGCACCTATCTGATCGGTCGGATTCTTCTTATTTACAGAAGTTGCATTTTCTGGCGAGGCCAACACCGTTGTATCTTGCCAAACGAAAGCCACCGCTAAGCCGCTACCCAGCCATTTAAAAAATTTACGGCGGCTTATTATTGACCCGGTAGTGGCAATTGGTTCTTCTGTTTCATGGGTCACGAATGCTGTTACTGATTCTTGAGGCTTCATGGCTAATTGATTAAGCTTTGGAGGCGGCTTCTTTTATAGCAGTTACAATCCGGGGGTAAGTGCCGCAACGGCAAATATTCCCGTTCATAAAATCTATTATTTGCGATTCGGTAGGTTTAGGATTTTGGTTTAGCAAAGCCACCGTAGACATAACCATGCCCGAGGCGCAATACCCGCATTGAAAAACATCAACTTTTAAGTAGGCTTCCTGCACCGGGTGAAGCTTTCCTTTCACCTCCAACCCTTCGATGGTTGTAATGCTTTTGCCCTGTAAGGTATTTATGGGAGTGCGGCAGGAACGAACGGCTTTACCATCTAGTAAAACCGTACAGGCGCCGCACTGACCTTCGCCGCAACCGTATTTGGTGCCCGTTAAGTCAAACTCATCGCGCAGTACACTTAGTAAACTTGTTTCGGGTGAAGCCTTACTACTGCGTTTTGAACCATTTACTAGTAACTCCATAATTACTTGTTTTAGTGGGTTATTTAACCTAACGTATAAAATTTATAGCAAAAAGGCAAGTTATAATTGTGTACGTTGCTTTGCCTATATTCTAGAATAGAAATTAATATCAATTAATGATACGCTGGCAAATAATTGCTGGAAAAGAAATATTGTAATGTACCAGATAATCTGCTGTAATAGCTTGCTAATTTTAGCAACAAGTAAAAAGAGCAATATTGGTAATACTAAATTGCTTGAGACCTTAAAGCGAAAAAGGTAAATAGAAGAAGGTAAATATTAACTGATGTTACGCAAAAGAAGTGGAATATTAAATTGGGGTATTTTGAATTCACACCTGTCAAGCAGGCGGAAACTATTTAGTAGATAACCAAATAGTTTCCGCCTGAATGACCGGTGTGAGCTGTTTAAACTTATATAATTTAACCTTTTTGCGTAACATCAAATATTAAAACTTAGGCAATTACTTTAATTGGAGCGCTCACAAGCTTAATGCTAATAAACAAAAAAGCTTAATTAAAAGAATTAATTTGTGATAAAAGGCTGATGATTATTGGGGTTCAGGTGAGACTTAGCACGGGTTTTAGCCGCGGTAAGTTGTAGAACAAATCGGGCAATAAATAATATTCCAATATTTGCGACCACTAATAATATTAAAACAAAATAAATAAAAGCCATTATGTTTTTAAACAGGGTTTGTTAGATATAATATTGTAAGGAAAAGTAAATACTACCTGCAATTCTGATAACAAAAATATATGCTCTGAAAAGTAGAAAGTAAAATATTAGTTTAATCAACGGAATTTATCGTTAAACGAAGCCTTTTTGACTGTAAACACTTAATTATCAGCTTTAAATAAATTATTAAAAATAGCTTGTTCTGTAAATCAGAGAGGTACATAGCCAGATTTTTATTTCCGTGAAGAATTATTATCTAGATAACAGGTCTTCTTCGGGCAACAGTATATGCGGCTATAATGGGCAGACTAACTTATATTATATTGCGTAATCAGGAACACTTAAACGGTTGAAAAAATTTATATGCAAACACCAGCACAAACACAAAATAAATTAGAAGTATGGTTAAGAGGGCCGCTGCCCGAAGTACCTGCCCTTTTACAACCGGTGGCACATGCCTTATTGCAGGCCCGCGAAGAAGTGGAAGCGTTGCTGAAAAATTTTCCGGATAATTTGTTGTGGGAGCGTCCTAGCGGAGTAGCTTCCCCCGGTTTTCATTTGCAGCATTTAACCGGAGTATTAGACCGGCTTTTTACCTATGCCCGCCAGGAGTCTTTAAATAACGCGCAATTAGCGGCCCTGGCCGCCGAAGAAAAACCCACTGAACCGCGCCCCGGTACGCAAGATTTATTTACTTTATTTTACCAACAGGTAGATAAAGCCATTGCCCAACTAATTGCTACCGACGAAACTACCTTAATCCAAACCCGTGGTGTAGGCCGCGCCCAAATACCTTCAACTGTGTTGGGTTTACTGGTACATGCCGCCGAACACACCCAACGCCATGTGGGCCAATTATTGGTAACCGTAAGAATATTGGAAAAACAGCATCAGGCAGCATGATAGGTATATATAAATTATTTTAGAGGAGTAGCTATAAAAAGTGTTAGCTAAATATTTAAAATTTTATTTATTACTTTATGCAATATATTATGTTAAATAAGTTTATTAGTAGTAATATTAGAACCTACTAGCAGGCAGCTTTTCTTCTACATATATTTCGGCTTGGCGTGTTAACCGCCAGCCATTAGTACCCCGGTCTAATACCTTCTGAAACCAAATACGGCTATTTTTCAGGTTGATGATCACCTGCTTTAAGTGTACTGGTTTACCCGAGAGGTTTAATATCCGGTAAGCAAAATCAATATTTCCTTCGGTAAAATATTCCTGGTGGTTTATTTTAGTTATATAATAAGCAATTGTAACAATCCGGTTAGGGTTACCGGTACCAGGCTTTTTGCGGGCAAAAAATTCTTCTAATGAAATTTTATGTTCGTTTTTATAAACATCAAATTCATCTGCTTCTATTGTATTAGCAGCAGTTTTCCGGGAAACCGGATTGGTGCGTTGGCTATTTAAATTTGCTTGGGCAAAAATTACGGATTTACGGGGCGAGCGGCTTGGAAATTTGCTACCGTTTGTTGCCATTAGCAACAACTCGTTGGCTTTATCTAAGCCTTGGGCCGTAAATTTAAATTCATTTTCTTTTACCGTGCAGATATGTTTTTTAAAGAGGCTTTTCCAATTAGTACCTAAATTCTTAAACCGGGTTTCGGTTAATCTTTTTTCTTTGTACTGCTTCCAAACAACATCTTTTGTAAAAGTACCGGAGCCAAAACCCGAACTATAAAAAGCATAAATTAAAAGCCATTCATTTTCGCGGCAATCCAGTTTTACTTCTAAATCGTTCAGGTGCGGGTATTCCGGAATAACAGTAATATTTTCTTTAGGCTTGGGGTTTTCTGTTCTGAGAGCAGCCTCTACTGGTTCTGAACGCTGGCTTAAAGCAACCGAATTAACCTGTGGTGCAACAGATAGGCTACTGGCAATCTTATTTTCAGTAAAAGATAATTTTGGTTCCGGGCTTGCGCCCAGCTTATTTTTAAGTAAATCGGCAACTACTTCTTTAATTTCCTGCCCTACTTCATTGGTAAATTCTATTTCGTAAAGGCGCTCTTCTCCATTTTCTTTAAATTTAATTTTATTAAAAGTCTTTGGTGTTAGCTCCTGGTTATCCTGCACGGGTACGCCACAAGCAATACAGTGCCGCGCTCCCGCAACTAATACTTCCTGGCAATTTTTACATTTTACCTGATTGCCGCACTGATAACAGAAAATTGCTTTATCAAAAACAATTGTCCCACAAGCATTACAAGTAACCTCTTCCTTATGCATAATTGTATCAACTAAAGCAATACCAAACTACTTAAACAAATATAAGAACTCTGCTTCCAAATATAAGACTTACTTAAAATATTTTTCTATTCTGGATAATCAACACTTATCAACAATTGTCTACAACTATGGATAACTTACTGTTATTAACATCATCCAAACTAAAAGAGTTTAACATTGTGTTAAATATTTAATAAGATAAATCCTCCCTTATAAATAATTTAATCTCACCATATCCTAAATATTTATTTATAAGATAAACTCTTTATTGATTGAAGTTTATAAGCTTTGCATAATGTAAATCCATACTTATTGATTAAACATATTTTTATTTATTTACAAGCCCTTAAAGCTGTTTTATTTGAGGGATTAATCTATTGCTATAAATGTTTCTTCTAACTTGAGGATTTGCAGGTATTATTACTTTCTCTACTTCCCTAATAGCCTTTCCATTAATTAGAATGCATCGATGTATTAATTATCTAATTAAATATTTACTATTCTTTATGAATTATGAGAGTTAGTGGATGGTTGGGTTGGGTGTAGTTTGTTACGCTTAAGCAGAGCAGCTAAAAGCAAATGGAACGTTCAAAAGTATTTTTCCTGCCCGGAGATTAATTTAGTTCAAAGCTTATGCTAACCCCTCCCCTACCCTGCCTCTATTGGCAGTTGTTATAAAAAAGTAAACAAAATCTAGTTAATTGGGCAAGCTCCGGTACTTTTCAGCCTATTAACCTATGTAATATATTTCAGATTTTACGCTGTAATGATTTCTAAGCAGGTTTAAATCTTTCCGGATATGCAATTAAATAGTTATTTGTTTGTAGATGTTGGCAAAAAGCCTCTTTAGAGCAGGTACATAAAAAAAGCTCTGTTCCAAATGAAACAGAGCTTTTAAGCGGAATAATAAATTTTATTAAGCAGAATTTCTTTCGGCGTTGATTATTCCGAAAGAGCAACGCATTACTAGTTTTTCGTATATTTTCTTATCTCCTTCGTGCTGTTCCTGTTCTTCCATTTCCCGGATTCGGGTTAAGGCATATTGCTGAATGGTAATTAAAGGCAATTCTATGCGCTGCCGCAATTGAATTGATAATTGGTCAATAGGCTTATCGGCCATTAACTCATTCGCGCCAGATAAAAGCAACAGGTACTTTTTAGTACGTTCAAACTCTTCGTACATTATTTTCCAGAGCACACCGTATTTCGGATGCTTAGATAAATAAGCAGTGGCCGGGAAAAAGCATTTATTCATAGCCATTTCACAGTTATCGAGCAAAGTTTTAAAGAAAAGCGAGCTGTTGTAGAGTTCTTTTACTGCTTGCCATTGTCCGGTTGCTTCTAACCTTTGTAAGGCAGTTCCTACGCCAAAATAACCCGGCACATTTTGTTTCAACTGGCTCCAGGCGCCTACATAAGGCACAGCCCGCAAATCATCGAGGTTAAGCTGGCCAGATTTCCGTTTAGAAGGCCGGCTACCAATATTTGCTTCGGCATAATAACGCAATGGACTCACGTAATTAAGGTATTCCAAAAAGTCAGGGTGGTTTTTGAGCTGTTTATAAGCCTCATAAGCTTCCTGAGCTAAAGAAAGCAGCAAATCTTCTTCTTGCTCTGTAAGGGTATTTTCCCGGTCAGAAACCAAGCCATTGCTAATACCGGCATGCATTAACTGCTCTATGTTAAAACGGGCGGCATCGGCAGTGCCAAAATTAGAACTAATAGTTTGCCCCTGAATGGTAAGCTGAATTTCTTTATTGGCAATATTTCGGCCCATAGAAGCATAAAACTGGTGGGTTTTGCCACCGCCGCGGGCTGGTGGTCCGCCCCGGCCATCAAAAAATACAACTTCTACATTGTACTGGTTAGAAATATTCGTTAAAGTTTCTTTGGCCTTGTAAATACTCCAGTTGGCCATCAGGTAGCCGCCGTCTTTGGTACCATCCGAGAAGCCCAGCATAATGGTTTGAATATTTTGCCGGTTTTGCAAATGCCGCCGGTACGTAGGGTTTTCGTACAGCGTTTGCATTACCTGGCTGGCATTCTTCAAGTCTTCGATGGTTTCGAATAAGGGTACGATATCAATATTTAAATTATCTTTTTGCCAGCCGCTCAGTAAAAACAAGCCATAAACCTCCATAATGTTTAAGGCATTGGTACTGTGACTAATAATGTACCGATGACAACCTTCGGAGCCGTTGCACTTCTGAATGGTTTTAATTACCCCAATTGTTTCCAGCGTATCGCGGTACAAATCATTGGTAAATATTGCCGGATCTACTTTCTCTTTTATTTGGATTAAAGCCTCTATTTTTTCGGCTTCGGTTAATTGCTTGTAATTAGATGGCAACGCCGGCGTTAACTCCGAAATTTTTTCGAGCACCTGGCTGTGTACCGAACTATCCTGCCGGATATCCAAAGAAGCGAAATACAGCCCAAACAAGTCCAGTTTATTCAGCAGGTTTTCGACCTGGTTAATAAAAAGCCCGTTGTGGTATTTGGTAATGGTTTCTTTTATCTGAATTAAGGTATTCTGAATTTCTTCTTTGCTCAAATCGGCTTTGTAGCCTGGAACAAATAAATTATTGTACAGCCGCTGTTCTAAATCGCTAAGTAAATTGGCCACTCCTTTAAAAGTAAGCCGCTTTTTAAGCCGACGAACTTCCAGGTAATAAGATTTAACAATGCCTCCGCGCAGGGCTTCCGAAACTTTTAATGTTGTATCGGCGCTTACAAATGGGTTACCATCCCGGTCGCCGCCCGGCCAGAAACCCATCCGGATTAATGGATGTTTGGGATTAACAGCTTCCGAAAACTGGTTTTTGAGGTAAGACATTAACTGCCCGGCCGCGTTGTAAAATACGTTTTCTAAAAACCAGATTAAGTTAACGGCTTCGTCGTAAGGCGTTGGTTTTTCTTTTTTAAAGAAAGGCGTTTTACCTAATTGCTGCAAATACGAGTTAGTTAAAGCCGTATTATCGTTGTTCAGCGCTTTAGATAAATCATTAATAATGCCTAATACCTCGCTGGGGTAAAATTGGGTAGGATGTGCCGTAAGCACCAACCGCACCGAAAAATCTTTTAATTTTTCTTTTAGTTTAGCATGCGCCTTGTTTTGTAACACATTGGCTTCCAAGTTTTTGAGTGTACCCAAGCCTTGCATATCGTTAATCTGGCTAAAAGCAGCATCTTCCAGGGCATCAAATAAAACAACTTGTCGTTCGGCAAACTGAACAAAGCGGAATAACAAATCTAACTGCTCTTTTTCGGTGCCGTACGTAGTATACTGGCTAAAAAAAGAACTAATAATATCGGCCGGACTGGCTTCTTTTTTTAAGCCTTCTTCACAATGCAGCAAAAATAAAGATAAGTATACACCTGTTTTTTCCATGCGGTAAAACGGCAAAGAAGAAAAAAGGCTATTATACATCTCATATTTAAACCCAACCAGTGTCCGGAAAATCTGGGTGGTGTTATTCGTATAAGCACTCATGGTGTTTTGGTTAAATCCGAACAAATCTATTCTTTTCTGTTAATTTTTAAACTATGCAACCGGATAAATTACAATACTTTTGATTTTGTTTAAAAGAACCGCTTGTTTTATTTAATAATTTAAAAAATTTGAAAGGCCCTGCACTCACGCTTCATTACAGGCTAGTAATTACTTATGATTTTAAGCGTCTTTGCTTTACAGAATAAACAAATTCTGTTTACCGGTAAAGAAATTTTTAATTAAAAATTGGGATCAGCAAAAAAGGAGGCAGAAATAGTAGGAAGGCTAATTGAAAAGGTACACTACCAGGGTAAAAGTAAAGCACCAAGCAATATTAATTACTTAGTGTTTGGGTACCAGAATAAACTTAACGCCATCGTACTCAGAACTTTTATAAGCTTCCTTTTGAATAGATTCGAGGCGGTTTTCGTAATTTTCTATAATATGATCCGGAATAAAAAGCTTTTTTGTATTGCGAAGGTCCAGAACTAAGATATAACGATTTGTTTCAACAATCTTAACTACTTGTTTTAAAAACAGGTGCGAAGGCTGAATTAAATAATTATATATATGGTCTTTGTTCCGTAACATTTCTTTTTAAGTCGTAAATTTAAAGGCATTTGTTATCTTCTTTAAGTTTAACTTTTACTCCTTTTGAGTAGATATACTTAAAATATAACTTTTAGTTTTACTTAATAAGCAAATAATTTCTGCTAACTTTTATCTTAGTAGTATAAACCTATTTTAATAGAATATATTTAAATAATTTAATAGATAAATAAAGAACTAAAATAGGATTTTTACCAGATTTATTCAACAGAATCATCTATAAAGTAATTATGAAAATATAATTTATACTCTAATCGAGATTGCACTAGTCTGCATTAGCGGCGGAATCGAATAAAAAAACCTGCCATTATTATCTGGCAGGTTTAACTATTTTTGCAGGTTGTATTTTCTACTTTAAAACGATTAATTGCTCCTGTCTAGCTGGCAGGAAAGCTTCATTGTCATAATCCTCATCGGCCCGGGTACGATCTACTAAGGTACTTGCAATAGCTAAAGCAATGGCAATAACCAAAGCCGGCCAAAATCCTTTTACCTCAAAATTACGGGTAAGTTTATCGGCAATTTTAATTACAATAGCTGTAACTATTAATTTTATAATAAAACTAAGCAAGAACAAGGTAAATAAATTACCAATAAAGCGCAGTAACAAACCTATTGTAGCGTTTAAAATACCAATAAGTAAGGCTACCCACAAAGCAGTTAAAAAACTTTTTACATGAACCTGGGGCATAATATAGGCCAATAATAAAAGTACCCCGGCACTTACCAGAAGGTTAATAATAAAATCCATAGTTTTATATAGTTAAAAGTGTATGTAAAATGCTTTGTTCTACGAAACTTTTTAAAATTAGATAAGCTACCCGATTGTGTTTTAAAATAACCATTGCACCTGGTACAACCCTAATTATTCATAAGACGGTACTTTGGCCATGCGCTGGGCTAATATGCTGGCAAATATTAATTGCAAAGCATGGTAAATCATAATGGGTAAAAGCACCAAGCCCGCCATAGCAGCATCTGGAAACAACACTTTTGACATAACGGTACCGTGCACCAACGATTTTTTAGAGCCGCAAAATAAGGCTGTTATTTGGTTTTCGCGGTTTAGGTTTAAAGCCCGGCCAAATAAATAAACCAGGGCCATTACCAGAAAAAAGAGAAATGCCAACCAAAAACCAAGCACCAAAATATCGGTGGTGCTAAAATCGCGAAATAATTGGCGGGCAAAAGATTCGCAGAACGAGTTGAATACAATTATTAAAATAATGGTTTGGTCGAAGAGACGCAGCTTTTTCCGGTGGTTTTCAGCAAAATAACCAAAGCGCCGGTGTAAGCCAATGCCGAGTGCTACCGGTAATATTACCTGCAAGGTTAGCTTGGCAAATATTGGCCCGAACTCGAAGTCGCCGGTACTGGCCTGCAAGTACCAGCCCATCCAAAGAGGCGTTACAAAAACACCGAGTAAACTCGAAATGCTGGCATTAAATATGGCGGCCGGCAAATTACCGGCGGCAATAGAAACCATTACCACCGAAGAGGAAACCGTAGAAGGCAGCGCAGCCAGGTAAAAAGCGCCTAACCATATTGTAGCGGCTGGTTGGGTGGGCCACAAAGCTTTTGCAGCTAAAATTAACCCCGGAAATAAAATAAAAGTAGTGACCTGTATGAGTACATGTAAATGCCAGTTGCTTAAGCCTGCGCGTAGTTTCTCGGGACTCAGGCGCAACCCGTAAAAGAAAAATATTAAAGCAACCCCGTAAGTAGAAATAAATTCGAGTGGTAACGGACCATCTGACTTGCCCAAATCCGGCCAAAAGTAAGCTAACATTATAAGACCGAGCAAAGAAAGTAAAAAGCCATCTAAACCGGCACGGGCAGCTAATTCCTTTAATTTATTTCCAATGCTTTTGTTTTTAACTTTTTCTACCACTTCTGTTCGCGTTGATTTAACTATTTTAGATTAGCCACCGGGAATATTTTCTAGTGGCTAATTTATTTCCTAATACGGTTCTGATGCAAAAGGTATCAGAGCCACAGCCACCAGCAGCAATATTTATTTGATTCTTCTAAAAAAATAGTCTCCTGAAAAAGCTTTATTTCTAAATCCTTTCCGGGAGACTATAGCTATAATATTCTTTATATTTCTTTAAATATACTCTATTTCGATAATTGATTTGATTTTTTACAACTCTCTGGTAACTGATGTTTACAATAATAAAACAAGTAGGTTAAGCAATCCACCCTTGTCATTCAGGAGGAAACTATGTTGCAATCTGCCAAATAGTTTCCTCCTGAATGACAAAGATGAGCTCCATATACATTTACAATAAACTTTTGCTTAGCATCATTTATCAATAAAAGTAAAAACAGTTCCAGTAGTAGGTTAAACAACGTTGGGCACTATATAAGGCGCCCGATAAGGCCGGCTCAACATCAGGTTAGCAGTATTGTCGTTTATAAATTCTTCTTTTACCGGGTCGAAATTTAAGCTGCGGCCCAACCTATAGGAAATATTGCCCAGGTGCGCCAGCCCCGAAGCCAAATGACCAGTTTCGATGGGGCCATGCAGCAGGCTTTTATCGCGGGCGCGTACAGCATCAACAAAATTCTGGTAATGGTCGCCGCCGGCTTTACCTGCCGGACCGGGTGTGCGTTCTTTACCCAAAAAGGTTTTGTAATCGTTGTAGCCATTTACCACCATATAGCCTTTGTCGCCGTAAAAAAAGTTGCCAATCTCTACACCGTCTTCTTTATTCGTCATCCACGGACGCACCTCAAACTGAATCATTTTACCTTGTTTGGGATAATGATAAGTAGAAGTTAAAACTTCGGGCGTTTCCTTGCAGTCTTTCCAGAGATATTTTCCCCCGGTAGACGAAATAACTTCGGGCAAGCCTACATCCAAACCCCACAGACACAAATCGGTTTCGTGTACACCTTGGTTGCCTACATCACCGTTGCCATAGTTCCAGAACCAATGCCAGTTATAATGCACGTAATTTTTACTGAAAGGCTTTTCTTCAGCCGGTCCCTGCCATAAATCCCAATTTAATTCAGCCGGAGCTGCCGAAACGCCCTGGTCACCAATATCGGGCCGCCACTTAAATACCACCCCGCGTGCCATGTAAACATTGCCAATCAGGCCGTTGCGCAGGTGCTGAATGGCCTCCCGGATAGCTACCGAACTGCGCAATTGTACGCCGTGCTGCACTATGCGATTATATTTATTAGTAGCTTCTATAATTTTGCGGCCTTCAAATAAATTGTGCGAAGCCGGTTTTTCTAAGTAAACATCTTTACCGGCTTGGCAGGCCCAAATAGCAGCTAAAGCGTGCCAGTGATTAGGCGTGGCAATACTTACGGCATCAATATTTTTATCGTCGTACACCCGGCGCAAGTCGCCTTCCATTTTTACTTTCTTGCCGTATTTTTTCTCAAAGTCTTTAGCACCAGCCTGTAATACCGTTTTATCAACATCGCACAGGGCAGCTACTTCTACATTCTGCAGTTTTTTAAAACCCGAAATATGGTCTTTGCCCCGGCCATTAATGCCAATTACCGCCACCCGAATCCGGTCGTTAGCCCCAAAGGCGCTGGCCGGTATAATGGTGGGCATGGCTAAAACAGCTAACGAACCGGTAGTGGCAGCTTTTAGAAATTTTCGGCGGGAAAGTACGCTTTTTGTCATAGGTAAATAATTATTGGTGGTGGATAAAAGGTTGGTTTGGTAAGATATAAATTTTCGCGCCTTTATTCATAAATAAATGTAATATTTTAAATCTACTTTGCTGTTGGTCTGTTAAGATTTAGCAGTAGAAAAGCACAGCATTATTAAATCTTTACTTTAATCTTATCATAAACTTAAAGCTTTACTGGCAACCCATATCTTTAAAGTGTTGAAGCTTCTGTTTTGTGGAGGATGCTAATTATTTAAAAATCTGTAAATACCGACTGATGGAACGATTGAAAACAGCGCGGGCCTCTTGGGCAATGTGCGGCTCGAAAGCACCGTAAATTTTTTCGAAATTGAAACCGGCTAAAGAATCTTGAATATTTAATATATCGGATTTTGGCAACGGAATTAAGTTCGGGTAGCTGTACATAAAAGATACCGATTTGCGGTCCATAACTACCTGTACGGCATCGCCGGATAATAAAATGCCTTTATTAGCGGCGCCATGGGGCCAATGCAGCACACAAGCTCCCGGAAAATGACCACCGCAATTTATTACTTTTATACCGTCCCATAATTCCAGGTACGTGCCTTTCCAGAACTTAATTGCCGCGTCCGGACGCACCACCCATTGTTGATCGGCAGCATGAATGTAAATGGGAATATTACCAAAAGCGAGGCTATAATCTACCATGCTGGCATAATAATGCGGATGCGAAATAATAATGGCTTTAATGCCGCCCAATGCGCTTATCTGCCGCTTGGTTTCTTCATCCAGTAAGGTAATGCAATCCCAAAGAATATTGCCGCCCGGACTCTGCAACAAATAAGCTTTCTGGCCAATAGCAAATTTTGGTTCGGTCTGCAACCGGTAAAGCTGGGGCTCAACGGCGTATATTATATTTTTATATTCCTGCTGAAGCGCTTCTTGCGTAGTCCATTGCTGACCGTTCCAGTGTACGTATTGCCGGTCGTCTTCACAAATAATACAATTACTGGGCTCCGCTTGGGTAGCGGCTTGTTGCACACCGCAGGTAGTACAAATAAAATTAGTTTTCATAGATATATCTCGGCTAGGTTATTAACCGAAATATATTTGATGTTCCGAAAAATCAAAGTTTTATTTTGCTTACGCAAATATTCACGGGCATTGAATATTTGAACTTACTTATTCTTATTCAGGAGAATATTATTCAAACTTAAACATGCTGCCCTGCGCCAGACAATTAGCTAATTCGTGGTAAACTTGCTTGATTTTTTCTAAAGTTGGTTGCGGGCCCAAAGCCCGCAGCAAGCGTTCCGATAAATTACCTTTAATTAAAATAATGTTGATGACATCAGCAAACACCGGAGGCACTGGGTTTGTATGCTGAACTGCTGTAAAAAGATGTTGCCATAATTGGCCGGCACTACAAGCGGAAATATTATTTAAATTAAATAGCCGTAAATAAGCGGTGTTAGTAATATTTGCCTCTAGCCCGTGCTTCACTATGTCCAGAAATATAGGAGCTAATTCCTCTTCCGACCAGCTTTTCTGTTCCTGCAGCGAAACCCATTTTTCGGCTACTAATAATTTTAAAACTTCTACAATTAGGTACAGAATAGCTAAATCAGCATCCGGACATTCCTGGTTATCAATAATGCGGATTTCAATGGCATTCCGTTCAAATCGAGCAATAGCCCCGCGGGAGTTTAAGAATTCTTCCTGCAATATTCCTTCCGGGTCGTGCGGGGCAATATCGCGGTAAATACGTTTTAATATTTGCGCTTCGTAATCGGCAGCGCTAAAAACCGCTTCCGGAATAACTTTGCCCGCAATAGACGGAATTTTAATTTGATTCTGCCGGTAAACTTCCAGCCGTGAATCTACAAAGCCAGTAATATTGCCGTCGTAAACGGGTGAGGATGCACTTAGAGCCGGAATTAGGGGCAGTATTAACCTGATGGCGGCGTGCAAGCGGCCAAATTCTTCGTCGTTAGCAAAAGGCAAATTTAAATGGGTACTTTGCAAATTAGACCAGCCGTGCCCCTGACAGTTAAAAATACGATTATACGCTTCGTATACAGCATTATATTCGTGCGGCCAGAGGCGGGTATCGGTATTCGGGTTCATAAATGGGTGCATGCCCGAAGGCAGCAAACGCGCATTGTACCGCTGCAATATTTTATTAATATTATTAACCTGCTCCTGAAATAAGGCTGGCAGATTGGTTAGGTTTTCGGCTGGGCCATTGGTTTTCAGTTCAATTACATGCAGCACCAGTTCGTTAGACCAAGCCATTTCGGCAAACTCCACGACTGATACATAAGCACCTACCTGGTCGTATATTACTTTATCCGTAATGGGCTTTACTTGCAGCGTTTGCGAATCTACAATCATGTATTCCAGCTCCACGCCGTACCCCTGGAACAATTGTAGTTTAGGAGCCAGACTCATTCTTACTTACCTTTTTAGCATCTAACCTTCTTTTTATGCTTTTCATAATGGCTAGGTACAAATCTTTTTTCAGAATTTGGTCTTCCCAGCCATGATCAATACTGGGGTTATCGTTTACTTCTATCACGTAAGCTTTGTCGCCGATAACTTTTAAATCTACACCGTATAAACCATCGCCAATTAAGTTAGCGGCTTTCAGGGCCGTGTGCATCACAAAAAAAGGTACTTGCTCCATGGGCAAGGTTTCTACGTTGCCGGTGCTATTGCTTTTTTTGCCGTCCCAGTTATAAATCTGCCAGTGGTCTTTGGCCATAAAATATTTGCAGGCGTAAAGCGGTTGTTTATCAAGGATGCCAATGCGCCAGTCATATTCGGTGGGCATAAATTCCTGCCCGAGGATGAGTTCGGAGGTTAACAGCATTTGGTTTAACTGCTCTTGCAGGCTTTCTTCGTCTTTTACTTTAACCACGCCCTGCGAAAACGAACTGTCGGGCCGCTTTAGCACACAAGGCAACCCTAATTCTTTGGCTACCTGGCACCGGTTGTCTTTGTGGATGATCATGGTTTTGGGAATAGGCACTTTGGCCTTGGCCAATAATTCGGCCAGATAAACTTTATTCGTACACCGCAAAATAGACGTAGCATCATCTATCGAAATTAAACCGTCGGCTTCGGCGCGGCGGGCGAAGCGGTACGTATGGTGGTTTACCGAAGTGGTTTCCCGGATAAACAAAGCATCAAACTCGGGCAAACGCCGGTAATCGTCTTTCGAAATTAACTCTACGTAAAACCCCAAAGATTCGGCTGCACTCACAAATAGCTCCATGGACCGCCGGTTAGAAGGCGGCGCTTGTTCCGCAGGATTCACCAAAATAGCTAAATCGTATACCGACTTAGAGGCCCGCACGCCCGAAAAACGATTTTTGGCAAAGTATGCTTTCGCAAATTTTATGACGTAGCGCTGGTGTTCTTCCGGCACCTCGTTTAAAGGTATGGGCTGGATGCTTTGTAAAATCCACTCTTTGTTATACACGAACTGGGCGCGCAGCAAAGGCGCCTGAAACAACGTGTGCAGTTGCTTGCTCAGCTTTTCGTATTGTTTGGCTACGTTCTGCCCAAAATAGATGCTCAACGTAAAATTACGCGATTTCAGCCGGGATAAACTTTTCTGAATCAGTTCGTTTAGCTCCTCGGTTATGGCCCGCACAATGGTCTGGGACTTTAAATCCTGAATGGTAGTTACATTGGGAATAGCTTTATGGCCCCGCGCTTCGGCGAGTAACGATACATAGTAACCGGTACTTTGGTATTTGTACGAGCGGCACAAATTAAAAATTCGGACGTTTTTAATTTCGGTAAAAGAAGCATCCGTCAGGTAGGTTTTTGCCAGCACCACTTCCACTTCGTCAATTGTGTTATACTCCCAATCTTCGGGATTATTGACCACTACAATCTTGCGCATGTTATCTTTCTAAGGTCATTCGGGCGGTTCAATGACTAATAAATTAGCATCGTACGTTACAATGCCCAGCATGATGGCATTTAAAAGGCGGCTAATTTTAACTTCGTAATAATTATTCTGAAAAAAGGGATTTTCCTGGTAAGGGTCAGCCACAATAATGTGTTTTTCGTCCTGGCTCAGGCCACATAAAACTACAAAATGGCCCAAAGGGTAGCCCTGAATATCGTCGTAAATACTTTCGTTGCGTTCGTTTACGCGCTCGCGGGCACAATTATAAAGGTAAGTCGCGCTTAATCCTGTTAAAACCGGAACCCCTTTTTTAAAATAATTTTTCAGTAAGGATAAGGTCAGGTCGGCGTACTTAATTTCGCCACCTAAATCTAAAAAATCGATATAAGCTTGGGTGGCATTATGTAATTTGGGATCGGTTTTGTGTTGCAATTGTTCCCGCAGGTTCTGAATTAACTTGTTTTTATCTGGGTGCAAAAACCAGGTAGGATCAAAAACCTGCAGGTTGTAAGAATAAATTTTAGCCCGGTAGCCTCTTTTCAGGGCATGGCAAGCCAGAAAAACCGCCAGCGTTCCACCTTCCTCTAAAAAAGAGACTTCCGAAATAACCTGCTCCAGCGAAATTTCATCGTCGAAGTACCGGTAAACCGCGTGCAGGCTGGTAGGCCCACAGGTAGAATCGTCGGGTTGGGTTAATATTTTTAATTTATTCAGTATTTTAACGGGTAACACAAGCGCGTAAAATTGTTTTTCTGGTACAGTATGCGATATATACGCATACGACAATTTTAGTTTGGCCTTACCCCTATAATCTTAACCTATAACTTAGGGTTATTATTTTATCTTCTTTCGGTTTATCTGAAAATTATAAGCTAATCGTAAACCACGTTCCCGGCTATTCCAGTGATTTCAGGTAAGCTAAACCTTTGCGCGAAATAATGTATTGCTGGGTATTCGAACGGGGATTATTGCCAACGGTAAATTGCAAAAACCGATCGCTCACCAACCGGGTAATATATTTGCGAACATGGTAAGGTTTAACTTCCACGTTAATAAATTTCAATATTTCTTCCTTATTCCGGGCCGTAATACAAAATTTAAGAATTTCCATTTTAACATCTTCCACCACCGGTTTTCCTAAATCGCGCAGGTAAGTTTCCATAAACACATTTGCATTTGTTATGGCGGTATAACCACGCAAAACCCTGATTGTTTTAGGATTAAGAGGTGTTATCTATATTATAAAAGAAATAAATTTTTGGTTAAATTAAGAAATAAAGGTTCTTTAATTAATTGACATACAATATTTTAAAATAAACGCAGCATAAAATATATGATTTTAGATACTAGGTTTGGAAAGAGGAAATATTTTAATTAAATTTATTGAACAAACGTTCATTCATAAATGAAAACAGCTTTTGACATAAAAAGAGAGAAGAGTAAGCAGCAGATTCAGGAAGCGGCATTAATCTTATTTGCGGAGCATGGCTTTGAAAAAACATCTATCCGGATGATTGCCCAGAAAGCAAATATTTCGTTGGGTTTACTGTATAATTATTATGCGGGTAAAGATGAGTTATTAAAAGAAATATTCCGATTAGGCCGCCAGGATATACATGCTACCCTGGCACCGGACAACGATAAAAATCCGCAGAACGATATTGAAAATCATATTCGGTTAACATTTAAAACGTTAAAACAGAACCGACCTTATTGGAAACTCGTGCACAGCATCCGGATGCAATCGCCGGTAATGCAGAAACTGGAAACCGAAATAAAAGCCGAGAACGAGCTAATTCAGAGAAAAATAGAGGAAAATTTATTTAATGCCGGTATACCCTTTCCGGGCTTGGAAGCTAAACTTTTGTTTGCCACCATCGATGGCATTGTTAACCATTACCTGCTCTACGACAACTACCCCGTAGATGATATTGCCAATTTGCTTATTTTAAAATACCGGGAACAAGCCCAAAAGCACCGTTCTGTTTAACATAAATAATAAAACTATGTAAAAAGAAAACAGGCTTAGAAATAACATTGTCTAAGCCTGTTTTATATAACTGAAAGTTTAAATATTAAGAAAAACTAAATGCCACGATAGATAGACGCAATATTAACAGTTTAACCGCAGTTTACTTTTTATGTCTTTCTTCCAGCACATGAATTACATCGCTGAGTTTCATGTCGGAACCGGCTAACAATACCAGCAAATGGTAAAGCAAATCGGCCGCTTCGCCTTTCATGGGTTCTTTATTGCCGGCAACAGCATCTATTACTACTTCTACGGCCTCTTCTCCTACTTTCTGAGCCATTTTTTGAATGCCTCTTTGGAATAGCGAATGGGTGTAAGAATTTTCGGAAGGATTATTTTTACGATCCTGAATTAAATTTTCTAAATATTCCAGGAACAAAGCGCTACCATTACCTACCGGAAAAACTTCTTTTTGGTCGGTGAAACAGGTAGCAGCCCCGGTATGGCAAACCGGCCCAACCGGATTTACTTTAATCAGCAACGTGTCTTGGTCGCAATCCTGCTGAATGCTAACCACGTTTAAATAATTACCAGAAGTTTCACCTTTGGTCCAGAGGCGGTTTTTAGTGCGTGAAAAGAATGTAACTACTTTTTCCCGTTGCGTTTGGGCCAAGGCTTCTTCGTTTAAGTAACCCAGCATTAAAACTTGCCCGGTGGTATTATCCTGAATGATGGCCGGAATAAGGCCGCCTGATTTTTGAAAATCTAAATTCATAAGCGTATTGGAAGATTTTGGTCCGCCAGGTATTTTTTTAGGAAAGGTATTTCTATTTCGCCGAAATGAAAAATACTGGCGGCTAAAGCTGCATCGGCCTGAGCTTGCTGGAAAACTTCGGAGAAATGCTCTACGGAACCAGCTCCGCCGGAAGCAATAACCGGAATAGTTACCTGCTTAGAAACGGCACCGGTAATATCCAAGGCAAAGCCGTTTTTGGTACCATCGTTGCTCATGGAGGTTAGTAATATTTCGCCGGCTCCTAAATCAGTTATTTTTTTGGCCCAGTCTACGGTTTCGTAAGGTGTTTCAACGGTGCCGGCCCGGCTAAATACTTTCCAGCCTTGCGCGGTTAATTTGGTGTCTATGGCCACGGTAATGCATTGGCTGCCGAAGCGTTTGGCCAGTTCGTTTACCAGTTCTGGGGTTTTTATTGCCGCCGAATTAACAGAAACTTTATCGGCACCTTCCTGCAACAGCAACTCTACATCGGCAATGCAGCTAATGCCGCCGCCCACCGTAAAAGGTATATCCAGGTGGCGGGCAATATCCCGGACCAATGCCGCAAACGTTTTGCGCTCTTCGTTGGTGGCGGTTATATCCAGAAACACCAATTCGTCGGCTCCTTGGCGCGCATACTCAGCCCCCAGTTCTACCGGATCACCGGCATCCCGAATATTCTCGAACATAATGCCTTTAACCGTGCGGCCATTTTTTATGTCGAGGCAAGGAATAATGCGTTTGGTTAACATACAAATCTTTTTAATTCCGGCAAGGTAATGGTGCCTTCGTAAATGGCTTTGCCAATAATGGCCCCGAACAAACCTGCCGCCTGCAGTTCTTCTAAATCCTGCATGGTGGTTACGCCGCCGCTGGCTATTATTTTAGCACCGGGGAAAGTTTTTACCAGGTTGGTATAGGTAGCAGTAGCCGGCCCCTGCAATTTACCGTCTTTACTAACATCGGTGCAAATAAAGGTGCTGCCGCCTTTAGCCAGGTAATCCGAAACAAAATCGGTAACCGTAACATCCGACTGATCGGCCCAGGCGTTAATGGAAATGGTATTATCGCGGAAATCGGCCCCAATGTAAATGCGGTCGGTACCATACTTTTCTAGCCATTGGGTAACTGTCTCGGGTTCGCGCACGGCAATACTGCCAGCCGTGATGTGGCCGGCACCCGCCGAAAATGCTTGTTCAATGGCGTCCTGCGATTGAATACCACCGCCAAAATCAATATCTAAGTTGGTAGCATGAGCAATCGCTTCCAAAACGGCTAAGTTTACGGGTTTACGGGCGCGGGCGCCATCTAAATCTACTAAGTGCAGGTGGGTAATACCTTCTCCTTCAAAACGCCTGGCTACTTCTACCGGGTTGCTGTCGTAAGTTTTCTGCTGACTAAAATCGCCCTCGGTGAGGCGCACACATTGGCCGCTTATAATATCGATGGCCGGAATAATTCGCATCATAAATCTAAAAAGTTCTGCAGGATTTTAGTACCGGTGGGGCCGCTCTTTTCGGCGTGAAATTGCACGGCGTAAAAATTCTGGTATTGTACGGCCGCACTAAATGGTGCCGGATAATCGGCGGCCGCAATCGTATGTTCACTTTGGGGAACGTGGTAGCTATGCACAAAGTAAACGTAATCCTGCTCGTTTAGCCCTTTCATTAAAGGGCTTTTCAAGTTATAAATATTGTTCCAGCCCATGTGCGGCACCTTCAAATCGGTTTGGAAACGCTTTACATCCAAAGGAATAATATTTAGCATGGGCGTATCATTTTCTTCGCTGTGGCGGCACATAAGTTGCATGCCCAGGCAAATACCCAGAAAAGGCTGCTTAAGCGTAGGAATAATTTTATCTAAACCGTCGGCTTTTAGTTGGCGCATGGCCGAATTGGCTTCGCCTTCTCCCGGAAATATTACTTTGTCGGCCTGCTGAATAGTCTCGCGATCTTCGGTTAAAGTAGCCTGCACACCTAAGCGCTCCAGCGCAAACCGCACCGACTGCACATTGCCTCCTTTATAATCAATAATAACTACGTTCATATTTAAGTTGTTAGTAGTTAGCTATTAGTAGTTAGTTTTATTATTTCTCTGGGAAAGAACTAAAAACTAATTACTAACCCTAATTTGCTGGCAGTTAGTGATTAGAAATTAGTTTTGATATTTTCCTGAACCAAAACTAATAACTAATTACTAACTACTAATTACTAAATTACAAAACTCCTTTGGTACTGGGCAAAGCCATATTGGTAACATCGCGGGCGACGGCCATTTTAATGGATTTGGCAACGGCTTTAAAGATAGCTTCTATTTTATGGTGCTCGTTAGCGCCTTCGGCTTTTACATTCAGGTTGCACTTGGCGGCATCACTAAACGATTTGAAGAAGTGGTAAAACATTTCGGTGGGCATATCGCCAACTTTTTCACGTTTAAACTCGGCATCCCAAACTAACCACGGCCGACCAGAAAAATCAATCGCTACCTGAGCCAGTACATCATCCATGGGCAATAAATACCCATACCGGCTGATGCCCATCTTATTTCCTAAAGCCTGACCGAAAGCTTCGCCCAGAGCAATAGCCGTGTCTTCAATGGTATGGTGTTCGTCGATGTGCAAATCGCCTTGCACTTGAATTTCCATATCAGCGCCGGAGTGTTTACTCAGCTGCTCCAACATGTGGTCGAAGAATCCCAAACCAGTATGAATTTGCATATGGCCTTTGCCGTCGAGGTTCAGGTTTACTTTTATTTTGGTTTCGTTGGTGTTCCGGATTACTGCAGCAGTACGGTCAGGTAACCGCAGAAACTGGTATATTTCGTCCCAGGAGGTAGTGGTAAGTGCTGCCCGATCATCGGCACTTTTACCTAAAAATATACTTTTGGCCCCCAGGTTTTCGGCTAATTGAATATCCGTTAAACGATCGCCGATTACGTATGAATTAGCTAAATCGTAAGTTTCGGCAAAATAAGCTTCTAACATGCCAATAGCTGGCTTGCGGGTAGGCAAATTTTCGTGCTCAAAACTCCGGTCGATGTGAATATTGCTGAAAGTTATGCCTTCGCCTTCCAATATTTCGAGCATTTTGTTTTGGTACGGCCAGAAAGTTTCTTCGGGATAAGAGCTGGTGCCTAAGCCGTCCTGGTTCGTAACCATTACAAAATCGTAATCCAGCTCAGTTTGTATTTTATATAAGTTGCGGATAACGCCGGGGTAAAAACTAAACTTCTCGAAAGAATCAACCTGAAAATCGGTAGGTGGCTCTAACAGGATGGTACCATCCCGGTCGATAAATAAAACTTTCTTTTTACTAGTCATTATTTATTTAACTAAATCTTTTTCTCCGTAAGCTTTTAAAGCTTCTACCAGGGCTTTGTTTTCGGTAGCGGTGCCAACTGAAACCCGCAGGCAATTATAACAATTAAGCTGGTTGGTGCGGTTGCGTACCACTATGCCTTTCTGCAGCAAATAATCATATATCTTATTTGCATCCGTCACCTGAATAAGTAAGAAGTTGGCATCAGAAGGATATATTTTCTGAACCACCGGTACTTCTTTTAAGGCTTCCTGCAAATATTCGCGGCCATGATTTATTTCGGAAATCATGCCGGGTAATAAGTCGGCGCGTTGCAGGGCTTCCAGGGCAATCAGTTGGGTAGCTTCGCTTATATTATAAGGTGGCTTAATTTTGTTCAGGAAATTAATAATCTCCACAGAGGCAAAGGCCATTCCTAAACGTACCGCCGCCATGCCCCAGGCTTTGGAAAAAGTTTGGAGCACCACCAAGTTCGGAAACTCGGCCAGGCGTGTGGTCCAGCTTTCTGCATTGGCAAAATCAATATAAGCTTCGTCCACTACCACCAAACCGGCAAAGTTCCGCAAAATATATTCAATGCTTTTGGGGTTAATCAGGTTACCGGTTGGGTTGTTGGGCGAGCACAAAAATATTATTTTGGTGTTGGCATGAATCTGCCCTTGCAGTTTGCTGATTTGAACCTGAAAATTTTCGTCGAGACCAATGTGCCGGAGAAAAATATCGTTCAGGTTGGCGGCCACATCGTACATGCCGTAAGTAGGGCCAAAAGTTAATATTTCATCGTGACCCGGTTTGCAAACCAGCCGGATTAATAAATCGATGGCTTCGTCGCTGCCGTTGCCCAGGAATATTTGGTTGGGCTCCACGGCTTTAATCAGCGCAATTTTAGCTTTTAATTTCCGCTGGTAAGGGTCCGGGTAACGGTTAAAAGATTGGTTTTGGGCCAGGCTGCCCAGGTTATTCTCGTTGGCATCAATGTATATGCTGGCTTCGCCTTCGAACTCATCGCGGGCCGAAGAGTAAGGTTTCATGGCCAGAATATTAGACCGCAATAGTGTTTTTATATCAAACATAATATTTATAAACTTTCTAATTGCTTTAACCGGATGGAGACTGCATTTTTATGGGCATCTAAACCTTCGGCAGCCGCCATAGTTTCTACGGTATTGCCTAACTGCTGCAAACCCGCCGCCGATATTTCCTGAAAAGTAATTTTCTTCACAAAGCTATCCAGCGAAACGCCGCTGTAAGCCCGGGCAAAACCATTGGTAGGCAATGTGTGGTTGGTACCGGAAGCATAGTCCCCAAAAGATTCGGAACTGTAATTACCTAAAAACACCGAACCGGCATTCATTACTTTATCGGCTACCTGCTCATAATTTTTTACGGCCAATATTAAATGCTCCGGCGCGTATAAATCCGAAAAGGCCAGCATTTGGTTTACATCGGCTAAAACCACCCCTAAACTATTATTTAGTGCTTTTTGAGCTACTTCCCGCCGAGGCAAAACGGCTAATTGGGTTTCCAACTCTACTTCTACTTTCTGAATTAAACCTTCCGAATCAGATAACAATATTACCTGCGAGTCTGGTCCGTGTTCGGCTTGCGAGAGTAAATCGGCAGCTACAAAAGCCGGGTTAGCGGTTGCATCTGCCATTACCAATACTTCGGAAGGACCGGCCGGCATATCAATGGCTACTCCCAGTTTGCCTACTAATTGTTTAGCTACTGTTACGTATTGGTTGCCCGGACCAAATATTTTGTGAACGGCCGGAATATTTTCGGTACCAAAAGCCAAAGCCGCAATGGCCTGCGCGCCGCCCACTTTTAAAATGCGGTTAATACCTAATAAATGAGCAGTATATAATATTGCCGGGTGAACGGAGCCATCTTTGGCCGGGGGCGTGCATAAAATAATACTGCGGCAACCTGCCAGTTGGGCCGGAATACCCAGCATCAAAAGCGTAGAAAACAAGGGGGCCGAACCACCCGGAATATACAAACCTACTTTATCAATGGGAACACTTTTGCGCCAGCAAGTAACACCGTTTACAGTTTCAACTTTCCGGATTGGCTCGCGTTGCTGCTCATGAAAAGCTTTAATATTTTGCGCTGCTTCCTGAATGGCCGTTTGTAAAGCTGTTGGCACCAAGTTACCGGCAGCAATAATTTCAGCATCCGTAACCCATAAATCAGTTAGGCTTACGCCATCAAATTTTTGAGTAAGTGCCTTAACCCCGGCATCTCCTTCGGCTTTTACCTGGTCAAAAATGGCTTGGATGGCGGGCTCAATAGCGGCTAGTTGCTGAACCGGTCGCTGCGTCAGGGCGGGCCATTCGGCCGGAGCAGGATAAAGTTTTTTCCGGATCATAAAATCATTTTTTCAATCGGAACTACCAGAATTCCCTGGGCACCGGCTTCTCTTAATTTTTCTATGATTTCCCAGAAATCGTCTTCGTTTACCACCGAGTGCACCGAACTCCAACCTTCTTCGGCCAACGGCAGAATAGACGGTGCTTTCATGCCGGGCAACAATGATTTTATGGTAGGGATTGCCTCGTTGGGCGCATTCAGCAAAATATATTTAGCCTTTTGGGCCTTACGTACCGATTGAATCCGGAACACCAGTTGATTTAGAATTCTGGTTTTTTCAGCCGATAATTCCTGGTTTGAGATTAGAACTGCTTCGGACCGGAAAACACTTTCTACTTCGCGTAACCCGTTGCTGATTAAAGTACTGCCAGAACTCACAATATCGCAGATGGCATCGGCCAACCCTATACTGGGTGCAATTTCTACCGAGCCGCTAATGGTATGAATATGGGCTTTTACGCCTTGTTCGTCTAAATAAGCTTGTAATAAATTAGGATAAGAAGTAGCCAGGTTTTTATCTTGTAAATCCTGAATATTGCGGTACTCCGCCGCTTTGGGAACAGCAATAGATAAACGGCACTTAGAAAAACCAAGCTTCTGAATAGACAATTGCTGTTTTCCTTCTTCTACCAAAACGTTTTCACCCACAATGCCAATATCGGCTACGCCGTCGGCCACATAGCCCGGAATGTCATCGTCCCGCAGGAATAATATTTCGAGCGGAAAATTAGTAGCCTCGGTTTTTAATTTAAGCGAACTGTTGATAAAAGAAATGCCGCACTCCCGAATCAGGTTTAAAGAATCTTCACTTAACCGGCCGGACTTTTGAATAGCTAAACGGATCATGTATTATAAAATATTGTCAAAGATATAACCCAAACACGAATGTTGTGCTTAAAAAAGAGGAATAATCCCGTAAGGAGATTTTGAGTATAGTTTATTATTCCTCGTGGCAGGAATGATGATGGTAAAAGCAATGCAAAAAAGAGGCTGGGCTGCCGGGAAATCCTTCGGTAGATACGATAGAGGGAATATTTCTTTTGCGGTTGCTCATTATGCCGCCAAAGGTAAACGGTTTTGCCGAATTTCAAAAACAGATAAAGCTAAAGTTTAATTTTTTAGGAAAATTTGTACATAATGCCATATTTTTGTAAATACATTTAAAACTTGGAGCATAACTGGCATAATTTTTTCCTGTTATTCAAAACAGGCCTTTGCCACCCTAATTATTAGTTTTGAGAAAGAAGATATGAATAAGCACCTGTTTACGACTTTGCTTTTCTGGATATGTTGTAGTTATGCCTTTGCGCAAATCCGGTTGCCGCAGGCTAGCCCCGAAGCAGTAGTTTCCCAAACCATTGGCTTAACCGATATTACGGTAACCTATCATACGCCAGGGGTAAAAGGCCGGCCGGTGTGGGGCAAATTGGTTCCTTACGGGCAAGTTTGGCGGAGCGGGGCCAACGAGGCCACCATTATTTCTTTTTCTGAAGATGTAAAAATTAATGGTCAGGATTTGCCGGCCGGTACTTACTCGTTTTTTACGTTACCCGAAAACGAAACAAACTGGTTTGCAATATTTAATCGCAATACCGAATTATGGGGAACCGATGGCTACAAACCGGAAGAAGATGTTTTACGGGTACCGGTTAAACCAGAAGCTGCTCCTTTTCACGAGACTCTGCTGTATTATTTTTCGGATATTCAGGCCACCGAAGGCCGCCTGAATTTAGTTTGGGAAAAACTTAAAATTCCGTTTACCATTACGGTAGAAGTATTTAATAAAACAGTAGCCACTTTAAAAGAAGATTTAACCCAGGTAAAATCCGACGATTGGAACAGTTACGCCCAAGCCGCTCAGTTTTTAATTCAGAACAACAAGCAACACGAACTGGCCCTGCAGTGGATAAATAAATCAATTAAAATAAAAGAAAATTTTTATAATAACTGGTTGAAGGCGCAATTGCTGGCCCAAAAAGACGAATACGAAGAAGCTATTAATTTAACCAAAAAAGCTTTAAAGCTGGGCAATAAAGAAGATAAAACCTTTACACCGCTAAGCCACGAAATGGAACGCTCCCTGGATGTTTGGAAAGTTAAAAGGCACAACCGGGATTAAAAGCGGGTAATAAATCGCAAATTCAGCAACCGCGACGATAAATAATTAGGCACGGCGTAAGTAATCTGGTTTACATCCTGCACATAATTATAAGATACCACATTATTGGTGGCCAGCAGGTTTAATACTTCCAAACCCAGCCATAAACTTTCCAGACCAAATTTACTTTCGTTATCGTGCCGCAAGGTAATTAATTTAGAGAAGCCAATATCTACCCGCTTGTAACCCGGCATATTATAATGGTTGCGGATACCTTCTATGCCGGGCGGACTAAAAGGCAAGCCGGTGCCATAAACCAGGTTCAGGTTCATTTTTACGGTAGGGTCGTTGGGTAATTGGTCCTGGAAAAATATTCCTAAGGTAACGCGTTGGTCGGTTGGCCGCCGGATATAACCCAAAGGTTCGCGGCCAATTACATTCCGGGTCTTTGGGTCGTAAATATTAGCAGAATCGCCGGCAATATTTTCCCGCGCCGACATAATGCCCAAACTAAACCACGATTCGGCGCCTTTAATAAATTCCCCGTTAATGCGGGTATCAAACCCAACCACATACGCCTTAGCGTTATTTTTGGCGTAATACCGCAGCCGCACATTGTCTACTTCGTACGGAATTACGTTGGTCAGGTACTTGTAATAAGCTTCGGTAGTTAATTTAAAATCGCGGTTCCAGGCTTTAAACCGGTATTCGTTGCCCGCAATAAAATGCACCGACTGTTGGGCTTTCAAATTCTGGTTCAGGTCACCAGCCAGGTCGCGGAGTTCGCGGTAAAAAGGTGGCTGGTGGTAAACACCAACTGCAAATTTAAAAGAAAGCTGCTTGTTATTGGGTACTACAAACGCATACTGCACGCGCGGACTAACTGTTAGATCTTTATTATAACTCCAATAGTTGGCCCGCACCCCGTAAGTAAGGGTTTTGCCACCTGCCCAGCGCAGTGTTTGCTGGGCATAACCGCTAAACCGGTCCGAATTCAAGAAAATATTTGTTTTCAGTACATTTCTGATATCTACAAAATCAGCCGAATCTACAAACCGGTACTCATCCAAAATATCCTGCAAACGCTCGCGGCTCCATTTTAATCCCCATTGCACCTGATTCCGGTTATTTAGCTCCCAAATATGGCGGGTTTCCAGCGCAAAAATACGGGCATCTAAATTATTGCGGGCGTAATTATACTCGGTACCGGCATCGCGCTGCTGTACGCAATTATTAAAATCCGGGGAGTTCGGGTCCAGGTCAATATCACAGAAATTATAACCAGCTTCTATGTTGCGCAATTCCCGCTCCCGCGACAGCAAAGAAGAAATAATAAAATGAGCCGTGTAAGCATCATTAAACCGGTGCTGTAAATTCAGGCCACCCTGGTAAGCATCATATTCCATCCGCTCTCGCCCTTCGTAAGCTACCCGCAGCCGCACGTACTGGTTAACGGTGCCAAAAGTAGTTTCGCGTAAGCTGGGAATTACTAAATATTTATTGCGGGCCAAACTACCCACAAACCCCAGCGTAGTACGTTCGGGATTATCTTTTTTACCTAAGTTTAAGTTAAAGTAACCTTGTATATCGCCGAACCGCGGCTGGTAATTACCACTGGTTTGCAAGCTGCGGTTAAACAGCAGTTGGGCATTTTTGTAACGGGTACCCACCAGGTAAGTAAATCTTTTATTGCGGGTAGTTCCTTCCAGGTGCGCTGCACCACCCAACAAACCACCCGTAACTGAACCAGCAAAGTGAGTAGGTATTTTATAATCAATATTTAAGACCGAAGATAATTTATCGCCGTATTTCGGCTGCCAACCGCCGGCCGAGAATTCAATATTATCTACCAGGTCGGGGTTAATAAAACTTAAACCTTCCTGTTGGGCATTCGAAACCAGAAAAGGCCGGTATATTTCAATGCCATTTACATAAACCAGATTTTCGTCGTAATTGCCGCCACGAACCGAGTAAGTAGAAGATAATTCGTTGTTGCTAACTACACCGGGCAGGGTAACTAATATTTTGTTAAACTCCCCAAAAGGAGTTGGGAGTTGCTTGGTAACGCGTGGTTCCAGGCGGGTAATGCTTACTTCATCGCGGGCATTATTGGGGTTGCGGCCGGTAATGGTAACGGTTTGTAAAGCAGTTGTATCGTTGGTCAGCAGCACGGTAATATTGCGCTGTTCGCCGGCTTTTAACTTTAAATTTACTTGCTGTTCTCTGTAGTTTATATATTTGATTATAAGTACTATATCCTTATCAGCCGGAACAGAAAGTTTAAATATTCCCTGAGCATTGGTAAGGGTACCGGTAGTGGTGTTTTTAATCCCCACCGAAGCAGACTCTAAGGGAGTTTGATTGGGGGCGACAACTTTACCGGTAACTGTAGCTTGCTGGGCAAAAACCCGAAATGAAAATAATAAAAGCAAACAACAGGTAAAAAGCTTCGGGTGCATTCAACTAAGATTTAACCTGATTTTTAAGGGCCGAAATGGTTTTTAAAGGCTCCGACGAAGAAAACACAAAATTACCGGCTACCAAAACATTAGCTCCTTCTTCAATTAACGCCGGTGCATTCTGCAGGTTAACGCCCCCGTCAATTTCAATTAAGGCGCTGGAGCCGCTTTCCCGGATTAAACTTTTTGCTTCTTTTACCTTTTGGAAAGTGCGTTGAATAAATTTTTGACCGCCGAAACCCGGGTTAACCGACATAATAAGTACCAGATCCAAATCCTGAATAATTTCGGATAAAACTCGAACGGGCGTGTGCGGATTCAGGGCCACGCCGGCCTTGGCACCGGTGTCTTTTATTTGTTGTACGGTGCGGTGCAAGTGCGTACAAGCTTCGTAATGCACCGTAATATTATCGGCACCTGCCGCCCGAAACTGATCTACGTAGCGGCCCGGCTCCTGAATCATTAAATGCACATCTAAAACCTTTGTAGCATATTTTTTTAACGCCTCCAGCACCGGAAAACCAAAAGAAATATTAGGTACAAACACCCCATCCATTACATCAAAGTGAATCCACTCGGCTTCGCTTTGGTTAAGCATGTTTACTTCGGACTGAATATTGGCAAAATCGGCGGCTAAAAGCGAAGGCGCAATAATAGTGTTCACGGGAATTTGTTAATTAAGCTGGTTTTTAGCTTATGCAGCTAATATTTGTATTCAGGAATCTTAATAAGTATGCCTACTTTAAACGTTTAAATTTTTAAAAACTTAAAAGTAGTTGGTCCATTATTCCCGGCAATTACACAGTTATAAATACCCGGCCCCAACGAAGAAATATCTACTACTACATTGCGGCTGACCGGCGTAGTTGTAATTACTTCTTTTACTACTTTTTGAGCAATGGTATTGTAAATAGTAACGAAAATCCGCTGATTTACAAATTCTTTACTCATTAGAATCTGTAATTGGTTATTCTGCACCGGATTCGGAAATATTAAAGACTTATTTTCTTCTTCCTGCGCTAACGCATGGGCTCTGGTGAAATTAGGAATACCATAACCCAGCAGAAAATCGGGTTTGGAGGCTTGCGAAGCGGTTCGTTCGAGGTATTTTATTACCTGCATATTGGTAAGCGTGGGGTTAGCCTGCCAGAAACCAACTGCCAAACCACACAAAATGGGTCCGGAAAAAGAAGTACCATTAGCTCTTACTACTTGGCCGCCCGGCGAAACTACGGCCGAGAGCAATCCTTGGGCTACCAAATTAGGTTTAATCCGACCATCGGCAGTAGGACCAACCGAACTAAAGCCGGCGCGCCGCCCCAAAGAGTCTACAGCCCCTACACTAAGAATTGAATCGGCATCGGCGGGTGCGCCAATGTACCGCCAGGATTTATTGCCCTCGTTGCCGGCACTGTTTACTACCAGCATTCCGGTAGCAGCGGCATAATCAGCGGCTCTGGTAATAATAGCGGTGCTGCCGTTTAAATCGTTATAAGTATAACTGCGCGAAGGGGCATCAAACGTGGTATAGCCTAAAGAAGAATTAATAACATCTACCCCGGCGCTATCGGCAAATTCGGCGGCCAGCAACCAGTTTACTTCTTCTATGTTGTGCTCGCTGCGCGTATCTTCGGTAATAAATAAATAATAATTGGCTTTATAAGCATTGCCCACAAAACTACCGGGTTGGTAAGCGGCCAGAGTAGATAATACATTGGTGCCATGATTATCTTTTTCAAAAACATCCTGGTTTTTATCTACAAAATCGTAAGTAGCTTTTAAGCGGTTTTCTTCGAACAAATGCGTAAAAGCGGGTGCGCGATCTACCCCAACAAAACCACCATCAAACACGGCCACGTGCATGCCCTCTCCCCTAAAGCCAGCTTCGTGCATTTGTACTACACCCAGCATATTAGCCTGGTTGTAAGCCGCTCCGTAAGTTTGCCGGTCGGTATTAGTCCGGCGATTGTTTAGATTAGCTGGTTTGGGCGCAGCATTTCCGTTCCGGATGGTAACCGTATTGGTATTACGACGGCTTAAGGTTTGGCCATTTTTAACAAAAGGCAGCTTCACCAACTCCTTGTAAACACTGGAATCGCAGAATACTACGGCTGCATTAAACCAACGGGATGCATATAAAACCTCCGCACCCTTGTTTTTGAGGCCAGTAGTATAAACCGGATTTACGGGTAAATCGCGGGGAGTAATATTTAATTGTTGTTTATGCCGGCGGCTAATAGCTCGGTCAGATAAATATTGCTGCGGATTATCCAGTGAATACGGCGAATTAGCTTTATCCCGGAAATAAATCAGGTGTTTACGGGGCTGTCCGCCAGATTGCGCAACTACCGGCAGGCATAACCCAATGCCTAGTAGTAAAGAGAAAAGAAATTTCGTAATATCACCTTTCTGACACGTCATTATTAATCCGCTGCGTAAAAAGTATTTAATTTATAAACTCGCTGGAGGCCCTTAGCTACTCTGGTGGGGTCCGGAATATTCTCTGGCGCTTTTTGGGCATATTCGTACAAGGTAAATTTCTTATAAACCAGCCCCACCTTGTAAGCATAAACTTCTTTGCGGTCGTCCAGCGTAACCAAGTCGGGTTCGCCTTGTATTACCGTTACAGTAGAATCGTAGCGAATATTATTAAGAGTAAACGGCTGATTTACAGTATTAAAGGCATAATCATCTGCATCCAGAATATTAAAAGCATTGGTATCCCAAAATTTACCTTCTTTCACCGGAAACACCAGGCTAATTGTTATAAAATTATTCTGGGTTCGCCTAACATTGGTTGAAGATTTGTTAATTGAAACCAACGTATCGTTACCCCAGGTAGCATCGGCATTATTTCTCCGGGAGCGGATTACGCGGTAAGTTTGTTCGTTCGCGGCGTTTTGGAAAACCGATTCAACCAATTCCCGCACCTGGTATTTGGTTGAATCGTATTGGTTACTAATAACCTTGGTTTCCGTAACATCATAAATCCAGTAATTGCCAACTTTAATCGGGTAATATTCTCTCCCGATTTCCGCTTCAGTGGTACTAATAACTTCTTCTGAACACCGTGTAAACAGCAATACTACCGTTAATCCTAAAAGCAGGTTTTTAAGCATAAATTATTCTGCGTTATAGCTACGTTCAATCCAGCCGCCGCCAATTACATCGTTGCCTTCGTAAAAAACAGCCGCCTGGCCCGGCGCAATAGCATGTACGCCTTCTTTAAATTGCACCAGCATTTTATCTTCAACCTGCTCAATAACCGCGGGCGTACCACCATCGTTATAGCGCACTTTGGTAACCGTTTCGGTTGGTTTACCCCATAAATCGGCGTATTTGCTCAGGTTAAGCTTACCTACGGTCATGGCGTTTTTGGCTAAATCGTTGTAATTGCCCAGAATTACGCGGTTTTTATCTTTTTCGATGCGGGTTACATAAGCCGGGAAGCCCAGCGCCACACCTAAACCTTTGCGTTGACCAATGGTGTAAAACGGATAACCTTCGTGTTTACCTACTACAGTGCCGTCTTCCATTACAAATTCTCCACCGGCAACTTCGGCTTCTAAACCGTTTACGCGGCGCTTTAAAAAGCCGCGGTAATCGTTATCCGGAATAAAACAAATTTCATAAGACTCCGGTTTTTGTACCAATTCGTGAAATCCTCTTTCCAGAGCCATTTCCCGAATCTGCGTTTTTCTTAAGTTGCCCAACGGGAACAAGGTCCGGCTTAAACTTTGCTGCGAAATCCCCCACAAGGCATACGATTGGTCTTTGTGCTCATCTAACCCTTTGGAAATAACAAAGCGGTTATTTTCTTCTCTTAAATTGGCGTAATGACCGGTGGCAATAAAATCACAATCCAACTGATCGGCCCGGCGCAGCAAAGCATCCCATTTAATGTGGGTGTTACACAACACGCAAGGGTTCGGCGTCCGTCCCGCAATATATTCGTCGGTAAAATGGTTAATTACAAAATCGCCAAATTCTTCGCGGATATCAATAATATAATGCGGAAAACCTAAATTTACGGCAATATTCCGGGCATCGTTTATGGAATCGAGGCTGCAGCAACCTGTTTCTTTGCGGTTCCCCCCCGAAGAAGCATAATCCCAGGTTTTCATCGTCATGCCAACCACTTCGTAGCCTTGCTCGTGCAGCATTACCGCCGCCACCGACGAATCTATGCCGCCGCTCATTGCTACCAGTACCCTACCTAACTTACTCATCTATTTTTAATCTAATTTATTCAAACAAAAACTTCTGCAAATATACCAACAACGATTGAGCAATATAGGTTTATCTCTTTATTTTTAATTTTTAACAGCAATCTTTTAAGTAAAACAGGAGTAAAAAGAATAATATTTACCGGAACCAGATAAAGCATTACTTTTACCTTTGCTCTTAACAGACAGATATTATTCAGGTAATACTTTAACTTCTTACCATAAAAGCATGAATTTAAAAACCTTAGTAGCCGTTAACAACATTAATAATTTAAGCGATGCCCGCTATTGTGCGGGTATGGGCGTAGATATATTAGGCTTTTGTTTAAGCGAAGGAAGTCCGGGTTATACCGCACCCACTGCGGTTAAAGAAATTGCCGGCTGGGTATCGGGCGTAAAACTTGCCGGCGAATTTTTAGATGAACCTGTAGATTTAATTAACGAAGTAGTTGATGCCTGCGGTTTACATTTGGTGCAACTAAACCAGCCGTATTTGCTAGACGATATTGCAACCATAAAAGTACCGGTTATACAGCGGGTAACTATTAATAAAGATTCCGACCAAAGTCAACTGGTTGATTACTTTCGGGTTTACCACAACCAGGTGCGTTATTTTTTAATAACCACCAACGATTTTAGCAGCATCGACGAAACCAATATTCCATTTCTGGCCGATTTAGCCAGGAGCTTTCCCATTTTATTAGGCTTTGGCATTACGCAAGAAAATGTTTTAAACCTGTTGCAGGAGATAAATCCGGCCGGCATAGCTTTGAAAGGTGGCCACGAAATTAAACCCGGCCTGAAAACATTTGATGAATTAAGCCAAATTTTAGAAGAACTGGAAGATTAACTTTCGAGCTGGGTTAAAAAACAAATAGTCATTTTATTATATAAATGGCTATTTGTTTGCAGAATTGGCCTTATGAAAAACCAGAACTCTAATATTTATTAATTTTTAGTAGTGCCAGTATTGGTATATTGTAAATATTTAATAGGCAAACCTTCGGCTAAAAACCGTTTTTCGTAGGTAGTCTGAATATTAAGCGTATGATGCTGTAAATCGGACGCATACAGATCATAAGTGTAAATGAAGCCCTCGGGGTTACGTTCTTGCAGCAACTCCAGCGTATATTGAAAAAGCTCCAGGTTATCGGTTTTAAAATGAATAAGGCCGCCGGGTTTTACCAACGACTCATATAAGTTGAGATAGCGCGGGGAAGTAAGCCGTTTTTTTACATCACCTTTCTTGGGTCGGGGGTCCGGGAAAGTAATCCAGATTTCGCTTACTTCGCCGGGAGCAAAGTTTTCACCCAAGTGCTCAATAAAATTTCTTAAGAAAGCTGCGTTGGTTAAGCCGTTTTCTTCGGCAATGGTGCTGCCTTTCCAAAGCCGCGAACCTTTAATATCTACTCCAATAAAATTTTTATTCGGAAATAAATTGGCCATTCCAATGGTATAATCGCCTTTGCCGCAACCTATTTCCAAAATTAAATCGTGGTTATTGCCAAAGAATTCTTCCGACCATTTTCCTTTTAAGCTGGTAAATAATGCCTTACCATTTTCAATTACATTTTGCCTTTCGGCAATTACCTTAAAACGTTCTAATTTAGATCTTCCCATTTATCAATTACAATCCTTCAAACTCAGCAACTACAAAAGTGCTGCCGCCAATAAAAATAACATCTGCCGGAGCCGCAACCCGCTTAGCCGCTTCGTATGCCAAATTCACATCCGGATAGGCTTCTCCGGTTAAACCAATTTCGCGGGCCATAAGTGCCAATTCCGGGGCCGGCAAGGCCCGGGGCAAATGTGCCTGACAAAAATAATAGTTATATTCCGGGGGTAATAATTCCAGTATTTTAGTTACGTCTTTATCTTTAACTACCCCAAAAACCATGTGTACCGCCGGGCGCTTTAAACTTTTAAGTTGCTGAATTATTTGTTTAATGCCATCTTCGTTATGACCAGTATCACAAATAGTTAAAGGCTCATGCGAAACCACCTGCCAACGACCTTTAAACCCGGTAATTTGGTTTACATTGGCTAAACCTTCTTTTAAAGCCGCTTCTGATATTAAGAAACCTTTCTCGCTTAATATTTGAATAGTTTTAATAACCCCAGGTAAATTAAAGATTTGGTAATTACCGGCTAAACCTAATTCTAGGTTTGGGTATAATAAATTATTGTTTTGCTTAACGCGAAAATATTGGCGACTGAGTTCAATTTGCAAAGGTTCAATTGCAATCTCCTGGTCGGCGAAATGCAAAGGTGCTGCTTCTGCTTCGGCCTTTTTGGTAAATACATCCGCAATTTCGGGTTGCGTTTTGCTGATTACAGCCGGAATATTTTTCTTGATAATGCCGGCTTTTTCGGCGGCAATAACAGCTAAATCGTTGCCGAGTATATTTTGGTGATCGAGGCTGATGTTGGTTATCAGGGAAACCAGCGGGGTAATAATATTAGTAGAATCTAAACGGCCGCCTAAACCAACTTCCACTACAGCTATATCTACCTGAACATCGGCAAAATATTTAAAGGCTAAAGCCACCGTCATTTCAAAAAAAGAAGGTTTAATTTTTTCGAAAAGCGGAATATTTTCTTCTACAAACTTTATTAAATAATCAGCCGGAATATCGGCACCATTTACTTTAATGCGCTCGGTAAATTCTTTCAGGTGCGGCGATGTGTAAAGACCAACCCGATAGCCGGCACTTTGCAGCACGGCGGCCAGCATATTAGAACTGCTGCCTTTGCCGTTAGTGCCCGCTATATGCACACAAGGAAAATTATTTTGCGGATTACCCACGGCCTGGCAAAGCGCAATGGTATTATCCAGGTTTTTAGTTAAAGCGCTGCTTCCTACCTGCTGAAACATAGGCAACTGCTCATACAAGTAAGTAAGGCATTCCTGGTAAGTCATTTTAGAAACCCAGAAGGGTATATTAGCGGGAGCGGATAATGAAAGTTATGGTTCCGGTAGCACCCTTATCGGTAGAAGCGCTGGCGTTGGTCCGGCTGAAGGACGTTTTAAATACTTCGTCACGGTACCACTTTACTACCTGCGGTGATACATTGCTTTCTACTACCTGTACGGTTTCAATATTACCATCCGAATCTATGGTTATCCGGAATTTAACGATACCACTTTCGTTTTCGTAAGGATCGTCTTTTGGTTTAAGATCGTAGCGCCAGCCAGGCATTTGCAAACTAGGACCACCACCCCCGCCACCCGGTTTGCCGTAAAGGTTTTTAGCTTCCATTTTTCCTTCCGGGTCGCCTTTGTCGCCTACAGCACCTTTGTCGTCGCCGTTGTTGTTACCCGTAGGGCGATTGCTGGTACCAGCGGTTCCGTTGCCGGCACTATTGGTAACTGTTTTTCCCGGATAAAGAGATTTAGGTTTTTCTACAACTTTTACTTCTTCTTTGGGCGGTTCCGGCTTAGGTTTTACTTCTTCTTTTTTAAAAGCTACCGGATTCTCGTTATTAGTTGTTAAGGCTTGCTGCGGCTCGGCTTTTACCGCTGTTTGCACAGGTTCTACTACCTCAGGTTTAGTAGGTGTAGGCGCTTTGGTTGGCGGACGGCTATCTTCGCGGTTAGGTGTTTCATTAGCAACCGCCGTACTCTGTACATCGCCGCTGCCGGTAGCATCCATGCCAAAATTTAATTCAATGCCAAACTCCGGTAATGGCGGATCCGGAGCCCGCCAGGCCATAATATAAAATAATAGCAATAACAGTAAGGCATGAAATGCAAGACTTACGGCTAAAGCAATTTTTCTATCTTTTTGTTCCTGACTGGTTTCTAACATTTTATTCAGTTGGCAAAGTTGCCAAAGTTACTTTTGCTTTTAACTCGGTGGCAATACCTGCTACTTTTACCAAATATTCTACCGGCACCGATTTATCTACGTGTAATACCACAACACCTTCTCCCCCTTGGGCGGTTCCGGCTAATAAGTTTTTTAACTCCGCTTCAATATTTTCGAATGCCATGGGCTTATCATTTACGAAATATTGCAGGTCTGGGGTAATGGTAACGCTAATCTTCTGCATAACAATGGTAGAAGATTTACTAGATGGCAAATTAACCGGCAACCCCGAAGGCGTTACAAAATTGGAAGTCAGCATGAAAAATATCAATAACAGAAAAATAATATCTGTCATCGACGACATGCTGAACTCCGGGTTAACTTTATTTTTAGAACGAAAATTCATGCTTATAACTGTGGCTCCTGTAGTAAATCCATAAACTCAATGGCGCTGTACTCCATGGCATGCACAATTTTATCGATTTTGGACACTAAATAATTATAACCTACATAAGCTGGTAAACCAATAATCAGGCCGGCCGCTGTAGTTACCATAGCCTCGTAAATACCGCTGGATAATAATTTAGGACTTACCGAACCTTCGGCCTGCGCAATGGCAATGAAAGCCTGAATCATACCGGTTACAGTACCTAAGAAGCCCAGCATGGGGGCCGCCCCTGCTACCGTTGCCAACGTAGATAAGTTTTTTTCCAGATTGCTAACTTCAATTTTACCCACGTTTTCAATAGCGGCTTCAATATCTTTTAACGGGTTACCCAACCGCGAAATACCTTTTTGCAACATGCGCGAAACCGGTGTATTGGTTTGGGCACATAATAATTTAGCGCCGTTAATATCGCCGGCCAGTACCATGTTTTTAATCCGGTCTACAAACCGCATCGAACTAGCTGCCTGCGCCTTTTTTAAAGACAACAACCGTTCCACAAAAATATAAATACCCACTATAGACAATAACAACAGCGGTATCATGGCCCACCCGCCGGCCATTGCTAAATCAAATAACGAAACAGATTCGGGCGCGCCGGCGGCTCCGGTGGTGGCAGCCGCTGAATCGGCTGGGGTGGCAGTAGTGGTAATTTGTAAAAGCAGGTTAAGCAACATGTTAATATTTAAGTATCCAGATGTTTTTTCCGTAATTTATTTTAAGCTTGGGTAAGTAAACTAAGGCTTCTTCTTTTGTATTAAAATCAGCAATAGATACCCGATACAACTTGCTATCGCCAAAAGGGAATATTATCCGTCCTTGGGCGCCGTACCGGTTAGCTACTTTGCGGCTATAATCGGCTTTGGGTAAAGTAGAATAGCCGCCGGCAATTACATAGTACCGTTCGGTAGTTTCTTTAATATTAATGCCCAATTTTTTTGCGGGAGCTACCGCCGTTGCAGCAGGTGATGCCACTTCTTTGGTAGTTACAGTTGCATTAGTAGCCTCAATTTTATTGAGTGCCGCAGTATTGCTCTTGGTTGCTGTTTCGGCAGAAACAATATTTTCGGTAGCTGGCAGCACTTCCGGCGTAGATTCAGCCGGCGCTGTAGTTGTTATTTCGGTTGTTTGGGAATTTACCAGATTTGGACTTTCCGAAGCAGGTTCTTCAGGTGCAGAAATCGGTTCTTCAGCGTAGGTTTCGGCAAATTGTTCTGCTAATGATGCTGGTTTAGGCGCTACCGTATTGGCCGCAATATTTAATACGGCAAATGGGTTTAAAGAGCTTTGGCTGTACTCGTTTTGTAAAGATAAAACGTAAAGGGCCGTGCCGCTTAAACCCGCAATTACCATAATAGCGGCTGTATCGTACACTTTCCGTAACCTTCTACGCCAGGTTAATTTGGTAAGCGGTGCCGGATGCTCGGTTTTCTTGTCGTGGAGTAAGCTGCGCAGGTTGTTGGTAGCAACGGCTGTTTCGAGGGGCCTTGCTATTAATTCGGGCAAGCCAAAGCTATCTTCCAGGAAATTATCGGCCGGTACGTAATCAAACTCCAGTTTTTGCGCGGCATTATACCGGAACAACCCAATTCCTTTTAGTTCGTGCCGTTGGTTCTGCAGCAAAGAGGCCTGTAATTGCCTCACAAAGGTAGTTACTTCGGCTTGGGCGGCTTCGGTAGTTAATTTCCGGTCGTACGCCAACGTACTAATGAGCAGGCCATCGTTCAGCTTTAGCTTTTCGTTAAACGCAATGCGCTTAGACGGTGCCGCCAAAGTATTTTTTACCGGATGAATACGAGCCGGCGCATAATGGGTAATTAAGCCGCCAAAATCCGGAATAATTACGCAATCGTGCTCAAATAATAATTTATGAATATGCTCCTCTACCATATTAGAATATATATGATGCACCAATTATCAACTGCAAGCCTTTGTTAGGATAATTTACGAACCGTTGGTACTGGTTGCCCAGCAGGTTGTTTCCCATTACAAATGTTGAAAATTTATTCGAGATTCTATAATCTACTTTTAAATTTAAGTCGGTAATGTTATCCGTCTCTTTCAGCACGGGCCGGTAAATACCTTCCTGGTCGAGCCGGAAAACCTGCCCGTAGGTGCGGCTAAGATAATAAAGTTCGGTATGGAAATATATTTTATCGTTGTAATTATAACTACCAAAAATATTAGTCTGGAAAGCCGGGCGGTGGAAAGGCTTAGCCAATAAATCGGGGGTATATTTATTAATTTCGGTTTTAAAGCCTAACCGGAACCGCTCTGAGTATGTGTAAGACAACTCTCCTAAAAAGTTTATGACTTTGGTAGTACCGTTATCGTAAACCAAATCAAACTTAGTAGAATCGGTTTGGCTCGCGTTATAAAAAGCTAAATTGCGGAAGCTCTGGTAACCGGCCCGGGCCGTAAATTTAAGGCCACTCCCCAAATTACCGGTAAAACCGCCGTAAAAATCCAGAATTTTGTTTTCATCGGCTACCTGCACATCTTCGTTCAGAAACGGATTTTCCTGGGTTAAATCGTGTAGCGTCACCCGTTTTAAATCGCCTTCTACGCCGGCAAATAATTGAAATTGGTCATCTACAACTTCGTACCCAACTCTTACCGATGGGTAAAAGTTAAATTTACGGGCGTTGTTTACTTCGTCGCCGGTATAAGCAATTACAGCTCCCAACGATAAGCTTACCAAATCCGAAACACTTTCGTAAGATGGCCGCAACCGGAAATAACCGCGGTTTACCGAAGCTGAATCTTTATAGCCCACAAAAGAGGCTTTAGCATCTACCTGAATTTTTGCGGTTTCGTCTAACTCGTAACCTACGCCAATATTGGTTAATATATTAGATTCACGCGCACCGTAACGGTTGGTAAAATATTTAAATCCTATGCCGCCCTGGTACTGCAACTCGCTTTTAGAAACCTTGTTGTTAAAGAATATATCGGCACCAACCCGGTTAAACACTTGCTTAATCGTATCGCGGTCAACATCTTCAAGCGCAGGATGATAACCATAAAAATTATACCGGTCGTGGTTGTAGTACAGGTTGCCGCCTACGGTTAAATCGCGCGTGTACGACTCGGCATTAAATTTAATTTCGGAATTAGTAGCGCCGGAATTGCGACCATCAACGGGGCCTTTACCCGAACCCACGTGGCTTACATCGGCACCGTAAGCATATTGGTTATCGCGCTTATTATGGAAATAGCCTTTAACATAAGCGGTGCTGTAATTGCCCAAACCTACTTTTAAATAATTGCCGTTTACCTGCGTTAAATCTTCTTGCTTAATGGTTAATACCCGCAGGGGCAGGTTTAAATTATTAGTGGTTAACCGGTAATCGGCAAAGCGGTAATTAACCTGGCGCGGTTTTTTTTCGGGCGGCGGAATTCTTAGTTTCTCAAAGTTGCGGGTAGCTTCGGGCAATTCGTTCACCCGGTTTTTTTCTACTACAATTTCGGCATCTTCCAGTTTGTTTTTTTCGCCCCAGCCCGTTTGCTGCGCGGCCAAGGGCAAAGACCAGAAAACACCCAGGCTGCAAAACGTTATAAAACTTATTTTTTTCAGGTTATTATGCATATTCAGTTTATTGGCGCTGCGCATGAATTACTTACTTTTTTTTACCTCGTTGGTGCTGGTGCTATCGGGCGTAACGGCCGGGGCTGTAGTCGGTGCATCAATGGCTGCTAATTTGGCTTTTGCTTCGTCTACCAGTTCTTTAATAGTAGCATTTTCGATAATGGAGTTTAAAGTTGCTTTCGCCTGGAACATTTCTTTCTGCGCCACATAATTATCGGCAATTAATAAGAAAGATTTTACCAGCAAGTAATCATAATTGGCAAAGGTAGTTCCTACTTTTTGCGCCGCATCCAGCGATTCTTTGTACTTGTTTTGCTTGTAATAAATTTCAGCAATAGCATATTGCGCTTCAGCGCCGTTGGCATCGGTAGCCGAAGTAGCCGTGGCCGTAAATTGTTTTAAGGCTTCGTCGAGGTTACCCTGGCCGTAAGTAGCTTTGGCTTTATACAACAAGCCGGAGTTGTACGCATTTAAAGCAGCATTTCCCTGGGCAATTAGTTCATCGGCCACTTTAGCCGTATTGGCAAAATCGTTTAGCAAATAATAGCTGCGCATCATGCCCATCAGCGCGTTGGCTTGTTCGCGTTTATTAGCCGATACTTCGCTTAACTTGCTATAATATTTAATGGCTTCGGCGTAATTTTTACCATCAAACTCCAGTTCGGCGGTCCGCTGCAGAGCGCGGTTCATGTATTCTGTCTGGTTTTCGGCTACTACTTCTCTAAATTGCACCAGCGCCACATCTTTCTTGTTCGATTTTAAATAAGAATCGGCCAGGAAATATTTAGCATCGCCGGCGAAAGTAGTATTGGGGTACGTTTTAATATAATTTTCCAGTTTGGTAATGGCCTGTGCGTATTTCTCGTTGAAGTACAGCGTCTTAGCTGCTTCAAATTCAATACTTTCCAGAGCATTACTTTGCGGGTTAGCCGCCCGGAACCGCGCAATATAAGGTTCCAGCCCTTCGGTCTGGTTATTGGCCGTCATGGTTTCCTGTAAGCTCAGCAACGCATTGGAGGCAATTTTAGAAGACGGATATTCATCCAGTACCCGCTTAAAATCCGCAATGGCTTCGTTCGGCTTTTTCAGGTTATTGTAGGCCAAACCTCTTTTTTGCAGCGCGTACGGTACCAGGCGGCTGGAAGAGCGGTTTTGAATTAAATCGGTAAAGCCCGAAATAGCAGCGGCATAACTGCCAGCTTCAAAATCCAATGCTGCTTTCTGGTAAACACCTTCATCGGCGTACTGCGATTTCGGATATTGGGTTAACAACGTGCGTAGGCTTTGGGCGGCTTCTTCGCGTTTACCTGTTAGGCCATAAATTACGCCTTTCTGAAAATAAGCATAATCCCGATCCTGGGCATTTTGCGTAATGGCTTGGTCGTATAAACTTAAAGCCTGCGCATAGTTTTTGGCAATATAATAACAATCGGCTAACCGGATAATGGCATCGTTCAGGTAAGCCGGGCTGCTTTTGGCCGAATTATCGTTGATGTAAGCGGCAAAATGCGTTTGGGCTTTATCGTACTGCTTGGTGTTGTAATAAGCGTAGCCAATGCCGTAACGGGTTTTGGGGTAATATTCGGTTTTATTGGCATTGGTAGTCCGGAATACCGCACCGTAGCTGTTAATAGCATCGTTGTAGCGCTGGGCAAGCGAATAAGCTTCGCCTTTCAGGAAATGGCTGGCGGCTTTTAATTCGTTATCGTAAGGATGTTGCAACGATTTATCCAGTAACTGTACGGCTTCCTGAAAACGGCTATCGTTAAATAATTTAACGCCTTGGTAATAAGTTACCCGCTGGTAGGTCTGGTTAATGCGTTCGCTGCGGCTGCTCAAGCTTTCGATGTGCCGGATGGCTTCGGCGTAATTATTGGAGTTCAGGTACGACTCACTTAAAATATCATCGGCTTCAGAAGCAAATTTCGACTTGGGGAATTTCTTGTTAAAATCCGCCATAGCATTAATTACTTCACTAAAATTGCCGGTTTCGTAGTTTAGCTGGGCGTACTTAATGTAAGCCGCTTCGGTAATTTGCTTATCAAACTCCTGCCGGCGGGCCTGGTCGAAAGCGGTTAAAGCAAACTGCGGATTTTTTTCTTTCAGGTAACTTAAACCTAAATGGTAAGCGGCATTCTGGCCCAAAGCATCTTTTTGCAAGGCCACATTTTTGAGGTAATTAATGGCGTTCTTAAAATCGCCTACCTTATAATAAGAGAAACCAATTTTGTACTCCAGGTTATTCTCTATGTCGCGCTTACCTTTTACATACTCGTTAAAGTAGCGGTTAGCATTTTTATAATCGCCCTGCTGAAAATAAGCATCGCCTACCAAAGCCCGAATTTCATCGGCGTTTTGTGGCAGTGGTTTATTTTTTAGCACGCCTTCGCCGTACGAAATCACTTCTTTTAAGTCGCCCTCCCGGTAAGATATTTGGGTGAGCATGTACGGCACAATTTGTTTATAGGCTTCGTTTTTTTCGGCTTCTTTTAAATCTTTTTTGGCACCAGCATAATCGCCGTCCTGGTAAGCAATATAACCGGCGTAATAATTAGCCGCGTAAACATAATCGTGGTTTCCGGTTTTGCTGCGGTCAAATAAGGGTTTGGCTTTTTTAAAATCTTTTTGCGCGAAATAAGAATAAGCTAGTTTAAACTCCGCTTCTTTGGCCTGTTTGGTATCCAGCTTATTAGTTGGTACTTTCTCCAGGTATTCAACCGCTTTGTTGTAATTCTTTTTATTAAAATAGAACAGGCCGAGTTCGTAATAGGCCAGCGAAGCTTTTGGGTGCGCCGGGTAAGCACTGGCAAAATCCAGAATCAGGTTTTCGGCATTGTTATGCAATAAATATAGGCCACTTACCGCATAGTAATATTGGGCATCGGCCGTTTGGGTAGCATCGTGCTGCAAGCTAACGTATTTGGCAAAAGCCTGCTGTGCGGCACCGTACAACTGGCGATCGAATAATTCCAGCCCTTCCTGATAATACCGTTCCTTAGAAGTAAAAGCTTGCTGATGCTGGGCTTCGGCCCAATGCGTGCCCCCTACCAAAGCCGATGTAATAATTATTTTATGGAATTTGTTCATACCAATAGTTATGACCTGTGTCCTTCCGGAACTACTTGAATCGTCAAAAATAATAAAAATTAGGTTGTAGAGAAGTAGTTTTAAGCCGGAAAATAGATTAAGTAGCGAATATAAATATATGGCCTGAACTTACCGCAATAACTAAACCGGCTGCTGCTACATAACGCCCCGCCCCATATATTATTGGTTTAATTTATTAAAACTTCTTCCGGAATGGGATGCAGAATTTTAAAGACCAGCTCCCGTAATATTTCGCCGTCGGCCATGTTTCCGCCTTCAATGCCTTTCGATTGCAAATCGGCCACCCGAATAAAATGAATAATTTGCACGGTACGGGCATAATTATAAATGCGCATGGCCTGCAAATATTCTTTTACTAAAAAACTGCGGTTACCTAAACTCTTGCTAATAGCACTTTCGGATTTATCGGGAGCCGCGTGTAAACACAACAGCTTCGTAAAAAAAGAAAACAGCAAGGTAATATTAGGAATAAGCGGGTTGTTTTTGGGGTTTGCTTCGAAATAATTAACAATCCGGTTGGCTTTTAAAACATCCTGGTTAATAAGGGCGGTTTGCAGCTCAAAAATATTGTAATCTTTGCTGATGCCTACGTTTTCCTGCACCAGATTTTCCGAAATGGTTTGGCCTTCTTTCAGGTTGATAGCCAGTTTGTCAATTTCGTTGGCTAACCGCGAAATATCGGCGCCAATATATTCGCTTAAAAGTAAGGTAGCTTTGGGGTTTATTTGTAAGCCTTTATTTTTAATGTAGCTGTTAATCCAGGCGGGTACCTGGTTATCGTACAGCTTTTTGGTAGTAAGCAGAACGGCGTGTTTATTAACGGTTTTGGCAAAAGCCTTGCGGCCATCTAACACCTTGTGTTTATAGCAAAACACCAAAACTGTGCTGGGCAATGGGTTCTGGAAGTAAGCTTCCAGTTGTTTAATGCCGGCTTCTTTATCAATATCGGCGGTGGCCTGGGCTTCTTTTACAATAACAACTTGCCGTTCGGCCATCATGGGGTAACGCTTGGCCTGCAGCAGAATAGTTGCCACGTCTACATCTTTGCCGTATAATACTACCTGGTTAAAACCTTTATCACTTTCCGATAAAACCTTTTCCTCAATAAAATTCGCAATTAAATCAATATAATAGGGTTCTTCGCCCTGCAAAAAGTAAATGGGCGCGTATTGCTTATTCTTAAGTTTAACTAATATTTCGTCGGCAGTCATAAAACAAAAATACGGCAGCAAACCCGAAGGAACAAGTAAAGCGCTAATTAGGTTTGCTCTTGCCGAACCAGGCTATTTACTGTTGACCATTAATAAAAACTCTTCCAATATTCCGGCTATTGTTTTTTAAGGCGGCCCAAAATTTCCGCTATCTTTGCACCGCAAAAAAAGCAGGTTAACTAACTGCTTCAGCTAATTACAAAACATGAACCTGATTGAAGAATTAAGATGGCGGGGCATGCTGCACGATTTCATGCCCGGCACCGCAGAACAACTGGCCTCCGGCATGACTACCGGCTATATTGGTTTTGACCCAACTGCCCACTCTTTACATATTGGCAACCTGGCCACCATTATGCTGTTGGTGCATTTGCAGCGCGCCGGCCACAAACCCATTGCCTTGGTAGGCGGCGCTACCGGCATGATCGGCGACCCTTCCGGTAAATCGGCCGAGCGGAATTTATTATCGGAAGAAGTTTTACAAGCCAACCAGGCCGGTATTCACAAGCAGCTAACCAAATTTTTAGATTTTAATTGCGGCGCCAACTCCGCCGAAATGGTGAATAATTACGATTGGTTTAAGGAATTTAGCTTTCTGGGATTTTTGCGCGAAGTAGGCAAACACCTTACAGTTAACTACATGATGAGCAAAGATTCGGTTAAAAAACGGATTAACGCCGACGAAGAAGGCGATCGGGCTGAGGGTCTCTCCTACACCGAATTTGCTTACCAGTTAATTCAGGGTTACGATTTTTACCATTTGTACAAGCATAAAAATGTACTGCTGCAAATGGGCGCCTCCGACCAGTGGGGTAATATTACCACCGGTACCGAATTAATCCGGCGCATAGATGGCGGTAAAGCTTTTGCTTTGGTGGGTAAACTGGTTACCAAAGCCGATGGCACTAAATTCGGGAAATCGGAAGGTGGCAACGTTTGGCTCGATCCTACTCTAACCTCACCTTACCAGTTTTACCAGTTTTGGCTAAACCTGGCCGACGATGAAGCTAAAAAATTAATTAAGGTTTATACCCTTTTGCCCCAGGAAGAAATTGAAGCTTTAGTTAGTCAGCACGACGAAGCGCCGCATTTGCGTACCCTGCAAAAAGCCTTGGCCAAAGATGTAACTACCCGGGTACACTCCGCTGAAGATTATTTGGCAGCCGTTGAAGCCTCCGAAATATTATTTGGTAAAGGCGATATTAGCGCTTTAAAGAAATTACCGGAAGCTTTGCTACTGGCTGTATTTGAAGGCGTTCCCCTGGTTTCGGTTACCCGCCAGAACTTAGAAAATGCGGCTACGGTATCAGATTTGCTGGCCGAGGCGACGCACAACCAGATTTTTGAATCGAAAGGCGAAGCTAAACGCATGATTCAGAATGGTGGCGTGAGCATTAACCGGCAAAAAGTAACTTTAAACGATGCTGGAAACGCTTTTGAATTACTGCACCATAAATATTTGGTGGTTCAAAAAGGCAAGAAAAATTATTTCTTGATTGCTGTTTCGGAATAGAAATTTTATTGCAGAAACTAATTATATATTCTCACTAGCCAAAATGCTATAAGGTTAAAGAATACAAAAGCTGTAAGCAGAATAAAAATAGCTTAAAACTAAAAAAAGTGACCGGAGCGGTCACTTTTTTTGTTTGTGTTCAGCTTTAAATTAAGTTCGGCTTACTTTTTTGCTTTGCTTGCTTTAGCTGCATCTTCGTTGGCAGTATTATTTTTCATATCCTGCACCTCTTTACGAAGCTCTTGCGCTAAATTCTTCAGGTCTTGCATACCTTTACGAACACGCGTACCTGCAGCGGAATTGCCTTTCTCGTAGAACTTCTCGAAGTCTGCTTCTAGCGACATTACTAAATCTTTTACTTTACTGAACTGGTTCATTAGTTTTTTGTTATGTGTGTGGAACATGTATTTGATCGCTCTAATATAGTAAAAATTGAATTAGAAGCAAAAAAAACGCATTATTTTACTATTTAAAGCGAAATCAACTTATTATTCTTCTACGAAACAGCTGGTATTGCAGTTTGTTTAGAGTAAATTCCTTGTTCTAACTTTTGCGATATTTTCTCAAAAGCACTAATGGTTTCTTCCACATCTTCTAAAGTATGGGCAGCCGTTGGGATTAACCGGAGCATAATTACGTCTTTCGGCACCACTGGGTAAACCACAATCGAACAGAAAATACTAAAGTTTTCGCGTAAGTCCAGTGTTAAAGCAGTAGCATCCGGAATTTGTCCTTTTAAAATTACGGGTGTAACGCACGACTGGGTAGTACCAATATTAAAGCCCCGGCTCCGTAAGCCATTTTGCAAGGCGTAGGTAACTTCCCATAACTTATCTTTTAACTGCGGTTGCGTCCGCAATAATTCCAAACGTTTAAGGGCACCAATTACCAAAGGCATTGGTAACGATTTGGCAAAAATCTGGGAGCGCATGTTGTAACGCAAATATTCAATTACCTGCTCGGGGCCGGCTACAAAAGCACCAATGCTGGCCATCGACTTGGCAAACGTCGAAAAATAAACATCAATGCCATCCTGCACCTCAAAATGCTCGCCGGTTCCGGCGCCGGTTTTTCCCTGGGTACCAAAGCCGTGGGCGTCATCAATAAATAACCGGAAGTTATATTTTTCTTTTAAAGCAATAATAGCTGGCAGGTTACCTAAATTACCCGACATCCCGAAAACGCCTTCGGTAATCACCAAAATAGCGCCGCCGGTTTCGCCCACCATGCGGGTAGCCCGCTGCAGTTGCTTTTCCAGGTTATCCATGTTATTATGGGCGTACACAAAGCGTTTGCCCTGGTGCAGCCGAACGCCGTCAATAATACACGCATGCGATTCTGCATCGTAAACAATTACGTCGTGCCGGTCAACAAGCGCATCAATTATCGAAACTACTCCCTGGTAACCAAAATTTAGCAACAAAGCATCTTCTTTCTGCACAAAATCAGCTAGTTCGCTTTCCAGCAACTCGTGCTGCGTAGAATTACCCGACATAATCCGGGCACCCATCGGCGTTGCCATTCCCCATTCAGCAGCGGCATCTGCATCCACCTTTCGTACTTCCGGATGGTTTGCTAACCCCAAATAGTTATTTAAACTCCAGGTTAGCACTTCTTTACCCCGGAAAGTCATGCGGGGTTTTATTTCTCCTTCCAGTTTCGGAAAAGTAAAGTAACCATGTGCGTAATGCGAATGACTTCCTAGCGGGCCACGGTTAGCAAGTAATTTTTCAAATAAATCCACTATCTCTGGTTTTTATACAAAATCTATGAAACAAAGTACAACCTAAAAGTTTTAAGTTGCACCATTTTTTAGTGGGAACAAATTTATAAGTTTATCTTATCATATCCAATGATAGCACCTTGGCTTTTAATGCTAATTTAATGAAGGAGTGTTTTTAAATTAGGTGGTAAACCTGTTTCTTTGAACTATCAGGTAAGTAATTGCTTTATGAAAAAAATCAGCAAAATATTAGTAGCTAACCGGGGCGAAATAGCCTTGCGGGTAATGCGTTCGGCTAAAGAAATGGGAATAAAGACCGTTGCTATTTACAGCGAAGCCGACCGCTTAGCCTTACACATACGTTACGCCGACGAAGCCGTGTGTGTGGGCGGCCCAAAATCTGCTGATTCTTACCTGAATATTAATAAAATTCTGGAAGTTTGTAAGCAACTTAATGTAGATGCCATTCATCCGGGGTACGGCTTTTTATCAGAAAATGCCAACTTTGCCCAGGCAGCCGCAGCTGCCAACATTATATTTATTGGTCCGGAGCCAGCATCTATTCGTTTAATGGGAAGTAAATTGGCGGCCAAAGCTGCTGTAGCTAATTACAATATTCCCATGGTACCGGGCACGGATACAGCTATTACAAATATTGACGAAGCCAAGAAAATTGCCGCGCAGGTTGGTTTTCCTATTTTAATTAAAGCAAGTGCCGGCGGGGGCGGAAAAGGCATGCGCATAGTTTCAGAAGCCGCTTCTTTTGAGGAGCAAATGCAGTTAGCCGTAAGCGAAGCAATTTCGGCTTTTGGCGATGGCGCGGTATTTATTGAGAAATATATTGGTTCGCCGCGGCACATCGAAATTCAAGTACTAGGTGATACCCACGGCAATATTGTGCATTTATTTGAGCGGGAATGTTCTATTCAGCGCCGGCACCAGAAAGTAATAGAAGAAGCACCTTCATCGGTGTTAACCCCTGCCTTGCGGGCGCAAATGGGCCAGTGCGCTGTAGATGTAGCCCGGGCGTGTAATTACGTGGGAGCCGGTACCGTAGAGTTTTTGCTGGATGAAAATCTTAATTTCTACTTCCTGGAGATGAACACCCGGCTGCAGGTAGAACACCCCGTTACCGAACAGATAACCGGTTTAGATTTAGTTAAAGAACAAATTAAAATTGCGCAGGGCGAACCTTTAGCTTTCGGGCAGGAAGATGTGAAAATTTCGGGTCATGCGCTGGAACTGCGGGTATACGCCGAAGACCCGCTGAACAATTTTTTACCGGATATTGGCCGGTTAACCACCTACAAACGGCCCCAGGGTTTAGGCGTGCGGGTAGATGATGGCTTTGAAGAAGGCATGGAAGTACCTATTTATTACGACCCCATGATTGCCAAATTAATTACCTACGGGCATAACCGCCAGGAAGCCATCGACCGGATGATTCGGGCCATTGATGAATACCAAATTACCGGCGTACAAACAACCTTAGCTTTTGGCAAATTTGTGATGGAGCACGAGGCTTTCCGCTCGGGTAATTTCGATACTAAATTTATTCAGAATTATTTTGGGCCCGAAAGTTTAGCACCGGCAATAAATACCGATGAAGAACAGTTGGCGGCCGTACTAGCCGCTTTTTTCTACGAACAAAATAAACCCCAGGCTGCCGGTACTGCTTCTGAAAATAATTACAACACCGGATCAAACTGGAAAAAGAACCGGCTGTTTTAAATTAAATCAAACAGATTCCGAACCCCAATCTGGCGTTCCTTGGTAAAGCCTTCGCCGAATACCACCCCAATGGCATGGCCCATCTCGCGGGCCCGTGCTTCCACAAATTTTAAAAAGTTCGGGTCCGAAATATAGGTGTTGGGCGAGGTATTTTCCGGATCGAAAAACTGGGATTTAAAGGCTTTAATGGTAGCTAATTTTTCTTCCCAGAAATCGGTAATATCTACTACCAAATCCGGCTGAATATACCGGTCCTGAATATAATGGTAAACAGCTTTGGGCCGCCAGGCTTCCTGCTCCTGCCCAGCCTCATCAGTAGTTTTAATTTGTTTTAAACCGGCCAAAAAACAAGCTTCCGATGCAAAAGCCGAGCCCCGGCCATGGTCGGGGTGCCGATCGTGAAAGGCGTTGGCCAGAACAATTTCGGGCTGAAATTGCCGGATTACCTTTACCGCCGCCATTAACTGGTCTTTCTCGCTCCGGAAAAAACCATCGGCCAGGCCTAAATTTACCCTTATGTGCAAGCCCAATAATTTAGAAGCCGCCTCCGATTCCTGCGCCCGGATTTCAGGGGTGCCCCGGGTGCCTAATTCGCCTTGCGTAATATCAGCAACACCTACTTTTTTGCCTCGACGAATGTGCGAAATAATAGTACCCGCACAACCTAATTCAACATCGTCGGGATGAGAAGCAAAAGCCAGAATATCTAATTTCATAATATTATTTAATACGAATGCTGCGGCCAGGACGCAGGGTAGTGCGCCCCGAAATGCCATTTAACCGGGTAAGCTGCGAAACCGAAACGCCATAACGCTTGGCAATACCGCTTAACGTATCGCCACTACGGATTTTATGGGTTACAACTCTCCGGGCTGAACTGGTCCGGCTGCGGCTGGAAGTTTTTTTAACCTGATTATAATAATTAAATAAAGCTGCCGATATTTTAAATTCTTCCGCCATTAAAGCATAATCCGGAAAATCATACATGCGCTCCGGATCGAGCGGATTACCCTGGTAACGAACCTCAAAATGCAAATGCGACCCGGTACTCCGGCCAGTATTGCCGCCCCAACCAATTAACTCGCCCGCTTTTACATATTGTCCGGTTTTTACAATGGCTTGTTTTAAATGACCATACAAAGTTTCGAGGCCATTATAATGCCGTACTACTAAATAATTGCCGTAGCCACCGCCATCCCACTTCGAAATACGTACCACACCATCAAATACGGCCCGCACCGAATCGCCGGTATTTAGATCCAGATCGGTGCCGTAATGCCAGCGGTAACCCCGGAAACCAAAATCGGAAGTAACGGGCGTTTCGTTTAAGGGCATTTTACTATAGCGTTTATTGGCCGCATCTACCAGTTTCAACGGAATTTCTTCTTTAATCTGGCGGCCATCCATGTGGTAAGGATTAATATTCCGCGTGTCCCAAATGGCGTAATAACCCGCTACTTTTATCCAGGTACTATCTACCAGTACCTCCTCCGACATTTCGACAATACTTTGCTGCCCTAAATCGAGCGAAGAGGTATCTTCACTAACAATAGAAAGTTTCTTAGCCGGATTAAATGGTACCGACCTTCCGGCATCTGATTTATCATCCGGATAATCTTCATATTTAAGCAACACGGTTGTATCCGGCCGCACGTATTTAATCTGAGGCGATTTGGGTTTGAAGAATTCTTTTGATTTAGAATTATTACCTTTTCGTTGGGCATAGCCGGGCAGGTTACCCACCAACAAAAATATAAGCAGAAGTAAATAATTTATTTTAAGTTTATTCAATAACATTAGCCTTTAAATTTAGCTGCCTGGGGCTTGGTTTCGACAAATCAGGCATAATTTTTATTAACCACAGGCAGCTATTTTTATTGTATTGTAAATGCTGAATCTACTTAAAACAGAGATTCAGATAATTAGTGAATTTCGTTTGCTACCAAATAGCGCTCGGCATCCAGCGCGGCCATACAACCAGTTCCGGCGGCCGTAACTGCCTGGCGGTATTCATTGTCCTGCACGTCGCCACAAGCAAAAACCCCGTCTACGTTGGTTTTGGTAGAACCCGGAATGGTACGCAGGTAGCCTTGCTCATCGTGGTTAATGTAATCCAGGAATATTTTAGAGTTTGGTTCGTGCCCAATGGCCACAAAGAATCCCGAAACCGGTATTTCGGTTAATTCGCCGGTAACTGTATTTTTCAGCCGCACGCCTTCAACGGCCTGGTCGCCCAGAATTTCATCCGTTACCGAATTCCACATAACCTCAATTTTAGGATTGTTTTTAACCCGGTGCTGCATAATTTGCGAGGCCCGCATTTCGTCGCGGCGCACTATCATGTATACTTTGGAGCATAAGTTAGCCAGGTAAGTCGCTTCTTCGGCAGCAGTATCACCGGCTCCCACAATAGCCACTTCCTGTCCGCGATAAAAAAAGCCATCGCAAACCGCACAAGCCGAAACTCCATTGCCATTTAAACGGGCTTCTGAATCCAAGCCCAGCCATTTAGCGGAAGCACCCGTAGCAATAATAATTGTATGGGCCTCCATCGAATGACTGTCATCAATCGTAACTTTTAAAGGCTTACTCGAAAAATCAACGCCGGTGGCAATGCCATAGCGGATATCCGTACCAAAACGTGCCGCCTGGGATTTAAAATCCTCCATCATCTGGGGGCCGTTTACGCCCTGCGGATAACCAGGATAATTTTCAACATCATTGGTTATGGTAAGCTGCCCGCCGGGCTGTAAGCCTTGGTACATTACCGGTTGCAGACCGGCGCGGGCTGCGTAAATAGCCGCCGTATAACCAGCCGGACCAGAACCAATAATTAAACATTTTATAACTTCAGAATCCATTACTATTTAAAGTATTTTTTGTGGCTGCAATATTACAAAATATTCTGCAGCTAATTTCACTACCCCAAAACCAGAACCTTAAAATGAATAAGAATAAAAGAGGTGCTTTTGAGGAAAGAATGGCGTAACAAGCATAAAAAACAAAAAGCCTTAACTGGAGGGTTAAGGCTTTTTGTTTAATTTATTAACCTAAATATGGTTTCAGGGCTTTGCTGCGCGAGGTATGGCGCAACCGCCGGATGGCTTTTTCTTTAATCTGACGCACGCGTTCGCGGGTTAGGTTAAATTTTTCGCCAATCTCTTCGAGGGTTAAAGAATGTTCACCGTTTAAACCAAAGTAAAGCGTAATTACATCGGCTTCGCGTTTGGTTAAGGTAGATAAGGCGCGTTGTACTTCTTTACGCAAAGAGTCGTTCATCAGGCCGGTATCCGGCGATTCTTCATCTTCGTTTTCCAGCACATCTAACAACCGGTTTTCTTCTCCCTGCACAAACGGGGCATCTACTGATACGTGGCGGCCGGAAATTTTTAGGGTATCAACAACTTCAGAAGTGGTTAATTCCAGTACTTCAGCAATCTCTTCCGGAGATGGTTCGCGTTCGAACTTCTGCTCCAGTTCGGAGAATGATTTGGATATTTTATTTAAAGATCCTACCCGGTTTAAAGGTAAACGCACAATCCGCGACTGCTCGGCCAAAGCCTGCAGAATAGATTGGCGAATCCACCAAACGGCGTAAGAAATAAATTTAAAACCACGGGTTTCGTCAAAGCGTTTAGCGGCTTTAATTAAACCCAAATTACCTTCGTTAATTAAATCCCCTAAAGACAGTCCCTGGTTCTGATATTGTTTCGCTACCGAAACCACAAACCGAAGGTTGGCTTTCGTTAACTTTTCTAACGCAAACTGATCGCCTTCTTTAATGCGCTGGGCTAACGTTACTTCTTCGTCGGGAGTAAGCAAATCAACCTTACCAATCTCCTGTAAATATTTATCCAGTGACTGGCTTTCGCGGTTGGTTATTTGTTTACTTATTTTAAGCTGTCTCATTAGAGTATTGTCTAAATAATTTTATATTTTTTAATTAGTTAAGATCTTTCAGTTACAATTACCAGCTCTTTTTACATATGTTAGGGAGGTCATCACAACCTCCCTTTACCATGTTTTATTAAAAGCTAATCTTCTTTTTAGGGCTGAAGTAAGTGCTTTTATTATTTAATTAAAGTACTTACCTTTCTCGTAACTGAATTTATACTAAAATTAGTTCGCCGAAGCGCAGCTTATTTTTTTTCGCCTACATTTTCCGGTTTCGGCAACAATGCTTTCCGAGACAACTTAAATTTACCGGTTTTCTTATCTACGTCCATTAACTTTACTTTTATCTCTTCGCCAATTTCCAGTACACCTTCCAGGCTTTCTAAACGCTCCCATTTCACTTCCGAAATGTGCAGCAGCCCATCTTTGCCGGCCATAAACTCAACGAAGGCACCGTAAGGCTGAATAGATTTAACTTTACCTACGTAAACTTCCCCGATTTCAGGCACCGCCACAATAGCTTTTATTTTACGTACGGCCTCCTGCATGGCTTCCTGGTTCACCGCGAAGATATTAACGTAGCCTTTTTCGTTTTTCTCTTCAATCTGGATAGTTGCGCCGGTATCTTTCTGAATCTGCTGAATTACCTTACCGCCCGGCCCAATAACAGCCCCAATAAATTCTTTCTCTATTATTATGTTCTGCGAACGTGGTGTATGCGGTTTATAATCCACATTAGGCTGGGTAATGGTTTTAGCCATTTCGCCGAGGATGTGCAAGCGGCCTTGTTTAGCTTGGCTTAAAGCTTGCGACAAAACTTCGTTACTTAAACTCAGCACTTTAATATCCATCTGGCAAGCCGTAATACCATCTTTGGTACCAGCCACTTTAAAGTCCATATCACCTAAGTGGTCTTCATCACCCAGAATATCTGACAACACGGCAAATTTACCGGTTTCGGTATCAGTGATTAAGCCCATAGCAATACCAGCTACGGCACCTTTCACCTGTACGCCGGCATCCATTAAAGCCAAGCTACCGGCACAAACCGTAGCCATCGAAGAAGAACCGTTTGATTCCAGAATATCCGATACAATCCGGATGGTATAAGGATTTTCTTCTTCGCCCGGCAATACTTTACGCAAAGCCCGCATGGCCAAATTACCATGACCTACTTCCCGGCGGCCTGGGCCCCGGTTAGGTTTTACTTCGCCGGTAGAGAAAGCCGGGAAATTATAATGCAGGATAAATTTGTTGTAACCCGAGAACATAGCTCCATCAATCATTTGCTCATCGAGCTTGGTACCCAGGGTAACGGTGGTTAACGATTGGGTTTCGCCGCGGGTAAATACCGCCGAACCGTGCGTAGAAGGCAAATAATTCACCTCCGACCAAATAGGACGAATTTCATCCAGTTTACGACCATCTAAACGGAACCGTTCGTTTAATACTACGTTCCGGACCGCTGCCTTTTCGGCATCGTGGTAATATTTAGAAATTAACTCTTCGTCAACTTCCTGATCGGCCGGTAGTGATTCAATAAATTCTTTTTTAATAGCACCAAAAGCTTTTTTACGCTCGGCTTTAACCGGGTTGGCACCAGCGGCTACCTGGTAAGCTTTGTCGTAAACTGCTTTAAAAATCTGATCTTTCAGCGCTTCATCGTTATTTTCGTGAGAATATTCGCGTTTTTCCGTAGCACCTGCCTCCTGGGCAAAGTCTAGCTGCGCCTGGCACTGGTCTTTAATGGCTTCGTGCGCAAACTGTATAGCGGCCAGCATTTCTTCTTCCGATACCTCATTCATTTCGCCTTCTACCATGGCTACCCCTTCCAGAGAGCCACCAACAATCATGTCAATATCAGCCCGGCCTAAGTCGGTTAAGGTTGGGTTAATAATGAACTGGCCATCAATGCGGGCTACTCTTACCTCGGAAATAGGGCCATTGAATGGAATATCCGAAACCATAATAGCTGCTGATGCGGCTAAACCAGCTAAAGCATCTGGTAAAACTTCATTATCAGCCGAAATCAGGCTGATTAGAACTTGTGTTTCCGCATGGTAATCATCCGGAAAAGTTGGCCGCAGTACCCGGTCAACCAAACGGCTGATCAATATCTCGTAATCCGATAAACGGGCTTCTCTTTTAAGAAAGCCACCCGGAATTTTACCGGAAGAAGCAAATTTCTCCTGATAATCTACCGACAAAGGCAGGAAGTCTACGCCGGCCCGTGCTTCTTTAGCCGAAACTACCGTAGCCAGCAACATGGTGTTACCCATTCTTACCACTACCGAGCCGTCGGCTTGTTTCGCCAGCTTTCCGGTTTCCAGGGTAATTTCCCTGCCGTCGGCCAGACGTATGGTTTTATTTATAACTTTATAAGACATCTTTTAAAACATTAAAAAGCAGGCTGGTGCCTGCAAGAGATTTGTATGAAGAGAAAGGAACAGGTATAAAAATATTAGGGAACCCTTGTTATGAATTCCCTAATAGTTTATTATTTTCTTATACCTAACTCACTGATAATGGAGCGGTATCTCTCGATATCAGTTTTTGATAAGTAGTTTAAAAGTCTTCTTCTTTTACCAACCAGTTTCAGCAGGCCTAACCGGGTAGAAAAATCTTTCTGGTTAACTTTTAAATGCTCTGTCAGGTGGTTAATACGATGGGTAAACAGACCGATTTGCGATTCAGGAGAACCAGTATCGGTTTTAGACTTACTTAAACTGTTTTTTTCAAAAATTTCTTGTTTCGCTTCAGTTGTTAATTTCATCGGGGTATTTATACTTATCAATCTTTTTCCGAGTGTATTTATATATAAGGCGCAAAGTTACAAAAATGTTTCCTTTATTGGAAATATTTTCCTAAACTTTCCAATAGCTATAGTTTATTTTTCTTTAATCGTAAGCTTAATTTTCGCCAGAAGTCAATTTCGAGCAAGTTAGAATCGTTGCGGGCCTGGTACAGAAAGAAGAAACCAACCGGTAACAATATTAAATTGGCGGCCCACATACCCGCTGGCACCAGCACCAAGCCTTCACGGCCCCATTTTTCGCCCAATATGGTGAGCACGTAATAAATAATAAAAAACAGAATCGAAATAATTACCGGCATACCCAAACCGCCTTTCTTAATAATGGCTCCTAAAGGAGCACCAATCAAGAACATAATTAAACAGGCCGCCGACTGGGTATATTTTTTATAAATTTCAATTTCGTAGTTATTAGCTTCCCGGTAAGTCACTTTCCATTTATCGGCGGTAGAGGTGGTATAGCTGCGAATATTGCGGGCCTTGTTGGCCGCCGCCGAATAAATATCGCGGGTTACCGGCTCCAGCTTACGTTTTTTAGCCTGGGCAACTTTGGGTTTGGTAGCTCTACGGGCCGAATCTACGGGCAAGTAAGTATAGTAAGGGCTTATTTGCACACCGCTAATTTTCTTTTCCTGCTTTAATTGGCTCCGGAGCGAGTCGGTAACATGATCTAACTCTTTAATATTCAGCATCATTTTGCTGCCCTTAAACAATTCTTCGCGCGTACGATCTAAATTAAAAGAAGAAAGATTGAACAGCAGTTTATTTGTATTGAACTTTTGCCGGAAAAAACCAGCGCCATTATTATTGGTAGCCGACATAGAACCTTGCTGCGCCCCTTCGGCAAACAACTGACCATTAAAAAGGTCCAGCGCCAAATATTGTTCGTTAAACTTGGTGTACATGCGCCCCGAATCGGCCAGAATAACGTTGGTGTTGCCGTTAGCGTCGGAGTGGTCGTAAATCATAACTCCTTTCAGCGTAGAACCATCGTCGAACTTTTTATCTACTTTAATGCTGTACCCCGGAATGCCATTGTAAAATATTTTCTCCCGGATATCGAGCGAAGGTTTCTTTTGCCGGATATCCCAGAGCAGGCTGTAAGCTTTTAGATTGGCTTTCGGTACAATCTTTTCGTTAAAAAAGAAGGCCCCGATAGATAACAGTAACGCTACAAAAAAAACTGGCCGCAAAATACGGAGCAGCGAAATACCGGAAGTTTTAATAGCCGTTAGTTCATGGTGCTCGCCCAGGTTCCCGAAAGTCATTAGCGACGAAAGTAAAACAGCCAGCGGCAAAGCAACGGGCACCATGTTTAAACTAAAGTAACCCAGTAACTGAATAATTACCTGGATGCCTAAATCTTTGCCAACTAAATCGTCGAGGTATTTTAGCATATATTGCGTGAGCAGAATAAATTCTACTACCGCAAAGGTTAAAACAAAGGGACCTAAAAAAGACTTTAATATTAGTTTATCTAATTTTTTCATGTAGGGTTAAAGCAATAAATATTCCTATTGCTTTTATAAATTCAGGCTTGGCTACCTTAAGCTATTGAATAACGAAATTTACCCGCCAATAATTTCACGTAAACTCACAATCAGGCCATCCCACAATTCTTTCATTTCTTCCATATCGTCTTCTTCCGAATAATCTATTACGCGTAAGTACTGTTCCTGGGTCAGGTCGCTGGTTTCAATGGTAAAATCCATGTAACTGGCATCCTGGTCGTGTTTCCGATCGTCGGTCAGAAAAACAAAGCGCACTGATTTATTTAACCGGTGGTTGGTCATTTCGGCAAAGTGGTTCTGGTTATCCCAAACAAAGTTTAAGGTTCTGTCTTCGTTTATAATAACTTTATCGCAAAACCACTGCTCCAGCCCAGAGGCAGTACTCAAGTAAGGGTAAATCATCTTGGGAGAAGCGTTAATGATGCGTTCGCAAACAAATTTATGCTTTTTCATAGCATTTAGATTAGAATGTGGAGAGGAAACGGATGTTCAAATAAAGGCAATATTTTTATTTTAAAAAAAGTTGTGTTTGTTTGTTTCTTATTTATACATTTGCACCGCAATAAAGCGGCGGGGTAGCTCAGTTGGTTAGAGCACAGGATTCATAACCCTGAGGTCAGGGGTTCAACTCCCCTCCCCGCTACAAAGCTCCAGGTGAATAACTTGGGGCTTTTTTTGTTTTAAATATATAATTTTGCCTATTATAAGCAACAATAACCAAAATAAAAAAAGCTTAGCGACTAGCTAAGCTTTTTTTATTTTATTTTAGTTAAGATTATTTAACTTTTTCAACGATACCTTTAAAAGCAGCCGGTTGATTCATGGCTAAATCGGCTAAAACTTTCCGGTTCAGGTTAATATTGGCTTTCTTTAAAGCACCCATAAACTGGGAGTAAGATAAACCATATTCCCGCACCCCGGCGTTAATACGTTGAATCCACAAGGCCCGAAAATCTCTTTTCTTGGCTTTGCGATCGCGGTAAGCGTAAACTAAACCTTTTTCAACGGCATTCTTGGCTACAGTCCAAACATTCTTACGACGTCCGAAATAACCCTTTGCCAGTTTCATAATGCGCTTTCTTTTTTGTCGGGCGGCAACGACATTAACGGATCTTGGCATTTTAACTTAATTTTTGGAGATTGGTGATTCCGTAGGAATTCTTTTTACCAGGCCCCGGGTGAAAAATAATTTTAGATGTTGAGCATTGCTCTTACGCGGTTCTCGTCAGCTGTGCTAACCAGGCCCACGTGCGTTAAGGCTCTCTTCTGTTTGGTTGTTTTCTTTGTCAGGATGTGGCTTTTAAAAGCGTGTTTACGCTTAATTTTGCCAGTACCTGTTAAAGAAAACCGCTTCTTTGCACCAGATTTAGTTTTAACTTTAGGCATTGTTTAAAAATTTAGGTAATTGGTTTTTAACTCTTTAACGGCCGAAATAATTCAAACCTATTTGTTTCTACTTTTTAGGCTTTGGTCCCAGGAATAAAAACATCCGTTTTCCTTCTAGTTTTGGCAGTTGTTCTACTTTGGCTACGTCTTCCAGGGCCTGAGCAAATTTCAGCAACAACACCTCGCCTCTTTCTTTAAACACAATGGTTCGTCCTACAAAGTGTACGTAAGCCTTAACCTTGGCCCCGTCTTCTAAGAAAGCCCGGGCGTGTTTTACTTTAAATTCAAAATCATGGTCATCGGTATTAGGGCCAAAGCGGATTTCTTTCGTAACCACTTTCTGCGTTTTGGCCTTCATTTCCCGTTGCTTCTTCTTCAAGTCATACTTGAACTTAGAGTAATCAACAATACGACAAACCGGGGGTTCAGCTTTAGGTGATATTTCCACCAAATCCAGGTTTTGTTCCCGGGCAATGCGTAATGCATCGTCCGTTGAATAAACGCCGGTCTCCACATTCTCACCAACTAATCTTACCTGCCGGGCCAGAATCTTATTGTTGATTTTGTATGGTTCCTCAACGGCACCACGCTGCGGCATACGTCTGTTAGTATTCGTATTGATAATTTTGCCTCCTTAAATAACAGTTTTTATAATCAAGGTGCGAATATCGCACTAAATAAGTTATTTTAAAAAAAAATTCTAGTTTTTACTTAAAATATCTGCCAGCACCTGCTTAAAGTTCTGAATAAACAAGTCTACGGTTAAGTTACCCATATCGCCTTCGCCGTGTTTCCGCACCGAAATAATTTCGTTTTCCTGTTCCTTCTCCCCTACAATTATCATGTAAGGCACTTTCTGAACTTCCGCATCCCGAATTTTCCGGCCAATTTTTTCATCGCGGTTATCTATAAAGCCCCGAATGTCTTCCTGCAATAAGCGTTGGTAAACTTTTTCGGCATACGCATGGTATTTTTCCGAAATAGGCAATATGGCAAATTGATCGGGGCTTAACCAGATAGGGAAATTACCGGCACAATGCTCAATTAATACCGCCACAAACCGCTCCAGCGAACCAAACGGCGCACGATGCAGCATAACGGGCCGTTGCTTGGTGTTATCCGGCGCGGTATATTCCAGTTGGAAGCGTTCCGGCAAATTATAATCTACCTGAATGGTACCTAATTGCCATTTCCGGCCCAAAGCATCTTTTACCATAAAATCAAGCTTCGGTCCGTAAAAAGCGGCTTCGCCGAGTTCGGTTACAGTACGGAGGCCTTTTTCCTCAGCGGCTTCAATAATGGCGCTTTCGGCTTTTTCCCAAGCTTCGTCGGTACCAATATATTTCTGCTTGTTCTCTGGGTCGCGTAGCGATATTTGAGCAGTATAATCATCAAAGCCCAACACTTTAAATACATACAGCACCAAATCAATTACTTTAATAAATTCTTCTTTTACCTGATCAGGCCGACAGAAAATATGGGCATCGTCCTGGGTAAAGCCACGCACCCGGGTTAAACCGTGCAGCTCCCCGCTTTGCTCGTAGCGGTAAACAGTACCAAACTCTGCCAAACGCAAAGGTAAATCGCGGTAAGAACGGGGTTTGGTTTTGTAAATTTCGCAGTGGTGCGGGCAGTTCATCGGTTTTAGCAAAAACTCCTCGCCTTCATTCGGGGTGCGAATAGGCTGAAAAGAATCGGCGCCGTATTTTTCGTAGTGCCCAGATGTTACATATAATTCTTTGCTGCCAATGTGCGGGGTAACTACCTGCTGATAACCAGCGCGGGTCTGGGCCTTGCGCATAAAGTTCTCCAGGCGCTCGCGCAGCATGGTGCCTTTGGGTAACCACAACGGTAAACCCATACCTACTTTCTCGGAGAAAGCAAATAATTCGAGTTCTTTACCTAGTTTGCGATGGTCGCGGCGTTTGGCTTCTTCCAGGCGCTCCAGGTATTCGGTTAGTTCTTTTTGTTTCGGAAAAGTAATGGCGTAAACGCGGGTAAGTTGCTCGCGTTTTTCATCGCCGCGCCAGTAAGCGCCGGCCACGTTCATGAGCTTAGCCGCCTTTATAAAACCAGTATTGGGTATATGCGGCCCGCGGCACAAATCAACGAAGTTGCCCTGGGAATAAAAAGTAATAGAACCATCTTCCAAGCCTTCGAGCAAATCTAATTTATACTGATCGCCTTTGGTTTTGAAATATTCAATTGCTTCGGCTTTAGGTACCGGCCGGCGGACGTATTCACTCTTGTTGCGGGCCAATTCCAGCATTTTTTGTTCAATTGCCGGAAAATCATCCTGCGACAATTGCTTACCGCCCAAATCTATATCGTAATAAAAGCCGTTTTCAATGGCCGGTCCAATACCAAATTTAACGCCCGGGTACAAAGCTTCCAGGGCTTCGGCCATTAAGTGCGCCGACGAATGCCAGTAAGTAGCTTTACCTTCGGTATCGTTCCAGGTAAGGAGTTGTACCGCAGCATCCGATTGAATGGGCCGGCTTAAATCCCAGATTTCATTATTTACTTTTACGGCTAATACATTGCGAGCCAGTCCTTCGCTTATGCTGGCGGCTATTTCCATGCCGGTAACACCCGGCTGGTATTGCCTCACCGAATTATCTGGCAAAGTAATATTGATCATTATTATTTATAATTAATAAACAGTGTCTTGTACGATAACATCCGGCATAATTATATCCGGCATAATATTATAGTTGCGCGTTCTTCTCAGGCTATCCCGCTGCATTTTTCTCAAACCCCAGGCCGAGCGGCGAACACCCCACATGGATTTTACATCGTTTGGTTTCCGTTGCAGCACGAGATTATAAGCCGCTAAAGCATCCTGGTACCTGCCCGTTTTTTCATAGCTTTCGGCCAACATTTCCTGAGCTTGGTCTAGGTTGTTTAGCCTGGTTGCTATCTTTTCCAGGTGCGTTACCACGCTGGCAAAATTACCTTTTTTATAATCTATTAAAGCCAACTGGTAATTAGCTAAATAAGAATCTGCATCTAATTTATGGGCCTGGGTAAAACTAAAATAAGCACTATCCTGCCGTTTTAGGCCTTTATACCGGAGGCCCTGCTGGTACCATAAAAAAGCATTAGTTGGTTCCAGGGCTTTTCCTTTTTTCAGGTGCACTTCTGCTTCCGGATAATTTTTTTGCGCGTTATAAATACTACTTACGTGTAAATAAGGATGCACAAAATCGGGCGCGTTCCGGATGGCCCGCCGGTATAACACTAAGGCCGAAGCGGTATCGCCTAGTGCCGCCCGGGCAATTCCTTTATAAAAAAGGCCATATTCATTATCGGGTTCTTCGTTTAGCGCCAAATTTACTTTTTCGAGCGCGCTCCAATAATTTTTCTTCTTTATTAAGAGTTCTGCTCCCAGTAAATACCCGTTAGCACCCTTTAAGCCCAACTTTTCTGCTTCTTCCACCACCTCCAGCGCCTGGGTAATATGGCCCATGTCCCGCAAAATAACAGCTTTCCAGAAATAATATTCCGGTTGGTTGCTGTTAAATTTTATGGCTTGTTCAATATCAGCTAAAGCCTTTTCCAGTTTTTTATCCTGCAAATAAAGTTTAGCCCGCTTGGCATACAAACCGGCATTATTCTGGTCCAGGTTTAGCGCTTCGTTTAAGTCGGCTATTTTAATTTCGCTAACGCCTACCAGTGCCTTTTTATTTACCATGGGGTCCTGGTTTATTACTTCGGTAGAGCAAGCAGTTATGCTAAACAAATATGCTCCCAGCAGTAAGCCCGATATGCCGCCTAAACCTTTCATAAACTAAATTCCGGTGCTAAATTATTACTAATTCTGCTATGATCATAAAGAATAGTAATTCCGTATTTTGCTTACTATTATTATAGGTGTTTAAATAATTATGAAATTTGCCAGACAGCATTTGGTTTTCACCTGGTTGTGCTCCCGATTACTTGAAAATATTGTTTTCCGGAAAACAATATTTTATTGCCAGCCGCGCTTGTTATGTAAACACATAATTATTTAATATCAGCAGCTTTAAGTTAAAACAGGTTAATTCCTAATATTAGATGATTAGGAATTAAAAATTGCTGCTTAATAAAGCTCAGAGGCTAATTTATTGGAGATTACTAAAAAGATCAATTTGCAGATAAGCGTTAAACAGACGTTTTAGCCAGGTTGTGGAGTAGGGCCTTACAACGGCGGCTTAACTCTAAATCATCGGAAGTTACCAGTTGCAGCGTAATTGCTCTTTCGAGTACTTCAACGCTTTTCGCTGTATTTTTCATGTCGCGGTAAATAATAGCTAAATCGTAATAACTACTAATATTGGCCGGATTGCATTGAATGGATTTATTGAGAGATTGAATAGCTTTGTAATTACTGGCGCCAACCTGCATACCGCCACCGGTTAATTTAGAAGCGGTACATTCAAAAAAATTGAGGTTAGCTACTTTGTAATGCCAGCGTCCTAATAATTGCCAGGCTTCGGCGTGCATTGGATTAAGTGCCAATGCTTTATCCAGGTGTTCTTTTACTTTTCTGATTTTGACCATGCGCTCTTTTACTCCCGAAATAACCGATAAATTATTTAAGGCTGCTGCCATGGCATAATGGGCATAGGCACCATTGGCATTAACGGCCAAGGCTTTCTGGGCATAGTCTAAGGCCGAGGTAAAAAATTGGTTTTTTTGGGTTTCGTCAGAAAAGCGGGTACCAATCCGGAGGTCGAGTAAACTTAACTTATATAGCGCTTCGTAATTGTTAGGATCGTGGGTTAAAACCAGTTCAAATTTTTGCAGGGCCTCTCCGTCTTTGTACTCCAGGTACAAACGGTTTGCTTCTTTTAATAATTCATCGGAAGGTAAGGAGGCAAGCGCATGACCGGCAACCGCCAGCCATGTGCCTAATCCCAAAATAAAAAATTTAAAGGTTCTTAACATATACTACTTTTGTCAGTCTAAAACAGAAAATAGCATAAAAGCAAGAACTAAAATAAATTTAATTGTTTCTTAGCTTTAACAGGCTTATCTTCTATACTATCTATATTACTTATTTCCAGCGGAATAGTTGCCGTATCCACAGATATTTCAACTTTATTTGATAGCGCTACCGGTATAGGTTTTGGCACTTTTTTTACCTGCTTCGCTCCCGGACCAGGCACCACTTCTTCTTCTGGTTTTTTAAGTATTTGTATATTATGTATTTTAAAATAATTCAGCTTGTTGCCAGTTGCCTTCCAGCCTTTCACATCAATAAAGAGGTTCAGGCTGATTGTTTCGGTTTCCTTTTCGCTCTTCTTATCTTTCTGGTACTTTACCTCCGCAATTGGTTCTTCCTGCGTTGTTACAGAAATTAATTTAGAACCTTTACTTTCGTTCAGGTATGAGAAACGCTTACCGGTGGTGCGGGTCTCAATCCGGAACCGCTTCACGTAATATTGCTTGTTCTCCCCGTCGTAATGAATAGCCGTAACCACCCGCTCCGGATCAAACTTTTCAATTATCTCAATATTCTGAACATCGTAATGGTTAGTTAAATCGAACGAAGTAAGTTCGTAACTACCATCTTTAAACAACACCAGAATCGTATCTTCGGTATTAAAGCTTCCCAAATAACGCCCTCTGGATTCGGTATTTAAACGGCCGATAACTTCATCGTAGTATATCTCGCGGCCACCTAAAGTCGATTCGCCCAGGCTTTTCTGTACTACTTTCTTCACCGGGTACTTCGTAACCATGTTGCCCTGCGAACCTTTGCCTTTAATCATCAGCTCGGCAAAGTCGTAGTCGAAAGTTTTAACCCTGGCCGTAGACGCCGGTGCCAGCGTAATAGTTACAATTTCCGATTCACTATTTGGGTTAGCGGTTAAATAATGAACCTTTGAACCCTTATTGCCTTTGGTTAAATCGTATTCCTTATCGCGGGTTACGCCATTTACCGAGAAACGCTTGGCCATGGAAATACCGGATTTACCATCAACGTAAATCATGTTGTACACCATGTGCTCGTCGTTCTTGTTGTAAATACCGGCATAAATAATATCCTTGCCCACAAAAGTTTTCTCGGCAATTTTAGTTACTCTAAATTTCCCGTCTTTGGTAATGGCAATAATATCGTCCATGTCGGAGCAATCGCACACGAACTCGTCTTTCTTCAATCCGTACCCCACAAAACCGTCGGCCCGGTTAATATATAACTTTTGATTCGCGATTGCAACTTTTTGGGCCGTAATTACATCAAAGGTTTTAATCTGGGTTTTGCGGTCGCGACCCTGCCCGTATTTCTTCAACAGGTTTTCGAAATAAGCAATGGCAAAGCGCACCAGGTTAGCCAGGTTGTCGGCTACTTCGGCCATTTCATCTTCCAGCTTGCTAATATATTCGTCGGCTTTAAAAGAGTCGTACTTCGAAATTCGCTTAATTTTTATTTCGGTCAGGCGAATAATATCTTCCTGGGTAACTTCGCGGCGCAGCAATTTTTTAAAAGGTTTCAGACCTTTGTCAATCGCTTCCAGTACGGCTTCCCAGGTAGTACATTCTTCAATTTTGCGGTAGATGCGGTTCTCAATGAATATTTTTTCCAGCGACGACATGTGCCATTTCTGGTCGAGTTCAGCCGCCCGAATTTCGAGTTCCCGCTTCAGTAGTGCCAACGTTTTCTGCGTCGAAATCTGCAGTACGTCGTCGGCCGTCATAAAATGCGGCTTGTCTTCGATGATTACGCAAATATTCGGCGATATAGAAATTTCGCAATCGGTAAAGGCGTAAAGCGCATCAATAGTTAAATCGGGTGAAACACCGGGCGGCAATTGCACGTGAATTTCCACGTTGGCCGCCGTATTATCTACTACCTTTTTAATCTTGATTTTATTCGCTTCGCTGGCTTTTACAATAGATTCCATTAAAGCCGTGGTGGTAGAACCATAAGGCACATCCCGGATAATCAGCAAAGATTTATCTACTTTTTCAATGGTAGCTCTTACCCGAATCCGGCTGCCCCGCGCGCCACCTTTGTAATCGGTCACGTCAATCATGCCGCCCGTCTGGAAGTCCGGCAATACTTGCGTTTTCTTACCTTTCAGCACATCAATAGAAGCTCTAATCAGCTCCTTAAAGTTGTGCGGCATAATCTTCGTAGACAACCCTACGGCAATACCTTCTACGCCTTGGGCTAATAGCAACGGGAATTTTACCGGTAAAGTAACCGGCTCGTTTTTGCGGCCGTCGTAAGAAGCCTGCCAAACGGTGGTATCGGGATTGAAAACTACATCCAGGGCAAACTTAGATAAGCGGGCCTCAATATAACGGGGTGCAGCCGCACTGTCGCCGGTGCGTACATCGCCCCAGTTACCTTGTGTTTCTATTAATAAATCTTTTTGCCCCAGGTTTACAATAGCATCGCCAATAGAAGCATCGCCGTGCGGGTGATACTGCATGGTTTGTCCGATTACGTTGGCTACTTTGTTAAAGCGACCATCGTCCATTTCTTTCATGGCGTGCAGGATGCGGCGCTGCACGGGTTTTAAGCCGTCTTCTATGGCCGGTACGGCCCGTTCCAGAATAACGTAGGAAGCGTAATCTAAAAACCAGTTCTGGTATAAACCATCAACCGGGGTTATATCGTGTATTTTTTCTTCGCTTTCAAACGGTTCGTTTAAAAGCCCTTCATTTTCAGTATCGTTAAGCATAAATTTCTTCTTCTACGTCGGCAACAATGTCTTTCTCCACCTTCAGGTTCTGAATAATAAACTGCTGACGCTCGGGCGTGTTTTTGCCCATGTAATAGCTCAGCGTTTTCGGGATAGAGGTGTCGGCGTGCAGAATTACCGGCTCCAGGCGAATATTATCGCCAATAAATTTACCAAACTCATCCGGCGATATTTCACCTAAACCTTTAAAACGGGTAATCTCCGGGTTTTTGCCCAGCTTTTTCATGGCTGCCTGCTTCTCTTCTTCGTTGTAGCAGTAAATGGTTTCCTTTTTGTTGCGTACCCGGAACAATGGGGTTTCCAGGATAAACAAGTGGCCATTTTTTACCAAATCCGGGAAAAACTGTAAAAAGAACGTAAGCAGCAATAACCGGATGTGCATGCCATCTACGTCGGCATCGGTGGCAATTACCACGCGGTTGTAGCGCAAATCTTCCAGGCCTTCTTCAATATTTAAAGCGTGCTGCAGCAAATTAAACTCTTCATTTTCATATACTACTTTCTTTTTCAGGCCATAGCAGTTCAGCGGTTTACCCCGTAAACTAAATACGGCTTCCGACTCCACGTTCCGCGATTTAGTAATAGAACCGCTCGCCGAGTCACCCTCGGTAATAAATAAGGTTGAAAGCAAGTGCTTTTCGTTTTGCTCGTCGGTAAAGTGGATGCGGCAGTCGCGGAGTTTGCGGTTATGCAGGTTGGCTTTCTTTGCCCGTTGATTAGCCAATTTTTTAATGCCGGCCATATCTTTGCGTTCGCGCTCACTTTGCTCAATCCGTCTTTTCATCGCATCGGCCACGGCTGGATTTTTGTGCAGGAAGTTATCTAAATGCTCCTTCACAAAATCGTTGATGTAGCCGCGCACCGTTGGGCTATCGGGTCCCATTAAGATAGAACCTAGTTTGGTTTTGGTCTGTGATTCGAAAACCGGTTCCTGCACCCGCAAACTAATGGCACCAATTATAGAGGCACGCACGTCGGAGGCTTCGTAATCTTTCTTAAAAAATTCTTTTACTGTACGGGCAATGGCTTCACGGAAAGCTGCTAAGTGCGTACCGCCCTGGGTGGTATATTGGCCGTTTACAAACGAATAATATTCCTCACCGTACTCGTCGCCGTGCGTTAAAGCAATTTCAATATCTTCACCTTTCAGGTGAATAATTGGGTAACGCAAACTTTCGGGATCGGCTTTGCGGCCGAGTAAATCTTTTAGACCATTCTCCGAATAATATTTCTGACCGTTGAAATTAACCGTGAGCCCGGCATTCAGGTACACGTAATTCCACATCTGATTCTCTAAATATTCCGGAATAAACCGGTAATTCTTGAAGATGGTATCGTCGGGGACAAAAGTGATTAAAGTACCGTTGCGCTGGGTAGTCTCGGTTACCGGATGGTCTTGCACCAGTTCGCCACGTTCAAATTCAGCCACTTTCATTTGCCCGTCACGTACCGATTGCACCCGAAAATAGCTGGCTAAGGCATTAGTGGCTTTGGTACCTACCCCGTTCAGACCAACTGATTTCTGGAAAGCTTTGCTATCGTATTTACCACCGGTGTTTATTTTAGATACGCAGTCGATTACTTTGCCCAGCGGAATGCCCCGGCCGTAATCGCGTACCTGTACTTTGTGTTCGGAAATTTTAATTTCAATGGTTTTGCCATTGCCCATCACGTATTCGTCGATGGAGTTATCAATAATTTCTTTTACTAAAATGTAAATACCGTCGTCCTGGGATGAGCCGTCGCCCAATTTCCCAATGTACATTCCTGGCCGCAAACGAATGTGTTCGCGCCAATCCAGGGAGCGGATACTGTCTTCGGTATAAGCATTATTTGTTTCTGCCATTCTTAAAAAGCAATAAATTTTAGAATAAAATTAGACTAAAGGTAAGGATTTAATCCGATACGGAAAACCGGTGAATGAGCCGCTAAAGGCCAAAGGGCGTAAAAAATCACGTAAAATGTTATAAAACAAGCATCTTTATTCTGGTTTATAAGTAACCAAATTCAGACGGAACAGGTTCAATAAAAAGCTATTTTAATTGGCTTTTTTGCTAATATAAAGAGCAAAACGGATTAATAAAAATTTTTAATTTTATACCCGCCAAGCCCAGCGAAAAATATTACCCTATATTCCCAAACAAAATAAAACGCCTTACGCTTAAAGAGCTAAACCTTAATTTTATATGGAACTTAAATTACCCGACTACTTAAAATACACCATTATTTTATTGGGGCTAATATTATTGCTCTACCTGCTCCAGATGTTTCAGTCTTTTCTGGTGCCTATTCTTTTTTCGATGTTATTTGCGTTGCTGTTGCTGCCTATTTCGGAGCGGCTGGAAAGAAAAATGCCGCGTTCGCTGGCTATTATTACCAGCTTAATATTTATTGTTTTGGTACTGGGCTTACTAATTTATCTATTATCGATGCAGATAGCCAGCTTTTCCGAGGAGATGAAGAATATTTCGGATAAGCTGCTGGTGTTTGTAAATAAAATTCAACAGTTTCTTTTTCAGAAGTTTGGCATACAGCCCACCAGTAAAAATGAGCTATTAAGCAAAAACTTAACAGCCTTGCAGGAAACCGGCACCCGCTTTTTAGGCAGCACCATTTCGGTTACCACCGGCGCTTTAAGTGTAATTACGCTGGTACCCATTTATATATTTTGTATGCTGTATTACCGCGATCATTTCCGGCGGTTTATTTTCCAGTGTATTTCCAGGGATAAGCGCGATGCCTTCATGACCACCATGGATAATATTCAGAAAGTAGTGGAAAGCTATATTTCGGGCTTAATGATTGTGATTGTAATTGTAGCCATCCTGAATACCGTAGGCCTCATGATTATGGGCGTGCCTTATGCTATTTTCTTTGGCGCGTTTGCCGCCGTTTTAACCATTATTCCTTACATCGGCATATTAATTGGGGCTTTGCTCCCGGCCATGTATACATTAATTCAAACTGGCTCTTTGCTGAATGCCGTAATTGTAATTGGTATATTTACATTTGTGCAGTTTTTAGAAGGTAATTTTATAACACCCAATATTACCGGTTCTAAAGTAAGTATTAACCCTTTTGCAGCTATTCTGGCCTTAATTATTGGCGGCGAAATTTGGGGTGCGGCCGGCATGATATTATCTATTCCGGTAATTGCCATGTTAAAAGTAGTTTTCGATGCCTACGAGCCTTTGCGCCCCATTGGTTTTGTATTAGGCGATACCAACCAGCGCAATGCTGAGCCCGGCTTTTTTAATAAACTAATTAACCGGTTTAAGAAGAAAGTGAAAGAGCAACCTTCTGAGCAGGAACCCAAATAAGGCGTGTAACTTAAAAAGCCTGAATCCGGTATATAGTTTTACCCCTACTCCAAACTATTAACAAAATATTATTTGGCTTAGGGATAAAAGCGTATAAACCTTAGATAACGAAAAACTATGAATAATAATTTTGAAGAAAAAACCTTTAGAGCCGTAAACGACCTGGTAGAAACTGCTAAAGCTGGAATGAAAGGTTACGAAACGGCCTCCGAAAACGTAGAAAATCCCCAGATTAAGTCTGAATTGAGCCGTTTAGCTCAACAACGGGCTTCTTTCGTGAACGAATTAGAAACGCAGGTTCGCCAATATGGCATTGAAACCCGGAACGACAACACCGTAGAAGGTGTAGTAATGGATGCGGCTAATGCGGTGCACCGGGGTTGGATAAACCTAAAATCGGCAATTACGGGCAACAGCACCGATGCTATTTTAAACGAATGCGAAAACGGCGATGCGGCCGCCCTGAAAACATATGAGCAAGCCCTGGAAATTCAGGATTTACCAGTAGATGTCCGGACCGTAATTGAACGCCAGCATCATGATATTTTAGAAGCTAAGAACCGCTTAACAACCCTAAAAACAGGAATTTAAAGAATTAGTAAGTTTAGTGTTTGTTAGGAAAAAAGCAGCCAATAAGGTTGCTTTTTTTTGTGCCTTACTTTTGATAGCGTAATTATATATTAAAGCAATATTTAATACCAAATAGTAAATATTACCTTCCATAAAACCCACCTTTATTTTTGTCATCCTGCAAGGACCTTTTGGTTAGAAAATCAAGTAGGTAATATACCTTTTAACGCTAGTTGCCTGTAAGAACATCTAAACAATAGATTGTTTCAAAATGACAAAGAGCGTATTTATGGAAGTTAGCTTATACTATTTGGTATAATATACCCAAATAGTAAATCTTCATCTACTTAGAATATTGTTCTTTAAATTTAAATATTTTTAATTAAGCGTTTTACTAACTATATTAGTTTTTACTAACAAAGGAAACGCATTTGCTATTTTTGTGGTTTAGAAAAGAGGCCGTTCTTAGCCCCTCAATTGTACTTGCTAAAAGATTAAGTGTTTTGTACGCCATTATAGATATTGAAACCACGGGTGGTCAGCCGGCCCAGGACAGAATAACCGAGATTGCCATATTCATTCATGATGGAAAAGGCATTGTAGATAAATACCATACTCTTATTAATCCGCAGCGGCCTATCCCCTACTTTATTACCCAACTTACCGGCATTACCGACGACATGGTAAAAGACGCGCCTAAGTTTCATGAGGTGGCTAAAGAAATTGTGCAGTTTACCGAAGGAAAAATATTTGTGGCCCACAACGTCCGATTCGATTATTCTTTTGTAAAAAAAGAATTCGGCGATTTAGGGTATAATTACCAACGCAAAACCTTATGTACCGTTAGGCTTAGCCGCTCGCTTATACCGGGCTTACCATCTTACAGTTTAGGTAAACTTTGCCAGAGTGTAAATATTGAGTTAAAAATGCGCCACCGGGCCATTGGCGACGCCGAAGCTACGGCCATTCTGTTCGACCGCTTGCTTAAAATAAACCAGCCGGCCATCGACGGCACCCCGGATGCGCTGGAAAGCAGTAAAAATGTAATTTCCTCGGCGGTTAAAACCTCGTTGCTACCTCCCCAAATTAATCGCGACCAGGTAGACGCTTTGCCCGACAAAGCTGGTGTTTATTACTTTTACGACAGCGACGGCGAAATTATTTACGTGGGCAAAAGCATTAATATTCGTAAGCGCATTATTCAGCACTTTAACATTGATTACAAAAGCAAAAAATCGCTGGAGTTTAAAAACCGGATTGCCGATATTTCTTACGAATTAACCGGAAGCGAATTAGTGGCTTTGTTGTATGAGTCGGACGAGATAAAAAGGCTGAAACCTTATTATAACCGGCAACAACGCCGCAGCGTGTTTAACTCGGGCATCTATGCTTATTTCGACCAGAACGGGTACAAGCGGTTAACCTTCGATAAAGTTAGCAACGATCGTATTCCGCTCATTGCTTTATCTAACCACCATAAATCCAAGAGCTTTTTATTTCACAAAGTCGAGAAATTTAACCTTTGCCAAAAGTTATGCAGCCTGTATAAATCTAACGGCGCCTGCTTCGATTACCAGGTTCACCAATGCAACGGGGCTTGTATTGGCAAAGAATCGCCGGAAGAATACAACGCCCGGGTAGATGCAGCCATAGATTCTTTTAGTTTTGAGCACGATAATTTTGTATTAATTGGCAAAGGCCGCACGCCCGAAGAAAAATCGGTGGTTTGCATTGAAAACGGCCATTACTTAGGCTTCGGGTTTATCGACGAAACTTTTAGTGCAACAAATTTTAATGATTTTAAAGAAATAATTAAACGCTACAACGATAACAAAGACGTGCAACAAATAATCCGGGGCTATATGCGCTCAGGCATGCGCGATAAATTAATTGTGTTTTAATACCCAGGAATATGCCGGCTTAAACATTACTTAAATATTTGATTGCCTTGCTTTTGCGTTATCATTGTTAACAAATCGGCTTACCGTACTCCTTTCCTAAAACTTTAACCCCAACCAGCCTATAAAATTATTTTCGGGTTTGATTATTATATAATATTCAAACCTGAACTGAGGCTGCTGTTCCAGGTAATTTCTATTAAACCTTTTTCATTAAAACCAGTTCCTAGACCAAGTTTAGCAAATAATATAGAATATTTATAATACTTTATTTCTCTATTTACGTTAAAGTAAACTACACCTGCTGGCTATGTTTACTTACGTATTTACTGGCGCTTAAATTAACCTAATGTGCGCTTCGCACAGACAAAAATGCACGGCAAAGGAAAAAAGCTATTATATTTTAAATATTCAATTAATATGGTTCATTGGCTAACCCGGCTAACTATTATTCTTTGCGCTTGTTTTTTGTGGAGCTGCGCCCGGCACCATTATTTTCAGGAAGATGCCTTGTATAAACCCGCCGAAAAAGAAAAACTGGCACCACCAAAACCCGGCTATGTTTGGGCAACGGCTGGCAGGCATTATAATCGCTCGGGCTTGCACCAGTTAATCTGGGGAAAACATTACCGAACCGTTTGGGCAATACCGGTGGAAGTACCCATATTAAACCCAGCGGAATTAGCAGGTGGTTTAATGCCAGTAGAAAAAGGTGGCGGGCTGCAAACTACCAGCCTGACGTTAGTAAACCCGAACGGCCGCACGTTTACCTTGCGCACCCTCGATAAAGATCCGGCTAAATCTTTATCATCTTTCTGGCAAAAAACTTTTCTGCAGAACCTGATGCGCGACCAAACTTCGGCCATTAATCCCTACGCCGCTTTTACCATACCGCCGCTGGCCCAGGCGGCCAATATTTTTCATACCAATCCAAACTTATATTATGTGGCGGCTACGAAAACCGGGTTGGGCCAGTACCAGCAAAACTTTAGCGGCAAATTAACCATGTTGGAAGAAAAATTTGTAAATGAAAAATCATTACCACCCGCGTTTAAGCAAGCTAAAAATATTCTTAATTCCGAAAAGCTTTTCGAACAACTTAAAAAATCTCCGCACCAACAAGTAGATCAGTTGGCTTTTGCCCGCGCCCGATTGTTCGATATTTTAATTGAAGATTTAGACCGGCACGAAGGCCAGTGGAATTGGGCCGAATACCCCACCGCCGCGGGTGGAAGCTTATACAAACCCATTCCTAAAGACCGCGATTATGCTTATTATCAATTTGCCGATGGCCTGATTCCGTGGCTGCTTACCCGCCGCATATTGGTGGGCCACATAAAACCTTTTATTCATAATATTCCGGATGTAGGTGGTTTAACCCATAAAAGCCAGAAGTTAGATAAACAATTATTAAACCAGCTAACCGCCGAAGATTGGCAAAAAGTAGCTAAGGAATTGCAGGCAGCTCTTACGCCAGCAGTAATTCAGCAGGCCGTTTCCCGGTTTCCTAATTCGGTATATGCGCTTACCGGCGAAAAAACCAGGAAAGAATTAGAAACCAGGGTACAAAAGCTCCCCGAACTGGCTCAGGAATATTATAAACTTTTAACCCAGGAAATAAAAATATTGGGCACCGAACAGCAGGAAAAATTTGTGGTGCAGCAGCAAGCGGCTAAAACAACGCTGGTAGAAGTATTTACCATACCAACAAACGCCGGCGAACAGCCCAGGCTGCTATACAAGCGGGCTTTTACTTTTCCGGAAACAAAGAAAATAACCTTGGATGGTTTAGGTAATAACGACCAGTTTGTAATTAATAAACCGAATAAAAAGAAACCCGAAATAAAAGTTAAAGCCAGAAAAAACAAGCACGAAATAATTGCCACGCACGACTAACCGCAATAAACTTAATTGGTTCTTTGTTAATTAATTGGGCTTAACCGTTTTTAACATATTTAATACCATTTTCTCTACCGGCGACAAATAAGAAGTGCCGGTGCTGGGCGCATCGTGTTTTTTCAGGTAATCGTATAATTTATCTTCTTTAAAAATATCGAGTACTTGCGGGTGTACGTAATATTTGCTGCATACCGTAGGCGTATTGCCTAAACCTTTGGCCACTTGTTTAAAAGCTTCTTTCACGGTTTTTTCTTTTTCCAGTTCGGGGCGTTCGTCCAGTAATTGTTCCAGGCATTGTACCATTAACACGGTACCGCCCCAGGTTCTAAAATCTTTGGCCGTGAAATCCTGCTGGCTTATTTCCTGAATATATTCGTTTACATCGCCCGACTCTAAGGTTTGCCGGTTGCCTTCTTCATCGAAATATTGGAATAAATCGTACCCTGGTATATCCTTGCATTTTTTTACCAGTTTAGCCAGGCGCCGGTCCTGAATATCAATTTCGTGTTCCACGCCTTTTTTACCCACAAAACTAAATTTCAGATTATCGCCTTCAATTTTCACATGGCGGTCGCGGAGGGTAGTTAAGCCGTAAGATTTATTCGATTGGGCATAATAGCGGTTACCTATCCGGATTAAAGAATTATCGAGCAGGTTTAGCACAATAGCCGCTATTTTTCTCTTGTTTAACTGCCGCTGTGCTAAATCTTTTTCAATATGTTCCCGCATTTGCGGTAAGCTTTCGCCAAAAGCGATCATCCGGCCAAATTTAGTTAAGCTGCGTACATCGCGCCACTTGGGATGGTAAATATATTGCTTCCGGCCTTTCTGGTCGCGGCCGGTTACCTGAATGTGGCCGTTGGCAGATGGGCTTATCCAAACATCGGCCCATGCCGGCGGAATTATTAATTTCTTAATGCGTTCGAGTGTTTTTTCATCCGCCACCGGCTCACCTTTCGGGTCCAAAAAAATAAATGCTTCGCCTTCTTGTACGCGGGTAATTCCTTTTTTTGTATCGGGCAAGTACCGCAATCCAGCCATCGAGGCGGTGCCGGCCGGATCGGCATATAAAGCGTGTACGTCTACTTCTGCTAAACTTTTAGCCATTTTCAGGTTTATAATATTTCTTCCAGATTAGGAATGTTCTTTATAACCTAATTTATACTAAAAGGTTTTGCCGAGCCGCCGGGGTAAATTTTTGTATTTCAAGGTTTAATATTTACCACCAGAAGGTTCTGTTTTCTCTATAAATATTCATAAGCAATAAAACTTCATTTTTCGTACTATAAAGTTATGCCGCTAGTAGTATTGCGGCTGAAAAACCTAACCTAAATTATTAATAGCTTTGCTTTATTTGCGCTAAATTTTAGAACCCTAACCATGAAAAAAATAATTATTAATTACCGCTTGGCTTATTTTGGTTTGCTGCTGGCTTTTCTAACCCAATCGTGCGCCAAAGATAAAAACGGCGACCGGCTATTGTTTTCCATAGATCAAGATATTGCTTTGGGCGAACAGGTAGCGCACACCGTAGATTCTACTTACCGGGCCAAAGGCCAGTTAATCGAACGCAATAATTCCCGTTATGCCCCCGCTTATCAGCACCTCGACGCCATCGTGAACCGGGTATTAAGTTCGGGGCAAGTAGCTTATAAAGATGAATTTAAATGGGATACCAAAATTATTAAAGACGATAAAACCCTGAATGCTTTTGCTACGCCGGGCGGCCATATCTACGTTTTTAGCGGCCTCATTAAATATTTAGACAACGAAGATCAGTTTGCCGGTGTGTTGGGCCACGAAATTGCCCATGCCGATAAACGCCACACCACCAAGCAGTTGCAAACCCAATACGGCATTAATTTATTGCTGGCAATAGTAGTTGGCGAGAACCAGGGTGCCCTTACCCAAATTGCTACAGGCTTAACCGGTTTAAAATTTGGCCGGGATGCCGAACGCGAAGCCGATGATTTTTCGGTGGTATATTTAAGTGGCACCAACTATGCCTGCAACGGCGCGGCCGGCTTTTTCCAGAAAACCCAATCCGAAAACCAATCGGCTGGCGTGCCGGAATTTTTAAGTACCCACCCCGACCCGGGTAACCGGATTGAAGCCATTAACAATAAAGCCCAGCAACAAGGCTGCAAAACTACACCGTCGGGTTCTACCAGCTTTACCCAAATGAAGAATATTCTCAATCAGTAACCCAACCCTAAAAAAAAGAGTAGATCCCGGTATAAAAAACCGGGATTTTTTATTTTTGGCGATTTATGAAGCCCTTTATCTACTTTACAGAAGAATTTAGATTTCAATATATTTACTCTTTATACAACTACTCCGGCTAAAGCTTCGGAGGTAAATATTACCCTTATGGCACAATGGCAAAAACACTTTACCCGTCTGGCATCTAACCTCGAAGACAAAGCCGATAATATTATTTTAAATATTCGCCAGCGACTGGGCCTGTTTAGCCCTTTGCAAATAATTACTTACCGGAGTTATGGCACCCGTAACCGCCTTTACCTGAAAGGCCGGGTATTAGCCGATAAAGGCATTACGCCGCCCGCCGATACTGATACTTTCTTTACCAATATTCTGAACATGTACCGCCGGTTCGAAAGCGACGAAATACCCAATGCCCGGCTCAAGATTAAGTTTCAGGACCAGGAACATTTAACTACTACCGACAAAGAAGGCTATTTTGTAATTAACCTGGAGCCCACCACGCCACTGGAACTAAACGATATTTGGCATTATATGGTAGTAGAACTAGTAGATGCCCCCGTAGAAATACCGGATGGTTTGCAGGCCCAAGCCGAAATATTAGTGCCACCTTTGGATGCAGAATACGGCATTATCAGCGACATAGACGATACCATTATTAAAACCCAATCTACGGATATGGTGGCGATGTGGGGCAACGTGGTTTTTAACAATGCCCGCACCCGACTGCCTTTTGCCGGCGTTTCGGCTTTTTATAAATCGCTGCAACTGGGCCGCAACGGCAAACGCAATAATCCTTTCTTCTACGTATCTAGCAGCCCCTGGAATATGTACGATTTGCTGCACGATTTCCTGGATATAAACGAAATTCCGCACGGCCCCATTTTGCTCCGCGATTTTGGCTTAGAGAAAGAAAAGCTTTTCCGCAGCGACCACATGGGTCATAAGTACAAAGAAATTCAGAATATTTTATTGACCTACCCCGAACTGAATTTTGTGCTCATCGGCGACAGCGGCCAGGAAGATGCTAATATTTACCGTGAAGTAGTGAAGAATTTCCCTACCCGAATTCTGGCCATTTACATCCGCGATGTGCAATTACCCGACCGGGCTAAAATGGTGGTGGAAGTATCGGAAGAATTAAAACAGGGCAAAGTAGATATGGTGCTGGTACAAACATCGGTAGAGGCCGCCGAACATGCCGCCGCAGCCGGTTTAATTTACCGCGAAGAAATACCGGCTATTGTGGAAGAAAAAATTAAAGACGAAAGCCCTGAACCGGAAGAAAACTCAACGCCCACTGCTGAAAATCCGTCCTAGATTATTTCTTTATTGAAATATTAGCATGTTAAAAAAGAGGGCTATTTAATCCACCTCTGTCATTCAGGAGGAACCTATTTAGCAGGTAGCCCAATAGGTTCCTCCTGAATGACAAAAACGGGCTGCTTAAACTAAAAAAATGTATTCAAGGAAATTCAAATTAAAGCCAGGAATTTAATCTTACTTAATATTTTTAGCGGTGATGGACTGAACATGGGCAACGCCTCCCAAACGGCGCATGTTTAGCACTACCCGCCGCCGTTTGCGCAATATGGCCCCCGATGGGTTTTTAACGGAATATTTAACCGGGTTGGGCAATACCGAAGCAATAAGGGCAGCTTGATTAGGCGTAAGATCTTTCGGCGCTTTTTTGAAATATATGCGGGAGGCTTCTTCAATGCCAAAAATACGGTCGCCCATTTCGGCAATATTTAAGTATACTTCCATAATGCGTTTTTTGCCCCAGAGCAATTCAATCAGAAAAGTAAAATAAGCTTCTACTCCTTTGCGCAGGTAACTGCGGCCGTGCCACAAGAATACGTTTTTTGCTACCTGCTGACTAATAGTACTGCCACCCGCTACTTTTTTGCTGGTTTGGTTGTGTTCAAAAGCGCCTTTCATGGCTTTAAAATCGAAACCATCATGTTTTAAAAATAATTGGTCTTCGGCCGCAATCATAGCCAGGGGTACGTTAGGAGTTATGTCTTCTAGGGCTACGTAGGTGTACTGGATTGTTTTATTTGGTAGATCTTGCTTACCGGCCGCAGCGCGCCGTTTAAACATGTGCAAAGTAGCCGGCGGGGGCAGCCACCGATAAATTAAAACCCATAAAACGCTTCCCAGAAATAAGGTTAAAATTAACTTTATAACCAGGGCTTTAATATTTAGATTTAATTGCTTCATGTTTAAGTATCGCGCAAAAATATTAAATTAAGATAAAAGTAAACCGTTATGTTTCGGGGAAAGCAGTAGCAGGGCTATTACAAGAGCTTTGGTTCCCCGCAATATTTCGTATAAAAGAATACTTTAGTTACTTAACTAACCTAAATGACCCGATTTTTACCTTTGTTTCCGTTAAATATGGTAGTTTTTCCGGGCGAAAAACTAAACCTGCATATTTTTGAGCCCCGCTACAAACAATTAATTCAGGAATGCCAAACCACCGGCATCACCTTTGGTATTCCGGCTTATTTACACAACAAAGTATCGGCTTTGGGCACCGAAGTAAAGCTTTTAAATATCGAGAAAATACACCCGAAAGGCGAAATGGATATAAAAACCGAAGGCCTGCGCATTATCCGGATACTTGATTTTTTTAAACAAGCGCCCAATAAATTTTACCCGGCCGGCACCATCGAAGAAGTGCCGGATTTAGTTAACGAAGACTGGCAACTCAAAATAAAAATTAACGAAAGTATTCGGCAGCTTTACAGTATTCTGGGCATTAATAAAATATTTATGAAGCTGCCCAATAACTACCGTGTTTTTGATATTGCCCACCACCTGGGCCTTACCACCGAACAGGAATATCAGTTGTTACAATGCCCCGATGAGCTGTCGCGGCAGGAAATGGTGTGGCATCATTTGCAAAAAATTTTGCCCGTGGTATTAGAAACCGAAAAATTAAAAGAACGCGTTAAAATGAACGGCCACTTTAAAAATGCGGTGCCGCCTAACTTTTAGGTCCGTAATCAGGTATGTAAGCTAAACGAAGTTCTTACCCGGGTACATGGTTTATAGTTATATCTTCTATTTCTTATTATCGGTTTGCTTTGGATTTTTAATTGCCTATTTAATTGAACGAAGATACCGGCGCCAACCTTATTTTAAGTTTCTGGCCGATAATCAGTTAGCCGATTTGCCGGACCTGCCCAAACCTATTCACTCCGTAGCCTTGCTCGGCGACCCCGGTAGCATTTCGGATGCTGAAAACGACCCCATTTTAATATTAATGCGCAAATGGATGGAAAAAAACGGAACAGACGGCACGTTGCTAATTCTGGGCGATAATATTTACCCGACTGGTTTGCCGCCTTTTTCGGGCTATAAACGCGAACAGGCCGAACACCGCATTATGGCGCAGCTCCAAACGTTTAAACAACACCAGGGGCAGGTAATATATTTAAGCGGCAACCACGACTGGAACAAAGGCCGCTCTAACGGGTTGCAGTACGTGTTGGAGCAACAAGAATTTATCCGGAAAGAATTAAACTGCGCGAACAGTTATTTACCCCTGGATGGCTGTCCGGGGCCGGTTTCGATGCCGCTGGCACCCGGTTTGCAGTTAATTGTTATAAATACGCAATGGTGGGTACAAAAAGGCGTGCGGCCCATTGGCAAAAATTATAATTGCACCGTAGATTCCGAAGAACAGTTTTTTCTGGAGCTTAGCCGTTTGCTGCACCAGCACCGCAACGATTGTATTGTATTGGCGGCACACCATCCGTTGTTTAGCAATGCCCAGCACGGCGGACGCTCTACGGTTAAGCAGCATTTTTTTCCGTTAACAGCAGCCCACAAGAAACTTTACGTTCCCCTGCCGGTTGCCGGTTCAGTATACCCGGTTTATCGCAAATATTTTGGCGCTTACGAAGATATGGCGCATCCGCGGTACCGGCGCTTACGCAAAAAATTATTGCGCTTACTCCACCAGCATAATAATATTATTTACGCGGCCGGCCACGATCATAACTTGCAATATTTTCCGGTAAGAGGCAATCATTACTTGGTAAGCGGCTCTGGCTCCAAAACGGCTTTTGTTAAAAAAGGTGGCAAAGCGGTTTTCACCCACGAGCACAAAGGATTTTTCGTGGTGGATTTTTACAGTAATAATGAGGTATGGCTGCGGGTTTTAGAACCGACAGCTTTGCTCGGGCAATCGCACGAGGTAATATTTCAGCGGAAAATAATAGGCACTTAATTTTACTCTTCTTCCGTAATTGCCGGCATCAGCACCGCCAGACTTTTGCTATTCATTTTAACGGTAAAAGGGCTTTTCATATCCACCAGTTCGCCGTCTATCTGCAAAATATCATCGGGGCTTTTCTGAATGGTAGCCGACTTGCACTTTAAGATGCGGGAATAAACCGAATTATGAATTTTATCGGTGTATAAGCTAAAGAGTAAACCAATGGCGGCGGCTTTCGGGAAAGGTTCTATTAAACAAATTTCAAAATAACCATCGTCTATAATGCCGCTGGGGTTAATGGTGGCATTGCTGCCAAAAGCGTTGGCATTGGCAATGGTTACCATAAAAGCTTCGCCTTCCCAATATTCTTTATCGGTTTGTATTTTATAGAAAAAAGGCGTGTAGTTAATATATTCCTGTAAAGCAATCCAGGCATAAGCGCCGGGCCCACGGGTTTCGCCTTCGTTAAATTTCTTTACAATAAAAGCATTAAAACCCAAATCGCTTAAATGAAAAACCGTTTCGCCATTAATATCCAAAGAATCAATCTTTTTAATAACGCCGGTTTTTAGCAGCGCCAGGGCCTGGTCAATTTCCTGGGGTATGCCAATATCTTTAGACAAGCCATTACCCGAACCCAACGGAATGATGCCCAAAGGTATTCCGCGATGGTTTAAAATATTGGCTACTAAACTTACGGTGCCGTCGCCACCTATAGCCACTACTGCATCCGGCTGATGGTGCGTTATAAGCTGTTTAATTTCTTCGTTATCATCTACACCGGTAGTATGGTAAAAAGATAAATGTATCTGGTGTTCGGCGCAATATTCTTCAATCATGGCCTGCACCTCTTCTTTGCTGATATCGCCCGAAATGGGGTTAAGAACAAATAAAACCTTCTGAATAGAAGCTTTGTGTGACATATAAGATAAACAGGTTATTGAATTAATCCACTGGGTATACCTTCGGGAAATTCTTCCTGAATAGCGGTTTGAATACGGGTAATGCGGTTTTCGGGGTTTGGGTGGGTCTGGAAAAATTCAACGCTGCCGCCGCCGGAGCGGCCCGCTCCCAATATTTCCATTACCCCAATCATCGCCCGCGGATCGTAGCCGGCGTCGGCGGTAAACCTAACCGCCCATTTATCCGATTCCAGTTCATCTTCGCGGCCGTATTTTAAGGTCATGAGTTTGGCAATAGCGGCCGCCGCAATGGCGCCGGAGGCACTGGCAGGCCGGTCTGGGTCGTAAGTAGCAATGCCGGCCGCGCTGGATAAGCCTTGCGTTAATTTGGCTTTAGCGAGTTGCTCCGCCGAATGCCGGGCAATTACGTGCCCAATTTCGTGGCCTAACACCCCCGCTAACTGTCCTTCAGTTTGTAGTTTTTGTAAAAGTCCCGCGGTAATAAATATTTGTCCGCCGGGTAAAGCAAACGCGTTAAGGGTACTTTCGTCGGCTAGTAAATGAAAATCGAACTTATAGGGGCTGGTGCCGGCTTTGGTTTGTTGTACCAACCGCTGTCCTATTTCTTTAACCTTGGCCGTAGCTTGCTGATCGGGATGCAAACCTCCGTACTGGGCTGCCATTTCGGGCGCAGCCTGCAAACCCAAGGCAATTTCCTGGTCCACGGTCATGTCGATGTGCTGGGTTTCGCCGGTAATTTCGTTGGGTTCTCTTTTACACCAATAGCTAATGAGCGATACCCCGGCAATTATTAATGCGATAATATATTTAAATGCGCCGCGCATAATTTCAAGTATTAATACGGGTGTATGAACGCTAAACTACGGGTATAGTTTCAGGTGAATTTTACCAAAGGCATAAATATTTTCAGAGCAAAATCAAGGCATAAAAACCGTTGAATTTGGCCCTATTTGGGCGCTAATCAGAAATTAAAAAAAAACTATATACCCGAAGCTAATTATAACGTAAAAGAGGAACACTTTAAAATCAGCAATAAATAATTTAAAATATTAAAACCATGAACATAAAAAGATCTTTTGGCGCTTTGTTAACAATATTAGGTATAATAGGCATTATATGGGGCGCTTACAGTTTTATGACAGGCGGCGGGGCCGGCGTGCCGGGCGGACGCTTTAACGCGCTAATACCCTTTGTAGTAGGACTCATTTTCTTTGGTTCGGGTATAGGATTGGTAAAAGGTACCAAAGACGAAGCTTAATCGCGTTTTAATTAAACTTAAACAGAAGAAGCCCGCTGAAATAATTATTCAGCGGGCTTCTTCTGTTTAATATTTTATTCAATATTGGGCTTAAGCCTAAATTATTTTGAGTTGAACTATATACTTGCCTGGTTGCTCGATGGAAAAATTTTGTGTTCGGCTGCATACTGCGCCAAAGCGCCGGATTTATTCAGGTAGACCGATGCGTACGTATTTACATCGGCATCTATATACAATACCGTTTGGTTTTTAATCACCTCAATAATTTTTTTGTTTAGTTCCTGCGGAACCGCCGGACAGCCGTGGCTGCGACCTAACCTACCCTGTTGTTTAATAAAATTATTGCTCACGTAATCGGCCCCGTGTACGACAATGGCACGCTGGTAAGCATTAGAATTAAAGCCGGTATCCATACCGTGCAATTTTAAGGATAAGCCGTGTTTTCCAAAATAAGTATTGCCGGTTACATAAAAGCCTAAACTGCTCTGGTGCGAATTTAATTTATTAGAAAAAACAGTCGCCATTTCGGCCCCGCTTCCCTGCCCATGCGCCACTAAAGTATGATATAACAGCTTTTCGTTTTTTAAGTCAATAATCCACAAACGCTTTTGGCGGCTCGATTTGCTAAAATCAACAATCGATAAAATTGATTTAGACGCAGATACTTTTTTACTCCGTTTAAGATTATGGAAACCAATAACAGCTTTCCGGTAAATAGCCAGTTTTAAACCTTTGCCTCTTAAGTCCATCCGGTCAAAACTATCTTTTAAATAATCTTCAAAAGCTTCTTCAGCCAGTAACTCGGCTTTAACCGGCTTAGTAGCTTTAATTGGCACCGTATTAACCGCCGCAAGCGCAGGTTGGTGCAACGCAGTACCGGGACTTTGACTAACAGCGGGCTTGGTAAACGCAAATAAGATAAAAGCGGCACTTAAAACAGTGTATCTTTTCATAAATGCTTTTTATTAGGGTACTGTACTAACGTGTGTTTTTGCTATAATTGTTCCCAATATAAAATTTTAAAGCTATTTATTCTTAATTCTCCCAACGGAACAGCATCTTTGCAGAATATTTTCTATCTATAACTCAGAAACATGCGTTTTTTATTCTTGAAACCTCTATACCATAAGTTTACTTTATTAAGAAATTCAGCTTGTTACACTGCCGCATTTTTTTCTTGTTTTGTACTTTTTAATGGCTGTTCCTCGCCCGTTAATTTACCGGATTTTAACGAAAAAGCTTGGCGGCAGGATGTACGCAGTTGTCAGGATATTCGACCTGGTTTAGTTGCCGGATTAGAAAAAAATAAAGCTATGTTAATGGGCTTAAACCACACCGATATTTTAGCCTTGTTGGGTAAACCCGAAGGAAACTCGCTTGAAAAAAGCGGGGAACGGGTATATTCTTACTTTATTCAGAAGGGCACCCAATGTGAAAACGAAAAAGTATTATCTAAAGCCAGCAAAGTGCTTATCCGGTTCGATGCACTGGACCGGGTGTATAAAATTAAATTTGAAAATAATATTTAGTAACTCAACTCTCAAGTTCTGTAATAAAAAAAGCCACTGCATATAGCAGCGGCTTTTTTTATTACAGAACTTGTATTTAGTAATTTTTTAAATTTAAAAATTATTAATCTTTTCTGATTTCATCTTACCCGAACGTTTCTCCTTTTTAGCTTTTTTCTTTTCTTTAGCATCGTTACCGTTTACATTGGTATTGCTGTTATTGTTAATATTGGCATCGCTGGGGTTTGCCGCGCCACCGTTAACAGATGTACCAGTTGCTGCGCCACTTTCTAAAGACTGTCCGCCATAACCAGTTGCCTGATAGGTATTACCAGCGTTATTCATTGGGGCACGGCCCTGGGTAGCTAAATAAGCTGTAAATTGCTCTTGCGAAACAGTTTGGGCCAACTGTTTTTCGAAGTCTTGATTTACTGCCTGCAGTTTTTGCTGCCGGGTAGTGGCATCATTAACATACATGTTATTAATTTCTCTTATCTGCTCGTTTTTAGCCCGGCTTAAATCGCGCAACCGAATATATTGCCCTTCGTTCAGCTGCATTTTATTAGATAATTGCCGGATTTGATCGTTGGTACTTACCGAGGAAACAAAATCTTTATTCGTTCGGGCATCATTATTCTGAGCCGAAGCCACGAACACTCCCAATACAAATACTATACTTAAAATCAACTTTTTCATAGACTTATAACTTTAGTTTACGAACTCTATTTTAAATTTCAGGCCCTTCTAAAACCTAATAAAAGATAGCAAATATTTAGGTTTAAACCTACAACTATCTGGTATTTTATACGTAATCCGCCACATTTGGTAAAGAAAAAAGTGCTTAATTTTAATAATTAGGGCCATTTTTAATTTTTGCCATTACTAACCCGTTAAAGCTGAAGAATTTTGCTCCGTGCTTACTTTATTTGTTTCCTAATGCCACTTATTAGTTAATGGCCGAGCTTACAGCATTAACTTATTAAATCTCAGTTATCTGGCATTTAGTTATACCAAACTTTTCAACAACTCACGCACTGGCAGCAATCTAAATAATGTTTATGGCGGAGAGACAAGTTAAAATTAAAAACCAGTTTGCCCGATAATGCAAAAAGCCGGCAATTGGCCAGCTTTTGCGTTGTATTTCATAAATGTTAGTTGCTGCAATGCTGCAACATTTTAAATGCAGAATATTTATTTAGGCTTTGCGGTTCTCGAAGCTGCCACCAGAATTATCGTACAGCATCATAAGGGTATAACCGGTAAAAGCACCCACAACCAGCCCTAACAAGGTAATAGAACCAGCCAAAGCCAATGGCGATAAAAATGCCCCAAAGTAATCTTGGGTACGTAAGGAGTTTTGGTAATCCTGGTCTATGTAGTGGGCGTACAAGAAAATGAAAGCCGCATAAAGTGCCGAACCTACCAGGCCCACCACAAAGCCAATGCCCAAGCCGGGTAAATAAGGCATGTGCCCGCCCCGGGAGCGCTTAAATGTACCTATAGCTAATATTACCGCTATAATTACAAATATATGGCTACCAAAACGAACCACTTCACTATCCGAAAGGCCCAGTAAAACCATTATGATAAAATAAACAATCATTAATACACACGCAATTATACCGTATCGAATACCGATAGTAGGTATGGAGACTTTTTCTGTTGCCATATTCATAAGTTTTAAGGTAAACTTTTTATATAAAATAAAAAGTTGGGTATTGTTTCTTCCTATATGTTTGAAATAATATACTTGGTTATCCGGCTCTGTGTTTTATTATTTAATCTTTTTTTCTGTTTTAATACGATTAAAGCCAATTGGAGCAGCCTGTTAAACAGCTAATAAGAGTACAAAAAAGATGTTTAAATGTTTTGAACCTCCGGTTAAACTGCTTGGTTTATTTATAAATTCTGTATTAAAAATTTAACTAAAATAAATTTCGTACCTTTGCGGCCGAAAATATTCCTGATATGATTAGTACCTCCAATGTTAGCTTGTCGTACGGCAAACGCACATTATTTGAAGACGTAACCATTAAATTTGTACCTGGTAACTGTTACGGCCTGATTGGGGCAAATGGTGCCGGTAAATCTACTTTTCTGAAAATATTATCCGGCGATATTGATCCACGGACCGGCCGGGTAGAAATACCCAACGGTATGCGCCTGGCGGTGTTAAAGCAGAACCACTTTGAGTTCGATGAATTTCCGGTGCTGCAAACCGTAATTATGGGCCACAAACGCCTGTATGATATATTGCAAGAAAAAGATGCTATTTACGCCAAAGAAGATTTTACCGAAGAAGATGGCTTGCGGGCCTCGGACCTGGAAGCCGAATTTGCTGATTTAGAAGGCTGGAACGCCGAAAATGATGCTGCTACCCTTTTAAACGGATTAGGCATTACCGAAAACCTGCATTATTCTTTGGTAAAGGAACTAAGCGGCAGCGAAAAAGTACGGGTTTTGCTGGCCCAAGCTTTATTTGGTAACCCCGATATTTTATTACTCGATGAGCCAACTAACCACTTAGACGCCGAATCTATTCTGTGGCTGGAGCATTTTCTGGAAAGTTTTACCAACACGGTAATTGTGGTATCGCACGACCGCCACTTTCTGGATGCGGTGTGTACGCACGTAGCCGATATTGATTACGGTAAAATTCAGTTGTACGCCGGTAATTATTCTTTCTGGTACGAATCGAGCCAGTTAGCTTCTAAACAAAGAACCGAAGCCAACAAGAAAACCGATGAAAAGCGCAAAGAACTGGAAGAATTTATCCGGCGGTTTAGTGCCAACGCTTCTAAATCAAAACAAGCTACCTCGCGGCAGAAATTACTGAATAAATTAACCCTGGAAGATATTAAACCTTCTTCCCGGAAGTACCCTTACATTCAGTTTAAACCCGAACGGGAAGCCGGAAACCAGTTGTTAACGGTAGAAAATTTAAGCAAAACCCTCGAAGACGGTACCGTTTTATTTAAAAATATCAGCTTTACCGTTGATAAAAAAGATAAAATTGCGGTTCTGGGCCGTAACGATTTATCGGCTTCTACTTTCTTCGAAATATTGATGGATGAAATAACAGCAGATAGTGGCTCCTATACCTGGGGTACTACCATTACTTCTGCTTTTTTCCCGAAAGACAATGCCCATTATTTCAATACCGATTTAAACCTAGTAGATTGGTTGCGCCAGTTTTCCGAGGAAAAAGACGAAAGCTTTATTCGCGGCTTTTTAGGCCGGATGTTGTTTTCCGGCGAAGAATCGCTAAAGAAAGCCAATGTTTTATCTGGGGGTGAAAAAGTGCGGTGTATGTTATCTAAAATGATGCTGCAATCCGGTAACTTCCTGGTGCTGGACGAACCTACGAATCACCTGGACCTGGAATCGATTACGGCATTAAACAACGGTTTAAAAGATTTTAACGGCACCATCCTGTTCGCTTCCCACGACTTACAATTTGTAGATACTATTGCCAATCGCATTATTGAACTTACGCCTAAAGGTATTATTGATAAGCGCATGAGCTACGAAGAATATCTGGAGGATGAGCAAATAAAAGCGTTGCGGCAAAAAATGTATAGTTAAGGCGCTATATACTTTTACAAAAGTTAAATCGTTTTGCTTGTAAACTTTAGAACCCGCAGCAATGCAGCCTACCTTATTTACGCGCTTAAGCCGATTGGCTATTTTGTTAATATTCTTTTTCCTGGGTAACTGGGCTACGGCCGTGGCCCAGGAAAGAGATAGTACTCAACAAAAACCACAACTAGAAACCATGCCACCGGCCATGCCGGCTAAACCACCCGTAGAAGCGCCGCCGCCCGTGCAAGCGCCCACACCGGAACCAAAACCTGAACCTGCCGCGAAAGTCGAAAAAGAAGAACCGCTCGAAAGCAAGCCCAGCATTCTGGAAAAATTATTTATTGGGGGCAGCGGCGATTTAGGATTTAGCAGCAGTTCTTACTATGGCAATTTTTTTAATATTGGCGCTTCGCCTATTTTGGGTTACCGCCTTACCAAACGTTTGGCCGTAGGCCCAGGCTTAGTGTATAATTATTATAATTTGGGTGGCCGATCTTTCAGCGATTATGGCGCCAAGGCATTTACCCAGGTAATTATTTACAAGGCTTTTTTCCTACACGGCGAACACCAAATAATTAATACCCAAACCTACGATCAAACCGGCCAAATTATTCCGGATAACCGGGAAAATATTCAATCTACTTTGGCGGGGGCCGGCTACCGGCAAATGTCGTCTAGTCGGTTTGGCTTCGACTTATATTTATTGTTTAATATTGCCAATACGTACGAAGTAAATAATTCCCGTCCTATTATTCGGGCCGGTATAATTTATAATTTAAAATAGTTAAAGGGCGTTTAATGCCGCTAAACTAAATTTAGAAATAAGCAGAAATAAAAAGAGCGCCTGAAAAGCGCTCTTTTTTTATATTTATTGGCCGACAACCTTAAGCTGCCCCGCGAATTAATCTCAAGATAATGGCAATAACGGCAATAACCAATAAAATATGGATAACGCCACCTACGGTATCACCAAATCCTAAAAAGCCAATTAACCAAAGTATTACTAATACAACTGCAATAATATACAATAAATTTCCCATAGTTTTGATTGTTTAATAGTCGAGTTTAAAATTTAAGGTTTAAGTTTGAAAAGAGTAGTTAAGCACTGCGAATTAAGCGCAGTATAATAGCGATTACGGCAATTACCAGCAAAATGTGAATAATGCCGCCCACCTGATTAGGAAAGCCTAAAAATCCGATGAGCCAGAGTATAATTAATACTACCGCGATGATATAAAGCAAATTTCCCATAGTTTGATTTTTTTTAATGAATGACAGTCAAGTTTTTTATTGTTTTGGTTTGAAACGCTTCAAAAACAAGCCTTTATAAAAATAGTCTTGTTTTTTAAAGTAACTTAATTTTTAATTTTTCCTATTTACGCAGATATATTCCAAAAGATTTATATAGGTATATTTTTTTTATTTCTTTTTACTAAAACCTGCTAAAATAACCAAATTGTATCCGGACTTTTCCTCCCATTATACTGGATTATTTAAAACAAGTTTTACCCTGGCATACCTTAAAATATATAAATTTAGTGCGGCTATTTTAAACCAGCCTTTACAGCATACTATGATAAAAAAAGTAACCATTATTGGCGCGGGTACCATGGGCAACGGCATTGCTCACGTTTTTGCGCAGCATCATTTTAAAGTAACTTTGGTTGATGTTTCGGCAACAGCTCTAGAAAAAGCCTTAAGTACCATTACCAAAAATCTGGATCGGATTATTAGTAAAGGCGACTTAACCGAAGAAGAAAAAAAAATAACTTTAGCCAATATTCAGACCCAAACCGACTTAAAAGCCGGAGTTGCCGAGGCTGATTTAGTAGTGGAGGCCGCCACCGAGAATATTGATTTAAAATTAAAAATATTTAAAGACCTGGATGTTTTTGCCAAACCCGAAGCCATTCTGGCCTCCAATACTTCTTCTATTTCCATTACCCGTATTGCCGCCGCCACCGCTCGCCCCGCGCAAGTAATAGGCATGCACTTTATGAACCCGGTACCGGTAATGAAACTCGTAGAAGTAATTCGGGGCTATGCAACCTCAGCCGAAGTAACCGCCACCATTATGGATTTGGCTAAAAGTTTAGGCAAAACCCCGACGGAGGTTAATGATTATCCGGGTTTTATTGCGAACCGTATTTTAATGCCCATGCTCAACGAAGCCATCTACGCTTTGTACGAAGGGGTAGCGGGGGTAAACGAAATAGATACGGTAATGAAATTAGGCATGGCGCACCCCATGGGACCGCTGCAACTAGCCGATTTTATTGGCCTGGATGTTTGCTTATTTATTTTAAAAGTAATGCACGATGGTTTTGGCAACCCCAAATATTCCCCCTGCCCCTTACTGGTAAATATGGTACAAGCAGGGCACCTGGGCGTAAAATCGGGTAACGGCTTTTATACTTATACTCCTGGTTCGAAAGATTTAGTAGTGGCCGCACAATTTAACAAATGGTAATAAATGAATTTGAATATTTTCTTAAAAAAGCACCTAAGCTTCTCGAAACCGCTGCTTTTGGTTTTAGCTGCATTGGCTAGCTGTACCCAGATTAACCAGAAAGTAAATCAGGCAAAAGCCCGCGTGGGCGAGGAAAAAGAGTGGCCGGTTTACGGAGGTAACGCCCAGGGCAACCGCTATTCCGGCTTAGACCAGATAAACACCCAAAATGTAAACCGCTTGCAGATTGCCTGGACGTATCATACCGGCGATAATACCGGAAAAGGTACCGAAATGCAAAGTCAACCAATTATTAAAAACGGAATTTTATACACCGCTTCGCCCAAGTTAAAGGTGCTGGCTTTAGATGCTGCTACGGGTGCTTTACGCTGGCAATTTGATCCGTTTAAAGATAAAGAACCAACTCTCCACGCTAACCGGGGGGTTGTTTACTGGGAAAATGGCAATGATAAACGAATATTATTTACAGCCGGTGCCGTTTTATATGCTTTAAACGCTGATACCGGCGAACCTGTAACTTCTTTCGGTAAAAACGGACAGGTAAGCTTATATGAAGGTTTAGGCCGGGATGTAAAGGGCTTCTATATTGTAGCTACCACCCCCGGTATTGTTTATCAGAACCTTTTGATTTTGGGTTCCCGGGTTTCCGAAAATGCTGATGCTGCGCCTGGCTTTGTGCGGGCATATAATATTGGAACGGGAGAAATTGCCTGGGTTTTTCGCACAATTCCGCAACCCGGCGAGTTTGGCCACGATACCTGGCCGGCCGATGCCTGGGAATCGGTAGGTGGGGCAAATGTCTGGAGCGGCATGAGCCTCGACGAAAAGCGAGGCTTGGTATTTTTACCGACAGGTTCAGCTTCTTTCGATTTTTACGGCGGCAACCGGCCCGGCCAGAATTTATTTGCCAACTGTATACTGGCTATAAAAGCAGCTACCGGCGAGCGCGTCTGGCACTACCAAACCGTACACCACGATATTTGGGATCGGGATTTACCTTGCCAGCCTAATTTGGTAACCGTAAACCACAACGGAAAAAAAGTGGATGCGGTAGCCCAAGCCACCAAATCAGGATTTATATTCCTGCTGGACCGCGAAACGGGAAAACCTTTGTTTCCATTAGAAGAAAGACCCGTACCAAAATCAGATTTACCGGGCGAAGTTGCCTGGCCTACGCAGCCTATTCCTTTAAAACCCGCTCCTTTTGCCCGCCAAGCATTTACCGAAGCTGATATTACAGATATTTCGCCGGAAGCTCACGCCCATGTAGCCGAACGGTTTAAGCAAGTAAGATCCGGCCAGCCTTTTATTCCGCCGAGTAAAGCAGGTACGGTTATTTTTCCCGGGTTTGATGGTGGTGCCGAATGGGGTGGCAATGCTTTCGATCCGCAGAGTGGTGTTTTGTATATAAATTCGAACGAAATGCCCTGGATTCTAACCATGGTAGATGCCAAACCCAAAACCTCCGAAAAATTATCGGCCGGAGCGCAGCTTTACCAGCAAAATTGTGCTTCCTGCCACGGGCCAGACCGCTTAGGCGACCAGCACAGTTACCCTTCGTTGGTGCAAATACAGGACCGGCTCAGTCGCCGCGACATAGAATTAACCGTAAAAAATGGCCGGGGCCGTATGCCGGCTTTTGGGCATATACCCGAAAATAACCGACAGGCTATTATTGATTTTATTATTAATCCGAATATTAAATCAACCAACGAACAAAATCAGGAAAAGGTAATAGCCAGCAAAATTCCGCAGTTACCATATACCCATACGGGCTACCACCGCTTCTTAGACCAGCAAGGTTACCCGGCCGTTAAACCGCCGTGGGGTACTTTAAATGCCATAAACCTGAACACCGGTGAATATTTGTGGCAAGTGCCATTAGGAGAATTCGCTGAACTAACTAAAAAAGGCATACCTCCTACCGGTACCGAAAACTACGGTGGCCCTATTGTAACGGCCGGCGGACTGGTATTTATTGGCGCAACAAAAGACGAAAAGTTTCGGGCTTTTGATAAGAAAACCGGTAAAATTCTTTACGAAACCACTTTGCCGGCGGGCGGCTACGCAACACCTAGTACTTACCAGGTAAATGGCAAGCAATATATTGTAATCTCCGCCGGCGGCGCAAAAATGGGTACAAAAGCCGGCGATGCCATTATAGCCTTTGCCCTCCCGTAATTTCGTTAGTCGTTAATCGTTGTTCGTTATTCGACTTCATGCTAACGAAAATTGGTTGTAGTGAACTTTAACAATAGAAAAAGCCGCTGGAGAGAATTAAATTCTTCACAGCGGCTTTTATTTTAAGCTATTTTCGTACAAAATATTAATCAGTGTCCAAATATCGAACATCCGAAAATCGAATAACGAACAACGAATAACGATTAACGAAACTAAACCGCTACGGCATTATCACGCAGCGCATCGTTTAAAGAAGTTTTCAGGTCGGTGCTTTCTTTGCGTTGGCCAATAATTAAAGCGCAAGGCACTTGGAAATCGCCAGCCGGGAATTTTTTGGTGTAAGAACCCGGAATAACTACCGAGCGGGGTGGCACATAGCCTTTATATTCTTTGGGCTCCGAACCGGTGATATCAATAATTTTAGAGCTGCCGGTAATGGTTACACCGGCACCAATTACGGCTTCCTTACCAATGCGGCAACCTTCTACCAAAATACTTCTGGAACCAATAAAAGCGCCATCTTCTACAATAACCGGTGCGGCCTGTACAGGTTCTAGTACCCCGCCTAAACCAACGCCCCCGCTCAGGTGTACGTTTTTACCAACCTGGGCACAACTGCCCACGGTGGCCCAGGTATCTACCATGGTACCGGAATCTACATAAGCGCCAATATTTACGTAAGAAGGCATCATAATTACCCCCCGCGCTAAAAAGGCACCGTAACGGGCAATGGCATGAGGTACTACGCGCACACCCAATTCGGCGTAATTTTCTTTTAAAGCAATTTTATCGTGAAACTCGAACGGGCCGGCTTTAATCGTTTCCATTTTCTGAATTGGGAAATACATTAAAACTGCTTTTTTTACCCATTCATTAACTTTCCAGTTTTCACCGTCGGGTTCGGCTACCCGAATTAAGCCTTTGTCTAAATCGGCAATAACATTGCGGATGGCTTCGGTGGTTTGCACTTGTTGTAATAAGGAACGATCTTCCCAGGCTTGTTCTATAATTTGCTGCAGCGTCATATTTAGGTTAGGGTTAATACCAGTTACATAGGTTTAAACCGTAAAAGTAGTAGTTTTACCTTAATGAAAGAAACTAGAATTCTGCTGGCATCGGTCTTAAAGCCCATTAACGACTCCCGCATGTTCCGGAAACTTGGTCTTTCATTAGCCAAATTGCCCCAAACCCAAATACAAATAGTTGGTTACGCGGCGCCCAAACCAGTTGCTCCGGAAAATATCTCTTTTTATCCGTTGTTCCGGTTTAAGCGCTTAAGTATAAATCGTTTTCTGTCTTCCTGGCGTTATTTTAAATTATTGCTACAAGTATCGCCCGCGGTTATTATTATCGGCACGCACGAACTTTTGCCGGCAACGCTACTTTACAAAATATTCCGGAAGTGCCGGGTTGTTTATGACATTCGCGAAAATTATTACCTGAACCTGACTACTCAGGGCATTTATTCGCCTGGGCTAAGCCGCTTACTGGCCAATATTATTCGCCTCACGGAACGCTTAACTGCGCCTTTTATAGATTATTTTTTTTTGGCCGAAAAAAGTTATGCCACCGAGTTACCTTTTCTGAAAGAAAAATATCTTATACTGGAAAACAAATATCAACCGGCTGCCCCGCCAATAAATAACGATTTATCATCAGCGGGCCAAAAAATTTCGGCGAAAGAAATTAACTTACTTTACAGCGGCACTATTTCGGAACTGTACGGCGTATTTTGGGCTATAAATTTACTGGAAGCTCTGAACCAGGTAGCCCCAATTTTTAGGTTAACAATTATCGGGTATTGTCCGCAGCCAGAGGTTTTAATTAAATTAAAAAACAGAATAGCCGCCAATTCATCTATTAATTTAATTGGCGGCGATTACCTGGTGCCTCATGCGGATATTTTAGCAGCAATCCAAAATAGCCACGTAGGCTTATTGCCTTATCAGCCGCACCCCAGCACCTTTAACTGTGTGCCTACCAAATTATTTGAATATTTAGGCAATGCCTTGCCCGTAATAATTCAGCGCAACCCATTGTGGGAAGAATTAATCAGACAATATGAAGCCGGTTTAAATATTAACTTTCAGAATTTTGATGCACCAGCCATTTACGCAACTTTAATCAACCAAATTTTTTATGGGCATAAAAATTTAAATACCGTTTTCTGGCAAACCGAAGAAGAAAAGCTGCTGCACTGGGCGCAAACTATTTTACCAATTTAACGTATTTAATTAGCTTGTTCTTAAAAATATTTTTAGATTAGTCTAAACTTTAATTTTAATCCTTTATATTTGATATCTAAACTTACACCATATGCGACGTGCTAAAATTTCCGGCGTAGGCCACTATGTACCCGAACGGGTGGTTACCAACCATGATTTGGAAAAAATAATGGCTACCACCAACGAATGGATTGTTGAACGAACGGGCATTCAGGAGCGGCGGTATTTTCAGGAAGGCACCGACACCACGGCCAACATGGGAACCAAGGCTGCGCGGAAAGCACTGGAAATGGCCGGCTTGCAACCTTCCGATTTAGACTTGATTATTTTTGCTACGCTAAGCCCCGATTATGTTTTTCCGGGATCGGGGGTGCTGGTGCAGCGGGAACTGGGTTTAAAAAATATTCCGGCTTTAGACGTACGCAACCAATGTTCGGGCTTTGTTTATGCGCTTTCGGTCGGCGACCAGTTTATAAAAACCGGTATGTACAACCATGTGCTGGTAATTGGCTCCGAAATTCATTCGTCGGGCCTGGATTTTACCGATCGGGGCCGCGCCGTATCGGTAATATTTGGCGATGGTGCCGGAGCCGTAGTTTTGTCGCCTGCTGAATCGGAAGACCAGGGAATATTATCGACGCACCTGCACGCCGACGGCGAACTGGCCGAAGAACTAGCCTGCACCTTCCCCACCAGCAACGTAGGGGAAAGACTCACGCACGAGATGATTGATAACGGCTCTATTTATCCTTACATGAACGGGCAAACCGTTTTTAAAAATGCCGTGGTCCGTTTTCCGGAGGTGATAAACGAGGCTTTAACGCACAATAATTTACAGGCTACCGATATTGATATGCTGATTCCGCACCAGGCAAATTTGCGGATTACTAGCTTTATTCAACAAAAAATGGGCTTGCCCGACGAAAAAGTATTCAGCAATATTCAGCGCTACGGCAATACCACAGCCGCCTCTATTCCGATAGCGTTAAGCGAAGCCGTGGAGCAAGGAAAAATTAAACAAGGCGATTTGGTCTGCCTGGCCGCTTTCGGCAGTGGCTTTACCTGGGCCTCCGCTTTAATCAGATGGTAAAATTACAGTTAACAGTAAACAATTAGCAGTTATCAGTAATCAGTAAACAGTCAGGGCTTGACCAAAAGTGGCAATCATTTTCTCTGGTTTTTTAATTATGAAGGAAACGTAGGTTCAAATAATTAGAAATCAATAGAAATTGAAACAAGAGTAAGCTTGCAACTTCTAACTGTTCACTGCTAATTGTTTACTGTCACTGCTAACTGTTTACTGATAACTGATAACTGCTAACTGTTTACTAATAATTGATAACTGTTAATTGATAACTGCAAAGTGCATAGTCATACTGAAGAAAACTACATTAAGACAATTTATAAACTTTCGACCGACGGGAAAGATGCGGTAAATACAAATGCCATTGCGGAAGTGCTGCAAACCAAGCCGGCTTCGGTGAGCGATATGCTCAAAAAATTAAGCAGTAAAAATATAATCCACTATGTAAAGTACCGGGGCGTTTTCCTGACGCCGGAAGGCAAAAAGAAAGCTTTGCAAATAATTCGGAAGCACCGCCTTTGGGAAGTTTTTCTGGTAAAAAAATTAAACTTTAGCTGGGACGAAGTACACGAGGTGGCCGAACAAATGGAGCACATTCAAAGCCCGTTGCTCATTCAGCGCCTCGACGAATATTTAGGATTTCCGAAGCAAGATCCGCACGGCGACCCGATTCCGAACGAAAAAGGAGAAATAAAACAGCACCAGCAAAGATTAGCCGCCGACCTGGATATAAACGAAAGCGGCGTAGTAGTAGGCGTAAAAGATACCCAGCCAGCTTTTTTGCAGCACCTGAATAAAATTGGTATTTACCTGGGAGCCAGCCTGCAAGTATTGGATAAAGTAGATTACGATAAGTCGCTGGAAGTAAGCATAGAAAATAACAAAAGCGTTTTAATATCCGCCGAAGTTTCCAAAAACATTTTTATATCGGCCTAAAAAGTACTGCATTGAACCAAAATATTACACAAGTTAAACACCATGCTTAACCGGACAAATGTTGGCAGTAAATCGCTCGAAGAAGTTAATGCTTCGGTTGATACTACTGTTCAGAAAGGTTTTTTCAGAAAGCTGTTTTCGTTTATGGGGCCAGCCTACCTGGTTAGTGTGGGCTACATGGACCCCGGCAACTGGGCCACTGATATTGCCGGTGGCAGTCAGTTCGGCTACAAATTAATCTGGGTTTTGCTAATGTCGAACATTATGGCGTTGCTGCTGCAAAGTTTAAGTGCGCGCCTGGGTGTAGTTCGGGGTTTAGATTTAGCCCAGGCTTCCCGCGAAACTTACCCTAAATTTATAAATATTCCGCTTTATTTCTTAGCCGAGATTGCCATTGCGGCCTGTGATTTAGCCGAAGTACTGGGCATGGCCATTGGCTTGCAATTGTTATTTGGCATTCCGCTGTTGTGGGGCGTTACCATTACCGTACTCGATACCTTTTTATTATTATTTCTGATAAACCAGGGTATGCGCAAAATGGAGGCTTTTATTCTGGCCTTGGTAAGTATTATCGGGTTTGCTTTTGTAATGGAAATGATATTTGCCAAACCCGATATGGGCGCTTTGGTGCAGGGTTTTATTCCGACCATCCCGAACAACGAAGCTTTGTATATTGCCATTGGTATTATAGGAGCAACGGTAATGCCGCATAATTTGTACCTGCATTCGTCGTTGGTGCAAAGCCGTAAATTCGAGCGCAGCGCCTCCGGTATCCGGCGGGCACTTAAATTTAATTTTATCGACTCGGCCATAGCCCTAAATCTGGCCTTTTTTGTAAACGCGGCTATTCTTATTCTGGCAGCATCGGCCTTTTATCGTAACGGCTACGTTAATGTTTCGGAAATAAAAGATGCACACAAGTTTCTGGCACCTATGCTGGGCACCGAATGGGCACCTATATTATTTGCGGTAGCCCTGATTGCGGCTGGTCAAAGCTCCACTTTAACAGGTACATTGGCCGGGCAAATTGTAATGGAAGGTTATTTAAACCTGCGCATCCAGCCTTGGTTACGCCGCATGATTACCCGTTTAATTGCCGTTATTCCGGCCTTCTTTGTTATTTTGTATTACGGCGAAGACGAAACCGGGCGTTTACTAATATTTAGTCAGGTTGTTTTAAGCTTGCAGTTGGGCTTTGCCGTTATTCCGCTTATTCATTTTGTAAGCAATAAATACAAAATGGGCGAATTTGTTATTGGGCTGAAAACCCGTCTGGCCGCCTGGGTAATTGCTACCACCATTGTAATTCTTAACGCCAAGTTGGTATTCGACCAGGTAGTAGAATGGGTTACTACCAGTTCCAATCCTATGCTTATCTGGTTGTTGGTTGTTCCGGCCATTTTAGCAGCCTTCCTGTTGCTGTTGTATATAACCTTTCAGCCGCTAGTTTCTAAGGTTATGAACTTAAATTTGGCGGGTACTACGCCCACCTTGCCTTACCAGCACCAGCAAAAACCAGCTTATCGCCGCATTGCCATTAGCCTCGATTTTTCTAAAGTAGACGAAAACGTAATTAACAGTGCGCTGGCCATCGGCACCAAAGAAGCAGAATATTTGTTAATCCACGTGGTAGAAACGGTGGGTGCGCACGTGTTCGGTAACCAAACCCACGATTTAGAAACAAAAACCGACTCCAGCCATTTGCAGCAATATGCTACCGAACTACAACAGCAAGGTTTTCGGGTTTCGGTGGAATTAGGCTTTGGCAACCCCAAACGCCGCATTCCTACCCTGGTTAAAAACTTTGAAGCCGATTTATTGGTAATGGGCTCGCACGGCCACCGTATGATGAAAGATGCTATTTTCGGCACTACCATCGATGCCGTACGCCATACCGTTAAAATTCCGGTATTAATTATTTGAGGAAGTTAAAATATTAGTAGCGTAAATATTGTTCAAAGAAAAAAGCTTTATGTTAGTTTAGGGTTGATTTTCGTTAAGGTTATTAGAAATTGGAATACAATTATCAAGCTGAATATTGCACATTGCGTGCATAATTTATTTTGGTTATTGATCCCACATCTGTCATTCAGGAGGAAACTATTTAGCAGGTAGCCAAATAGTTTCCTCCTGAATGACAGATGTGGGTTTTATAAATAGAAGTAATATTTCCATTTACTTAATTTCAATTGTAAAGGCAGCTTCTTTTAAATAATAAATTTAAATAATGAATAACTTTTCGCTGCGGGCATTTACGGGTTTACTTTGCCTGCTCTTGCTACTGGGCAGCTTTACGGGTAAGCCCGCGAAAAAAGGAAAAATAAATTGGTTAAGCCTGGAGGAAGCGGCTGCTCTGAATAAAAAGGAGCCCCGTAAAATGGTAATAGATGTTTATACCGATTGGTGCGGCTGGTGCCGGAAAATGGACCAGAGTACTTTTTCGAATCCGGAGGTTGCCGAATACGTAAACAAAAACTTTTACGCGGTAAAACTCGATGCCGAAGGTAAAAAGCCCATTACGATTAACGGTAAAACCTATAATTATAATGCACAATATCGGTCGCATGAGGTGGCAATTACTTTGCTGAGTGGTCAGATGAGTTACCCATCTACAGTTTACCTCGACGAGCAAATGAAAATTCTCGCGCCCGTTCCGGGTTATCTCGATGTACCGGCTTTTAAAGAAATATTAACTTATTTCGGAGAAAACCATTACAAGAAAAAAACTTTTCAGGAATACACGGCCGCTAAAAAATAAAACTAAGTTCTTGTATTATTCTACTAACTCTCCTGACACTATTGTTGCTTTAGCAACAGCTTCCGGTAAAGGCGCTATTGCCGTTGTTCGTTTATCGGGCCCCGAAGCTATAAATATTACGAATAAAATATTCCACGGCAAAAACCTGGACCAGCAAGCCTCACATACCCTGCACTTTGGCTCCATTCGCGACAACGGCCGGGTGCTGGATGAAGTAGTGGTTTCGCTGTTTAAAGCGCCTCACTCCTATACCAAAGAAAACGTAGTAGAAATTTCCTGCCACGGCTCCGATTATATTGTAGAACAAATTATCCGGCTTACCCTGCAACACGGTGCCCGACTGGCCCAAGCTGGCGAATTTACCAAACGCGCTTTCCTAAACGGCCAATTGGATTTAGCCCAGGCCGAAGCCGTAGCCGATTTAATTGCTTCCGATTCCCGGTTGTCGCACGAAGTAGCCATGAAGCAAATGCGCGGCGGTTTTTCGCAGGAAATAAAAAACCTACGGGCGCAGCTTATTCATTTTGCCTCGATGATTGAACTGGAACTGGACTTTAGCGAAGAAGATGTGGAATTTGCCGACCGCACTGCTTTGCAAAACCTGATTTTTAATATTCAGAAACTCATCCGGGATTTATTGAAGTCATTTGAGTTTGGCAACGTAATTAAGCACGGCGTGCCGGTAGTAATTGTAGGAAAGCCCAATGCCGGTAAATCTACACTGCTCAACGTTTTGCTGAACGAAGAAAAAGCCATTGTTTCGGATGTAGCTGGTACCACCCGCGATTTTATTGAGGATGAAATCTCCATAGAAGGCATCAGCTTCCGGTTTATTGATACCGCCGGTTTACGCGAAACCACCGACAAAGTAGAAGCTATTGGCGTAAAGCGAACCCTGCAAAAAGTTGAAGAGGCTTCCTTGGTAATATATTTATTTGATATTGCCACCACCACGCCAGAAGAGTTAACCCAGGAAATAGAAGCCTTGGCGCTGGATGAAAATACGCCAATAATAGCTGTCGCGAACAAAATAGATACGGTAAGCAGTAGCAATTTAGAAACCTACCGTCAAATTGCCGATACTATTGCCATCTCCGCTTCAGAAAAAGCAGGCATTGAAACTTTGAAGCAAAAACTCCTGGAAAAAGTAAGAGGCAACCAACTAGATACCAGCGACCAAACCATTGTTACCAATTTGCGCCATTACGAAAACCTCCAGCAAACCTACACCGCCCTCGACGATGTGCTTACCGGCATCAGCAGCAACATCAGCAGCGACTTTCTAGCCGCTGATATTCGTCGGGCGCTCTATGCCTTAGGACAGATTACCGGGGAGATAACCACCGATGATTTGCTGGATAATATATTTTCGAAGTTTTGTATTGGGAAGTAAAAGCAAATGACAATAATTTCAGGTGATAACACCTGAAATGGCTAAAATTTATTGTACAAAGAACTATCTCTTCTGTATAGCTTATTACTTGGCTTTTGCAGAAGTAGGCTGCAAAAATTTATTAGCCCAGGGTATAAAATATTTAAAATTAGGCGCATCGGTGTGGCCGCCATCGTGCTGCCGCCAGGCCAGTTCGCCATCCAGTAAACTTACATTTACGCCCGGCATTTTGGCAGTTTTATAATCATAACCAACTCCCAGGTCTTTTGCCCCTAATAATTTATATACTGGACCGGCGGCTACGGTTGCCATGTAACTGCCCTGCTGGTCCAGCCATTTAGAATCGCCTTTTTCCGGAATACCGTAGCTGATAAAAGTTGGGCGGGGTGCGCATAATGCAATTAATTGGTGCGCATCAACCGGAATATCGTTTGCTGTTTTGGCACCAAAAGAAGCTGCAGCAGCACCGTATTTCAGAAAATTGCCTGCCATCCAATGGTATTCCCCGCTAGCCGTTAAATTTTCTACGGCTTCTCCAAAGTTGCGCCGATGCAGTTTAGCCCCGCCCTCGCCCGAAGAACCAATTAAGCCCAGGGCAAACCGCTGATCAAAAGCCAAGGCCACTAAAGCCGCTTTGCCATACCTTGATACCCCCTCAATGCCAACCTGTTTGGCGTTTACGGTCGGGTCGGTTTCGAGGTAATCGAGGGCCCTGGAAGCACCCCAGGCCCAGGCACGTAAAGCGCCCCAATCTTCCGGCTTGCGTGGTTGTCCTTTATTTACCAAGCCAATGATGCCTTTGGTTAGGCCGGCGCCATTATCGGCCTGGATGCTACCGGGTTCAATCAAAACATAGCCCCAGCCGGCCGCCAGCAATTGTTGGGTAGGCGGCGGGTCGCCGGCCGGGGGCGGACCAAAAGGATTAACTGCAACAGAAGCAATGGGGTTATAAGCTGGATATTGCTCAAATATTGCTTTCAACGAAGGATCGGTTTTAACCAATAATTCTTTTAAAGCGGCATTTATTTTTTCCAGGCTTTCTTTGGGAGGCTGCGCCGGCGCGGGCAAAGCACTGCGGCTAAACATCATGAGCACCGGCACCGGCCCTTTGGCGTTGGCCGGGGTAACTACCGTTATGGCAATATTTACGTTCAGCAACGGATACTCTGAATTATCTACCTGACCAACTAGTTGTTTGGCCATTACGGGTATAAACCCCACCATTTCCCTTTCGGCAATCAAGGTTTTCCAGGTAACTTTAGGTACTTTCTGGGGCACCCGGCCAAAAACTTCCCGCTCAAAATCATCTATTATTTCGGGCCGGCGCTGCTTCCACCAAACGTCGGATGTGGTAACTTTTTTGCCGTTTTTAAGCGTTAGCACCTCTGGTAAATTTGGGTAAGGATTGGCTAAAGATTCGTCGTAGTTAGCATGATTGGGTGCCGATTCATCGCCGCTAGGTCCGGGCCGCAGCATTTTTATGCCCAGTTGCTTCAGCATATATTCATGGTCTTGGGCGGTGGTAAAATTTACTACCGGCTTATAAGCCGAAGTGGTGCCGGTAGTAGCCTGCTGCGCCGATGCCGAGGAAACAGTAAAAGCAAACCATAAATAAATTACTTTTTTCATGTGGTGGCAGATAATAAATTAATTGTATAACTATTATAAAGCAGAAGTACGGGAAAAACTTTTCGGGCAAACCGGCTTATAACAGCGCCTGCATAATAACCTAAATGGGTGGCATAAAAGATTATAATAAACCCGCTGGTATATTTTTAGCCCAATATACAATTTGTAGCAACTCAACCATGCAAAGTGTTTAATATTAACTTAAAATACCTTTTACCAGCTACTTATAAATTATTTTAATTCATAAAGCTACCAAAATTTAAAAAGTAATTATCCATTAAAGCTATAATATAGGTGCAGTAAAATATTCCTTAGTACTTACAACCAATATATCTTGATTTATGTATTTTATAAATTAAATTATATTTTAATTGCTTTGATTTAAAATTATTGTTTACCTTACCCCCACTTATTTAAATATCCTTTGCGCTAAGCAATAAAGTAGTCGACTAATATTATTTGGAATTAAGTACAAATATGATGAATGAATTACTCGAAAAAATATTTAGCACTGGTGAATTTGTAAATAAAAAACGGGAGCCGGTTAAAATTCACTCCGAAACGCCCAAATATCAGTGTGAGTTTCTGCAGCAATTAATCCGAGAAAACCAATGCAGCCGTTCCATAGAAATAGGTTTTGCCTACGGCCTCTCTACGTTAGCTATTACCGAACAAATAACCAAAAACGGTGGCATTCATTTAGTAATCGATCCGTTTGAGTATGAACATTGGGAAGGCAACGGATTAGATTTAATTGAGCAAGCCGGGTACCTGCCGTCTTTAACTTTTGTAGAAGATTTTAGCTACAAAGTTTTACCCGAGTTACTAAAACAAGAAAAACAGTTCGATTTTGCCTACATCGATTCTACTAAAGTATTCGACTTTTTAATGGTCGATTTCTTTTATTTAGATAAAATAATGGCTAAAAACGGCATTATTGTATTCGACGATGTTAATTTTCCCGGCATTAGAAAGCTACTCCGGTTAATTGCACAGTTTCCGCACTACGAAGTGCTTTCCCAAACGCCCGTAAACCCGGAGGGCCCTAAAGCGCACAATATTAATTCCATCATAAAAAAATTGCCGCGGGTAAATACCTATTTAAAACAAAAAGTAAAATCTTTGATTAACCTGGAGTTGTTAAAAGATGCCAAGCTGGGCATTAATAATCATTGTGTGGCATTACGAAAAATTGATTCTGACCACCGAAACTGGTACTGGCACCTGGAGTTTTAATTTCTGGTTAATTATTCCCCAAACAGCTCGCTAGCAAAAGAGCCATTAACCGCTAAGGATTAGAAGCCGGCATGTTAAACGTTGCCAGATATTTAGCTACGGCTAACTCTTTGGCTTTGGCTTCAAACATAATATCTACTTCCTGGCCATAGGTATTTACCGGTTCGTACAAGTAATCGGCGTGGGCCGTGGCACCGGCAGCGGGGTCTTCGTACTTTTTCTTGGAACTTGAAAAATGCACAACCGGGGTTATGTCTTCGGGCCAGGTACTCACCGCAGCTAACAAAGCTTCCTGTTCAGATAAGCCGCCGGTGCAAAACTGATGATGAAAATAATCGAACGTAATGGGAATATTTATTTGCTCGTGCAGCCATCGTAAATCCTGTACGCTAAACATATTGGCCTTATCGTCGTTTTCTACTGCCAGCCGCTTCCGGACATTTTCGGGCAAAAGCGTAAAATTTTGAGCAAAACGGGCCATAGCAGCAGTTTTATCGCCAAATGCGCCGCCCACATGAATATTTATTTTAGCATAATGCGATTGGGGTAAATGCAGTAAATCCATAATATCGGCGTGGTTTCTTAGCTCGTGTATCGTTTTAGTTAACACATGCTCCGAGTTGGCGGCCAAAACATTAAATGGCCCCGGGTGGTAAGTAAGCCGTAAATTATTTTGCGCCGCCTTTTTGCCGCAGCGTTGCAGCACAATTTTAATATCTTCGTAATCGGGCAAATCGGCTATCTGGTACTGGCTCATCCAGGGCATCATATCCGAACTCATCCGAAAAAACAAAATATTGTTTTGAATATTCCAGTCAATTATTTTCTCAAAATCAGTAAAGTTAGCCAGCGCTAAACCAGAAGCATAGATTATTCCTTTCTCCAGGAAAGTCCGTTTCATCATAGAGCGGTTTACCTGAATTTTCTGAGCCGCCAACGTTAAATTAATGGATGCATAGCCTACGCGCATAAATTTACCTGTTACTTTTTTGGCCGAAGCTAGCCCAGCGTACAAAATTTATTTCTCTTATGCCCTTTACGGTTTCGCTAAATATTCAGCGGTTATCAGCCATAAAAGCAGCAATATATTAGTAGCCATAAACCACCACTTTCTATAATTGTTTTACCAAACAGCATATTAGCCGCTCCTGCTTCAAAATCTTTAACGGATTCTTAATTGCTTCTGCAACCAATAGCAACCCGGCTTTGCGGCCACGGCATTGCCCCTAATCAATCCCAAAACAAAATTTTTCAGCACAAAACATTTTCTATTGCGTTCTTTCCAACATTCTTCTAAATGAATTTTTAACGAATAAGTAATTTATACCATGAAACCTTATGTTATTTGCCACATGCTGGGGTCGGTTGATGGCCGGATTAAACAAGATATCTGGGGATTTAAAGACCACCACAAATATTTCGAAGAAACTGCCGCCCAAATAGAAGCCGATGCCTGGCTGGTAGGCCGCGTTACCATGCAGGAATTTTCGAGTAAACAGCAATATTCGCTTGCACCTGCAGAAAAAACCATCCCGAAAGAAGATTTTGTAGCCGACCAGCCGGTAAAATCCTTTGCCGTGGTAATCGACCCGTCGGGTAAATGTTTCTGGGACACCAACATGGTTTCTACCGAACACGTGATTGAAGTACTAACCGAAAAAGTACCGGACGGCTACCTCGAACATCTCCGCAGCAAAAATGTATCGTACTTGTTTGGGGGTAAAGAAGAACTGGATCTGGATTTGGTTTTACAAAAACTGTATAGTCTTTTCGGCATCCGTACCGTGCGCATCGATGGCGGCGGCCACGTAAACGGCTCTTTCCTGAAAGCCGGCTTAATAGACGAATTCAGCCTGGTGCTGGCACCCGTTGCCGATGGGACCATTGGTTCACCAACCGTTTTTGAAGCCGAAGCAGGTTACGGCAACCGCCGAGCCACGCATTTCAAAATTAAATCAGTCGAGCAGATTTATGGAGATTTCTTATGGATTCGTTACCTGGTTGTGAAGGAGAATAATCAGGATAGATAATCAAGGATATTAAGTAAAAATAATTTATTTTTAATCGACGCTTACTTTCTTTAGATTTCCAAAGCGGGTAAGGTACTTGCGTGCCTTACCCTTAGGATTTTAAGCAGATTTAGGAGCAAATTAATTCAATCCACCACGCTATGAGAATTTTACTCTTCCTGTTAGTCCTTTTTGTTTCAAATATTCCCAACTCCATCAGTCAGCCAAAACCCAAACAAGTGCGGTTGTTCGATGGCAAAACTTTTAGGGGCTGGGAAGGCGATACCCTCCGGACCTGGCGCATTCAGGAGGGCGCTTTGGTGGGCGGCTCGCTTACCGCAAAAGTACCGCACAACGAATTTATCAGTACTACCAAAAGCTACGCTAATTATATTCTGAAGTTAAAATTTAAATTAACCGGTTCCGAAGGTTTTATAAACGGCGGGGTGCAGTTTCATAGCCAGCGCATTACCAATCCGGCTTACGAAATGATTGGTTACCAGGCCGATATTGGCAAGGGCTTCTGGGGTAGTTTGTACGACGAATCGCGCAGAAATAAGCTACTCGCCACCGCCGATTCCATGCAAATAAAAAAACTACTCCGACCCAACGACTGGAACGACTACCAAGTACACACCGAAGGCCAGCGCATCCAAATATTCCTGAACGGCACCCTAACCGTCGATTACACCGAAACCGATTTAGCAATACCGCAGTCGGGCCGCATTGCCTTGCAAATTCACGGGGGCGGCAAAGCCCAGGTTTATTACAAGGATATTATTCTGGAAGAATTGCCGGCAAAGAAAAAGCGGCTGTAATTATTAATACTTTAAAACTTGCGTGGTTTAGAGCCCGGTGCTCGTAGTTACATTTAAATACGAAAGATGCTCCGTTAAGTCAATATTTCTAAATAAGATTAACCGGTTAGGCAGCAAAATAGCTTTACAGTAAATACCAGGCTGGTTTCTTTTTAAAGTTTACAAATCTTGTTACCTTAAGAAATACTTCGTGCTCGTGTTTAGTAAAAGAATAATTGTAAAAAATATTCTATATACTAAACTTTGTAATTCAGGCCACAAGCTTTTTTATCCACCCAAAATATAGTTTAAACTATGATATTGCCCCGTTTATTGATGCTGCTGCTACTGGCAGTATTGCTCCAACCAACTATTAGTTACAGCGCTACCCCACCTAAAAACAATATTAACTCCAAAGCCGCCGCCCGCTACGACCGGGATTATACCTTGCAGGCAACCATGCTGGGTTATTTTGGTACCGATGGCAAACGGAATCCGGTGCTGCAAGCCCGCAAAGGCGAAACCGTTCGCATTAAAATTGTGAACGGCGAACTCATGACCCACGATATTGCCCTGGAAAAAATGGGTATTAAAAGTAAAGTACTGGTAGAAAAAGGCGATACCGCCAGCATTGTTTTTAAAGCTGCCCAAAGCGATACTTATTTCTGCTCGATTCCGGGCCACCGGGCTGCTGGCATGGTGGGTAAGTTTGAAGTAGTAGAAGGCCCCATTACCAAGGCCGCTACCGTAGCCGGCATGCTGCCAAAAAAAGCCGGCAAAACCCTGAACCTGAATTTCGAAAAAGGCACTCTGCAAGACTGGACCGCCACCGGCGATGCTTTTACCAACCCATTGTTTTCGCAGGACCCCTCGCCGGTACACGAAAAAGATATGAAAATTAACTTTTCGGGTAAATATTTTATCAGCAGTGGTGGCACCAAAAACTACAAGCAAACTGGCACGCTTACGTCGGTGCCTTTTACGGTTACACAGCCGTTTGCCGCTTTTAAAGTTTCGGGCGGGGCCTTGCAAGACACCCGCGTAGAACTGGTGCAAGCCGATAACAACAACGTTTTCTTCCAGATTACCGGGACCGGCCGCGCTACCCTGCAGCCGGTGGTGGTAGACCTGAAATCCGTAATGAATAAAGAAATATTTATTCGCCTGGTCGATAATGAAACCGGCATTTCTACCATTCCTTATATTGGCGATGACCGTTGGGCGCACATTAACTTCGATGATTTTCAGTTTTACCCCACCCGGCCCGAATTTTCGAACGAATTAAAACCGAGTGATATTATTATTCTGCCGCCTTTAGATCCGGTGGTTCACGCTGGCTTATCGGGTGCCGAAGCTGCTAAAAGCATGACGACCAAGCCCGGCTTTTCGGTAAAATTAGCTGCTGCCGAACCCGATATTATTCGCCCGATTAGCTTTACCATAGATACCCGCGGCCGCTTGTGGGTAGCCGAAGCGCATACTTACCCGGTGCGAGCGCCGGAAGGCCAGGGCAAAGACCGTGTATTAATTTTTGAAGATACCAACGGCGACGGCACCCTGGATAAACGCATCGTGTTTATGGAAGGCCTGAATTTAATTAGCGCCATTGAAGTAGGTATGGGTGGGGTTTGGTTAGGTTCCGCGCCGCACTTATTATTTATTCCGGTAGATAAAACCGGCGACAAACCGGCCGGTCCGCCGCAAATATTACTCGATGGCTGGGGTATTCACGATACGCACGAAATTCTGAATAATTTCCGCTGGGGGCCGGATGGCTGGCTTTATGGCACGCACGGCGTATTTACCCACTCCAACGTAGGCGCACCGGGCACCCCCGACGACCAACGCACCAAGTTAAATGCGGGCGTTTGGCGTTATCACCCCATCAGCAAAAAGTTTGAGTTGTTTGCCGAAGGCACCAGTAACCCGTGGGGCATTGATTGGAATGATCATGGCCATTCGTTTATTACGGTTTGTGTTATTCCGCACATGTTTAATATTATCCAGGGCGCGCGCTACCACCGGCAGGCCGGCAACCACTTTAATCCTTACACCTACGACGATATTAAACAATCCGGCGACCACGTGCATTGGGTAGGCGATCGCGGGCCGCATGCGGGCAACTTCCGCTCCAACGCCAAAGGTGGGGGCCACGCCCACGCCGGCGCCATGATTTACCTGGGTAACGAAAACTGGCCGCAAGAATACCGCAATAAAATATACATGAATAATATTCACGGCAGCCGGGTAAACGTAGATCAGCCTAACCGCAAAGGTTCCGGTTACTCCGTAAGCCATAACGAAGATTTTTTGTTAACCAACGACACCTGGTCGCAGTGGCTCAACTTCCGCTACGACCCCAGCGGCTCGGTGTTTGCCATTGATTGGTACGATAAAAACCAGTGCCATAGCCCCAACCCGGATGTACACCAGAAAACAATGGGCCGTATTTTTAAAATCAGCCACGAAACCGATAAATGGGTAAAGGTTGATTTAGCAAAAGCCTCCAGCCTAGATTTGGTAAATTACCATTTAAATAAAAATGAGTGGTATGTACGCAATGCCCGCCTGGTTTTACAAGAGCGCGGACCGAATAAGAAAGTCCACAAAGCCCTGAAAAAAATATTAAACAACAACCCCGATGTAACCCGCCAACTACGAGCGCTTTGGACCTTGCACGCGACCAAAGGACTTTCGGAAAAAGAGCTGCTGCACTTACTAAACCATGCAGACGAAAATATGCGTAGTTGGGCTATTCAGTTGTTGGCTGAAGACAAAAACTTATCGGAAGCGGCCCTGAAGAAATTTGCCGAAATGGCAAAAACAGATAATTCGGCTTTGGTAAGATTGTACCTGGCCTCGGCGATGCAACGGACGGCTCCCGAAAAAAGATGGGAAATCATTGCCGCTTTAATGCAACACGCCGAAGATAGAGACGACCACAACCTGCCTTTAATGCTGTGGTACGCTTTTGAACCAACCGTACCCACCGATATAAACCGGGCTATGGAAATGGCACAACAATCGAAAGTACCGCTCATTTTAAAATATACCATTCAGCGGGTGGCAGCTATAAAATCGGGCGCTTCGGTAAAACTCCTGCAAGACTTGCAGCAACGCCTGGAAAAAACAGATCATACCCATCAGAACCACGAAATATTAGCTTTAATTAAAAAAGAATTACAGCCGAAATAAAGTTTAAATTGCAAAAAGGAGATACGCCCAAAAGTTAACCTCCTAAATATTCAAATATTTAAAAGCCCTTGAAAAAAACTCAAGGGCTTTTTTATTGGCTGTAATTAATACCAATTCCTATAATCACTATCTTAAGGCTGAACAGGCATTAATTTAAAATAAAGTTTCTTTGTTGTGTATTTAGGGCGCTTTGGTATTGAGTGGTACTTTTTCTGCCTTTTCAGCTTGTGCCGGTTCGGCTTTTTTTTTCTTCTTGATGAGTTTAACCCTTCCGCCCTCCGGGCACCTTCCCTAAATTAGGGCTACGATTAGGACACAAATTTTTGGGCCAGGGTCCACCCGTGCAAGATATGCTGAAAGTAAAGCCAACCGCGCAAAAGGGTAATCACCCCCGCCTGCTTTTCGTGGGGTTTCCACCCGCCTAATCGGGCTATTATCCAGTAGCACCATTGTAAAGAGTCTTGGGGGTAAGGATTCCGCTGCTTGGCTGTTTTTCCTTCATAGCGTTTTTGTAAAGCCTGCAGACAAGCGACTTCCTGCTGGGTAAAGCTTTCTGCCAGCGGCACGGCTTCTTTCTGTTTAGAAGCCAGGTGCAAGAGCATTATCTTGCTAGCGGCAAACAAAGCCAGCAGCGTGAGTTGCACTAAAGCTTTGCCGGTTTCTAAATCCAGCAGTTCCACCTGCAAGCCTTTCTGCTTTAACAGCCGGAAGACCTGCTCAATGTTCCAGCGTAAACTATACCAGTAGATTAGCTGCTGCGCCTGTTGTTGGGTTTGGACTACATGGGTCGTGAGCAAGCGCCAGTAAATGGGCGCTTGCCCGGCGGGTGCATCTATTTCCTTGGCTTCTACCACATACAGGGCTTTGCCCACGCCTTTCATAACTAACCCCACTTTTGCCCAGCGTAAAGCCACTACCGCTTGCCTGGCTACGCGGCCGCGGCGGGTTTCG
>NZ_VWSF01000039.1 GCF_008629685.1 Adhaeribacter rhizoryzae | reverse complement strand
GTTATGCAGCAGACGGTAGTAACTCCGCTGCTCGGCTTCGCTCGCACTTAGCTGATGTATCACCACACTTTGCTTTTCTATTATCTTTTCTACTACTTGCTTGACCCGTCGCTCTATCCGAATATTGCTAAATATTGCATCTGCCATTTACCCCCAACAGCTCCCCGCTCCATTTTGTGTCCTAATCGTAGCCCCTACCCCCTCCAAAGGGGGACTTCGCAGAACCGGGTTCTCTTCTAACCGAAATACGGTTACTTTTTACTGATATGCTCAAATATTGTAACTCTTGGCAGTAGCTTGAGCGAGGAGGGTCTTTAAGAAGATGCTTTGCTAGGGTCTCGGTATGTAGCATTTCGTAACACAAAGAAAAAGATGAGCAGCTTAAGTGGATAAGCGGGGCCTACCAGAAGGCAACTTAGGCTTTTAAAGCTGGTTTACACCACTAGCGGGCAGAGCGTAAATCTGTTCAAAATAGAATTACCTAATTTGCAAAAATTCAAAAAGAACCTGTATAAAACAGAAGCTTTTTATTCCTTATCCTGCTCATTTATTTTAAATCAAGCCAGAAATATTTAAATTATTTAATACAACTTTGCTCCATTCCGGTTAACTTTCAGGCTGCTTACCACCCTAAATATTAGTTAACTATGAACATCGGTAAAGGCTATCATTTAACCTATTGCACCAATATTCATCCCGGCGAAAGCTGGGCCGCTGTTTTCGAAAGTCTTAAAACTTACCTGCTTCCGCTCAAGGAAAATATTTCGCCGGATAAACCATTTGGCATTGGCTTACGGCTTTCGGATAGAGCCAGCCAGGAACTGGAGCAAGAAAATAATTTGCCCGAATTTAAAAACTGGCTCTACGATAACGGCCTTTATGTACATATTATAAATGGTTTTCCGTTTGGCAACTTTCACCGCTCGGTGGTAAAAGACGACGTACACCAACCCGACTGGACCACGCCCGAACGGCTAAATTATACCAAACGGCTGGCCCGGATTTTATCTTTTTTATTACCCGAAGAACTGGATGGCGGCATTTCTACGTCGCCGCTGTCGTATAAGCCGTGGTTAGGTGATGATGCAGCCAAAACCGAGGAAGTATTCCGGCAATGCACCCAGCAACTAGCTGTTTTGGTCGAAGATTTATACCACCGCCGCAGCCATACTGGCAAACTGATTCACCTGGATATTGAGCCGGAACCCGATGGCTTGCTGGAAAACGGTACCGAATTTTTAAATTATTACGACCAATGGCTGCTGCCCCAGGTTACCGATTATTTGCAAAGCCGTTTGGGCATGAGCCAGGCAATGGCTACCGAAACCCTGAAAACACACATTCGGTTGTGTTACGATGTTTGCCATTTTGCCCTGACGTACGAGGAACCCGAAGCGGTATTTAACCAACTCGAAAAACGCGGCATAAAAGTAGGCCGGGTGCAGTTAAGCGCCGCCCTAAAGGCCGATTTACCAGCAAACCCAAGTAACCGGGAGGAATTAGCACGCCAGTTCGAACAATTTTCCGAATCGACGTACCTGCACCAGGTGCTGGTACGCAACCAAAACGGCACCATTAGCCACTATCCGGATTTACCCCAAGCCCTCGAACATTTCAATGATCCAGAAGCCGTGGAGTGGCGCTCGCATTTCCACGTACCCATTTTCCTGGACCGTTACAACCAATTGCAGTCTACCCAATCCGAAATTGTAAAAGTTCTGCGACTGCTCGAAGCCAAACAAGTAACCAAATACCTGGAGGTGGAAACGTATACCTGGAAAGTATTACCGCCAGAAATAAAGCAGGAACTAGGCGCCTCCATTCAGCGCGAATTGAAATGGGTGTTGCAGCACTTTAACGTACAGGAATAAATTTTACTGAGGGTAATATTGCTGTAAATAAACTTCTCTAAGAATCTTTTAACAGTCATTAGTCAATATCAACCTGTTTACTTAACCTGTTCGCTTAATTTTTTGTTAGGCTTTGAACCCATTGCTGTCATTCAGGAGGAAATTATTTGGTTACTTGCTAAATAGTTTCCTCTTGAATGACCGCAGTGGGTTACTTAACCTTAATATCATCAACTTTTACATTGGGCATTTTCAACTTTTTACATACAGCAGATTTTAGTCCTAGCACTAGTTAAGGTAATAATTTACAACTGCAATATTTATTTATACCAGAAGCCTGTACCCCAAACGGCTGCATTATTTATTGTACTTCCTTAAATTGCGGCGTATTCAATATTTGAAAACGCCTTTAAATATTTATTTCCCGGTTCCGACGTTTAAGAATGAGCCAACAGGCAATAAAAGAATTAGTTTAAAACATGCGCAAAACCATAGTTATAGATGTAGTAGGCTTAACTTCCAGCTTAATCGGTGAAAATACCCCTTTCCTGAAAAAGTGGTCGGAAGAAGCAAAATTAGCGAATGTAGGCCACGTACTGCCGGCGGTAACCTGTTCGGTACAAGCCACATACCTAACGGGCAAATGGCCCACTGAGCACGGTATTGTGGGCAACGGCTGGTATTTTAGAGATGAGTGCGAAATAAAATTATGGCGGCAATCGAATAAGCTGGTGCAGGCGCCCAAAATCTGGGAAGTAGCCAAAGCCCAGGACCCGACTTTTACCTGCGCCAATATTTGCTGGTGGTATGCCATGTACAGCGCCGCCGATTATACTGTAACGCCCCGACCGCAATATTTAGCCGATGGCCGCAAAATGCCCGATTGCTATACTTACCCCATGGAGCTTCGCGACCATTTGCAAGCGAAACTGGGCACTTTTCCGCTGTTCGATTATTGGGGGCCGAAAACCAATATTCGGTCGAGCCGCTACATTGCCAATGCCGCCATTGAGGTAGATAAACTGCACAACCCTACGCTTACCATGGTTTACCTGCCGCACCTCGATTACAACCCGCAGCGCCACGGCCCCGGACACAGTAGCATAAACCAGGATCTCCGCGAAATTGACGAGGTACTGAAAGACCTCATCACGCATTTTGAAAGCAAAGATGCCCAGGTAATTATTCTATCGGAGTATGGCATTACACACGTAAATCAGCCTATTCATATTAACCGGGCTTTGCGCCAAAACGGTTATATATCGGTGCGCGAAGAGCGGGGAACCGAGCTATTAGATGCCGGTACTTGCAAAGCCTTTGCGCTCGCCGACCACCAGATAGCGCACGTATACGTAAATGATTTAACAAATCTGGAAGAAGTACGCCAGCTAGTTGCGAGCTTACCGGGCGTAGAAAAAGTAATTGGTCCCGAAGAAAAAGCCGCTTACCACATAGACCACGAGCGTGCCGGCGAACTGGTAGCTGTAGCCGATAAAAATTCCTGGTTTACTTATTATTACTGGCTCGACGATGACCGGGCCCCCGACTTTGCCCGCATTGTTGATATTCACAAAAAACCCGGCTACGACCCGGTAGAAATGTTTACTAACCCGGATATTAAATTTTTAATACCCAAAGTAGGTTTTAAAGTACTAAAGAAAAAAATGGGCTTCCGGATGCTGATGGATATTATTCCGCTGGATGCCACCTTAATAAAAGGCTCGCACGGCCGCAAACCCGATAATGCTGCCGATGCTCCGGTTATTCTGAGCAAAAGCAAAAATTTATTGCCGGTTAATCAGGTAGAAGCAACCGAAGTTTTCAATATTATAATGGCCCATTTACAAGCATAATAAGTGTACTAAGCAAAAAAGCCCGCTACTTGCACCATGAAGTAGCGGGCTTTTTTTATTCTAAAAATAACCTTTACCGCGGAATTCGCCAGGAAATGCCACCACCTACTATATAATCCGGGGCCTGCTCATTCAGGCCAATGGCTCCTATTATATCGAGTTGTAAGTTAGGCAAAAGTTTAAATTCCAGGCCGGTATCAATGCCATGTTCGGCTTCTTCGGCTTTTGGTTTTTGCCCAAAAACTTCTGCAAACCAAATAAATTTATCAGTCAGTTTAAGGTTTCCGGTTACGGCGTACAATGCTTCTCCCCCGTAGGCCTCGTGGTCTCTGTGCTTGCGATATCCAACATTATATTGCACTTCAAACTTTTCCGAGAATTTATTGCTAAAAAGTACTCTTCCTTCGGGCGCAACATGCGGTGGCCGGAAACTTTTATTGCCGAAAGGCAAAGTAACGCTACCTAAAATACTAACCTGGGGAATGGCACCCTTGCCCCCAAATAATTTCACTTTAGTACCCACCATAATATCCGAGAATCCTTGTTTTACTTCTTCGGGTGTATTTCCAGATCCGGGATTACTTAACACATGAGCTCTTTCCTTTTTTAAATCGGCATTCAGGCGTAATTCCGCATTCTTTAAAATCCCAATCCGTATTAACGTTGTGGGGTCTAAATATTCTTTTTGGTCGCCAAATTCATCATGCGCTTTCAACAATTCTAAGCCCGATTCAATCTGTAAAGTACCCATTGGTACAACGGCAGCACCTTGAGAACGGGTGGGACGGTCGCTTTCCAATTCCGGCAGGTTTCCGTTTTGCGCAAAGGAATATATAGGCCCATAAAGGAACACCAGGCATACCGCAACTAATTTTTTCATCCGTTATTTCCTTTATCAGGCTAAATTTAGCCTTTATACGCCAAATCTCTATGGGAGTACAAGTTTGCCAGATTACGGCGGCCTAATGCCGGATATTGTTCAGGAAATTTCTTCTCAGATGTAAACAGTAAAAAGAACCAACCCGGATGTGCCCTTGGAAAAACAGTTTGCTAAAGAATTAAGCGGAGCGATTAGGCGCAGTTTCAGGTTCTGCTGTTCGGCAATGAGTGCGCCCTCATAATTAAAACCCAGGTCTTGCCTGAGTACTAATAAAAAAAGCAGCTACCCCACAAGCGGGTGTAGCTGCCTTTTCTCCTGAACAAAAAAGCTTTTACCGGCGAACGTGCGGTCTGAAATGCAACACCAGCCAGTAAATAAAAAGGGTAACAAAAACTAACCCGAGTCCCAGCGATTCTCTTCCTTCTTCAATGTTTACTGTTTTCATGCCGTTTCTTAATGCTACGCCTTCCCAATGCGCAGGCCACTGGTATATGGCGCCGGCAAAATAAAACAACGATGCCACTAGCAGTACCGACATTAATAAAGCCGGCCGCTGATCTTTAATCCGCCAAACAATAACTGATAATATAGCCGGAAACAGGTAGATTGGAATCCAAAGATGCGGGTCCGGGTCGTTGTATTGTACCACAGCACTGGCAACAAAAGCCAAAGCCATAATTATAGCAAAAACACGAATAGCCATAGATGTTATTTTAGTAGGTTTATGTTATTTATTAGAAAAACCAAATATATTAAATACTTTCATCTATCCTACAAGTAGGCTGTATTTTAAATACAACTTTCTGTTACCAGCAAGTTTAGCACGCTTACACTACTATTATACTAAAAAACAGAAAATTGTTTGCAACTACTGCTTAGGCGGACTTAATTATTAGCTTCCGAAGTAATTAATTTTTTGGCCGTTTAGTTTTTACCCGAACAACCAGGAACCTGGAAAACAAAAAGGCTGCTAAAAGTAGCAGCCTTTTCTTGTGGTGGATAATATAGTACTAATCTTTTATAGCAAACTGCGTTGGTATTAAACGCTGCCTACTACTTTAACTTAATGGTGTACTGCCATTTCTACTTCTTTCGTTCTTTTAGAATTTTTTTGCCAGAAGAACAAAATGGTAAATAGCACTATTAATATAGCCGGGAAGGCTATCATTTTTTGTAAGGTATCTTGTCCGGTAGCCAAATCCAAGGCATTGCCGGTCAATCCCTGGGCGGTAAATGCGGCTTTGGCATTATCAATCCAGCTACCAATGAATGGCTGAAAAATAGAGGAAGAGAACATACCCACAGCCCCAATAATAGACATACCCAAGGCGCTGCTTAAAGGAACTCTTTGGGCTACGGCACCAACCATTACCGGCCAGAAATAACAATAGCCAATAGCAAAAATAACGGCAGCTACATACGCCATAGGGCCAGTTACCGTACTAAATAAATAAATACCGAGGGCAGAGAATATGGCGCCGCCCAGCAAAACACCTGTTTGGCCAAGAGCTGCCACCACCGGACCAGCAAAAAATCTACCTACTGTTACCAAGCCGGCAGTTAAAGCTAATATTAACATAGGTTCGGCACCGCTGCTACCCAAAATAATACCTACCCATTGGCCAGGACCAAATTCTGTGATAGCGGTTAAGGCCATACAAACAATCAGGAATAAGTAAAGCGGGCTAAACATAGCTCGGAGGTTTTGGCCAATAGAAGTAGCTCCTTCCACTTTTGGTTTCGGGAAAGCTTTTCCGAAAAACAAAAAGGCGTAGATAACGGCCGGCACCACAATAATCCACATTTGGGCTTGCCAGGAGAATCCTAAGTTGGTCATGATATTGGAGATAAGCGACCCAACCAAAATACCACCCGGGAACCACATGTGGAACCGGTTAAGCATTTTATTCATCTGAACACCCGAGTACATATCGGCAATCATGGGGTTACAGGCTGCTTCGGTACAACCGTTTGCAATACCAATTAAAAGCGTTGAAATAAGTAAGGTGGTATACCCCCCGGCAAATATGGTTAGTAAAATACCTAATGCGTGGGCCACAAAAGCAATATTCATGATAATTCTAGGACCAACTGAATGGTAAACCAGGCCCCCGATAACCATTGAAATAGGGAAACCTAAGAACCACATGGAGTTAATAAATCCTAACTGTTCGGCCGACAAGCCAAATTCGGCACCTAATTGTGGTAAAATCCCGGCTCTGATAGAAAAGGTAAAACCTGTGGTGATGAGGGCAAAGCAACTCCCATAAAACAGAGCGCTTCTGTTAATGTTCTCGTTCATTAAATTTAGTTTTTTAAGTTTATAATGTGGAAGTAAGTATAGCGCGACTTAAACATCTCTTATTTAAATTAAGTTAAAAATTAAAGCTGACGGATTTTAATATTTTTATACCACACTTTATCGCCGTGGTCTTGCAAAGCAATATGGCCTTTTTTAATGCGGCCGTAACCCGGCAAGGTGGCAAATTTGCTGCCTTTTACCAAAGCTTCCCACTCCGGGCTGCCTAATTGGTACTCTACTACTTTTTTGCCGTTAAGCCAGTGTTCTACGTGACCTTTATTTACTACTAATCGAACGGTGTTCCATTGTCCGGCTGGTTTTACAGCTGGCGTCGATAACGGAATCATATCGTAATTAGAACCGGCCTGGCGGTTACCGTTTTTGCCTTGTTTAGCATCCGGATGCCGTTCATCGTCGAGCACCTGCATTTCGGGGCCGGTGTGGTAAGTAGCTTTATACTGCGGATCTTCCGACACATTATAAATAATGCCGCTGTTGCCACCTTCCGATATTTTCCAGTCCAGCATTAACTCGTAATTTTCGTATTGATTTTTGGTAAGAATATCACCGCCGCCTTTACCAGTTAAGGCTATGGCGCCATCTTCTATCTGCCACGCAGTAGGTACGTTATCTTTCCGGTACCCCCGCCATTGGTCCATCGACTTACCATCAAACAAAAGTGTCCAGCCGGCAGCTTTTTCAGCTTTGGTTAAAGTGTTAGCGGCTTTGCCTGCTGTCTTTTTGGCTTGTGCAGCCAGTGTGTACGATAAACAAATGGCCAGCGCAAAAGCAGCCATAAACTTTAAATTACTTAAAATCTTTCTCATTTGAGGGTAAACTTACCTTTTATTATTGTTCAAATTCGATTAAAAATAAAGAAATTAAAAGAATATGACCTAATAATTTAACCAAGTATTTGTTTAATTTTTTTCGTTTTTTACTTTTTACAACAATATTATTATTCAGCTAAAACGTTTTAAACAAACCGCCAAAAAAATTACTTATTTATCAACAACCTTTAAAATCATTTTTTACCTGCATAAATACCAGCAGAATTTTATTGGTTTTTAAACCTACCTAATTGCCTACTTTAAATAATTTATAAAACTTAAAGTAAAAAGCACAACGGAAAAATATAAATTTAAGTAGTTATAAAGCAGAACCCCGAAATATTCTGTTGCATTTACATTTTATAATTATTCCACAATGTCTTACATTTAGAGGTGAATTTGAAACGTTACATATTAAACCACCCAATTAAAATAATCAGTTAAACAAACAAAATGAAAATTAAAAATTATCGGCGGCTATTGGCCGGAAGTTTATTTGCATTAATGGTTTTCGCCTTTTTTGCTTTTAGCAAACTTCTGGTTCAGCCCAAAATCCTTATTTTTAGTAAAACCAGCGGTTTTTACCATACTTCCATTCCCAAAGGCAGAATTGCCTTAATGCAACTGGCGCGTGAAAACAACATGGAAGCGGATACCACCACCAACCCGGCGGCGTTTACCGATGCCAATTTGAAAAATTATGCGGCTGTTATTTTTTTAAGTACTACCGGCGATGTACTTAATAATGCCCAGGAAGCGGCTTTTGAACGCTACATTCAGGCCGGTGGCGGCTTTGTAGGTGTTCACGCGGCCGCCGACACCGAATACGACTGGGGCTGGTACGGCCGGTTGGTAGGCGCTTACTTCCTCAACCATCCGAAACAACAGGACGCCGTAATTCAGGTAACCAACCGCAAACACATTTCTACCAAACATTTGCCTAAAAAATGGAAACGCTGGGACGAATGGTATAGCTACAAAAATATTAACCCGGCTATTAAAGTGCTGATGAACCTGGATGAGACTACTTATGAAGGTGGTAAAAACGGCAAAAATCACCCGATAGCCTGGTACCACGAGTACGATGGCGGCCGCGCTTTTTACACCGGCCTGGGCCATACCGACGAATCGTATGTAGAACCACAGTTTCTGAAACATTTGTTAGGCGGTATTCAATACGCCATTGGTAAAAACATAACGTTAGATTATGCCAAAGCTAAAACCCAGAACGTACCCGAAGACGATCGTTTTGTTAAAACCTTATTAGCCCAGGGCGGCTTTACCGAACCTACCGAAATGGCAATTTTGCCAAACTTTGATATATTGGTAGGTCAGCGCCGGGGCGAACTAATGCTTTATACCCAGAAAACCGGCGAGGTAAAAGAAGTTGCCAACCTGAATGTATTTTTTAAGAGTACTACCATGCAGGGTCCGGGCAATGCCGAAGAAGGTTTAATGGGTTTGGCGGCCGATCCGGATTACGCTACCAACAATTACATTTATGTATATTATGCCCCTGCCGATAAAGTAGTAAACCGGTTATCGCGTTTTGTATTCCGAAACGGTACTTTAGACAAAGCTTCGGAAAAAATGATTCTGGAGGTTACCACCGATCGCCATATTTGCTGCCACACCGGCGGTTCTATTGCGTTTGGCCCCAATAAATTATTATACCTTTCTACCGGCGATAACTCTACCCCTTTCGATAAACCCAAATCGAAGTACGTAAACTCGGGTTATGCGCCGCTGAACGACCAGCCCGGCGACAAGCAATACGATGTGCGCCGCTCATCTGGTAACACCAACGATTTAAGAGGTAAAATCTTACGCCTTAAAATTAACCCTGATGGCAGCTACGATATTCCGCAAGGCAATTTATTCCCGAAAGGAACCGAAAAAACCCGCCCCGAAATTTATACCATGGGCCACCGCAACCCATACCGGATTTCGATAGATCAGAAAAAGAATGTGTTGTACTGGGGTGAAGTAGGACCCGATGCCCGTGCAGACAGTATGGCCACTCGTGGCCCTAAAGGCTACGACGAGGTAAACCGGGCGGCAAAAGCTGGTAACTATGGCTGGCCTTATTTTATTGGCAATAATTATCCTTACCGCGAGTTCGATTATGCTACCGGTAAATCCGGCGCAGCTTTCGATCCGGCCAAACCGGTTAATAATTCAAAAAATAATACCGGTCTTACCCAATTGCCACCCACTACCCCGGCTTTTATCTGGTATCCTTACGACGAATCAAGAGACTTCCCGCAGGTAGGTGCTGGTGGCCGTAACGCCATGACTGGCCCCGTTTATTACTCCGAAATGTTCCCGGCGGCTACGCGTTACCCCTCTTATTTTGATGGTAAATTAATTATTTACGACTGGATTCGGGACTGGATAAAATTTGTAACCATTACGCCCGATGGCAAATACGATAAAATGGAGCCGTTTATGCAAAATGCAAAACTGGCTTCGGTTATTGATATGGAAGTAGGTCCGGACGGACGCTTGTACTTGCTGGAATACGGCAAAGGCTGGTTCACGAAAAACCCGGATGCTGGTCTTTCGCGCGTTGATTATTTAGCGGGTAACCGTCCGCCTAAAGTTTCTAACCTGGAAGTAGATAAACTAAACGGCAACTTACCTTTTACTTTTACCGCCAGCCTAACCGCCACCGACCCGGAAAAAGATGCCCTGACTTACATTTGGACCATTGGTAACGAAACCAAAGAAACCAAGGAGCCTCGTTTGCAGCACACCATTACCAAAGCCGGCGATTATAAAATAAGCGTAAAGGTACAGGATACAGAAAAAGCATTTAGCACCAGCAATACCGTAGAAGTTTACGCCGGTAATGCCCAGCCTATGGTAAATATTAACCTGCAAGGCAACCGCTCTTTCTACTTCCCGAACAAACCGGTAGTATATAATATTAAAGTTAATGATCCGGGTGCCAAAGTAGACATGAAAAACCTGCACGTAACCTCTGATTTTATTCAGGGAAGAGATTTGGCTTCGGCTTCTACCGGTCACCAGATTATTTCGGAAGCGATTCAGGGCCGCAACATCATGTTAAATTCTGATTGTAAAGCCTGCCACGCCATTACCGAAAAATCGATTGGACCGTCGTTTACCGAGGTAGCCAAAAAATACCAGAAAGATACCCGGGCACATGAATATTTAGCCTCTAAAATTATTAAAGGTGGTAGCGGTGTATGGGGTGGCAACGTAATGCCGGCCCACTTAACCATGCCCGAAGGTGATGTTCGGCAGATTGTAACCTGGGTTTTAACCTTAGCGGATGCTGGAAATGCGAAAGCCAGCTTGCCGGCCAGCGGCAAAATAACGCCTGCCTTAAACGAGCAAAAGAAACAGGAAAATGTATTCCGGTTAATTGCCACCTACACCGACAACGGCGGACCGGGTGGCATTAGCCCACTGGCTGGTTCCGGTTCTATCTACCTGCGCAACAACGTAATGGATGTGCGCGACTTAACCCAAGCACAAGGCTTTGCCAGAAGAGACTCGGCTGGTGCGGCTTACCTGGTACTACCTAACAACCAAGGCGTAATAAAAGCCGGACAACTGGATTTAAATGGCATTAACCGGCTAGAGCTAACTGCCTTTAGTGGTATGCGTCCTGGTACTTACCAGGTAGAACTCAGAAGCGGCAAACCTAACGGAACGCTCCTGGCCCAAGCCCAGATGAATTTACCGGGTAATCGCCAACGGGCAACCACCAGCGTACCGCTCCAGAAAAATGGTAATGGCAACGGCGAAGGCTCCGGTTCAGAACCATTACAGGATATTTATTTAGTAGTGAAGCAGCAGCAATCCGGTGGCCGGGCCTTGCTCAAAACCATTAGCTTTATTCCGGAATAAATATTCTGAGTTAAAAATAGCGTAAATAAAATAACCGCTTCTGGTTCGGGTAATTACCCTTCAGAAGCGGTTATTTTTTTGAGTGTACGCTGATAAGGAACACCCCGCGTATAAAATAAATCTGAGTAAAAAGAAATTATCAATCACTAATGGGCCTAAGCAATCCACTCGTGTCATTCAGGAGGAACCTATTTGGCAGGCAGCTAAATAGGTTCCTCCTGAATGACACGAGTGGGTTCCAACGACTAAATAAACGCCAGCAATTTTTGCTAGGATTTTCGTTCTTGTGTTAACTAATTTCAGCACGAGTTAAATCAAATAAAAAAGCCTGTTACTAAACAGGCTTTTTTATTATCAAGAAAATAGATTTTACTCTAAACCTAATACCTTGCGGTTATAAGCTTCATCAGAACCAGTGCTGGCAAAGTCGTCGAAAGCGCGTTCGGTGCGACGGATCATGTGCTGCTGAATAAACGGAGCACCTTCGCGGGCACCATCTTCCGGATGCTTCAGGGCACACTCCCACTCTAGCACGGCCCAGCCTTCGTAATTATATTGTGCCAGTTTGCTAAACACTGATTTAAAGTCTACCTGTCCATCGCCCAACGAACGGAAACGGCCCGGACGGTTTACCCAATCCTGGTAGCCACCGTACACACCGGAACGACCATTCGGGTTAAACTCGGCATCCTTCACGTGGAACATCTTAATAAATTCGTGATAAATATCGATGTAAGCCAGGTAATCTAGTTGCTGCAGCACGAAATGGCTTGGATCGTAGAGCAGGTTTACGCGCTTGTGGTTGCCGGTTGCTTCCAGGAAACGCTCGAAGGTAATACCATCGTGCAGGTCTTCGCCCGGGTGAATTTCGTAGCAAACATCCACGCCGTTTTCATCAAAAGCATTCAGAATAGGCAACCAACGATCGGCGAGTTCTTTAAAGCCGGTTTCTACCAGACCAGCCGGGCGTTGCGGCCACGGGTAAACGGTATGCCACAACAAAGCGCCCGAAAAAGTAGCATGGGCATTTATTCCTAAATTCCGGCTAGCCTTAGCCGCGTATTTTAATTGCTGTACGGCCCATTCGGTCCGGGCTTTCGGGTTGTTGTGGTATTCTTTAGGCGCAAACCCATCGAACATGCTGTCGTAAGCCGGGTGTACCGCTACTAACTGCCCTTGTAAGTGCGTAGAAAGCTCAGTTATTTCTAAGCCATTGGCCTGCGCTACACCTTTTAATTCATCGGCATAAGTTTGACTTTCGGCCAGTTTTTGCAAATCTACTAATTGGGTAACCCAGGTTGGGAGTTGCACCCCTTTGTAACCTAAACCAGCCGCCCATTTACACATATTCTCGAAAGAATTAAAGGGGGCCTCATTGCCCGCAAATTGGGCTAAAAATATTCCGGGTCCTTTCATATTTGAATTTTTAAATCCGCAGCCTAAGGCCACAGCGTATTGTTAATAAAAAATTTATTAAAAGACTTAAGTACTGTTAAAGTACCGGTTAAGCAGCAATCATTGCAAAGATTAAAGAAATCAAACCCTGTCATTCAGGAGGAAACTTGTTAGCAAAACACCAACAAGTTTCCTCCTGAATGACAGCGTTGAACTTCATCCTATTGTAATTTATTTCACTAAACCGCTACCCAGGCTTGCTTCCGGTTCGATTCTAAGATGCGCTCGCAAATAAGTAATTCGCGGTAACCATCGGCGAAAGTCGGGAACGTTGGGTTTTCGGGTTGCTTACCGGTTTCAATAGCCGCGTAAACTTCTTTAAATAATTGTTTCGAAGTATCGGGGAAACCTTCGTTGTGGCCGCCGGGGAACGTAATAACCGAACGTACTTCGGGGTGAACCAGCGAAGGATCACGCATCAGTACCTGGTTGGCACCGTCGCGGTTACCAATCCACATTTCGTTAGGCGCTTCGGAGTTCCAGGCAAACGTGGTTTTAGAACCGGCAATTTCCAGTTTCATCTGGTTTTTGCGGCCAGCCGATACCTGCGATACCGTAATAACACCACTGTTGCCGTTATCGAAACGCAGCAATACGTTAGCGTGGTCTTCGGTATTTATTTCAACATCGGCGTAATCTTCTGGCGTTAGTATTTTGCCGGAATAAGTTTCTACGGGCTTCAACGGTTTTTTGCGGGTTTTATGGATGGTGGTAAAATCAGCCATTACCGAAGTGGTTTTCAGGCCGGTAATATATTCCAGCACATCCATTAAATGCGAGCCAATATCCGCAATTGCCCGCGAATCGCCGGATTTATCTGGTTCTAAGCGCCAGTTGTAGTCTGTGTTGTAAAACAGCCAATCTTGCAGGTAAGAGCCAATAAATGAATAAATATCGCCTAATTCGCCTTTTTCGCGCATGGCTCTCATCTGGCGCACCAGCGGGTAATAACGCAGGTTAAAATGTACCGCATTTACCAAACCGGATTGGGAGGCAATGCTCACCAGTTCTTCGGCTTCTTCTAAATTTTTAGCCAGTGGCTTTTCGCAAACTACGTGCTTGCCAGCTTGTAAAGCCGCTTTCGATTGCGAATAGTGCAGGAAGTTAGGCGTACAAATATGTACACTGGTAATATCATCCTGTTTTAATAAGTCTTCGAAGGTATAATAACGCTCAATGCCTAGGCCTTCGGCTTTTTGCTTAGCTAATTCTTCGGTTATCTCGCACAAGGCGGCTACTTCTACGTTCGGAAGCCGTCGAAGGGCTTCGATATGAGCCGGGCCAATAAAACCCGTTCCTACTACACCTACTTTAATTTTCTTCATAGTGGATTTAAATGAATTACTATTTTTTAGGTTGATTTTTTTATTTGAATAATGTTTTTTGCTACATAACAATAATACCAATCCGGCATTTGGAGGCCAAATTTGTCATTCAGAAGGAAACTATGTTGTTACTTACCAAATAGTTTCCTCCTGAATGACACAAATGAGTTACTTAAGCCTCTTGAACCAAAATACCTACACTACAAGTTTTGTCCATTTCTCGTTAGAGTTAGCCGAAGCCAGACAAGTATCGATAAAGGCTAAGCCCCGGATACCTTCTTCAATACCAGGAAAATCGGTGTAAAGCGGGTTAGGTTCCTGGCCGGTCATGCGGGCCTTGAGCGTATAGGCAAAGTTGCGGTACAAGTTAGCGAAGGCTTCTAAAAATGCTTCGGGGTGGCCGGCCGGAATACGGGTATGCGCCTTGGCCGCTTCGGATAAATTGCCTACCCCGGTCCGTATGCGGCGGGCACCGTCCTGGTTGGTTTTATAAATAAGCGTATTGGGCTCCATCTGCCACCACTGCAAACCGCCAAATTCGCCGTATATTCTAATATTAAAATCGTTTTCTTCGCCGTTGGCAATCTGGCTTGCGTGCAATACCCCTTTAGCGCCGTTCTCAAAACGCAGCAACACATTGCCATCATCTTCTAACCGGCGGCCTTCTACAAAAGTGGTTAAATCAGCGCAAAGCTCAGTTATTTTCAGGCCGGTAATATATTCGGCCATATTTTCGGCGTGGGTACCAATATCGCCCATGCAACCGGCCGCCCCCGAACGAGCCGGGTCGGTGCGCCAATCGGCTTGCTTATTGCCGGTAGCTTCCAGCAGCTGCGCCAGCCAACCCTGCGGATATTCTACAATCACTTTCCGGATTTCACCTAGTTTGCCGCTTTTAATTATTTCGCGGGCTTCTTTTACCATGGGGTAACCGGTGTAATTGTGGGTCAGGCAAAACAACATGCCCGTGCGCGCTATTACTTCTTTTAACTCCAATGCTTCGGGCAAATTAAGGGTTACCGGTTTGTCGCATACCACATGAAACCCGTTTTCCAAAGCCATTTTGGCCGGCGCAAAGTGCATGTGGTTAGGCGTTACAATCGATACAAAATCCATGCGTTCGCCTTCGGGCAATTCTTTTTCCCGCTGAATCATTTCCTCGAAATTGGCATACACGCGGTTTTCCGGCAAGTATAAATCGGAGCCAGACGCACGGGAACGTTCGGGGTCGCTGCTAAAAGCGCCGCATACCAGTTCAATTTCTCCGTCTAAGGTAGCGGCCATCCGGTGAACCGACCCAATGAAGGCGCCCCGGCCACCTCCAACCATACCCATTCTCAGTCTTCTATTCATAGTCTGTTGTGTTACTTTAGGTTAAGATTTTGATTTTAAATTAATCAAAAATATTGCTGCTTCTATTCGAAGTTAAGCGTCTAAAACTACTATTAAATATATTAAATAAGAATACCGGCCTTATTTTTTTAATGCTATTTCGCCGGTTAATTTCTTCATCAACCTGGGTTTAAAGCCAATAGGTTTAAAGCCCAGGCTCTCTCGTTTAGAAATTATCAACGAAATATTTAAACTTTAAAAAGTATATCACTAAAACAACGAAGCAGTTAAATATTTTGTAAATTTTACAAGAAGTCTTCTCCTATACCGCATTGTTTTTAAATATATCTTTTACTTTAGCTAAGTTTATCTACCAACTAATTAAAATATTCAACCTATCAACACGAAACTTACTCTTATGAAACGTCGGGATTTTGTTACGAAAACACTTGCAGCCGGTTCAACGGCTTTAGCCATGAGCACATCGGTTCTGGGCGCTTCGGCGGCTCTGCCTTTTGTAAAAGGACCGTTGGCCCCTACCCCGGCCGCTCCTAAACGCAAATTTAAATTAAACTATGCCCCCCATTTTGGCATGTTTAAAAATTTGTCCGGCGATGACCTGATAAAACAATTACAATTTATGGCCGACCAGGGATTTACCGCCCTCGAAGATAATGGCATGATGGGCCGCCCAGCCGACGTGCAGGAAAAAATTGGCAAAGAACTGGCCCGGCTGAACATGACCATGGGTGTATTTGTGGTTGATAAAGGTGGCAACGGCGCCAATACCTTGGCGGCCAGCAAACCCGAACACGTAGAAATATTCCTGAACGGCTGTAAACGTGCTGTAGAAACCGCCAAGCGCGTAAATGCCAAATGGGTAACCGTAGTGCCCGGCAACTTCGACCGCAATTTACCCATTGGCGTGCAAACCGGTAACGTAATTGAAGCCCTGCGCCGTGGCGCCGAAATATTGGAGCCGCACGGCATTACCATGGTACTGGAGCCGCTCAGCGATTCGCCGGACCTTTTCCTGCGTACCTCCGACCAAACTTACATGATTTGCAAAGGCGTCAACAGCCCGTCGTGTAAAATATTGTTCGATATTTATCATATGCAGAAAAACGAGGGCCGCATTATTTATAACATGGACCGGACCTGGAATGAGATTGCTTATATACAAGTAGGCGACGAGCCGGGCCGGAAAGAGCCGGGTACCGGCGAAATAAATTATCGCAACGTGTTTAAACACATTTACAACAAAGGCTTTAAAGGCGTAGTAGGTATGGAACACGGCAACTCCATGCCCGATAAAAAAGGTGACCAGGCGGTGATCGATGCTTACGTACAGGCCGATAGTTTTACCATCTCTTAAAATTTGCTTTGTCTTTTTGCTTTAATATTTTTCCATGTACCAGAATTTTCTGAAAAATTTATCGGCTCGTTTGCCGCAAATTACCCGGCACCGGTTTTTTAAACCGGGTGCCGGCCTTACGCTTACTGCCTTTATGGCGGTGAGTGTGGCTTTTAACCCCGGCAAAAGTCTCCTGCCCGTAGCCGACCCGGATACTGATGGGCTGGAAACGGCGGCCGGCCTGGAAACTAAGGTATTTGCCACGGCCCCCATGACCCTGAACCTGACCAACATGGATATTGATGCCAAAGGCCGGGTGTGGGTAACTGAAGCCGTAAATTACCGTTTGCAGCACAATCCCAAAAACCAGGCTCGCCCTGAAGGTGATCGCATTCTGATTCTAGAGGACGTGGACGGTGACGGCAAAGCCGATAAACAGAAAGTTTTTTACCAGGGAAAAGACGTGGATGCTGCTTTGGGCATAGCTGTACTGGGGAATAAAGTAATTGTTTCGGCTTCGCCCAATGTGTTTGTTTTTACCGATACCGATGGCGACGACAAAGCAGATAAAAAAGAATTATTATTTACCGGCATTGGCGGCGAACAGCACGACCACGGCATGCACACTTTTACCTTTGGCCCGGATGGGAAATTATATTTCAACTTTGGCAACGAAGGCAAGCAAATAAAAGACAAAAACGGCAACCCTATTAAAGACCAGGCCGGCAACGTAGTGGCCGATAACGGCAAGCCTTACCGCCAGGGCATGATATTCCGTTGTAACCCCGATGGTTCTGAATTTGAAGTACTGGCCCACAACTTCCGGAATAATTACGAGGTAGCCGTAGACTCTTACGGTACTTTGTGGCAATCTGATAACGACGACGATGGTAACCGGGGTGTGCGCATAAATTACGTGCTGCCGTACGGCAACTACGGCTACCAGGACGAGAAAACCGGGGCGGGTTGGAGTGCTTACCGTACCGGCCTGGAGCCCGAAATTCCACTGCGCCACTGGCACCTGAACGACCCGGGAGTAGTACCAAATTTATTGCAAACCGGCGCTGGTTCTCCAACTGGTATGCTGGTTTACGAAGGCAAATTATTACCTGCCCCGTTCCAAAACCAGATGATTCACGCGGATGCCGGCCCTAACGTGGTGCGGGCCTACCCGGTAACGCCGGAAGGTGCTGGTTACAAAGCCGAGATAGTGAATATTGTAAAAGGCGTAAAAGACCAGTGGTTCCGGCCATCGGATGTTACGGCAGCGCCGGATGGTTCTTTGTTTATTGCGGATTGGTACGATCCGGGCGTAGGCGGGCACCAGCAAGGCGAAGTGGAGAAAGGCCGGGTTTTCCGGGTTGCGCCACCCAATACGCCTTATACGGTGCCAAAATTCGATGTAAGTTCTGCCAAAGGTGCGGTACAAGCTTTGCAAAGCCCCAACCTGGAAACCCGCTACTTAGCCTGGACCAGTTTGCACCAGATGGGCCGCAAAGCCGAAAAAGAGCTAACTAAATTATGGAAATCCGGCGAATCGCGTCAACGGGCGCGGGCCTTGTGGTTGCTGAGTAAAATAGATGGCCGGGGTCAGAAATACATTGATCAGGCGCTAAAAGATGCCGACACCAATATCCGGATTACCGGCTTACGCGCTGCGCAACAGTTAAAAATGGATGTTACCCCTATTCTGAAAAGTTTAGCGAAAGACCCGAATCCGCACATCCGGCGCGAAGTAGCCGTAGCCCTGCGTTACAATAAATCTCCGGAAGCAGCAGGTATCTGGGCCGATTTAGCCAGCCAGTACGATGGCCAGGATCGCTGGTACCTCGAAGCATTGGGGGTAGCGGCTGACTTACAAGCCGACGCATTCTTCCGGGCCTGGGCAAGTAAAGGTGGCGCTGATGTTACAAAAGCGGCCGACCGCGATATTATCTGGCGCAGCCGTTCTGCAGAGGCCTTACCCAAACTGGCGCAAATTATAAATACCACAACCAAGCCAGCCGATTTAAACCGTTACTTCCGCGCTTTCGATTTCCACGAAAACACAACTGCGAAGCAGCAAACCTTAGCGGGCTTGCTTGATGGCAACAGCCCGGTGCAGGGGCAAATAACAGCGTTGGCTTTACAGCACAGCGACAGCAAAGCCGTACAAAATAATCCGAAGTACCAGGCTGCCCTAAAACGCACTATTGACAGCGCCAAAGGTTCGCGCAAATTTGTGCTGCTCCTGAGCCAGTATAGCTTGCCGGAGTACAACCCGGATTTAGCGGCTTTAGCCATAGCCAAACCCGATAGTGCCATTGGCCGCGATGCCGCCCGGGCTCTCGTACAAGCCGGTGGGGCTAACCTCATTAAGCAGGCCCTCGATAGCAAAGACCCAAAAGTAGCCATGGCCATGCTCAACGCCGCTGGTGCTGTAGAAAATCGCCAGATTAAAGAGTTATTAGAGCCAATTGTACAGGATAAGAAACGCCCGATGGAAATGCGCCGCCAAGCTTTACGGCGGTTAGCATCTGGCTGGAGCGGCGAAGAACATCTGGTAGCCATGGTGAAAAATAAAAAAGTGCCCGCCGATATGGAAGATACCGCGGCCGATATTTTGCTGCGCTCCTGGCGGCCCGAAATAAAAGAAGTAGCAGCGCTTTACTTTAAAAAACCGTCCCGCGAAGGTAAACCATTAGCGCCAGTAAGCCAGTTGGCCGCCATGTCCGGCGATGTAGCCAGTGGTAAAGCGGTATTTACCCAATCGTGTGGCGTGTGCCACAAAGCCAACGAGCTGGGTGCTGCCTTTGGGCCGGAACTTTCCGAAATTGGCAGTAAATTACCGAAAGTAGCTATTTATAACGCCATTCTGCACCCCGATGCTGGTATTAGCTTTGGTTTTGAAGGCTACAAAGTTAAACTAAAAGACGGCACCGAGTTAGCCGGCATTATTGCCAGCCAAACCGAAGACAAATTAGACCTGCGTTTACCCGGCGGTACCGTAATGAACGTGCCTTTAAAAAATGTAGTATCTAAAAAGCAAATGGAAAACTCGCTGATGCCCGCCAACCTGCAACAAGGCATGACCGAAAAAGAACTGGTAAACTTAGTTGAATATTTAGCTTCACTTAAAAAAGTATCAACGGCTAAACAGTAAATATTACTGGTATGCAACAGAAAAAGCCCGGACATGTGTCCGGGCTTTTTATTTAGGTTCAAAAATGCTCTTGTATTCATCATTACAACTTTTAGGATAACAGCACTGTATACAATGTTTTTTGTAACTTCCGCACCAATAAATATCTAAACAAATCAACATTATGCGCATTCGTTCGATTCGTGTTGAAAACTTCCGTGCAATTCGATTTTTAGAGTTAAAAGATTTACCAAATGCTATTGTAGTTGCAGGCCCCAATGGATGTGGAAAGTCAAGTTTATTTGATGCTATTCGTCTTCTTAAATCCGCATATGGTCAGTACCATCAAAATGAGTTTCAATCTTGGTTTAGTGAATTTCAAATTAATATTCACAGGATACAGAAAGAAGCAAATCGATTTTTACATAATCCTAACAAACCACTTTACATCAAGGCCGAATTTGAAATAAGTGAGAACGAAAGAACATTTTTGCGCAATAATATTAATGAACTTGTTCTCCAAATGACCATAGCTCAACATCAACAAAACCATGTAATATATGGTCAGACTATCACCAATCCTATAGAAAGACGTGCCCAAGTCCCGATTATTGAAGCTTTTATAAACAGCTTGGAGCATTGCATAGATAATCCCATTCATGTGGCACAACTTTCCATGGACATCTTAGGAAATGTAGACGTTACACCATCTCCAATCGTTGAACTTATATTTAGTACATATCAACCTAAAGATATTGGTGTTATTGATTACCATGGTGCCGATAGAACTTATGTCAGAGAACAGGTAGGGGGAATTAATCTTCAAATAGAGGAGCTAAAACAAAGAAATAGCCAACATGCGCTTTACAATACTCAAAATAAATACCAAGGTGTTAAAACAGAGATGGCTCAGTCATTCGTTCGCCAGCTACTTGCCCGAGAAGCTGGTATTCCAATACCAAAGGAGGATGACCTGAAACTAACCCTTGATGAATTATTTAGTATTTTCTTCCCTGGTAAAAAGTTCTTAGGAGCAATTCCCACGGCTGATGGAGGATTAAGTTTTCCGGTTGAACTTGAAAATGGATCTAAGCATGATATTAATGAGTTAAGTTCGGGAGAAAAGGAGGTATTACTTGGTTACTTGCGCCTTCGAAACAATGCTCCAAGAAATTCTATCATCCTAATTGATGAACCAGAGCTTCATTTAAATCCTCGCCTTATCCGTGGCCTACCAAGATTTTACCAAAAACACCTCGGCGATGCTCTAGGGAATCAACTTTTGCTTATTACGCACTCAGATACCCTGCTTCGCGAAGCGGTAGATGAACCATCCTATCGTGTATACCATATGCATGCCGCATATTCAACTCCTGAGGGTTCTAATCAATTAGATTCTGTATCTGTTTCTGCGGAAGTGGAGCGAGCTGTAATAGATCTTATGGGCGATTTAGCTACTTATAGTCCAAGGTCAAAAGTGGTGCTCCTCGAAGGAGAGGACTCCGAAGTTGATGAAAATATACTTAAAGAATTATTTCCAGGATTTGTAGAACGAGTTAATCTTTTATCAGTTGGAAATAAACGTCGAGTAGGAGCGATCCATGATATTCTTGAGCGTGCTGCACAAGGTGGAAAGCTGGACGCTAGATTTTATTCTATTGTTGACCAAGACTTTGGTGGAAACGATTTGGTAGATTCTCACAGAAGATTTTGTTGGGATGTTTACCATATTGAAAATTACCTGCTTGAACCACGTTTTATTCAAGAGGCAATGCGAAGTTTAATCTTGGGGAAGCCAGTACCTAGTGAATCAGAAATATTGAGTTCATTAAAAAAATGTGCAGAAGCAACAATTGACAATATAGTAAGAATTAAAATGGAGCAATATGTCAACGGAGAACTGGTGAGTTGCATATCTACTAAGTTTGATCCTAAAACCCCATTAGCCTCAGGCTTCAGAAAGGTAGCAGAAAGTTCCTTTGAACGTATGAAGAAAGCTTTAGATAAACTTTCACATGATTTTCTCCTAGTTGAAGAACAGAGAATTAAAGGAGAACTTACGTCTGCTCTTTCAGATGATAGTTGGAGAAATAGGTTTAGAGGAAGGGATAAACTTTTGGAGTTTTCCTCCCAATATAAGAGCTACGATTAGGACACAAAATGGAGCGGGGAGCTGTTGGAGGTAAATGGCAGATGCAATATTTAGCAACATTCGGATAGAGCGACGGGTCAAGCAAGTAGTAGAAAAGATAATAGAAAAGCAAAGTGTGGTGATACATCAGCTAAGTGCGAGCGAAGCCGAGC
>NZ_VWSF01000038.1 GCF_008629685.1 Adhaeribacter rhizoryzae | reverse complement strand
CCATAGAAAAGGAAGGGGATTCTCATGTTAAACAGGTTCTCAAGACCAAATAATACCTTAAATCTTTAACCTTCCTTTCATCTCTTTAAACCAAATATAGGCAACAGGACAAACATAGGATAATACCAGTTATCGGCGAAAAGCCATTTGGAGGGAATGGAGCGGGAATTATTTTTAGGCTTTTTCTGGTACTTTTACTGTAAAATTAAAAAGACACTTTCCATCTCAGGCTATAGTATATTCATTAGTCCAGTTATATATATATATATATATACTAGGGTAGTGTTGGGAATATACTATATGGTTTATGTACTCTAGTTGGCTGCTAACCTTCCATCTAGTTCGCTACCAACTCCTACCGAGTGAAATCACGCTTGAAACTTTCTTTTGTGAATTGATACTTTGATTTTATCTGCCTTTGAGTGCTGAAATTGAGACTGGCAGTGGCGATGTGAAAAATGGCGAATATTTAACGGAGGACAACAAAAGATCCACAACAAACGCAATAACAGTTAAAACAAACAAAAGAAAAACGATGACTGAAAAAATATAACTAAGCTAAGTGAAATTTCTCCTGAGTTGAGTAAATATAAGCTAACTCATTCCCCGGTGAGTTGAGTTCAGCAAGCATCAAATCAGCTCTTGCATCGTGCATTGAAAACAAATTTTTTGCAATGTTTGAAAACTTTAGTTTTATTATATTTTCAAATAGTTCAGCAGAACCAACAACAAGTGACTGGAGAATGCCATTACTATATTTGATTTTATGTATTTCCAAACTCTTTCTATATCGATACAATAAATCATCAATCTCATCCTTGAGTTCAGCAGGAGGTAAATTTAGTTTTGCGGTTTTATTTGCCCACTTTCTTAACGCAGCAATTCTACCAATGTTATCTTTGTCATTCTTGAAATCCAGTATGGCTTCTAAAGGGGTTTGTTCGTTTGGAATAGGAATGTTATGAAGTAAAACATTGAGTATGATCCCTCGCTCTGTTGAATAAAAGTTCGAAGGCAGCTTCGGATTCTTTACTATAGGGACACAATGAAAATCGTGGTCAATGTCTTCGTGATTCAGCGCAAAAGCATGAACTCTGGCTATACCATCTGCATACGTGGCATAATCGTTCTGTGAAGCAACGTGCCTTTCAAGACCAATTTCAGAATCAATTACTATAGGATTTGTTCCCGGTTCAAACTTGGTATCCATTCCCCTTACAGATTTAAATATTAATCCAGTCTCCTCTAAATAATCTAAATTATCATTGAAATGAGATTGATACTCGGATGGAATGCTATTAAACTTCTCAGTGAAAACGTTAGTAATAGGTATTGCAACAACATCGAAAAGCAAGAGGGTTTGCTTTATTTCCCCTAAGAATGTACTAGTTAAATTAGGTGAAAATATAGCAGCGGTTTTATTCAAACTTGTTTCCATTTGATACCAATTTAATAGATTGTGGGTATTCTACAATACTTTACTCAAAAAATTATTAAAGGTAAATACCGTATTAACAAATGGTGGCGAATAGCAAGCATTTTATTGGTATACAAGGGTTTATGGAACACTATTTCCCCTACAACGCTAATGCTTGTTCGTAGCGAAAAAGTACTAAGTATAAGTTTTACTACTTCCCATTTCCAAACATCCCGGTGCTACCACCCTTAATTGTTGGGTTGCTCTTGCGGAGCTTTATCTAACTGCACAGGAACTTCTGTTCCATCCCAGGCATGCTCCTGGATAGCCTACATTGCTCTCTTTGGTCGAACATATATTTTAACAAAAGTCCTTATTTGCACATAATCGTTTTTATGTTAAATAGGGCTTTCGACAACCCTTGGAAGAAGCCCGCCTTCTCAAGGTATTTTCCCTATGTCACTCCCTTATTTAAGACGGGAATCAAAATCGTGCGGCCTGTTTTCCAATATTTTAATCCGCCACACGTCCGGGTGCATTGGGTTGATCAGATAATTTTTCTCGTAAGGGGAATGTACTGACGGTACTTGCATCACTAAGTACTTATTCTCCCTGATCCACTCCTCTGTAAAAACCTTTAGCTCCTTGGGATGAGGAAAGGTGTTCCAATTAGTTGGAAGGTCTTCTATATTGAGTTCCTTGTGTTCTAGGTCGTCCGGAATCTCTATGCGGATCAGGGCATAGTTCTTGGGGATGGACTTTGTGTTGGCCAGCACCTCCAGTTTGGCCAAAGAGAAGCTTTCTGCTGTATATAGAATTCGTATTCCTTTGTCATGCCATCTGCCCGACCCGAACAATCCCCCAGTCCCGGTCAAGTCCATGATATAGTCCCGGTTGGCTAAACGGTATACAACCATACTTAGGAGTAGTGGCCGTATTGAATACCAACCAATAGATCTTCCAGCTGCTCCCGGCCAATGGACGAGTCTAGCCAGTCGATTGGCCTTTCATCTCCCAAGGCGGTGTTCTTAGCGTAAAGCCATTCGGTGAATTCCTGCTCGTCTCCGAATACTTCTATGCCCTTAGCGATAATTTTAGAAATCTCATAGGCAGCCTCAGATTCTGACTTGCCCAGTCGGCTTTTTTGCTTAATAAGGCGCTGCAGCGTGCTCTCAGAGATCTCCAGGATGCTACTCATCATTTTATTGGTCAAACCTATTCTGTTCTGGAGGACCTTGATGACAGCCACGGAGATACCCTCCCGTGAAGCGATTATAAAATCATGTGTGTTATGAATGTCTCGGCCAATATTTTTGGGGCCACCCATTACTTCTACAATCGAATCAAGTGACATAATCAGTAATTTGAATGTTGCTATACAATCATTTGAACGCAATATAGCTAAAATTCGTTTACTTGATAATAGAAAAACCAAAAAGTAGCGAAAATACTATGAGCAGGGTTTGCTAAAAGTCTACGGAGTGTATTACAGGGTGTTAGAAGCTATAATTTAACTAGGGCCTAAATAATATGTAATATCATCCATACACCTTCCTTTCATAGCAATACCTCCAAGGCCTCTATTATAATATCTAGACTTCAAAAAAGCTAATTCAGTTATTCCATCTGAATCATACACCCTTCCCTCTACAAAACCCGGCTCACAAAAGGTAACTTCCAGTCTATACCATATATCTGGTTGGTTAATAAATTCTGCAGCGGACAACTGCCGATATGGATACCATAAATATCTTTCAAGATAATTAAATGTTATTCTGTTATTACCTATTGCAAAGGAATGGGTTTCTATAGGTGACGCTTGAAAGCCAAGGGAGGCACTATCTTTCACCCACAATGAAATTTTGTCTCCAGGATTTCCAAGCATTACATCAGCTCTATAAGCCCAGTCACCAATATTAATTCCATATTGACCAAAATTTGCTACATAAGGAGAAAGCACGCCGCTAACATTAGACCCGTCTCCTGGAGTTCTCCATGGCAGCCAAGGCCATGGATTTGGTCGCTCAAAATCTTCCAGTACCTGCCAGTTAATACTAGCACGAGATGCGTAGATAGTAAGATTACTACCATTATCTAAACCCAACAAATTTGTTTTAGAATTTATTACTCGGATGCGGTACCCGGTGCTAAGGGGAGTGTTGTCAGGAATGCTACAGCTGATTTGCCAATAATAGCCTGAGTAGCTAACACCTGTTCCTATAGTTACTGGCGAACTGAAGCTGCCAGTAGAATTAGATAATTGAGCTATATAAACTTCCCTCTGGTCATAATTTTCCGCTGTAATGCTTTCCGTTATGAAACCAACTAAGATATCTTTTTGACCAACGTAAAACACGTTACTCGGTAAAGAGATAGTTTCAATCGTAGGTTTAAGAGAAATGGGTACTAGTACTGGCACAGCACTATTTGAGGAAGCACTACTTCCTAATTGCCCATAATTGTTACCTCCCCAGGCATAAACGGTTCCATCTAACTTACGAGCTTGAGAATGAAAGAGCCCTCCAGCAATAGCAGTAACATCTGAAAGGTCTTTCACTTGCACCGGTACTGAACTGCTACTATAAGTACCATTTCCTAACTGACCACCCTCACCATATCCCCAAGTATAAACTGTTCCATCCAGTTTTAGAGCTAAAGAATGCTGTGTACCACTCGCAATAGCTATAATCTCTGAAAGTTCTGTCACCTGCACGGGCTTTTTACTAGTGGAAGGACCATATCCCGCATTACCCCAGGTATAGACGGAACCATCTGACTTTAGCCCTATTGAATGGTGGCTTCCTCCGGCAACAGCAATAACATCAAATAAAGCATTTACTTTCTCCGGTACTGCACTTGCTGTTGATTTAGTAAGATAGTCGTCGCCAGAACGAATATAACCATTACCCAACTGACCATAACTATCATCTCCCCAGGCATACACCGTACCGTCTGATTTAACCGCTAAAGAATGATTAGCCCCAGCGGAAATAGCGATTACCCCTAAAAGACCACCAACAGGTAAAGATGTTGAACCTCTAAAAGGTACAGCATAACTCCCCGGTTCAAAATGACCATCGCCTAACTGACCTTCACCACCAGCACCCCAAGCGTAGACAGTACCATCTGATTTCAAAGCCAAAGAATGAGCATCACCCACAGCAATAGCAGTAATGTCAGAAAGGTCGCTTACTTCTAATGGTAATGCCCCGTTATTACCTCCCCAGACATAAACCTTACCATCTGAATCTAAAGCCAGCTTATAATTTCGACCCGTTGCTACGGTTACTATTGTTTTGCCAGCTAGGGCGCCATAACCAGATATATCAACGGGAGTAGCACTATTAGAAGTGCCATTCCCCAATTCCCCATTGTCCTCACCTCCCCAACCATAGACTTTGCCATCAGCTGATATTGCATAAGAACTTTGGCTTATTCCTCCTCCTCCGTGTGCTAAGGACCATGCAAATTTTCGGAAACGCCCGTTTATCAACTCTTTTAAGTGCTGTCGGTTAACTTCCTGCGGGTTATAGTGAAAATTAAGAGTATCCTCCACTACCACTTCATTGCATAACTCAATTTTTGAGGCTTTACTTTCATCAGCCTTTGGTTCAATGGATGCATTATTCCCGACGAATTGCGGCAGTATCTCATCTAACTGACCCCGGAATTTATATTTTAAATTATCAATGTTTATATAAACAGCAGGAAAGTGCCCGAGGTCTAATAGCTTTTTCTTAAAAGAAAATAAGGTTGAAATCTCTTCAGTAAGCGAGCTCATATCGACGGGAGCTTGCTTAAAATAGGTCCATATCTTAGGCTTACCAGTATCTTTAAAACATTGGTAGGCTGTATCGAATTCTTCATCTGTATACTTTCCTACCTTAGTAAAAAACAGGCAAAACATAATGTCACATTTACGGATAGCCTGATTGTATTCGTCCTGAAGCCGGGTATCAGATATAGCATCAAGAAAGTGTTCCCATTGCAAAATCTTAAGATAAATACCTTGTTCGTGAAGCCTGTCGTTCTCTTTGCTTATAAAAAGTCTAAATTCATCTCTATCAGCCTTTAATTCAGCAGAAGATGCTATGAAAATTTTTATTGTTTTAATTGACATATTTCTTTTATACTGGCCACAACAATATACTTATAACCCTGAAAATTCAAAAGAAAAGCTATTGTGACCAGTGAAAGTAGCCGTACTGATGCAGTCTACTTGTCTCCTACATATATCCAATTATCATTCATTTTATAAACCCCTAAACGCACAATTAAAATCTAAAGTAACACCAGCCTTTTCCCCTACCCTCTCCTCTTTTGCGAAATTTCTTAAGAAATTCTGGATTTTACATTAGTTAAACGGACGTTCAACAAATGTAAAATATCTATCTTTATCCCATGCAAACAAAAAAGTATGTGGCTTATTACCGGGTATCAACTGCCAAGCAGGGGGCTAGTGGTTTAGGGCTGGAAGCGCAGCAGTATGCCGTCGCCGCTTTTCTGAAAGGTGGTAAGATTGCTGGGGAATACATTGAGGTGGAGAGCGGCAAGAAAAATAACCGGCCGCAGCTGGTGGCTGCCATCGAGCAGGCCCGGAAATTAAAAGCGACGCTGGTCATTGCTAAGCTGGACCGGCTCAGTCGCAATGCCTCCTTTATTTTTACCTTAAAGGATAGCGGGGTAGATTTTGTGTGCGCCGATATGCCTGATGCGAATACTTTAACCATCGGCATTTTTGCCGTACTCGCCCAGCACGAGCGGGAGCTTATCAGTAGTCGAACGAAAGCGGCCCTGCAGATGAAGAAAAAGCAAGGCATAAAGTTAGGGAAGCCGGAAAACCTGACGGACCAGGCGCGGGTTACCAGTCTCCTGGTACGCCGGCAGAAAGCGATTACCAATGAGCATAACCAGCGGGCGACCGCACTGATTCAGGTATACCGGCAACAGGGAATGACCTGGTTAGCGATTGCGGAAAAATTAAATCAAGCTGGTTTTAAAACTAGCCGGGGTAGTCAGTTTCAGGCGGTCCAGGTACAACGAATCTACTTTCGAGCTGGTTAATGCCAGTTTTTATTCTTAAATAGCTTTTATATGCAAATTTTTATATATTGTTATTTATTGTATTAAAGATTTCTATTAAAGCATGTTTTATCTTAATGTTGAGAATGCTGTATGTAGATTCAAATAAAATGATAGAAGTAACTGCTGGAATAATTGAAAAGGATAACAAAGTCCTATTGGCGCGTAGAAAGCCTGGCAAGCACCTTGAGGGCTATTGGGAGTTCCCTGGTGGTAAAATTGAAAACGACGAATCTCCAAAAGAATGCTTAAGAAGGGAGTTACTTGAAGAGTTCTCCATAGAAACAGAAATTCTTGATTTTATTGCAGCATCGGTGTATGAATATCCAGGAAAGACTATCAAGCTCTTAGGATATTTAGTAAAATTAGTTAAGGGTAATTTCCAGTTAAAAGATCATGATAAAATTATATGGGTTTACCCCGATGAGCTAAAAACTTATAAACTAGCTCCTGCAGATATTCCTATCGCTAAAGAGTATGGAAAACAAAGATTTAATCAAAAAAATAATAGCTTTTAGAGAAGAAAGAAACTGGGAGCAATTTCACTCTATAAAGGATTTATGCCTTGGTTTAAGTATAGAAGTATCTGAATTGCAAGAATTCTTTTTATGGAAAACTAATGAGCAAATCAATTCTATTAAAATTGAAAAGAAAGAACATATCGCAGATGAACTGGCAGATATATTTATATTTCTTGCCTACTTGAGTAATGATTTAGGAATAGATTTAGATAAAGCTATTGTTACGAAAATTGATAAAAACGATGATAAATATCCAATAGAGAAGTCCCGAGGTTCAAACAAAAAGTATAATGAGTTATGATTAAAGAGCTTTTCACAGATGTATCCAGGAATTATTTTGTAGAGAAGGCAAATTTTTTGAATGATCCTGTTCGCCCTAGAAAATTATCTGTTTACAGGTCTTTTCAAATTATTGAAAAAGAGTTAAGGGATTTATTACAGAATGAATCCAAAATTCCTTATTCTCAATACCTTTTCGAAGGCTCGATTGGTGCGGGTGCTTTTGCCGATGTTCCATGGATATGCGTCTTTGATAAAGAGATTACCAAATCTGCTCAAGATGGCTTTTACTTAGTTTTTCTTTTTCAAGCAAACATGGAAGGCGTATACCTAAGCTTAAATCAAGGTTGTACCCAGTATTATAGAGAATATGGAACAAGAGTAGGAAGAGAAAATATAAAAGCAAATGCTAGTAAATGCCAAAAGGTCCTTAGGAGCATTGGCAATTATAATACTGAAGCAATAGTTCTATTTTCAAGTTCAGATTTAGGTAAAGGATACGAGGCTGGAAATATTTGTAGTAAATACTATTCTTTCACTGACTTTCCTGCTGATAGTGAACTCATTAATGATTTAAGAAACTTTATAGGGTTGTACAGAGAATTAAAAGGTCTTGTTGGCTCAGATATTCTTGATATAAGGGCTCAGGTAAATGAAGAGGAATTTCAAGAAGAAATACAAACGGGCAAACCGAAGGATTTACCAGTTGGTAAAATTGAGAAGAAGGCTAAAAGATTAAATGCGTCGTCTACTTCCTGGGTAAGAGATCCCAATATAGCTTTTATGGCTCTCAAAAAGGCAAATTATAAATGTGAAAATAATGAGAACCATATAACATTTATTTCTGCAACAAATAGGCATCAATTTGTTGAGGCTCATCACTTAATACCAATGGAATTTCAAGACGATTTTGATGCCAGCATTGATGTTCCTGAAAACATAATTAGCTTATGCCCCAATTGTCATAGAGCGTTTCACAACGCTATAGATGAAGTTAAAATAGCCTTAGCCATGAAGTTCTTAAGCCAAAGAAATCAGCAACTGGAACAAAGAGGAATATCAATCAAAGAAAACAAATTAATTGAATACTATAAAATTGAAGCCCAACTAGAATTACATTCACTCGAAGATAATCTCCTATATCAATAGAAGTTTTATATTTAAATATCTTGTAATAGATCCACGTAAATATCAACTTCAAAAGAAGCGAAAAGTTGTACTTTTAATATTGTATCCATTTAAACATTTAGAGTTTAACAAAGTAAAAATAGTACTCCTTATCATCTCTCTCCTAAATGCTAAATTAACAACGAACGTTGTAAGAATATAAGATTAAAACCTGGTCACACAAACCTGCTGCTAATTGCCTTTAAATTTGAGTAAATCAACCTGGCATTGCATTTCTGAAAAAAGTTATTCCATCTGGTTTTTAATAGACATCAAAACTCCTGTTTAACATAAAAACGATTATAAACAATTTGACACCTAATCAGGTATTTGACCGGCAGATGGGCTAGAAGGGGGACAAGCAGGAAAAGATAGGCCTTGGAACAGGTGCCCAGTCTGGACAATACCCACCAGGTACAAATCCGGGCAGCTTTACAAGAGGCTAGAATTGCTATTAAGCAATCCGAGGTAAAGCAGCAACAGCAGCTCAAACGGGGAGGTTGGAAGATGTAATTACTCCTTTACGTTTAGGTATTTATGTAGGTGTGGCATTGGCAGTACTACTTTTAGATTGAAAAATACTACTGCCATGTTATTGTCCGCACAATTTACTATGTCCTGCCATGCTTGCATAAATACCATGTTAGTGGCAGTTTATATGCTTTGTTAATATTTGTTAATACTGGTCAATTTCCAATATTTCTGTAGCGGGAATTGGTTTCTTATTGATACTGACTCCCTGATGCTTTATTGCTAATAAACTTCCCTCTTTAATATATCCCCATCCGTTCCATCCTAATTCGAAATTATTCACCGATAAATAAAATTCCTGTTTTTGTTCGTTTTCAGCAAATAAAAAACTAGACATTCCATATCCTTTATCTTCCGGTATATGATACACTTTGACAATTTCAAAACCATCTAATTGTAATTCCTCAATATGTTCTTTATCGTAATTAGAATCAGGCTGTTTTTCATTATACCACATTACACTATGCAGGGGATTGTTCTTGATATCATACTTATATAGTTTCTTTATGTACTCTTGGTTAGAAGTACTATTAATGTTTTCATTTCTAAGTTTAGATACTATATTAAAAAAATGAGACGCAACAAAATTTAAATAATTTAAAACTAACTCTTTTGGATAATTGTAAGAAGGATTGACTATAAAATCTAAATCTTTTATAATTTTGTTGGACTCAACACAAGCTACATCAAAATATCCTTCAGTTTTAAAAATATAATCAAGTATGAAGAATATCTCGTTGATGATTTTAGTATTATCTTCAATAAACTCATATTTATACTCCATTTTTCTCTTAAATGCAGTGGCTCTTGAAATCCCAATCATACCATTCCATGATTCTGCTTTTTTCCAACCCCTCGTCAAAAAAAGAACCTTATCATATTCCCCCAAATATAATAGGCCTAATAAATATAACTTTGTGATTGTAAAACTGAACTTTTTTGTAGAATTTGAAGGAACGTTATATCCCTTATTATATAAATATTCAAAGTAAGTAATGGCTTCTTCATAATCATTGTTTTGAAAGTATCTAATAGCTAAAGCTAATTTAATTCTTGGAGAATTTGAGTTTGCCCTCTCTGCTTTTTTAAGATAAGTTATTTCATTTGCTGTGTCTCTTAATGCCTTGAAAACTCTTGAATAACTAAACAGCAGCAACGGATCATTAGTATTATAACGAATTTGATCGCCTATTTTTTCTTTGAGAATAGAAAGATCTGAATGATTTGAGACCAAATCTCCAGATTTGGATAAGGCTTTATTTAAATCTGTTATTATGCTATAGATATTAGGGTCAATGTTTTCTGGAATAAATTCCTCATCAAATTCTGTTAATCCGAGCTGTCTAATCCTTGTCGCTTGCTCTAATATTTTTGCTTTCCGTCTTTTTAAGTCTTCTGTTATGCTATTCCTAACCTCAATATTTTTGGGATTACTAAGTAATAAATCTTTTATAGATTCACTTAGTTTATAAGTATCGTTTCCAAACTCATCTGTACTCCTTAGTATTAAGCTAGTTTTTGCTAATTCATTTAATGATTCGATTAGCTCTTCTTGCGAGAATCTCAAAAATTCCATTAATTCAGATTTACTAGGGTTACCAGCTGCATATATGGCTTCTAGTACGATAACAGAATTTTCATGTAGGGACTCAATTAAATTCTTGAATGAAAATGAAGCTATATCCTTTTGGGATTTGCTTATTGAGTTGACAATATCACCCCCTTTTAAGTATAAGTCAATTGTCAATCTAATGGCAAGAGGGTTGTTATTAGCAGCTTCCGCAATTTTCTCTAAATCTTCTTGCTTAAAGTCCAAAACCCCTCGTTTGCGTAAGTAACTGCGACTTAAATTAACGGCATGCCTTTTCCCCAGTGGTTCTAATGGTATTGTAGTTGCAGAGTCAATAGATACTCTGCTTGTGACTAGCAACCTCCATTTTAACGGTAAAGATTGATTAAGTTCTATGAATTCCTTTTGAGAATCTATTAGTAAAGTTTCTAAATTATCAATACATAGCAATATTCGTTCATCTTCAAGCACCTCAACAGCTTCGTCAAATGTTGAAAAATTTTGTTTTGGATACATTATTTTCAAATCCTTCAGTATCGCATCTTTGATTTGCTCAATTCCGCTTATAGCATCCAATAATTCAACACCTTCAACTGTTAACTTTTCATTTTTAAGAGTGCAAAAAATTATTGAGCTCAATTTTGAGGACCAAGTAGGACTTAAACTTACATCTTTAAGATACTGCAACATTAAAGAAGTCTTGCCGATACCTCCGGGAGCAACAATAGCAATAAGATTATTTCTATGTTTTGCTAAAACATTTTCCAGATCTTTAAATTCCTTTTCTCTGCCCAGCAATCCTGTTATTTCATGATCAAAAATTGTCGGCAGAGTATTAGGAATTGCCCAGTGCACGTTATGCAACCACTCATGCGGCGGCGTGTTTAAATTTTCTTCAACCGCAGAATTTAATGCATTTCGTACTGCTGTTAAGTTTAGTTTTTCAATTAATGGGTCACTCGCAATAGTAGCTGCTCGGAACCAATATGAGTCTGGAAAAGGACGATTTGGATGACTTACTGCGTTTCTTATGTTAAAAATGCCTAAAAGAGAACATAACTGTTTCAATTCTAGCATGTGAATATGATAGTTTGTTCCTTCAGTAATCTTGAGTGCGAGAGTAAAAATTTCATCTAAATAACTTGCTTCAATTATTAAGTTGAGATCAGTATTGGCAAGACTATTTCCCTTAGATTTTTCTCTAGTGATAATAGATTCAATAGCTATCTCTGGAATTTGATTTATATGCTCATTGGTTATAACATACTTACCTAATGATAGTTCGAGTTCGTAAACTATCATAGCTGTTTTAATCCTTAATTTTTGTGAATAATCCATTATTTAAGATGATTATTTTAAATTGCCACTAACTAGTGGCTGTAACAAGTTATTATGTTTAGCCGCTGGACGGTAGGTGGGTAAACGTAATAGCGGCCGTTAATATAGTAAAAATTAATATACTTAAAGGGTGGTACCGACAGGTTTTTAGCAGAGGGAGATTTCCCTCGAAAGTACCAAAAAAAAGCTGCCAAAAAGCCCCACTCCATTAGCTGGAAATGCCTTTTCGCTGATAACTACGATTATGTTAAACAAAGCGTAATTTCTGGCTTTTGTTATATTTAAAAGATGGCCCATAGAATAAATGTCTGGGATAACTTATCAAATTGATATAACTATCAGCAAATTAAAATGGATAACTCAGGTTTATCTCGATAAATAATAAATTGCTGATTTTAAACTGATGTCATTTTGTTATTATATATTTTAACGGGGAGTCATTAAACAAGGGTATTAATTTATTCAGTTGTTCTTTAGTGGATTGTTTCATCCATCCTTCAGGTGCTTTTTCATAAGCTTCATTCAATACTTTTCGAGCATTTTTTTCATCACCTAATCCTACCAAGGATTCCCCAATTGTAGCCATTACCCAATACCAACTCTTAAGGTATGTATTTATGGCCATTTCTGGAACCTTATCATTACTAGGAATTGGGTTATCCTTGAGCCATTGTTCGCAAATTGACAATACTTCTTTTCGGACCCGGTTGGCCTCTACAAAATCGGCAATAGCCTCAGCTCGGTCAGTAGATTGCGCAGCTCGAACATTGAGCAAAAAAGCAAAGTTAATACCATTATAATAATCATTGCAGATGTAAAATCCTCTCCCATAGGCTCGCACTGCTTCATCTAAATAGTCTGGCATCTTCTCTAAGTCCCAAAGGCGCTTGTGAACAGCTCCCCATAAACCCAAGGTTTCTATATCATTAGAAGTATCCGGTTTTAAGAGTTTAAGCAACTGGTGGGCTTCTAGCAAGGCATCCTTTTCATTAGGAAGCTTACTCTTATAAGTAACCAAAGCTAATCGTTGAAGGATGTACGCATCCTCCGGTTGCTTCATCACTTCTTTCTTAGTCATCCCTTGTTTCTTCATCTCATCTTTTTTCATCTTACGTACTGAGGTAAGCAGTTTTTTAGCTTTTATCCAATCCCCATTTTTCTGTGCCTCATCTACCTGCTGCATCAAATCATTATGGGTTTTTAATTCCCCCGGCAAACCAGAATTTACTGATTTATTCTTATTGGCATATTTTTCGTCTCTCAGTTCAGCCTCCTTATTATGAATTTGAAGGCCAGTATCAATAGCCTCCTGTATGTTAGCTTGCACAGCAGCAGCCAAAGCTGGTGGATTAAGACCATTGAGAAAAGCATAAACCGGACTGTCCTTATCTCTGGGGTCTTTTTTCATTATTTCCTTTATAGCTTTTGTTAATTGCTGGCGAAACCGCATAACTTCCTCAAAGCCTATATCTTCGCCTAAATGGTGGTACTTCCTTATTGAAACATGATTTAAATCAAAGGGAAATGTTTTTATTCCGTCTTCTGCTATGATTACAGTTGTAAAAGGACGTAGTGCATGCCGCACCCCAAGCTCGTAAAAAGCATTCTTATTAGAAGTGGATAAATCAGCAACGACCACATCTGCATTAAGTAATTGTTCATACATAGGAACATCAATAAGGCCAGAGTGTACTATTTCATCAGCCCGAACACACTTTAGCCCTGCAGCTTCTACAGCTGGCTTTATCATATTTTTATAAGATTTGTCAAGGTCCAGGACCCGTCCTGTTTCAAAATCGGTTTTCTTTCCGAAACCCATTACAACGAAACAAATTCTTTTTTCTTTTTTTACTTTTTTCATAACCATTTGTATTTTGCTTTATTTAAAAGTAAACCAGTTCAAGAGATAATACCCATAGTTATAATTTACAATTATGTTGCTGATGGATGAAAACAATTTTTAAAACAAGTGTAGTAACAGTGGTATTAAGAAATAAAACGAATCAAAGCTTCTTCGGAATTCCATTAGACAAATCATGCGCTATTTTTAAGTATTTAGTTAATCACAGAAGCTTAGATATATCTAAATTTTTGGGTCATTACTATGATGATTTTTATACAGTTAATAACACATTATAGCATTGTTTAACGCATAAACAATACCGCTTAAGGTAAAGCTATTAGCAATAGCAGTATATCTGGGTAGACCAGCAGGATTAATGTTGCCTGATTTAATTTTTACCGCTGCAAATCTTAGATTAGTATCTGGCTGCTTGGCTCTATCTATTTCCCACTTCATCCATTTGCTAGAGTATGATTTTTCACCGATTATAACCAAGATGTAATCTGCCTCTTTCATTTTTTTAGTTAAAGCTCCTTGTATTACACTAGAAGCAGTACTTTCAATCGGAACATTGGGCGAACGCTGGTCAAATTCAAAATCGAAATCAGTATTAGCATCCCATGCCCTTAATAAATCTTTATAGTGAACATTTTCGCTGTGGTCATAACTAACAAATACCTTTTTAACCGCCATTAACTTATATTTCTTTTATATTAACAATATTGATGTGTGCTCCTTGTTCTTTGGCAATCTGGACCATGTGCTCTGTGCCTCCACTCCCATCACCACCTTTACCATCCCACAAAGCAATCAAGGACATGTTACTGCCTCCGTCTTGCAGCGCATTGTCCAGCATCCATAGATTGGCCCTTTCCCAAACATTATGTTCATCAATTTCTTTTGCTTTCGGTAAAATGTAAACAGGCAGTTGTTCATTTAACCTATCAAAGCGGGTATCCCATTCTTTACCAGCAAATGAAACGGATGCTTCTTTAAATTCCTCCGATGGCAGGGCCAGGTACATTTCCGTGGGGATACCCAGTTCCAGGCACAGTTCATGAAATAGAATGTCGCCCCCACAGGCCCCGCCGGCTATACCTTTAAGCTCACCTGTTGCCGCTTTTTTTTCTTCAATCAAATGCTTTTCAATCTCATATCTAGCGGCCTGTTCTTTATCAGCTGGGAAACGGGGCTCTGGTCTGTCCTGCGCATCAATCATGTGCCCCGTAAATAATATCCACTGATTCATTTACTGCTGGGTTGGGGTTGATTGATAAAGTTGCGGAAATGGGTTTTTACCTTTACCTGACTCTTTCCCACCACTCTTCCTACTTCTCTTAAGTTATCTATCTGCTCAACTGAATCTAGCTGTCGCACCTCATCACTATCTATGTGATTTAGACTTAACTCATCCAAGGCTTTCTGGCTGAGGTCAGCATTATAGCGAACGTAACTAAAATGGCGATTGGCATCACTGTCCAGGCCTATTATATTATTTTCCTCATCTAAGGGTATCAAATCACCTAGTTCCCGGTCGATAGGTGCACCAAAAATGCAACGGCCTACAGTTCGGCAATTAATATCCTGGTCAACCTGCATGGAGTACATCAGATTATTGGGTAATTCTTTTAAAGTTTCCAGCAGATTATCATAGCCTCCAGGACTAGGTGCTGAACCGGTACCAACCGAAACAATGAGCAGATTCTTTTCTCCCGTTTTCCAATTAAGACCATATGGTTTCTGGGTTGCCATGCGGTACAAAAGAAAGGCAGGATTGTTATAAGGAGTGGTGCCCCCATCTACAAATACAAAAGTCTTTTCTGGGTTTTTGGGGTCCCATTGCAATGTTTCAGAGCGGAAGTAAGCGGGAGCTGCTGTGCTTGCCCGAACTAATTGATACAAAGGTATGCGGAGATTACAATCCGGTCTGCTGACCTCATTGTACTTTGCTACAGGGTTATTGCTGATAGGCCAGGGAGAATCGGTGGAGCGGTTCATGGTTACCACCAACAAAAGGGTTTTAAAATCCCCTGACTGTAAATCAATATCTCCTTTACCGAAGGTATTTTGCAGTTCTTTCACTAAGGGGCCTTCATTATAAAAGTACTTAACCTTTTTTAATAAAAAGGCTTTATCGAACATGGCCTCCCCTTTTTGCTCGTAGAAATCCAGCAATTGTTGCACTGACATACCTCTGGATAAACCAGCCGCAATAATAGCACCGGTACTGGTGCCGCCTATGTAGTCAAAGTAATCACTTAGTCGGAAATTGTCATCTTGCTTTAATTCCGTTTTTAACTGGCGTTCTAGCTCCAGTAATATTTCTAATGTTAATACACCTCTTATGCCTCCACCGTCGAGAGAAAGGATTTTACGCGGTTGTTCTGTTTCGTAGCGAGTGGCTAAGGGCCCCCAAATTGATTTTTTTGACATAATATTATATTTTTCTAATAGTAAATATTATTTTTATAAAATACAACTGTGTTCACCTAGAATTAGAAAAGGTGTTAGGAGAGTCTTTAAAGTGTTAAAAAACATTTAGTTTCGTATGGCGCACGTATTCATTTCTTATAAGCATGAGGATCAACCTGTAATTAACCGGTTAGTAAATGACCTTCAAAAAAATGGGGTGCAAGTTTGGCTAGATAGGAACGATATTGAGCCAGGAAATCATTGGGAAAGTGCTATCGTCAATGCTATGAATACTGGCCACTTTTTTTTGGCTTGCTTTTCAAAAGCTCGAACTGGGTATGAGGAGTCGTATGCAAATGAAGAACTAGAGTTAGCGTTAGAACTACTTCGAAAAGGTTCTAAAAAACATGAATGGTTCTATCCAATAACCCTCGATGGCACTCCTATTCCGAATCTTTCAATTAGTGCTGCTGAAACCTTAAATAGCTACCAACACCTGAACCTTTCGGTTGAGTGGGATTCTAATATACAGAAGTTGCTTCGTAAGATCTACTTACCTGAACAAGAAGACCAAGTAAAAATCTACTCGTTCATTGAAAAAGTTATTGCTATATATTCTCTTGTTTTTTGGCGTAGTCCCCAGCAGAAACCACCAATCCTATTGGAAGATAGTGAATGGGAAAGTAAGAGTTTCACATTAGACTGTGAGAATATCGATTGGATCCATAATTCTCTGGTGGAACCTGGCGAGTTATTTGAATGCTTTAGCAAAATTGTTACTCATCGAAGCTCCTACGAATCAGAGCCGTTTGAGGGTTACTATGTTACACCAAATCCGGATTACTGGTATACATTTCGGTGGAAAAGCTTATTCGGTTATGAATTGGACATCACTGTAAATCCGGAAAAAAATGGGAGCCTTTATGAAATTGTGGAGGCATTATATAAAAGGACACACGATAATACGGAGGAAGGTCATCCGCTACATATTAGGGGTTACGCCATTGAGATTAAAGGATTACGGCAATCAGGTAATGTATTCTTTGTGGCAGGCAATGGATACTTACTTACCAGTATCTCGGGATATAATGATCTGTGTAACGAATGGGTAATTTATTTTAGTGAAGATATATATCTTCGAGGAAGTGACTTACTTAATCTTATTCGAGGTGCTCTTGATTGGAAAAGCATCTTTGAGCCGAACCTGGAAAAAGCGATTCGTATCTTAGAATCTGATTGGAAAGGGCTGTATCCCTATTTTAATAAGGATTTTTTGGCACAATTCAAATGGATGAATGAGTTCTCGCATATTGGCTTTTCGGATTAAAGCTAAGAATAACCACTTAACTTCAATAAGCTTTAGCACAATGCTACATTTCAGAACCATAAATACCACAATGAAAGTTATACAAAACAGCAATGAGCCAAATTACAATATATAATAATTGTATTCTTTTAATCTTTTTAACTCGTTTCAATAATTATACGGCCACCATGATTAATGAGATGACTTATTGAGATGAATAGTTAAAATTAATGGACTTTAAGAACTATTATTTACTGTTGAAAGACTTATCTGCGGCCTACATATCTAATTCCTTGAACTTGCTAGAAAGCCAAAGTGGATTTATGGAGTACTTGAAATCTCGGCCCGTTAGCTCTCTAGTCAGAAAACCAAAAAGTTATAATATATTTAAAAATACTAAATATAAATTTAGATACGCATCTACTTAGTGAATTAAATATTAATTTGATGAAAATACATAAGCTAATATTAACCTTCTTGAAGAAACTATGGGAAAGAGAAGACAAAGAAATAAATATAAATGATACATTAGTGGATAACAAGCCTCTACTAGTTGATATGAGTATGTTACAGGAGAGTGATGAGGAAGATAGGATTAATAATGCTATAAGAGCAAGTAAGACACCCCTTCGAGACACTTTACAATTATTGTGGGAGAGTGATGAGAAGGAAATAAAAATGAATACTACATGGACAAATGAGAGTCAATGTAAGTTAATCCTAGATGGTGTAGAGGGTTGGAATAATTGGAGGAGAAAAAATCCAAAAGTCAAGGTGAACCTCGAAGGCGCTGACCTTCGGGGAGCCAACCTAGAGGGCGCTGAACTCGGCAAAGCTAAACTCTCAAGAGCGTGCCTCAGAGGAGCTAATCTACGAGAAGCCAAACTCGGAGAAGCAGACCTCGGAGAAGCAGACCTTTCTGATGCCAACCTCCAAAGAGCTTGGGTTCAAAAAGGGAGCCTTCATAATGCTAAATTCTACCGGGCCAACCTTAATGAAGCCAATCTCAGTGGCTCTATTATCACGGGAGCAGATCTCCGCAACACCAACCTTCGAGATGCCGACCTTCGAGATGCTGACCTTTCTGATGCTTCCTGCAGTGATGCTGACCTTTCTGGAGCCTTACTGACTGGTGCCGACCTCAGTAGAGCCGCGCTCTATGAAGCTAACCTCCGTAAAGCAAATTTCTATGGAGCCGACCTCTCTAATGCCTCTCTTGCTGGAGCCTGTTTCATTGAAGCCAACCTACATGAAGCTAACCTGCATGAAACTAACTGCTACAGAACAGACTTCAGTTATGCTAATCTCACAAGTGCTAATCTGCAAAATGCTGTTTTAGTAGAAACAAATTTAGAGCAAGCTATTCTGACTAACAGTAAAATATATGGGCTTTCAGCATGGGCCTTAAAAGGAGCGCCTAAAGCTCAATCGAGCCTTATTATTACTCCTAATGAGGAAGCCGCAATCACGGTAGATGATCTTAAGTTAGCACAGTTTATTTACATGCTTCTTAATAATGAAAATGTTCGGAATGTCATAGACACTATTACTTCCAAAGCGGTGCTTATTTTGGGTCGTTTTACACCAGATCGGAAAAACGTATTGGATCTTATTCGTCAAGAATTAAATAAATACAATTACGTTCCTATTCTTTTTGATTTTGCGAATACGCAAAATCAAACTTTACTTGAAACGGTATTGACACTTGCTGGCATGTCACGGTTCATCATTGCTGATGTGACTGATGCCACAATGGTTCGTGAAGAGCTCAGGTCAATTGTTGAGAAATATCCTTCAAAACCCATTCAGCCCATTTTATTGCATACAGAAAAGGAATATGTAACACTTCTAGAGATATCAATCGGGTTTAAAAGCTTATTGAAAATATATACATATAAAGATCAAGATGAAGTTGTTTCTAATTTAGAACAAAATATTATACATCCTGCTGAAGCGTGGATAGAAGCAAGGGAAGGACAAATGTTAGGAACCTTTAAAACGGCAAGGGAGATTGAACTAGAAAGGGAGAATGAGGCATTGAAGAAGAAACTTGAAGAAAAGGAGGAGCAATAATATCTTTACTAATAAAGCCAAATTGCTGATAAGTTCTTATCCGGTACTCTCTGGCTTTCTGCTGTTTCGCTTGTTTTTCCATAACTTCACAAGTCCTCAGCTTTAATTATAGATACTTGATGGGTTTAAAGATTTTATAATAGTTTAATGTGTCAGGTATGGCGCTTTTAAGGTATATTCAACTAAATATTAAGGTGATATAAAATGGCCGATGAGAATCAACTTAAGTTAATCCGGGAGGGTGTAAAGGTTTGGAATAAGTGGAGAAACGAAAATCCAGGCATGCCAGTCGACCTCAGTGGAGTTAACCTCAGTGGAGGCAACCTCTTTAGAATCAATCTCCAACAGGCTAACCTCAGAGAAGCTAATCTTAGTGGAGCTAACCTAAGAAAAGCAAAGCTTAATGGAGCAGACCTTATAGAAGCTGACCTCAGAGAAGCCAAACTCCAGAAAGCTAATCTTAGTAGAGTTAATCTTAGTAGAGCTAATCTTAGTGGAGCTAACCTCCGCCAAGCCAACCTCAACCGAGTCCATCTCCTAAAAGGAACGATTAGGGAAGCTAATCTTAGTGGAGTCGAACTCATAGAAGCCGAACTCATAGAAGCCGACTTCTTTAGAGCTAATCTCCGGAAGGCCAATCTCAAAGATGCCAATCTCAGTCGAGCTGACCTCAGAGAAGCCAATTGCTACAAAACAAATTTAAGCCAGGCCAATCTCACAGGAGCCGGTCTGCAAAATGCAAGTTTAGTAGAAACGAACCTGGAACAAGCGGTTTTAACAAACTGTAAAATATATGGAATTTCCGCCTGGGCACTGGAGGGAACCCCTGCGAATCAATCCAACCTAGTTGTTACACCTATAGGGGAACCAGAAATTACGGTAGATGACCTACAAGTAGCCCAATTTGTTTACCTGTTACTGAATAATAAAAATGTCCGCAATATTATTGATACCATCACTTCCAAAGCTGTATTAATTTTAGGAAGATTTACCCCAGAAAGAAAAGCCGTGTTGGACGCCATAGCTGATGAATTGCGTAAGTATAACCTGCTACCCATCATCTTTGATTTTGAACGCTCTCCCTCCCGAGATTTTACCGAAACCATTAAGTCACTGGCCAGTCTTTCTTTTTGTGTTATTGCTGACATTACCAATCCCAGCTCCGCACCCCTGGAACTACAGGCAACTGTGCCGGATTTCCAAATCCCATTCGTGCCTATTATCCAAGCGGGTGAGAAACCGTTTTCCATGTTCAGTAGCTTGATTGGAAAATATGATTGGGTACTAAAGCCTGTAATAACCTACACCTCTATTGATGACCTTCTTGCGGGATTTGAACTGGCCATTCTGAACCCGGTCCTGAAAAAACACAAGGAATTACAAATGACAAAAGCACAAGCTATAGAAGTCTTATCCATTAAAGATTTCATAAGCAATATGAAACTTAATTCAGCATCAGACTTCCGGCTCTAAATTAGCATTGATTAAAGCACCCTGGTATAATTACCCAAACCTGAGTGCCATGTATATAAAATCTTTTGTTACGAATTATAAATATTCGTTTGGGAAATGCAACCAAGACTAATAGCCTTTGGCTAGAAGCTAACTTACCTTATATCACCTATTATGTAAAACAAAGGGTGAATTCAGAATTTTTAGTTAAGGGAAGAAAATGAAAGTTGCTAAGGATTCCAATCTTACTTGCAAGGGGCTTTACGAAAGGCTAGTGCTCAAAGGCAAAAATGGGAAAGTGGCTTTAATTGCCGTCTGCAACAAGCTCCTCAAACAAGCTTTTGCGATTGTGAAATCTTCCATTCCCTACCGCCCTGATTTTACAAATATTCGGCCCTAAAAAGCTTGACTTTTAACACAGTTCATATTAAATAGGGGTTGAAAATGGGTTTTGTACAATTCTGGCAACTACTACATCTACCTGGCGTAAACCAACACTATTATCCTAATCTAATTCTGGATGAGGTAATTGAATTAGGATGGAATCCCCGAAAATAATATTATTAGTAGACGATGATGATACCAGTCGTTTCTTGGCAAAAAGAGTTTTTAAAAGAGTTGCCGTTGAAGTAGATATTCTAACGGCTAGTCATGGCCTGGAAGCATTAGATATTGTCAAAGAGGTCTGCCAGCGAGAGCAATGCCCAGAATTGATCTTACTCGATATTAATATGCCCATTATGGATGGCTTTGAGTTTTTAGAACAGCTCCAAAAATCAGCGGATTTAAGTTGCGCTGCCATCAAAATTGTTTTACTGAGCAGTTCGACCCACCAACTGGATTTAGCTAGAGCTAGAAAATATCCGGTAGTTGATTTTATTGAAAAGCCACTGACGCCAGAAAAACTAGCTAGATTTTTGTAGTATTATGCTCTGCGCCTTTATTGGTGCTGCTGGGCAACTTAGCTATATTGCCATAGGGAAAATAATGGTAAAAGTAGTACCTTTATTTAGCGTACTATTAACCTGAATCTGCCCTTTCGCATTTTCAACTAACCTTTTTACAATATATAAACCCAGGCCACTTCCTTCCACATGGTTGTGCAAGCGTTTAAACAGGGTAAATACTTGATCTTGTTTTTCCGTGGGTATGCCCAGACCATTATCCCTAACAGAAAGCTGTATCCTTCCTTCCACCTGTTCCATATTTAAGCGTACCTGCGGCGTTCTTTCCGATGAACGATACTTGAGGGCATTGCTTAAAAGATTATACAAGATGCTTCTGAAATTCTTTTTGGAAATGTTCAATAGAAAACTATCAGGACTAAACACTTCTATGCTTGCTTTAGAATTTATTATTAATTGATTCAAGTCCTGCTTGACATCATCTACGATCTCGAAAATGGCAATTACTTCAGATCCTTTTTCATTTCTGCTCTGGTCAGCTTCGACAATGGTGGTCAGGTCCTTGATGGTTACGGCAAAGCGCTGCACGGAAGATTTAAGCATTCCCATGATCTGGTTGATTTCTGCTCGGTCTATTTCTTCTTGCTCAATAGTATCGGCTAACATATTAAGTAAGCTTTCAATATTAGCAACCGGTGTTTTCAGATCGTGCGAGGCGGTATAAACAATGGTATCCAAATCGGTATTAACTTGGGTTAGGATGGTATTTTTACCCACCAAAGCTTGATTAGCCTGGTAGCTGCGGTCCATTAATTCCTGACTTTGTAAATGGAAGGCTAGTAATTCGGCAAACATGGTAAAAGTACTGATTACTTTCGTGTTGTTTATTTTGACCGGTTTAGTATCTATCGCGCAGAGTGTACCGAAAAATGTGCCATCTTTTAGAATAATGGGAATGGAAATATAGCTTTGTAGCCCGTAGATTTGAGGCGTGTGATGATGCTTGTAATGTGGATCTGCCTCGACATGATCAATGATGATTAGTTGACGGTGATTTCTTATTTCATTGCAGAGGGTGGTTTCGATTTTTAGTTCTCCACCTACTGGTAAGCCAAATTGCACTTCATCGCGTACGCTGCAGGCCAACCATCGGTCACTAGTTACCCGGGCAATAGCGGCAAACCCCATACCGGTGATCTGACAGATCATTTCTAGCATGGAGGGCACAATTGAAATTTGCCTGACGGCCTCTAGGTCTTTATACAACTCGTCTTGAATTTCAATCATGGAGAAAACTATGAAATAACTGATGATTAATCATTTAATGGCTGATGAATAGGCGGCCAAAGGTAATTGAAAAAGACTGAATCTGATAAAAGATATGTTAGCTTTTAAATTAGTAAGAATGGAAGGCTCAAATCTTAATTATACCTTTTATTCGACTAGTAAAACATTATAAGTGAAGTTATCCTATGTTTGCTTTAGATGATTACCTTATATAAAAAGAGGAGAGAAAGGAAGGAGTAAGATTATTCTAGTTGTTAACCATAAGTTAGAGCTGGCTTTGGAATTAGATATCCTGTACCTGTAACCAGAATTCAGACGTAGTATTAGCAAAGACTGCTGCTAACCGAAAGGTCATAATTGGAGTAATAATCTGCTTGCCACTTAGAATAAATTTTCTTTCTTTTCTAGGCGGCTAATACCGCGGGCTTTACTAATAGCTTACGAAGTATTTGCAGGGCCCGGCGTACCCTGGTTTTTACGGTACCCAAAGGCAAGGCTAATACTTTCGCAACTTCAATGTGGGAGTAGCCTTCAAAATAGAGCAGGTCTACTACTTGCCTTTGGTCAGCCGATAAGATGGCCGTTAATTCTTTAACCCAGATGCATTCCGGTTTAAAGGAGGTGATAGCTGCTAATCTATCTTCATCAGTACTTACTAACGCTAGGTTTTGTCGCCCTTGGCGGTAAGCAGGAGAACGAATTTTATCAATGGCCACATGGCGGGCAATCGTCACCATCCAGGTAAATAAACGGCCTTTACTGCTATCATAAAGCGAAAAAGAAAACCAAATTTTAACAAAACAATCCTGCATTGCCTCTTCAGCAATGAATTCATCTTTTACAATGCGTAGAATAATTCCGTATAAAGCTGCCGAGTAATTATCATAGAGAAGCGACATAGCCGATTGATCCTGGTTCTGTAAACGAATAATAAGAGCTTCTTCCATGAAAAGATATGCCAAATGGTAAGAGAAAGTTGTTTAAAACATATAATTATTCGTGTACGTGACTAAACAAAATCAAGATGCTGTAAAACAGACAAAAGGAATAATTTATTTAAAATAAATGATCGAAAATTAAGCAACCAAAAAATTGTCCCTAGAGGTGATTTTTTGGGCTATCGTTATTCCTTCGGAGCTAATTTTTGAGTTTCCTTAGCATACAGCACAATCGTGGCCATTTCGAAGAATTTATGCTGTATCCCTTCGTTTTAATAACAATTCTGCAATATGAACATTACCCTTGCAGCCTATAAGTACACTTATGTAAACTATCCCCTACTTGTCTCAGCATTTAATAATTTAGTATAATTTTTGAAATAGCCTTATGAGGTAAAAAGACCTAGCAACACCAAATCTTTTTTAGTATCTTTTTCCGTGTTTTGCAAGATATCTGGTTAACTATTCCAGCTTTAGACAGCTTCTAAAACCTTGATAAAATCATTATTTAGTAGCAAATTGCTTTTGATGTAACTGCACGCCCCTGCGTCTTACATGCTGTATTTTAACCCCACTCGTTGCTTTTAGTTGCGGCAAGTGGATCATCCGCCAAACCTCAAAGCGAAGCACCGCCAAAGGTTTCTTGCGCCGTGGGATACTGGCTGTCGCTTCTTGTATAAAAAAAAATACGGTAAGTAATAGTATATATTTTTTCATCATAGGGAATGGACTAAGAGTTATTCTTTGAATTTAAGGCTTTTAGTGATAGCGGTAGTTTCAGCAGTGTTGTTATTAATCAATAAAAAATACTATAATACTTTCTATCATGGGATTAGGTTCTAAATAATTTCAAATAAAATATACCAAATCGTATAAAGTAAATGCCATAAGTTAAAACCTCACTGATCTTAAAGATTGGTGATGTCTGGTCAAAAGCTATTGCTATAGTGCGGTTAAGAAAGAATGCTTATACGATTTGGTATTATAAGGGTCTATATGGCCATTACCTATATTTTGATTAAAGATTTTAATACCGTTAAAACAGTTTCTTTCATTTATTAAAAAGAGAAGCCCCGCCCAAAAAGCGGGGCTTCTCTTTTCTTTAATACCAGGTATTCCAGCGGGTGTTAATTTACGGTTGAATAATAAGCGGTTTAGAAGTTACCTTATAATCTGTAATCAACTTCAACATATAAAGCCCTGGTGAATAATTGACCAAATTTATTTCTAAAGTTTCGTATCTTTTAGCCAGGGCCTGTCCGGTTTTTATAGTTTTAACTTTTGCACCCTTACTATCATATAGCTCTAAAGTGTACTTTCCAGCCGAAGGAAGTTTAAATTTAACGGATGTACGGGCATTGGTTGGATTTGGATAAATCACAAAGTCTGGTTCCGCTACCTGGAATATTTCATCTGTAACCGGGCTTTTAGCTGATGGTAATTCGCCGGGGGCCAGCACCCTTACCGAGGCAAAAGCGGTATTGCCGTTAGCATCGGTTACCGTTACTTGATACAAACCGGCTGTCACCCGCGGTAAATCCTGGCTGGCAGTCCCGCTATTCCACCGATAGGTATATGGCCCTACGCCACCCTTTACCGTTAAATCTATAAACCCGTCGTCAGGACTGGATTTGGTTATATTTTTATGGGCAACTACCAGGCTTAATTCCGTTCCCGGCGATGATACCGTTAACCAGGTGGTAACCACCTTACCAAAAGCATCCATTACATCCACCGAGTAACTGCCCGGAGGCAATCCGGTTAGGTCTTCGGTAGTGCCACCATTACTCCAGCGGTAAGTATAAGGCAGTACGCCGCCTATTACACTTAAGTTAATAGAACCATCCCGATTCTCTGCCCCCGAAGCATTAAGATGAGCGGAAGCTAATGTCATAGGACCGTTTTTGCGGCCCACGTACAAGGTTGTTTGGGCTTTGCCACCACTGGCATCGGTTACCGTTACCGAATACAGGCCTGGCGAAGCAACCGATATATCTTGCGTACCCGTGCCAGAATGCCACCGGTACGTGTAAGGCGCTATACCGCCACTAACATGTAAATCTATGGACCCTGCGCCTTCAAAAGGCCCGTACATGCCGTACCAGGGTTCGGCTGGAGTAACGGTGGTGGTAAGGGCCATGGTTGATGCAACTGGCACGCTCTCATTAACTGTAATGCTTACCGGAGCCGAGGTAGTTACCTGGCCGTTGTTATCAGTGGCTTTTGCTGTAAGGCTATAACTACCGGCGGCCACATTGCTCCAGCTATAACTAAACGGCACCGTGACATCTTCGCCCAACTTGGTAAAGCCCTGGAAGAACTCTACCTTGCTTACACTGCCGTCACTATCGGCCGCATTGACAGCAATGGTAAGGCTAGCCGGGGCCGTATAGCTGGCTCCATTATTTGGAGCAGTGATAGACACAGTTGGTGGAACTGGCGCATTAACCATAATATTTATTGGGTCCGATGTGGTTACCAGGTTAGTGTTATCAGTAGCTTTAGCGGTTAACGAATAAGTACCAGCGGCTACATTGTTCCAGCTAAAGCTAAAAGGACTGCTCAGATCTTCTCCCAGCTTAGTGGTACCCTGGAAAAACTCTACCTTGGCTATACTCCCATCTGCATCAGCGGCATTGGCAGTTATTGAAATACTTGCCGGAGCCATAAAAATGGTGTTCGCAACCGGACTAGTAAGCGCCACCGTTGGAGCAACTGGGGCTTTTACGGTAACGGCTACTACTGCCGAATTAGTAGTAGCACCGTTATTATCAGTTGCTTTAGCGGTGAGGTTATAATTGCCAGCGGCCACATTGCTCCAACTGTAACTATATGGTTCCGTGGCATCTTCGCCGAGCTTAGTGGCTCCATTAAAAAATTCTACTTTGCTGATGGTGCCATCAGCATCAGTGGCATTAGCAGCAATGGTAATACTTGCTGGGGCCATAAAGCTGGCGCCGGTTGCCGGACTGGTAATTGCTACGGTTGGTGGAATTGGCGCATTAACGGTAATGTTAACCGCCGCAGAAGTAGTTACCAATCCACTGTTGTCGGTCGCTTTTGCCGTAAGGCTGTAACTACCGGCTGCCACGTTGCTCCAGGTGAAGTTGTAAGGAATGTCCAGGTCTTCGCCGACCTTAGTTGTGCCCTGGAAAAACTCTACTTTGGCAATAGCGCCATCAGTATCCGCTGCATTGGCAGCAATGCTGATACTTGCTGGTGCTGTATAACTACTATTGGCCGCCGGACTGGTAAGGTTCACGGTTGGTGCGGCGGGCGCATTAACACTAATGCTTACGGGGGCCGATGTGGTTACCAGACCCGTGTTGTCGGTCGCTTTAGTGGTTAACGAATAAGAGCCAGCGGCCACATTGCTCCAATTGTAACTAAACGGCGCCGTAACATCTTCGCCCAGCTTAGTGGTGCCCTGGAAGAACTCTACCTTGCTTACACTGCCGTCACTATCGGCCGCATTAGCGTTAATGGTAAGGTTGGCCGGGGCCGTATAGCTGGCATTGGCTGCCGGTGAAGAAATAGATACGGATGGAGGTGCGGAACACTGCGGGTATAATTTTACTACTTTGGTGGTTGCTAAACCGGCGGC
>NZ_VWSF01000037.1 GCF_008629685.1 Adhaeribacter rhizoryzae | reverse complement strand
AACCCTGCTTCTCCTTTTAATAGTTAAAATTCTCAAGCATATAAGGTAGATTTTGTACAAACAAATATTGAATAATTCTTAAATTGGATAGACAATTTAAGTATAAATCTTTTAACCGCTGCACTTTTGGAGCCTGCTGCTTTACCCGACCATATTGATGAACTAACCAATTCCTACCTACAGCTGTGGGTGGATAAGGATGTGAAACTGATGTATACTGAATGGCTTACTTCTCCTTCGGTCCAGGAGTATGAGCAAGCGGCGGCTCTCTTTATCCACTACCTACAACAACATGCCGTAGAATACTGGTTAATGGATTCTAACCGCTTGGGTGGCTTGTCGCTCCAGGAGCAAAGAAAGGTCATTGCGCAATTGGCACCTGCCGTGGCGGCTTCCTGCTTAAAGAAAGTGGCCCGCATTATCTCTCAGGATGCGGGTAACCGCGTGATGTTTGAAGAAACGGTACAGGTGTTAAGGAACAAGTACCAGGCCAGCGTCGAAATACAGCAGTTCTGGACCTACAACGAAGCGGCTAAATGGGTGGCTATGATTTAAGCCGGAAAGTAAGAGAATTATTGAAACAGTCTCACCACTACCATTCCTTTTATCCATTTCTGCTGCTATCAGCAAACAGTTAGCTTATGAGTAGAACACCTCTTTATCGTGTTTTCGCTTCCCCCACCAGCCAAGCCAGCGCAGAAGGATGGTCTAAAAACAAATCCATATTGAGCGGCTTCTTCAGGCTCAGCGGTTGCGCAACGTTATTTGTCATAGGTGCTTTATCCGTCGTCATGAACGTCTCGGGGTGCATCACAATGGCGAATTTTAACAACTGACTCCTTTCTAGTAAGGGGAACATCTGGGTATACATCCAGTGCTGGTCGCTGATAGGCAAGTAAAGCACCTGGCGGGAATCAGTCAGCCAATACTTCGTGTTAGAATCTAAAGCTAGCTGGATAGCTTGCTGGTACCCTCTGCGGTAATCTGTACTGTTGGGGTGCTGTTGCCAGGTGAGGCGTAATAAGGATAAAGTTGCATCGATACTAATTTGAAGAACTTCATCGGCAAAAACCGGTTTTATACTAGCAGTATTAATCATGAACGGATACCCTCCCTCTTTTTTCCTTTAAATTCTGCCGCAAGCTAATCAAAGCAGCTGGTATTTAAATAAAAAAAGGCTTTACCATAATGTTAAGCCGGTGTAGAAAAAGTGGTTTATAAGTAAACTAGCTAAACTATTCTTAGTCTTAATCCTTAAACGGACCAAATAAGGGTTGTTCTCCTCCTGCTTATCATAATCCCGTTTATTGGACGCACTAGTATAGATTCAAGCTTATCGGTGGGGATTTACTTTATGCTTTCTTCGGTTTGGTAATTTGTCCCTCAAAATAAAAGTCTGTTTTATTTTCTTCAATAAAGGACAATAACCTTGCTTCAATCCCCATTATTTTATCAGTTATATAAAACCGATGGTCCAGGTTCTCGAAGTCCACTCCTGATTTTGCTAATTGTTCTTTACGCTCCTGCCTATTGAAAGATGGATTTCCCCCCAGACCATCAATGGCTTCCTTTAATATTTCATAACTATCAGGTAGCTCTACTTTTTGCAAGCCTTGTAAAGCATCTTGCCAAACAATTCCGGTGGCGTTGGAAAAAAATTGATGATGGGCACCATTGTTCACTTCTGCTAAGTACCACCTTATGGCAAAAACATACTTTTGATTTTCGCTAAATTGTTTCAGGCCATGGTCATAAATCGCTTTGCTCTGATAGATATCAACTGTCCACCATAGGGGCTCTATTATTTTGAATACATCCCCTTGCCTAATGGTCTGCTCATTTACCATTATTTGTACTTCAACCATGTTATTTTCTTTATAACTTCTAAAATTCCGCTTGTAAGGACAATAACAAACAATACTTGGTAGATATACAACCGGAAAAACTAATATACTACTTTTTTAAGCCAATATATTCAGATCCGTGATATTATAAAGCATTCCTTAGAGACTTTCAATAGCGACACATAACACCTTTTATGATAAATTGCCTCTTTTTAACTCGGAAGCGCTAACTGACCTTTTAACATCTCACCATCCTAGTAACCTGTTCTTCTCCAAAGGCTTTCTTTGCTTCTACACGTAAAAATTGACTTATGGAATTATATGATTTGAATGGGTATAATTTAGATCAGCAGGCGGCGCAGGTGTGGGAGAAAATCCAATTATTAGCCATTCGACAAAGCAAGAATTCCACCATTTGCCTTTATGCGATGGTTAATTTTTGCCGAAGTCTTCTACCAGCCTGATGATAACCAAATAGAATTAGTGAGGTGCGTCAAAAGTAAAGCTTGCCTGGAGTCTTACCTGCAGATGGTAGACTTATTGGACATATTTACTAATATCTATTCCGACGTTTGAATGGCTTGTACCGACGTATCAAATACCAGACAAGCCAAAGAACAAAACATAAAATAATAATTTTACCCATAAGGAGAAATTTGATGCTGTCTGTAAATTTGGGGTTACGCTTGTTTACAGTTTTTAGCTCCTTTTGGAAGCATTTTATCCTATAAAGGATTAGGTTAGTAAAGTAAAACTACCAGCTTTCTTTACAATTAAATAAACCTCATTTTTTATTCACTTAATCACTTAATTACCCTTAACTAATATAATTCGATAAGCCTCTAGTTTTAGCCCCCTGTCATTATACCCATTATCAGTTAGGAACATTTTATATATACCCCATCCTTCATTTAAATAATCTTGTATAAAAAGCTTAAAGGGAATAGCATTCGTATTCCAAACGGCATCTTGATATTCTTTCATTTCTTATCTTCTTTAAATTTAAAATTATTATCAAATTCAGAACCTAGAAAGTCGGCAATCTTATTAAGCATCTTCGTTGATACATCCTGTTTCTACGTTCATAGTTGCTAATTATACTTTTAGTGGGGCCTATTGCGGTAGCAGCCTCTTCTTGCGAATCATGGTAGTATCCTTGGCTTCATTTAATTTATTAAAAAAGGTCCAAACTTTTCGCCTGAACTCTCATTTACACACTTTCATGAACCCTATCACCTTTAAGGTATTTGGTGATAATAGACTTTACCGATTTAGGTAATCCGGACCGATAAACAAGAAGCTCCCGTAACTGCGTTAGCGCCCAAGGAGCTAATAACCTTTTGGGTTGAATTATAGAAACATAGCGCAATTACAAACCAATACCTAAACTGCCCTGATTGGTCTGGTAAATAAACTGTCCTTCTAATTCCTGCATTTTAGCTTTTAAAAGAGAAGCATAAGCTTCTACACTTTTCTTTTCTTCATTTAAGGCAAGGTAAATCTCCTTGGATTTCCGTTGAATAAAAGCTAATTGGGTTTGGTGGGCGGCTCTGAGGCGGGTGATACGACAGGCTTCGGTTTCGGCTGCCGCCGTTAAATCTTCTATTTGTTGGTGGATATTAGTAATAAAAGCGGCTAATCCAACTGGAAAGAGAATAGGGGCTGGTATAACAAGGTTCAATAGCGGCTGGGCCAGGGCACAATAGGAGGTGTAGCTTTCTTCCCGAGCAGCCATGACGGCATCTATTTCCTTTATTTCGGCCCGAAAATTTAGCATCTTGCTTAAAGACTCTTGTTTTTTCTTCTTCGAGTTATTCAGCAAGGAGGTTAATTCTTGTTTAACATTCTCCAGCTCGTACTTAAGTTGTAGGGGGCTTTTAATTAAATTAGTAGTCATAACAGTATCAGCAAGGTAAGAAGTTGGTAAAAAGTAATGTTCTAGAGGAAGATAAGGGCAGTTTTATTTGATAGAACCAGAATGGTGTTTTCGGATTTAAAAACTAGGTGTTAGTACTGGAACAGGAAATTAGTACCGTTGCGTATCCACTTCTCGAAGAAAGAATTATCATTAAATTCGCCGGAAAGCAGTTGGAACTCTGCTTTGTCCTTATCCGGGCGTGAGCCCATAAAGCTTTTTAAAAATTTCTGGTTATTATCTACCCAATCCTGTCCTTTTTTCAGCCCTACGCAAAAGTACTCATGGGTGGTCGTATCGGCTAAGTATTTTCTGTTCATCCGATTAATTAAAAATATTTAAATAAAATATTTAACGTGCCGTACCGGATGGTTTTATACTATCCTATCCAGACAATAAAAAAGCCTTACTGGTGTAAGGCTTTATTTTATTATTTTATGTTTAAACTAAGCTAGTTTAACGTTTACTGCATTTAATCCTTTTCTGCCTTCTTGCAGGTCAAAAGTTACCTGGTCATTTTCCCTGACATCTTGCATGAGGCCAGATGCGTGTACAAAGTAATCTTGCTCTGAATTGGTATCTTTAATAAACCCAAACCCTTTCAGGTCATTAAAAAATTTTACGGTTCCGTTATTCATATGGTGTTGTTATTATATACTTACTACATAGTTAAGGGTATATGCGTTCCATATAATTTACAATACGAGATAAATAGGTTTTTCTTGGCTTATGGGCCGGTAAATTAGAAACCAATTCTTGGGATGTTCCTTATTTATTCTCTTGTGGTCATCCTCGAAGCAGATTACATTTTCATTTAAGTCATTTCCACGGAGCTGGTAGCTTTTTGGAGTTCCCCTTCAAATTCACCGGTTTCAATATCAGACTTACTTAACCAATAATCGGAAGTTAAAATTTTGTAATCGCTGTTGCCAGCTGCCTCTAGTTCCCATAAAATACTTTCTGCTTCCGGAAAAGGTTTGCTACCGGCCATTTGTTCGCTAAAAAGCCGCTTAATCAGGTTGCTGTCTGTTAATCCTTTATCCAGTAAATGTAATATGTTTTCTTTTGTAAAATCCGGTTCTTCCGCCTGGTCTAAGGAGTTGATGGAAAGGTTTATTTGGGTGGCTTTGGCGTTAGGAAATTTACCGTTAAAGGCTTTATATAAAAGCTGATTGATATGGAACAAAGGAGCATGCAAACTTATATCGGGGTATTCTTCCGAAATTTTATCCAGCAACATATCATTGGATATCTGACTTAATTGCCCCTCGTTGAGTTTATCAGCGAGTTTATATTCCAGAATAATAGCGGCTGCTTCATTGGGTTCATAATCGGTAATAGCCATTAAAAGTAATTCTTCCAGGGTATCTTTAGCCGCACTTTCCGCATCCGGATAGTTAAACTTTAAAAGTAAATTTACATAATCCCTGTCGGACCAATAATCTGGTACGGATTCTAGGGTGTTTGCACTGTTAATTGTTATATTATATTTCATGGTTGTAAGATATTTTAAAGCTTTTCCCTTCGCGCTTCTGCATAATAGACTGAGAAAATCCTAATGATATTAAAAAATTAAGTGAATAGCTTATAAGCTAGGGTGGTTACTTTTTTGAAAATAGAAACGGAGTAAAAATCTAAAGAAGCTTACCTAACAGCGGATAATAATTAAAGAAGCTGCCCCAACTATTTCGAGGCAGCTTCATTTTTAAAAGCTAATGGCTTAATTAAATTTTTGAGCAAAATATTCAACTAGTTTTTCGTCCCCCATTTTAAGTGAAGTACTTTCGTTAGCTACCGTGTTTTTAAACTGGGCCGTTTGCGACAAAAAATGCATAAATTGTTCCTGCGAAATACCTGTACCAGTTACGTGTACTTCTTCGGCATTTTGAAGGTGCGTAGTTATTTCTTTAAAAAACTTTTGCTGCAACGATTGTTCGGCATTGTTGCCGGTATTTTCGTTAGAGTTGCTTCCCTGGCCATCATTCTTAGCCTCGGCCAGAATAATAAAGTCTCCGTTGTCAACCTGTTCTCTGCCTACTATTGTGGCATGGTTAGAATCTAGCCACACACCGAATTGCTTTTTGTTTTTTACTGACATTGAGAAATTTATAAGTATATTAGGCTTAACGTGTAACCCGCAGAAACAACCGGAAATGGTGGTCTTTATTTTCTAATAATTATAAAGGACTCTCCTTCCGCATATCTTCTAAAGTCTTTTAAGCTGGCCTTTTTGGGATTAATTTTTTGCTATAGCATTTAACTTTTCTTTTGAGAGAATATTTAAGCAAGCCAAAGCCATCCTAAACAATATTAAGCTTAATCGATGGTTTTTATAACTACTTTCCGATTGAGTGAATTCAAGGCTTCTTCAGAATTAACTTCGCCAAAGTACTGCAGCAGTACGCGCTCTTTTGCTATTCCCTGCCCTTGAAAAAAGGCGGCCACTTTTTCTACCCTTTTCCGGCTTAATACAAAGTTGTCTAGCGGTTTACCGGTTTGGTCGGCATAGCCGGTGAGCTGTAGTTTTTCTTCTGGATTGGCCTTTAGTTGCGCAGCAAGGGAGAGCAGCTCGTTGAAACTCTGGGACGGCACTTCATAGCTATTAACCTTAAAAAAGACATTTGTATCAAAATTGCTCTTTACATTCGGTTTAACAGCCGCTTTTGTAGATTTACTTGCCTCTAAGCGCGTTAATTCATTTTGGTAGAATGCCAGCCGTTGCCGGATACTATCGTTTAAAGTAGCTTGCTGTTGCCTATACCGGAGCGTTTTATCGTCTAAAGCATTAAAAACAGAATCTGATGGATTAATCGGTTTTACCTGCAGCGTGTCTTGTACAGATAAATTATGTAAGGAATCACGGGTATACTCCAGTTGTTCGTTTTCTTTATCGGCTCTTTCCAGTTCTTTTCTATCCTTTTCAATCAGTTTAACTGTATGTTGACTAAAGCGGTCGTTTTCGTAAACGTTTGAAGTTGGTTCCAATGTGCTATCAGCAATCGTTTTAGGCATCTCGGATATTATTGATTGCTCCGTTACTCGTATTGTTTCCCGCGTAGGTGAGGCAACTTGTGTTCTGCCTGTGTTGAACTCCGTTTCATTTGTTTCCTGCTCTTTTATTATTTTTTCCCCGGTTGCTGTACGAGGGATATCTTGCCGTACAGGGTTTTGTTGGATAATAGTCCGGCTTTTATTAGAACTATAATTGGCGTCTGAGGTTTGAATTGCAACTCTTCTGGAACGAATTTCATCGGTGCTCTCCAGTTTATGCTGTTCCCCAACTAATTCCGCATCAGGCAGGGTAATTGAACTCGAATTTACAAGGCTATCTACCGGCGAAACCACTGGCGTAAGTCGGGCAGAACTAGCCTGGTTCAGCGGGTCTTGAAAACTCGTATAAAACCGGGATGCTTTAAAGGAAGATGGCTTAAATCCAAAACTATACGCCAGCGACAGACCTGTATGCAGAAAGCTATTATTGTATTTGTTCTGTTCGCCTTCTGTTGCGTTTAAATGGGGTTTGAGGTTATAAACCGCTTCGGTTTGTAGGTCGAGCTGCCACCTTTCGGTTAACCGGAACTTTAAACCCATGCCAAAAGGAAGTACCTGCCTATACTTTTGTTCGGTAGAAGCCCCAGTACTATTAATGGAAAAATTGCTTAAACCGTAGCCGCTAAAAAAGTACGGCGAAACAAAGGCCGAAGGTTTAAGCAGCCAGCCGTTATCGGTGTAAAAATAAAGCCGCGCCGCATTCATACGGACCTCCGTTACAAAACTACTGCCTTGCGGCCGCAGTCCTCTTATTTTACCGAAAGAACCACTTACAGCAAGGCCAAAGCTATTACCTAAATTCCGGCTCATTTCAAGCTGGTACCATAAATGGTTATTCAACTTAAAATAATCTCTGGTACGCTTATCCGGGTTATAGTAATGAGCGGTACCGGTATAACCTTTTAGTTGCCAGTTATACAGGTTGTGTTGCGCCATAGCAACTAAGCCGCTCAAACACAAAAATATTGTTAATAAACATTTCATGATTACCGGTTTAAGTTCAGCCACAAGTTTAATTCCATGCTTAAACCCACGAAGGGTCTGATGTATAGCTTGTCCAGGTTTATATCCGGATTGGTACTACTGGTCTGTTTGTCTTGCAGCACTGTAGCACCCGCATTGAGGCGGATAAAAGGCAAGGCCCGGTAGCCCAAAGCCAGGAAAAAGGGGCGCTGCACCAAAGGTCCGGTGGCCACCCTACCCGTTCCAAACTTCATGTTTTGCAGAAATACGCCCGTAGAAATACTAGTGCGGGCCCAGAAAGGTGAAGCAAAAGGCGCTTTACCAAATGGAATAGAAATACCGGCATACGGGGCTGTATCGGAAGAGAAGTTATCGAACGTGCCGGCGTAATAAACACCGCCGTATCCTACGTTAATGGCCAGGGCGTTTTTAGTTTTTTCGGTGGTATAATCACTTACTTTTTTGCTGTCGGTTAAAGCGTATAGTTGTACCCCGGCAAACTGGGCTACCTCTTTGCTCACCATCATTTTAAGCGCCGCTATCTGCTCCTGGGCATAGCGTAACTGTACCGATTTGGTATTTTCATCGTTTTTGGCAAAAATATTAAAGCGTGCTTTCCGCAGCTTTAATTCTCCCAGTTGCTCCAGCTTTTGGTACACCAAATCAGAAAACCCCGCAAACGAATAATTAATCCGGTTCCGGTAAAAAGAAAGCCCTTGCTGCGCAATGGCGTTCAGGTCGGTTCGCATGGTTCTGGGATGCTGCATGTCAATGCTGGACCGCTCCACCCGAAAAGACTGGTCGAGATAAGCTCCCAGTGCCGCATCCAGCTGACCCAGTAATTGTCGCTGCTGTTCAACTGAAATCTTAGTATAATAATTCAGAACGAAAGTATATGCTTCGTTGCCGCGTAAAGGCTGGTTTACCGGCAGCGTGAATGTATTTACCGGACTTGTTTCGCGTCTCTCCCAGGTATTTTGATACAAGGGAACTTTAGCCGTATTAGCAGAATGGTAAATTTTCAACTCCACAATATCAATATTGGCACCGGTTTCGCCTGATATAATGAATCTATTTTCGGCTGGTAACGGCTGACCATCGTCGAAATAAGCGCGCTCATAATTAAATATGGCTGTTTTATATTGGGCCGTAGCGGGCAGGCTTATGATGAGGAGAATAGTGAGTAAAATAGATGTGCTTTTCATAAGCTTTGGGTTTAAAAAATATTAAGTTTATTAATAAGCGAAAAAAAACCTTGCTCCCTCAACGGCAGCAAGGTTCAGCAATCATTCAGAAGCAAAGCCTATTTTTTACATAAGCCCATACACCTAATTATAGGCCTTCTTTAGCCAGGAAGGCCGGCGGTTATTTGCATCTTGTACCTCCTGAGTCAGTCTTTTCCCTTCCTTTATTCCTTTATCTGTGATGGTATAGGTACAGGGGATAATTCCATCCAGCATATCTATATGTCCACTTTGGATTAACTCATCAAGCAAATATTGCAAATGGTTATCTTCGGAAAGGATACCAGGATTTACCATTTTAACTAAATCGCCAATAATGAGCGTTTCATGTTTAATGAGGGTATTCAGAATCATTGTTCGGTTAAGGCTTGTCATATTATTTAGATTTATGGGTAAGGGTAAGTTAAATGCCAAAGCCTAAGTAAATCTGAACGACCGAGTTTTTAGAATTTTCAGTTAAGTTGCCAGCCAAGCTACTGTTGCCTATTTTGCGCAGGCCATAATTATAGCGGGCACCAACCGTTACATTTTGTACATCAAAACCTACGCCGCCCATTAAGCCGTAATCTACCCGGTTAAAATCTTCTGTTTCCAGGTCTTTTATATCCCTGCCGCTCAACTCTGATTTTTCTAAATCCTTAACATTAGCTGATACCAGGTAAGCCAGGTAAGGACCGGCGTGCACATTTAGCGGACCAATATTTATGGCTAAGGCAACGGGTACTTGCACGTAGTTTAGGTTAAACCGCACCTCCCCAGGTTCAATACCCAGAAAATCTTCCAGATCGGAGCCCCCGTAAGTTACTTTAGAACCCACGTTGGTGTAGAGAACTTCCGGCTGAACAGACAGGAAGTCGGTTACGGGAATTTTGCCAAACAGCCCAAAATGAAAACCCATCTTAATTTTTTCGTCTTCAGCGTTTGGCTGCTCTACATAAAGTTGCGAAAAGTTTAGCCCCGCTTTTACGCCAATTTTGGGTCCTGGATTATCGCTTTGGGCGTTTACCTGAATGGTGGTTAGAAGCAGGAGAGTGGCTATGCCTAGTCTGGCTATTTTTTTGAGTGAATAAGATTTTATCATAATTTCTAAATTTAAATTGAGTTGAATAATTATATTTTTAAAATTTTCATTATTTATTTTAAGCATTTGATGCTGAGTATTTTAATTAATTTTAATATTTATATTTCAGCAGTATATTAACATTTATCATTATTAGTGAAATATTATTACACCTATATAATTTCGGATAAAACAAATCGATCCTTTTGCCATAAATCCAGGTTTTTAATGGTTTCATCTGCCATTTGCTGTAAAGCCTCACTTGTAAGAAAGGCCTGGTGCGGCGTAATTATTACATTGTCGTGCGTCATTAATTTTTGGAGTAATGAATCCTTATTTAAGTCTTGCTGGTGGTCTTCAAAAAACAAGCCTTTTTCATGCTCATAAACATCCATGCCCAAATAGCCAATTTTGCCTTGTTCTAAAGCTTCAAGAGCATCAATTGTGTTTAATAAACCACCTCGGGAGGTATTTATCAGCATTACCCCATTTTTCATAATAGCAATGGAGGCGGCGTTAATAATGTATTTGGTGGCCGGGGTTAATGGGAGATGTAGAGAAATAATATCGGACTGACGAAGCACTTCGTCTAAGGAAAGCGACTCAATATCAATTAAGCCATCAGGCATGGCTATATCGTAACCAATTACCCGGCACCCAAAACCATTATAAATGGCGGCTATTGCCTGGCCTATATGTCCTAAACCAATTAAACCAACTGTTTTGCCAAAAAAGTTAAAACCAATCAGTCCGTTTAATTTAAAATCAAATTGCTGCCCGTGTTCATGGGCTTCTATAATATGGCGATTCAGGGATAAGGCCAACGCCACCGCATGCTCGGCAATAGCTTGCGAAGAATAAACCGGTACATTTGCCAGGCTAATTCCTCTTTCAGCAGCTGCTTCTTTATCGAAGTGGTCGGTGCCCGCCGAACGGGTAGCAATATATTTAATTCCCATGTCGGCCAGCTTATTTACTACCGGCGCCGAAACATCATCGTTGGCAAATACAACTACCGCATCTTTTCCTTCTGCATAAGCAATGGTTTCTAAACCTAGGGGATTTGCTATAAGCGTTATTTCATGCTTCTTTTTGTTCGCCTTGGCAAGAAATTCTTTTTCAAAAGGTTTAATACTGTAGGCTACAACTTTCATGAGTAAGTGCATTTAGATTCTATACAAATTTAACCTAAAACCTACCTCTAACCTGTAACCCTAATCACGCGAAAAAGTAATGCTCATCACATTTTTACCTATTCAATCTTAAAATCTGGTTTATTAAAATTTACTAAGAAATGGGCAAAAGTATTGTAGTTGTTTTAGTAGTCCAGATTTAAAATAATTTTTACGCCGACCTGTGCAGGTTTTAAAATATCCATGAAATTTCCATTGCTTCTTAAACCAATTTGGTTATATTTTTTAATTTCAACTTTGGCTTTTTTGATATATGCTTTAGCATGCTTTTTTGTTAGGAGAACATACTCCGAAGTACTATTAATTTTTATCAGGTCTATTTCATTTAAAATCCTATTACATAAAATATCGATAGCACCAATATGCGCATCACTTTCAACCATTAGCGTATCTAATTCAATGCTCAACGCCTTCAAATTATCAAATGCTTTATAGGTATTCATTAGAAATATGTTTATTAAATAAGCTAGTCTAAAACTTTCACATTAAGATGAAATATTATATCTAATTCGTCTTTTGCCTGAATCATATTGCCAATTTTTTTAGGAGGACTCAGGTTAAAGGCCGAAAATTTCAGTCGCCGGTTTCCCACCATAGTTAAAGAATTTGTGCCCGCCGAAATAATATTGTAATGAATATTAAAGAACCGGGTAACACCAGCTAGTTGAATACTAACAGCACCATGAATAGCCTCTCTTCCATGATCATTTTCATCAGGATACCGATTTAAGCTTATAAATTTTATAAAGAGTTTTGGATGTATTTTAGTCTTTAAGGTTTTCCTTAAATTTTTAGTCATCATTGGATTGTGGCAATCAAAATTCTGGACATCCAATACCATTAACCCAGTAAACTTTATAGTCTCGGCTTCGTCTTCATGATAAAACGTTAAGGTATCTGGTCTGGAATAATTTGCAATTACACAGTTAAACTTATTAATATTAGTGCTGCCGTTCACCTGCAGCGAGCTGCCATTAGTAATAACCCATTTCTTAAAATAGGGCTTATTAATTGGGCGATTAAAACCAGATAGTAAAATTAAAAGCAATAATATAGACTTAGACAAAAGCATGTTTTAGAGGCTTAAAAAAGCCTAAAAGCAGATTAATATTATCAATCTGCTTTTAGGTAATCATTTAATTTAAAAGCCTACCACCGCCTGCACCACGTACCCGCTAAACTCGCCACCATTCCGGTAATCGGCTACTGGCAAGTTTTTAAACTGCTGCTTTACATATTCGCCTTTCAGCAATATATTCCGGGTCAGGAACCAGCCGGCGCCATAAGCTATCCGATCCACATTTATAGCGTTGGTGTAATTAATAGGCAGGTTGGTGCCAATAACCGGTACATCCGCTAAGCGGGCCTTCACCGCATTATAACGGACACCCAAGAACAGGTTTTCCGTTTTTCCAAATCGGTATACTGCATCCATGGCGTATTGTCTGGCCTTTCTATCGGTGGTTTCGTTTTTGGTTCTGCCTTGCGCAATTTCATAAGTGCCGAATAATTCTAAACCTTGGGCTTTTACAAAACCATTTAGCTGGAAGGCATCTACTTTTTTAGTAAAGCCAGGATTTAATCTACCCGAAAAGGCATTGGCGGCATAAGTACCGCCTGATTTCTCCATCGCCATAAAGTAGTTAGAGCCGGTGCGGTCGCCGCCATAAAGCGTTTGCCCGCCGGAACTCTTATCGGTGTAATAAGAAGCAGCTACCCGTACCCGTACCAGCTCGGTTAACTGTTTATCGAAGCCGGCTTTAAAATAGATGGCCGGGGATTTATGAATATTATCATCTTGCGCGGTGGCTACCAGGCTGTCAATATTGCCTTTAATCATGCCATTAGACACGCCAACTAAGCCGAATAAACCATGTTTCCGGACCAATACTTCACCGCCTATTTCGGTGGTAAAGGCATCCATAATATAGTTTTCTACAAATGGATTGTAAATAGTGTGTCCGCCGTCTGAGCGCCGGAAATGCTGGTCGCCATAATTAATTTCCATGTGGCCTATCCTGATAGTAGTTAACTTCATAATATCATCCCACATCTGGCCTTTAAAGGGCAGCTTATCGAACTGAATGTAACCACCTTTCACCCAGGTTTCGTTGTGATGGCGCGAAGACAAGTAACTGGTTAGATTTAGCCGAATACCATCCGCTAACTGCACATCCATAAATAAATTAGCATTAGCAGTATTAAACCCCGGTGTTATTTTGCTTAAACCACCTTCCTTATTTTTGTGCTTTAAACCTTGGAATGATTGCGTAAAGCCAGCCCCAAATTTCACTTTTATACCATCAAAATCGGTGGTAGTATCTTTAGGAGCCTCAAATACATTTATGCCATTTTGGTCATAAGGCCGCAAATTGTCAACCTTGTTTTGGGCCAGCACCTGTTCAGAATTCAAGCTCAAAAATATTAGAGCAAAAGCTAGAAATAATATTCGTATATATATATTCATTATAGTAGTTCTTATTAATTTTTATTTCTTAGTGGTAAGCAGTTCGGTTTTTTTGAGTTTTAAGAAAATGTCAATGGTTACATTATTACCCGTTTTAAGAGCGCCCATCATATAGCTAGGAGCTTTCATTTTGAAATCGCTCATTTTAATAGATTTGGTTCCTTGGCAAGTGATGCTTTCATCCGCATTTACTACGTAACTCGTTTGCAGATTTACGCTGTTGGTGACTCCGGCAATGGTCAGGTTTCCGGTAGCATTAATTATTTTTTGCTGGGTAACAACAGAAGCTTTTGTTAATTTAAAAGAAATTTCAGGGTACTCTTTTGCTTTCAAAGCTTTATAGGTTCTGGTATCCATAAGTTTATCTTTGCTTTTAAGGTTGTTTACCGGCAGCGTAAAATGAAGGGAATTAAGATCCTGCAATTGCCCGTTTTTCATTTTGAAATTCGCTTCGCAGGTTACGTTGCTGGCTTCCATATTCCAATCGTGCACGTTGGAAGTACCGGAAACTTTAATCAGCGAACCGGTCATCAATTTGTAAGGTGTTTGACCTCTTACGGATAAAATGGTAATCGCCATTATACCAAATATGGCTAATAGAATAAACAAGGCTCTAAAAAAGTCATTTTTAAAGTCTGCATAGGTGATTGTCGTTCTCATTTACTTCAGCTTTAAATATTGGATTAATAATAGGTCAAAGGTATGGTGACCCCATTAGCCAGAGAATGATGTAGAGGATGGCAAAAAGTGACTTTGGACACAATCGGGCACTTGGGTTCCTGTTTTAACAGGCAGCGAGGAAATCTTAGGAAAAATAGATAAACATTCAAAAGAAACTCTTTGCAGATAAATCTTAATCCTATCTGTTTTTTTGGTATATTACAGATATATACCAAAAAGCACGCTTAGCTAATCGGAGCGATTAGTGGTTTCTTAACAGAAACTGTTTCCTGTAGTAGACCTATGCTATCATAGCCCATCTACATTCTAACTAAATCTGTAAATTTTCAAAACAAGTTCTTCATGGTTTCTTCCTTTTTACATGGATAGTTTAAAACTTTTACATGCTATTTTTAATACTGCCATCGACGGCATTATTATCATAGACTATCGGGGATTGATTGAAAACATGAATCCGGCGGCCCTGAAACTCTTTGGCTATGAAGAAGAAGAAATGAAAGGCAAAAATATATGTACCCTGATGCCGGAACCCGACCGAGGTGCGCATGATGGTTACCTGCACCGGCATCAGGATACCGGTGAAAATAGAATAATTGGAATTGGCCGGGAAGTTTTAGGCTTAAGAAAGGATGGTACTACTTTCCCCTTTCGATTGGCCGTAAGCGAAGTGGAATATGAAAACCGGATAATTTACACCGGTTTTATTCATGACCTTTCCAAAGAAAAAGCAGCCGAAGAAAAATTAAAGAAATATACCGAAGAACTGGAAGGAAAAATAAAAGACCGTACGCAGAACTTAGAGCATTTAATTACGGAACTGGAAAAAGCCAGAGATGAAGCCAGTCGGGCAATGGAACAACAACAAGAATTAAACCTGCTTAAAACCCGGTTTGTTTCCATGGCCTCGCACGAATTCAGAACGCCGCTAAGCTCCATTCAGCTTTCCGCTTTATTAATAGATAAATACTTGCAGAAAAAAGACACGGAAAATATTCACAAGCACACGGGTAAAATAAAAAATTCAGTTGCCCACCTAACCGGAATTCTGAATGATTTTTTATCGCTGGAGAAACTGGAAGCAGGAAAAACCCAAATGATATTACAACAATTCGATCTGGTAAAATTTTCGGAGGACCTTATCGAAGAAATGCAATTGATTTCTAAAGAAAACCAAACTATTGTCTATCAGCACACCGGTTCTATTAGTCAGGTATACTTGGATCTGAACCTATTAAAAAATGCAGCTATTAACCTGGTTTCCAATGCCATTAAATACTCCGGCGAAAACACGTTCATCGAGTTTAATACCGAAATTGACGCGGGCGAAGTTTGCATAACCGTAAAGGATAATGGTATCGGCATCCCGGCAGAAGAACAGAAAAACCTGTTCGAGCCTTTTTTCCGGGCGCATAATACAGGCAATATTCCTGGTACCGGCCTGGGCTTAAATATTGTTAAACGCTACATAGAATTAATGGGAGGCAAAGTAGTCTGCCACAGCGCCCTACATGAAGGAACTTCTGTTTCTTTAATTTTTAAGAAGTTATGAGTTTAGCTAAAAAGACGGTGCTGCTTATAGAAGACAATCAGGATATTAGAGAAAGCACCTCTGAAATTCTGGCGATGGCCGATTTTACGGTATATACAGCAGAAAATGGTAAAAAAGGAGTTGAACTGGCGCAAGCCAACCCTCCCGATATTATTTTGTGTGATATTATGATGCCCGAAATGGATGGGTATAGTGTTTTGTATTTGCTTCGAAAAAACGAAAGTACCGTAGATATTCCTTTTATTTTTTTAACAGCCAAATCAGATAGGGCCGATATGCGTAAAGGCATGGAAATGGGGGCTGATGATTACATTACCAAGCCATTTAATGATTTGGAATTGTTAAACGCCATTGAAACCCGCTTGCAAAAGCGTGGTCGGGCCATCCACAACGTCGGCAATGCAACATCTTTCGAGGGTTTACGCAATGAGGCTAAGTCGGCAAAACTATTAAACGAACTTTCGGGTAACAGCCGGTTGCATCCTTACAAAAAGAAGCAAAATATTTACTTAGAAGGTGACCACGCCGTTACGGTTTACCTGGTCAAAAGCGGTCAGGTACGCACCTATATGACTTATCAGGATGGCCGGGAAATTATATCAGGAATATTTACCCCCGGTGATTTTTTAGGCTACGAATCGGTACTTTTAAATACGCCTTACGCTGAAAATGCGGAGGCGTTAGATGCCGCAGAACTTTATCTTATTCCCAAAAATGAGTTCAATACCCTTTTGTTTAAAGATGCGGGAATTGCGAATAAATTCATTCAATTATTATCGGGCAATATTCAGGAGAAGCAGGAACAACTACTTAAATTAGCTTACAATTCGGTTCGTAAAAGAGTGGCCGATGCCTTAATTAACCTGGCAGAGAAATATCATGGTGTTCCCACCGAAACCTGCGAAATAAAAGTCTCCCGGGAAGACCTGGCCTCGATGGTGGGTACTGCCAATGAAACAATTAGCCGCACGCTAGCCGACTTTAAAGGTGAAAAGTTGATTCAGAAGGAAGGCAGCACGATAAAAATTTTATCGATGGAAAAACTCCGAAAAATAAAACAGTAATAAGGGAGTATAAGGGCAGTTGCGATTGAGAAATTTGGCAGCCGGTTTTATGATTTTGAAGCTTTGTGTTTTTGGCTAGTACTGGAACAGGAAATTAGTACCATTACGTATCCACTTTTCGAAGAAAGCATTATCATTGAATTCCCCGGAAAGCAGTTCGAAGCCCGCTTTGTTCCTATCGGGTCGGGAGCTCATAAAGCTTTTTAAGGATTTCTGGTTATTCTCAACCCAACCTTTTCCATCTTTCAAAGCTACACAGAGGTACTCATGCGTAGTACTATCAACTAAATATTTTCTGTTCATCTAATTTGATATTAAGAAAAATTACATTTGAAATTTGCATTGGGTAAAGAATTCTCTCCTTGCATAGGACAAAAAAATTTAGTGGCTTTAACCAAATATTTAAAGGTTATGCCTTAGCAAGTTTTACGTTTATTGCACTTAGTCCTTTTTTTACTTCCAGTAAGTCAAAGGTTACTTCGTCATTATCTCTGATGCCATCTATTAAACCAGATACATGGACAAAGTAATCATGGTCTGAATTGGTATCTTTAATAAACCCAAACACTTTCAGGTCATTAAAGAATTTTACTTTTCCGTTATTCATATTGTGTTCTTTATTATATACCTACTACATAGTTAGGGGTATATACGTTCCAAATAATTTACAATAAAAAATTAATATTTTTATACATGTAGTTTCCTATTGTAAAAGCATACAATCTTTATAAGAAGGCCGTTCTTACATGCAACCATTAGCTTTCTTTTCCTTTAGTAAATAAGTGGCTAATGCCGCTTAAGCTAAACTTATCTGACGGTGCCAGAAAGAGCGGCTTTCCTGAGCCCATTTCACACATAAACAGCCAATTAGGTCGTCTGATTTATTACAGGTGTTTATTAACACCTAATAATGCAATTGCGTCTCATCTATATTCCAGTTCCTAATTAATCTGTAAATAATAAAGCCTAACAAACTAAAATAGGGTTACCTTTAATAGAAGTAGCAGAAACAGGTACAGGAAATTAACACGTGGTCTATTTAAACCATGTGGTTATGCCATGGCCGTGGAATTGTCTATTATGCGTTTTAATTAAATATTATGAGACTTTCCATTGAGAGAAAACCTGTAAAAGTGTATCCAGATATGAAACGGGTAATTGCCCGTTTCTTTTTTAATGGTGATGAAAGAGCCCGCCAGGTTATAGGCCGGGTCATGCGCCTGGCTCCGGAAGAAGTATTCAGTATTATATCGCCCATTTTACAAGAATACTCCAAAAGACACCGGAACATTACCAAAGTATTAAATCGTCATTGCGATAAACTGCAATTCTTGTTTCCGGAATTAGGCTTTGACTTTGAAAATTTACAACCTTACCAGAAATTATTATTAGGTTCTTACTTCACGCATGAATATTCCATTGAATCAGCGGCCTTCTTTAATCCCTCTATTGTCGAAGACCCAGATCAGTCTGAATTAGAAGTGGGAGAAAAACGAATTATTATTAGTTTCCGGGCAGTTGGGGAAGGCCACATTTCCTCGATTGTTTTTCGCCGGGCTTTATTAGATAAAGGTGCCAACCTGGTTGTACTGCCAGTGGGTAATTACATCGACGAAGCCGAGATTGTGCGCAGTGCCGTTTATGACAAGAAAGTATTTTTTAAAAGTGCCTTTGCTACCCAGATTAATCCGCAAATATTAAAAAGCGTAGAAAGAGAACTGGGCGAGAATTTTGATTTTTCTGTACTCCGGAAATTGGTGATGGATGCCCAGGAATTACAGCCTGATATTGCCTTAAAGCGGGAATACGAAAAAGTGCTCTGGTTGGCTGATGCCCATTACGATTTGGCTTTTTCCTTAGATACTGATATATCGGACAGGGTTTTATTTCCCATCTCTGAATTTGAACGGAAAGGTATTGAAGATGCCCGTTTTGTAAGGTTTACCGAAGAAGACGGCAAGCTCGCTTACTATGCAACCTATACGGCTTACGATGGTTCGGCTATTATGCCAAAGTTAATTAAAACCCGTGATTTTTATAATTTCAGGGTAATGCCCCTCTATGGTGCCGGGGCTCATAATAAAAACCTGGCATTATTTCCGCGCAAGATTAACGGCAAGTTTGCGATGATGGCCCGGATTGATGGCTGGAGCAATTATATTATGTTTTCGGATAACATTAATGTTTGGGAAAATCCGGTCCGGATACAAGAGCCTAAAACCCCCTGGGAATTTACGCAGATTGGTAATTGTGGTTCACCCATTGAAACCGAACACGGCTGGCTGGTGATTACCCACGGGGTAGGTCCTATGCGCCGCTATTGCCTGGGATCAAGCCTGTTAAGCCTGGATGATCCCGCCGTAGAAATCGGGCATTTAAGCGAGCCGCTGCTGATTCCGAATAAAGAAGAAAGAGAAGGCTATGTACCTAATGTGCTGTATTCCTGCGGCTCTATTATTCACAACGGCAAATTGGTAATCCCTTATGGTTTATCCGACTATAGTTCGTCTTTTGCGACCGTGGACGTTGCAGCTTTGCTGCATAAACTCCTGGATAAATCAGCAGCGGTTTAATATTTGCTTGTAAACCGCTAAATAATCGCTCGTCATTTTTTCCTGCGAAAAATTGGACATGGCCCATTCCCGGCAGGAGGCACGGTTTATCTGGTTGAGTTGGTGGACGGCTTCCACGGCCTGGTTTACGTTGTCTACTAAAAAACCAGTCTGGTCAGGTTTAATTAGTTCCGGCATTGCACCTTTGCTAAAAGCTATAACGGGCGTTCCGCACAGCATGGCTTCGGCCACACTCAAGCCAAAAGGTTCGTTAAAATGGATGGGGTGCAACAGCGCCACTGCGTTACCCAATAATTGATTCCGCTTTTCCGGACCAACCGAACCAATAAATTGGATATCATCATTTAAAAAAGGCTTAACTTTTTCGGCAAAATAATTTTCATCCTGAATAATCCCCGCAATAATTAACTTTTTTTGGCTTTTAATGGCAATCTGAATGGCCTCCGCGGTGCCTTTATCCGGGTGGATGCGGCCCATAAACAACAAATAATTTTCCGGTTGCTCGTTAAAAGTAAAATCCTGCACGCGCAACCCGTTGTACACCGTAGCTACATAGGGCAGTTTGGGGCTGCGGTCGGCATTACTGATGGATACATAATGCGCGTGGCCGGCATACTTCTGATACACGGGTAAAATCCTGGGTGACGAGAATCCGTGGATTGTCGTCACCATAGGTATCGGAATTAATTTGGAATAAGTAAGCGGCAAAAAATCAAAATGATTATGAATAATATCAAACTGCCCGGCTTTTTCCATCAGGTTACTAATATGCAGACACTCCACTACCTTGGCGTCCTGTTCCCTGTCTTCGGCATAGCCCTTTTGAACAACAGCATCCAATTTTCCCCCGGTAATAGAATCAGCAGTAGCAAACAGGGTAACATCTATACCGGCGGCTACTAATCCTTCGGCTACATTAGAGGCTACTTGCTCCCAAGGACCGTAGTGTTGGGGCGGCGTTCGCCAGGCTACGGGAGCCAGTACCGCTACCCTCATAAGGTCGGTACTAATTCCTGTTGAGCCAAATCATACTGGTATTCAAGTTCCAGGGCTTTTAGCACCGTTAAATGGGAAATTAAATATGCCAGCGTACTCTCTGCCCCTTGGTTCCGGTTAATGGCGGTTTGTTGCAGCCCATCGCAGCACCCTTTAGTTTCCTGGTCGTATAAAGGTACCCGCAGAATATTTTCACCTAAAAACCATTGGTAACTTATAAACATTTTCTGAATAAATTCCGGTTCATGCGTGTTTTGATAGGCTTGCAAGTACATTAAAACCATGGCCATCGTTTCGATTGCCTGCTGATCAAACAAGGGCATTTCATCCCCTTGGCTAAACCAACCCTGATTACCAACCGGACTTAGAAACCCGTTTTTAAAGCTCAACTTATCCAGAAAAGTTAAAGACTCCTGGGCCACCCGCTTTACTTGTTCATCGCCGGTAATTTCGCAGGAGTGCAGCAGTGCCAAAGGTAAAATGGCGTTATCGTACGTAAGCTTTTCTTCAAACCAATGCCAGCTATCTCCCCGATGATGTTCATAGGCCCGCATTAAATTCGCGGTTAATTTAACCAGTTCCCGCATGATGCCCTCGTCATCCGGGTGGGTTTTTAAATAGTAAGCCACCCCAATAATTGTATTCCCGATCCCCCTTAAATGGTGCAGGTCCTGAAAGTGAACAACCGAGCGAGAAAATAATTCGCCGGCAAATTCCCGGTAAGAATTGTTTGGGGCACAACTTATCAGATAGCCCAAGGCCCACACCGTCCGGCCAAATGAATCTTCCGAACCAATTTCGTCCAGGTACTGGCGGGTAAAACTGAGGAAATTCCGAAAATTGCCGTCTTCCCGTTGCATGTAATGAATGTAGCTGAGATAAATTGGCAACAAGGCAAGGGCCTCCTGACTTTTATTCTGCTGATAGGCCATTAGGGCCATAATTAAGGCCCGGGCATTATCGTCGAGGCAATAACCTTCCTTCAGGTTGGGAATACCGTATTTGGCGTGTTGTACAATGCCGGTATCGTCAGTAAGCCGCCGTACGTGGGTTAAACTGAAGGTTGGAATTATTTCGGGGTCTACAATCAGGCGAAGTTTTGGCTCGGGGACTTCTGGTTTAGAAAGGGCATCCTCTACCGCCTGGATATACTCCGCGCCAATTTGGGGCCAGCGCAATTGCAAGCCGTATTGGTAGGCATTATGTTGCAAGGCTTTTAATTCTGCCGGATTTTCTAATAGCTCATTTACAATTTCGGCCAAAGCTTCTGAATCTTTAAACCCGAACAACCGCCCCCGGTTATCGGCCAATAATTCCAGGGCATGCCAGTAAGGAGTGGAGACCACCGCTGCGCCGGCGCCAATCGCGTAAGACAAGGTGCCACTGGTAATCTGGGCTTCGTTAAGATAAGGCGTAATGTAAATGGCTGCAGCCGTCAGGTAATTAATTAGTTCCGCTTCCGAAACAAACTTATTGATAAAAACCAGGTGCTTGTCAACTTTTAGGTTGATGGCTAATAATTTCAATTGTTCCCGGTACTCTTCTCCCGAACTTCGCAAAACGCCGGGGTGCGTATTACCCAACACCACGTACGTAACCTCTGGGTGCTGGGCCACAATGGCCGGCAAAGCCCGGATTACGGTTTCCAGTCCCTTGTTCCGGCTCAATAATCCGAAAGTAAAAAGCACCTGCCGGTTCCGGAAAGGTAAAACGCTGTGTAATGGATTTTCGTGGGGAGCCTCCAGGTCCGGTGCTCCGTGTTCTACAAATTGTATTTTCTCCAGCGGTATGCCGTATATACTCGTCAGAAATTCAATTCCCCGCCGGCTCATTACCAATAATTTGGCCGACTGCTGGGCAATCTGCTGAATTATGATTTTCTGCGTATAAGAGGGTTCCTTTAAAATAGTGTGCAGCACGGTAATCAGCGGCTTTTCCAGGCGGTGGAGTAAAGGCAAAATATATATGCCGCTTTCCCCACCAAAAATACCAAACTCATGCTGGAGTAAACAAACATCCGCATCGCTGGTGTTAATATAGTTGGCGGCTAAAATATAATCCTTCTGATGCTCCTGCCGGATTACAAACTTGACTTCCTCCGGATAATCGTATTCAGCCATGTTTTCTGAATCATTCATGGCCACGCCAAAACCACTTGTTTGCCAGGTTTGTCGCTGAAGTTTAAGGTTGGTTAATATGGCCTTAATAACATTACTATTAAAAGTGGCAATACCGCATTCTCGGGGTAGATAAGTGGAGATATAAGCTATTTTCATTTTTACCAAGGTTAAGTCACAGCCATTTAGTAAGAGGAGAGCAGGCTAGTAGAATAATTTCAGAAAAAAGAAATCGGCTGCTTATGACTAGGTATGAAGTTACCGCTAATATGTATAAATACCTAGTAATAAATTCATTAAATCCCGTATTAATCCGGAGTAATTACAAAAAGCTACTTCTAAAATTAAATATGAAAGGTTTTTCCCAAGTCTCTACCTCTCTTGTACCGGTAATGCATCAGCAGTAACACTAAAGAAACGGGTAGTACCGATAAACCTACGATTACACTCCACCAGAGGCGAAAAGGTTTGTTTAAATAAAAGTCCAAAAAAACTTCAATACAAATGCATAGGAGTGCTGCGCCCAAAAAGCTATATCCTATCAGGTTAACGCCTTTTTCGCTGGAGGAGCGAAATACTACAAGTAAGCCTATGAGAATTAGATTGAAGGCTAATAATATAGGAATGGCTAAGGCAGGCGCCCAGTTTAACCCATTGGTTAGTAAATCGAGCAAGAATAAAGCGGCTGCTGCTACTAAAAAGCTTACTAATACCTGAATAATAGTTCTTTGCGCCAGGAAAGCAAAAACCGATATATAAGAAAAGATAATGAGGCAAATGGCTACGGGATATTCGGCCCAGGAAATTTTGTTATTTATAATTAAGTTTATGGTGCTGGTGGCAATAATAGCACAACACAAAACAATAGAAACCACTTCCCAGGTAATTTTTTTCTGGGGTTGATTCATTTTTTTGCTACCAAAAGGTAAAGGCATTGAACTTACCTCTACTTCACTATTCTGCTTAGTTAAGTTGGTGGAAACCGGATTATTGCAAAGCGGACAAACTAACATTTCCGATTCAAGTTCCACGCCACATTGGTCACAAATTATAGGTGATGGCATTTTAGTAATTTTCTATTTTTACCGGAATACCCTGTTGGGTTAAAAAGGAAAAGAAGTGTTGCTCCAGCTCCTTAGAAGTAGTGATATTACCAAAGCTCATTACCAATTTATTATCGAAACCAACTACGCCACAATTTACTTTTAAAATCTTATTGGGTGGTGGTGGTATAAAAACAAAGCGGTCGATAAGTTTATTCATTTCCGGTGTTAAGTTCACTTTCCCCAGGTTCGTAATCACGCCACTATAGGCGCTGGTGCCAAGCGACAATAATCGGGAAAGAATGATTGATTTGAGGAAGAGCGGTACCCCTCTGATAAAAGGATTCTTTTCGCCGGAAACATTTCGGGAAATCATTTTATTAATCAGTTTTTTATCTGTTTCCAGTTGCATTTGGTGGTAAACAGTTTTTATAATCTCTTCAAACGTATAATGACCTAGTCTCAAATCCATTTCGGGCATCACATACAACGTAAAGTTTCGCATAGTCTTGGTCAAATACATCTTCCGCAAATTTATCGGAACTTCTATCCTTACCATTTTGTAGCTTCTGCGCTTAGCTAAAGGCGTAAGACCATTGTAGATAGCTTGTAATGCGTACAAGTATACCGCAACTAGGTATTCGGTAATACTTACCTGATAAGCTTTGGCTTTTGCGGCTATCTGGTCTAGCGGGATAATGGCAATTAAAACACTAAAGCGGGGTCTTGGCTTTAAAGGAAAATTTACCTGAAAGGCCTTGGGCACTTTTATATAGGGTGATTTACTTTTTTCAAAGTACCGGTTAAAGGCATCTTCATACTCTTCTTGGGCCGCTGGTTCACTGCCCCGGTGGAAAGCAAGTTCCTCGGGAAGCGGAATACAACATTTTTCGAAATAAGTTAAGAGCAGTGATTTCAAAAATTCAAATGCCCCGGTGCCATCAGTTAATATATGGGAGAATTCAACACTAATGCGATTATCTTTAGCCAGCACCCGGTACATTAATTCATTCTTATTGAAGGCCCGGCAAGGTACATCTCCTTCGGCTTTTACCTGCGTAGTTAAATTTTCAAATTCCAGATAATACCAGAAAAAACCCGGTTTAAGTTTTACTTTAAAATATGGAAACCTGTTTTCAATTGCCATGATAGCTTCTAAAAACGGTTTTGCTTTTACCCTCTCTTTTAGTTCAACCGAAATTCTGAAAACAGAGGTTAGCTCCCGGTTTTTAACTGCCGGATATATTTTAGCCGCATTATCCAGTCGCAACCAGAAATCACCAGGCGGAGATTGCTGCTTAAAGACGGTCTGCTCTGTCCTTTCAAAAGAATAGCGGTTAAACTCCATTTTTGTAAGCTCTATTTTTAAGGTAAATAATTAGCCGGCGTGAATAACAACAGTTTATGTATTGGAAATGAAATAATTACCGTATACTTAAATCTACGGATATAACCAGGGGTATAGTTTAACTTTAATAAATCATCCTCCATTTAATTAAAATAATTTGGCCAGTTTCGAAAGTGAGTTGTTTAATCTTTTCCTGAAACTGGTTAGGAAAAAACGTTTTCTCCGGTTTCAATTAGCAACAAACAAGTTTAACTTTTTTGACTCCCCGGAACCACCTTTAAATATCAGGCAGGCCTGTTTGGTTGATAAATACCAGGTAAATGGCAGAAATGTATTTACCCTTAGCCCCAAACACCAGAGCACCGGAAAGCATATTTTGTATTTACACGGCGGCGCTTACGTCCAAAACTTTAAAAAACCGCATTGGGATTTTTTAGCCTTACTTGTAAAAAAATTAAACTGTACGATTACGGCTCCTGACTATCCGTTGGCGCCTGCTTATACTTATGTAGAAACTTTTGCGATGGTGGAAGCCCTTTACCAGGAACTGGTTTTAAAAGTAAACCACGCCGATTTTATTCTGATGGGCGATTCGGCCGGGGGTGGTTTGGGATTAGCGTTGGCACAAAAAATGAAAGCAGACCAGGTAAACCAACCCAGTCAGATAATTTTACTTTCGCCCTGGCTCGATATTTCGTTAACCAACCCGGACATCAGCCATATTGAAGATTCTTTTTTAGAGGTGGAAAGCCTTCAAAAAGTGGGTAAAGTTTATGCTGGCAGCACCAGTCTGGATAACTATTTAGTAAGTCCCATTAACGGACCTTTAGAGGGGCTCGGTAAAATATCCCTATTTATTGGTACAAAAGATGTTTTATTGGCCGATGCCAGAAAGTTAAAAAAAATGGCAGTTGCCAAGAATATTGCTATCAACTATTATGAATACGCAGATATGGTTCATGTTTGGATGCTTTTAAACTTTCCGGAATCAAGGAAAGCGAAACAACAGATTATGGACCTGGTTGGACAATGCTGAGTGGTAATACCATTATTCTTCCTCATAAGTAGTAATATAGAAAAAGGCCCTGTTTTTATCCATATGAGAGGTTATTGGCAACTTTCTTTTCCCTTCTGTAAACTAAATCCAAATACTTCTGTAATTGAACCGTTTTACGCGAGACTTTTTTTAGTCGCAGCTGACATTTAGCAGGTTTGAGTTGTGCTCAGTTATTATTACTTCTTAATCACCGGTATTACCGCAGATTTGAACTAAAAACAGCCGCCATATTCATGACAGATTACCAGAAATTGGCCCTTATCCAAAAACCAGCCCTTAACCTGGACTTAGCCATTCTGTAAAAGGAAGTCCCTAATTAGTAACCATAACAAAGAAAGCCAGGCTAGCAATAGCTGGTTTTTTGAATGTAATAAGTAAAAGGGTGCATTTATTGTGAGGAGGCTTCCATTTAAGTCAGATATAGCTCATTTTTTCTACACCTACTTGGCGAGGGATCGCCCAGGAATTGAACAAAAATGCTTTTATAATTTAAGCTTAGCTGCTGGCTCCTCCTACACGCGGCCGTAAGGCTTATAAGTAGGTGTATGTATAATAAGGCTTGTTACCCATAAGTAAAAGTAATTTTACGTAAGTTCTTTTCAGGTCAAATCAAATTTTAAAACGATTTTCCAAGCCCTTTTGAATGTTTGCTAGTTAAGCCATTTTCTTCTTTTAACTCGCTTAACATATACCGTATATTCGTTCCGCTAATTACAATTATACAGCCATTAGCCAATCAAACGCTACTTACAATTCAGCCTGCCATATAGCTCTGAACCCTCTTATTCGATACTTTTGTTGTTATAACAAGTAAAATGGAAACATTAACATTAAAGCCGGCAGGTTACTTGGGTGAATTCATTGAAGTAATGTACGTCAATCATGCAGATAGCTTTTCTTATGAAGGTATGGCTGAACCGTTTTTAGGTCCCGAACTATTTTTCAACTTTGGAGAAAACTTCCAGTTGGGGCAACACCACTTTCAACCCCATTCTCCTGCAGCTGCCATTATTGGTAATCGTCTGACGAGTGTTCCGGTGAAAGCCTCTGGTAAACATTTTACGGCGGGCATCATTTTTAAACCCTGGGCACTTTATCCAGCCTTTCGAATTCATGGAAGTGAAATAACTAACCAAGTTATAACACAACTAGCACTTCTTGATTTACGCGACTTAACTCACGCCATGCAGTCGGCCAGCGGATTATCACCCACTAGGGTAATGGAAGTACTAGAATACCAGATTGTCCCAACAATCCCTTTTCTAAGCCCGCATGATTCTTTTCTTCAAGCTTTAGCGGTACTCGAAAATTATGCTGTTGAAAATACCAAAATTAACCTGTTAGCCGCTACGCTGGAGATTTCGCACAAGAACTTGATTAGTTTGTTTCATAAATACGTAGGAATATCACCTATAAAATATCTTCAAATAAAACTCATTATTACAGCTATAGAGCGCTTGAAAGCCCAACCCAAAACCAGTTTAACAGAATTGGCGCTCGATTTAGGCTTCTATGACCAATCCCACTTTATTCGCGTTTTTAAAGCTCACTTACAAATGACACCCGGGGAGTACCAACGAAAATACGCCCGGTAAATTTTGTACAATTAATTCTTGCTCCTGCTTACGAGGTTTGTAAAAATTAAACCTAGTAAAAATTATGAGAAGATTAGTCCTTTATATTGCCTGCTCCCTGGACGGCTACATTGCGAAACCCTATGACGATTTAAGCTTTTTAAACCACGTCCAACAGGAAGATGAAGATTACGGCTACCAGAACTTCGTTGCCACGGTAGATACAGTCATTGTGGGTAGAAAAACTTATGATTGGGTACTGAGTCAAGGATATGAGTTTCCGCACGCCGACAAAGAATCCTACGTGATTACCAGAACTATCCAAGCACCACAAGGAAACATTACTTTTTACACGGGTGATATTAAAGATTTAGTAATTGGACTTAAAAACCAGGAAGGAAAGCATATCTTCTGCGACGGGGGAGCAGAAATAGTGAATATGCTGTTAAAGGAAAAACTGTTAGACGAATTGATTATTTCGGTCGTACCCGTTTTAGTTGGTAACGGAACCAGACTATTCCAAGAGGGGCTTCCGGAACAAGAATTGGCGCTAGCTGCGGTCAAACACTTCCCTAGCGGATTAGTACAATTGCAATATCAGGCAAACCCCTGATAAGATGCTATAAACTGTGTCTAGGTGGAAATTTGACTATTTTTTATTACCTGGGATGTATTTCTAATAACTTGAAATTATCTGAGAAAATCAGGACGTTTTTTAAGATAGGAAATATTTAATGGAGATAACCAGAAAACTTCTTTTTACCCACTTGTTACCACACTTATAAATGCTTCTTCGATATGTATTCTACTTTATAAAAAAACCGGCCTCTTTCCAATAAGTTGTATTCAATATTAAGAGTATTTTTTGCCAGTTCACTTACAGCGGATGCGGCCAGATTCTTTTCGAAATAAGTACGACTAAACTTTAATAAATGAAATTCTCACTAAAAGTAAATAATGCTTCAGCAACCACAAATTGGGGGTTGCTCCTATTAAGAATTGGTATAGCCGTTTTGATGTTGACTCATGGTCTTCCTAAATTGGAGATGCTATTTTCTGACAACCCACCGCCATTCCCGCCTGTATTAGGAATGAGCACTCTATTATTCTTGACCCTTACCATCTTTTCAGAGGTTGTTTGCTCCCTCTTCATCCTGGTTGGCCTGGCTACCAGGTTAGCGGCCATCCCCTTAGCCATTACGATGGCGGTAGCAGCCTTATACATTCATGGTACCGACCCTTTTTCAGTTCAGGAAATGTCTTTGCACTTTTAGCTGGTTTACCTGGTCTTACTGTTTACCGGCAGTGGTAGATACTCTATCGATCACTTCCTACAACAAAAAAGCTCCATCCTAAACCAGGCAGCTGAAAAAAAACAAATCCAAACCTTGTTCAACGAAAAGGCTTTATAAAACCTTTTCTCTTTAAAAGGCCAAATAGATTTTAAGATTAAAGCGTCAAAAGCTAACTTAGTATTGAATAATATCGATTTTAGAGCAATTATTTAAATGCTTATTACCTTGCATCCTTCCTTCCCTCAGTATATCAGACAGGCTAAGTAGCCTTATAGGTAGCTGTATGTACAATCGATCTTTTAAAGCCTATAACAGGTATTATCCTATGTTTGTCCTGTTGCCTATATTTGGTTTAAAGAGATGAAAGGAAGGTTAAAGATTTAAGGTATTATTTGGTCTTGAGAACCTGTTTAACATGAGAATCCCCTTCCTTTTCTATGG
>NZ_VWSF01000036.1 GCF_008629685.1 Adhaeribacter rhizoryzae | reverse complement strand
GGGTGGCCTTGCTTTGCCTATTGATAATTGAATGTGCCGGTATTACTGTAAGTAAAAGCTGGGCTCAAACAGCACTCCCTAAAATAATTCCACCCTCGCCCGAAACAGCGGCTTTATTTAAGCCTTTAGATTATCCGGTTGATTATTCCACGGGCGTACCTTCCATTAATGTACCACTTTATGAAGTAAAGTCAGGCAGTTTATCCGTTCCTATTAGCCTTAGCTATCATGCCTCCGGGAGAAAAGTTTCGGACCAGAATGGACCGGTTGCTTTGGGGTGGTCTTTAAATGCGGGCGGGATGATATCCCGTACTGTCTACGGCTCACCGGATTTAGGATCGGCCAGTGTGGGCACCTACCCCTTTGTTAACCCGTTGAAAATAGAAGGACAGCTAAGTGATTCAAAAACCGAAGCGGATTTTCAGTACCTAGTGGGAATAGAACATTATGAGAAGGCTCAGAAGTATGGCCAAGGTGTCGATACCTGGCGCGACTCCGAATACGATGTTTTTTCTTATTCCTTAAATGGCAGCAGTGGCAAATTTATCTTTAAAGATAACAATGGCGTTAAGACCCCGGCCCTTATACCCGTTAAACCCTATAAACTGGAATGGGAGGCCAGCCATTTAGATTATATTAATATCACCGATGATAAGGGAATAATATACCAATTTATACCAGGAGAGGATTTTCTCCATAATGGAACCGAAAGTGTCACTTCTTCTTGGACAATTCGGAAGATTATCTCGGCGGATAAGAAGGACACCATCTCTTTCACTTACACCGCTTTTTACCGACAACACTACAGTGCCAATCAAAGCTATGTCTTGATAGATGATTGGGCCATGTATTTTGAATCCTTTCCTAATGACCACTTTGAATGGAGGCAATCCCCTAATGTAGGAAGTGGATATAATCTGCAACGCTTAACTGAGATTAAGTTTAAAGAGGGTAAAATAAAATTTAACTTTCATACGGGTCTGCCGGCCGGTAGTTCTCTGCACAATGATATTGTCAAAAACATACAGATTATCAATAAAAGTAATAGTGTAATTAAAACCATTGAATTTACGCAATCCTTTTTAAATGGCTTTGCGAATGGCCTAACAGGTGATTTATATGCCGTAAACAAATTAGACCAAATTCATTTCAAGAGTAATGCTGGGGCAACCATTGAAAAATATTCGCTTGAATATTACCCTATGAAGTTTGTTCCCACTATACCAAATTATATTGATTTCCGACATTGTGATTGGTGGGGATACTACAATGCCTCAGGTAAAGAAGTGATGCTGGCTCCTATTACGGTCAGTTTCGTGACCCAAGGGAATATATCTAACCAAACATTTGGCTCCCCGGATTATAACCGGGAGTCGGATTTAGACGCAATGAAAAGTGGGGTTCTAAAAAAGATTACCTATCCCACTGGGGGCAACATTGAATTCACCTACGGGTTAAATAAGTACCAGGATGACCAAACCTTGCAAATTCGGAATGGGGGTGGTTTACGCTTAGAACAATCCAAGTCGAGCGATGCGGCCGGAAATGTTTATTACAAGACGTATGAATATGAAACGGATGTGCCTAATGGATTAAACTGGGGCATCATGCAATTGCAGCCCCATCCGGAATACATGCGTTCAGAGTCCAAGTATATGTTTTCTAATGTTCTTACCACTTGTTACTCAGGAACCTACGTTTGTGACAGAGGTGGAACGTATCGGGAAAGAACCTTTTACTCCGGTTTTCTTCCTGCTCTCAGTTATTTAGCGGAAAAACCGGTTATTTATAATAAAGTGACCGAGTACGAGGGTACCAAAACGAGCAATATCGGCAAGACGGTATATAAATACGACTTCTTTCACCAAACACCAGGTACTTTATTATATGCTTCCGGTATTTCAATGCCGCGGTATCATATTTATATGAATCGGCTGTGGGAAGAAAATGTATTAAGAGAAAAATCAATCTACGCAAAAGTTACCGGTCCCAAGCCCTATAGCTTACGGAAACGGATTTCAAATTTCTATGCTAATATTCCAGCAGAGCAAGTAACGGGTTTACACGTGGAAAGGACGCACATTTTTCCCCAGGACAAAGTAATTGACCAAGCTAATCGATACATTGACTTATGGGCCAGCGTTTATTCGAGTCAAAGGACACAAGTATATGCTTACCGAAGCTATGTAATCGAAATCGGTGCCAAAAATCTTATTTCTACCACTGAGCTGGATTCTACCGAGACTGGTCAGGCTATTGCTAAAAATACTTATTACACTTACAATGCCAAGCAATTAGTAAGTGAGATTAAAACCGAAAGTTCGGATAATCAAAGCCTGATTACCCAAAACAAATATCCTTTCGATATAGCAACAGAAACACCCCACGCTGCTATGATCACCCGCAACATGCTCAATTACGTGGTAGAGCAGCATGAAAACAAGAATACTATGTCCTTGGAGAGTGTCAAGACAATTTATAAAGATTGGGGTAATAATATCATCGCGCCCGAAATAGTGAGCACCCGCCAAGGCACCAATGCTTACGAACCCCGGCTGCGCTATAAAGCATATGACATAAATAGCGGCAATGTGTTAACAGTAGCCAAAGAAAAGGATGCGGATATGTCTTACCTGTGGGGCTATAACAAGACCTATCCCATAGCCGAAGTGAAAAATGCCGCTCAGGCGGATATTGCTTATACCTCCTTTGAAGCCGATGAAACGGGTAATTGGACCATCAATTCGACGCTAAGAACCAATGGTGTGGCTCCCACCGGTAAAAGGTACTATGCCTTAGGCAACGGGGCTATTTCCAAAACAGGCCTAACCGCCAGTAAGACTTATATCATTTCCTACTGGAGCCAGAATGCCGCTGCCCTGAGTATTGCCGGTACCATTGCCGGCTCTGCGGTTAAAATCCGGACCATCAACGGCTGGAACTTGTATGAGCACCGCATTACGGGTGTGAGCACGGTTACCATATCGGGTACAGGCAATCTGGATGAGCTGCGGCTTTACCCGGTGGAGGCGCAAATGACGACTTACACCTATGACCCGCTGGTGGGGCAGACTGCTAGCTGTGATGCCAATAACCTGATTACTTATTACACCTATGATGCCTATGGGCGCTTGTCTTTGATAAAAGACCATAATGGCCTCATTCGCAAAAAGTACACCTACCAGTATGCTAATCAATAATCAAAAGCTGATGAAACAACTTTATCCATTTCGCATGTATGGCTTTTCTTCTCAATCAATAATGACAATAGCTCCCAAATCTATATTCTATTATAGAAGAGAGTTAAAATGGTTTATTATACTGCTGGCATTACTCAATCTTCCAAAGACGTTACAAGCAACGGCAATACAGATTCAACAACAGAAAATAGCTCAGCCTCTAGATGTTAGTTCCAATGATTCCTTAGAACTAGAGGTTAAAAAATTTAGAAAAGAATATCTACTACGAAAGCCATTTAAAGAAAATAGTCAAAGCAAGAAAGAAACGAGGGAAGAGTCCCTAAATCGAAAGCAGAACTATTATAAGGAATTCGACTCATTGCGTTTCGCTATGAAGCAGCGCGGCTTGTCAAATAAAAAGAAACAGCCACAAACTCGTATCCAAGAAGCTGGAATCTCTCAGGAAATGAGTTTTAATACTTTTGATTTAGTACCTGACTCAGTAGAATATCAGGCATTAGTAGACTTATACACTTATACAAATGGGCCTAATTGGGCAGATACAACTAATTGGTTAAATGGTAATACAAGTGCCGATTTTAGTACATGGTTTGGCATAGGAGTAACTGACGGAGATGTAACAGAAATAGATTTGTCTGATAATAATTTAAATGGTGAATTGCCTTCATCATTAGGTGATTTAAAGCAATTATATTATTTATTCTTACATGAGAACTATCTCTATGGAACAATACCTAATTCTATAACTAAGCTAAATGGTTTAGGTTATTTATATTTATACGATAATGAATTAATTGGTTCCATTCCTCCCTTAATAGGAAATTCAACCAATTTGATAGAACTAGATTTAAGCTATAATAATTTAAGCGGCCCAATCCCAGCCTCATTGGGACAACCAAATCGATTGTTCTATTTAGATTTATTTGAAAATGACTTAACAGGGTCTATTCCCCCATCAATTGGGAATTTAACAGATTTATATTATTTAGATTTAGGAGAAAATAGCCTTACTGGAAAGATACCAAAGGAGATAGGAAATTTAGGATCATTGATATTTCTATATCTAGAAATGAATCAACTGTTATCTGGGGATGTTCCAGTCTTAAATGGTCTAAATGAGATTGAAGTTATTTGGCTCCATAGTAATCAATTTACTTCTGTTCAAAACCTTATACAAATCCCTGATATATCAATTGTAGATCTTAGGGTATATGATAATAATTTAGGGTTTTCTTCAATACGACCTTTTTTTACAGGGTTTAATCAAGATTCTCCTTACACCTTTTTCTATAATAGTCAAAAACCTATTAGGGTTAATAATAAAGAAAGTGGTAAAGATACCCTCCATTATACCAATGGGCAAGCTATCCAAATGTGGGTGCTAGATGAAGCTTCTGGAAACGCTTACAAGTGGCAGAAGTACAATGCGGGAAACTGGATTGATATTGCTGGGGCGACTACCCGCATTTATACGATTAACACACCAGTAGATGCTACTGCAGGCACCTATCGTTGTATTGTCACCAACAATTGGGCTACAGCATTAACCCTTACCAGCTACGAGGTAGTCCTTATCAAGAATACAACATCTACTAAACTACCGGTTAATTTGCCCAGTACTACTTCTCTTGCTCCAACGATGGGTGGCAGTTTGCCGGCAGCCGGCACTACCACGGCCCCTATCAACTATGTGCGTACCTTTACGCCTTACCTGGGGACCGTTGATGAGAACAATGTGGCGAGCTGGGGGGCTAGTTTCGTGCAGAGAAGCACCACCTACTTTGATGGTCTAGGCCGCCCCATCCAAACGGTTACCCGGCAGGAATCACCGGGTACCCGCGACTTGGTGCAACCTATTGCCTATGATGCCTACGGGCGACAAAGTAAAGATTACCTGCCCTATACGATTGCGGCGGCCAGTGGCACCACGGCCGGAGAATACCGGCCCAATGCCTTGCAGGAGCAATACGGATTTTATACCACTACGACCGATTCTTACAGTAACAAACTGCCCCGGACGGGCATTGCCTACGCCGAGAAGCAGTTTGAGGCTTCCCCTTTGAACCGGGTGCTCCAGCAGGCCGCGCCCGGGAAAAACTGGGACCTGGCTTCCGGCCACACGCAACGGTTCCAGGAGCAGACCAATACGACCACGGATGCCGTTCGAATTTGGCAGATTGAGGCGGGCCTGAGTACCAACTTGATTTCCCCCGGAACCTATGCCGCCGGCCAGCTTTATGTAAATCAGGTGACGGATGAGCAGGATGCGAAAACCCAGGAATTTAAAGACAAAGAGGGGCGGGTGGTGCTTAAGAGAGTCGAGAAAGCCGCTGGGCAGTATTTATCTACGTATTACGTGTACGACGACTTGGGCAACTTACGCTATGTGTTGCCGCCGAAAGCCGTGGAGCAGATGAGCCAGAATAATTGGATATTCTCCACCGCCGTTAGTGCCTTGGCGTTCCGCTATCACTACGATGCGCGGCAGCGCCTCATCATCAAACAAGTGCCGGGCGCGGAGCCGGTGTACCTGGTCTACAACCAACGCGACCAGCTGGTGATGAGCCAAGACGGCAACCAGCGGGCCAATAATGGCAACAAGTGGAGCTTTACCAAGTACGATGCGCTGAACCGGCCTATTTACACTGGTGTTATCACCGATACCCGCACCCACGCCCAGCTCCAAACCGATGCTAAAAATTCAACGGCTCCGCAGTTTGAAACCCGTCCCACTTCTTCGACCGGTCCGGGTTATACCATAACCAGCTCTTTCCCCACCAATGTCTTAGAGGCGGATGTGCTGACCTATACCTACTACGACGACTACAATTACCCGTATATGCAGAACAAACCCTTTGTGCCGGAGGCCGGGGTAAAAGCCAGTAAGCGCAACCAGCGGGTGGTGGGGCAGGTTACTGGCCAATGGTCCAAAGTGCTCGGACTAAGTTATACTTACTGGATATGGTCGATGAACTACTACGATGACGAGTACCGGGTGATTCAGCGGCTTTCCAATGCGTTCAATGAATTTGGGGAGACCAAGGACCGGCTCACCACCAAATACGAAAGCTTTAATAACCGGGTAGAGAAAACCCTACTGACCCACACCAAAGGTACCAGCCAGCACGTAATTCAAAACCGGATGGTTTATGACGTGCCCGGCCGCTTGCTGAAAAACTACCAGCTAATGGTTACCGATACCACCCAGATTACCAACCCGCCTAACCTAGCCGAAGTGCTGCTGGTGGGGAATACCTACAACGAGCTGGGCCAGCTCCACGACAAAGGGCTGCACAGCAAAAACGATGGTTTTCAGTACATGCAGTCGGTGGATTACCGCTATAACATTCGGGGTTGGCTCACCAGTATCAACAACAGCTCCTTGTCTAGCGATAACAGCGTTACCAACAACGATACGGGTGATTTGTTCGGGATGGAGCTCAGCTACGACTATGGCTTTAACCAGAATTACTTTAACGGCAATATTGCCGGGGTAAAATGGAAGAGTGCCATAGATACCGTGCGGCGCACCTACGGCTACCAGTATGATAAGCTCAACCGTTTGTTGCAAGCCGACTTCCGGGCGTATAAGGGCACAGCTTGGGCTGGAGAGCAACTGGATGCCACCAACGGCAACTATGACTTATGGGGGATGCGCTACGATGCGAACGGCAATATCCTGAACCTAAGTCGCAACGGCTCACTTTCCAAGGTGGGGGCAACCTATACCTATGGTCTGATGGACCAGCTCAGCTATAAGTATGAGTTAGGCAAAGGTAACCAGCTAGTAGGGGTAGATGATACGCAAAGCACATCGCTGCTGCATGATTTTGACGATAAGAACATCAATAATGTCGTCAATAAGTACAGTGTGACCACGCCCGAGTATGAGTACGATGCCAATGGCAACCTGAAGAAAGACAATAACAAGGGCATTGTCAATATCAATTACAACCACCTGAACCTGCCTACCCTGATTGATTATAACGGTGGCCGTCGGATACTGTACACCTATGCCGGAGATGGCACTAAACTGCGCAAGCGGGCCGAGATACCCGGGACAGGCACCCCGGAAACCGATTACGTGGGCAGCTTAGTGTATCAAGCTGGCGTGCTGCAGTTTGCCCATACACCGGAAGGCCGGGCCTTGTACCAGCCCAATGCGACCAATAAATGGCAATATGAGTATCATTTGAAAGACCATTTAGGGAATTTACGCGTTGCTTTTGCCGAAGGCACCACTACGACGCTGATGGCCACGATGGAAGCTTCGCGGGCATCGGAAGAAGATACCGTGTTTACTAATGTGGCTCAGACCCGTAAGCAGGACCAGGTGCGGGCGCGTACCGGTAGCTACGCGGCCCGGTTGAATGCCAAAGAAAAAAGGCTGCTGGGACCGGGTAAGCGGCTGACGGTGTTCAAAGGCGATACCATCCGGGCGGAAGTGTTTGGCCACTACGAAATAGAAAATAAAGCCAGTGTGCTGACCAGTTTAGCGGCCTGGGTGTTGAGCAATGGCGCAATGCAGGTAGCCCAGCCACCAGCGCGGGAGGGCAGCATGCCGGGTAGGGGCAAACCAATGTTCCCTTATCTGAGTGTGGGCCTGGCTTTATCGCCGCAAGTGGTGCAGAAAGAGAAAAATGTACCGCAGGCTTATTTAAAATATATAGTATATGACAGCACGGGTCATTATATTAGCAGTCATTACCAGGTGCTCTCGCAGCAGGCGAAAGACAGCTGGGAAAAGCTAGAGCTGGAGTATATTGCCGAGCAGGACGGGTACGTAGAAGTGTTTACGGCCACGGAGAGCGGGGAAGAGGTATTCTTTGATGACCTGATGCTGACTACCGCCACGCCCTTGACCATCCAGGAAAATCATTATGACCCTTGGGGCATGAACCTGGTGGGTATCGAGAAGTTAGGCTTACCAGACCATAAGTTCCAGTACAACGGCAAAGAAAAGCAGCATGAATTTGACCTGAACTGGAGTGACTATGGGGCCCGGATGTATAATCCGCAACTCGGTCGGTGGAATAGCGTGGACCCAATGACGGATGATGCCGAATCATGGACGCCGTATAATTATGTGTTTAATAATCCGGTTAGATTGACAGACCCGGATGGTAGATGGCCGGATGACCCTTTAGGTTATGCCACCGGATTTGCCAGCGCTATCCGTACCAATATGGGCTTTGGAGCTAGACAGAGTGGTTCTTCTAATTTTCAGGCAGGCCAAAAAGCAGGAGACTTTGCTAGTATAATTATAGGCGCTGCAGAAACTGCTCTTGGCTCCGTTATAGCAGCAGGAAGCACAACCATCACTGTGGCGTCAGGTAGTTTAGCTGCTAGTGTCAGTGTTCCGGCCGCTGCAGTTGGCTCTGCTGCCGCCGCCCATGGTTGGAGTACCATGATGAATGCTGACAAAAATTTCAAGGCTACTGACAAGAATGGTAGAGTAAATGCGTCCGAAAATCTGCCTGACTCTGATGGCAATATGAAGATAAAGAACTTAAACCCATTACATTCTAAGGAAACAGTCCAAAGTAAAAAATCAGCACAGGATATAGGAAAGCTATCTGATGACGAATTGATGAAAAGCGTTACTCAACCGAAAGATGGGCAAAAGATGAAGGTTAATGTTAATACAGGTAGATTAATTGATGGTAATACCAGAGCTTATGAATTACAAAAAAGGGCTGCAGACTCAAAGAGCAATATAACTCCTGATACCAAAGTGCCAGTTGAAAGATACCGGCCTGCTGATCTGGATTAAACGTTAAATTTAAGTATTAGAATCATGGAAAATAGAAAGTTTTTGTTCTACTTGCTTTATAGTGCTTTAATCGAAATTAGAGAGGAGGCTTATAATATTGGTAATAAAAAGATCTTTAGATTAAGCGACTATCTTCATAATCTTCCTCTTGTGCTTGAGAATAGAGGAGAAAGCGAACATCAGATTGAAGAGATTGTGCAGGAGTTAGAAGAATTAGCTAAACATGATGGTTTAATTAATTGGATTAATCAAATAAAAGAGAGTTTAGGTGCACATTAAGTAACTGATTTAAGTTTCCCCACTGACCTGGGCTTGTAGCTCGTGCTTATAATTACACAAACAATAAAGTCCGCTTATGTAGTGGACTTTATTGTTTTATACCTTAGAAAATATTAGCTCAAAGTAATCTCTAAGTTGTAGTAGCCACTACTTAATCGGACAGTGTTGAGCTATCGAACAATGGTCCGATGCGGAGTTTCGTCTATTCCCCTTATCTACATAGATATGGCTGCAGGCGAAGTTGTCAATGGTAAATAAACGCTTCGTTCCTACCAACTGTTTGTCGTCTTCTGGAGGAGAACTATTAACTATTAATTGAAGTAGGATAAGTGCAATTATAGGCCATAGATGGTGGGGGAGCGTAAAGGGCCAAACAAAACATTTGAGATGGAATTCGTGAGACCAAGGCAGTACGGGTAATTCATCCACTAGCAACACTAGGCGTCAGAATTTCTTCTAAACCCTTCTTTTAAATATAAAGAAACCCAGAATTTATCCTTTATTTTACATAATACGAGTTATCGGCGAAAGGGCCTCTGAAGTGAGCTGAACGGACCTTTTTTAGAGGCTTTTTCTGGTACTTTCTCTATAAATGGTCGTTTCCTAAAAACCATCCGGTACTTCCTTTAAATACATTAATTTTTTACTATATATACGGCCGCAATTACGTTTAGCTAACCCTTGATCGGCGGCTAAGCGTAATAACTCCTTTTAGCCACTAATTATGCTCAAGAAAGAAAACAGTATCAATAAAAAAAGATATGGAATACGGGCCCTATTATAGTATTTATGAATTAGCAAGAGCTGCGGAAAAAATACTTGCTCTAATTGATAAATTTCAAATAACTTTTTTTACGGATAGAAATATTCCATATGATAGAAAAGAAATTTTATGCTCAATTCAAATAGGAAAAAGCATCAAGTCAATAGATGGCAAAGTCCCTATGACTTCTCATCCTGCAATTTATTCAGCGATGAAGGGAATTGAGTTTTATGAGAAAAAAGAAGTTGAAAATGATACATCTGCAAATGAAATGATGAGTCATGTACTATACATAGATTTAGTCTGGCTTACAAATTCAATGATAAATTTGATTTCTAATGAATATGAAAGAGAAATTGAAGTAAAAATCCAGGACAAAAAGTATAGTGAAGCAATAAAGCTCCTAACGATTGAGAAACAGAAAGATAGTTATAATAATACTCATCCACAGAAATTCATAGAGAGATATAAAGAATACCTAGATAAGAGAATCAAAGATTTAAAAGAACTGATTGAGCTTGATAAATTAGATTTTGGAATTGAGCTAAAAGAGATTATTGAGAGCTATAAATTAGGATTAGAGGTAAACGTAAAAGGGAGAAACTTTTTAACTCCTTTACTTCAAAGGAATTATGAACTTCTGACTGAAAATTTAAAAAATGCTTTGTTCATACCGAGCTATCACGACATAAGTAAAGATGAAAAAGAAAAATACTATCATGTTTATCTTCTTGGAATATTAGAAGGTCGATTAAATCTCTACAATTTAAAATCGAATAAAGAATCCGGTTTCGGCAGATATGATATTTGTGCTTTCCCAATTAACAAAAATCACCCAGGACTTCTTATTGAAATTAAATCAGACAATACAAATGTTAGTACTGCATTAACTCAAATTAAATTAAATAACTACGTTAACGAATTAAGGGTTGAAGGAGTAAAAGAGGTTTTAATATTGGCGATAAACTTTCAACCAAAGGATATAATTATTGATTATGAAACTATACATTTAGAATGAAAAATAAAGGGAGTAAATACTATCCCCCGCCGTCCTATACCCCGGCTCCTTCATTGCTGCGAATAGCATAACAATAAGCAAAACTTTCCTGCTGCTCCCGTTTATAGTCCATCTTCCAGTCGAATGCTTAACAAAGGGTAATTAGACTAATAATCGTTTTTATATTAACTAGAAATAAACTTCTCCGTGCGTATATGGATTTACTCTTTTAAAAATACAGCAGATGTTCATTTCCATATATGCTCTCTAGTATCATCCTGTCTTAAAACAAACCAACTCTCGTTTTTATAAACAGCTAAAAGGCGAGCATAGTGATCTGCCCTTATCATTACTGCTACTCCTTCCAATTGTGGGGCTTCCGTCCCATCCTCAACGCTACCATAGTAATTCTCTTTCCAGGTAACCATAGTTATTATAACCTCACCAAAATTATTGAGTGCTTGGAAGCCTGCATGAAGGTTAGGATTGATTTTAAGCCCGAGTTCTCTAATGATAAAAGGAGAGACATAGACAAGGTTAGTACGTTCAAGAGTGTCAAAAATATCTAGCATACAGATTGGCTGGTCGTATGGATATTTTTTAATTTCTCCTCCTCTGTATTGTTTTGCCCTAAAGAGATGTCGTGCATAGAATTCTTCATCAGGCTTTGGTCTTTCACCGGATGTTAGCAATAGTGATGAGTACCGAGTATTCTTAGATTTATGACGGTCACCATAGAGTTCTTTTTCCTTTGAAGCGAGAACTATCCAATCATTATCATTTAAAGGAGTGGTAGTGTCACGCACTTCAAAGGAAGGAAAGTTCTCGGGGTATGGGATACTTGGTGGCCTTGTTGATAAGGTACCAACCTGAAGGACAATTTCTGGCAAGAAGAAATTAAGATCACAAACATAAGCTGGATTAAAGTAATCCGTAAGCTCTTTTAAGTGCTCGTAAAATTGACTATTTATTATTTCGTATGTTGCATTGGCAAGAGGAACAATAGGAGTTATTATATCCTCGGCCCTCATATAGTAGGACTTATGCTTTTTATTTATTTCGTCCCTTTTATAGACATAAGCATTAAATGATCCTGTAAGAGGTCCAAAGTATTTATAGAGAGTTCTGTATTTTACATGAATATAAGAAAAGAACCCGTTGTCTTCTTGATGAGCTTGATGTAGAATACTTCTTGCTGAGGTCTCATCTAATTCTATACTGTAATTGACAAATGAGCGAATATATTGGTCTTCAAGAAAGAATCCAGTTGGGTAATTATTAATAAATTGCCCAATGAGCCCTATAGGGATTAATTTCAGATCGACAAATTCTTTAAGAATCTGAAGGAGAACACCTCTATGGATAGGTAGGAAGTAAGTGTTGTTTGAAAATGCCCAACTATAAGGTTTAAAAAGCGTCTCTGGTTTTGTTTGTGCTATATATGTTAGTGACCATATAACACCCTGGGTTTTTTCAGTTGTTAAAGTTTTGAGCCTTGCGATCAATAGTGCTACAACCATCTCATCGCGACTAAATCCTTCAAGTCCCTGATATATAGTTGTATTTATATCTGAGTTTGGAGGATGGGGCAGACGACGTTTTACGATTTGAAATGTCATCTGAATGAGATCATGAACCTGAGATTCATCAACTTGGAGTTCAGACAATGCTTTGATGAGATTACACGAAATAAGGCCTGTATATATATCAGCAGATAGTAAGTCTGCTAGCACCTCTTTAAGTATCAAAAGGGTTTCTTTAGAATTAACTTCGTAAGCCTGCTTAAGGTATTGTGTGTAGTGAAGGCCATGGTACCATCCATCTGTAACGAATACGAAGAGACATACATTAAAGTAGAGCCATGTACGGCTTCCGGGTTCAAAAAGAAAGTTTACCCACTTCTCCTCATTACGGCCATATCTAAAACTACGAGCAACTTGACTGAGAATTGCTTTGGTTTCCTCCCAGTCAGTTGTAGAGGCAATTAACTCTATAAGTGCTTGCGCGTGGTGTTCCGCTAGACTATTCTTCTCAAGAAATGCAAGAGCCTCTTCTATTGACTTTGTTGGAAACTCCTCTGGTATTTGAATTTTTTCTAGGCCGGTTCGCTTTTCTGATTCTTCTTTAATTTTAAGAGAAATACCAAATTGCTTTTTAAACCGAGTAGCTATTTCTAAGGTATATGTCGATTCTTCCTCGTCCTGTAAAATTCGAGACCGTGATTGTAGCCATCTGAGATACACTTCTTGCAGGCTTGCATCAATCTGATTAAATACTGTTAAACCCTGATCAATAATCTTACCTGATGAAGCGATGGGAAGAGACCTACACAGGAGAAACCACTGCGTCGGTGTAAAGATGGAAGGATGCTCTTCTAATAAATGAGAGAATTCTTTCTCCTGGTGCCAATTCGCTCCCGAACTTTCTAGTGTTTCACTCACTATAAATCTCAGCGCATCAAGTGGATATACTTTAATAAACTCTTCAAACCATTCAATCGGGTATCTACTTGTAGACTTTCCATCCGTATGAGTAACAACGGTCATGGCCATAGAATAAAGTTCATAGAACCATTCTACACTTAATGTACCGTATGCTATTTGGTATGGAACACTACAGTATAATATTTCACTGAAAGTGCGATCTTTTCTAAATCCATATGCGGTGAGTGCTTGAATTCCTTCGCCGTACTTCACCTTTGCTTCCTCAGCCCTTCCTGACTTACTCAATAAGCGTGCATATTCGAAGGCAATTTCAGCCACATAGGAATAGAGTCTTCTTGAACCTAACGGAGCAAAATACTTTTCATATTTAGCAATCACGTACTCTCTTGGCAAATAGTTCGCGATTAGTTCTAGGTACTCTTCGTCTGTCAATGGACCGCTAAAAGAGTGTTGAAAGCTTGTTGTAACCTCTGTCACTTTTTCCAGAAGTTCACAACACGAGGTGAGAAGGCTCTCATCACCATTACAGAGTAGTAAACCCTTATGAAATGTCTTCTTAATAAAAGGAAGTTGTTTGTAGAGATCACTTACACGAGGCTCTCCTTTAAAAGGCTCGAGATCTCGTACAAGGTAGGTAAATGCATCTATAAGCTCTTCGCTGTCATATTTTCTTTGTGAAAGTTCAGCTATCTTAATCAGATAGATAAGCCAGTTCCGAAACCAATTATATTGGGATAGAGTCTCTATAGCCATATCTCTTTCTTCCGGCGTCGCTATTTTTGCTAAAGCAGAAAGCTCATGAATCATACTCTTCCACTCATCATCGTAAACAAAATCTTTGTTTAAAATAATTCGTTCTACTGCCTGCTTAAGTGTTAGGGCAGAAGGTTTAGATGAAGTGAGGATACTATGAAAATATGGAGTGTTTATAGTCCAATCAACTTTAATGTATATCCTGTACCATTCGATTTCATCTATTATAATTTCTAAAGCTTCTCTATACTCTGGATTTTCATATGCTTTCTTGAACATTTCTTCAAACTTGTCATACTGCTTCGTATGAAGAAATTTAACTGCTATTAAACCTAGAATTTCATATGGTATGCTCGAAGGTTTAGGAACAATTGACCAATGAACAATAGGCTCCCCTAGGTATGCTTGTTGAGCTAGAAAACGTAATGCTTCGTTAGTGTTAACTAAGAGATGTTCTCCGTCCCAAAGAACACGATACATCGGTTCTTCTCCATGAATCTGCTGAACCGCCTTAAGATAGTTGATAAGAACACTTTCAGCGACATGCTCAAGTTCGTTAATAATTTTTGACTGCTCTGCGATAATAATCATTGGAGCAAATCCATCCACATGATGGAGCGATGCTTTTTGAAGATGATGGTTTCGATAGATACTATGGAAGGGCTGAGCATAATAGAGACTATTATTAACGAAGTCTATTGCAATTGTCTCTGCGATCCGACCGTAAGAACCAATTTCGTAGTATAGTTTTAAAAGATGACCATATGCTTTCGTAGATTCAAAAAAGGAATGCTTTTCAAGCCATGCAATAAGCGGGCGATAAATCAGGTCGTTAATTGATGCTTCTTCTTCCCTAATCGTATTAACTACAAAACGCTTAAAACTTTCATGATAAACAGAGTATCCATGTGCGGCTGTGTACTTGAGGATCGGTCTTAATTGATTTAGTTGTGTCGAAACAGCTTTGCCAAGATGGGTAATATGCTTGAGTTCATCTTCAGTTAATGAAAAATCTGCTCCACATAACGCATAAGGCACCCTCGTATCGCCTTGAATCTGCTCATACAAATATTGATAGTATCCAGTTAGATTAAATTGATAGGCTGGAAGAGAGGTAATCCAATCAAAAGAGGTATGTGCCTTGTTGGCTAGAACATGGTCAATAATATATTTACAATATAAGGCATTTCCATTACTTTTCTTATGGATAATATGCGAAAGTGACATTTCATTTACTTCACTGTTTGGAATTGCATGGTTTCCTAAAAGCTCCTCAACGAAAGTCTCTGTAAGAGGGGCTAATATGCACTGATAAAATGGTGTAAGCTTACCTAATTGCTCGATTGGCTGTGAGACTATAAGGAGCGATACATACGAATTGGAGCAATCGAGTTGTGCCAGTGCCCGAAGTATTGTGGTTTCGTCTTCAGTAAGTCCTCCTCTGTTCTTTTGGTACACCCTCCAGATATGGTCGATTCCGTCGACAATTAGGAGCGTCTTTTTCCTGATATTTCTAAGAAGAAGATTTAGTTCTTCTAGATTAGAAGCATATTTTTTGGTCTTAAAACTTCCTAATTCTTCATCACTTTGAAGAATTTGAGTAATAAGACTACCATACAAAACATTTACGGTAATTCTTTTAAGAGAAAGAGGGTCTTCAAGTGCAGTATAACAGTAGTGCTTTACTATCTGTGTAGTATCCTGGAGATGCTTCTCGAGATTTTCAATAAACCATGACTTCCCAGCACCCGGCTCAGCAGTGAGAACAACTATACGATGCTCTTCTAGGGCTTTAGCAACTTGCTCAACACGTTCGGACGTTGTGACAAGCACGTTTTCATCAATAGGGAAATTCTGTTCTATGCCACCATAGGACTGGATTATGCCAATTTCTTGAGCAATGTCTTTACAACTTATTGGTTTGCTATTTTTTGTAGCTCTTCTTCTTTGTGCGATAGTACACAAGCTCTCAGCAACTTGGCGGACAGTTAGATGATCATTGGGATAGACACCGATACCAATTTTTTCTATTGTCCGAGCTAACTGCTTTTCAAGTCCTTGAGTGTAGTCTTGTAGAAGTGTTGATTTTGGATAGTTCACTTCAATAACAAGGCAATCCAGAAACTCTTTGAACATTGTTCTATCGGCTGATTTTGACCATTTTTTCAGTGCATTCCATGAAGATAAAACTTCACCACTTTCTGGCCAAAGTGCATCGCTATCGAATTTATAGCACGTTGTTCCTGTAAGAAAACTTTTTTGGTCAGGTAGCTGGATAAGTACTGTGCGAATCGGATCGTCAGATGCTGGTTGATCCCAAGCTAAGCATATCCTCCAAGAACATCCAGGTCTATGTAGGTCTTTCCACGTTTTAAAGAGGTCAAATAGTGCTAAACCATAGGGACCAGTTGAAGAAAAATCCTGTTTGGCTAAAGCATGCTTGTGTTCGTCATTGCTATACTTAACTTGGAGAAAGGTTGTTTTTCCTTCTTGAAAAATTACCAGATCATCAAACTTATCAGGAACTCCTTTAGTCGTTTTTTTATGATCAAAATCAAATGTTGTTGATACTCTTCCATAAGCGAGTTCTTGAGCTACAAAATAAGCTCCTAAGATGTCTTGATAGATATATCCTTGGTGGGCGGAGGCAAGCACAATAAATTGATTAACAAGTAAAATTAAAATAGATATACTGGTCTATAATGCTTGAATGGGGTTTTTCTTTAGCAAATAGGGTTCTTAGCTTAAGATTAAACACGGTTATCCTTCTTATGATCGCTATTAGTATTGAGTCTTCTTTCGAGCTCTTCTTCTAGCTCTTCAATGGCCGGCAACTCCCCTTTTAACTCTTCGGGAACAGCCTGCGTCAGCTGATATTCTGCTACTCCTAGCGGAGCGGTTAGATTTTTTAGTGAATATTCCACCACCACTTTATTGGGCGTCTTACAGAGAAGAATTCCAATGCTGGGATTGTCATTCGGGTGCCGCAACTGCGCATCTACGGCATTGAGGTAAAAATTCAGTTTTCCCGCATATTCTGGCTGAAACTCTGTCATCTTCAACTCAACCACCACATGGCAGCGTAGCTTCGTATGATACAATAGAATGTCTAGGTAAAAATCATCTCCTCCAATACTGAGCCGGTACTGCTTGCCCATGTAAGCAAAACCTTGACCCAACTCAAGGAGAAATTTTGTTACTTGATCAGCCAGCGCATTCTCCAGGTCCCTTTCTCGGGCTTGCGGACCTAAACTGAGGAAATCAAAGTTATATGGATTCTTGAGCGTTTCTATGGCTAATTCTGCTTGAGGTTGGGGCAAAGTCAAAGCAAAATTGTTCAAGGCTTTTCCCTGCCGCTGGTATAGCTTACTTTCTAACTGGTATAGCAGTACAGTACGGGACCAATTGTGGCGAATCGTCTCACTCACATAAAAGAGCGCTTCTTTAACGTCCGCGCATTTGGTTATTATTTCCCTGTTATGTCCCCAAGGAATTAATCCCACAAGCTGTGGGATTAATTCTTGCTCTCTATTTAACTGAGTAATTTCACTTAATTGTCCCACAAGCTGTGGGACTAACTCCTGTTCTTGACTATAAAAGAGATACCACTTCCGAACATAGAAGAGATTAGTGCGAGAGAAGCCTTTCATTTCAGGGAAGGAGGAACTTAGATCTTTTGACAATTGCTCAATCAGGGCTTCTCCCCAATTTGCTGCTTGTTGTTTTTCAACTATTTCTTTTCCCAATTGCCAGTATAATAGAATGAGGTCAGTATTTACTTTAACTGCTGCTTTCAGTTGAGAAACTTGTATTCTATTCTTCAACTCTGCCAGCCAAGTCCGGTAAGTTTCTCCTTGATTTAAGTCCAAATCTGTCATTCCTAATATTACATTATAACATATACAGCTGCAAGAACTAGCCAGATGATTATAGTGAAAAAATTAATATCGGAAAGAATGGTGATTCTGGCCATTTTACAAACCATAAACGCTCGTTCATGGTTTGTAAAATAACCCAAAACGATTACTTTTACCCTAAGATGGAGAAAAAGTATATCGCTTATTACTGGGCCAGTACCCCGCTCCAGGCCAAAAGCGATTTTGGGTTAAAGGCCCAGCAAGAGATGGTAAAAACCTTTATCAAAGGGAAAGGCGAACTGGTAGCCGAGTATACCGGAGTAGGTGGTGGGCTGAGTAACGGCCGGCCGGAGCTGGATGCGGCTATTGCCCATGCCCAGGTTACCGGAAGCACGCTGATAGTAGACCGGTTGAACCGGTTGTGTCGTGACCCGGCTTTTATAGCGAATTTGCGCCAGTCCGGCTTAGTTATTCTGGCCGTTCAATTGGATCTGTTCGACACCTTTTTTACTGCTTAAATTTTAGTTTATCCGCATGAAACAGTATGTCGCCTATTACCGGGTAAGTACCGCCAAGCAGGGGGCCAGTGGCCTGGGCCTGGAAGCGCAGCAATACGCCGTGGCTTCTTTTTTGAAAGGCGGGAAAATTGCCGGGGAATATATCGAGGTGGAGAGCGGCAAGAAAAACAACCGGCCGCAGCTACTGGCCGCCATCGAACATACCCGCAAAACCAAAGCCACTTTGGTGATTGCCAAGCTGGACCGGCTCAGCCGCAATGCCGCTTTTATTTTTACCTTGAAGGATAGCGGGGTTGATTTTATTTGTGCCGATATGCCGGATGCCAACACGTTAACCATTGGCATCTTTGCGGTCATGGCTCAACATGAGCGGGAAATGATTAGCAGCCGCACCAAAGCGGCCTTGCGTCAGATTAAACACAAAATAGAAACAGAAGGCTGGACGGTTTCCAAAAATGGCAACGTGATTAATAAATTAGGTAAGCCGGTTAACCTCACCTATGAACACCGGTTGGCCGGTGGGCTAGCGGTCAAGCAAAAAGCCGCCGAAAACCAAAATAACAAACGGGCTGCGGCCATGGTCCAGCTCTATCGGGCGCAGGGTTTAAACTGGCTAGCCATCGCTGGTAAGTTAAACGAGGCCGGGTTTCGGGCTAGTAAAGGCGGCGCATTTCAGGCAGTACAGGTGCAGCGGATTTATCAGCGCATAGCTGCCAATTAAAGCTTTTAAATATGTTATATAAAAATAGGCCTATTAAACTTGATGCTACCCTAAAATGGGCAACAATCATTTTTCTTATTGGAATTGTTCTGGTAAGTATTGCGCCACTCCTCTTTACTCGCCAATATTATTGGGAAGGCTTTGACTTTCGCGAAACTGGTCCTATTGGGGACACCATAGGTGGTATAACAGCTCCATTTGTAAATTTAATAGGCGCAATATTAGTTTATTTTGCTTTACATGCTCAGGTTAAAGCAAACCGGTTGGTACAAGAACAAATTGATAATCAAAAAGAAGAGGAAGTTATCAGACGGAAACTTCAATACGCTGGAGAAAAGTTTAATTTAGTTAGAAATGATGTAAATGAATTTACATATCATTTTAGAAAAACTATAACAAAAGGCGCACAGAGTAGCACAGAAAGGGTTACATATACAGGTGTAAGTGCGATAAGAGTATTACTCGACCAATTGAAAGATTACAAAAATCACGAAGATATCTATTCTGAAGCACCACCCTTAAAAGAACTGTATAACCTATTAAGTATAATTGATGCTTTAATTGATAATATCAACCAAGAAAATTTTTTACAACATGACAAAGATTTTTATAAATCGTTAATTTTTTATCTGTTTAATTCTAAAATAAAGCCTGCATTTAAAGCTAATGAAGATTACAGGTCCAGTATTAAACCGGCGTGCAGTGGTTGTGGAAAAAAGCACCTAGGCATACCAGATGATATATTCGAGTTAGTAGAGACAATTGACAAAAAAGTAAATTAATTCCTGCCCTATTGGATTCCTAGCACCTTTAACATTAACCCACTAGCATTGTCTGTGCCGATATAGCCGATGCCAACACATTAACCATTGGCATCATTAAACCAAAATAATAAAAGAGCTGCGGCCGTGGTAACACTTTACCGGGCGCAAGGATTAAACTGGCCGGCCATCGCTGAGAAATTAGAGGAAGTCAGGTTCCGGACCAGTTGGGGTAGACAATTCCCGGCAGTTCAGGTACAGTGCATACACGCTCGTAGCTCAGATTAATTACCGTCTATTTATATCTTACACTTAATTAGTTACATAAAGTGTAACTAATTACTTGCATAAACGTTACACTTTATGTAACTTTATTGCAGATAAAACTGGCATGAGAATTATTTCTACTTCGCCCATCGTTGAATACTACACCAAACATGCAGATTCTAAAACGGGCTTACAATTATTTATTTCCAGAATAAAGGCCCTGAAAATTACGAACCTGAATGAGTTAAGAAGTGTCGCTAATTCAGTAGATGTGATAGGAAATAATAGAGTGATTTTCAATATTAAAGGAAACAAGTATCGCCTGATTGCCGTGGTCCTAGTAGCCAACCAGACCGTATACATCAGATGGATAGGAACCCATGCGGAATATGATAAAATAGATGCTAATACTGTATAGTTAAAAATAAACGAGCAACCCCCCTCCCTGCCCATGTTAACACTAATAATTCACAAAGTAAAAAATGAAGAAGATTACAAGGAGGCCATGAGCCGAATTGACGCTATTCTAGCGCAAAATCCAGAGCCAGGAACGGACCTTTTCGATGAACTGGAGCTGCTCTCTACGCTGGTACATGCCTACGAAGAAATTCATTATCCTATCGACACCCCCGATCCGATAGAAGCCATAAAATATGTGATGGAAGAAAAAGGATGGAAAAATAAAGACCTTGAGCCTTTTATCGGGCCCAAATCAAGAGTATCGGAAATATTAAACCGCAAGCGCTATTTTACACTAGAGCAAATTAATAATCTCCATAAGGAGTTAAATATTCCGCTGGAGGTTTTTATTAATGACAAAGTTTTAGAAGCTACAGTCAATCATTAAATTGTAAATAGCTAAAAAATAAAGATTTTAAAGCCTCTCAACCTAGAGAGGCTTTTTATTTTATTAATAGTATAGAAAAACTGTATACCAATTTATAAATCTTACAACATGGCTCAATTAAGAGGGAAAATGCTTTACAAACACCTTATTAAATCTGGTGCATACGCTACTATGAGCAATATACTTATTAGTGGAAGTATAAATTGAACGACCATTAAAGATGGCGCTGCTCGTTGTATAACCGATACTTTGCCATTAACATATGCGATAAAACCTAATCACTTAAATGATTATTTGGAGGACCGTATATTCCGGGTCCATGTATTAGGAACAGAAATGAGTATAGAATCATACATTCTGCAAAGTTTACTGGTAGATTTGCTATAAGAGGAGTGGGTAATACTACATTGATGGTCAGAGAATAAATAAGAAACCTCAACCTTTAAGTATTTATGCAGGTTTGAATTTGGAAGCACTCCTGTTGATTAAAAATATACTGATGCCATAATATTCGTCTGCTCAATTTATAATATCCTGCCACACTTACATAATACTAATGTTGTAGGTAGTCCTTTAATCTTTGGAAAGTAATTAAAAAAGTTAGGGAAAATTAAACTTAATATAAGGTTACCAAACTTTATTAGCTCTTAATGTTTATTAATACTTACTTATCCAACAGAGCTATTTTTTTTTCGGTATTTCCTTTAACAAAAAGAAGATATTTAAGTCTATAGTCTTTATCTTCCTTGTATTTATTCCAATCCCTAACTTGCATAAATAGTTTATGTGCTTTTATGGCTTGATCATATCGCCGCAAAGCCTCAACCAAGTTCTCTCGTTCAGTTCCTGGACCGCAAAATTCAGTTATTCTTCCAATATAATAATATATCTGCTTAAGGAAGGCGAAATAATGCGTATTATAGTAATAGTAATAAGAGAAATTAATAGGGTCTTGCACAGCGTCTAAGTTTCCCTTTTTTATAACATTAAAAAAAGTATTCTGCACATTATCTACGTTTAATGTATCTACTGCTATCAGAATATTTAACGCAGTTAGTCCTTTTTCACAATCCACTGTTTGCCCATATTCAAAATTCCAAAATTCCTTTTTCCATCCCAAATAATCATCATTATATAATTTTTCATTTGGATAGTATTTGTTTGCAGCCATGTAGATAAACCTTGGAATCCCTTTAGTTGCCCCAAAGTTTACAAGCTCTTTTGCAGTTGTAGAATCTCCTTTTCTTAAGTACTCTTCCCGCAAGTAGAGTAAACTAGGTAGATGTCCCATGCCGACGGCTATGGAGAACCAATAGATTTTAGAGTCAGAGTCTTTATATGCATGCCCAAGTGCAGATGCATCTTTGATATTTCTTTCTCGTTCAAATCCTTCTAAGTGCTCTTGTATTATCTGTTGTTCCATTGCCGCCACAAACTCTCTATGTCTCTCCCTCTCAAGTCGCTTATTTTGAGTAAGTTGATTAAGTGAATTGGTAAACGAATTTACAGTATTCAAAAACTCGCTGTTACTTCTTTGATTTTCTTGGGATCGAATCCGTCTGATTTCTTCCAATTTGTTAATATCTCCGGCAAGCCGCGCATTCGTCTCCGCCAAATCAAGATTAAGATTTCGTAAAACTGCGCTTTGATTGGTGTTTTTTGCTTGGTTTAAATAGTTATTCGCTTGAGTTTGATATTGCTGCTTTTCTGTGGTCGTATTACTTACTTCTGTCTTATTATCGATGGCGGGATTAGGGCTACTTGTTGTCAGGGTTTTTTCAGATTTTGATAATTCGCTCAGATTTCTTTCTTGGGAATTGATTTTGGCTATAGCAACCTTATAATTTTGTTCGCAATCGTCTTCTTTTTGCTTATAACTTGTCTCAACATAATTCACCTGATTTGTATACGCACTTAGGCAATCACATGAACCAGCGCATTGTTTATGATGCTTTACACAACGATACTTAGGAAAATGATTATCGCACGCTAAGTAAACATATTTTGAAGGGTTAGGATTATTCTCAAAATAAGTACTCTCAATTCTATCAAGTTCCTTTTTCTTCTCTTGTGATATGCTTTTTAAACAATTTTCTTTTTGAGTCGCCGGGTCACTTGTTTGTGAATAACCATAAATACTAACGCTCAGCAGAATTAATATAAAGATTACTGTTCTCATATAAGTAAATTTTAGATTGGCCTTTTTGTCTCCCAATATCATTATTAACAAGAAAGATGAATAAAAAAGATATTCAAGGGTTACCGACAACCAAGGGGTAAACGTAATAATAAATATATGAAGGAATTATTGAATTTTTCTTAGGGACGGGATAGTTTTTCTGAGAAATGGCTGGTTACTTATAAAGTACCAGAAAAATCCCGAAAAAAAGGTCCGCTCAGTTCACTTCAGATGGCTTTTCGCCGATAACTAAGATTATGTTAAACAGAGGGTAAATTCTGGCTTTTGTTATATTTAAGTAAAGGGAAAGAATGGGAAGGCCTGGCGCCGGCAGCGGTTGATACAGCCGGACTGGCCGGAGATTCTGCTGGTCTGCAGGATTATTGAAAAGTTTTATTAAATTGGTTAAGGGAGGAGAAGGATAGCTGCAACTACTCCAGTATAAAACAAACTGGAAAACGGACCGCTAGCAACTTTATCCATAGGACAGATAACTAGAATTGCTCCGCTTATAAATTAGAAATCCTGATATGGTTGAAATATGAATAAGAAATTATTTTTGGCAATTGTTTTTTTAGCAGGCTGCGACCCTTTTGACACTAGATTAGCAATAGTAAATAAATCAAAAGAAGTAATATTTTATTCTATTTCAGGTAATGATTCTATAAGCAATTCATCACCGTTATATATTAGGGATAACGACACTATTTGGCACCAAAGCAGCATGGTGCTACCAGATTCGATAGTAAAGCTAGAAATGTTGGGAAGAAATGGTTGGGAAAATTTCATTAAGGAAAAATGTAGAGACAGTAAGTTAAGATTGTTCCTATTTGATAAAAACTTGCTTTTAAATAAAACTTGGGATAACATTTATAGCCAACAAAATTATACTAGAAAATACGTGCTAACTGTTGAAGATCTAAAGTTGAAGAATTGGAAACTAGTTTATAAATAAAATTTAATATAATAAATTAAAGGCTAACCTACCCATGCCACAGCATAGCATTGACGCTGGCCTATAAGTTAATTTATGTAAAACTGAAGCCTGAATAACAGAAAACAGGTATAAGAAAAAAGTACACCTGTCCAGGTGTACTTCCATAGTCCTTTGAACTGGGTGATTGAGTATTAACCGGTATGGCTCTCCCCTTCCGCTGCTTTATTCTTCCGGCCGCGATACCCACCTCTTTTTTTAATCTTAAGGTTGCCGTCTTTCGCCTGGCTAATCAAATTCTTTAGTTCTTCCAAACCTTTCTGTTGCTGGTCTACATACCGCTCCAGGCTGGTGGTTAAGGCATCCAACAGTTCTTTGTTTTGTTGTGCATCCTGAAGGGTCTGCACAATTTCATTAATATTTGCTTCTTTAGCCATGTTTTAGATTTTAAAGAATGAGTACATACAGCTAAAAGTACTACATTTTTATATTGTTGCTTATTAATCTGTATAGTTTCTCATCTAACCCGTCTCCATAATCAAGAAAGCAGTAGTTTTTTGAGATGGCTATATGCGATTGCTTGATAGGCAAAAAACCACGATTCATTTAAGTCATTTAACAAGACAACTTTGTCAATCAAATTCAGGGCTATTCACAATAAAGGATTGCCGCCTTTAATTAGGAGCCACAAGAACTATTTGATGCCTAATTGCTGATTTATAATCCCCGTGACTACTGATATTCCTACCCCTTAAGCAAAATCAGCCACCCATTGTCCAGCCGATTTTAAACGTTCGAGAATGGGTTTTTCATCTCCTTTATCAGCTGCCTGTTTAGCTCCAGCAATAGTTCAAACTGCAATATCAGTCTTTACCTGAACCTTTCTCTTCTATCTGATTTTCTCTAGTTGTTCAATAAGTTAGGAAAGTTGCTGTGACAAACTATCTAAATCCAATGGATTGGACTGCTGAGTTACAGCTTGCGAAAAATTTTCAGCCCTTGCCCCACGACCTTGAGCACCTACATTTCCCTAATGGTAAGTTATGTAGGATATTCTTAAAGCTTACTCCCTTATAAGTGCATTTCTGTAGGCTAGAGTTATTCATCTATTTACTCATAATTAGGAAAGTTCTCCTTTGCCTTAGAGTAATTTAGTTCCACTCAGGAATATAAGATGTCTTTTATCCTAGTATATATTATATTATTTATAAATTGTAATACTAACGTTAAGGTAAATCTTTAATCTCATCCTGATGGAGCCTGCTTCTTTACCGGTACACATGCATGAATATTATAATGCTTACTTCCATTTGTGGGTAGATTCCGAGGTTAAACTGATGTATACCGAGTGGCTAACTGCTCCTAGTGCCCTGGAGTACCAGGAAGCAGCGGCGTTATTTATCCATTATCTGCAAAAATATAAAGTGGAATATTGGTTTATGGACTCTAACCGCCTGGGAGGCTTATCGCTGGAGGAACAAAGAAAAGTCATTCAACAATTAGCGCCGGCCGTGGCGGCCTCCTGCTTAAGGAAAGTAGCCCGCATTATTTTCCAAGATGCGGACAACCGCGTCATGTTTGATGAAACGGTAACCGAGCTAAAGAACCAGTACCAAGCCACTGTAGAAATACAGCAATTCTGGACTTACAACGAAGCAGCCAATTGGATTACTGTGATTCGAGCCTGAAAGAGAATGATGAAACAGTTTCACCAGCACCACCACTTTAATCTGTACTGGCATCAGCAGGCAACTAGGATATTCGTAAAAATCAGTTATCCTATTTAGGCATCCTGCAACAGCCAAGCCAACGCAGAAGGTTGGTCTAAAAACAAATCCATGGTGAACGGTTTCTTCAGGCTAAGTGGTTGCGCAACGTTCTCCGCTAAGGGTGCTTTATCCGTGGTCATGAATGTTTCAGGGTGCATCAAGATAGCAAATTTTAATAGCTGGCCCCTTTCTAGTAAGGGGAACAGCTGGGCATACATCCAATGCTGGTCGCTAAAAGGTAGATAAAGCACCTGGCGGGCATCCGTCAGCCAATACTTCGTGTTAGTATCTAAAGCCACCTGGATAGCTTGCTGGTACCCTCTTCGGTAATCTGTGCTGTTGGGATGCTGTTGCCAGGTGAGGCGTAATAAAGATTTTGTGGAATCGATACTGATTTGGAGGACTTCATCAGCAAAAATCAGTTTTATACTAGCAGTATTAATCATGAGCAGATACCTTCCCTCTTCTTTCCAAATTTTCAGCGGCAAGCTAATGAAAGCAGTTGGTATTTAAAGAAAAAGGGCTTTATTATAATGTTAAGCCGGTATAGAAAGAGTGGGTTAAGGGTAAACCAGCTAAACTATTCTTAGTTTAAATCCTTAACTAGACCCAATAAGGCCTGCTTCCCTCCTGCTTAACATAAATCCGTTTATAAGGCTATTTTAATTCAGACTCGAAATAAAATTTACTATATATTATCTATAATAGCTCCAATTGATATCTATTGCAATGTCGTTTGTTGTACTTTGGTTTTAATAATCTAATAAAATGCCTCTCCTCCCTCAAGGCATCGACTTTTCTTTCAAATGACTTGATATATATACTAGTTCTTGAGGAAATCTTGTTTTGATGCTTTTGCATCCTCCAGAAAACATTAGATGTGCTTCCCACATATAATGGTTCATCAGACTCAAGTATTATATAAACAAAAAAGATAGAGTTGTAATGTAAGTATCTTTGGTATTTAAAAGCTTTAACAATTTCTACTCTATTAAATGTCTGATATCCATTTAGAAAATGCATAAATTATTAATTTTATTAACTTTTAATAATATAAATAAAGTTAATAATTTATTTATACTATTAAAAGTTAATCATTAGCGTTTTTAACATAATATTTATCTTTGAAGTAGTTCATCAGAATATTTTCTACAAAATCCGATTTACTCCTATACTTCTCTTCCAATGTTCCAGTATCGATCATTTCCTCTAATCTTTCATCTACAAAAAAAGTTATCCGTTTTCTTACTTTTGCACTTTTCACCTGTACTGAGTCTGGTACTGTTTCAGATTGTAGACTTGATTTACTGCCATGTAGTTTACCAAGAACATTACCAAAGTCCTTCTTATCCTTTGCCATATTTAATACTTTACTAATACTTAACAATTTATTTAAAATTAATCAATTATTAATACTTAATAAAATATTAACTATTAATAATTTCTTTGGCAAGTTTCATGTAATCTTTAGCCCCATTTGATTCAGGAGCATAATCATATATATTCTGTTTCACAGCAATAGATTCATTTAATGACACATTAGTACGGATAGTTGTTTTTAGGACCTTCTCTCCTAATTGTTCTTTTGCTTCACTGATGATAGTTTTACCTAAAATAGTTTGAGCATTTTTTGAGTTATTTGTAAAAAATAACCCTCCTAATTTAATATTTGGATTTATTTCCTCTTCTTTTATAATAGAGATTGTTTCCAGTAATCGCGAAAGTCCATCCCAGGCATATGGCTCCGCAACCATTGGTATATAAACAGAATCACAGGCAACCAAAGCGGATACTGTATAAATTCCTAATGAAGGTGGGCAATCTATTAATATATAATCATATTTATCCTTAATCTTTTTTAATAAAGATTTTAACTTAACTGCCCCAGTAATTGAATTTGATATTGTGTGTTCTCTTTCGATTAAAGTTCGACCAGAATTAATGACATCAACACCATTAACTTTATGTATTATGTCTGTAATTTTACATCCATCAGTTAAGGCATCAGAAATATTTAGAGATTCATCAGTGCGTATACCTACTGTTAAGGTCAAATTTGCTTGCGCATCTAAATCTACTAATAAAACTTTTTTACCTAATTTGTTAAGTGCGTAACCAATATTCATAGTGGATGTGGTCTTCGCTACCCCTCCTTTTGCATTAACAATTGCAAATACATTAGTCATAGTTAATAAATTACTTAAAGTTAATCAATGCGTAATATTATTAACTTTATTATGAGTAAACAAAATATTAATTTTATTGACTTTATTAACTTTATTAAGTGTATTAACTTTATTAATTTATCATATTCTCACCCATTTGAATGAGGGGAGGATCTGGTGATTTAGGAGAATAAAATCTTGAGTGATTGAAATGCCTACTTCTAAAGGATCTACTCGGATTGCTCTTTTTGCCATAAGTTGTATTTTATGCCTAGAACTTCCTTTATTATTATTACAGAGTGTTGCCCTTTGGTTCTCTTTAATTTAGAATGATCTCCTGAATTTATTTCAGCATTTATACGGTAGAGAACAGGGTTTAAATCTTCTTTAATACGTGCTATTGGAACCCTTTCTATAATGTATGTTGCTTGCTTTTCTGTTAACCCATATTCAAGCATTCTCTCCATTGGTCGCTTCCATTCATCAGGTAGTTCAGATGTTTTTGCTAATTTTTCTTCTGAAGGCGCTTGGATCGGAACTGTCTTTATTAGCTCGAATGTAATTGTGTCCACATTTCTGCCTTTCTTTTTTAATTTATAATTAAAAGCCATCTCTGTATTTGCAAGTTCAGCTTTAGCAGTATCTAAGATTCTTCTTTTAAATTCAGCAAATAATGGATACTTAACAACTTTAACATTAGGAATGGGAGGGAGCGCAGATGGTATCTCACCAAATAAGTCAGTATTAGGCTTAAATGTAATCTTATCTACCTTTTTTACTTCGTCTTCCTCTAATTCTATATCTAACCCTAACATCAAGCGTAAATGCTTGTATTTTATTGGTTCAGGTTTCTTCTTGAACAGCTCCTGTTTAATAAACATGTATATTCGGTATGCTTGAATAGTTTTAAGACTTAATAATTGCTCCAGTTCCGCTTGGGTATAATTGCCTTTTAGATCAAGAAGAAATGGAGCTAAATCGCTATTGATTTTTGTAATTAGATATCTATTATCTTCTGTATAATCAACAGTAGGAAAAATCACCATACTCCTGTAAGCCTTCTTTTCAATTCCATCTTTATTTGTAAAAAAGCTTTCAATTTTAAATTTTATCTCCTGTAATTCAGAGACTAATTTTTTTACCTGTTTATAATTTTTTCCTCCTTTAGATGCATGTAGCACATCAATAGGAATTTTTACATGTGTTAGTTCTTTATCTTCTTTATTAATATGCCCTAATGAGTATAGAAATGCTCTCAATTGTACAGTTGGGATATCAAAGCAACTGTTTATCAAACTGTTACTTTGAGTAACTATTTTATTTGGCTTTTTAAGAGGAATTCCAATGTGATCTTTCATTAGCTAAAATAGGTGGTTAGTCTTATTACAAATATATGTACTGGATACATTAGTAGTACATATATCAAGAGAAACATTAAGTTACCTATTCTAAATTATAAAGGTGGGATTCTGTACATCGAATGGGATTCTGTACATATAAAGGTGGGATTCTGTACATATAAAAGTGGGATTCTGTACATATGAAGGTGGGATTCTGTACATATATAGTGGGATTCTGTACATATACTTAACCAAAACTCATTCATTTATAGATATTTATGGCTAGTTAATAATTTAATAATAATATAAAAGATAATGAATTTATAAAGCTTTCATTATTTAACTTTTAAATTTTTAAGAATAAACTTAACTTTTTTTAGTTTTAAACCTCATTTTAAGAATACTGAATTTGCCAAGTTTGGGATTTTGTACATAAAACAGGTAAATAACTCTAGTTGGTGCAATTATATACAATTTGCAAATACCAGTTAGTGAGGTCCTAACCATTAAGTATTAATTATGAATCAGTTTCATCCTGCTTGAGTGGGATTCTGTACATATTAACATAAGTGTTATCAATTTTTAACCATATTTTTTAATAGAGATTTCATTGCTTATAAAAATTGATATTTTAAATTCCGATTACCTAAAATGCCTTTATTCAATCAATAATTGATTTTTTTATTAAAAAGCTCCAGCTTAAAAATTCAAGTTATTGTTGTAATGGATAGCTTATTATCTACTTATTTTTATATTTAATTTTTATTTATAAGGATCTGACCCAGGGTAATATTATCGATTAATTTTCCTTCTTTTAAAGGTTTTAAACATAGGGTTGGTCTAAACTCAACCAATATTTAACGTTTAATCTTAGTTTTGATAATAATATTTTATTAACTACCTGAATATTAGTTATATATGGTAAAGCCTGTAAAAAGCAATGCAAGCCTCACGGAGTACAGCACGTTCCGCGCTGGTAGCAAGGTACAATTGTAATCTAGGTAAGTGAGGCTATATGAATTGCAAGGGAGGAAATAGAGGATCTAGTGAGCCATCGTTTGACGAGCTGGGCTTAGAATTTTCTTCTTTCTATCTAGTAAATAATGTTTGATTTAAAACCTAATTCTGGCCTCTTTTTACCCTTTATCGGCTAATTGTAGCTTATGAGAGAGGGGTAATTAGGGTTTTTGTGCCATTTTAGGCATAAAATCACACTGCATTTATCAATAATATTTTAGTAACTAATTGAAAGCTAATCAAGTAAGCTGGAATCCTTAAAAAAGCGCTGCAAGCCTGACGAAGTACACCACGACCCGCGCTGCCGAGGGGGCGCAATTGTAGTAGTCCAAAGTTCGGCTATATGAACAATCGGGTAGGAGTCAAGGCTAATAGTGCACTCAGCCCAGGCTATCTCCAGCAAGTAAAAGCTTCGGAATAATGGGTCATCAGCTACTTATAAGTTAGTTAGTAGGAGCCTGCAATTGCGCAATTACACCTAATTACCACAATTGTGCAATGATGCTCTACAATTGCGCAATTGCAGGGCCACTACTCCAGAAAATTAGAAAGTTACCAAGGGGCTGTAGTTGGGATTGTTGGTGGTTGCTTTCTCGACGGATTAAATTTCTTTCCGTTATTTCTCATCCTCCAGAAGCTCATTTTCTTCCATAAACTCCTGAAATTGTTCTTCCCCTACCAAGTGCTGAAATTGAAATTCCAAGTGGTTATCCGGGTCAATATCATAAAAAAGCCGGGAACCAGACGCATTTTCTGTTTCTATAAGATGGGTCACGTGTTCAGAGAAAGAGCGCGAGCTGAGCCCCATTTGGACCAGCCACTCGTGTTCCTGGGTGTCAATCAGGAGCTGCTTTGCATAATAACTATCGTTGGTACTGGAGGCATTGGCAAAGCGGCTCTCTTGCTGATTGCTGACTTGGGGGAGGATTACGGCAATCAAGCTTGTTTTATCCAAATAGAAGCCTAGAGTTAGGGCGTAAATACGCCCCTCATACTTAAATTTAACGCCGGCAATATGATGCAAGGCGCGGAATTTGTACTCACCAAAAGGTTTGGATTCCCGACCATCGGCTAAGATTTCGGTTTGGTAAGCATTAAACAAGACTAAAAGTAAATGAGGGCTAGGGGTGGTGTATTCTAGGGTCACGTCTAACCGCACCTCCTGGTTTTTCTTGGTATCAAACAAGTTAATATACATACTGGTCTAATTGATTGAAGTAAGGTAAGTCAGGCTACACACTGTCTTTTAGCACGGCTAGCAGCCGGAAGGGTAAAATAGGGAGGGTGCTAAAAGCAGGCAGACAAAGATAGGATTTTACAACACAGCATGTATGCTGTTAAGGTAATATTTTTTTGTTGTGTTTTTGCGTGGTGGAGCACAACGAAGAAGTAGCCTTTCTGCGGGCTTTTGGGCAAAATTTAAAACGGCTGCGGGAAGAAAAGCAGCTGACGCAAGCCAATGTAGCCTTTGAGGCAGGCTTATCCCTCTCCCAGGTGCAGCGGATAGAATACGGGAACCACAACTTCAGTATCTTAACATTACTAGCCTTAGCGCAAGCCCTGGAAGTCTCTCCGGCAGCTTTATTAAACCCAGACCCGGGGACAACCGCCAAGTCATCCTAGCGGTACCAATTAAATTAATTTGGGGGACAAAGTAGGCGGTAATTCTAGGTGTTGCCGGTAAGCTGACCAGGGTGGATAAAAAGTGGATAATTATTATTGATTTGAGTTAATATAAAATATAATTTTTTAAACAATTTTTCGGTATAGTTTGCCTAAATTGTATCCAGTTATATTAGATAAATCACATTAAAAATACATGAATTTTCTTTAAATACCTGATTAAAAGATAGTTAAGATAAAAATATTTAAATAAAAGTGATATAAACCCGTATGGGGTGCTGTTTGCGTAGTGGTTGCATTTATGTTATATTTGACTCTATAAGCGAAAGCAACCTAATGGACTTTATGTCACTTATTGCCGACGGAACTCAGCTGGTGGAATTTATTGCCGCTGTAGTAGGTCTTATTGTCACATGCCGGGGATTAAATTCACCGGCTAAACGATAATAAGAAGAGCCTGTTAGACAGGCTCCTCCATTTCCAAGTATTCTGCCAGGGCCTCGTGAACTCAAGGCAGAAAGGACCTAGTATTTCTTTTACGTGGTTTTTCAATAAACAACGGAACCCTTTAAAAAGTGCCCTGCTGCAAGTAGGGCTTTTTTTATTCCCTAAAACATGCATCCGGTAAGTTGCTTTATCCCTTTATGGTGGGAAAGCCGCTCTTATCCGGTTGGTCTCTTTTAACGATACAAATATGATATTTATTTTAAATAAAAAAAAGGACAATATATAAGGGGAAGTAACATTGAATTTTGCATCAATTTTGGCTCATAAAGAAGAACAGGTAAGCTGTATAGGTCTTTTTGATAGCAAAATATAGGCGCATTAGTATTGCTAGTAACATTTTGATAGCACGGCTTAAGTAATAAATACATAAAATATGGGCTACAGATATATTTTAGCTGGATATTTCTAGAGGCTAATACCCCACATACTTGTAGTAAGGCCTTAGCTGTTAGTAATGCTAGAGGGTGAGTTACAATGGTCTGGTACCAATACGGAACAGGGTGTAAAGTGCGGCTTCAGGATGACTATTGGTTTTGAACTCAAAACAGAGCATCAGGAGAATAGTAATCTCAAGGCAATACCAGGGAAAATTTCTCACATAAAAATACTGATTTTTCAGTATTTTTTATGTGAGAAAACCCACATACCTTGCCTATATAGGTATATATAAATCCTTTAACACAAACCTTTACCCTCGTACTTTGGAACGAACCATTTACTAACTCATTCTTATGCTTCCAGCTTATAATGACAGAAAAGCCACGGCTTTTTGGGTGGCCTTGCTTTGCCTATTGATAATTGAATGTGCCGGTATTACTGTAAGTAAAAGCTGGGCTCAAACAGCACTCCCTAAAATAATTCCACCCTCGCCCGAAACAGCGGCTTTATTTAAGC
>NZ_VWSF01000035.1 GCF_008629685.1 Adhaeribacter rhizoryzae | reverse complement strand
TGCGGTCTGCAACAAGCTGCTCAAACAAGCTTTTGCCATTGTAAAATCTGGTATTCCCTACCGCCCTGATTTTACTACTATTTCCGCCTAAGAAGCTTGACTTTTAACACAGTTCATGTTAAACTGAGCTAGTTCATTAAGCTTGTTGGGGATCTTCTCTGTATTAAAACTGTACTTCACCGCCAAACATTTTCTTAGACGTAAATCGTATAATTCTCTCATGGAATTATATGATTTCAACCGGTATAACATGGCCCATCGAGCAGCGGCCGTTTGGGAGAAGGGACACTTCTTAGCCGTGCGGCAAAGTGGTGATTGTAGAATCTGTCTTTACGCCATGGGTAAGTTTTTTGCCGAAGTCTGGTACCAGACTGATAATAATCAAATTGAGTTAGTCCGAGGCTTTAAAAGTATTGCTTGCCTGCAGCCTTACCTGGAGCTGGTGGACCTATCCGATATTATATCCTAGACCTAAATTATAGCAAACAAATGAAACAGGTTGTTCTTTTGGCAGCATTCGCTTTAACGACACTCGGCTGCCGGCAGGCGAAAGCACCGGCCACGCAGGCCAATGAGTTTTTTCATCTGATAATCTACGAAATGGAAGTTAGACCCGCTAATAAGTACCAGGCCTTTGTGGTTTATCCCGATGAGCAGGGAAAGCTCGATAGCGTACTCACCGCAAAGCCTTGGCGGCATGAATTCAAAGCCAGCACCGGTACCGTGCTCCGCGCCCAAGTAGCGGCCCGCCCAATTGACCCCGCTGAAAAAACGCCCGGTATGGTCCGCTTTAAAATCTATGTCGATGGTGCTTTGGTCAATAACAGTGTGAGCCGAAGAGCCGATATAGAACATAAAGTGGAGTAGCTAATCACAGACCAAAAGAGCGTGAATGCTGGCTGCTATTGCGTAGGACCATTATCTACTTTGGCTTCCAGGGCTACCTGCAGCTGTTGAGAAAGCGAAGAAAGTAAATCATAACCGGTTGTACTTTCAATTTCATCGATACTGGTGCGATAAGTACCCCAATCCGAACGTACCGTCTGGTTATTGGGGGTATTTACTGCTATCACGCGGGTGCTGCTGGTAATACGATTCAGGTCATCATTGCCCTCCGGCAAGACCACCAGCACTTTCCAGATTTGTGCCGGCACCGTGACCTTTCCATCCGCTATGGTTTGTTTCCTGCCATTACTGCCCGTACCCCCTACCCCATAGCTGCCCATAATCACATACACTTCCTGGCCATCCCCAACTAAATCCCGGGTATAATCTTCCAGGTTCGCCCAGGCTTCCTGATTGTTCTTAGGGGCCTGGGGAATCATGTTGGTCATGAGAAAGGTAGCTGAGTTATCTTCCTCCGTTTTGGTTCTATCGGCCGAGGGAACGTTATGCCCTCTATCAAAGCCACTGCCACTATAGGCAGATGGCCCTACTCGGTACCAACCGGCCGGTAAGGTATTATCTGCCCGGAAATCATCCTGGCGGGGAGCGGAGCCTAACCAGTCCTGGCTTACGTGCCAGCTCACCCAATTAGGCGTGCCACGGTCCCGGCTGTAAGAGAAGGTGTACTGTGGTTTTTGGATAAGAAAATTAGTAGCATTAGTTGGGTCAGCCGTGGCATTACTTGGATTACCCAGCAGCAGATGCTCGCTGGGAATCAAATCTATTGTCCTGGCCGGGGCAACTTCGGTTTCTTTACACCCAGCCAGCACGAGGATAAAAAACAAAAAGGAGATTAGTTCTTTACTACGCATGCGTTTTACTTCACTACGGAGTTAATTACGGAGGCAATCTCTTTCAGCAGATTAACATCCTGTTTAACCCCCTTCTCTATTTGAGCGGCATCCAGCACCGGCCGATAATTTCTTTCTTCATCCGGCTCAAACATAATCCAATGTCCGTCTACCTCCACCTGTATTTTATGGGTATAGCCGGTCATGAGCACCTGAGCCGGGAAGGAAAGTTCTTGGCCTTTATAGGTAACGGGTATTTCTAAAGAATTATCGAAGGTATCCATAGTAGGGGAAACGCAAGGTTTATATTTAAAGTTGAAGGCTTGTTTTTACTTCCAAAGCTAAAGGGTTGTGACGAGCATCATATTTTTACCTCTCCTGTAACTTCAAACGGCTGTTCATAAGGGTCTGACTAGCAGCAAGTCTTTCCGGTTTACCCCTCCCCTTTTTTCAAAAAGCACCTGGTTGCACTTTGTTGTACTAAATAAATTAGTAAATATTTACTAAATATGATATATAAAATTTACTTTTGTTCGTATATGCTAATTATATTAGTTTAATCTTACCAGTAGCTTATGAACAAAGTAAAAAATGCAGACACGGTCCATTGGATATTGTTAGGGTATGATGCGGAAACCAAGCTGCCTTTATTTAGTTCTTACGTCAAAGCTGGCTTTCCTTCCCCGGCCGAAGATTATGCTGAAGAGCGCATCAGTCTCTTAAACTTTCTATCGGGTAATCCCACCGCCACTTTCTACGTCTTGCTGGAAGGAGATTCCATGATTGACTTTAACTTATTTGAAGGGGATTTACTCGTGATTGACCGCTCCCTGGAAGTCCGTTCGGGAGATATTATCCTGGCCAACCTGGATAATGAGTTTACGGTTAAAATGCTCGAAATTACCGAATCTGGGGCCAGGCTGGTCCCGGGTAATAAGAAATACGCACCGGTTACTATTACTAAAAATTCAGAATTGGAATTACTCGTCTGGGGCGTAGTACGGGGCATTGCCAGGAGGTTCCGCAAATGACTAGCTTGTTCCTCCATGCCGATATTAATAACTGTTATGCTTCTATCTTCCGGATTTTTAAACCAGAGCTGAATGGTGTGCCCTTGGTGGTCCTGAGCAACAACGACGGCTCAATCATCGCCCGGTCCCAGGAAGCCAAGGATTTAGGCATCCAGATGGGGCAACCATTTTTTGAAGCCAAACCCATTATTGACAAATACCAGGTACGCGTTTACTCCAGCAACTACCCACTTTTTCACGATATGAGTACCCGTTTCCACCGGACGCTGGGCACCTTCTCGCTTCACCAGGAAATCTACAGCATCGACGAGGGCTTTTTAGACCTGGGGAATTTCTATCAGACCAATCTGCAGCAGTATGGCGCGGACATCAAGCGAACGGTTTGGAAATGGCTGGGTCTGCCTATCTGCGTGGGCATTGCCCCTACTAAAACCCTGGCCAAGCTGGCCAACCGGATTGCCAAGAAATCAAAAAAAGCCCAAGGCGTTTTAGTCTTAAACCAGCCGGCACATATTACGGCGGCCCTCAAAATCACGGACGTCGGCGACGTGTGGGGCATTGGCCGGCAGTATGCTACCAAACTCCGAAACTTCGGGGTACTAACGGCCTGGGATTTAGCCAATGTAAACGATGCTTTTGCCAAAAAACATTTAACCATTGTGGGTTTACGCATTGTAAAGGAGCTGCGCGGCGAAGCCTGCGCGGATTTGGAAATTGAACCACCGGCGAAGAAAGGTATTTGCACCAGACGCTCCTTTGGCCAGCCGGTAATGTCGCTGGATTTGTTGCAGGAAGCGGTAGCCACTTATATGACCCGCAGCGCTTTTAAACTGCGAAAACAAAAAAGCCGCTGTTCGCAGTTGAGCGTTTTTGTGGAAACCAACCCTTTTAACCCGAACCAGGCCCAGTATAACAATTGCAAAACCATTCAGCTGCCGGTGCCGACCAACTCTACCCTGGAACTGGTGAGCTATGCGCTTACCGCCTTAAAAGCCATTTACCGCGAAGGTTATAAGTACAAGAAAGCGGGTGTACTCCTGGATGATATCAGCCCAGCCACGGCCATGCAGGGCAATATTTTCGATACCATTGACCGCGGCAAGCACCTGGACCTGATGCAAACCCTGGATTTACTAAGCAGCAAAATGGGCAGCGGCCTGGTAAAAGTAGCCAAAGAAGGTATGGAGAAATCCTGGAAAATGAGACAGGATTATAGTACGCCGTGTTATACCACGCGCCTGGAAGATATACTGGTAGTGCGATAAATTAAAAATAATCCTTAAAAGCTAAAGACAGGGGCTTTGCCATTGGACTAGCGGTTAAACCCCAATAAGGTCGGCGAATCTTAAGGTTACTTAGGCTATTATAAGATTGATAGTTATTCGCTTATGAGATTGTCCGTTCTTAATAACAGCTGTAAAGTGCTACTGATTATTAAAGAAACTGAGCAGTATTTCTATTGATAAAACTACGCCGCATAAACCCATAAGCAGTTGCCAGAATGGCAGCAGCCAGCCATTGAATACCGGTTTAAGAAAAATAAGACCAATGGCCATTAAACTATAAACCACCCAGACCGGTGCGTTTTCTTGCCAAAGTAAAAGCAACATACCAATGAGGAGCGGTATTGCTGAAAAAATAAATTTAGGAGACAGTTCTTTTGTTGCCATTTATAAATAATGCATAATCAACATACTTACTACATAAACAGATGAAAACTGCGACGAACCTATGGTAAGGGGATACTATTTTTCCACTTACTTCCTGCCATTATTATGTGTCAGCTTAAACAGATAACATGAAAACACATAGGACACTACCCGTCATGTTAAAAGCAAAAGAAATCATGCTGAGGGTCTTGTACGTTTCCTTTTCCATAAATTCTTTACGGTCATTCAGTGTAAGCAAAAAGGTACAAATAACACCGATAGTTAGGCTGACGATAATAATATAAGGTATTGCGTCCATGATTCTCAGTTCTTTGTATTAGGATAAAATACCAATAAGCAATAAATACCTATTCCAAACAATTACGATTTATCTTTAAGCAGGGTGCCAGTAAACGAATTTTACAAAAGGGAAGAAAAGAGAACCTATACAACTATAGTACGCTCCACTATACTATTATTCCGTCAATTGATTCCCAATGTTACTTATATTACTTATGATTCTTTATTACTTATCATATAATAATTCGGCACACAAATAAGATAATATTACTGAGCCCTATAAAAACATAGTAATACAATATTACTCATCAGCTAAAAAGAAAATACTAGCGGTGGGCAACGTATTCCCCGGCTGGGCGCCTTGCCAACGGTCGTTCGCTGGTCCGGAACTTACCCGCATTTCCGGTACCTGGCTTCTGGTATCCATCGGACCGGACGCTGATACCAGTTAGACAGCCTGCTAACCAATTGCTGTCAGTTATTTTTAGCTAACTTTTAACAATAATCTCAACGGAATCTAGCCCTTTCAATTAGCCTTATAATTAAGATCCTCGCTTTTGTCTCTTGTTACTTCTGTATAAGTAAAGCTTTTCTCATCCAGCAATACCCCATTCTTATAGACGGTAAACTTCATGGTCATAGTAGCAGGACCAGACTGAACCGGAGAAAACCCGGTTATTGTCGAAATTTCTAATTCTTCTACATTGTCCGCTTCTATAGAGAAACTAGCAGCCTTTAAATCATCGCCGATTAAAGCTGCCGGCACTATGTCGTTGGTACCCCTATATTTAAACTCTCCTCCGCTGATAGAAATAATTTTATTGAATTTCTCATAATCTCCGCTTTGATTGAAGTCTACCCGGAAAGAGGCTGTATTGGGTGTTGGGTCAGAACCATCCTTACCACAACTAGCTAGCAAAAGAAACAGTGCTAAAATGCTACTTAAGTACGATAAACTTTTCATGGAAGTAGGCTTTAAGGATATTTACTATCGTAGCTTTATTTTGTTTATTTGAGAGGCATTTTTTGGATGAATAATATCATTAAAATCCTTAAATGGTATTCCATTCCTGTTCCCACCCGTAGCTTTATGCACAGTCACGTTTGACCGGATGCCGGAAGCCTTTTCAAACCTAGCCAGGCTTATCTTATCTACCGGAATTTCAAAGCTTTTGCCTTCCACTTTAAACAAAAGGCTATCCGCCAATTTCTGCGGTAAAGGAACATCCTTGCCGGTTACGTGGATGGCCAAAGCGATATCGTACATTTTGCCTTGATAGTCATTATCAAAGGCCGTATGTTTTTTTACATCAGCCCAATACCTTACAGCTCCCTGTAACTGGCCCTTGGCTATACCGCCGCCAAAAGAAATAAAAGCGGCGTTATCTAAATCAAGCTTATGTTTATATAGCTGGTAGAAGCTCATTAGGTCAATGGGATTCTCCCCAAATAGAACGTTCCTGGTGCGCGCCGGGCTGCCTACAAAATCAGCTATCCACATTCCGTTCTGCCGGTCACTGCCCGCGGCTACTCCTTTAAAACCATAATTCCGTAAATCCCATCCCACTATTATTTCACTGCCTGGTTTGGTCAGAGGGAACCCTATGTTCTCGTAGGGTCTGCCGGTGGTTTCTTGCGTATCCTTAACCAAGTGAATAAAGGGAGAAAACCGCTTTATCGTATCCATATCCAACCCTCTTTCCTGGATGAGATAGTGCAATTTAAACACAGAAGCTTTAGGAGCTTCGAAGCGGCTTGTATCAAATGCTATCGGCGCAGGGGGGGTGTACTTTATAGGAATGCACTGAGACTCGTTTACATAGGTTTGGAGTACCTTATTTACGCCGTTAATGGGGTGTTCATAGCTAATGTTAAACTTATCGAGCCTATTTTTCACGAACTCTATTATATCCCCCCGGTCCTGGGTACCATTCCGATTATAATAAAGCTTTCTGGCTGGGTCAATCAGAACGGTATCGCCATCCGGGTGCTTAAATTCCAGGGTTACGCGTCCCTTTTTCAAATCAACCCGGTAGCCCAAAGATTCCGCCACTGCGGTTATGGGAACGTTCTCTCGGTAGTCCTGAAAAGTCATGACTTTTACATTTTAATACCCCGGCTTACATTTTCTTTCCCTTTTGTAACATCTAAATTGGAATTGCGGCCTTGCTCCCTGGCTTGTTCAACGGACGTTATGATGTAACCTCTGCTCTCATTTAAATCGAGCCGGACAACAATAGCTTCTTTGGTGGCCTTGCCTTCAATTTCTATGGCCAGCCCGTTTCTTAATTGCTCTTTCTGCGCCGGCGTTAATACGGTGTCCTGGATAGAATGCGGTATCTGAATGGCCCCTACCCGGGCACTTAGAATTTCTTTTGTGTCTTTATCCAACTGGTGCAGATGGGGTTCTATGGTGCCGTTATAGGACTTAGACGCTTTTACAATCGGCTCCCCGGTCAGCATTTTAGCCCATTGCTCAGGCGAGGCCTCAATGGTATTTATTGGTTTAGCCAGAATGGGATGAACACCCAATGACAAGGTATTATCCGGGTTGCGGGTGAGGCTCAGCTTAGCCTGGGTCTGCATCGGCTTCATCCCTTCTCCCAATTGAATTTTCAAAGAGATTAAACCCGTCCGGTGCCCGTTAAGCAAATCGGCCAAGTCCTGAGGTTGCATGGTAATTACATCCCTTCTACTCATTCCCAACTGCTCAAATTGAGCGTACGGCAAATCTTTAATTTGGAAACTCATAGCAGATATTATTTAAATGTATTTTTAAGAATTATATTTGAGTAAATATACATATTATAAGAGGATTTACTGACCAGCAACCAAAATTATTTCTTTTTTATATACCATATAAGTATAATTGCAAACATTATATACAATATATGAAAACGCTAAAAACACTATTTATTGTTCCTGTAGTGGCTTTTTACACAGCTGTCTACGGCCAGTTCAACACGATTAAGCAGGTAAAAAATCTGCCGCAGGTACAAGTGGATGCGGCTACAGCCAGGACAGGGATAGTGGCGATAACATCGCCTTTACAAGCGATTGACTCCACCAGATTTAAACCGGTAGCAGGCCCCACTGGCACCGGGGTTTCCATGCCGCTTTCCAGGCCGGTTATTAATAGTCATTTTGGGTATCGGGTAGACCCTTTAACGGGCAAAGAAAAGTTTCATGATGGCATCGACTTCAGGGGGTATGCTGATTCGGTAATGGTCATTATGCCAGGGGAAGTAAATAAAGTGGCTTATTCCCGAGGCTTGGGAAACTATATTGAGGTGAAGCACGGTGATTTTCAAACCACCTACGGCCATCTGTCTTTGGTGATGGTCCGGGAAAAAATGAAATTAAATGCCGGCATCGTCATCGGTATAACTGGTAGCACCGGCAGAAGCACCGGAGACCATTTGCACTTTGCCATCAGGCACCGAGGCCAGAACATAGACCCCGTCCCTTTTTTAGATATAATTTACCGGACCCTGAAATTACAAGCCCGAAAAAAAAACAGCGGCAACTAACAACTCCCTTCCTTTTCGATAATGCTGATAATATCGGTTATCTGGTCCGAGAACTCTGTTTTTAAAAGTTTCAACCGCTCTACCGCAATACTGTTGTAAACTAGCGGTTGGGATAAATTTTCAGATTTTTTTATAACTTCAAATTCCTCTGAAAACATGGAATGTAGGTGAAAGTGTTCTCCGTAATAATTAACGAGCTGCAGGAGCATCTCCAGGGTTCCTCCTATTCCATTTTCTAAGCGTGATATCTGGTTTTGCTGTACCTCCAACGTCGCTGCCAGTTCTTTTTGAGAAAGTTCCATCGCCTTCCTAAGCATTTGCAGGCGTTCACCCAGATCGGTTATGGTTAAGTTCATGCGTGTAGAAGTGGTCTTTTAAGGATTCTATTTCCCGGTTGATTCTGGCAAAGTTCTGATCTAGGATATAATTTCTTTCCCCATCATCACCAAAATTATAAAATATTGGCATATTAACATATAATTCTTCCTCCTGTGATATGAATTTTACATCCAGGTCGATTTTACAGTTATAGGTGCTGTTTACGTGCTGCCCGTCGTACTTGGTGTTATCAAAAGCCACCTGTGCCACCACCTCCCCGGCAGCCAACGTGGCTATTTTAGAAGCTGGAATTAAGTCGCCCATTTCCTCATTCATCGACATCGAGGTGCTGCTGCGGTCAATGCTGATTCCTTCCCGCTGCTGCCTTACCTTACCAAAAAGCTTTTCCAACCAATCCAGCGTATCCTTGTTTCTGACGGATCCGGAAATAACATTAGCGGCCACCGAGCAAATGGAATCAGCCGTTTCCTGACCGTATTGCTGCTTCAACTGGGGCAATTCCTGTAAGCCCAGTAAAACGGCTATTTTGTTGCTTCTGGCCGTGGCAATCAGGTTCTCTACCTTGTGCACGTACAAGGTTGGAGATTCGTCTATAATCAGGCCACAAGGCAAGTTCCCTTTAGAATTGATAAGCTTGGTCATGCGATTCAGAATAAGCGCGTTGCAGGCGTTGTTAATGCTCTGCGTGGCCGGGTCATTGGCGATTACCACCACCGCCGGATTATTAGGATCTGTAATTTTAAGCTCAAAATCATCCCCGGAAAGCACCCAGAACGTTTCCCTGGTGGCTAACCGGCCCACGTTAATTTTCAGGGTACCTATCTGGCCCTCCAGTTGGTCAAAAGCTTTGTGTTGGTAGGCACTCCGGAAAGGAGATAGTAAACTGATTAATTGCGGTTCTGAAAACAGCATTTCAAATATTTCATCATAGCCCAGGTTTATAAAAGCCAGTACGTGCGGGAAAGTAGAATACTTGCCGCCCTGGTGCCGGCTCAGAAAAAAGATGCAGCTGGCCAGAAAGTTTACCGCGGACTGAGTAAAAAACTGCGCAACCCCGGATTCTTTATCGCTCTTCATCAGGCTTTGCAATAAGGCCTCGGCCGTTTCGGTGGCATCAGCCAGCGTAGGCAGGTACTTGGGTTTTAGCGGGTTAAAACGGCGGCTGTGCGCCACGCTGTTAAAATTTATCACGTGGAATTTAAAATCCTTCAGCGGGCCCTTTTTCTTGTTGAGCAGGTAATGGTAATAAGCCATTTTGCCCAGGTCCGGAAACTTAAAATCATAGATAGCCATGGCAAACCCTTTGGCCAGCATCTGTTTAATAAAAGGGTTGACAATGGAGTAAGACTTACCGGAACCAGGGGTACCAATGAGCAGCGTAGCCCGGAAAGGGTTAACAATATTCAAATAGCCTTTATTAATTTTCCGCTGGTGATAATAGAGCATGGGGATGTTAATGCTGAAGGGTGTTTCCATCAGCTGTTGGCTTTGCGCGAAGGATTCATTTTCTATGTTGAACCTATCTTTCATCAAGCCACTCTGGATGTGCTTGGAAATATTATCCAGCGCCATGTTTATCATCACGGCGCCCACCAGGGAAAGGACCATGTAAGCCGCATCATACCAGGTAACTTCGAAGGCTAAAATTTTAGTTGTTTGGTGGAAGTAGAAATAAACCGAGCCAAAGAAAAAAACCAAGCCCATCAACAGCGGTAAAAAGATGTGCTTAACCGGGTTAAAGTTTAAGTTCTTCCGGGCCTTGGTACCGATGGCCACCATTAAAATCAGCAGGAAGGTAAAAGCCTTGGCGTAATAGATATCCTGATAGATGCCGATGCGTTGCAGCTTGGATAATACCGGCTGGATGCTGGCGGTAAACCCGGCCTCCGCAAATAGGAAAATCAAAAACTCTAAAAACAGCACAAAGTAGACAAAGCCCTGCAGAAAGGAATGGAGCTTTTTTAGTTCGCTTGATTCTTCCATCGCTGCCTACAAAGTATCTGCCTTTAATACATCCGAATAATCGACTTTCAGGGAAATAGCACGGCCGGAAACCTGTTTTTCGGCTATCTCAATGTTAAACACCTTCTCCTCCGGGAAGCTGAATTTCTTGAACACAAACACGTTGCGGTACCGGCGCTTAAAGCTATCCTGGTTAAAGAGCCGGTGCACCGGCTCGACTTCTAACTGCTGGAAATTGGTTGATTTCACCTGTTTTTTATCCTGGATTTTAAACCGGATTTGGTCTATATCATAGCTGATATTGGTTTTATTTTTCAGGGAAAGGTCAATAAAGAAGTAATCCCCCATGGTATAAATGTTATTCACGGCGGCCACCACCTTATCTTTTCGGGTGGTAACGGCAGGCCGCTGCGCCTTGTGCTGCATGGCCTGGAGCGAGAAGCTTTTCATCTCCTGCACACTCATGGATACTTCCGGATTTAAATATTCATCGACCTGGGTAGGATCAATTCTCACCTCGGTGCTGGCCATGGCGATAGGCGCATAAGTAAGTTTATACTGGACCAGGTACCGTTCCCCTACGATGGTGACAACACCCAGCCGGGGATTGGTTTTCTTGGGCTTGATGCGAAAAATATTATCCACCGGAATATCGCCGGCCACGTCGTCGGTAGAAATATCGACGTACTTGATGGGGCCCGGGCTGACAATGTGGGTAGAAATACATTCATTCACATAAATTATTTGGGGCGGTTGGGACTGACTGAAAGCAGCAAAATCTATAGCCAGCAGGGCCAGCAGCGTCATGATATTTTTCATATTATAGTTTTTTGGCCTTGTTATCAATTAAATAAACTATCGTGTTGTATTTGAGCTTGGCTTTGTTCTGCTTCACCGCCTTGCCTACGGCCCTGGTGGTGGTCTGCGCCATTTTATCCATCATGGAGAAAAGCATTTGATTGGTGTTTTCGGGGTTATCGCCAAAGTCAATCGTCTGGCCACTGGTAGTGTTGGAGGCCAGCTGCCTGGTGAACTCCCGGAACTGCGAACCAGGCACGTATAAACCAGCTAAACCGTCGTTATCATAAATGCTTAGGTCTACCGGTATAATCTGGTTACCATACAAAAGGGAAGAAACCGTAATTTCCACCCGTTGCGCATTGAATCCCGAAACAATGCCGTACAGATAGGCACCTTTTTCTATCTCATAATCACGCACGTAAATATCATCCAGCAGCCTTATGCGAATGCGGCCACCCTCCCGAACCTTCAGACCTTCATCCAGGATAGCTTTTATAAATTGTTCCTGGCCATCATTGCGGACGGTGTTGAAATATGCGGCGTTGGGATTGGCTGTTTTGCGAACGGCCAGGGGTTCCGGGGCCTGCTCTTTGGCTGCTTTTGGCGGGGCTGCAGCCTTGCTGTAAGCTTTTTTACCCTTTGCCTGCTCCTCGTCTGCTTTCCCGAGGCTGTCAATAAAGCGCATTTGCTCTTTGAACAGGCGCATTTCTTTCTCGTAGGCGGATTCACTTTTTTGGTAGAAGCGCGGTCGGGAGCTGGCAGCGGGTGCGGTAGCCGCATAGCGGTTCCGGTTGGCATTTTGCCTTTCCTGTACCTGGCTCATAAACTCGGGGCTTTGCCTACCGGTAAGAATGGCGTTGTTAATGCTATCGAGCATCCGCTTTTCCTTATCGGTATACACACTGCCGTATGGTTGCTGCTCTCCGCCTTCTTCCTCCAGTTCCTGGATGGCAGAATAATCCGTGGTGTATTTATGTTCTTCCAGGCCGGCCCCCAGTTTATTGTTGATACCTTTCTTTTCCAGGTTGGCATCGGGCAGGGTGGTTATAATTTCATCGGTTTCCTGTAAGCCATGCTTAGTTTCCAGGGCGGTGGCTGGCGGGAAAGTTTCCAAATACAGGTAGTTCAACAAAAATGAAAAAGGCAGCACAATTAAGGGCAACACGTATTTGGGCTTTTTAAAATCAATCTTTTTCATCTAAAATTTTATTAAGGTCTCTATTGATTTCTTTTAGCAACAAGCTATCCTTTAGGGTCAGACTATCCGGATTGATGGCCTTGGTTCTGCCGTAAAGGGTGAGCAGATCCAGGATGTCCCCGGTAATGGGTTTGCCGGCTGGCGGGGGTGCCGGGGCGCTTATCCGGTTCAGGAGGGCGCCGGCCGAACGGTTGTAGTCTTGCTGATGGGTAGCTTTTGTAATCAGGAAAATAGTTACGGCTACCAGGAGAATAAGAAACATGGCGGCAATGACCTTATCCGGCTGTTTCTCGGCATAAAGCCTGACTTTCTCCCTAGTGCCCGAATAAAGCCCAAGCATGCCATTAAAAGGATTTCTTTGCTTCATGTTCCAGGTCTTTATTGACTACTGTTTTCCAATTTTTGATTATTAGCCCGTGCGGGTTGTTTTCGGTGCGGGGCACGTCCTGCAAATCCCCTTCGGTTACCAGCAGCCTTTTTAAAATGGAAGTTTCCCGCTCTACCCGCTGCCTGGCGTAATAGCGGAAGTGCCGGTGCTGGTCTACCACAATACTATCGGTCTGGATGGTAAGCAGGGCTGAGCTGGCCAGGATGGAATTGTAATAGCCTTTTTCTTTCAGGTTGTTGTATTGGGCCAGTCCGCTTTCATCCACCAGGTACATGGCTTTGGTCAGGTTGTTTTTGATGTAAGCGTCGTCCGGAGGAAGCGTAAAAAAAAGCAGGTGGAACATATTGATGTGGCTTTCCATTTCTACCTGCCGGTTAGCTCCTAAATCCGTCTGCTGGACCAAAAGGGGAACATTGTGGTCTATCACGTAGAGCTTTTTGCGCTGCTCGTTAATAAGCGAATAGGCAAAAAAGAAAGTCATTCCGGCAATTAAAAGGCTCGTTAAAAAACTGCCGATGCTGATAACAAAGGCCAGTTTTATTTTATTTTCGATTTTGTTGATCATAATTCCCTCACTGAGTTTTTATAAATTCTCTCTCAACCTGTCATTATTTGAGCATGCCGGTACCGGCGCGGGCTACGGTGGTAAAGGCCTGGCTCACGCCCGTGGTATTGATTATCCAGGTAGAAATAACTGGGATGCAGAGCATGGACAGGGCCGCCATCAGCAGCGAAACAATGTAAAACCCTACCCCGCCGCTGGCCTGGCTCACGTAGGCAATGAACAACTCTTCATTCTCCATTACCGCTTTTAAAATTTCTATTTCCCGGTCCTGGCCATACCGAACCAGGACAAAAGAAATGGACATAATGATGTAGGCAATGGTGGAATACAGGCCTACCGAAATGTAGCGACCTATCCAGGTGAGGTAAGAATCGCGGAAGCCGGGAAAGATGCTCAGGGCAAAGGAAAACGGCCCTAGAATGACCAGAATGGCGGCGAAAATGATTTGAAACAGGAAAACGATATAGACACAGAACTGGAAAAGAACAATTACCAGGTACTCCAAAAGCCGCATTAAAGCAAAGTTGAGTTGGGCGGTTAGCATCAGGTAATAACCTTTCATTTTATCCAGCACCGGCGATAGGTCAATACCGAGCTTTTCCATCCAGTCCTTTTCTCCCGTTTCACCTTTTACCTGTTCAAAGCCCCCGGTGTCCTCGCTCATTTTTTTAGCTACCTGTTCCAATAAGGCTAAGCGCTCCAGGTGGCCATGCTCTACCGTGGCAATCTGCATTTCGTACATAGATTTAGCGGTGTCATTGACCACGGTAATAGGGAAGTTCATCACCTCGATAAAGCTGCTCCACAGCACAATGACCAGCGTTAAACCAAAGGGCCGCAGCAAGGGCATTATCTCCATGGTTTTGTCGCCGGCTATCATCTTATAGGCCTCCATCGCGAAATACAGCAGCATGGCAATGGCGGCGATGGCCTGCGCGTCGGAGTAAAAATTAAAAGTCAGCTCCGCTATATCCAGGTACAGCGTCTGCATTAAATCAAAAATGGTTTGGTCAATAAGCTCGCGCATTATTTCTGAGGAAGGGTTTTACTGGTTTTAAAAAGGGTGATGATGCGCAAATAATAGCCCCGCAGCACGGTTAAATCTTCCAGCGCTATTCGGAACCGCTCCGCCTTTTTAGCATCTGCCTCGTAGGATTCTTTGATTAATGTGATATCGCCATTGATGCGCTCCTGCTCACCCTTGAGGGCCAGCAACATATCGAAATCAACCCCTGCCGTAATAGCTTCGGCGTTTAGCAGGGCAATGCGGTTATTTAAGGTTTTTACCTTGTTTTCGTAGAGCAGGTGCCAGCTTTTATTCAGGCTCCGGTCTGCCATTTTAAACAGCTCCTGGTCCCGGATATCGGTTACATCTTTATCTTCCTGCTCCGTATTGGCCAGGTTAATTTTAGTAACGGCCAGCAAAGGCAATAACTGTTTCAGGTTGCGCCGGTCCGGGCCAGTGCGGTACTGGTTGTGAAACAGAATAAAATACCAGCGCGGGTTAAACCGGTTCCACCGAGTCATTACCTCCCGCTCCAGCTGGTAGCGGGTATTGGGACTGGTCACCGGTACTGCAGCGGGAGCTTGTGCCGTCCCTTCTGCAAAAAGGAATACCAACAGCCAACTGATAAGTAAATGTTTTCTCATGACCCTTACTTTCTTCTGCTTTTGTATTCATCCACTAGGGACTGAGCAATGGCTTTGCTGTTATTGGGGTATTTTAAACCCAGTGGATTCATGGCTTTCCAAAGTCCGGCGTACTTGGCTAGCCGCATTTTCCGGTTAATGCTGTAGGACAAACCCCGCATGATGCGTAATTCGTCTACCACGTGGCGAATTAGGGCCAGCCGCTCGGAATTGCTCATTAGGTTTACATCGGTGCCCACCACGGCTACCTGGTAGATGTAGGTAAACAGGTCAGCGGTCCGGTTAATTAATTCCAGTTCTGTTTTGACGGCAATAATCATTAATTCCGGATCACCTTTGGCCGTCTGCATCATTTCTGCCTGGTAGGTGCCTATATCCTTGGCAATGGTAGAGGCATAAATGATGTTTTTGCTTTGCCCGATAATGGATTGCACCGATTTCAGGGAATTGTACATCTTTTCTTCCAATTCCTTAATCTCAATCATTTTCAAAGTAATGGCCTTCTGGAAGGTGGCAATTTTGCTTTCATTATCCTTGATGTCATTCAGCGCAGCCTGTTGCGCGGTATGATTTATCACCAGCGTAGAAACCACGGTGGGGTCAAAAACAACTTGCTGGGCCAGTACCCCCCTGGCACTCCAGACCAGCATACTAAGCAGGTAGAAATACTTTTTCATGATATTGCCGATTTATAAGATTGGTGAAGTCATTTAGCTTTAGGCCTGATTGCCGGAAGTCCTGCACGAACCTGTCTAATGCTTCCTGATAGCTAGGGTATTGCTGCAGGTAAAGCGCCACCGCTTCCTTTTCTTTGCGCTCCGTGGTAAAGGTGAGATACTCGTGCAGGGAAACTTCTACCCCATACACTTCGCCCCTGGCTCCCCGCTTGATATAAACCTCTTTGAAGCGGCCCCGGCCCTCGTGGTTGTCCAGGTTGTTAATCGTGAAGATTTTATTTTGCTCCACTTCATTCAGTGCGAGCAGGTTGGCAATTTCTGAGAAGTTGTCTTTGAATTTGGTCTGGTCCAGCAGACAGATGGTGTCCGAGTTATTGATAATGCTGTTCTTTACCACCGCATTGCCGATAATATCATCCAGCTCCTGGGTGACGACCACCGCCTCACCCCAAAATTTTCGGACCGTTTTATAAACATACAGGATGTAACCGGCCATCAGCGGCGAGGCAATGGCTTTCCAGGCTTCTTCAATAATTAAAGCCTTGCGGTTCTTCTTATGACGCATTTTCTGCAGGAACACGTCCATAATAATGATGGTGGTAAGCGGGAAAAGTATTTTATGCTCTTTGATGGCATCTATCTCAAAAACAATAAACCTATCGTCAAACAGACTGGAATCCATTTCATTGTTCAGGATGGCCCCATACTCGCCGGCTAAACAAAACTTCTTCAGAATGAACCGGTAACTTTTCAGGTCGAATTCAATGGTTTCCTTTTCGGTTATCTCCGCGATTTTGGAAATAGAGAAATCATAAAAGGACTGAAAAGAAAGGTACCTGGCCTCTCTTTGTTGGGCATAAAAATCCTCGTAGTAGGCCGATATCACCGAGGAGATAACGCTATCCTCTATTTGGTTGACAGCGCCTGCCGCACCTTTCCAGAGTAAGCCGATGAGTGATTTTAAGAACTCCCGCTTTTCTTCGTTAAACTCCTCCCGCACAATCCGGAAAGGGTTCATGGTAATGGGCTTTTCTTCGCTGTAAGTAATGTAGCGGCCACCGTAGTACTGGCACAGCCCGGAGTAGCTGTGGCCGGTATCTACCAGGATAATATCCGTGTCCTGCAGCGCATATTGCCGAATCATGTGGTTCATGAAAAAGGACTTACCGGTACCCGAGGGCCCCAGCACAAACTTGTTCCGGTTATTCATGCGCTGGGTATGAATAGGTAGATCACTGGTGTCAATGGCAACCGGGATGCCTTGCCGGTCCGAAAACAAAATCTGAAATTCGGAGGCCTCATCCTGGAGCAGGCTTTCCTTAAACAGCAGGCAAATGGCGGCATCAGTGGTGGTCTGAAATTTATCGTAGTGTTTCAACTCCTCCTGGTTGCCGGGAATAGCGGCCCGGAAAAGCTCCAGTTGGTTAGTGGCTTGCTTGGAGGGAATGATGCCAAAACTAAACAGGCTGCTTTCCAGGTAATTGGTAGCCCTATCAATCACCTGGTCAGGGGCCGAAAGGATAATGTTATAGTGGCCGAATACCAGCAGTTGATTGTCCCTGGCTATATCGGTCATTACCCGGTCAATATCTGCCACGGCCAAATCATTGGCCGGGTCTGGCATGGAAGTATGCTTTTTTCTTTTAGCCGCAAGCTTGGCCAGTTCCAGGCGCTGGTCTGGTATCTGGATGGTTTGGTTATAGGCAATACAGTTGGTACCGGGTATCGCATGCAGAAAGTGCATCAGATCCACCGGTAAGCTATAACCTAAATTCAGATCGGTGTGGGGCTTGATGGTAGCCGGAAAATTAATTTCGTCAATGTCCACCAGCGAAATACTTTTAACCGTACGGTTACCGATTTTGATGCTCTCCTCCGAAGCGGAGAAATTGTTAAAGGAATAAACTTCATCGGAAAAATTAAAGGCCACAAACCGGTTCAGCAGGCTTATTATCTCCTTTTCTTTTAAAGGGACCGGCTGAAAGTTACGATTCTGCAGCACATCCACTACCTTGGCTACATTGCGCTCAAAATTCTTAAAATCTTTTTCGTCGTAGGTAAAAAATGTGGTCCGCTTCACATTCCGGGTGATGGTGAGATAAGTGGTAATATCCCGGTATTCCCGGCCGGTAAAAGCCTCGTTGTATTTTTGGCTTAAATAATCCGCGGACGCCTTCCCCCTGAACTTCTTTAAGGCCAGGATATCCAGCTTCTGAACCGTATACCCAGCTCCCAGGATTTTAATAATGTTGCTGAAAACATGGTGAAAATCCTGGTAGGCGGCAACGTCAGCGGAATATTGCAATACCGGATTGGTAATTTTTATAATAACCGAATGGTCGCTTTTCTCATGAAAAAGTACAGCGTAGGCATAGGTTTTAATACCTATGAAGGGTCGGGAAAATTCTTTGGCTTTCATAACGCACAAAAAGTAAAACGGTAAAGCAGCGAGGGGGAACAGTGCTAGGGTCTGGGGGTTCGCCTAAATTGCGGAGTAATGATATAGTTGCCGGCTGACCTGGTTTTGGTATGCAGGCCGTTTTTCTGTTGGTTGTGAATAAAAAGCATACCGCCTAAACCGATAACGATTAATCCCACCATTCCCGCTAGGGCGTGTACCAAGGTGGAAAGCAGTACGGCTGCTAAAAAAGCAAAAAGCATACAAGCCATTCCCCAATAGATAAACTTTCCTTTCAAAGATTTAAAAACAAGGGGCCGTTGCAACCCCTTATACACCTTAAATCCTTTTCCTTTATCGGGCTCCATAGCGGTTTAGATCCCGAAGAAAGCTTTGATAACGGTACCCACTAACATCAGGAAGATACAAGAACCCATCCAGCCCATAATAGACTTTTGCACGTCATTGTCGCCGGTGTTCCACTTGATGTAAACCCGAACACCACCTATCAGGCCAACCACCGCGCCAATGGCCAGGATTAAATTACCAATCGGGTCAAAGTAAGTGGCCAACTCGGAAGTGCCAGCATCAATGCCTGCCGCGCCCTGGGCGTTCGCCGCTAGCGCAGCGGTAATACCCAGCATCAATAAGAAGGCTCTTTTGGCAAATGGGGAGAAAAAAGAAGTCTGCATAACATTTAATTTAAGATGTTAAAAATGAGGAAACTGATTAAAAGGAAATGGATTGCGCTTCCAGCCTGGCCTGGTCCCTTAAGGATTGGAGATAAGCCGTTACCGATACGGCCTGTCCCTGTACCGGAATTTCTATTCTATCTGCCGCCGGTTCCTCCTGGTCAATTACACTGGCCCAGTCTTCGGCCTCCGCTGGGGGTGCCGGTTCAGCCACAGCCGGAGTGGCTAGTATTTCGCTGTTTTGTCCGGCATTATCAGCCGCGGAAGCATTAGTCGCCACGGAAGATGATGGCACCGGTGGTTCGGTCTGGTGAACTTCGACCGGCTTTTCTTCATAATCCGCTTTATGCACGAGTTGGGCCTTTTCTTCTTCGGCCATTAAATCGCTTACTTTATAGTGGATACCGGCTGTGGCCGCTATTTTAGGCCTTCCGGCCACGAAGAGGTCAAACAGAAAATTGAAGCCGTACCAGGCCAGGTAAATCGCAATAATTACCGTTATAAAGTTTCCCCACTCCATGATCTGCTATCTTAAGTTAATTGTTAAGTGCTATGCTAACCGTTAAATAGGAGCCAGGAATTGGAGTTAATGTCAATCAAAAAACAGGTTATCTCTTTTCTTTTCTCTTAAGACTTTTATCAGTTCTTTATGCTGTAATAAGAATTGTTTTAAAAGGTAACTGGCCAGCACATTGGAGTTGATCTTCGCCTCTTTCCTTAATAAATCCAACGCCTCACCGATGTTGTCATCGATATAAACCAGTCGCCGGTTAAAGCTAAACCCCTCTTTTTCCGCTTTTAATAGCTGTTGCAGTTCTGCCAAGCTACTAAAACCTGGCGCCTGCTGCCCGGTAAGCTTTTTTTTAGAGGTAGCCTTCGCTTTGTCGGCGCTACGGCTTGCCGGGGTGGGCTTGGTAATTGCCACCGGCTGAACCGCCGCCTTATCATCGGCGGGTGTTACTACATCGGGTGCCTCGTTATTTTCAAGGGCGCCTCTAATCTTGTTCAACAAATCCTTGCTCATAACAAATATACATTTAATAAGAATATAAAAAAATAAAATATCTTTTTAATATAAAATAATTTTTAAATACGTTATTTATAATTGTTGTATATACAAAAAACGTATTAATTTATATAACTTATCTATATTATATATTTATTATAGATATAATCGAACGGCTCCTGAATCAGGGACCGGGCTTCGCTGCTGATAGAAACCGAATCGATGCGTTCCAAGGCTACCCGTTCCGGAATTTTGGGGGCTATCGTTCCATAAGCAGCCAGCACCGCTCTTACCTGATCTTCGGTTTCATATTTTACCGTACCCTTAATCCGCATGGGCAGGTAAACAATTTTAACCGCGGGGTTTACATGCTGCGCTACCTTGGAAAAGAAAAGCGAGCTTTCAAAAATTGATTTTTCGTAAGCAAAAGGGCAGATAACCAGGTCTGCATCCCGGATAATGGCCAGCATGTTATCATCATCCAGTTGGCCGGGTGTGTCCAGCAAAACGTGGCCTTCTCCTTTCACCTGTTCCAGGGCCTTGGCGTATTTGGGATATTGTTCCATATCCAGTTTCATTACTTCGTACAAGGGCTCATTGGCATACATTTGTTTATCGCCTTCCCACCGGGCAAAAACCGTCTCCTGGTAGTCCATGTCTAAAATGATGATATTCTCCTTTTTGTCGAGCACCAGGTAATTAGCCAGTAACAGCGTTACGGTACTTTTACCTACGCCTCCTTTTTGGTTTGCCACAATTATTTTCATCTGTTTTTATTGTTTATCCGGTTACTGATTCCGTTTTCTTTTGCGCTGGTTCGCTGGTTCCTGCTCGTCTGCGGGGGCTGCCATACTGTTTAAAACCAGGCCCAGGACCTCTTCCAGCGTTCCCTGGCTATACTCCCCCAGCTGACGATACTCCGGCCGGCTGATGCGGTCCGCATCAATCATATCGACGGCGCGATAATCTAACTTGCTATCGGTTAATTCCGCCCAAGGATAAAGTACCTGGCGCTGCTTGTCTATCAGGAATACCGCCTCTCCTTGTTTGGCAAAAACATAGTTATTTTCGCTGGCGATATCCCCCAGGTTTTTGCCGGTAGCCAGCAGGCTGTTTAGTTTATCCGCCATCATGATTCTGTTCTGGTCCCGGTCCGCGGCTGGCGTCCGGGAGCCCAGCCAGGCGGCATCTTCTATTTTCAGGAACAGGAGGCGGCGGATTATTTCCGCTTCCGCCGGACTATGGATGGCAAATTTTTGCGCTTCATACAAGCGGTCCTGGTACAGGGCCTGCTGTATTCTTTCCCGGGCTATACTAAAGCTTATTTTTTCTTCACCGGTAATTTTAACCTGGCCGGAAGTAGCCAAATCAAACCCCAGTTTCGCCAACGCGCTTTTAAATTCCCGGTACCGCAGGCTCCGGATTTCTACCATCGTCGAGATGAGTTCCCCGCCGGCTTGCAATTGGTCCTCCCGGGAAGCAGCTGCAAGCAAAGCCGCCAGGGGCATGACCTGGGAGCCTTTCAAAACCTGGCCTTGGGCATGATCCAGGATGCTGTAGCCATAGGGCATTGCTTTTCCCTTAGCCGTATGGAAAACCACCTCTACCCCGAATTTATCTTTCATAAACGCCGAGAACTTTTCGGGCGTAAGGGCGGGCTTATACTTGCTAAAAAGGGCTTTTAGTTGTTGCGTTCTTTCCCCGGGTTCCTGGTAGTTTTTAATTTTATTTGCTACCAGGTCGTTCTTTATTTCATAGACCACCCTGCCGGCCCGAATGAATTGATACTGGTTATCCTGGGGCTTTACCGTAATGCCTTGGCCTTCCAGTATCATTTTAAATTGCGCCTCCGAAGAAAAGTTATAAGCCAAAGCCCTTTTAACCTGCTGACTTACCTCCTGGCCGGCATTCTGTCCTAAAATTTCTTTCATCACCACCTGGGAACGCACGCGCTCGAAAGAATCATTAATTTTCAACCCCGACTCGTCTACCCGGCTGGATACCAAATGAACGTGGTTATTGGCCGTGTCTTTGTGGAAATAAATTAAATACGGGTTGTTTTTATAGCCCATCCGGTCCAGGTACTGCTCGGCAAAATCTTTCAGCTCGGTACCGCTGTAAGTCCTTCCTTCGCAGGAGATAACCGCGTGAAACTGCGGCTTTTCAATCATCCCCCTTTCATTGGTAGACCAGGCTTTAAAGAATTGCTGGTACTCATGGATGGCGCGGCCACCCGCACCACCGTTTAACTCCAATAAGCCAAAGTTCTCGGCGGCCATCAGCTCGGCCGTCCCGGCACTGACCTTATTCTCATTGTATTCCACCCCGGAGAAGCTGCCGGCGGAAGAAAGAATTTTAACAACCATAAAACCTCCTTGCCCTCAAAAGAAAGGGATAAACCTTAAACCAGGGGCAGTCCTATTGGCGGAAATGCCCGTTACCCCTGGCGCATTAAATAATAAACATTGTTTATGGTACATTGAACATTGTGTCATAAACATTAAACATTGCGCCATAAACAAGGTGCCAGCAGCCATGCTTCACCCGCAGCGCGTCACCATCCCTATTTCTGGGCGAGGGCTCTCAGGTAGGCCCGGATGGCCAGGGTGTACTCCTGCTGAACCTCGGTCATCTTTTTAAAGCACTGGTTATATTCGGCCAGGAACCGTTGGTCTACCATATTATTCTTATCCAGGTAATTGACATACCGGGCTATCTGGTTGATATTATGGCCTACTTTGTTCAATTCCGGATTTAATTTATTTAAAACTTTAAATAATTCCTGCGGATTGTGGCTTACTTTGCCTTCTTTCGACAGCAGCTTTTTCCGAAAATATACCAGGGGCTGTTTCCAGCCTAAATCTTCCGATTCTTGATATAAGGCTGTCTTTTCCGTTTCGGTAAATTTGATAATCACCTGCTTGTTCCGCAGTTCTTTTTGGTCTTTCCGGGGCCGTCCCCCCTTGGGATTCCAGGTTTTCTGGTCTTCTTCTTTTTCTGCCATGCTGTAAAAAATAGGAGTTGCGACTATTTTTACCCCGGGCGGCTAGGCGTAGCCAGCAATCCGGGCATTTAGTTTTCGTATATACGAAAACACATCTTGCAAAGCAAACTCCCACCCCTTCCAAGAGTAACTTTTTTTGCATTTTTTATTTTTCAGAGGGGAAGAAAGTGGGGATGAAAGTCGTATTAGGTAATTATAAAAGATTTAGGGGTTTCCTTACGTTTTAAATAGATTCATAAATACCGTTTAGATAAAATATGGAAAACACGATTGCGGCAAGTAAAGAACTAGAGCTGCTGCGGCGGGAATTAATAAATAGTGGTTTTGCGGTTGGGGAAAGTAAGTTTCCCCATACGGTTTATGCCATAAAACCGGCGGGCATGTTTAAGAATGGTCTGGGAAAAATGGCTATTGAATATTGGGCAGGCAGGGAACAGTTTCTGATGATGGGCCATTTCTACAAAACCGTAGCGGAGGTTATTTCTTATTTAAATAGCCAGAATAAGGGTGCCACTCCTATCTAATACCTGCTAAATTCGTTTAATATGCTATGAACTTAGTTTAATAGGCTATGAACTTATACCAGTTCAACCGTCATAACATCCAAGGACGAGCGGCATTAATTTGGCGGCAGGGAATCTTTTTTGACTTCCGCGATGAGGGAGAATATAGAATCATCCTGCATGACATGGGCAATTTTTATGCGGAACTCTGGTATGATGCGGATATGCACCATATAAAACACGTTAGGGGCTTTAGAAGCCTGGAGTGCTTAGAGCCTTACCTGGCTACCATCAAGCTAGCGGATATGATGGTTTAAACCTGCTCTTTTTTAGCGGAACTTTCTTGCAGGACTAGCGCATAAAGGGCTACCGAATCTATCTTTAAGAGGTTGGCTATCGCATTGAGTTCGCCAAGCTTTAAGGTCATTGGATTCTCCAGCTTCTCTTTAAACCGGATATTGTTGGTATTAATTTTTTTGGCGACTACACTGTAAGGGGCCACATCGAACAACTCCTTAAATTCCTTAATTAAGCCTTGATCAAAAAGTAACTTAGCTTTTTCAAACTTTTTATTCGCAATAGCATCACTACTCATAAGGGCTATGTGTATTTTATAATGGCTAAAATATTCGCCTGCCTAAAGCTGGCCGAGCTTGATTTGGTTTAGGTAGGGGTCTAGTTCTTCAATGCTTTGGAATGCCCGAACTTCCTGAATTTCGTTTAAATTATGGTTATAAACTACCTCGGCGTAAAAGCCATCCATATCATACAAGTTGCCTATATCCTCGCAGATGTTTAGAAATGAGCCGAAATGCCAAACGTGCTCGGCGCGTTCTGCCTGAGTTAGTCTTAAAAAATCTTCAAGTACCATATTTTATATTTAATAGCGCTGGCGAACCAATTCTCGCGGCCATCTCTAGCTAGTAGAATAGATCCGTTGCGCTTTCGCGGTTTACCGTTCCTAGTTGTTTTTCCTTTTCATGCCAGAGGCAAATTTTAATAAAAGCAGCAACGTAAATATATACGTTTTCTATCTAAAAAAGAACATCCTATTAAATAGTGGAAATTTAAAATTTTATAAGAAAAACAAACCCGCCTTTCGGCGGGCGGTACCTAATACTTTGAGTAAGATTTTATATAATCACATAAATTAGAGTATTTAGTATGAAGCTTTAAAAAGTTGCTTCTATGGACCGGTTCTTTTTCTTTTTCAGCTGCTGCTTTCCAATAAGTGGCGGCTAAATCAAGAGAAATTTTGATTGTTTCAAAATCTTCCTTTTCTAATTCGATATTTATTTTCATAATCTTATGGATAAAAAGTACCTGCCTTGCTACAGGCAGGCTTTAACATTTAGGCTGCCATTGCTACATTTTTCTCTTCCTCATGCTCGGCTGTTAAGCCTAAAATAAAACTGGCTGCTTTAAAAGCTTTGGTGCTGGCGTAGATTAGCATGGTTTTATCATCCTTTAATCTTTTAATCCAGCCTTGCAGATAGGCTACTGAATTTTCAAATACCACCTCTTTTATACCGGTAACAGCATTTAAAAAGCTAGCTCCCATCTCGGCTACTAATTCTTCCTTGGAATAATTCTCATCCCCGAACCGGGTTGCTTTATCTGCTTCCGTAAAGCGATTTAATCTTATTTCGTGGCCAGTAGCGTGGATCAGTTCGTGAAATAAAGTAGCGTGGTAAGCCTGAGCATTCACAAAGGTTTTAATAAACGGCATCTGCACCTTGTCAGAGAATGGCATGTAATAAGCCGCTGCGCCGCCATGCTCTATGTTAGGAGCCGGTACCGGGTAGTTATTTACGACTTGCTGGCAGGCTTCTATTATTAAGTTTTCGTTACGGCTTATATTGGTGGGAAGGACAAAATCAACCCCTTCTACCTGGTCAATGTTGAAAACAGTCCAGATAAAAGGAACAAATTTGGTTTGTACAATTTCTTTGGTTTCGCCGGCCGCAGTGTTTTTTTCGTCAATGGTGTTAGTAAAAATTTTCCAGAAGATAATCTGGGCACCCTTTTCACCTTTTCTAACATGGCCACCTAATTCTTTGGCCTGTTGAAAGGTGATGAAATAAGGGGTGGTGTAATTTCTTTTGCCTGTAATATAGTTCAGGTAAAAGGCATTAAAACCTTCGTAAGGACGTTTAGATTGGTAATTTTTTGGTAGTCCATAAGAGCTCCAGGGCTTTTGCCAAAACACATTGCCTTGCTCTAATTGGGCAATAACTTCATTTGTTACCTGGTCAGCTAATTGCGAGAACTTTTCATTAGGTGTCATAAGGTTAAGATTTAAAGTGTTCTTGTTTGATTAATTGCCTATATAAATATATACGTTTTCTGTACAAAAAAGAATATTTTGTATATATTTATTTATCAACAAAAACAAGCTTTTTCTTCCCTTTTGTAAAAACATTGTTTGTCACTTCAGGCATGCAGCTGTCTCATCAACTTACCTATTCTTGATTTATCGGTTTTATTTGTGACCAAAGCAATCTATTTTACCAATGATTTAGTAATAAAAAAATATTCACTATGTAATAACATAGTAATATCAAGCATATTTATTACTTTTAACAAGATATTAATAAGTAACTTTTTTTATTGGTTAACATTCCATTATTTTGGAGATTACTAGTAACAAAGTTATAAAGTAACATATGAAAGTCTTTGCCCTTCTCAATCATAAGGGTGGTGTCGGAAAAACTACCAGCACCATTAATATTGGTGCCGCGCTTAATAGGGCGGGTAAATCTGTTTTGCTGATTGACTTAGATCCGCAAGCTAACTTATCGCAAAGCTTGGGCATTCAGGAACCTGACCAGACCATTTACGGCATCGTTAAAGGCGATTACCTCGCTGGCAATGCCATATTGACTATTAGGCCTGGGTTAGATGTTATCCCTTCTACCCTGGATTTAAGCGGTGCTGAAATAGAGTTAAGTACCAAAATTGGCCGGGAGCTTATTTTGCGGGAAGCAATTGAACCCTTAAAGAAGAAGTACGACTTTATCTTAATCGACTGCCCTCCATCGCTGGGCTTGCTTACGGTTAATGCATTAACTGCTTCGGATAGAATTCTGGTCCCGTTGCAGGCCGAGTTCTTGGCTATGCAGGGACTTGCCAAAATGTTGGAAGTGGTTTCAATCATTCAGAAACAGCTGAATAAATCCTTAGAGTTAGGTGGAGTTTTCATTACCCAATATGATAGTCGGAAGGTGCTGAATAAAAATGTATTTGATACCATCACGGAACACTTTCCGAAAAAAGTCTTTGCTACTAAAATTCGCGATAATGTTGCTTTGGCGGAGGCACCGGCTACTGGCCAGGACATTTTTACTTACAATAGTAAAAGCGCGGGCGCTGCCGATTATGAAGCATTAGCGGGAGAAATATTATCCAAGCATACTAAGAAGAAAAGCACAAGATAACATAATAATAAAAAACATATAGTAATATCAGTAACATGGCAAAGAAAAATTTCTCAGGTGGATTAGGCAAATTGCTGCAGAGTACAACAGAAAATGCGGAGCAGGAAGAAGTGCAGGAAGCAAATGAAGCAGTAGAGCCCACCAAATTTCCCGAGCGCCGCACTACCTTTGTTATTCGGGAAGATTACCTGGATAAAATATCCGCAATAGCTTATTGGGATAGAACCTTGCTTAAAGATCAGATAAACGCTGCCTTGTCTGCGTACATAGAGGAGTATGAAAAGAAAAATGGGGAAATTAAGGTGGCACCCCCTAAAAGAAAATAGTGGACTATATATCCTGTCCTGCTGCAACAGGACCTACTGGATTTCCATTATTGTTTGGGTAGGAGTTTTAGGCTTTTTAAATTTAGGTTTCTTCTTAGGGAAACAAGAAGATAAGCTGAAGATCCAGTGCAATCCTTTATAAGAAGGTTTACTATCTCTGGACTCGCTGGAATATTAGGAATTGGAATACCGGTGCTTCTAAATTTCTTCCTAAATAGAACGGTACTTCAGGATAATTTTACAATTAACCTGAAAAAATTATTTATAAAAAGTTCTCTAATTGTATTAACAGCTTGTTTTGTCGGAACTTTAGTATTTATTCTAGCTTAGAACAGAAAGAAAAAGGAATTACTTCACCCAACCAAAATTAAAGTACATTTAAACGGGCCATAGCAGCAGTACGTTGGCTTTATTTTAAGAACATTTTTTCTGACAAAGAAATTCTAATTCCATATCTATAGTACAAGAGCCTTAAAATGAATGCATTGTTTAATTGCATATCGCAATATTATCCTATTTCTTCAGGAGCATGGGAGGCCCTTTCCAAAGCATCAACACAAATAAAGATTTCAAAAAATTCTTTTCTAATCCAAGAAGGAATGGTGTGCAATAATTTGTACTTTCTGGAACAAGGTTGTTTGCGTGGCTATTATAACCTGGATGGGAAGGAAATTACCTATTGGTTTGGCTTCGAAAATAATTTCATTACTTCTTTTTATAGCTTTATTTCCCGGAAGCCGGGGGTAGAAAACATACAGATTTTAGAAGACTCCACCTTGTGGGGGATTAGTTATAAAACTTTAAACCAGTTGTTCGATTTTCATAAAGACCTAGAGCGCCTAGTCCGTATTATAAATGAGCAGTATTATATTAAACTGGAAGAGCGGTTAATGGCCATGCAATTTAAATCGGCTCGGGAGCGGTATGAACAGCTTATGGAAACTTCTCCCCATATTCTGCAAAGAATCTCTCTCGGGCAAATTGCGTCTTTCCTGGGTATCAGTCAGGAAACGTTGAGCCGAATCCGAAGCCAGGTATAATATTCATTTTTTTTGACTATTGTCAAAAGAAAGGATAAGTGTCTGCTATACCTTTGATTCATCATTCAACAAAAGACAAAAATGAATCAGAAACCATCCAATGCATTTATGGCGGCCTCTTGGGGCACTTTACTTACTGGTGTAACAGCATACATAATCGGGCTGTGGAATGCCGACATGTTGCTCAACGAAAAGGGTTATTATTTTACCATCCTCATGTATGGTTTATTCTCTGCTATCTCTCTCCAAAAAAGTGTGCGCGACCAACTGGATGGTATTCCGGTTACCAATATCTATTATGGACTCAGTTGGTTTTCTACCATGCTGGCGGTGGCGTTGCTGGTAGTGGGGCTTTGGAATGCCGATATGCTCCTTAGTGAAAAAGGGTTCTATGCCATGTCATTTATTCTAAGCCTTTTTGCTGCTATTGCGGTTCAGAAAAATACCCGAGACAGTTTAGGAAAAGAAGTGCCTGCTAAGAACAATGTTGAAGTATATTAATTGTTAAGCAGGAATTTATTATAGCGTATAAAAATGAGAAGCTCCCGTACAACACTTTTAGAACTTATCGTCCTCCATTCTGGAATTACCTCATCCTTTCCAATTATTCTATAAACGGAACAATAAGTAACGATTAAAAAAATTGCCTAACCTTGTTTAAACACACCTAATAAGTTCCTGACACGCATGGCTTTGATAAAAGATATTTACTCCCCTACCTTTTATGACCGTTTGGCGGATAGCCTGCAGGCCGAAGTATCTGGGTTCAACAAAACTACTTTCCTCAGGCAAATATTTACGCCCGCTTTTGCCACAATGGAATGGAAACAACGCCTGAAGCACACCACCCAAGTGCTGCACACCTTCTTTCCGGTTGTGTTCCCAGAGAGCGTCGCCCTGCTGCCCCGAATAATCAATCGTCTAAAAGCCGACGGCTTTAGAGAAGGAAGGCTTGAGTTTATGTTTCTGCCGGATTATATCGAAACTTATGGCCTCCACGATTTTGATAATGCCGTACACGCCCTGGAGTTTACTACCCAATACATAAGCTGCGAATTTGCCGTGCGGCCGTTTCTTTTAAAATATGGAGAACGCATGATGCAGCAAATGTTGCAATGGTCTAGCCACCCTAGCAGCAGCGTTAGGCGGTTAGCCAGCGAAGGGTCCCGGCCGCGTTTGCCCTGGGGCTTGGGTGTACCAGCCCTAAAAAAAGACCCTTCACCTATCCTGCCTATCCTAGAAAATCTCAAAAACGACCCCTCCGAATCGGTACGCCGCAGCGTAGCCAACAACCTGAACGATATTTCCAAAGACCATCCGGAACTGGTGCTGCATCTAGCTGCCACTTGGAAAAATACTACCCCAGAAACCAATGCTATTCTAAAACACGCCTGCCGCACCTTGTTAAAACAAAGCCATCCCGCAGCACTCTCCCATTTTGGACTGGCTTCTACCCAATTGGAGGTAAGTGGATTTGAGGTATTAACTCCTCAAGTCAGCATTGGGAGTAACCTGGAATTTAGATTTGTCGTGCAGAACAAGGCGGATACGGCTCGCACCATAAGACTGGAGTATGCCCTGTATTACCGGAAACACAAAGGTCAACTTTCAAAAAAGGTTTTTAAAATAAGCGAACGGATCTACGGCCCTGGTGAAATGGCCGTGATTGTGCGCAAACAAAGTTTCCGGACCATCACCACCCGCACGTTTTATGTCGGCGAACACCAGGTTGCAGTACTGGTAAACGGGCAGGAAACCAAGACGCAAACCTTTACCTTAGTAGCCAGTATTCTTGAATTTTCCGGTACCGAGTAGCTAAGCCATTCATAACGTGTTTTCGACTACTCGGCTTTTCGATAGCTTCCTAGAATAAATCACCTGGCCTCTCTTTTGAAACTCTGCTACTATGCTACTAGGTCATCCAAGTCTCAGAGCGAACGTCCTAACCAGCTTGCAGACCACCACTGTATCACCTGCCCGTAGTTGGCCTAACAACTTCTCCAACTCCGGTCGTTCTTTGCGTTTTGGAAGGCAAAAGCAGGGCTCAAGAATACGATTTCATCAGCTTATTTTTAATCAACTACAGTAAGTGCATGAGGAAGTCGAGACTTAATTTCCTGCTTTTGCCAAGCCTTTTACTTGGTGTAATTAGGAAAAGATTAAACTTATAACTGGTCCTCTTCTTTACTATCGCTCGATTCTAAATCTCGTCGCAGTTGCTCCTGCTCCCGAATAGCTCCCACGTTGCCGTTTTTAATGGCCTGACAATAAGCAATAACATTTACTTTATTTCTTTAACTTAGCCCGACACATTATGATTTACTAATATTTTTAGCCATTGAGAAGCTTATCTGCTTATAAAACCTGTTTTTTCGCGCGGCCCAGTTTCCTCTCTTTAGCAGATACTTGCTCCCTTTTTGACTTGTTCACTCAGATTCATTGTATGTGGCCAAATAAAACTCCCTAAATTCCTTATTCAGATCACAAATTTGTGAATACTTGAATTATTTGATCTATTTGTAAGGCTCATAAGACACAGATTATTAAACTGATACGTAAATTTCAAAACAGATTTAATAAGCCTATAAACAGGTTTCATAAGCTTATAAACAGATTTGATAAGCGACAAAAACAGATTTCATAAGTTGATTAAACAGATTTCATAAGTCAATAAACAGAAATACTTAAAGTCTCTGTTTTTTCTCAAGCCTTTTATATAAATTGGGCCCCATGGAACAGCTGGAAATTAAAGAAACCAAAATCCAGGTACGGCATCATAATGTAATAACTAATGCCAGGCACGAGCTTTCAGCGGTGCAACTGGACATATACTTTATGATGCTCTCCCGGTTAAAGCCTGGTGATAGTAAGGACACCAAGTATACCATCAGCGTTAAAGAAATCGAGGAGTTAACTGGTCGGCAGTGGAATTACCAGCAGTTGCGGGAAGCTACTGCCGGTCTGATTGGCAAGGTGTTCGAGATTGAAGAAGAAGACGGACTGCTGCAAGTAGCCATGATGAGCAGCGCCAAATATTTAAAAGGCCAAGGCCGTATTCAACTTTCTATTGCGGAAGATTTAAAGCCGTACCTGGTAGACCTAAAAAACAATTTTACCAGTTTCCAGCTCTTCTGTGTACTTTCCATGACTTCCAAGTACGCCAAATGGCTCTATGTGCAGTTTTCGAGGTGGAAAGATTTAGGTGCTATGACTTTCGAAGTGGAGCAGTTACGCTACCGGCTGAACCTGAAAGACCCGTCTGGTAAAGCGCCCGAACAGTACAAGCAATGGGGACAGTTTAAAGATTATGTGTTAGAACCGGCTATTCGGCAAATTAATGAAGTATCGGATTTAAGGGTGGCCTATGCGGTAACCGAAAAGAAAGGTAAATCTATTCACAAACTTACCTTCACCATTAAAATGGTTTCCCAAGTACAAACGGTTATTCCTTTCGAGTCTGAAGAATTGGACCGGGAAGCAGCCCAGTTGAAAGGACGTCTAAGGGATATTGGAATATTAGACACGAACCTCATCAGCAAAATTCTTAATAGTACTGAGCTCCGGAAAAAAGCCAATAAATGCCTCTACGATATTTCCCTCCGCCGGAAAGATATCAATAACCCAGGGGGTTACTTTCGGACAACATTGGGCATATAGACTTATAAAACCTGTTTTTTGTCGTTTAGCTTATAAAATCTGTTTTTAAGCTTATAAAACCTGTTTATAGGCTTATCAAATCTGTTTTTTGTCGTTTGACTTATAAAACCTGTTTATAGGCTTATCAAATCTGTTTTTGTTGCTTATAAAACCTGTGTTTTCGGTTCTTGACTTATAAAACCTGTTTTTAATATAAAATCTACTGAAAGGCTTCTAAAATATTTAAATCTTAATTACATATGTTTAAAATGGGCCTCAAAGCGTTAGATGTGCTCAGCTAAAATATATGTTTTATTTACTCACCCTATCACAGCTTTCTTCACCCAGAGGAAACACCAAATGACTTTCAGGTCTTAAGTACTAGCTAAACGTTCGTAGATTCGCTGCACCTGCACCGCCTGGAATGCCCCTCCCCTACTGGCCTTAAATCCGGCATTGTTTAGTTCCAAAGCAATTTCTTTCCAGGCTTTATTTTGTTGGCGGTGCAACTGGATAAGTGCCGCTGCCCGCTTATTGTTTTCATTTGCCCGAGCCTTATTTTTATTTACCGCCACGGCCAGGTGATTAGCGGTCTTATCCGTAAAGGGAGTGCTTGCTTTCCGCCACTCCCCCTGCCGTTTGGTTTTTTCCGCTAAAGCATTAGCGGTTCTCAGGCTGATCAACTCCCGTTCCCGGTCGGCGATGGCCATAAACAATGTAAGCGTAAATTTATCCAGGTTCGGAATATCACAACTCTCCAACCTACCATCCAATTCAGCATAAATCCAAAGTGCTTGCTCGGTGTTCCGGCTTAACCGGTCAATCTTGGCCACCACCAGCACGGCCTTCTCTTTTTTGCACAAGGCCAGGGCCTGCTGCAACTTCGGCCGGTTACTAATATCCTTGCCGCTGACATTTTCAGTAAATTCGGCAATAATATTCTTCCCGTTGTAAAAATGGTCCAGGTAAGTTTGCTGGGATTGCAAGCCCAATCCGGATTCTCCTTGTTTTTTGGTGGATACTCTTATATAAGTAACGTACTTGGTTTGCTGCATGGGTAAAGTCTGCCAATTTTACAGGTAAAGATAAAGAAAATTCGTTCTATTTACATTATCACTACGCTCGTAGTGGTAATGTAAACAGCAGCTTTGAGGGATTCAGGCAAGCGGTAACCCGTAGATTATTGCCTGAGAAAACAGCATTCCTTTTAAATCACCACTATCGGAACAATCACTTTCGGAGAATAGATGTAAAAAGGAGGCACCAGGTTGGAAAACGACACGTATGCTCACTTTGTTAAATGAAATAGTAGCCATTGGCACTTTACTTCCGATAACAAAGAAGAACCATTAAAAGCAGTTGATGAGCAGGTGGGTCACTTGGTACCAACATCTGGTCCAGTTGAGACCAGGACCTTAGTAGCGGAAAGACCGGTCAGCAGAATCATCTTATCTTATCGATAATATAGTAACATTATATTACAAATAAGGTGATTGATATTAATTACTTATGCGGATGGTAATATCAGATGATAAGTAATAAAACAATATTACTAATAAAGAATTATAATAATAAAGATGTATGATGTTGGAATGTTATGGAAGTATATAGTAGTAAGATTACTAAAGTTATCTAAGATTAAAATATTACGTCGAATTAAAGTAATACAATATGATTAGTAATAAATAGATATTAGCAATATTTATTTATAAAGATAATAGTTTAATATACATACATATTATTAGTAATAAATATGTTTTAGATTATAATACATAGGTTATTCTTAACAATAATTGAATATAAATAATAGAAGATATACAATTCATGAAGTAATATATTATTATACAGCATTAAAGTAATATTATATGCTAAGTAATACTATACTATAAGCAATAATCTCCTATGATAGTACTATATTAAAAGCTTGTAATGTTCCCAATAATCTAGAATTATGAATTCTATTGCATAGCGTAATAGTATAACGAATTAATATATGCATAAATATTATTGCGCTTTCAGTAATTTAATATTACTTAACACCTTATATTATTAGTAATATTGTGGACTTATTAATTTAATAATACTTATAACAAATATGTATAATAACCTTTTTTTACTATTAATAAAGTATTCTAATGTTCTTCTGATAAATCACTGATTTATAATAAATTAAAATTTAATTATTAACTTATATACTAAATCAAACAACCGCCATAACTGCTTTATAAGCCTGGTCACCAGTTTCTCGATATATTAGATAAAGATTACAAAAGGGAAAAGAAGATTCAAATCTAATTTCCAGGGAAGCAGTCTGCAAGGGTAAGCTTGTCAATCAGGCATACGTTATATAAAAGAGTAAAGCGTCACCCTAAAGAATTTCTACCGGAAAGTCTTCTGGCATCCAGAATAATTTTTAACTTGGATAGATAATAGCTTTGCTTTACGTACCAGGTTTATGCAACACCTACACCTCTTTGTGGCCGAGTTTGGCAATGCCAGTTTAAACCAGCAGCCAGCTGGCAGCTTCTCTCATTATGTACTGACTGCCGTCTTAATCGAAGAGGCGAAATTAATGCAAGCCCGAGAGCTGCAAGCGGACATCAGCCAGCGCTTTTTCCAGGGACATCCGATTCAGTCCAGCCGGATACCCGATGATGAGCTTGGCTTTCAAATGCAAGTAGCTATTTTGCAGGAGCTGCGGCAACTGGACTTTCTGGTGCTTAGCCTAGTAATCAATAAAAGCAAAGTAGTAGGAGAGGGGCTCAGTCAACAGGAGATTTTTTACAAGTACTTCAACCGCATCTTCCTCAAGCAATTCCCCCAAAACTTTACCTCCTTTTCCATCCATGCCGACCAGGTAGGCTGGCCCGGATTTCAGCGGAGCTTACAGCATTACATCCAGACCAAAGTCATTCAACGGGATTTGTTTACCCCCGACCGCACTTACCAGTTGGTAGAAGATAGACTGGCAGAACCCTTGGTACAACTGGCGGATTTCATCGCCGGCTGTTTAGGTAAGATTTATTGCACCAGCCACAGCCACGAAAAAGCCGCTTTCTTATTTGACCTATTGCACGATAGAAGTTTTGTAGATTTTTTCCCTTTCGAGAAAACCGACTTCTTGCTATCTATTCCGGAACATGACCAGGAGAAAAACGAGCTCATCGCCCAAATAGCAGCAGCCTCAGCCCGCGAAGCCTTAGCCCAACACCACCGGCTTTCCGAAGAGGCGCAGGCGGTATTACAATACTTATACTTGATGTTCCGCACAGCACCGGATAGATTAGTAGAGAAGTACGAAATAATTGAAAAACTAAAAAAAGTGTTCCCCAACTTCTCGGAGCAGCAACTGCGGGTTTGTATTCAGCACCTGCGAGATGATGGTGTACTGATAGTGAGTATACAAGGTAAGTCTGGCTATAAAATACCCGATAGGGTAGCCGATATTGCCGGCTTTTACAACCGTTACCTCAACAGCATTGTGCCGATGATTAACCGCCTGAATATTTGCAATCGCAAGCTCCTGGTCAACAGCTTACAGCAAGTAGACCTGCTGCAAGCTAACTCCAACTATTCTATCCTGCATGAGCTGATTAAAACCTTGGATAAAGACAAGCAGCCGCATCCTCCTTTGGACCTGATGTCTTAATTAAGTTGTTATTTCTTGTCAGTTTTATGGCAGAATTGTTTTTCAAAGTCACTAAAGCGCATCATCGTAGCCGACAAACCTCCTGCCTGAGAAATTCGGAAGCGCATCACTAATTCCAGGGTTTCCTTATTCTGGTAATAGAAGTAGCGTTGCCCGCTATTGATCAGCTCCGTAGCTGCTATGCTGGTAAAGCTTTTCTGAAAATATTCTACTGACATCGACTTGGCCTCCCCATCAGCCAAATACCTAAAATAGCTATTTACTAAGTAAGGTAGAACATACGCTTCAAACTTGTCCATAAGTTTAGAACCCGGCCCTCATTCGAATAGTTCTACTGGTATTAATTATAAAAGTAGGGAATGGTACGAATGCCACGATTTACAGATAAACCCTACTTTTAAGAAAGAGGAATTCAGTAATAAGTTTCCTGCTTACAATTTCTAAGTTCGATTTCTAATACCAAGGCTTTAGCAGAACAATTTTTCATACCTCTACTTATATGGCTAAACCTTTTATTCAAACAATCCCAAATACCCTAAGCCGGGTGCCGACAAAAGAATATTACAAAAGGGAAGAAAAGAGAACCCATACAACAATTGTAGCTTTTTTATAATATTACTTTATTACTTACCTATTTATATTACTAATATTATTTTATTACGAATATTACTTTATTGTTTATTACATAATATTACAGGTAAGCTAAATCGCTTTTGCGAGTCCGGCGCTCACCAGTCCGGCATTGAACCGCCACTACGATTCCTAGACCCTTGTGTCAACGACAGTTTTAAGAACCTTTCCTGCATCATGTAAAATTTATAATCCCAAAACTAGATACTGTTTTAGCTTTGACCCTGAAGCAGAATATAAGGTTGACCTGGAAAAGGGCAAAATATATAAAGGTAAATCAGAAGTAAAGGTAGAAAAGCGGAAGAAACAGAATTCTCCTGTTCTAGCTGGTAGATGGCTATTAAATAAATGAAGAATAGTTAGGAAATGCTGTGCAGTAACCAAATTATGTTGTGCGGTAAGCTTTCCTAAAAAAATAATGGGGTTTTTAAGACTTTACTTAAATCTGCGTTTATGATTTATAACTCTACTGGAAATTTGTAATTATATTGAATATTTCCTAGAAAAATTTGACAAGTGGTGCGGGTAGCAGAAATACCTGGCTCTTACGAATTTTAATGGTGAATTTATGATTTGTAATTTTCCTTTTACAACTACCTCCACCAGGTAGTAAATGGATACATTTATTAGTGAGGATACTAGGTCTGCTTTACATAAGATGTGTTATAAGAAAGGTTTTGCTACCTTATTTTTGATAAGGAGCTTTAAAGGCTTTTGTTAAATTTTTGTATTTATAAAAGATAAAATGGTAAATTCAGGAATGTAAGTGCGCTTTTTAACTATTAAACTAGAGCCCCTATGAAAAGAGCTAATTTTTTACTCTCTTGTCTAGTCACTATACCGCTGAGTGGGTTTAGGAAAATGGAATGGCATAACTTAAGAGTTGATAAAGGGTTTAAGGTTAGTGCCGGCGAAGGCAGAGGCCAAGGCCACATAAAGCTGAAAGGGGTAAATTCCAATATTCTGGACGTTAAAGTATCTGGTAAGGATACCAACGGTGACTTAGCCATCTTTGAACAAACAGGATTGTCACCCAAACGAGGTACCCCTTTGCATATCCATCCTGCTCAGGATGAAATATTTAAAATAATCGAAGGCGAATATTATTTCCAAGTAGGGATGGACAAATACCGCCTGAAAGCCGGCGATACTATTTTTCTGCCTCGGAAAGTGCCGCATGCCTGGACTCAGATAAGCGAGCAAGCTAAGATGAATGTCATTGTTCAACCAGCTGGGAAGTTGGAGGAGTTTTTTGTGACGATGGCCGCATTCGTAGGAGAACCAACGAAAGAACAGATTGCCAAAATATTTTCAGACCATGAAATGGAAGTGGTAGGTCCACCTTTGAAAGTAGATTGATTTTGTATCCTAGATTTATCTTTAAAGGAAGAACCGATTGCTTATATTCACCAACAACCAACAAAAGAAATTATAATAGGCTTTTTTACCGAGCGGTTCTTTCTTTAATTTATCGGAGACTGATGCTAAAAAGGTCCTGAAACGGTAGGTTCCTAAAATAGGTTTACAGGTTAAACGGTTAAAGTTCTATTTACATTCTTGCTTAACTGGTTGGTATTGGTAAGGTTTTCTTTTCATATTTTCGCCAGCGCTTTTTAAGTGGGCCATCCTGCTGGTGAGCCTGAGCAGGCTTTAAATAATCACAGGAAGCATGAGGTCGCAGCTGATTATAAGCCAGAATGGATTTGGTAATAGCCGCCTTTGCCAAGTCAAAGGAGAGAAAGGCTCGGCAGTTAAATTCATCTTTAATGGTTCTGTTTATCCTTTCAGCCAAAGCATTTTCGCCTGGCTCTCCCTGATTGGTCATACTAATGCAGATGTTATTGGTACAGAGGAGTTGAATGTATTCTTTAGAGCAATACTGAATACCCCGGTCCGAATGATGAATTAAGCTTTCTTTTCCCTTTTGTAAACTCTTAACGGCCATCTGCCAGGTTGTCAGTGGCCCTTTGGTCTGTAAGGTTGTATCTAATGCCCAACCCATAATCTGGTGGGAATAAGCATCCGTGATTAAACTTAAGTAGCTAAAATCATTACCGGTTCGGATGTAAGTAATATCACTTACCCATAACTGATTGGGATAGCTAACGGGCAGTTCCTTGATGAGATTGGCATACTTGTAAAAAGGATGCTGCGAGTTGGTTGTTTTTGCCCGTCTACGCCGCTTAGAGCGCAGTAAATGATTTTCCCGCAGCAAGTCGTAAAGCTTATCTCGTCCTAGCTTTATCTGCTGCTCGGCTAAGAAGTCCGTGAGCAGATGATGCAACTTGCCTGTACCCACACCGGGTAATTGCTGGCGGATTTTTATGACTTGTGCTAGAATAAGCATCTGTTGTTTGTCATTCTTCTCTTGCTGGCATAACTGCTGGTAGTAAGCTTGCCTTGATTTTCCAAACAGCCCGCACAATTTCCCTAAGCCAATTAAGGGATATTGGGTGTTTAACTTCTGGACCGTTTGGAACCATACTTTTTTCTGATTTCAATATTTAGCTGCTTTTCAGCCACCGAAATCATCGTCTCTAAGGCGGTATGCTGGAGCTTTACTTGCGCTAGCTGCGCTTGGGCTAGTTCTTGCTTTAATTGTTCAACTGTTATCTGGGATGGCTTCTTGAGAAAAGCTGATTTGGGTCGATAATACTTTAACAGCCTGGTTCTATAGTACCAACGATGCCAAGCTTGTAAGTTGGATACCGAAAGCTGGTATTGCTTGGTAGATTGCTTAATACTTAACATACCAGAGCGAATTTCTTCGACAACCTTTCTTTTCTTTAAAGACGAAAATGCTTCTTTTACGTTTTCTTTTAATTTCCTTTTATTCATTGCTTTACATAATTGATGTAAAGCTATTTCAGGAGTTTACCGTATTTCATGGTGGAAAATTTCATTACGGTTTAACTGGCTACCTGCACCAATACCTTAATATTGATAACCTAAAAAATATAAATTACTGTAGCTTCCGGTAAACCTAGTAGTTATAAAAAGGACAAGTTGCCTTCCTGTAATACGGCTTCGTATTTTTCTTGGTTAAACCGGTATAAATACGGCGATTTAAAAGCGCCACCTTTCCGGCGTTCCGGAAAGCGTTCTAAAATGTTTAGACTTAATATTTTTCGGTGAAAGTTGCGGGGGTCTAGCGGTCGGTTTAAGATAGCTTCGTACAATCGTTGCAGTTCGGGCATGGTAAATTGTTCGGGCAGTAAATTTAAACCAATGGGTTGCCAATTTATTTGCTGGCGCAGGGCCTGTAAGGCGGCTTCAACTATCTGATTATGGTCAAATAGCAGGTTCGGAATTTCTTTTATTTCCCACCACTGGCATTCATCGGTAAATAAATCGGGCGTAGGATTCACTTTCGAATATTCTACCAAAGCATAATAGCCAATCGAAACCGCCCGGTTATACCAAAGTTCCGGATTTATCAGATGCTGCAGTTTGGTTTTAATTTCCGGCAAATTATATCGCACCAAATCTCCGAACACCTGAAATTGCTGGAGATAAATCTGGTCCAGGCCGGTCCGTTCTTTTAATATCCGGTAGGCCGCCGCATTAACTGATTCGGATTGTTGAATGGGCCCGCCGGGCAGACTCCATTCCTGGGTGCCTTTCCAGCGCAATAATAATACCCGCAACTGATCCTGGTGAAAGCCCAGCACAATGCAATCGAGGGTAAGTTGCGGCAAGTAGGCTGGTTCTGCTGCCTTTATGGCTATTGATTGTTTTTCTTTTGCGGGCATGAAGCAACGAGAATATTTTTATTATGTTATTTTGACATAATGATATTAATGACTATCATTATGTCAAAATAACATATTTATTCTTTAATCCAGCTAAAAGGCATGCGACTTCTACAAAAGATTTGTGTTTTATTCTTCCTGAGCGTCCAGGTAAGTTTACTAACCGTTGAGGCCCAAAATAAAAATGTAAGCACCAGCCAGGCTGCTAGCCCGGTAAAAACAGCTAACGGATTGTTGGCCGGTACTACCGAGAAGAGCGGTATTCGGGCTTACAAAGGTATTCCGTTTGCCGCGCCACCAGTAGGAGCGTTGCGGTGGCGCGAACCCCAGCCGGTTAAAAATTGGCAAGGCGTGCGCCAAGCAACTCAATTCGGACCACGGGCCATGCAATTACCCGTTTTTGGCGATATGGGATTCCGGTCGAATGGCATGAACGAAGATTGTTTGTACCTGAATGTCTGGACGCCCGCAAAAACTGCTCAGGAACGGCTGCCAGTATTGGTATACTTTTACGGCGGCGGCTTTGTGGCCGGCGATGGCTCCGAAGCCCGCTATGACGGCGAAAGTATGGCCAAACGGGGCATTGTGGCCATCACAATTAATTACCGCTTAGGCGTGTTTGGGTTTTTAGCACACCCTGAACTAACAAAAGAATCGCCGCATAAAGCTTCCGGTAATTACGGGTATCTGGACCAATCCGCAGCCTTACGTTGGGTGAAACAAAATATTGCGGCTTTTGGCGGCGACCCTGCTAAAGTAACCATTGCTGGGGAATCGGCCGGTTCTATTTCGGTAAGTGCCCAAATGGCCTCGCCGTTATCTAAAAATTTGTTTCGGGCGGCTATCGGCGAAAGTGGCGCCACCATTAATTCTAGCCTTGAACCAATTCCTTTGGTCGAAGCAGAAAAAATAGGAACCAGCTTTGCGGCGGAACTTGGTGCCAATTCTTTGGCAGCACTACGGGCTTTACCCGCGCAGCAATTGCTGGAGGCGGCTGGAAAAAGAGGTATTCCGGGATTCCCGGCAACCATCGATGGCTATTTCTTCCCGAAATCTCCAACGGCAATATTCGCGGCTGGCGAACAAGCCAAAGTACCTTTACTGGCGGGCTGGAACTCCGAGGAAATGACTTATATGTTTTTGCTGGGCCGCGAAAACCCAACCGTAGAAAATTATAAAAAGGCCGTTGAAAAGGTTTACGGCAGTGATGCCGATGAAATATTAGCGGTTTACAAAGTTAAAACCGATGCAGATGTAGTACCGGTGGCTACCGACCTGGCCAGCGACCGTTTTCTTGCCTATAGTACCTGGAAGTGGCTGGACTTGCACGCCCAAACCAGTGGAAAACCGGTTTACAGGTATTTGTTTTCCCGCCCACGTCCGGCTATGGTGCCCGAGATGGGAAATGCCTCGGCCGGTTTGGCTGGTGGTGTAGTAAAAGAAAATGCCCCGAATGCCGTAAAAATGCCGCAAGCCCGCGGAGCTGTTCATGCCGCCGAAATAGAATATGCCATGGGCAACCTGCCTTACAATAAAGTATACGCCTGGACACCGGAAGATTTTAAAGTATCGGAAACCATGCAGAGTTATTTCGCCAATTTTATTAAAACCAACAATCCCAATGGGCAGCGCTTACCCGTTTGGCCAGCTCTAAGTAAAGGCAAGCCCGCACAAGTAATGCAACTTGATGTAACCAGCGGCGCTAAAGCAGAGGAAAACGGTGGCCGGTATCAAGTATTAGATAAGCTGCATAAAAAATCAAAATAAGCAGTTAGCAAGATTGTAAGTGCTTAAATAATTAAATATTTTTCTAACCAGTTTATCCTAAATAGAAATATAATTTCTCATTCGGGAGATTCAGATTCGGATTAATCAGCATAGAAATTATTATAATCCGGAGAGGTTAAAAAGCATCTCCGGGTTTATCTTTTCTATAAAATTCTAATAATACTACTATCAATTAGTTTGTGCGCTTAAGTAGCTGAATAGGGTAAGGCTACTAATACGGTTCGGTTGCTGTTGATATTGGCGAACGAGATTAGCCAAATAATCCTCTACTTGTTGTTTATCTTCAAAGACCCTATTGCTAGTTTTAGCGCTTAGTTCTTCAAAGAAACGTTCTGCCGGATTAAGCTCGGGACAAGCGGTAGGCAACTTCTGCCATTGGAGAGCCTGCTGCTCTGACCAATTCTGAGCGGTATGTGCCGTTGCCCCATCCCCCATCAAGAGGGCTTGGTCTATTCCTTTTTCCTGTAGATGAACTTGGAGCTGTTGCAGAAAATAAGCAAAGCACTGCTTATCCAGGTGCGACAGTGAAGGGGCAGATGGCTACATACAAGTAGCCCCACGCATAACCCAGCTTCACCGGACATACCGGCCAATGTACTTGCCTGGTCCAGCGGCGGCGGGTACGGGTACCATAGCGCATTTCATCAGTGAAATAAAGCTGCTCCTCCCCGCGCTGCTGTTTTAGCTGAGAGAAGTTTTTTTAAAAGTTGCTTCTCCCACCTGGTCTTTGCGCACGTTTACCGGCCGGCCCGTCTTTAGTTTTACTTTCAGCCGCGAGAGCAGCACCGATATACCGGATTGCGAGTAAACAACCCCCATCTCCTGCTGGAGCCAGTGTTGTAGCTGTCCTTGGGTAGCAATATCATCCTGGTCTAGCCGCTGTAGCAGTCGGGCTTGTTGAAGAGAACTGATACCAACTTACCTATTACTTTCTTGTTCGTAGAATCAGAATATTGAAAAGAGAGCAAAATTATCCCTGCATTAAACAGGAAAATATTCCGTAAGTTGGTATGAGCTTGGCCCAGCCACCTTTGTAGCCGGTAGAAAGAAGCCCCTATAGGCCTTGACTAACGTACTGCTGGCTGTAGCGGCGTTGCAGGCCAATCATGGCTCCTGCTTCGGGCTGCGTATTGGCTTGACCGGCTTTCAGGTAACGAACAAACCGGACCCTGTCCCGCAAGCGTGCTTGCTTTTGCCCTTTCTCTAACTCCTGTAACTCCGCTACTGTTTTCTTTATCGCTTCTTGATAGTTTATCCTGCGCATAAGCTTCTAACAACTTAAGCGCACTATCCGTTTCATAGTGGTATCAGATTAAAGTTGCGTCTGATAAAGAAAGGTGTCCGCTCTCACCAGTGAACCTACTTCTGTTTCCTAAAGGGCAATGAGTTTTAAGACGAGAAAGATAACTCTTTTCGCTACTTATCATAACTTAACTTATAAGCCATAACGGTTAGGCTAAAAAGCCTTTTAATGTTTTGTATCTGTTATTGTGTGACGTATTTCTTCCTTTTTGAGCTTTTCTTCCCGAGTCCAAAAAGATCGTGGTAAAAAACTTTCAACTAACGATGCCTTATTAGTGCTTGCTTCTAGTATAGTTGGTATAAGAATGGTGTCTGCTTGTATAAGCATTCCTCTAATATGATCTTGTTGAAGAATTTTATCATCAAATTTGTATACCAGTTTACCATTCTTGAATACAGATTCTATTTCATCAAATGAATCGAAGTGCCCTTTCCCATATATAAAGTATCCTTCGCAATTAAAAGAAGTAACCGTTCTTTCATTGAGGACTAAGGGCATTCCAGAAATCCTGACTCCTAAAGTAAAAGTGTCTTTGCCACTTGTAATAAATAAGTTTTTAACCTGGTTCTCATATTTATTAGAAATTGAGTCAAAGACGAGGGCTACTTTTTTATCAGTATAATTGATTAAGCGGACACGTATGGGGAAGTGAGCCATTTCAGGCCAACTTAGTATACTGTCAACTTCGAGCTTAACGTCTCCTTCTTGAGCGTCGAGTAAAACTAGAGATTTAGTATTATGGCAGGCTACTACCAATAAAGGTAAAACAAGAAGCCACAGTATTTTGCAGCATCTTTGGAATGGAATCAGTTCTATTACATATTTCTTGCCTACCATAAATTACAAAACCACCATACTATTTAGGTAGCAATTACCATTTTGAAAAATACTTTTCAATACACATTTCTATTAAAGTATAGATACATCTTTCTCAATTTTCCATAATTCTAGTTTGAAACCTACACTTGTAAGTACCGGCGCCAGGCGTCGCCTTCTTTCCCTTTGCTTAAATAGTACAAAACCCAGAAAATTACTCTTATTTAACATGAACTGTGTTAAAAGTCAAGCTTCTTAGGCGGAAATAGTAGTAAAATCAGGGCGGTAGGGAATACCAGATTTTACAATGGCAAAAGCTTGTTTGAGCAGCTTGTTGCAGACCGCA
>NZ_VWSF01000034.1 GCF_008629685.1 Adhaeribacter rhizoryzae | reverse complement strand
CGAAACCCGCCGCGGCCGCGTAGCCAGGCAAGCGGTAGTGGCTTTACGCTGGGCAAAAGTGGGGTTAGTTATGAAAGGCGTGGGCAAAGCCCTGTATGTGGTAGAAGCCAAGGAAATAGATGCACCCGCCGGGCAAGCGCCCATTTACTGGCGCTTGCTCACGACCCATGCCATCCAAACGCAACAACAGGCGCAGCAGCTAATCTACTGGTATAGTCTGCGCTGGAACATTGAGCAGGTCTTCCGGCTGTTAAAGCAGAAAGGCTTGCAGGTGGAACTGCTGGATTTAGAAACCGGCAAAGCTTTAGTGCAACTCACGCTGCTGGCTTTGTTTGCCGCTAGCAAGATAATGCTCTTGCACCTGGCTTCTAAACAGAAAGAAGCCGTGCCGCTGGCAGAAAGCTTTACCCAGCAGGAAGTCGCTTGTATGCAGGCTTTACAAAAACGTTATGAAGGAAAAACAGCCAAGCAGCGGAATCCTTACCCCCAAGACTCTTTACAATGGTGCTACTGGATAATAGCCCGATTAGGCGGGTGGAAACCCCACGAAAAGCAGGCGGGGGTGATTACCCTTTTGCGCGGTTGGAATTACTTCCAGCATATCTTGCACGGGTGGACCCTGGCCCAAAAATTTGTGTCCTAATCGTAGCCCTAATTTAGGGAAGGTGCCCGGAGGGCGGAAGGGTTAATCTATTCCAGAAGAAAGGCCGCACCAGCGAAAGCTAAAAGGCCGAAAAAGTACCACAGCATTCCAAAGCATCCTGAATGCACAACAAAGAACCTTCATTTTAGAATAATGCCTGTTCAGCCTTCCCATGAAATAATGATAATAGGAATTATTACTACAACCAGAAAGGCCACTTTATTCAAGTGGCCTTTCTGGTTCTGAGCAGCAATAAAATTTAAAGACTATTGCTTGGTGCTGATGGTTTCGGCTAGTTTTACCGCTTCGTAGGCATTTACAATGCCGCCGGTTACCGATAAATCTGTTAAAGGCACCTGCTGCGTTTTACCTTCCTGAGCACCGGGAACATTCACCTTTAAATCGTTTACTTTGTAAGTAGATTGCAGAATAATATCGCGCACCTGAACGGCTGTTAAATTAGGATAATACGATAACAGCAATGCACTAACGCCGCTGGTTACCGGCGCCGCCATACTGGTACCGCTGTTTTCTTTGTAGCCTTGTTTTGGGATAGTTGAATTTATATCTACGCCGGGCGCAAACACATCTACGCTTTTTTTACCGTAATTAGAGAAATCGCCGACCAGTTTACCACTGCCGCTAAACGAAGAAGCGCCCACCTCTATCCAATTATTTACTTCTTTGTTGTTAGCCAATATTTTGCTGGGGTAATTTTTTTCCTGGTCAATATTTTTGCCATCGTTGCCGGCGGCGTGTACCAATACCACGCCTTTATCGGCGGCATATTTAACCGCTGCATCTACGGCTTCTTTTTGCGGAGAATATTCTTTACCAAAGCTCATGTTTATTACCTGCGCGCCATTATCAACGGCGTAATAAATAGCATTCGCTATATCTTTATCGCGTTCGTCGCCGTTGGGTACGGCCCGAACTACCATAATTTTAACGTTATCCGCAATACCTTTAATACCCAAATTATTCGTGCGATTAGCCCCAATTATACCGGCAACGTGCGTACCATGGTCGGCATAAGAACCGGTTACATCGCTGTTACCGTAGTTTCTTTCCTTTACATTATCATAATTGTCACCAACAATATCGCGCGGATTAAAATTAGGGTTCAGGTTATACTTTAATTTGTTCATAAAGTAATCTTCGCCTTCGGCAAAGGTTTCTTTGGTAAAATTATTCTCGGCCATAAACAACATAATGGCTTTGGCCTGGTTTACCTGCTGGTTCGTAGAATTTAGTTTTTCCAGATCTTCCAGGGTAAAATCTTCTTTGTTTAACTGGTTCTTTAAAATAGCGGTGGCATTCTGGTAAGCCCCTTGCAATTGCTGAAATTGCGAATATTGCTCCTGGGTTTCTTTCAGTTCTTTTTCGTACGCAGCTTTTATTTCCTGATAGAGCGCAAAATTCTTTTTTTCTTTTCTTTTCTTCTGAAGCTTTGCACCCGCCGGTCCTTCAAATTTATCGCGCAACTGCACGTACAAACGGGTTAGTTCCTGGGTATCGTGCTCTACGTTGCGGCCATCTTTGCCCCCAATAAAATTCCATCCGTTTATATCGTCTATGTAGCCGTTATTATCGTCGTCTTTACCATTGCCGGGTATCTCTTTTTCGTTGCGCCAGATTTTATCTTTTAAGTCTTCGTGCACAATATCAATCCCACTATCTATAACCGCAACAATTACAGTTTTAGAAGGCCGGTTTTTTAAATATTCGTAAGCTTTTTCGGTACTTACCCCCATTACCTGATTGTCGCGGGGGTCCAGGTTAAACCAGTTCGCCGGCGCTTTGGACAGCGTATCGGCCGGGGTAATTTTATCTGTTTTGCGCTGCGAATTAGCCACCGCAACCTCCGGCTTTGCTAATTGGTTAAACAATAAACCAAAAGCTAAAATATAAGTTGATTTTATCATAAAAATTAATAACCTACTAACAGGACAAAATATTATTATAAAAGGTTTGCCTCAAATTTTTGACTATAAAGCAATAATTCTACCAATAAACGGCGGCGGAGGCTTAGAGTTAATTTTTACCAAAACTATTAAGAACTTTTTGAAAGGACTTAACCCGCAGAATATTTAATTTTGAAGTATGAAATATGCGTTGGTCTACGTGCTTGTATTTTTAGGACTGAACCACCTGGTGCGGGCCCAGATGCTTTTGCCCGGCAGGGCAACCGGCTCTGCATTTATTGGCATGGCTTACACACAACCAACCGGTCAGTTCCGGGAAACCTACCCCAGCGGGCGCGGCAAAGGCGGCACCTTCGGGTTTACCGTCCGGCCAATGGCGGGTACTGCCCCCGTTGAACTAGGCGCTACCTTTAGCTACTTGCCCATTGGCATCGAAAAACAACCTGTAGGCACCGGCAGCAACGCCTATAAAGTAAAAACCACGCACAGCCTAATTCCCATGCACGCCCTCGTAAGGCTGAAGCCCCGGCGCTTAACCTTTGCCACTCCTTACCTCGATGGCCTGGCCGGCATTACGGTTTTTAATTCCCGCACTAAAATTAAAGAAGACTTTTTCACCTCTTTACGCGACGAAGACCCCATAGTAGTTGGTAAACAAACCAGTACGGTAATTAATTATGGGTTGGCTGCAGGCGTTTCGTTTGCGCTTAATACCCGCAAAAGCTTTTACGCCGATTTAAGATTGGTATATTTAGAAAGCCCTTTGGCCACCTACGTAAAAAAAGGAGATGTGCTGGTAGATCAGAACGGCAATGCCACTTATCGCTATTCCCGCTCCGAAACCCGTCTGTTTATGTTTCAGCTAAATCTAATGGGCATTTTAAAAAGTTTAGAAGACTAAATTTGGCAAAAAATCGAAATACTAATATTTCAGTTACTACTTTTTATCTCTTATAGAGGTTATTGGGTGCAAAAAGTAAGTAATTTTTTCAAGTCATCTTCCTTCTGAAAATCAATCCGGTTTTCTTTAATAAAATTGCCTATAGCGGTTTTCTGCTTACTAAATATTTTTACTACTGATGCTTTATTGGCCAGATAAAATTGATTGTTCTGATCAGTGATAAAATAATTAGCCATTTTGGCGTAAACTAAATATTCGTTGGGGCTTAACTGTTGAATTTGCCCATTAACCGCGTAAGTGCTGTAGGTTTTAGTTGCCGATGCGTTTGAATATTGCCCGTAAGCAACGCCTCTTTCTTTATCAGAGGGTTTAAATTTATGCTTTATCAAAAGCTTTACTGTTTTAAAATCAGCAATTTCTTCGCCGAAACCTTTCCTTTCCGGGTCGTAGTAAAACTTGGTATCTCCGATAGCCACAAACTTTACCAGATACAAATTATCTAACGCCAGCGTGTCGCCTTTGGGCCCGATAAAGTGCATTTCACTCAATATTTGGTGGTAATTCAACTTTCCCTGGGCCAGACCGCCAGTGGTGTAATTAATAACCGCATCTTTAAAAACCGGGTAACGGTAAGCCGCCGAAGCAAATTCATGGCTTTCTATCTTGTCGCCCACCTTTACCCTTATTCTATCTGCTTCCTGCGCCCAAACCTGCGGCACCACGGTAACACCCAGCAGCAATATTAAACTCATAATTTTCAGGCAGCGCCGGGTTTCTCCTGATAAGCAACTATAAATAGCATGTAACATAGTTAAATGATTAATCAAGCGTAAAACCTTTACTAAATAATTTAATATTTCTTTTCAGCATAAAAAGCCGGACTTCTGCACCTGTGCAACAGCACCTACAATATTTACCTGTTGCTTATCAGAAATATACGTAAATATTGCTCGGTTCGCAATTATTTTACTGGTGCTCCAACGCGGCCTAACTTCTTTCTAAAACAATAAATTCTTTACCAACTCCAGCCAAGCTAACGCGTAACAGATAAGGCTTACGCAAAATTTATAACCTAAACAGATAAAACTATGAGCGAATTAAAAGATTTGAGCGATTTACTATACCACGAAATACAGGTACTTTACAGCGGCGAAGAATTATTAGTAGCAGCCTTGCCCCGCATGATCGAAAATGCCCAGGACAGTAGCCTTAAAGCCGCTTTTACGCAACACCTCGACGAAACCAAGCAACAAATAGAACGCCTGAAACAGGCCGCGGAACTGCTAAATATTAAGGTGGAAGGCGATGATAACCCCAGCATGAAAGGCTTAATTGCCGAAGGCGAAAAAGTAATGCACCAAGATGCCACGCCCGAAGCTTTAGATGCAGCTTTAATTTGCGGTGCGCAAAAAATTGAACATTATGAAATTTCGGGTTACGGAACGGCCGCTCACCTGGCCGATGGCTTAGGTTTTAAAGTGGTGGCCGAACTGCTGCGCCAAACTTTGCAGGAAGAGCAAAATACCGATACCAAACTAAACGATTTAGCCAAGAACAATATTAACCGTAAAGCAGCCCAGGTAACTGAAAGTTAATTAGCTATATTATAACAAAAAAATAGGGGTAGCAATTAAAATATTGCTACCCCTGTTTTTTATTTAATTAAATATTAAACCTATTGCCGACGGGCCTGGGTTTTGGCAGCCTCTTCAATGGCATCGTAAATAACCTGCTGCACGGCGGTGCGGGTATTTAACTGGCTCAGTTTATTATTGTTGCGCGTGGGGTGTACCCTATTCGATAAAAAGACATACACCAAATCGTACTTGGGATCTACCCACGTGAAAGTACCGGTAAAGCCCGAATGGCCGAAACTTTCCGGGCTAGCACCTTTGGCTGCATTGCCGTTCTCGACGTACGGCGAATTAATGCGGTCGAAGCCCAAAGCCCGGCGGTTAGTGGGGCAAAATTGGCAACTGGTGTAAGTGTTTAAAGTAGCTTCGCTGATGTAGCGCCGCCCGGCCACTTCACCTTTTTGCAAATACATTTGCATGAGTTTAGCTAAATCGTTGGCGTTGCCAAACAAACCGGCATGGCCCGATACACCGCCCAGCATGGCAGCTCCTTCGTCGTGCACGGTTCCGTGCAATAATTGCTTCCGGAACAAAGAATCGTACTCGGTGGGCACAATGCGACTATGCGGGAAATATTTTTCCGGAGTAAAAGTAAGCGTTTGGGCACCCAACGGTTTGTAAAAGTTTTCTTTCAAATATTCTTCAAACTTTTTGCCGGTCAGGCGCTCCACAATAACCGGGTACAGGTAAAAAGATAAATCGCTGTACACGTAACCGGCTTTTTCGTTCAGCGGCGATTCTTTTATTTGTTTGTATATTTTATTGTGGTAGTTGCGGTGCATGTATAAATTCTGCGCCACTTTTGTCGGGAACCGGGCCGACGAATCGGCTTTAAAGGTATACCACTTAAATTTGCCGTTTTTCTTTTTGGTAACCTGCCAAAACGGAATCCAGGCCTGGAGCCGGGCCTGGTGAGCTAATATTTCTTTAAACACCAAGTTTTCTTTGCTCGAACCCCGAAACTCCGGCAAATAATCGCCTACGGTTTTATTAAAATCAAATTTGCCTTCGTCCTGCAGTTTCATCAGGGCCGCAATAGAAGTACTTATTTTGGTTACCGAAGCCAGATCGTAAATATCGGAATTATTAACCGGCACCTTGTTTTCGTAAGTATGATACCCGAACGATTTCTGGTAAATAACATTACCACCTTTGGCTACCAACACCTGGGCGCCCGGTATGGCTTTCTCCCGAATGGCAATCTGCACCAAGGAATCGATGCGGCTGAAAGTTTTGGAACTTAAACCAATATCTTCGGGTGAGCTGTATTTAAAATGGGTGCCGCCCGTTGTAGCTATGCCCATACTGGCTTTGTAAGCCGGCGAAGTCGTAACCGGTAAACGTCCCTTAGCGCCTAAACCACCAAATATTATTTCGGCCGCCACTTCCTGCGCATTCACCGATTCCTGGTAAGCCATAATAACCGCGTTCAGTTTATCTAAATCCTGGAATTTGGCGGAAGAATAAGCATTACCAAAAATGCTCAGAATGGTTTTCTTGCCTTTAGCCAGTTCTTTTACAAAAACCACGGTTTCGGCGCTCACGCCGTAGTTGCTGGCGGGCCGGGCGCTTAAATCGTGTACGCCCGCAATTATTAAATTATACTTCTGTAACTTGTTTTTCAGATCGCGCAGGTAATCGATAGAAGCATTAGCCGGCAGAAAAAAATTATCGGTGGGCGCGTAGCGGTTCAGCATTTGCTGAAAAGGGGTGGCGGTTTTAACCCCAATGGCGAGGGCCGCAATCCGGAGGGTATCCAGGTTATTTACAGGCAAGGTATTGCGGTTGTTGCGCAGCACCGTCACCGACATTTCGGTGAGTTTGCGGTTGATGAAATTAGCCATCGGGTTATTTAAATCCGCATACAAATTTTTCAACGCTACTGGTTTAAACTTGTGCAAACCGGCCCAATATTTAGCCGCTAATATTTTCTTTACGCGCTGGTCAATTTCTTCCTGGGTAATTTGGTTTTTGGCTATGGCTTCGCGAATTAAAGTAATTGCCCGTTCTACGTTTTCCGAAAATTCAATAATATCGTTGCCGGCCAAAATAGCTTTTACATCGGCGGTACCGTCCGGAAAATTATTCGTTACGCCTTTCATGTTCATGGCATCCGAAATTACCAAGCCTTTAAAACCCAGTTCGTTTTTGAGCAAATCGGTTACAATGGGTTTAGACAACGTAGAAGGCAAATTGGTGGTAGTATCGAGGGCCGGAATATTTAAGTGCGCTACCATTACCGAACCTAGGCCTTGCCGCATCAACTCTTTAAACGGGTACATTTCTAAGGTATCGAGGCGCTTGCGGTTGTAATAAATTTTAGGCAAAGAATAATGCGAATCTACGTCAGTGTCGCCGTGGCCCGGAAAGTGTTTGGCGCAGGCCATTATGCCTTTGTCCTGCATGCCTTTCATGTAAGCCGCGCCTTTGCGGGCTACATTGTGCTTGTTCTCCCCAAAAGACCGGAAATTAATAACCGGGTTATCGGCGTTATTATTTACATCTATTACCGGGGCAAAATTAATGTGCATGCCAATGCGCTTAAACTGACGGGCTACTTCGGCACCCATATCGTAAATCAGTTTTTCGTTCTGGATGCCGCCCATGCTCATCTGGTACGGAAACTTTACCGTGCTATCGAGGCGCATACCCAAGCCCCATTCGGCATCCATGGCAATCAGCAGCGGTACTTTAGAAATGCTTTGGTAGCGGTTGGTTAGTTTGGCTTGCCGCACGGGTCCGCCCTGGAAAAACACCAGGCCACCTACTTTATGCCGGGCAATTACATTGGCAATAGAATCTTCAAATTTTTTATTCCGGTTAGAATAAGCCGCCACCATAATTAACTGGCCAATCCGTTCATCGGGACTAAGGGTTGCAAAAACCGAATCGACCCAAAGCTGATTTGTTTTGAAAAATACCGGAATATTATCGGGTTTGGCAGGAGCCGGCGAAACCGATGAACCGCTTTTTTTGGTTTGGGCAGTCGCCGCAAAAAGAATACAAAAAATAAAAGCGAAGGAAAAAAATATTCTTTTAGAGGTCATTAATAATATAAACTTACGCGAATTTAAATTTCAACCGGCTTGGCTCTATTTCCTGTTGTATAACCCAAAAAATTCTCTTGACAAATTGCGCTAAGCAAAAGATATAAATCAGGATTTACTCAGAACGACTAAGCTAACCTTAATCATCAAATATAGTTAATTATATTTTTCTGGTAAAATATTACTCTTAAATGATTTCGAACCCAGCGTATTAGCAACTAGCGCTTTACCAATGTTTTACCTCTTCAATTTGGAGATAATACACGTTGGCTGCTCCGCTAAAAAGCCAAGACTTTACCCTACTTTTCTTCTTAATTATTTACCAACCCGGTAGTTAAAGGCAATCAACCAAATTTTAGAATATTTTTGATTTATTAACGAAAAGGCTATAGCTTTGCAAAATTATCAGAGATAAATAAATTTTATTAGCTGCTTTGTCGCTTAAACCGGAGATTGACCATTTGGCGTTGCAAACCCAATTATCGGCCAATGCGCTGAAAACCACCATCCAAATGATTGCATCACGAAGCTGGCCAGGAGATTTCGGCAATTTTAATTACCTCAGAAACGGCTGCCCAAAAGCGCTGGCAATTAAGTTTTAACCTGAATATTTTTTATTGAAAAATAGCTTAAACCTAAATTTTTAATCTAAACCCTAAATCTAAATAATTTAATTATGGCAGTATTAGTCGGAAAAAAAGCCCCTTCTTTTAGCGCTACCGCTGTGGTAAACGGCGAAGAATTCGAAGAAAATTTCTCTTTAGAACAATATGTAGGTAAGCAATATGTTGTATTTTTCTTTTGGCCATTCGATTTTACTTTTGTTTGCCCAACCGAAATTATTGCTTTCCAGGAGCGTTTAGCCGATTTTGAAGCGCGTAACGTAGCTGTGGTTGGTTGCTCTACCGATTCTCATTTTGCCCACTTTGCCTGGTTAAATACCCCAAAAGAACAAGGTGGTATTCAGGGCATTACTTTCCCGTTAGTAGCCGATACTTCTAAAACCATCGCTACGAACTACGATGTATTAGCGGGTGCTTACTCTTACAACGAAGCCGGCGAGTTGATCTTTACCGGTGAACCGGCTGCTTACCGTGGTTTATTCTTAATCGACAAAGAAGGCGTAGTGCGTCACCAATTGGTAAACGATATGCCGCTGGGCCGTAACGTAGAAGAAGTTCTGCGCATGATTGATGCTTTACAGCACTTTGAAGAAAAAGGCGAAGTTTGCCCGGCTAACTGGGAACAAGGTAAAGAAGCCATGTTGGCTACACCGCAAGGAGTTGCCAGTTATTTATCTAATAACTAATTCTTTTTAAATATTAGTTTTGAGAAAGCCTCCGTTTTAAACGGGGGCTTTTTACTTTTGTACCCTATAACGTTTAAAATATTGTCGCGCCTCCTCTACTCTCTTGGTACCAAAGCCTATGGCCTGCTGCTGCAAGTCAGTGCGCCTTTTCACGCGAAAGCAGCCCAATGGGTAGCCGGCCGGAAAGATATTTTTGAACAGATTCCAAATAAACTCGCGGGTAACACCCAACCGGTGGCTTGGTTTCATTGTGCTTCGTTGGGCGAGTTTGAGCAAGGCCGACCATTAATCGAGAAGTTTTCTTCGGAATATCCGCAGTATAAAATATTGCTTACTTTCTTCTCCCCTTCCGGTTATGAGGTACGAAAAAACTACGCCGGTGCGCATTACATATTTTACCTGCCCCAGGATAGCGCGGCTAATGCCCGCCGGTTTGTAGATTTGGTACAGCCCAAGCTTGCCGTTTTTGTGAAGTACGAGTTCTGGTATTATTATTTAGCGGAACTACACCGCCGGCAAATTCCGGCTATATCGGTTTCGGCTATTTTCCGGCCTTCGCAATTATTTTTTAAACCTTACGGTGGCTTTTACCGCGGCATCCTAAAGCTGTTCACGCATATTTTCACGCAAAACCAAGCCTCTGCCGCCTTACTCCAAAATATTGGTCTTAACCAGATTACGGTAGCCGGTGATACCCGTTTTGACCGGGTGCTGCAAACGGTGGCATCGGTTAAAATTATTCCGTTGGTAGAGCAATTTAAAGCCGGCAAACCTATATTTGTGGTGGGCAGCAGTTGGCCCCAGGATATGGAAATATTGCTACCGTTTATAAAGCAGCACACCAACGAGGTTAAATTTATTATTGCCCCGCACGAGATTCATGTGGACGAATTAAATAAAATAGTAGCTGATTTACCAGGGCAAGCCATCCGGTTTTCGCAGGCCCAGGAAGCTACCGTAGCCAATTACCAGGTGCTGTTAATCGATAATATTGGCATGCTTTCCTCGCTTTATAGCTACGGCACCTATGCCTATATTGGCGGGGCTTTTGGCAAAGGCTTGCACAACACGCTGGAGGCGGCGGTTTTTGGGTTACCGCTTTTTTTCGGGCCAACTTACCTTAAATTTCAGGAAGCAATAGATTTGGTAGAACTGGGCGTGGCGAACCCTATTCAGAATACGGCGGAGCTAACTGCTATTTTTACCCGCATAGCTACTAATGTTGCCGAGCGCGAAGCTATTACCCGCAAAGCAAAAAACTACGTACACGAACAGGCCGGTGCTACCGATATTATTCTGGGACAAGTACACCAATGGCTGCAAAAAGTATGAAAGGAGTAGTAATTAAATCGACGGGGTCGTGGTATTTGGTGCGCGATGCCGATGGCAACCTGCATCCTTGTCGGTTACGCGGTAAGTTTAAGCTAAAAGATGCTAAAGTTAGCAATCCATTAGCCGTTGGCGACCGGGTTATGTTTGAGCGGGAAGCTTCCGAAGAAAATACGGCTATCATCAACCACATCGAGCCGCGGCAAAATTACATTATCCGTAAATCGACGCACAAAACGGCGCACAGCCATATTATTGCGGCCAACCTGGATCAAGCCTTGCTGGTAGTTACGCTGGTGTCGCCGCGCACTTCTTTTGGTTTTATCGATCGATTTTTAGTTACGGCTGAAGCCTATGATATTCCGGTTACGATTATTTACAACAAAATAGATTTATACGACGAAGAAGACCGTCGCTACCAAGAAGCTATTTCGGGTTTATACAGCCAGATTGGCTACCCCGGCATTTCCTGCTCCGCGGAAAAAGAAATTGGGCTGGAGGCTGTACAAGCCGTAATGCAGGATAAAACCAGTTTGGTATCGGGCCATTCGGGCGTAGGTAAATCAACTTTAATAAATAAACTGGTACCCGATTTAGCGCTTAAAACTTCTGAAATTTCGGATTACTCCGATAAAGGCAAGCACACCACTACCTTCGCCGAAATGTTTGAAGTTAACCCTAACTCTTTTATTATTGATACCCCCGGCATTAAAGAACTGGGGTTGGTTGATATTGAAAACAACGAGTTAGGCCATTTTTTTCCGGAAATCCGCGACCGCATGAACGATTGCAAATATTACAACTGCCGCCACCTGAACGAACCAGGTTGCGCCGTAATACCAGCAGTTAAGGCCGGCCAGATTGCCCTTACCCGCTACGAAAGTTACCGCAGCATTTTGGCCGAAGAAGATAACCGGCGGTAGATATTAGTTGATAGTATTCCTAAGCAATCGTAAAAAATTAACTTATTCTAATTTCTCTCCGGCTGAATTTTTAACTTTGCCGGATTGTTTACGACTTAAACCAGTTAAATATTTATGAAAACAGCTGAAATCCACACCGCGAAAGGCATAATGAAAGTAGAGTTTTACGAGCAGGATGCGCCCAAAACGGTTAAAAACTTTACTGATTTAGCCCAAAAGGGTTATTACGATGGCTTAGCCTTTCACCGGGTTATTCCGGATTTTGTGATACAAGGCGGTTGCCCTAATACCCGTGAAGGTGCTAAAGGTCAGCCTGGAACCGGTGGCCCAGGTTATAAAATTGATTGCGAACTAACCGGCGATAACCAATACCACGACCGGGGTGTTTTATCGATGGCCCATGCCGGCCGTAATACTGGTGGTTCCCAGTTCTTTATTTGCCACAGCCGCCGCAATACTGCTCACCTCGATCGTAACCATACTTGCTTTGGTAAGGTGGTAGAAGGTTTAGATATAATCGACCAGATTAAAGCCGGCGATAAGATTGAAAAAATTGTGGTAAACGAGGCTTAATTAAATTTTACCTGAATAAAAACGCCATTGAAAATATTCGATGGCGTTTTTATTTATTATGGTTAGGCAAATTTTGTCAGAAAGAATGCCGTTAAAAAGCCCAGTACTGTAATAAGCCCGGTAAAATTATGAGCTTCCTCAAAAGCCTCCGGAATCATGGTATCGGCTACCATAGCCAGAATGGCCCCGGCTGCCAGCGCTGTTATACCGGCTATTACATTCTGGGAAAAATGATCAAAAATGGTGTATCCGGCAATGGACGCGCCTCCCGAAATTAGCGCAATGCTTCCCCAAACCCCAAAAATATAGCCGGCCGAGCGTTTTGCTTTTTTCATGCCGGCCGCACTAGATAAGCCTTCGGGCAGGTTAGATAAAAAAATGGCGGCTACGGCTACCAAACTTACCCCTGTACCGGCAATCATGCTAATGCCAATTACTATAGACTCCGGTATTCCATCTATTAAGGCCCCGATGGCCAGCGCCATGCCGCTGCCGCTGGTTTGGGATTCGGTGGGTTGTTGGGTACCAGAGCGCTTTCGGTGGTGAGCGCCCCACCGGGTTAATAACCAGTTAGCCAGGGTAAAAATAACCGCTCCGCTTAAAAAGCCTATGGCCGTTGCATCAAATCCGCCTTGCCTGAACGCTTCATCCATCAGCTCTAAAGACAGCGCCGAAATTAAAACCCCGCTCCCAAAGGCCATGATACTGGCAATTACCCGCTGGCTTACAGGTGCAAAATAACCGATAGCGGCACCCAGCAGCAACGCTGATCCGGCCAATAATCCCCAAAAGCCTGCAATTATCCAAATAGGCATATAGCTGTGTGGTGTTTACTCCTTTATAATTGTGTTATCTAAGTAAGTGGAAAGTTATAAGTAATAAGTTTTAAGTATATAAACTATTTAAAATTTGTATATTAAAGTAATTTTGTCGCCCTACTTTTATCTAAATAGCCGATTATTTGGCTTTAAAACGAAGAATTAGGTATACGCTCCTGAACGCTTGCTTAAACTTAATCCTACTTTTAGTTTTCAAAATTTCTCCGCCGTATTCTTTTTACGTTAATTTATTTTCCGGTACTTCTTTTAAGTCGGTTTGGCCGGTGGCTTCCCGTTCTTCTTTCATCTCTTTGGATAGAAAATAATTAAGAGCAGTTCGGATAATAGCGATAGCGCCTAACTTACCAATTTGGTCCCAGCTGGGCGCAATAGCCGTAGAGAGAATATCGGCTCCTAACTGAAACTCCAACGCCAGCGCTAAATAACGGGCCAGAATTATCCGGATACGATTATAATTGGTTTGCTCCGGCGGTACCAGTCTCCGGAATAAGTAATAACCGGCTATGAATACCCCAATTCCGATAATCAGCGCGCCTAAAGTTTCCAGCAATAATTTCAGCCATTGTACCAGGTTAATTATGGTACCTTCTACGCCCATCTGGGCCGGACTAGCTATTAAAGCCGGTGTGTTTTCATTTATTAGTTCGGTTAGGAATATTTCCATTATTGGTTTCGGGCAGCTTTGAATTTTCTTTTACTGGAGCTTACCTAAAAAAGGTATGTTATTCCTCACCTTTTTACTTTTCAGAGATTCAGCAGAACCTAACCAGTAATATTTTTCAGGAAATTTTCATTTTTATTTAGAAAATTTCCGTATATTTAAATCAGCAACTAATAATTAGCATTTATATGGCAGCACTTGTTGATGATTTATTTGTGGTAAAAGATAACCTGGCTTTAGTAAACAAGGCTCAGGAAGGCGTAGATGCCATTTACTTTATTAATTTACTCCGGCACTCGGGCTTGCGTAAAGATGAACTGGCCAGTTTGGTAGGCATTGATCCCAAAACAGTAGATAATTACCGCAAATCTAATAAACTATTTACCCGCGATTCGGCCGAAAAGCTCTTGCAATTGCATCGCCTTTTTTCATTCGGCGACGAATTATTTGGCTCTACGCCGGAATTTATGGATTGGCTGGGTATCCCCTCGCCGGGATTGGAAAATAAAAGTCCCATGGAATTATTGCATTCTATATCGGGCATTATGGAGGTAGAGAAACAACTAATGCGCCTGGCCCACGGCTACGCTGCTTAAGCATGGAGCTTTACCGGATTGTTTTTGAACGGTTCTCTGACCGGCTGTACGCGCCTGGCTTCTCGGGCCGCTGGAACTACGATGGCCAGTTTGTTATTTATTCCGGCTCCAGTCGCTCTTTGGCTTCCATGGAAAATATGGTACATAAAATGGGTCAAGGCATACTGGGTGCAAGATTTGTGGTAATGATACTGGAAGTACCAGATGATTTACCCATTACTACCATTACACCTCAAGAATTACCAACTGGCTGGAAATTAGAAAGCAGTTACGCACAAACCCAACCCATCGGTTCGGCTTGGTACGAAGCCGGCAAAACCTTGCTTTTAAAAGTGCCTTCGGCCGTGGTTCCCGCCGAATACAACTTTGTAATTAATTCCCGTCACCCTGATTTTAGCAAAGTAAGCCTCAAATCTAAAGAGCCTTTTGTTTACGATTACCGGTTTATTAAAATAGATAAAGAATTGGCAGTCCGGAAGAAAAAGGAGTAAATAAAAAAAGCAGCCCGTTGGCTGCTCTTCTTAATGAAAAATAAATAATCAAGTATTACCGCTTCTTGCGTTTACCATAATCTTCCTCGTCGTCATCGTCGTCGGAGAAAGTGGGCATGGTAAACATACTGCTTAATAAATCTTTAAACTGCAAACCAGCCGTTAATTTATTCCTACTAATAAGACTGTGTTCGGCTAAGCCGTGCAGGCAGAACTCCATCAGAAATAATTTGGTTTGCGCATCAGATTTACTGTGGAGTTTGTCTACCAGCGCAGATAAGCCCGGCACGCTGTTCAGGCTTTTGTTGTATTCGGCCGCCGACATATCCTGCAGAACGTCCAACGTATTGCCCTCACCAAACCAATCGGTTATTTTCTTGTAAGCATTTTGCTCTTTTAGTTTTTTCTGCTTGTCGGGGTCCGGGAAATAATTCAGAAACTGGTTCCGGATGGCTTTACCCATAAGCTTTTGGGCCACAATAGACGGGCCTTCCTGCTCGCCTTCGTACACCAATTCTACTTTACCCGTAAGTGCCGGCACGGCTGCTAAGAAATCGGTTATCCGCACAAAAGTCTGCGTTTCGCCGTTTATCAGCGCCCGGCGTTCGGCGGCGCTAATGGTATTTTCGTAAGCCGATATGGTTAAACGAGCTGATACTCCACTTTTGGCATCTACAAATTCACTTTCGCGGGCTTCCATGGCCACTTGTTCAATCAGGTCGCTTACCAATTGGTTGGTAGTAACAATTTGCTGTTGCTCTTCGTGAATTCTAGCTTCCTGCAAGGTAATTTTTTTACCCACCTCAATCGATTTTGGGTAATGCGTGATTATCTGGCTGTCGATACGGTCTTTAAGCGGTGTTACAATGCTACCGCGGTTGGTATAATCTTCTGGGTTAGCCGTAAACACAAACTGAATATCTAACGGCAAACGCACTTTAAAACCCCGAATCTGAATATCGCCTTCCTGCAAAATATTAAACAGCGAAACCTGAATACGGGCCTGTAAATCGGGTAATTCGTTAATTACAAATATTCCCCTATGCGAACGCGGAATTAAACCAAAATGAATAACCCGCTCATCGGAATACGGCAGTTTTAAAGTGGCGGCTTTAATCGGGTCGGCATCGCCAATTAAATCGGCTACCGATACATCGGGCGTGGCCAGTTTTTCGGTATAACGTTCCGAGCGATGCATCCAGGCTACCGGCGTATCATCACCCTTCTCCTGAATTAAATGTTTCGCAAATACTGATAAAGGCTGCAGCGGGTCATCGTTCAGTTCAGAGCCAGCTACAACCGGAATATATTCATCGAGTAATTCAACCAGCATACGGGCCAGGCGGGTTTTGGCTTGTCCGCGCAAACCGAGCAGGTTAATGTGGTGCATCGATAAAATAGCCCGCTGCATATCCGGAATAACGGTTTCTTCGTAGCCCCAGATGCCCGGGAAAACTTCTTCCTTGTTCCGGAGTTTTGCAATTAAATTATCGCGCAATTCCTGTTTTACTGATTTAGGTTCGTAACCAGCCGCCCGCAATTGCCCAAGCGTCGTAATTTTTAATAAATTCTGGGGGGTGACATCTTTATAATTCATGAATCAGTTTTTACAATGGATAATAGCTCTTAACTATAAAAATGACAGTACGCAAAATTAAGTCATGTATTCATTCGCTTTCAGAAGGTTACACCTGTCATTCAGGAGGAAACTATTTGGCTGCTTGCTAAATAGTTTCCTCCTGAATGACAGGTGTGGATACCCTCATGATGATTTTAAATTCTGCGTAACATCAATAATAAATTCAAAATGAATGTAAATATTAGTACTTACTTAAAATGTTTTCCGCCGATTGCGGCTGTAGTCTTCAAATATTAAGTGGCCTAAACCTTTGAGGCTGCTGTAATAAGCTTTGCCGTTGTTTACTTTCGTAAATTCATCTACAAATTGCTTTAAATACGGGTCGGAGGCAATCATAAACGTGGTAATTGGTATTTTAATCCGGCGGCATTGGGCAGCCAGGGTCAAGGTTTTATTTACTACTTTTCGGTCCAGGCCAAAGCTGTTTTTGTAATAACGTAAGCCTTCTTTCAGGCAGGTTGGCTTGCCATCGGTAATCATAAATATTTGCTTATTGGCAGCTTTGCGCTTGCGCAGAATATCCATGGCCAGTTCCAGACCCGCTACGGTATTGGTATGGTAAGGCCCTACGGTTAAATAGGGCAAATCTTTAATCGTAATCTGCCAGGCATCGTTGCCGAAAACAATAATATCCAAAGTATCTTTCGGGTACTTCTGCGTAATCAGCTCGGCCAAAGCCATGGCAACTTTTTTGGCAGGCGTAATCCGGTCTTCGCCGTACAAAATCATCGAGTGCGAAATATCAATCATGAGTACGGTAGAAGTCTGGCTTTTGTGTTCCCGCTCGGTTACTTCCAAATCATTTTCGGTCAGGAAAAAATCGCCCAAGCCGTGGTTTAACTGCGCATTCCGGATAGAATCGGTCATGGCAATCTGCTCCAGCGTATCGCCGAACTGAAACTCCCGCCGATCGGTGCTGGCCTCGTCGCCTTGCCCCGTATGCGGCGTAGTATGGTTGCCTTTGCCCGACTTTTTCAGCTTACCAAATATTTCTTCTAAAGCACTGCGGCGCAGGTTTATTTCGCTTTTAGAGGTAAGCTCAAAAGAGCCTTTCTGCTGTTCATTTTCATCAATATAGCCTTTGGCTTTCAGGTCTTCAATAAAGTTACCAATGCCGTACTCGTTATTGGTGAGGTTATATTGTTTATCCAGGGAGCTAAGCCACGAAAGCGCTTCGCCCACATCGCCGGACGTAATGGTAATAAGCTGCATAAAAATCTGCAGCAACGACTCAAACCCGGTTTTATCGTCTTGGGGTGGTATATAATCGGTAAATCTATATCCGGCTGCCATATTCTATAAAATTTAAATTGCTAGAAAATTTTTCAACTGCACTAAATCCATAACCCTAATTTACAACAATTCCGGCTGATTTTCTGCTGCCTTTCTGCCAAGTTGCGGTTTAATAACGAATGAGCAGGTAAAGGCCGGTACAAACAAAACTACTTAACCAGAATAATTGCTTAGTAAGGTGAAACAGATTTTCTTTTTACTCCTGTTTTTCGGCTGCGCTAACTGATTGCTTCCGGGTGGGTGCTGGTTTTAGTGTTTAGTACTTAAACAAACGCAAAAGGCTATTGTTTAGTGAATTTCATACTTAAAAATTTAAGTTATTTAGCTGATTATACCATCATAAAGCGAAACCTGCGCTAAAGTCTACATTATTGGTCATCCTGAGCTTGTCGAAGGAACTATTACTACTGTATAAAAGTAGATTCAGCTATTTTGACAGGCTCAACATGACGCCTGTAGATGACGCATTACCCACTTGATAATAGTATTAGATAAATATTAGGGAAACAAAAAAGCTATACGAAAATTAGATCTAGAAAGCTATGCCGAAAAGCAGAAATGCAGCTATAACAATAAAAATTTACTAACTGTATTAAATATAAAGCAAAAGCCCTGATTTAATTAAACCAGGGCTTTTGTTTTATATAATTTAGAAATTAATCAATCCAACGGAATTTATATTCTCTTTGGGGCGGCTTCATGCGTTCGGCTACCCGCTTTAACCGGTTGGGTAGGGCCATAATGTAATCACGGGCTTTTTCGCCAGCTTCATTCATGCCGGTAATGTGCTCTACCTTCCAGTCTTTAATTAAATCTTCCAGAATATTTACGTAATCGTGCGAGGTATAAACGCCAATTCGCTGGGCGGCATCAGTAAAGTGACCAAAAGTTTGACCAATTTCAACGCCTAATTCGCGCATGTAGTGGGCCGGCATCACAATCTTTTTGCGCATCATATCTTCGAAGGCCAGCATCATTTCGCTCGGGTCTACTTCAAATATTTTATCTACAAAAGATTTATACACTTTGGCGTGGCGGGCTTCGTCGCCGGCAATATAACCGCACAATTTAGCCAGCACCACATCGCCTTCGCGTTTAGCAATTTGGGCTACGCGGCGGTGCGATATTTGCGTAGCGGTTTCCTGGTAGCTGGTATATACAAAGCTCCGGTACGGGTCCATGTCGGTTTGCAAATCAAAGCCATCGGCAATTAAATATTGCGTAGAAGCTTCCATTTCGCGCATATTTACGCGGCCCGATAAAAACAAATAGCGGTTGAGCAAATCGCCGTGCCGGTTTTCTTCCGAAGTCCAGCCGCGGTTCCATTTGGTCCAGGCGCTGTCGGGGTTATTGGGCATGTCGGTGATCGAGAAAAGCCAACTTTCGTAGGTTGGCAGGGCTTCTTCGGTAATGGTATCGCCGATTAAAACGGCAAACAAATCGTAGGATAGCGATTTAGCCCGCTCCCGCAATAGCTTTATTTCATCAAAAAAGTTATCCAGACGAGGGTCCGGCAACAGATCCGCAGGTTGCCAGCTTTCTTCAACCGTTTTCAAGAAGCTGGATAAATTTTCGGCTACAAACGATTCTAAATACTTGAGGACTTCCACCCGGGAAGAGATAGCTGCAATCATTTAATTTATACTATAAAAATATTAAACACCAAATATACTAACTTTATTTTAAGCGTTGCCACCCATTTACTTATATTTAACCAGAAATAACTTTCTTAGTTGCTTTTAATACGTAGTTATACCGGTTAAAGATGTAAGTAATGCTTAATGTTTTAAGAAAGCCATTAAATTTTACGGCAAATTAGCTGGCCAATAAATTTGGACCGGCGCATTGCCTTCAATTAAATTCTGACCGGGTTTTAAAGTTAAATTTTGCCCGCAAAAAATCTTAAAATACGTTTGCAGAAAGTTATAAAATTCAGGCGACATAAGCCAAACTGTGTTTGCACGCCCCGCTAATGCAATAACTGCCTTAGCAAAATCTGATTGTCCGGTAAGTTTTTTAAAGTATACCTGATTTGCCGGATCTAATGTTTGCCAACCCGTTAATAAAAATATTGCCTTAGGCCCAAAATTATAATTCCGGAAAGGCGAAAGCGACCGAAAATAATCGGGCAACACACTGGTAACTACTATTTTTTCCGGAAATGAATTTTTAACGGTAGCAATAAATGCCTCATTATTTTCTTGATTTGTTTTTTGCCACTTGGCCCGGTTAACTATTTTAAAAAGTTGCAGCCCTAACAAAAGCACGAATATTAACCCTATTAATTTACTGGCTCTAAATTTAGGCGCTGCCGGGTAGTTAAATCTTAAAAATACGGCGGCATTTACCAACGTATATAAACTTAAACAAGGGGTAATAAGCCGCGGCGGCAATTTCATAAATATACCAATTGCCAATATTAATAACCAAAAATATACTTGGTAGGCAAATATTATTTTCCGGTTAAAACCCGCGTACCGCTGATGATTGAATAATATAAATATTAATAAAAAAACATTAAGTGCCAGCACCAGAAAATGATCGCGCAGCAACAACGTGATCAAAGCTGCTAGTTTAATTGGCGCTACTTTTAATAATATATAAGATAAGTTAATGCTTCCGGCGCGTGCATAATAGGCCTCATTAATGACTTGCTTATCAACAATAAACCATTGGGTAATTGCTTTAAAAGCTAATTTATCGGCATCTGTTTGGGGTTGCGCTTCGTAAATTTCGAAATCTATTACGGTAGATTTTAGCCAATCCAGGCGCTGGTATTCTTTTGCAGCAGGCGATTGGGTAAAATGTAGCCCAACAAAAAAACCAAGGCCAATAACTGCAAACCATAGCAATGATTGCCACTTTAACCAGGCCTTTACTTTATTGGGTAATAACAGGAAGGTAGCCGGCCAAACTACCGCTAACCCTAACAAAGCCGCACTAGGCCGAATGCACAGCGCTAGTAGAAACAGCAAGCCCAACATTATTCTTACAAACAAATTATTTTTATTACCCCACAGGCTCAGGAAAAGTAAATAACAAGTACCTGTTAATAATAAGGGCACCCGCATGTAATTAAACCAGAAAATATGCTCGTACCAACCGGCCAGAAAAAACAAAAAGAACCAGGCCCACCAAAATCGCTTGCGAACCAATCCGTGACCTTGCAGAAAGATAAAAGCCAAAACGGTAGCGGTAAAAAGCAGGGCATACAACAACATGCCGTACCAAGGAATTTGCGGAGCCAGTTTATAGAGCAATGTCAATCCGTGGCTCAGACCATGAAAATACAACGATAAATCGCTTAAAGGCGGCTGAACGAGAATGCCGCGCAAAAGCAGCGAGATTATTACATCGTCGTTGGTTTCGTAGTGAAAACCCAGCAGCAAATACGTAAGGCCGAAAAGTAAAACTGGTAGCCAGAACGCTGCAGATTTATTTAAAATGCTACCTTTATTTATCATGCACGCGCATAGGTTACAAGGTTAGCTCGTAAATATCGTGCGGTAAACTCCGGGCTCCGTAACTTTCCTTATTTTGAATGAGGCCGGTATTTAACCCGTAGGCATCCGGACCCGGCGAGATTCCAAAGTTTAAATATTTCTTTTCTGCCCGATAGGTCTGAATCAGATGATGTATGATTAAATCCAGAGCGTGCAATTTCTTACCGGCATCGTTGGTGGCAATATATTGCAAGTGCACAACCTGGCTACTCAGGTAAATAATGGTGCCGCCTATCATTTCCTGCTGCTGATAAACAGCCAGCAGTTTAATATTTTGCGGAAATTTGCCGGCCAGGTAAATTATTTCTTCGGTGGTATGGGTAGGCTGCACCGCGTATTTAGTTTCCAGAATTTGCCCAACCAATTGCATAAAAGCTACATAATCTTCCGATTCGGTTACAGTTAAGTTAGCTTGTAACGCTTTCGCTAAACTCCACTTGCGGCCTTTGGTATACGGTACGGGCTGGCTTAAATCAATACAAGAAGAAAGGCTCCGGTTTTTTAGCACAAAGCCATACCTAAAAAAAGCATAATGGTCTTCGAGCGCCAACTGCTGCTGAAAAATAAAAGGTATTGCTTTGTAAATAAGCTTCGTGAATTTAAGTTGCCGTAAGTAATTTAATAGCGCTTCAAAAGCGGCTAGGTAACCATGAATTTTCAGCCGCGGTCCAATTAGTAAGCCCCCAAACGTTAAGCCTTGGTGCGAAAAAGCAACACCAGCATTTTCGTTCATCGGGAAAATACCAATTAATTTTTCTTCCTGAAAAAATAATAAAGAATGATCCTGGAAACGTTGCTGGTGGTATTCGAGGTAATTCCGGTCGAATAAAAATAATCCATTTATGGCCTGGTGGTTGAATTGGTTCCACAAATCCCGGTACGTTGGGGAATAACGAACAACCTGAATAACTTTTTCCTGGCTAGCTGGCACCTGTTATGTTTAAATTTACCCGGCAATATTAAGCAGTTATAATTAAAAATCGGAACCCAACCGGTTTACAGATTATTTTTCTTCTGTAATTCTTTCCCCCTAAACCATTCAATCCGGCTTTGCTGATTTTGCCATACTACCCGCCCCACCGTTATCCAAGGCTGGTTTATTTGGTGGTTCAGGAAATGTTTCTCCCAATTATTTATTGTTTCTATTCTTTTAATTCGGACCAGGAAAACCGCAATATCTAAATTTATTTTCTGCTGCCTGGCCCAGAAAAAGGCAAATTGCTCGATGCCGGCTGCTAGCTTTTCTTTATCTGGGTTGGCTCCGGTTACGCGGTACGCCCACTTGGTCCAGAGGCGGCCGGTGCTGTAAGCGCCGGGCTGACCGGTTTGGGTAAAAAGTGGCAATGGTTTTATATTACCGTTAATTTCCAAATAACTAATATTTATTAGCTGGTCGAAATCTGCAAAATGCTTATCCAGAAAAATATCGTGCGATACAATGCCCAGCAGCTTCTGATTTACAAAATAAAAGGGCTTAAATAAATATTGCGATGTCGTCAGAATACCTTTTAACTGATTTTTAGTTGCAAAATCCTGTACTAACGGCGCGGCCAGCATACACATAATTTGCCCCACAACCGCGTATAACATAAATAAAGTTAGCCAAGTGCTTTTGCTGCGAATACCTCCGGCAGATTTCAGTTCATCCGAAACGTTAACCGCTGCTTTGGTTTGGAGTTGTGGCAACCTAAAAACCCTGCGCAATTTTTGCCAAAAAATATCTGGCAATAAGGGAATATACAGGGCCAACATCAGCAAAGCAAAGTGCGGAATAGGATAAGCAAGGCCAATACCCAGGTGCAGTAAAATACCAACAATAATTAGCGGCCAGCGGAGAACCCGGAAAGGAATAAGAAAAATAAAAGAGATTTCGAACACCAATATTCCGTAGCCGATAAACCGTGCCAAATATTCCTGATTTAACAACCACGACAAATTAGTTTGGGCGTTTTGCGGCAGTGAACTCGGCAGCCAAAAACCCAAACCCGATAACCACATAGGCGAATCTAATTTATTAACCGCCGAATCGAGGTAAACTAAACCAATACCCAACATAACCAGCAACCAGTTATAAAGGCTGCTCACCTGGGTAGACTGGAGCTTTTGTGGTTGTTGTTTCTTTTCTAAATATTCATCGAGCGAAAAACTGACGGAGACCGGTAGAAAAAGCAGCAGAAAATTAACGGTTGTCATTACAAAATCGAGGTGGTATTTAAAGTCCGGCATTTGCCAGACAATGTAAACCCCGATAATATAATTGATTAAGGCAGCCAGACGCGTATAGTAACCCAGGAACAAGCAAACCAAAGCCACTGCCCATACCAAAAGCAAACTTGTAATCAAGTAAATGGGCGTAGAAACCTCGGTAAAAATAAGACTCCGGAAGGTAAAAAGCTGTTTTACTTCCAGTAATAAAACCAGGCTATAGGCTATCCGGAAAAAAGCTAAACCCAGGGCATCTACCCGGCGGGCGTAAAGCGCTTCTAACTTCCCGAAAAATCTCTTAGTCATGCTCAGGCTTTATTGTAAACCCAATGGTAATACCATTTCCGGATAAAACCTAGACGGATTTCCGACACGGCCGCCCATTTTAACAACTGGTAGGGCCAATTTAAATAGGTGAGTTCTTCCAGTAATCTTACCAACTCCCGCGCTTCCGGAAAGTTCTGGGTAAAAACGGCTTGCCGCAGTTCAGATTTCACGCGTATTATTAAAGCTTCCTTCTCGGCGGATGTTCGGATTAATTTTTGCGCTTTTCGGCAAATTATTACAGTAGAAGTCAGTTGTTTATCGCCGGGCGTGTATAATTGATGCGATAAAGAAGCGGCGTGTACCCGGCGGCGGGTTAATATTTTATCCAGGAAATAAAACTGGAATTCCTGTGCCGATCGCACCCACACGTCAAAGTCTTCGTAAGCCAGCGTTTCGTCGTAGCAGCCGGTTTTTTCGAGTAAAGTTCGCCGGAACATAAGCGTGGGCGGACAAAGAAAAGCGTATTTTAAAATATCGGTAAAAACGTAGCCCGAAGGGGTGCGGGAAATAACCTTGCCCTGCGCATCGCGCTGGTAAAAGTGTCCGATTGATTTAGAATATTCGTCTATCAATTCTGCATCGGTATATACCACGCCATAGGTTTGGTCTAAGCCCTGAAAAGCTTTTACCTGTTCGGTTACCCGGTTGGGCAATAACACATCGTCGGTGGCAAAATCAATAATAAATTCGCCGGCAGAAAGTTTAAAGGCTTCGTTGAAGGCGCGGGTATTGCCGGTGTTTTGGGTGTGTTGGATATATTTAATTTGTGGATATTGTTGGCAATAATTAGTCAGCCATTCGGCGCTGTCATCGGTGCTGGCATCGTCTACTATAATTATTTCCAAGTTGGGGTACGTCTGGTTTTGAACGGAAGCCAGGGCTTCCGGCAAATACGGCCGGTGGTTATAACAAAGGCAAATAATACTTACCAGTGGCTGCATCAGAATATTAACTTCCGGAAAAAAATAAGGTTAAACACCAGAAATAACCCGAAACTAACACAATGGGCCATGGTAACGCCGGGTAAGCCGTATTTATTTACCAGCCAGAAAAGAATAAGCAAGTACAAACCGGCAGCTACCACCTGCACCAAAATATACAAACCGGTGCGAGCCTGGGCCATCATGAGGTAAGATAATATCCAGGCCGACATTTTAAAAAAATCGCCTAATACCTGGTAATCGAGCAAATAAGCGCCGGGTAAAAAATCCGGGTTAAACAACAAAATAATAAACCACCGCTGCAGCCCGTAAAACAACAGCAAACCCGCCGCAATGGCTGGCACTAATATAAAAAATACCTGCCGCACGTACCGCCGCAAAGCTTCGGGCTGTTGAACTAAGGCAGCTACCCGGGGGTAATATACCATGCTGATAAGCGAAGTAAAAAGCATTGTATAATTATCTGATAGCTTAACCATGGCCTGCCACAAACCGGTCTGGTACAAATCGAAGCGCTTGATCATTAAATCGCGCACGTAAAAGTTTACCAGTTTAGAACAAATGGCCAGCGTAAGCGCCATTAAAATAAATTTACCAATATCGCGCAATATAGGTTTGTTCAGGCCTTCCCAAGTCCAGGCAGGTAACCAACCTTTGCGGGCCGCAATAATTAGCGCCACAACTGCCGTTACACCTTGGCTGGCCAGGTACAGCAATAATATACTGGCTAAAGGTATTTCCCGCAGAAATAACCAGATAAAAAGAGCGCTGCAAACACTGGAAACAAATATTAAAATAGTATAAGCCCGCAGTTCCTGCCGGGCCAGCATAAGCGTTTGCAGGTAAGCGGTTACTAAAAAAAACACCAGGCCCAGAAAGAAAAATATGCCCCAGCTAACCGGGTTAACTTGTTGCAGAAAGGTACCCAGGTAAAAATGCTGTTGACTCAGAATTATACCGGTTACCACAAAAAATACCAACACCTGCCAAAATATGCCGGCCATATAATACCGACGGTAATTTGTGCTGTTGGGTTCTTTGCCCGCCAAATAAGTAACCAGGCCTACGTTTATGCCTTCGATGGGAATAGTAGTAGCCAGCGTTACTAAGTTCTGAAAATGCGAGAGCAGCGTGATGCCTTGGGGGCCAAACTGACCGGCAATTATTTTATTTATAATTAAAGCACTAACCGTACGGGAGCCCACCGACAGCAACGACCAAAAAGAAGATTTCAGAAAAGATAACATTGGGTTTAACTGCTGGGCTTAGCCGTAAAGTTAGCTATTACCTTTAGATATAGAAATTGCCGGGCTTTCTTCAGAAATTTAAGCGGTACTGGTAAATTATTTTGCGTGATGGTATAAAATGGCGCCGGCTCGGCACCAAACCCCTGGTACACCCGAATGATAGACGAAATATCCGCTGGACTTTCAAAATCGAAAATATAAGGTTGGCCAGCGTATTTTTGAATCATATAATCCAGCATTAGGGAGCGGCCGTTGCGGCTACGCCCTGCTATTGAGGCGGCATTAAACAGGTAAATAATTTTCTGACCGTAGGTCACAAACAAACAACCGGCATCTATTTCGCCGGCGGAAGTTTGGGTGTAAAGCAAAGTAGCCAGCCCTTTGGCTGCTAGTACCTGGTAAAGTTGTTGTAATTGCCCGTAAGCCGCCTCCGAAACACCGCCCCGGATGCGGGTAGCAGCATCTTCTTTAAACAACCGGATTAAAATTTCAATATCGGTACTTTCCCGTATAATTAAACCAGCTTTCTGGCTGCGCTTCAGGTTCAGTTTCCGGTCGCGGGAATAATTTTGGTAAATAGCCTCGTAGCTTTGGTTTAAATTCAGGTGGTGCGTGTAATGTTGGTAAACGTGTAAATCAGATTTCTCTTCGGGGTTAAGGAGAAAAGTATTACTAGTGTTAAAGGTGTATTTGCTGATTAAAGAAAAATGGCGTTTGATTGCCGCTACAAATTGTTTTGGTTGAACGGCATTGGTTATGGCAAAAAAACCTAATTGCTGACAGAACAAAGGTTGCGCTAAATAATGAATACCGAATTGCTGCTTTATCGGCAAAGGCATTACGGCTACATATTGCCCATCCTGCTCTTCCACCAATCCGGCCCAGCCCGGCGATACCACATCCAGGTACCACGACAAAGCATACACCAGCCGCTGCTCCGATGCTGCCACACACGCATCCCAAGCGGCATAATTTATCTGGCGGTTAGAGAAGTAGCGGGGCATGTTTTAGGAGCGGCAGATAAGGCGTAAATATTACCCCGAAGCTAAACAAATCCGCCGGAACTCCTCGTAATCCCGAATATAATCCTTCTCGTTATAATCTGTAGAGGCCAAACACAACAGCAAGGCTTCCGGCGAAAAATTTAAAGTAACCCAGCAAAGCGCCGGAATATACAAGCCAGCATCCGGATAATCTAAAGTGAATATTTGTTCGCCGGCGGCACTTTGGGTAGTAACAATAATGCTGCCTTGTAACGGAATTAGTACTTCTTGGGTAGTGTAATGCGCGTGGTGGCCACGGGTATAATTTTCCGGTACGCCTTGCAACCAGAAAGTGCGTCTTACGCTAAAAGGCACTTTTTCGGCCGCCTGCGTCGAAAACAGGAAGCCTTCGGTTGCTGAGCCGATTGCATCAAATTTAATTACCTTAGGTACCTTTGCCGGAATATTTTGCGCCATCTTTACAGTTTCAGCGCAAAATTAACACAGATTCCGGATTTACGGCCGAGAATAAATACTAGGTTTGATCAAACAAGTAAACTCGGGCTAGAAAGCAAAAAGCTAATTTAAATTTATGATTTACCTTTTGGCATGCGTAAGCTGTACGGTATTTTTAATACTAACTTTTAAATTTTACGAAATATTCCGGGTACCCACGTTTCCGGCCATTGTAGTTAATTATATTACCTGCACCGTGGTTGGTTTTCTTCAGTTTTCGCCGGTGCCAGCGCTTAACCAGGTACTAGAAACAAAGTGGTTCTCTTTTGCGTTGCTCTTGGGTTCTTTGTTTATTTTTACTTTTTACCTCATTGCCATTACGGCGCAGCGCGTGGGTGTAACCGCCGCCTCGGTAGCTTCTAAAATATCGCTCGTAATTCCGGTTCTGGTAAGCTTGCTGGTTCTGCAGAATAATTTAAAAAATTACTCCTGGCTTAATTATTTGGGCATGGGCGTGGCTTTAATAGCTATTATGCTTTCTTCTTTGCCCGCCCGTTCTAACGCCGAAGCAGATGCAACTAAACCGGCGTTGGCTAGTTTGGCCTTACCTTTATTAATATTCTTTTTTTCCGGCATAGGCGATGCGCTCATTAACTACACCAATCATTATTACTTAACTTCAGCCGAGGCCGGCGTTTTTACCACTTTTTCCTTTGCCACCAGTGCCACGCTGGGTACTTTAATATTACTTTACCAGGCAATATTTAAAAGAAATTTGTTTAATTTCAGAAGCCTGGTGGGTGGTGTGGTGCTGGGTATTCCTAATTATTTTTCTATTTACTTTTTACTCAAAAGCTTGAGTGCGTTTAACAACGACGGCGCTTTTTTGTACCCGGTTATTAATATCTGTATTATTTTGCTAGGTATGGTAGCGGCCTATATATTATTTAAGGAGCGTTTATCACGGGTTAATTTAGCGGGCGTAGCGGCAGCCGTGCTGGCGTTGGTATTATTATCGTACCAGGAAATTAGCGAATATTTAACCACGAAATAATAATGCCCGAAGCAAGCTCCGACGTTTACCTGACCATTGCCGCACCCGCCGAAGGCATTTACAAAGAGAAAGGCAGTAAGTTTCTGGCGTATGCGTACCCGGTAAGTTCCGAGGAAGAAATTAAGAATATTTTAGCTGGGTTACGAAAAGAATATTTTGATGCCCGCCACCATTGCTACGCTTACCAACTAGGCACCGGCGGCCACCAATACCGCGCCAACGACGACGGCGAACCCAACCATTCGGCCGGCGACCCAATTCTGGGCCAAATCCGCTCGGCGGGGTTAACCAATATTTTGGTGGTGGTAATCCGGTATTTTGGGGGCATAAAACTGGGTGTAAGTGGCCTGATAACGGCTTACCGCACCGCCGCCGCCGAAGCCTTAAAAGCAGCCGAAAAAATAGAAAAAGTAGAAACGGTAACTTTAGAAATATTCTTCGATTATGAGCAAATGAACCCCATCATGAGCCTGATTAAAGAATACAAGCTCCCAATGCTCAGCCAGGATTTTAATATTAATTGCCGCCTTACGCTCAGCGTCCGGAAAAATTTGCAAACAGAAATAATGGGCAAACTTACCGGTTTAGCCCGCGTGCAAATTCTTTAAAAGCCTGTTTTTAAAACCACCTAGAGATAATTTCAGAAGACCGACCTCTTAATTTGCGCCGGATAATTAATCTTAAAAGCAGGGTAAAGAAGTTAGCCAACAGTAGTTATATTGCGTAAAGCTTGCCATAAAATATCCGCACCCGCATGGATACTCATAAATTAAAACCAAAAGTTTTGCAACAAACCATTGCCGCCAATAAAGTAGGGCGCAAGCCGGGCTATTTATACGTGCCGGCCGGCGCTTTAAAACCGCGCTTAATTTTATTGTCGTTCGATAAAGACTTTATCGCGGAAAACGAATTTAGTACCTACGAAGAACTTTTCCAGTTTTACCAGCAACACCCCCATGCCCGCCACTGGATAGATGTACGGGGCTACGCCGACCTGCCTTTGCTCGAAAAATTTATTCTGGATTTTGATATTCATCCGTTGCAAATGGAAGATGTAATAAACGACTACCAACGCCCCAAAGTAGAAGAAGATGATGGCCGATTGTTTATTATTTCCCGGATGATAAATTTCACCAAAGATAAGTGCATCAACGACGACCAGCTTTCCATTTTCACCGGTACTAATTGTGTAATAACTTTCCAGAGCGATTACGAAGATTGCCTTGATGTGCTGCGGGAGCGCATTAAAGCCGGCAAAGGTGTGCTTCGCAAAAGGCCGGTTTTGTACCTGGCTTACGCCATTATGGATGTGGTTATCGATAATTATTTCGTGGTATTGGTACAGATAGGCGAATACATAGAGTCGCTGGAAGATAGTTTATTTGAGCAACCAGATAAAAAAACCTTAAACCAGATTCTGAACATCCGGCGCGAAGTAAACAAACTGCGCCGCATTGCCTGGTCGGAGCGCGATAAAATAAACGAAATGCTCCGCGACGAGGACATGGTGCCCGACGAAGAAATGCAGCCTTATTTTAAAGACGCTTCGGACCATACCATTCAGGTAATAGAATTAATTGATAATTACCGCGAAATGATTGGCAACCTCACGGAACTCTATTTATCGAACGTAAGCAACCGCATGAACGAAATCATGAAAGTGCTTACTATTATTTCGAGCATTTTTATTCCGTTGAGCTTTTTTGCGAGTTTGTACGGCATGAATTTTTCGCGCGAGAATCCGCACGGCGGCGTTAATAAATTAAATATGCCCGAGTTGTACCACCCGTACGGTTACATTATTGTACTCAGCGCGATGGGTTTACTGGTATTGGTTCAGCTTTATTTTTTCTGGCGCAAAGGTTGGTTGAGCTGGTCGGGTTAATAATAACCGACTTTAAAAAACAACTTTTGAAATTGGCGTAAAACAGATTCATACTGGTAAAGCCTTCTTTTTACAGGTTATTTGCCAGAATATTTGAGCGGACTTATTCTCCGTATTTTTGGCCGGTTCACTTATTTCTTTTACTTCAGTTAAGCCGTATTTGCCAAATTCTTTCTCTACTGATGCTGCATCATAAAAGAAAAGTTTTACGCCATGCCTGGATAAAAATCTGTCTTTACTTAATTTTTTTCCTTGGGCATAAGCTTTATCCTGCTTCGAAATGGCCACAAATACCATGTAACCGTTAGGTTTAAGTTGCCCGTAACAAGCCTTTATTAGCTTTATGCGCTCTTGTGCGTTTAATAAATGAATTAAAGCATAACAAAAAATATCATCGTATACTTCCTCGTCAAACGGCATCGCACTTACCGCGCCATGATATATTTTTACCTTATTGCCGTAGTGCTTCTTTGCTAAGTTAATTGCCGTTTCTGAAATCTCAATTCCGGTAACCTCAAATCCATTATCAGTAAAAACTTTTGCGTTTCGGCCATAGCCAAACCCCGGAATTAAAATTTTGCTAAGCTCATTTTCTTTAAACAACGCTGCTGCTGCCACAGCCGAATCTGCGGGTTCAAACCCCCACATGGTTTGTTTATCTTTAAAGCTTGATTCCCAAAATTCCGCCGTATTATTTTCTTTTTATCTTCTGAAGCTATTAAGCAATTTATTAATCTGATGAACATTTGCCCTTGCTGTGTGTTTGCACCAGCAAGTAGTTTGGCAAATATATAATCCAGTTTATTTATCCCGGAACCAGAATTTGTGCAGCTCTTTGCCTTGGGCAGAATATAAAGTGTAAGTCTGGGTAGCTTCTCTATATTCTAAAGCTACGGGTAATTTATTGGGTAGGGGCTGGCCGCCAATTAACCGGGCGCGGTAGTTATAGAGGTAAAGTTTAGCGGGGCCAGTTTCGGTTATTGCGTAAATACGGTTGAGCGTACCAAAATCGAAATATTGTATTAGTTTGGGCGAAGAGGTAATAAAATTTTTCTGGAGCAATAATTTCCGGGTTTGGCTGTACAAACTAATTTGGCCTGGCTCCTGCCGCACCACAATATAAGATTTGCCCTGGGGTTCTGCCACCAATTGGTATTCGGCAGGTTGATTGCTAGCCGGTAATTTTTGGCGCTGCTGTACTTGCCCGGCCAGGTTAAAGGTTAAAATATTGCCATTGGTGGTAACGGCAGTAACCTGGCTGGCTCGGAAAGTTTTGCCAATTTTAGCAAATACGCCCGCCGAGAAATTACCTTCAACAGCCAACGGGAAACCCGGGTAAGGTTGGCCGTTCAGGTTAAAAGCATACACGTAGCCGTTTTGGTGCAGCGTTAAAATTACTTCCCGCCCGTTTACGTTGTAATATTGCGGGGCCGCGGCTAAGGGGCTGCCCACTTGCTTGGGTCCCCAACCGGGCTGTAAATTTCCCACCATATCAAACATAAATAATTGCCCGTATTGGTCTTGTACCAAAAACAAACCATTATTTTCCGGCAATAAGGTTAGCCGCTGCACCTGCACCGAATCGGGTAAATTAAACGGGAAGTTTTGAATATCGCGGCCGTTCTGGTCGAGGCAATGAATAATATTGCGGCTGGAAAACAAATATTTTACCCGTTTATCGCTGCCAAAAGTAACCGGGTAAACAGGTTCTAAAATTTTATCTACCAAAGAATCGGACCAGGCAATTTGCCCATTATCGCGTAAAGCATGTAAGGTTAACGATGAATCCTGAACCAGAATGCGGGAAGCGCCGCCCACGCTTCTATTCATCAGGAAAGGTGCCGAAATTAATTCGCTGCCAAAACTACTCTTGTACTGCGGTTTAAAGGTTTGGATTTCGCGCGAAACAGTATCTGTGGCTACGGGGTGGGTAACTACCAGGCTGGTATAATATTGGTCTTCTTGCCGGCTGTATTGCAGGGCCAACTGGCTGAAGTATTTAATCAGGGTTTCGTGGCGGAGCAAGCTGCTTTGTTGTTTTTCGCGGACGTTGTTTCGCAAAATGCGCCATATTAAATCGGCATCGAGGTACACACTAAAGTTGGTTTCCTGCTGCGTATTTTCCAGGAAAGCTTTCATCCGCTCGTTATTGGCCCAAACGTTTTGCTGCTGAATATCGGTTAATACCTGGCGCAGGGCATTTACACTTTTCCCAAACACCAAATAATTATCTACCTGCACAACATAACATGCTTCAAAACCTTGCGCCACCGACCCGAACAATAACAAGGGAAACTGTGGTACCGGAATTTGTTTAATGGTATAATTACCCGCCACTTCCCACTCCGAGCCGGGCGCTGCACCGGCAATGCTTTCTTTAATAATAGCATTTAAAATACCGTTGGTTTTGGCCGGATTATCGCCCTGCACAAATATTACTTTTTCGGCCTCACCTGCTTTGCCATCGGTGGTAAGGTACGCCACGGCTAGTTCGTTCCGGAACGTGCGGGTCAGGCTATCGGCCAGAATAACCTGGCGGGCGGGCCAGTTCGTGTTTTTATCTTCGGCCAGAATATGTTTAAAGTTAGTCAGGCGATCCAGGCCAAAGGTTAAGAGCAAAGCCGTGCGGGTGGGTAAAAAATTGCGCAACAAAAATGGCTTTGGTTGCTGCTCTTTTATGCGGCTGTAAAAAGATTCGGCCAGCGGCTCGGGGTTCGAAAAGCCATTCAGGAATATTTTACCGCGCTGGTGCTTAAAACCCAGCATGCTGCTGCGGCACAAACTAGCCAGATACGTTATTTCGGGTTCGAGGGCATCGGCCAGAAAAATATTTAAAAACTGCGGTAAATGCCGGTAATTCACAAAAACATGCGCAAATACATCGGGCTGACTCAGGTAATTAATGCTTTCGTATTCGGCGGCCGGCGAGGTTAGCTGTTTGCGGTTTACTTTCCGGATTATTTCTTTTATTAATTCGGGGTTGGCGCTAATTATTAGGTTGTTGTGATAAGTAAAAAAAGAAAAGCTATCGCCGTTAATTACATTTTTGGTATGTAAAATCTGCATTTGCTGGTATTCTTCGGATGTTTCTTCAAAATCGGGGCTTTTGGCTATGTTATCGACCAACGACCTGATAAACCGGTGTTCGCCAACGGTATTTACCGGAATATAAAACACAAAATCGAAATTGGTTTTACTAACCACATGTAGCGAGGTGAGCAAGGATTTGCGTTTTAAAAAACGCGAAGCGCCTTCTTTGCGGCCACCCGAAAGGCTATCGAGCTGCGCAATATTTTCGCTAATGGCTTCTATTGCCCGCACCGAAGCAATATTATTCCACAAATCAGATTCCTGAATACGCTGCAACAAGCTGTCGTGCCCCGACGATTCTATCACAAACACGGCATCTTCGGGTACCAGCGTCCATAAGTTTACTTTTTCTCTTGATTCGGTCCATTTGGTAAAGCCATACATACCGGCAATTACCAGCACCAGCAATCCAAAAGAATAGAAAAGTAGTTTCTTCGGCATCCAACAGAATAAATAACCCGCAAAAATAATTAAAATAACTAACTGAATTTATTTTAAATAGTTGGGCAGGCGTGCTGCAATATTTAAGGTTTTGGCTTTAATGCCCGGCTATATTGCTGTAAAGTAAGCTGCATACCTCGCACGCTGCTTCCCGATTATATTATTATATTCTTTTATTTATCTTTCGGTTTATTTAACCGGTATAAAAAACTTTTTGGTAGCGCTTCTTCTATCCTGGCTTTATATTTTTTTCATCAGCTTTACCGGCGGGCTGTTTTTGTACGAAATATTTAAACCAGAAAAAAATACTACTAACTCGCCTTTGCCGCCGGCTTACCTGTTGAGTTTAACCGGGCTTTGTGTTTTAAATAGCTTAGCCGCTTGTTTATCTTTATTCTGGCCGTTAAATATTGGCTTGCCTATTGGCATAGGTTTGCTGGCGGCGGGTTATAGCATTTATAAACGCAAAATATACCTGCGCTACCTGCTAACGGGGTGGGGTAAAATGAAAGCGCATTATTTTGCCTGGCTTATCTGGGGCGGCTTACTGCTGCTTTACGTAAGTTACCTGGCTACTACCACGCCCGTCAACGACGATTCAGGCATTTACCATACCCAAAGCATTAAGTGGATTGAGCAGTATAAAGTTATACCGGGCTTGGGCAATCTGGCCGGCCGGTATGCTTTTAACTCCAGCTACTTTTTATGGTCGGCGCTGTTTTCTTTTTCTGCTTTAGTTGGGCAGCCAATTTTTGCGCTAAACAGCTACCTGGTTTTACTTTTTGGCTTCATTACCCTGGCTTACCTATTTCAGAATTTCCGCGAAAAGCGTAATAACAAAATCGGCTTGTTTTTAGCGGCCCTGTTCTGGCTTAACTTGTATTTTTTTAACGTTTGGCTGTCGTCGCCCACACCCGATATACCAGCGGCTATCTTGGTGGCTTTTATATTTTTGCTGCTGTTGCAAACTGCCCAACCGCCAACCAACCAGGTAAACAGTTTTTACCCGGCCGCGCTAATTTTGCTGCTTCTAACCTGCGTTACCGTAAAACTATCGGTGGCGCCGGCTTTGGGTTTTATTTTTTACTTAGGGTATATTGGTTCTATTAAAATAAACCGCAAGTGGCTCTTATTTTTGGTTGCTTCTTTTAGCTGGATAGTGCTGCCGTGGCTTATCCGGAACGTTGTTTTATCGGGTTACCTGATTTTTCCTTTACCGGCACTGGATCTTTTTGCTTTTGATTGGGAAGTACCCCGCCAATTGGTACAGGATGAGAAAGACATGGTGCACAGCGTGGCTATTTTGCTTTCCCCGGATTGGAAAGGTATTTTGGATTTAAAATTTCAGGAATGGGTACCCATTTGGTTCCAGGACCACTCCCCCACCGAACAAATTTTATTAACGGCTGCCTTATTTTCGCCGCTGCTAATGGCTCTGGGCTTGCTACCAGGTTTCCGCCGCCGGTTTTCGTCTGAGTTACTTAAACGGCATTATTTACTCTGGCTCATTAACTATGGGTGCGTGGTTTATTGGTTTTGGCTGGCTCCCAGTATTCGGTTTGGCTCTACTTTCTTGTTTATTAGTGCTTTTTACCCAATATATTTAGCTTTAACTACACTTAAAGCGTCGGTATTTACCATTTTAAATCGGTTGGTTTTACTATTATTTGCGCTCTGGTGGCTAAATAATTTACGCGATGCCGTTTATGTAGCCCGGCACCAGCAAACTATTTTCCGAAGCCGCTTAATTTTGCCGGCTAAACAACCAGAAGTAACTCTAAAAAAAGTTAAGCTAAATAATACCATAATCTGGATGCCGGCGCAAGGCTTCATGTGTTGGAATGCGCCCTTGCCGTGTACTTATGCTTTACCAGTTAACGTAGAAATGCGGGGAAAATTACTAACACAAGGGTTTCGGGCGCTTCGGCCAACTAATCAGTCGCATCTTAAAAACGCAAATAATAAATAATTTAAAGCACAACTAAAATATTATGAAACTGGTAATTCAGCGGGTAAGTCAGGCTTCGGTAACTATTAACGGGAAAGTAACCGGCGCTATAAACGAAGGGTTGCTGTTGCTGGCCGGCATTGCCGCCGACGACACCGAAGAAGATTTGCAGTGGCTTTCCCGGAAAACGGTGCAATTGCGCATATTTAACGATGAAGCCGGCAAGATGAATAAGAGTTTGCAGGAAGTAGACGGGAATATTTTGCTTATCAGTCAGTTTACGCTGCACGCCAGCACCAAAAAAGGCAACCGGCCTTCGTACATTGCCGCCGCACCGCCCGAAATTGCCGTACCGCTTTACAAACGGTTTATCCAGGTTTTAACCACCGATTTAGGTAAACCCATTCAAACCGGTATTTTTGGTGCTGATATGAAAGTAAGCCTGCTCAACGACGGTCCTGTAACCATTATTATTGATTCTAAAAACCGGGAGTAAGGCTTGTTGTTTTTGAATATTTTCGGTTAAACTTTAAGGCGGGTTCTTAACGGATTCAATATTTTGATGCTATTACCTGTTTATACCATCAGTAAATTAAGAAGGTATGTACTAGTGCTGGCTGGTCATAAGACACAGCCAGGGCAGCTGAGAATCTTTTGAATCAGTTCTAAGATTACTAATTACTAACCCCTAACCTCACTATGGCGCGGATTTACTTCCGTGACTATCCTGAGCAGCAAACCGAGCACGAAAGTAAATCCACGCCAGAAAAGCCAGTAAATTTAACTTAACTAACACCTAATTACTAACTACTAACCCCTAACTAATAAAATGACCATACAAGAAGCCCAGCAAACCGTTGACAAGTGGATTAAAGAAAATGGCGTGCGGTATTTTAATGAACTCACCAACATGGCCATCTTGACGGAAGAAGTAGGCGAAGTGGCGCGGATTATCTCGCGGCAATACGGCGAGCAATCGTTTAAGAAAAGCGACGAAGGCAAACAACTGGGCGATGAACTGGCCGATGTATTATTTGTAATAATTTGCCTGGCTAACCAAACCGGGATAAATTTAACCCAAGCGCTGGAAGCCAATCTGCAAAAGAAAACCAACCGCGACCGCGACCGGCACCAGCAAAACGAAAAACTTAAATAATCTAGCTTACAGGTAACTTAACTTACGGGCAAACTTTTTAGCGGCACCAGGCTGTCGCCGGCCAATACCGGCACCACTTCGTACACATCTTCGCGCAGACAAAAAGTAACGTCTTCGGTAATATCTAAATTCTTGAGGCGCTGCACGTGCGAGGAGTTAGCCAGGAAACCAGCCATATCGGGTTGGGCAAGGCGGTAGAGGTGTTGGGCTGCTAAGGTGGCATCGTTGGCCGCCGAGAAGGTATCTTTCAGGCGTTCGGCCAGGGCTCCGGCAAAAAGGGTATCTTCCAGGTTAAAATTGCCTTTCCAGCCGGCACAAACCACCAGCACATCTTTGCCTTCGGCTTCTAGAAATTCGGCCACCTTGCCCACGTTCAGGAAAGCGCCGGCCAATACCTTATCTGCAGCCGCAGACAACCGGATGGCGTGGGTACCGTTGGTCGTGGTCATAATTAAGGTTTTGCCTTTAATATTTTCTTCCATGTAACTGAACGGCGAATTACCCAAATCGAAACCTTCGGCTTTGCGGCCATCGCGCTCGGCAGCTGTTAAATAACCCGTTTGCTTTTGCGTCAGGCAATCGTCCAGGGTACTTACCGGAATAATTTTTTCGATGCCGTGGGCAAAAGCGGTTACCATAGAGGAGGTAGCCCGTAACACATCTACCACTACTGCCACTTTGCCGCTTAAATTATACAGGTGCAGCAATTCCGGGCTAAAACAAACATCAATCGAAGGCATATTTTGGAAGAATATTCTGGGTAAGAAATCCGCAGATAAATAATTAATAAATTTGTTTAAAAGAAAAAAGCAGCCGGATTTTTGGTTACTGGCTGCTGCTATATTTTTAGGCGCTCTTGTAAAAAGGCAATTTCACAATATTTGCTTTCAGCGATTTATTCCGGACTTTAATAAATATTTCGATACCGGGTTGTGCGTAAGCAGTTTGTACGTAGCCCAAACCCACACCTTTGCCCAACGAAGGCGATTGCGTACCCGAGGTTACTTCCCCAATATTTTCGCCGGCAGCATTTAATATTTCGTAATGCGCGCGCGGTATGCCCGCTTCGGCCATTTCAAAACCAACTAGTTTACGCGCTACACCCAGTTCTTTTTGTTTTTTCAGGTTTTCGGAATTGGTAAAGGCTTTGGTAAATTTGGTAATCCAGCCCAGGCCAGCTTCCAGCGGCGAAGTAGTATCGTTAATATCGTTGCCGTACAAACAAAAACCCATTTCCAGGCGCAGGGTATCGCGGGCACCTAAACCTATGGGCTTTATACCGTAAGGCTCGCCAGCGGCCATTATTTTATCCCACACTAGTTGGGCCTGTTGATTAGGCAAATATATTTCGAAACCGCCCGAACCAGTGTAACCGGTAGCCGAAACAGTTACGTTTGGTACGCCGGCAAATTCGCCGACGGCAAAAGTATAATAGGGCATGCCGGCTAATTCTAAAGAAGTTAACGGTTGCAGTGCGGCCATTGCGTTGGGGCCCTGCACGGCAAATAAAGAAGTTTCTTCCGAAATATTTATTAGCTCGGCGCCACCGGTATTGTGTTGGTTCAGCCAATCCCAGTCTTTCTGAATATTAGAAGCATTTACTACCAGCATGTATGCGGCCGGTGCCAGGCAATACACCAATAAATCATCTACAATGCCGCCCTGGTTGTTGGGGAAGCAGGAATATTGCACTTTGCCGGGGGTAAGTTTGGCGGCATCGTTGGAGGTAACACGCTGAATTAAATCTAAAGCGGCGGGGCCATTTACCAAAAATTCGCCCATATGCGAAACATCAAAAATACCAACGGCTTTGCGCACGGTATGGTGTTCGTCTAAGTCAGAAGAATACCGTATGGGCATGTTATAACCGGCAAAAGGCACCATTTTAGCGCCAAGCGCCACGTGCACACTGTTCAGAGCAACTTTTTTTAAATCCATGGGCTAAGGTTATGGGCAAAAGCTGCCGCAAAAGTAATTTATTTTAACCAGCTTCAAAAAAAAGGAATAACAGATATATTGCAAGGTTACGATTAGGACGCTAACCATAAACCGGCTAAAAGAGTAAAATATTAAATCCTTCTTTTACTTTTGCTAAACAACCGGGTCTTTGCCAGTAACAGAAAATTGGGCCTGAAAACTTTTCTTACTATGAGCGACCTGAAATATGTATTTGAATCGGCCAAAATCAAGCACATTGTTTTTAAATCGAAAGTAAAATCTTATTTATACGGCTCAGATACACCGCTGGGGCCCATCTTAAATTACCGGCAATGCAGTTTTGGCGAATGGATTTACGACGTGGGCTTAACCCGGTTTAATAATTTGCCCGAAATGCATGAACTGGAAAAAGTACACCGCGATATTCACGATCATGCCATTTATTTAGTTAACCTGAAGCAAGCAGACCAAACCGAAAAAGCTTTGGCGGGTTTGCCACAATTGGAAATATTGGCCGAAAATATTGTAAAGCTTTTACAACAAATTCAGGAAAAAGCAGAAATTTCTTAATTATAGAAACCGCCCGCATTTTAACCCAAACAAACCCAACGCAATAAATTAACAGAAACCGATTGGTTATTTACCAAACCGCATGAAGTTATCAACCAAAATTTTTGCTGGTTACGTCTTTATCTCTCTTATTTTTTCGGCGGGCATCTATCATAACTTTCGCTTGTCCGATGATATTCTGGATAATAGCGATTACGTGACCCAATCGCAAGTGGTCATTCGCATTTCATCGGCTTTGCAGCGCAATATTATTGATATGGAAACCGGCTTGCGGGGCTATTTGCTTACCGGCAACGAAGCATTTCTGGAACCTTATTACGAGGCGCAAAAACATATTCCGGGTATGTTTAATGAACTGGCCGCCAAAATAAAAAGTTCGCCGGTACAACGCGAATCACTGGCGCAGGTACGTACCATTCACGAACGCTGGCAGCGCACGTACACCGAAAAACTAATAGCTGAAAAAAAAGCAAGTACCCAAAATTCAACCCCCAGCCTGCAAAGTTTACCCAGTGGCAAAGAAGTGTTAAACCTTAAAGGCAAGCTGATGATGGATGACATGCGTCAGTTATTTAAGGGCTTTAACGCCATTGAATACAAAATACGCGAGGCCCGCAATACCATTTTAAAAAACAGCATTAACCAAACCCGCATAACCTCTACGGTTCTTACCATTATTTCTATATTATTAGGCTTGGGCTGGGCCTATTATATTTCGCGTACTATTTCGCGCCGCATCATGACCATGGTTGGGTTGGCCAACCGGATATCGCAGGGAAATTACCGCATTCAAATAACCGATAAAACCCGCGACGAACTAAGTTATTTATCAGTATCGTTAAATAAAATGGCCACCACCATTCACCGCACCATTAGCGAACTTGAAGCTAAAAACCAGGAACTCGACCAGTTTGCCTACGTGGTATCACACGATTTAAAAGCACCGTTACGGGGTATCGAAAACGCTTCGCGCTGGATAGAAGAAGACATGGGCCAGGATTTACCCCCGAATATTCAGGAATATTTAATGCTGATGCGCATTCGGGTACACCGCATGGAAAACCTGATAAACGGCATTCTGGCACTGGCTAAAGTAGGACGGATACAGGAAACCCAGGAAATAGTAGATGTGCACCAACTGCTGGTTGAAACCATAGATATGGTTGCGCCACCGCGTGAAATTACCGTTAATATTGTGCCGGGTATGCCGGTATTATTTGCCGCCCGCGTACCCCTGCAGCAAGTATTTTCGAACCTGCTGAGTAATGCCATTAAATACCACGATAAGCCCCACGGACAGATTTGGGTTACGTGCCTGGAAGAAGAACAATATTACCGTTTTTCCGTTACCGATGATGGACCGGGTATTGATCCGGAATATCATGATCGTATATTTGTCATCTTTCAGACACTGCAGGAACGGGATGCACTGGAAAGTACAGGAGTAGGATTGGCCATTGTAAAAAAAATAATTCAGCGGCACGGCGGTATTATAGAGGTAAAATCAGCCGAAGGCAAAGGCGCCACCTTTACTTTTACCTGGCCCAAATCTAATCCTGAAAATCCAAAATAAAACAGTGATTAAGACTAAATACTATGGATTCAGAGGCAAGTATATTATTAGTAGAAGATGATTACCTGGATATCAGGAACGTGGAGCGGGAGCTAAAAAAAATTAATGTAAACTTGCCCCTACACATAGCCCGCAACGGGCGCGAAGCATTAGAGATGCTCCGGGGCGAAGGCTATCCCAAAATAGAACCGTTACCCAAAGTAGTAATGCTGGATATTAACATGCCCAAAATGAACGGCATCGAGTTTTTAAACGAAATCCGGCAGGACCCGTTGCTGCACGATTTAAACGTTTTTATTATGACCACCTCTAACGAAGACGTTGACCGGTTTGCTGCCAAAAATTTAAATATTAGCGGTTACATTGTAAAGCCTTTAACTTTCGATTCTTTCGGAGGCAAAAACGGCTCCACCATCGATAGCTTCAGCTTATTTTTAGATTTATTAAAAATAAAATAAGCTCCTGCAAATGCTTTAAAAGTTACAGAGCCTGCTTACCAGCAGGCTTTTTTATGCCTAAACAACTCGTTCTGCTTTTTTTATTTTTTCTGCAGCCGATAAATCTTCGGGTAATAACCGGAAAGTTAAACGGTGATGCGGCGAAGTACCGTGGGCGCGAATGGCAGCGCGGTGCTTAACCGTGGGGTAACCGGCGTTATGCTCCCAGCCAAAATGCGGATAATCCAGCGCTAATGTTTGCATTAAATCGTCGCGGTACGTTTTGGCCAGCACCGAAGCCGCTGCAATCGAAAAATATTTGCAATCGCCTTTTACAATGCAGGCGTGCTCGATATTTTGGTAAGCGTTAAACCGATTACCATCTACAATTAAATATTCGGGCGTTAGAGCTAGTTTGGCTACCGCCCGGTGCATGGCCAGAAACGACGCATTTAAAATATTTAACTGGTCAATCTCGGTATGCGACACCTCTCCTACTGCCCAGCAAACCGCTTCTTTATAAATTTCGGACCTTAATATTTCGCGCTGTTCTTTGGTTAGCTGTTTCGAGTCGGTGAGCAGTGTGTGGTGGTAATCGGGCGGCAAAATAACCGCCGCCGCCACCACCGGCCCGGCTAAACAACCCCGGCCGGCTTCGTCTAAACCAGCCTCTAATAATTTACCACTAAAGTTTGCCTGTAGCATTATTTTATTAAAAGTAAATTTACCAGCTTATGTTATGCTGCCTTTGCAGCCAGTGCAACAAACCGGTAAAAGAAAAAATTCTGCCTCAGGTGGTTAAAACCTGCTGCAAATCCAAATCTAAATTATCATATTTAGGGCAATAAATTAAAAGGTTTAACAGGTTCTTTCCAGAGCGGCTTTACTTTTAAAATTTATTTAAAGATAAAGGCTTAATCTAAAAACTATTATAATGGCGCAACCCCAACCCAATTCTGCCCACGAAATAATTGAAAGTCCGGAATTTAAAAAATTAGTAAGCAAACGTTGGTCAGTATCACTGGTGCTTACCCTAATTATGCTGGCCGTGTACATTGGTTTTTTGCTGGTAGTAGCTTTTAGCAAAGAATCGCTGGCGGCCAAGATCAGCCCCAACTTAACCTGGGCCATTCCCATTGGCTTGGGCATTATTCTTTTTGCCTGGATATTAACCGGCATCTACGTTTTCTGGGCGAATAATAATTACGACGAAGCCGTGCAGGAATTAAAAAACAAAGTACTTAACTCCTAATAAATATTTTATGCTCCACCACACCCTGTTATTACAGGCAACTACCACCACTACGGCTTCCACTTTAGGCACTGCCAACCCGATTTCCATTTTAATGTTTTTCTTGTTTGTGGCCGTTACCATGTACATCACGTACTGGGCTGCAAAAAAAACCAAAACCGGTTCTGAGTTTTACGCGGCCGGCCGTAGTATTTCGGGCTTTCAGAACGGGCTGGCGCTGGCCGGCGATTACATGAGTGCCGCTTCTTTTTTAGGAATTGCCGGTATGGTGGCTACCAAAGGCTACGATGGTCTTATTTATTCAATCGGTTTTCTGGTAGGCTGGCCCTTAATTATGTTTTTAATTGCCGAGCCGCTGCGTAACCTGGGTAAATATACCTTTGCTGATGTGGTGGCGTACCGCTTACGGCAACGGCCTATTCGCATTGTTTCGTCTATTGGTTCGTTACTTACGATTTCGTTTTACCTCATTGCCCAGATGGTAGGGGCCGGCGGTTTAATTCAAACACTGTTTGGTTTGCCTTACGAGGTAGCGGTAGTGGTTGTAGGCTTTGTCATGACGGCCTATGTACTGTTTGGGGGTATGTTGGCTACTACCTGGGTACAAATTATTAAAGCGGTTTTATTACTCAGCGGTGCTACCGTGCTGGTTCTTTTATCCTTGGCAAAATTTGGTTTTAGCCCCGCTAATTTATTTAGTTCAGTAACGCAGCAGTACGGCGATGCCATGCTGGCGCCCGGTGGTTTTATCAGTAACCCGTGGGATGCGTTGTCTCTGGGCTTGGCCTTGATGCTGGGAACGGCTGGATTGCCGCATATTCTCATGCGTTTTTATACAGTACCCGATGCCAAAGCCGCCCGAAAATCGGTGTTTGTGGCTACGGGTTTTATTGGCTATTTTTATTTATTAACGTTTTTAATTGGTTTTGCGGCCATGGCACTGGTGGGCAAGCCTACTATTGAAGGTATAGATAAAGGCGGCAACATGGCAGCCCTTTTACTGGCCGAACAAACCGGCGGCACCGCTTTCCTGGGCTTTATTGCGGCGGTGGCTTTTGCAACTATTCTGGCGGTAGTGGCCGGTTTAACCTTATCGGGCGCTTCCAGTATTTCGCACGATTTGTACGTACACGTAGTTAAACAAGGCGTATCCGACGAAAAAGGCGAAATAAAAGTGGCTAAGCGAGCTACTATTGCTTTGGGAATTTTATCTATATTATTAGGTTTGGTATTTAAAGGGCAGAACGTAGCCTTTATGGTGGGGCTGGCTTTTTCCATTGCTGCCAGTGCCAACTTTCCCGCCCTGCTCATGTCTATCGTCTGGAAAAAATTTACTACCCAGGGTGCGGTCTGGAGTATTTTAACCGGCGCCGTTCTTTCTTTGGTTTTAATTGTGCTCAGCCCTACCATTTGGGTCGATATTCTGCACAACGAAGAAGCCATATTTCCGCTGAAAAATCCGGCTTTGGTGTCTATGTCGTCGGCGTTTTTAGTGGGTATTGTGGTTTCGCTGCTGCAACCCGAAAAATCAGCGGCATTAAAGTTTGAGAGCGAAAAATTGCGAACTTATTTAGGTGTTGGTGCTGAATAAATGAAAAAAGCTATTTTAAAGAGGTTTGATTTTTTTGCTTAAATTCTTCCTTAAGTAAAATACACATTCTATGATAGATTTTCTAGATTTGATTTTGGAACTTATAAAGGATACGAAGTTGGAATTGTTTTTATGTGTGACCCACATTATATAGAATGGTGTATTAAAGATACATTTGAATTCTTTTTAGTTGATTTGGATGAACTAGATGGTTTGGATGTTATTAATTACGATTTAAATTATTACCACTTCAAAATTATTGATGACCCTGAAGTAATTCCATATTTAAATTATTATAAAACATTAAGTCAATCAATAGAAGATTATAAAAACTTAATGAGCTCAGAAAATTTACCTCGAAGAAAATTTTATTTTTCAGAAGATGCAAAAATTAAGAACTCTAACAAACTTAATAGTTCAACTTTCAAATATTTAGCAGTTGAAAGGAAAATTAATGATAATAATATTCCATCCGATTTGGCTAATATTGATGTTTTTCAAGTAGCTATAAATAAAGGTATGATTGATATCCCATATGGAAATTATGAACCTGTTAAATATATGGGAACAACCAAAATAGGGCTTAGGAAAATCGTTTATAAAAATATAGATACAGGAGTACTTTATCCTTTTTTTGGTATTGATAGTTATTCAGAGTTATGAAATAATGACAACACTGAACTTCTTGAAAAATCTAGGTTCGGGTTTTCAGCAAGAACTAAAAAAATTATTAAATAAAGATTTTCATAATATATATCAAATTGAATCATCTCATAACTGAAAAGAAATTGAGAAATATTTAATTATAGAATCCACCATGAGTTATACCATTAAATCTTTTGACGAATACCAGCAGGCTTACCAGGAAAGTGTGCAGAATCCTGAGAACTTCTGGGCCAATATTGCCGAACAGTTTACCTGGCAGCAAAAATGGGACAAGGTGCTGGACTGGAATTTTGAAGAACCCAGTGTAAAATGGTTTATCAACGGCAAATTAAATATTACCGAAAATTGCCTCGACCGTCATTTAAAAACCCGCGGTAATAAATTAGCCTTAATCTGGGAGCCCAACGACCCGAAAGAACGCTATGTGCGCTATACGTACCGCGAACTACACGAGAAAGTGTGCATGCTGGCCAATGTGCTGCGCAATAACGGCGTAAAAAAAGGAGACCGGGTATGTATTTACATGCCTATGATTCCGGAATTAGCATTTAGTGTCCTGGCCTGCGCCCGCGTAGGTGCGGTTCATTCGGTAATATTCGCGGGCTTCTCGGCCACTTCCATGGCCGACCGCATCAACGATGCCCAGGCTACGGTGGTATTAACTTCCGATGGCCTGAACCGCGGAGCTAAGCAAATTCCGGTAAAACGCGTAGTAGACGAAGCCATTGCCAGTTGCCCGAGCGTACAAAAAGTAATTGTGGTAGAACGAACCGGCTGGGCCGTAAACATGGTAGAAGGCCGCGATGTTTGGTTGCACGAAGAACTGAAAAAAGTAGACAAAGATTGTACCGCCGAAATAATGGATGCGGAAGATCCGCTGTTTATTCTCTACACCTCCGGTTCTACGGGCAAGCCCAAAGGCGTGGTGCATACCTGCGGCGGTTACATGGTTTATTCCGATTATACTTTCCGCAACGTTTTTCAGTATCAGGAAAGCGATGTCTACTGGTGTACCGCCGATATTGGCTGGATTACCGGCCACACCTACCTCCTCTACGGTCCCCTTTTATCAGGCGCAACCACGCTCATGTTCGAAGGTATTCCTACTTTTCCGGATGCCGGCCGGTTCTGGCAAGTAATAGATAAGCACGGCGTTAATATTTTTTATACTGCGCCAACCGCTATCCGGTCGTTAATGGCAGCCGGCCTCGATCACGTTTTATCTTACAGCCTCGATTCGTTAAAAGTGTTGGGCTCGGTGGGTGAACCCATAAACGAAGAAGCCTGGCATTGGTACCACATTCACGTGGGCAAAGAACGCTGCCCGGTGGTAGATACCTGGTGGCAAACCGAAACCGGTGGCATTATGATATCGGCGCTGGCTAATGTAAGCCCGCTGAAGCCCAGCCACGCCGGCTACCCCTTGCCGGGTATACAACCCATTCTGGTAGACCAGAACGGTGCAGAAATAACTGAAAACGAAGTAGAAGGGTATTTGTGCGTGAAGTTTCCGTGGCCCGGCATGATCCGGACAACCTACGGCGACCACGAACGTTGCCGGCTAAGCTACTTTGCTACTTACAAAGGCTTATATTTTACCGGCGATGGCGCCAAGCGCGATAAAAATGGCATGTACCGCATTATTGGCCGCGTAGACGATGTTATTAACGTATCGGGGCACCGCTTTGGTACCGCCGAAATTGAGAATGCCATTAACCAGAACAAACACGTGGTAGAAAGCGCCGTAGTAGGTTATCCGCACGACATTAAAGGCCAGGGTATTTATGCCTTTGTTATCTGCACCCACGATGAACCCACCAACGAGCAATATTTAAAAGACGAAATTATTGAAAGTGTGGTAGCCGAAATAGGTAAAATTGCCAAACCCGACAAAATTCAAATTGTAAGCGGTTTGCCTAAAACAAGGTCGGGTAAAATTATGCGCCGCATTCTGCGCAAAGTAGCCGAAGGCGAAACAGCTAACCTCGGAGATACCTCCACCCTGCTGGACCCAAACGTGGTTGACGAAATTATTGCGGGCGCTTTATAATTTTAACGCTCTTAGTAATATATTCATAACAAAAGGCCGGCTAATACCGGCCTTTTCTTTGCTTTATAAGCATTAAAAAGCACCAGCAAAAGATAAAATAAAGCCACAAAATACATGACCCAAAATTAACAGACTGGTGCTTTTGGGTAGAGTAGCCTCTACATTGGTTGCGCGTAGCTGCTCACTTTGCTTAACGCTGTTGGTGTGTTCCGAAAAGTAAAATATTTCTTTTGAAGAGCAACCAGAAACCACTTTCAGGATAAAGATAAATAAAAGTAAAGTACAGGGTTGCCTCATGAAGCAAATATATAATCAGTTTAATATTTACATACTTATTAACTATGGCTATAATATCAATTTCTCCTGGAGAAGTAAAAGTTAAGGAGGTTTAACCATCAGCTATTTGTTAATATTCGTAAACAAAAACTTTTAACCTGAATATAGATCAGCATATATTTATATGCAGAAAGCTTATAAGCGAAAAACAGGTAGTATGATTTGGTGAACAACCGCACGCCTTGAGCAATTAATCAGGCTTAGCCATAATTTATAATGATGTAAAAGGTGAAATTAGCTGTTTTGCTCTTATTCCTGATTTGCCTGTTTACTTCTGCTTGTAAGCACGAAAAAGAATTTATTCCGCCCAACAATACCGATCTAACGATGAACAAGCTAACAGAAGCCGAAAAATTAACCGGATGGAAATTGTTGTTTGATGGCCAAACAACTGCCGGTTGGCGTAATTTTAATCAGCCTTATATTAAAGGTTGGCAGGCTAGCAACGGTGCCTTAACTACGCCCGGCAAACAGGGCGATATTATTTCGGAAGAGCAGTTTGCTAACTTTGAATTAACCCTAGAATATTTATTAAGCGCGCAAGGCAACAGCGGCATTTTCTTTTACGTGCAAGACAGTCCGCAATACAGCGCCATTTGGCATACAGGCCCCGAGTTTCAGATAATAGACGACCACCATTATCCGGTACCTTTAACGGCGAAGCAGCAAACCGGCGCCAACTACGACATGCAGGCACCCACAAAACTGGCGGCCAGAAAGCCAGGCGAGTGGAACCAGGTGCGCATGTTAGTAAATAATGGCCACGTAGAACACTGGCTTAACGGCGAAAAAGTAGTTGAATACACGTTTGATTCACCGGCCTGGCAAGAACAATTAGCTACTAGCAAATTTGCTACGCACGATTACGCAAAGGTCCGCCGCGGCCACCTGGCCCTGCAAGACCACGGCGACCCGGTAGCTTTCCGGAATATTAAAATCCGGGAATTATAAAGAATAGGGCTTCTACCTTTAGTCGCTGCTTAAATTTATTCTATCCCAGAAATTATACCATTATTCTTTGGGCATTGCGCTCAAAATATTGCGGTCATGCTAAGCCTGTCGAAATAGCTGAATCTACTTTTTTCTAACTGTAATAGATACTTCAACAAGCTCAGAATGACCAATCATGTACACGTAAGCGTAGGTTTCGTTTTATAACGTTGTTATTTCTGATTAGCAGGTATAACAAACAGGGAAATTACGAAACTTCTGGCTGATGAATAATCTTCCGTCAACCTGGTTTTAGTTTACCTATGAATCAAAAAAGCTTTTCCGCTGATAAGAAATCCTTTTGGCTGATTTTCCAATTAACTTAATTCTGCTCCAGAATTTTAAACAGTTCGTCTAATTTAGGGGTCAGAATAATTTCGGTGCGGCGGTTTAGCTGTCGGCTTTCGGGGTTGGTATTAGCCACCACTGGCACGTATTTGGAGTGCCCGGAAGGCGTTACCCGTTCGGGAGCTAAGCCGGCATTGGTTACTATCCGGGCAATTTCGGTGGCACGGAGTACACTCAAATCCCAATTATCTTTCATGCCCACGGTACCTTTGGCAATGGGCACATCGTCGGTGTGGCCCTCAATGAGTACGTTTACATCTGGCTGATCTTTCAAAGCAAAAGCAAGTTTTTGTAGCGCATCCTGACCTTTAGGATCTACCTTGGTGCTGCCAGATTTAAACAACAACTGTTCTGATAAAGACACATATACTTTACCGTTTTTAACATTTACCGTTAAGTCGCCGGCTTTAAAGCCCAGCAAAGCCTGACTTACCCGGTTTTTTAAATCATTTACCGCCCGGTCTTTTTCAGCTAGAATTCTTTGCATTTCGCGCAAGCGGTCTTCCTGGGCCTGCAGGTCGGAACTTAACTGGTTTACGCGCTGATTACTGCTTTGCAAATTGGCCTTCAGCGATTTTTCGGTGGCATTCTTTTCTTCTTCTAAAGCAGCTTTTTCTTTGGCTAATGTACTCCGCTCTTCTTCCAAGGCTGCTTTTTCCTTACTTAAAGCATCGCGGTTGGCCTGCAATTCGCGGTTAATAGCCAGAGCCGTTTCGTACTTTTTCGACGACACACAGGAAGTAGCCAATAAACCCAAAGACAGCAAGGCGTAGGTAAAATTCTTGGTAATTTTTTTCATAATTATAAGTTAAGGTGCGGCAAGGTTAGATATACATACTTTTATAGTAAGTTGTTTAGTATTTCGGTTTCAAACAGAACAAGCTGCCATTGGCGGTGTTATCATCGCCAATTCTAAATCTTCCGACAGACTACTTGCTGGTGAAAACACGCAGCAAGGGCAGCAGTTGTCTCCAATTATCCAAATGCTAATCAGCTTCATTAATTGATAACTAAGCTTTTACGACCAACTAGAACAAAATCAGCCTTTCGGCAGAAAAATTTATTCATGTATTTTTAAGGTATTATGTATTTACAAAGAATTGATAACTTCGGGGCTATTATTTACCGGGGAGTTTATCAGGTCCGAAACAGGATATGCTTTCATCTGGTCAGCATCGTAAGGCTGCAACAAATCTAAAAGGTCGTTTACCGGTTCATCATTATTCAACCAAAGTTCTTCGGCTTCCGGCGTAAGTATCACGGGCATACGTTCGTGTACTTCTTTAACCAGTTTGTTGGCTTCGGTGGTAATAATTGTAAATGTTTTCAACACCTCGCCCGTACTTTTATCTACCCATTCGTCCCATAAGCCGGCAAAAGAAAATAAATCTTCGTTTTGCAATGTAAACCGGTACGGCTGCCGGATTATTTTTCCTTTTCCCGGAGATTGCGGCAAATCGAATAGCGTATTTAGGGCCTGAATAATCTTTTTCCACTCGTAAAAGCCATCGGCCAGCACCAGGCAGCGCTTGCGACCAATTAAGTTCCGGAACATAGGACTTTGGGTGAGGGTTTCGGCGCGGGCGTTAATGGGGCGGTTGGTTTTGGCTGTAGTTGCCCAGGCTCGTAATAATCCCCACGATAAAAAAGCTCCTTTCTCCGGATTAGTATTCGTTATAACTGGCAACGGCTGCGATGGCGCTGCATTATAATTGGGGTCATTCAGAATATCGCCAAACCGGCCAGCTTGCCGGTGATCTTTGGCAATTTTTTTGGTAACAACAGAGTAACGGCCACACATAACAAATTTTGGGTAAATAATAAATAGTATACGTGCATTGGCATTTTATACATACAAACAGCAGGAATATTCCTGCTGTTTGTATGTATAAAACGAAGCTTTACCCTACAAAAACTACCCGTTTAGTTAAGGTTAGCGGTAGAGCCTCTTTTTTCGGCGGCTAGCTGTTGTATTACCTGCCGCAATTTTCTCCGATCTTTCAGGTAAGGCTCCAGGTTAAACAGCTCTACCTTCCGGAACTCTACCGGGTGACTTTCGCTTTGCAGCGCGATATATCCTTCTTTCAGCAACTGCCCATCTTTCTTTACAGCCGGATCATAGTTCCCTACGTTACCCCCGCCAATCTGCGGTTTATAATAAGTTAGTACCGTGTCGCCGTTCGCAATATGTTGCACCATAGAATCGGCTAAAACTAATATTTCTACGCGCACCCACTGTTCGCCGTGAAAGGTTTTAGAGTTAGAATCGATGCAGTGAGGCGTAAACAACTTATCTTTCATTACTACATTGGTACCGGGCGTACATAAATTGGCGGTATGGCGTTCGTGCTGGCCGTCGCCGCCCAATAATTGCACCTCTATTGATATGGGAAAATCCTGTTTCAAGCCCATCGTTGTAGGTTCTTGTGAATGAATCATGGCTCCGCTGTTGCGTAAGGCCCAGCCCGGCCCGCCATTTGCTTGCGCGCCAATAAACCGATATTCCATAGCTAATAAATAAGCCGAAAATTTCTGCTTATAGAATATATGCCCGTAGCGATCATTAAATTTATCGTATTGCTCATACCCCACCTGCAATTTACCATCGTTCACCCGGAAAGTGTTACCAAAATTTTCCTGCAACGGATAGCCAGTAATTTTTACTTGCCAGTCGTTTAAATCTTTGCCGTTAAATAGTTGTATCCATTTATTGGTGGCAATATTTTTCTGGGATGCACAACCGGCAACACTGAAGAAAATTACTATAATTAATAGGTGTTTCATTTGCTTAATAATAAGTGAATTTGTATTTAATGCGTATTTACAAGTGGCTTTGTTTTTAACCGAAAAATTCCAAACAATTTATAAAGGCCGCTCAAATTTTCCGGAATTTATTTTAAAAGCTTTAAGAGGCTGTTGGTTGAGGCCGAAGAGTAAAGTATTATTTAGCTGGAGCACACTGCGCACATCACCTTTGATGGCCAGCCCGGCCTGCCCTGGCGGCACATAGGTAAACTTACCCTTGCCGTCGCCTTGCAACAACACCCCGTAGTTGGCATCGTACCTGCCAAACCGCAGCCGCGCCTGGTGCTGGTTACCGGCTAAGAGCAAG
>NZ_VWSF01000033.1 GCF_008629685.1 Adhaeribacter rhizoryzae | reverse complement strand
TAGGCGGGTGGAAACCCCACGAAAAGCAGGCGGGGGTGATTACCCTTTTGCGCGGTTGGCTTTACTTTCAGCATATCTTGCACGGGTGGACCCTGGCCCAAAAATTTGTGTCCTAATCGTAGCGCCTTTAGGAGAGGGATTTAGGGTGAGGTATATAGATAAATTTTACTCATCTTCTTAAACTGAATAATATTTCCATTACTATTGGGTTTAGGAAATCAGAGCATTTGCGAGCCATCCCATTTTCGCTTAACTTCACCAAATGGACATTTTATTTGGAATTTTAGGTTTTGCCATAGGTATAATCGTAACTTATTTGTTATCGCGTAGCAAAACCGCCCAACTGCAAAAAGAGGTAAACCAGGCGCAGGTGGCGCAATCGGTTTTGCAACTGCAAATTCAGGAAAAACAACAGGAGAACACGCAATTAAAAGAACAAGGTCGGGTACATTCGGCTACGGTATTGAGTTTACAAACCGAACTTACCAAAACCGAAACTGATTTATACCATTTGAAAGGAAAACTGACCGAGCAAAAAGCCGAACTCGAAGAATTAAGAAGTTCTTTTCTGCAGCAGTTTTCCAGCGTTTCGAACCAGGTATTGCTGCACAATGCCGAACATTTTAAAAAAGCTTCGGCCGAAAACCTGGAAACCATTTTAACCCCGCTAAAAGAACGCATCAAGGAATTTGAAACCAAAGTAGATAACACCTACGAAAAGAGTTTAAAAGAAAATATAGCCTTGAAAGAACAAATTACCATGCTGGCCGGCCTGAACCAGCAAATGAGCCAGGATGCCATTAACCTGACCAGAGCGCTGAAAGGTGAACGCAAAACCCAAGGTAATTGGGGTGAATATTTACTCGAAGTATTACTAGAAAAATCGGGTTTGCGGCCGGGCGAGCATTATTTCCGCGAAACGGTTTACAAAAACGAAGAAAATAAATATTACCGCCCCGATGTAATTATAAACCTGCCGGGCGAAAAGCATTTAATTATTGATTCTAAAGTTTCGCTAGTGGCGTACGATGCTTATTGCAATTGCGAAGACGAAACCTTGCAGCAAGCGCATCTTATTAGCCATATACAGTCAATCCGTACGCACTACCAGGATTTAAGTAAAAAAGAATACCAGCATTTAATTGGCTTAAACTCCCCGGACTTTGTGCTGATGTATATTCCCATTGAGCCGGCTTTTAATTTGGCCATGCAGCACGACCGTGAATTATTTATTCAGGCCCTCGACCACAATATTGTTTTTGTTACTACTTCTACCCTGCTGGCTACCTTACGCACCGTAGAAGGCGTTTGGAAACAGGAAAATCAGAAAAACAACGTACTGCGCATTGCCAAAGAAAGCGGCTTGCTCTACGATAAATTTGTGGGCTTTGTAGAAGACATGAAAGCCATTGGCCGCCAACTCGACAACAGCCAAACCAGCTATCAGGCCGCTTTGAGTAAACTAACCGAAGGCAAAGGCAACCTGATTAAGAAAGTAGAGCAACTAAAGAAATTAGGTGCCCGCACCAGCAAATCCCTTGATTCTTCTTTGGTAAGAGCGGCCGAAGACGATCCCCAATTAGCATTACCGGAATATTCTGAAGAAAATTAACTTCAGGCACTTTTGCTGGTCACCTTCGGAAAAACCTTTTCTCCTTTTAGAAAGAATACAACTCTATTGAATATTCTAAACTCAAAATAAAACTATGAACCCCATAACCTTTAAATTAGGCGGTGTACCCGAACACTTTAATTTGCCTTGGCACCAGGCCATGGAACAAGGCTTGTTCCAGGAACAAGGAATCCAAATAAATTGGCAGGACTATCCCGGCGGTACTGGGGCCATGGCCAAAGATTTGCGCAGCGGCGATTTAGATTTGGCCGTGCTGTTAACCGAAGGCATGGTGGCCGATATTGTAAAAGGTAATAAAAGTAAAATAATTAGTGTGTATGTGGCCTCACCTTTAATCTGGGGTATTCACGTGCCGGCCAATTCCAACTTACAAGAAGTAAACCAACTGGCAGACAAGCGCTACGCCATTAGCCGCATGGGTTCGGGGTCTCATTTAATGGCCTTTGTAAATGCCCAGCAGCAAGGCTGGGACCCTAATAACATGGAATTGGTGCTGGTAGGTGATATTAATGGCGCTCGCCAGGCCTTCCAGAATAACGAGGCCGATGTATTTATGTGGGAAAAATTTATGACCAAGCCTTTGGTAGATAGCGGCGAGTTCCGGCGCGTGGGCGAATGTCCGACGCCCTGGCCTTGTTTTGTGATAGCCGCCCGCCAGGAAATAATTAATAAATATACCCCGGAGTTGCAGCAATTATTAGCTGTAATTCACCAAGCTAACCAGGCCTTTATGCAAAATCCGCAGGCTCCGCAACTAGTAGCCGAAAAATTTAACTTAAAACCTGAAGATGCTGCTACCTGGTTTAACCATACCCGTTGGGCTACAGAAGCCACTGTGCCGCTGGATATGGTAGAAACCGTAATAGATACCTTGCATTCTCTAGATTTAATTCCGGAAAAGCCCGAAGCTGCATCCCTGGTAGCCAACTTAACCGGCGTTCAACAATCTTAAATTTACCCGCTAAAACGCTTTCATGAAAAAACTATTCATTCCTGCTTTGGCTTTAACCCTGGTGTGGTCCTGCGGAAATAAAAAAAACTATCAACAGGAAGCTGATACTTATATAAAGGAGTACATTCAGCGGTTCCAGAAGCTGTACACCCAATCCTCCGAAGCTGAGTGGGCCTCTAACACTAGGATTGTAGAAGGCGACTCCACCAATGCCATTGCTACCCGGAAGGCCAACGAAGCCATGGCCGCTTTTACCGGCAGCGAAGAAAATATTAAAAAGACCCGCGAGTTGCTGGAGCATAAAGCAGATTTAACCGATTTACAGGTTAAACAACTGGAAAATATGCTTTTTGCCGCAGCCAATAACCCGCAAACCATTCCGGAGGTAGTTAAAAAACGCATTAAAGCCGAAACAGAGCAAACCGAAAAATTATACGGATTCAACTATCAATTAAACGGCAGACCAATTTCTACTAACCAGATAGATTCCATTCTGCGGGTAGAAAAAGATTTAACTAAGCGGCAGCAAGCCTGGGAAGCCAGTAAAGAAGTAGGTAAAGGGCTTAAAGGTGGGTTGGTGAACTTGCGTCAACTCCGCAACGAAACGGTGCAAGCCTTGGGTTATGATGATTATTTCAGTTACCAGGCTTCGGACTATGGTATGAAGCGGGAAGAAATGATAAACCTGATGCGCCGCATTAACAAAGAATTAATGCCGCTGTACCGGGAGTTGCACACCTATGCCCGTTACGAATTAGCCAAAAAATACAAGCAGAGCCAGGTTCCGGATTTATTGCCGGCGCATTGGTTGCCTAACCGCTGGGGTCAGGATTGGAGCAGCATGGTAGAAGTAGCCGGCATAAACCTGGATGCTGTATTACGGTCCAAAGGGGCCGAGTGGCAGGTGCAGCAAGCCGAGCGTTTTTACCAGAGTTTGGGTTTTCCGGCCTTGCCCAAGAGTTTTTACGAAAAATCAAGTTTGTACCCAGTGCCGGCCAATGCCACTTACAAGAAAAACAACCACGCTTCGGCCTGGCACATGGATCTGGATAAAGATGTGCGCAGCCTCATGAGCGTAGAGCCGAATGCCGAATGGTACGAAACCACCCACCATGAATTGGGCCACGTGTATTACTACATGAGCTATTCTAACCCTGAGGTGCCTTTGTTATTACGGGGCGGCGCAAACCGGGCCTACCACGAAGCAATGGGTAGTTTAATGGGCTTGGCCGCTATGCAAAAGCCATTCCTGGCCCAACTAAACCTGGTAGATAAAAATGCCAAAACCGATGAGGTGCAAACCTTGTTGAAAGAAGCTTTAAATTACGTAGTATTTATTCCGTTTGCTTCCGGGGTGATGAGTGAATTTGAACACGATTTATACGCCAAAAACCTGGCCCCGGAAAAATTTAACCAACGGTGGTGGGAATTAGCGGCCCAGTACCAGGGCATAGCTCCGCCTACCCAACGCGGACCCGAGTACGCCGATGCAGCTTCCAAAACCCACATCAACGACGACCCGGCGCAATATTACGATTATGCCCTGTCGTACGTAATTTTATTTCAATTTCACGACCATATTGCGAAGAATATTCTAAAGCAAGATCCGCACGCTACCAATTATTACGGTAATAAAGAAGTAGGTAAGTTTCTGGCCAGCATTATGTCGCCGGGCGAAAGTGCCGACTGGCGGAAAATGTTAAAAGAGAAAACCGGCGAAGATTTAAGTGCACGGGCTATGGTCGCGTATTTTGAGCCTTTAATGACTTACCTGCAAGAACAAAATAAAGGCCGGAAATATACCTTGTAGCTTAACCATTGATTATAAAAGTCCATTATGGCTTTAACAGTAAAGAGCTGGAAATATTCCGGCTCTTTACTGTTTTATATTCATCTGATGTTAAGCAACATTATAAATAATATTGGTTTAAGCCCCCCCTTGTAATTCAGGAGTAACCTATTTAACAGGCAGCCAAATAGTTTCCTCCTGAATGACAGAATTGAATTGGAGGTACTAATATTTAATATTTCGTGAACTTTTGTGTAGTATCAGTTATATAAATATTAATCGCCTTTTAACTTTTAATAATTAGCCTGCACCAGTGGTACATCAATTAAAATAAAATTGCAGTCTTTAACGGCTTTTAAGGTAACTAAATCTACATCGGTAATCCGGAGCTGGTCGTTTTGGAAAAGTTGATGACCGTTAGCAAATAATTCCCCATCGGTTAAGTAAAGCAGGGTTCCCCTAATATTAAAGGTTTGAAAATTATATTCTTTATCTTCCTTTAAACTGCCATAATAAACCGTGGAGTTTGAATTCATAAACACCACATCTTCCAGCACTTTCTGGCCGGTTACCAAAGGAATTAATTCGTTTTTAGCATCTAAAAAATCAACGCGCTTTTGTTCGTAAGAAGGCTGTAAACCTTTTTTATTCGATATAAACCACAATTGGTACAAATGCAGTTCTTTGTCTTGGTTGTTTTGTTCGGAGTGGGTAATGCCGGTGCCGGCCGTCATGCGCTGCACTTCGCCGGCGCTAATAGTTGTTTTATTGCCGAGGCTATCTTCGTGGGCTACTTCTCCGTCCAGCACAATGGTAATAATTTCCATTTCGGAGTGCGGATGCTGCGGGAAACCGCTCTTGGCCATTATTACATCATCGTTGAAAACGCGGAGCGGCCCAAAATGAACATTGTTCGGGTCGTAATAATCGGCAAAAGAAAATAAGAAGTGTGATTTAAGCCAACCGGCCGAGGTAAAATGCCTGTCTGTGGCTTTTATTAGTTCTGTCATGGTTTCGGATTTTATAGCTATTAATGAGCACCTATATTTTAAAAAATATATAATAATTACGGCAACCGAAACCTTTGGTTATTTTGGCCTGATTAGAGACACATAAAAACAAAAAAACCTCCTGAGATTAGGCAGGAGGTTTTTTGTTGAATTTTAGCTTTATGCTTTTTTAAGTTTTATTACTTCCTGCTGCAAATCCATTACAATAGAAGTAAGCTTACTCAAAGAGAAATCCGCAATCGGGAAACTGTTACTAATATAAGCCTTTGCCTCCCAGATTTCATAAATATTATCAACGGCTAGTTCGTAAGGCTGGTATACCGGGTTATCGGAGTGCAACCGCAGCACAGCTTCGGATTTCATTTTATTGTACACCCTTTTAAATACGACACCCTCTTGCTGGCTCACCAATATACAAGGGGTGCCATCTTTAATAGACGCCCAGTCTTCTATAAACTTGCCAATAATTACGGTACCAGAAGCAATTGGCAACATAGAATCGCCTTTAATTTCGAAGGCCCGATGCGTACCGGTAGTATTGAGCATGGGTAACCTGAATTTAGGCAGCTCTTCAATAAATTCCGGATCGGCATACCCATTCAGGTAACCCGCACTAGCCTTAAATGGCACTAATTCTATGTTTTCGCGATTTTCTTTATCAACGGTAATAGCCAGCACCCGCAGTTTGTTGTTTTCGGCGCCGCTATTATTATCTTTAACTAAGGTTAAGCCATTTTTACTTAAATCATTCGTGACCAATTGGTCTAATGAAATATCAAAAAGCCGAGCAATATTTACCAGGGTACTTAAGCGGGGTTCCGCTCTACCTTCTTCGTAAGCTCCAATTAAGGACCTTTTTATATTTAGCTTTTCAGCTAACTGGGCTTGGGTTAAGCCATTTTTCTTTCTAAGAAACTTTAAGTTGCCATCAACCATAAGCCATAAAAAAATAAGAATTAATAAAATAGGTTTATACGTAAATATAGAAATTAATTTACTAAAATACTAATTATTTTAGTTGTTTATTGCTAATCCGTAACTTTTTTTAGTAATACCCCACCTCACTATAGCTTCCTATTCTATTCTAATAATTATGAATCTACCTTAACTTCAAGTAAAAGATTCAATATTTCCGAATGTGAGCGTCTTGATATAACTACAATCGTGAAAAACTTAAAACTTTTTTTTATTGCATATTTCTATGTGTCCAAAATAATTAATTATAAATACCATTTTATAATATTTTAATTAAAAATAGCTTCAATAAAGTTTAAACAAACAAAAATAGATTTTATAGAATACTATTTTAAAAAAGTGTTGCTAATTTATAAAAGTAAATGCCACATAGTTGTATAAACAATTTAATAATATTTAAATATATATTTTTATATACTTTAGCTACTATGAACTAAATACAAAAAAAAGATTGTTAGCACGACATCAACAATTAAAAAAAAATATATAATTTTAAAGTAACCTGGTAGTTAAGCTAAACCAGTACATGCTAAATTTATTATAAACCACTTATATACTTTATGAAGGCAACTAAATTTCAAAAAGCAGTATCATTTTTTGCACTTGCATCCGCATTTTCCCTGGCTGGTTGCCAGAAAGAGGCTTTAGTTGAAGAGCCTACCCCTAAAATAACTGCTGCTGAAGAAGCTGCCAATACCGGTAAAATTATAGAAGGCGAGTATATTGTTGTTTTTAAAGATAAAGGCAGAAACCCGACTGATATATTAAATAAATTGGTGGCATCTAAAAAGGTGAACCAGGATAATATTAAATTTAAACTGGAAGGTAACCTAAATGGCTTTACGGGTAAACTTACTAAAACGCAGTTGCAGGAATTAAAAGGGAATGCTGAAATTGCCGCCATTGAGCCTGATCAAATTATTTCGGCGCAAGGTGTTACCGCTACTACAGTTACAACCACAACCCAAAGTGTTCCCTGGGGAGTTTCAATGGTTGGCTCCGGCGATGGTACCGGCAAAACAGCCTGGATAATTGATAGCGGCGTAAGCACCACCCACCCTGATTTAAATGTAGATGTTGCGCGTAGCGCAAACTTTAACCCTAATGTGAGCGGCGTGGAAGATGGTTATGGCCACGGCTCTATGGTTGCGGGCATTATTGGAGCTAAAAATAATTCAGTAGGCGTTGTTGGCGTAGCCCCAAATGCTAAGATTGTAGCTTTACGGGTGTTGGATAATAACGGCGCTGGTAGCTTATCTTATTTAGTTAAAGCAGTTTTACATGTAAATACTTACGCCAAACCCGGCGATGTAGTAAATATTAGCCTGGCCTCCGGCGCTTCTTCTATTTTAGATAATTATATTAAACAAGTGGCAGCTAAAGGAATATTCGTAGCTATAGCGGCCGGTAATAGCGGGGTAGATTGCAGCAATAATTCTCCGCAGCGGGTAAACGCGACTAATGTTTACACGGTATCGGCCATGGACCAAAACAAATATTTTTACAATGCTTCTAACTTTGGCGCTCCAATCGATCGGGCTGCTCCAGGCGTAAATATTACCACTACCGGTAAAAATGGTACTTATACTTACGGCCACGGCACTTCTTTTGCTGCCCCGCACGTAGCCGGTTTGTTATTGTTAAGAGGTAATGCTATTGGTACCAATGGTACTGTAATTGGTGATAAAGACAGCAATGCCGACCGAATTGCCAAATTTTAATAATTTTAAATAATTGCATTAACAAAAAAAGCCGCTCTAAGCGGCTTTTTTTGTTACAAAACGTGTTGTTTTTTCTTTTTATAAATTGCAATACTTAACCTTATTTTATGGTAATCTATGGCTTCGGATAAAGATTCGAATATTTCTTTTAAGTTCTGCTCATAACCATGCCGGTCGAAATAATGCGCTAACGTGCGGTACTCTGTGACGGAAATATATTTACCTAAGTTTACGTCGTAATTTTGTTCGTACAGGGTGGCCAGGTGCGAATAAATGGTAATTAAGTTTAAGTTGCGTTGGGCCGCAATCTGCTCGGGTTTTTGGCCTTGTTTGTACGCTTCGTAAGTAATTAAATGCGTGGACCCTTTTACCTTATTACCTTGCTCCTGCTGGCTGGTAATAAAACCAATAATCTCGTTTATAAAACTAGCTCCGTAATTTTCGAACTTAACCATGCCCACACCCGAAATAGCCAGCATGGCAATCCGGTTGGTAGGTTTTTCTTCCGCCATTTCCAGTAAAGTACTATCCGAGAAAATAACATAAGGCGGTACTTGCTTTTCATCGGCAATAGTTTTACGCAAGGCCCGTAGCCGCTCAAACAAGGCATCTTTGATAAATTCTTTTTTGGGCCGGCGTTCTTCTTTTTCTGCTGGTTTCTCGGTGGTTGGCTGAAACTTAACAAGTTTAACTTTCTGGTTCTGAAATAAAACTTCCCGGCTGCGGGCACTTAACTTTAAGGCATAGCCTTCTTCGTAAGCTATTTCAAGCAACCCAGCATTTAGCAATTGTTGCAGGTAACTTTGCCAGTCCAATGCCGATAAATCGCGGCCAGCACCGTAGGTTTTAATTTTATCGTATCCTTTCTGCAAAACAGCTTGGTTGCGGGCTCCGCGCAGCACGTCTATAAGTAAGCCCATATTGGCTTTTTCTTGGGTGCGGGCCACCGCCGACAAAGCTTTTTGCGCCAGCAAAGTGCCATCAAAAGTAGTAGGCGGGTTGTGGCAGTTATCGCAGTTACCACAATCTTTCTCTACTGTTTCGCCGAAATATTGCAGTAAAATTTTGCGGCGGCAGGTAGCCGCTTCGGCAAACTGTTGCATGCGTTCTAACTTAGCCAACTGCAAAGTAGCTTGTTCCGGGTTGCCTTCTTTTAACATATCGCGCAGGCGCATAACATCGGCATAGCTATAGAATAACAAAGCACCCGCTCGCGCACCATCACGGCCTCCCCGGCCAATTTCCTGGTAATAACTTTCTATGTTTTTAGGCAAGTTATAATGAATTACCCATCGCACGTTAGATTTATCAATGCCCATCCCGAACGCAATGGTAGCACAAACAATCTGTACGTTATCTTTAAGGAAAGCATCCTGAGCCCGCGAACGTGTGGGGGCTGGTAAGCCGGCGTGGTAAGCAATTGCCTTGTAACCTTCGCCCATTAATTTCTGCGCCAGTTGTTCAGTACTGTTCCGGCTGAGGCAATAAATAATACCAGGTTGATTTTTATGAGTTTGCAAAAAATCCAGAATGGCCTTAAAACGATTTTTAGCAGGCATTACAGCTAAATTCAGGTTGGGCCGGTCGAAAGAAGAAACAAATACCTGCGCCTGGGGCAAACCTAGCTGCTTTAATATATCCAGCCGGGTAAGCCGGTCGGCGGTGGCAGTTAAGGCAATAATGGGTACTGCCGGAAACTGCTCTTTTATATGGCGCAACAGGGTATATTCAGGCCGGAAATCGTGGCCCCAAGCCGAAATACAATGTGCCTCATCTATGGCAAATAAATTAACCTGGAGCCGTTTTAAAAAAGAAAAAAAGCCCGCCGACAATAATTTTTCGGGCGAAACATAAAGCAGTTTTATTTCGCCGGCCAGGCATTTATTTTCGAGTTCGTATTGTTCTTGCGCTGCTAAAGTACTATTAAGATAACCGGCCGCAATGCCGTTGGCCAGTAAAGCTTCTACCTGGTCTTTCATGAGGGCAATCAGTGGCGATACTACCACACTAATGCCCGGCAGCACCAGCGCCGGCACCTGGTAGCACAACGATTTACCACCGCCCGTTGGCATCAGTACGAGGCAATCCTGCTTGGCCAGCACCGTTTGAATAACGGATTTTTGCATCGGTCGGAAAACATCGTAACCAAAATATTTTTTTAATACCAACTGCGGATTCTCTCTCATTATTTTAGTGCGGGTAGGAATTACAAAAATACAGAAAACTGCCCGTTCTATAATACCTACCTAAGGCAAAGCGCACTAAAAATAACTAATCAGGGTTAGGGCCGTATTTTTAAATAATTGAACTAAAAAAATAAGCTATGAAATCGGAAGTAACGAATAACCTGGAGCATGTGCTCATTAAATGTATTACCGCTTGCGAAACCTGCATTACCATGTGTTTGCAGGAAGATGACGTTAAAATGATGGTGCCTTGTATTCAACTGGACCGGGACTGCGCCGATATTTGCGCCTTAACTTCTAGGTTTGTGGCGCGCAACTCGGTGCATGCCCCCCATGTAATGCGGGAGTGTATTGAAATTTGCCAGGCTTGCCACGACGAGTGCGTTAAACACGAACATGACCATTGCCAGAAGTGCGCCGAAGCGTGCCAGGAATGTGCGGATGCTTGCCGAAATTGGCTGCGGGAAAAAAATATTACTTTTTAGAATTAATAAATTTACGTTTACAAAAAATAAAGCAGCGCTGCTGGTAATTTAATGTCGGCTGCGCTGCTTTATTTATTTAATATCCGCGAATTAAATCTATTACACCGGTTACAACCGAAAGGATCAGGCTGAAAATTAAGGCCCAGATAAAACCATTTACCTGAAAGCCATCCAATAGGTAATCGGCCAGTAAAATAATTACCGCATTAATTACCAGCAGAAATAACCCCAACGTAAAAATTGTTACCGGAATAGTAAGCAATACCAGAATAGGCCTCACGATTGCGTTTAATAAGGCTAAGACCAACGCTAGTAAAAGCGCGCTAACGGCGCCATCTAGTTTTACACCCGGTAAAACAAAGGCGGTTATAGCCGCCGCAATAGCCGTAAATAAAAGTTTAATAATAAACCCCATCGCTTTATCTGTTAGATTAAAGTTAATTTAATATTAAAACTTAAAACAAACGGCTGCCCGGTTTGCTATTTTTCGCTGGTATTATAGCCGGCAGCATTTAATTTATTCTGCGATACGGCCATCCAGTTACACAATTTATACAACAAGCGGGCGCCTACGTTGCCGTTCCATTGGTCAGAACCAGGTGCCACCTCGCATAAATCAAAGCCAATTATTTTGCAGCCATTCCGCACCAGCGATTTAATCAGGTAAATTGCTTCTTCAAACTGTAAGCCGCCGGCTACCGGGGTTCCGGTACCCGGACATAATTTGGGATCGAGGCCATCAATATCGAAGCTAATGTAAACTTTTGGTGGAAGTTGAGCAATAATTTTTTTACACAGCTTTTTCCAGGTATCGCCTTCGTACAAATTTTCTTTTAGCATGGCATCGTAAAAAGTAATTACCCGGCCATTAGAAGAATGTACCAGTTCGGCTTCTGATTCGGCCATGTCGCGAATACCTACCTGCACCAGCTTTTTTACTTGTTTTATTTTTAAGGCATTGTACATAATTGAGGCATGCGAATATTCAAAACCTTCGTAGGCGTTCCGTAAATCGGCGTGTGCATCTATCTGCAAAATGCCAAATTCTTCGTGCTGCTCGGCTAAGGCCTGCATTAAACCCAAGGGCGTACTATGGTCGCCGCCAATCACGCCCACACATTTGCCTTGGTTTAAATAATGCGTGGCTTTGTTTTTTAGCCAGTGCAATAACTCCTCTCCTTTTTGGTTTACGGCCTGCGTTAATTCGGTTGCCGTTGCTTCCGAAATATTGCTGCCACCACCTTCGAGCCAGTTAATATACGTTTGCGTTTTATGTCGGTAATTGCTGTTTTCCTGTAGCCACTCTTCCGATATTTCGTCCATGGCAATTCCTAGTTGCCAGGCATTTTCGATAGCCGGATCATATAAATCTAACTGGTAAGAGGCTTCTTTGATGGCTGCAGGACCATGCGCCGTACCAGCATTATACGAAACAGTAACTTCCCAGGGCACCGGAATCAGCACCACTTCGGCTTCATCGGGGGTAAACGGTAACCCGAAAATACCACCTGTAACATTGCCAACTCCGCTTGGATCAAACTTTTCTATTTTTTGTTTTTTGGATGTTGCAATTGCTGATTTATCGTACATAAGTGGTTCTGTAAATATAATATTGGGCAGCACTCCCCGGCCAATTGGGGCTTTAAGGCGCTAAAACAAAGGTATTGCCAACCCAGTTTGGTTATTGGTTGTAGAATATTACTTGGTTTTAAAGCTCCGGGTTTTTACAAATTATTTCTTTCGGCTTAAACAACAAAACCCAAAGCACCAATCTAGCGGGCTTCTTTCTGCCTTTAACTTTTGTATGTGCTACTATAACGCTGCCAGATAGCACCACCAGTTACAAATATTTAAGCAAAACTTTAGTTTTAACAGAAAAGCCAGGCAATAATTCTTTAGTTTAAATAGCTATGAAAAGCATTAAGCTTAAAGGTTAATATTATATCTGGTTAAGGGTTAAATATTTATTAAAAACCTAATTGTTAAGTTCATAAAAGTTATAGGACCGAATAATTTCCAGAATTTTGGTAAAAGTTTCGGTATCGAAGAACAGGAACAACGGCAATTCTACCATTTCTTCAAAATTGGTGAAATGCGTAATTACCGTAAAAATAATGGGCTGAAAAAAAGGATGGCTGTCAAAAATATGATTCAGCGAGCTGCCCAGGTTACCTTTTTCGGGATGTACCGGCGGCGAACCGTAAATATTGGCTTTTAAAATATTGGCTAATTGCGTTACAAAAGCCCCCGTAATAATATTACTGATTTCCAGCAGCAACGATTCCTGCATGTCGTTCAGTTCTTCCGGAAAGGGAGGCTTCATGTTTAAACAAACCTCGGAAAGCTTTTGAATATGTAACCGGGAAAAATTCATCAGGGTGGTGCCGTTAAAATCACCTTTAATATCTGATTGAATAATCTCGTGATTTTGTTCGAACTGTTCCAAAGTATCTATTACTTCTTTGGCGCTAATAAGCTCCATGTTGGGCACCTTCAGCAAAACCCGGTCGCGGGAGATGGATGCAAAAGAATCTGCCGCCCGCGCCAACCCTATATTCAGGATTTCCTTAATAATGTCTTTTTCCAGTTCACTTATTCTAAGTTCCATGTACTAATTTTTAAATATAGGTAACTTTGCTTTAAGCGTATTTTTTACTTTTTAGTTAAAAAATAACGAGTGAGTGCCGGTACATCCAACACTAAACAAACTTTGCCGGAGCCCAATAAGGTTACCCCACCGTAAATTTCAATACTATCAACCGGTTTATTCAGGGGTTTAATTACAATATCTTGTTGCCGGTATAATTTATCGACAATGAGACCCAGTTTACGGTTGTTATAAGTAACAATAATAATATTCTGGACCACGCCCTGCAGTTTTGCTTTGCTGCCCAGGTTCATGGTGGCCTCGCTGGCTGTTAAAAACTGATTTAACGATATTACCGTTATGGTTTCGTTTTTAATATCGGCCACCAGCAAGCCGCCAATTTCGTGTAGTTCGTCTTTATCCAAAGCCACCACCGAATCGGTATGCATCAGCGGAATGGCGTAAAAACTATTATCTACCTCAAACAACAAAGCGCCTTTTACCGCAATAGAAGTGGGCAAATGCAAAGTAAACGTAGTGCCTTTGCCTTTTTCCGAATCAATCCGAATGCGGCCGCCAATGCTGTCAATGGCATTTTTTACAACATCTAGCCCAACTCCCCGCCCCGAAACTTCGGTAATTTGCTTGGCCAGCGAAAAGCCCGGTTCAAAAATATACGATAACGCCTCCGAATCGCGCAGTTCGTTAGCAGCTTCGGCCGGTAAAAACCCTTTCTGCACAATGCCGCGGCGCACATCGTCTAAATCAATGCCTTTGCCATCGTCGCTTAACCTTATCTGTACCAGCTCGCGATCGCTTTGCGCCGATAACTTAATATTACCTACGGCTGGTTTACCAGCCGCTACCCTGGTTTCGGCCGGTTCTATGCCGTGCGAAATGGCATTACGCATAATGTGCAGCAGCGAATCGGTAATTATCTGCAATATATTCCGGTCAATCTGAATGTCCTGGCCGCTTATATCCAAATGAATTTCCTTTTTTTCGGCAACGGCAATGTCGCGCGCAATCCTGGGAAATTTGTTAAACAAAGAACCAATGGTTACCAGCCGCGCATCCATTACGCTAAATTGCAAATCTTCGGTAAGCCGGTATAAATGCGAACTAACCGTAGCCAAATCCGGATGGTCCAGTTCTTTACTAATAGAAATAATCCGGTCTCGGTCAATAATTAATTCGCCCACCAGGTTTAATAAATGATCCAGTTTTTTAATCTGAATATAAATCAGGTCGGATAACTGAATATTTTTGGCATTCAGGTATTTGGGACCTTTGGCCACTTCAACGGCGCGTTCGCTGGGTTTACTGCCTTTATCCGCCGATTCTACTACCAGATCCAGGTTACGGATGATGGGTTCGTCCTGGGGTTGATAACCTTCCCGGTCCAGGTTATGAATAAGTTCGCCTAACAAATCAATGCCGTCAAATAATACGGTTACGGTTTCATCGGCAAAAGCAATTTTTTTATTCCGGATCAGCTCAAAAGCGGTTTCGAGTTTATGCGATAAATCGGCAATCGGGAGGTAACCAATTGCTTTCGCATTCGCTTTCAGGTTATGAAGCAAGCGAAATATTTCGGCTAGCAGCGTTTCGTTTTCCGGATTTTTCTCCAGATCGCTGATGTGCCGGTTTAGGGCATCGTAATATTCCAGCGCTTCGCCAATAAATATTTCCTTGTATTCTTGTTCTCTCGATTTCATCCGTAATAGTCGGCTGGCCTAAATCTGATGGTACTCGGCAAACCGGTTAATGTAATCTGGTATTTGGGTTAAGCTTAATATTTTTTTAATATTTCCGTTTTCAATTGCTGATTTGGCCATTCCAAAAATAGCCGACGAAGCTTCGTCCTGGGCCACGGTATCGCCGCCATTTTGTAAAATAGCCTGCGTGCCCGTGGTGCCGTCTTTTCCCATGCCGGTGAGTATTACCCCCAACGTAAACGGCCCGGCCAGTTCAGCTACCGAACGCATCAGAATATCCACTGACGGACAATCAAATTCATCGGCGGGTTCATCGGAAAAATTAATCCGAAAATCGTGATGCTGGCCTAAATGCTGGTTAACTACCATATTTTTATTTCCGGGAGCAATAATTACTTTACCGGCTTCTAAACGCATACCGGCTTTACCTTCCAGTACTTTTAAACTGGTTAAACTTTGTAAGCGCGCGGTAAAAATGCCCGTAAACCTAACCGGCAAATGCAAGGCTACCAACACTACTGTTTTTAAGTCGGGTTTAATCCGGCTTAAAATATATTCAATGGCTTTGGCGCCGCCGGTTGAAGCCCCTAATACAACAACAGACTGCGGCTGCCGCTGTAATTGCTTTGTTGGTAAACGATGGGCCCGAAAACGTAAATTATGAGCCAGGTGAGTTGGTTTAACCAATGCCTGCTGATAATTTTTAATTTCCATTACCGATCTAACCTTCAGCACAATTTCTTCCTGAATCTGCCGGAGCTGCGGCAACATGGTATGCGTCGAAATTTTTACGTAATCGTAAACGCCTACCTGCATGGCTTTAAATATAAAATCCTCGGCCACGTTGTCGCGGCTAACCAGCAACAAAATGGGTATCTGGTACTCCAACTTAATGCGCCTGAAACAAAATAAACGGCTGTTCTTCGGCAAATCGTAATCGGCAATTACCAAATCGGGCCTTGTGGCTTTCAATTTCCGGAGCAAATCATCGCCATTTTCGGCTGTATCCAGCACCTCCAGGTCTACTTCGGCGTTTAAAATATTGGTTAATACCAAACGCGAAAAACCCGAGAAATCCGCAATTATTATTTTTATTTTCTTGATAACCCCACTCCCAAATGCGCTTACTTCCTGAATCAGTTAAATAAAAACCGCTTAACCCAGGTTTTAGTCTTTCAGCGCGTTGCCAACTACTTCCAACACTTTATCTTCAGAAAAAGGCTTTACAATATAAGCCAGCGCACCGTTTTCTATGGCTTCGGTTACAATTACTTCCTGCCCCACAGCACTCACAATAACCACTTTCATATCGGGTTGGTCTTTCCGGATGCCTTTTAACACATCTAAACCCGTATTATCCGGTAAAATAACATCTAGGGTTATTAAATCCGGGTTGGTTTCTTTGGCCATTTGCAAAGCGGTTTGCCCGTTAGGCGCTTCGCCTACTACCTCGTAACCTGCGTCCGTGAGCATATTTTTGAGCATGGTGCGCATGTAAAAGGAATCATCAACGATTAATATTCTTTTTTTCATAAATTAAATAAGGCAGTTTTAAAACAAAAAAGTCTTGGTTCAGGAAGACATTTTTAATTGTTGTACTTCATCGCTGGTGAGAATACGTAAAATATCCAGCACAATTATTAATCGGCCATTTATTTTACCAATTCCCTCAATAAAGTTTTCGTTAATATTTAAATCCTGTATAAAAGCAGGCGTTTTATCTATCTGCGATACCGGAATGGTTAAGGATTGGGGCATTTCGCGCACAATTAAACCCATGGTATAATCGCTGGCCTCCAGGGCCAGTGTAAACGTATTCTTGTAGTAATTCAGGTTGTTTACATCGGCCGGGGGCGCCACATTAAACCGTTCTTCCAGGTCCATAATAGCTATAATATCGCCCCGAATATTGGCAATACCTTTTATAAACTTAGGTGTTTTGGGCATGCGGGTAATTTCGGGCGTAACCGTTACTTCTTTTACCTGCTCAATCCGGATACCGTATTCTTCAGAACCTAACTTAAATACTATCAGGTGAACCATGGGTTCCATTTTCCGGTCGCGTTTTTCCCGCCGTTCTTCCAGTTCCATTCTTTTTAAGATTTAGATTTAGGAGAACCTTTTTTGGCTGGCGATTTTTTAGCATCATCAGATAAGGATGAATTACTGCCGCCGGTATTACCCGTGTTTAACCCACCCGAGCGCCCGTTAGAAAAATTGCCACTGCCGGTAAACCTATCGTCGGGAGCGCTGTTAAATCCTGAATTTCTTACATCCGGAATTCTATTTAATTCCTGCATGCGCGGCGGAGTAACTAAATAATCGCGGCTATTGGCCGGGAAGCCCATGCGGCGAATAGTGCGGCCGTGCGGTATATAGCTACCGTTAATTAACTTAAAGGCCGAAATAGCAATTTGTAAATCATCGGCAATTTCGTTCAGTTGCTGACTAGACGCGGTAAGTTCCTGCATCGAGCCGGATAATTGCTTGGCCGTACCTGCCACCTGCTGGGTACCATTGGCCGTTTGTTCGGCAATAGCTACCACCTCTTCCACGTATTTCACCACATCCGAAATAGATGATTTTTGTACTTCGGTAGCAGTTAAAATATCTTGTGAAGAACGCAAGGTTTCGCCGGTGGAATTGGCAATATTTTTAAAGGCGCCGGAAGCTTCGAAGGTGGCATTTTTTCCTTTTAATACCCGGCCTTCCATGGTCGAGATCGCCGCCGCCGCCGATGAAGTATCTTTTTTAACATCGTCTACCAGCGTAGCAATTTCATTGGCTGATTTACGGGAGCCTTCCGCCAGTTTCCGGATTTCTTCGGCTACTACGGCAAAACCGCGACCAGCTTCACCGGCCCGGGCCGCTTCAATGGCGGCATTCAAGGCCAGTAAGTTGGTTTGCGAAGCAATATCGGTTATAACGCCCAACGATTTAGATATTTCCTGCGAACGGGTACTTAGTACTTCAATGGTTTTTGCTGTCAGGGCCGCTGCCGTCGAAATTTCTTCCATGTTCTTCACCACTTCAGCCACAGTTTTTAAGCCTAACTGGGAAGTTTCTTCACCCATGATGGCCGCCCGGTTTACCACATCGGCTTTGTTGGCGGTTTCTTTCGTGGCTTTCATAATTTCCTCGATCAGCTTAAACGCTTGGTCGGTTTTAAGGGCCTGGTTAGCAGCACCTTCTGCCATTTGCTGCATCGATAAAGCCACATCTACCATTACGCGGCTCATGTCTAAACCTTTATTCGCCATTTCTTCGGAAGAGCTGCCCACAACCAAAGAGCTGTCGTTAATTTCGCCCAAAAGGGAGTTCAGGTTATCTACCGCCAGGTTAACGGCGTTGGCCATGGCCAGTATATCGCCGGCCGTATGAATTTCTACTTTTTGGGTTAAATCACCTTCGGAAATAGCGCGTACAATACGCGATACTTCGAGTACCGGCGATACAATTGATTCTAGCAGGTCGTTGAGGGTATCTACTAATTCTTTCCAGCTTCCGCTTACACCCAGTACTGTGGCGCGCTCGGTAAGTTTTCCTTCTACCCCAGCCACTCTGGCTACCCGGCTTACTTCACCGGCTAAACGGTTCAGGTCATCCACCATGTTATTAATAGTTTCGGCCAAATCAGCCATTTCGCCTTTGGTTTCGAGCGTCAGCTTTTGGGTAAGGTCACCTTTCGATACCGCCGTTACTACTTTTACAATGCCCCGCACCTGAACCGTTAGGTTGGTCGCCATCCGGTTTACGTTATCGGTAAGCTGTTTCCAAACCCCACCTACGTTTGGCACGGCAGCTTGTCCACCCAGCTTACCTTCGGAACCTACTTCCTGGGCTACCCGCGTAACCTCACCGGCAAATACGTTCAGCGAGTCTACCATCTGGTTCAGAATATTTTTGAGTTCCAGAATTTCGCCTTTAACATCTACCGTCATTTTCTGGCTCAAATCGCCGCGGGCCACGGCCGTGGCTACGTTGGCAATATCGCGTACCTGACTGGTTAAGTTGGTAGCCATGGTATTAACATTATTGGTAAGCTCTTTCCAAACCCCGCCTACATTAGGTACATTGGCTTGGCCGCCCAGTTTACCTTCGGAACCTACCTCACGGGATACCCGGGTAACTTCGTCGGCGAAAATATTCAGGGAGTTTACCATTTGGTTGATGTTGTCCTTCAACTGCAAGAGTTCGCCTTTTACATCAACGGTAATTTTCTGGCTCAAATCGCCGCGGGCAACGGCCGTAGCAACATTGGCAATATCGCGTACCTGGCTGGTTAAGTTACTGGCCATGGTGTTTACGTTCTCGGTAAGTTCTTTCCAAACCCCCGCTACGTTAGGCACACCCGCCTGGCCACCCAATTTACCTTCCGAGCCTACTTCCAGCGCTACGCGGGTTACCTCATTGGTGAAAATATTTAAGGAGTCCACCATTTGGTTAATGTACTCTTTTAACAGCAGCATTTCGCCCCGTACATCTACCGTAATTTTTTTACTTAAATCACCTTTGGCAACGGCAGTAGCTACGGTGGCAATATCGCGCACCTGCAAGGTTAAATTGCTGGCCATGGTGTTTACATTGTCGGTCAGCACTTTCCAGGTACCACCCACGTTGGGCACATTGGCCTGGCCACCCAGTTTACCTTCGGAACCTACTTCGCGGGCTACCCGCGTAACTTCATCGCCGAAAATATTCAAAGAGTCCACCATTTGGTTGATGTTCTCTTTTAGTTGCAATAATTCGCCGCGTACATCCACCGTAATTTTCTGGCTTAAGTCGCCGCGGGCAACGGCGGTGGCTACATTGGCAATATCGCGCACCTGGCTGGTTAAGTTACCCGCCATGGCGTTTACATTATTCGTAAGTTCTTTCCAAACGCCAGCTACATTCGGCACTTCGGCTTGCCCGCCCAGTTTACCTTCGGTTCCTACTTCTAAAGCCACCCGCGTAACCTCACCGGCAAACACGTTCAGCGAGTCTACCATCTGGTTCAGAATATTTTTGAGTTCCAGGATTTCGCCTTTTACATTAACGGTCATTTTCTGACTTAGATCGCCTTTTGCCACGGCGGTAGCTACGTTGGCAATATCGCGTACCTGGCTGGTTAAGTTACCCGCCATAAAATTAACGTTATCCGTTAAATCCTTCCACACGCCGGCCACGTTCGGCACTTTGGCCTGGCCGCCTAATATTCCTTCGGCACCCACTTCCAGGGCTACCCGAATAACTTCCCGTCCAAAAATATTCAAAGAGTCCACCATTTGGTTGATGTTCTCTTTTAATTGCAATAATTCGCCCCGTACATCCACCGTAATTTTCTGGCTTAAGTCGCCGCGGGCAACGGCGGTGGCAACATTGGCAATATCGCGCACCTGGCTGGTTAAGTTACCCGCCATGGCGTTCACATTTTCCGTCAGGTCTTTCCAAACCCCGGCTACATTGGGCACTTTAGCCTGGCCGCCCAGTTTACCTTCCGTTCCTACTTCTAAAGCCACACGGGTTACCTCTCCGGCAAATACGTTAAGCGAATCAACCATTTGGTTAATATTTTCCTTTAACTCCAGGAATTCGCCTTTTACATTAACCGTAATTTTTTGCCGCAAATCACCTTTGGCTACCGCAGTAGCCACGTTGGCAATATCGCGCATTTGTAAGGTTAAGTTGCTGGCCATGGTGTTTACGTTGTCGGTCAGCACTTTCCAGGTACCACCCACGTTGGGCACATTGGCCTGGCCACCCAGTTTACCCTCGGAACCTACTTCGCGGGCTACCCGCGTAACTTCATCGCCAAAAATATTTAAAGAGTCCACCATTTGGTTGATGTTCTCTTTTAATAAAAGCATTTCGCCTTTTACATCTACCGTAATTTTCTGGCTTAAATCGCCGCGGGCAACGGCGGTGGCTACGTTGGCAATATCCCTAACTTGTAAAGTCAGGTTACTGGCCATGGTGTTTACGTTGTCGGTGAGTTCTTTCCAAACACCCGCTACGTTAGGCACACCCGCCTGGCCACCTAATTTACCTTCCGAGCCTACTTCCAAGGCCACCCGAGTTACTTCACCGGCAAAAATATTCAGGTTATCAATGGTGCGGTTAATGGTTTCGGCCATTACTTTAAAATCACCGGATACCGGAATCTGGAAGCTTTCGTCGAGGTTACCCCGCGAAATATTCTTTAATACCTTACCTACCTCTAAAACCGGAACCGCAATGGAATCGACCAGACCATTAATATTATTGATCATGTCTTTCCAGAAGCCGGCCGCGTTTTCGGCCGAGGCCCGGGCTTTCAGGTTACCTTCTACTCCGGCAACTTTCGAAATCCGCGATACTTCGCCACCTACACCCCCAATCATCTCTACCATAGAGTTATAGGCTTCGGCAATGTCGGCAAAAATATCATTGTGCTGCTTGGTTAACCTAACTGAAACATCGCCTTTTTTAAAGGCATCTAATGCAAATAATACCCGGTTAAGCTGTTCGTTTACATATTCATCGTCCAAGCCTTTAAAGCCGTTTTTTCCATTAGCACCGTTCACAGGGTTTTCTGCCGGAAGCTTGATTTTACCATTTTTATCGGCAGGCGGTTCGGCTACCGTGGCTATAGCGGCCGGTATAGCTTTGGCCCGGGTTCCGGCGCGTTTGGGGGTTGCTTCCGGATTAGAAGCTGTTACCGGCGCCTCGGGTGGAGCAGTTGCCTCGTTGGTAAGGTTCTTCTCCGCTGGTTGCATCGGTGCTGTTTCTTCTTGTTCCGATTTTGCAATCAGTTTATCTTTATTCAACTTCATGTTTTTTCCTAAAGCCATATGCTTGACCCTGTGTATATTATAAACTAATGGAATGTAACTGTAAGACCGTTATTTTCTGCCGAAGAAAACTAAACGGATTATTTTGTATTTAAAAATTCGGCAGCCAGTGCCTGGTAATCCTGGGCGCCGTAAGAACCCGGGTCATAGTCCAGCACGCTTTTGCCAAACGAAGGCGCTTCGGCCAACTTCACGTTCAGACGAATCCGGGTTTTAAATATTCTTTCGGCAATATTTTGCTCTAAATATTCCTGAATTTCCGAACTAAGTTTTCGTCTTTTATCGAACATAACCACCACGATGCCCTTTACCTTTAATTTAGGGTTAAAAGCCGATTGTACTTGCTTAACCGTATTTAAAATCTGGCTTAACCCCTGCAAGGTTAATACTTCCATTTGCAATGGAATTAACACTTCGTCGGAAGCTGCCAATGCATTTACCGTCAGCAGCGACAACGAAGGCGGGCAATCTATTAAAATAAAATCATAGCCTTTGGCCTCGGCTAATATATTTTTCAGAAAACTTTCGCGTTGCGGCTGGGTAACCAAAGATATTTCAATATCTACCAACTCATTAGAACCCGGGGCAATGCTTAAGTTTTCTTGTTTAAGTATTATTTGGTTTAAACTTTTACTGCCGCTAAAAACATCGGCCAGGGTACCCTGCGGTTCTTCCACTCCTAACGAATAAGAAAGATTGGCCTGCGGATCGAGGTCTATCAGTAATATTTTTTTCCCGGTTTTACTTAAGGCACTTCCTAAATTTATTGTGGTAGTAGTTTTCCCTGTGCCACCTTTTTGGTTAATCACAGATACTATTTTTGGCGCCATTCTTATGCAGAAAAGTATTTAATTAAATATTGCTGATTTGGTTGGTAAAGCTTTAAAGGAACTAAATTATTGCGTAAGTAACTACAAATTTTATCATTTTTGAATTACTTACCAATACCTGAAACCTGTAATTTACTATAATATTACAAAAATTTATCTGCATGCCGGAAAGCTAAATATTAATAATCTGAAATCCAGCGGAATAATATTCAGGTTTATTTTGGCTTATGCAAGCACATGAGGTACTAAAATGTGCAAGTACATTTGCCCGCCTTAATTGTATCTCTTAATTAGCTTAAAAATATTAGTAATTAAGGTGCAGTTTAAACGGCTCGTGCTCTACCAAGGCCCATTCGGTAGCTTCCGAAATAAAATAATTACAACCGCCGGTTGGCACGTATACTTTACTGTTGATTAATTTACTAACTACTTGCGAAACCGCCGGATTGTGACTCACTATTATTACGGTCTGGGCCGATTCGGGCAAAGAAGCAATTTCGTGTAATATATAAGCGGCGGACGAATTATATAATTCCTGGCTCGATTTTAGCTTACTTTGTTCATAACTAAGCACTTCTGCTATTTTATAAGCAGTCTGGCGGGTTCTGACAGCGGCGCTGCAAATAATTTCGTCGATGATAAGGCCGAACGCTTTAATAAAAAAACCAGCTTTTGTTGCCTCTTGTACACCGGTTGGCGAAAGCGCCCGGTCAAAATCCAATTGATTTTTTAAAGCCTCTGGGGTGTGGGCGTGGCGGCACAGAAATAAATTTTTAGGCATAAATAACAACTACAGTTTATATATAACAGTACTAAATAAAGTTTTATTTAAATTTTATAGAACTTTCAAATGTTATAGCCAGTTGTTTTATTAAAAAAAAAATATTCATCTTTGAAAAAAATTGGCTTGTAGGGTCGGAGTTATAGTAAAAGTAAGAATGGTTAAGAATTTAGTTATAGTTGAGTCACCGGCAAAAGCCAAAACAATAGAAGGTTACCTGGGTAAAGATTTTATAGTTAAGTCTAGCTTTGGCCACGTACGCGATTTACCCAAGGATAATAATGCCATTGATATTAAAAATGGTTTTAAACCTACTTATGTGGTTTCGGCCGATAAAAAAGAGGTAATTGCCCAATTAAAGAAACTTGCCAAAGAAGCCGACACGGTCTGGCTCGCATCCGATGATGACCGGGAGGGTGAAGCCATCTCCTGGCACTTATCCGAAGCCCTGAACCTGAACGATGCCAAAACACGGCGCATTGTATTCCGGGAAATAACCAAAAATGCCATTCTAAACGCTATTGAATCGCCGCGTAAAATAGATATAAACCGGGTTAATGCGCAGCAAGCCCGCCGGGTACTCGACCGCCTGGTTGGTTTTGAGCTTTCGCCGGTACTCTGGAAAAAAATAAAAACCGGGCTTTCGGCCGGCCGGGTCCAGTCGGTAGCGGTGCGCCTGGTAGTAGAGCGGGAACGCGAAATAGAAAAATTTAAGGCCGATTCGGCTTTTAAAATAGTAGCTTATTTATTGGTTAACGGCAAGCAACTGGAAGCCGAATTGCCGACGCGGTTTAAAACCCAACCCGAAGCGCAAGCCTTTTTAGAAAATTGCAAAGGCGCTGCATATACCATCGAAAACCTGGAGAAAAAACCGGTTAAAAGAAGTCCGGCCGCGCCTTTTACCACCTCTACCCTGCAGCAGGAAGCCAGCCGTAAATTAGGATATTCGGTTGCCCAAACCATGACGGTAGCCCAGAAGCTTTACGAAGCCGGTAAAATTTCGTACATGCGTACCGACTCTACCAACTTATCGGAAGATGCCATAAACGGTGCTGCTACCGAAATTACCAGAGCCTTTGGGGCCGATTACGCGAAAACCCGGCAATACCGCACCAAATCAAGTTCGGCGCAGGAAGCCCACGAAGCCATCCGGCCCACCGACTTTAACGCCAAACAAGCCAGTTCTGACCGCAGTGAACAACGTTTGTACGAATTAATCTGGAAACGCGCCATTGCTTCCCAAATGGCCGATGCAGAAATTGAAAAAACAACGGCTACCATTGGCATTTCTACCCAGCCCAGCGCTAAATTAATTGCTACCGGCGAGGTTGTTACGTTTGAAGGTTTCCTGAAAGTATACATTGAATCGAAGGACGACGGCGAACAGAACGACGATATTAAAGGCATGTTGCCGCCATTATCGGTAGGTCAAAATTTAAATTTAGAGCGCCTGCAAGCCACCCAACGCTTTACCCGGCCCGCTCCCCGCTATACCGAGGCTAGTTTGGTGAAGAAACTCGAAGAACTGGGCATTGGCCGGCCTTCTACGTACGCTCCTACTATTTCTACTATTCAGAAGCGCGGCTATATAGAAAAAGATAACCGCGAAGGCAAAGAAAGAGCTTACCAGGTACTTACCCTGGTTAACGACGAAATAAAACCCGAAACAAAAACCGAAATTACCGGCGCCGAAAAAGGAAAATTATTCCCGACCGATATGGCTATGGTGGTGAACGACTTTCTGGAAGATTATTTCCCGGCAATTATTGATTATAAATTTACGGCTAAAGTAGAAGAAGAATTCGACCAGATTGCAACCGGCAAAAAGGAATGGGATAAAATGCTTCAGAATTTTTACGGTCCTTTCCACGAAACTGTAGAATCGAGCCAGAATATTGAACGCTCTGCGGTAAGTGGTGCCCGCGATTTGGGTGTTGATTCCAATACCGGTAAGAAAGTTTCTGCCAAGCTTGGCCGCTTTGGACCTTACGTGCAATTAGGCGAAGAAAACGAAGAAACTAAAGAAAAACCAATTTACGCCAGCTTACGCAAAGGCCAGTTTCTGGAAAGCATTACCTTAGAAGATGCGCTGGAATTATTTAAGCTGCCCCGCGTTTTAGGCACCTACGAAGAGAAAGAAATGAGTGCAGCCATTGGCCGTTTTGGTCCGTTTATTAAGCACAACAATAAATTTTATTCTTTGGGCAAACAGTACGACCCGTACACCGTTAATACCGAAGAAGCCGTTGCCATAATTGAAGCTAAACGGAAAGCGGATGCCGAGAAAAGCATCAAAACTTTTGAGGAAAACCCGGAAGTGCAAGTGCTGAATGGCCGCTTCGGCCCGTACATAGTAGTGGGTAAGAAAAACGTTAAAATTCCGAAAGGCAAAGAGCCTAGTGAACTGACCTTAGAAGAATGTTTAACGTTGGCGGAGCAAACTCCCGATAAACCAACGCGTGGTGGTTTTAAGAAAAAAGCGGTAGCCGAAAAACCGGAAAAAGAAGCGCCCAAGAAAAAAGCTGCTCCTAAAAAAACTACGGCCGCAACTACTAAAAAAGCTGCAACAACTACCAAAAAAGCAACAGCTACGGCCAAAAAGAAATAATTTCTTTTAAATAACCTTTTTGCCTCTAACCTTTCTGTTTTTCTGCCGAAGAATAGAAACATTAGAGGCATTTTTATTTAAAATAACCCAACATGCAAAGAAAAAAACTGGTTGTGTTAACCGGAGCTGGTATTAGCGCCGAAAGCGGTATTGCTACCTTTAGAGATGCCAATGGTTTATGGGAAGGCCACGATGTAATGGAAGTGGCATCACCGGAAGGATGGCGAAATAACCAAGCCTTGGTGTTAGATTTTTATAACCAGCGCCGTAAACAAGCCGCCCAAGCCAAACCAAATCCGGGCCATTTGGCGCTGGCCGAGCTGGAAAAAAAATTCGCTGTTACCATTATTACCCAAAACGTGGATCACTTGCACGAACAGGCCGGTTCTACCAAAGTAATTCACCTGCACGGCAGTTTATTTCAGTCGCGGAGCACCGCCGACGAAAGTTTAGTTTACCCGATAGAAGGTTGGGAACTGAAATTGGGCGATAAATGCGAAAGAGGTTCGCAGTTAAGACCCAATATTGTTTGGTTCGGCGAAATGGTACCGCTAATGGACCTGGCGATTACCGAAGCGCAACAAGCGGATATTTTCATGGTGGTGGGCACGTCGCTGGTAGTTTATCCGGCAGCAGGTTTGGTACATTACGTGCCAGCCAAAGCAACTATTTACGTTATAGACCCAAACTTGCCACCGATGAGTAAACGGCCCAATCTGCATTTAATACCAGTAAAATCCGGCGAGGCTTTACCTCAACTCGCGCAAAAATTAATGGAAGAAGCTATATAATTGATCCAATTTAAAGCTAAACAATCAAATTAATTACTTGTATTTAAATAACTAATATTAAATAATTTATTTCCTGAATAAATCTAAATCCCATTTTTTTTCTCTTTCATAATATAACTTGCCCTGCTTAATAGAAAGTGGCGAAGAAATATTATTATGGTATAACTGGCCGGTTCCTAAACCTTGCTCGCGGGTAACCGGATACTGCGCCGTAAACTGGCTAATGGCATTCAGGCCAATATTTGATTCCAAAGCCGAAGTAATCCACCAATCTATTCCTAGCTGACTGGCAATATTTATCCATTCTTCGGTAGCCTGCAGGCCGCCCAACAAGGTAGGTTTTAATATAATGTAAGCCGGGGCAATCTCCCGCAGCAATATTTCTTTTTGGTCTATGCCAGTAACACCAATTAATTCTTCGTCCAAAGCAATAGGAACGGGTGTTACTTTACAAAGCCGCTGCATTTCGGCTGCTTGTCCGGCCCGGATGGGCTGCTCAATGGAATGTAAGTTAAAAGCGGCTAGTTTCTCTAATTTTGGTAAAGCTTCGGCCGGGGAAAAAGCGCCGTTGGCATCAACCCTTATTGTTAAATGTTCGGCGCCGGCTACTTTCCTGATTGCCTTTAATATTTCCAGTTCGGTGTTAAAGTCCAGGCCGCCAATTTTAAGTTTCAGGCACGCATAACCTTCCTGCAGTTTTTTCTTTATTTGCTCCTGCATAAAATGTTTATCGCCCATCCAGATTAAGCCATTTATGGGAATACCGTTTTTTTGTTGGGTAAACGCATTATTAAAAAGTATTCTTTTGCCGCCGGCTAGTAAATCCCGCCAAGCCGATTCCAAACCAAAAACAACCGAAGGAAAACTCTTTAAATCTGAATTATAAATTATTGATTTTAAATCTGGTAAATCTACTTCCTGAATATTTCGGTTTAAATATTCAATTTGTCTAAATACCTGCTTTCTAAAGTCCGGATGATGCTCCAGACTTAAACCCGGTAACGGTGCGCACTCCCCCAGCCCAAATATTTCTTTTTGCCGGGTATTATAAAGTTTAAAATAATAAACCTGGTGCTGTTGCATGGCGCCGCGCGATGTGCGGGCATCAAATTTAAAATTAAGCGTGTGCGGAATTACCTCCAGTTTTAAAGACATCAGCTAAAAATTAATTCTAAAAACAAGGCAAAACTATAACTTACGCACAAATTAATATTAAGCTTAAAATATTTGCTTACTGCGCATACAGAACAAACCCTAAAACCTTTAAGATTAATTTGGGTTTAAGAGCTACATCAATGCCAAAGTTTAAGAAAAATGGCTAATAAGTTTAACATTCAGGAATATTGGCAACGGTTTACTTTAATAAGGGCCGAAACCGAAAAAATTTGTCAGCCGCTTTTACCCGAAGATACGGTGGTACAACCCATCGTGGATGTGAGTCCGCCCAAGTGGCATTTGGCCCATACCAGTTGGTTTTTTGAAGTTTTTATTCTGGAAAAATATTTGCAGGCTTACCAGGTTTTTAACCCGCTTTACAGCTATTTATTTAACTCTTATTACAATGCCGTTGGCAGCCGGGTAATGCGCGATCAGCGCGGCACCCTCTCGCGGCCACCTTTAGCGGAGATTTACCAGTACAGAAGTTACATAAACCAGCAAATGCAAATATTGCTGCACGAGCAATCCGAAAGCTTACCGGAAGAAATTTGGCCCCTATTGGAAATTGGCTTACAACACGAACAGCAGCACCAGGAATTATTAGTTACCGATATTAAATATATTCTGAGCACCAATCCGCTTTTGCCGGTTTATACGCCAGCTACCAAGCAGGCAGCTAATACCCAACTACCAGAGCCAGCATTTTTACCGGTGCCGGCCGGGTTTTATACCATTGGCTACACGGGCGCAGGCTTTAGCTTCGATAACGAGCATCAGGCGCATCAGGTGTGGTTACCTGAATTTAAGGTGCAGAACCGGCTCGTAACTAACCAGGAATATTTAGCTTTTATGGAAGCCGGCGGTTATCAGGTTTTTAAATATTGGTTAGGCGAAGGTTATGATTTAGCCCGGCAAAATAATTGGGATGCCCCGCTTTATTGGGTTAAACAGCAAAACGAGTGGTTTCGGTTTACCCTTAATGGCTTGCAGCCCATAAATTGGGACGCGCCGGTGGTGCATGTTAGTTTTTACGAAGCAGCGGCGTATGCTAATTGGGCCGGGCACCGGCTTTTAACCGAGTTTGAGTGGGAAGCCGCCGCCCAGGTTTATCGGCCGGAACCGCAAGCCAAAAGCTTTTTAGAAGCAGGTTTTTATGATCCGCAACCAGCTACTAACCAACCGGCAAATAACTTACACCAATATTTAGGCGAAGTATGGGAATGGACCAACAGCGCTTATTTGCCATACCCGGGTTTTGAAACTGCCCCTGGCGCTTTGGGCGAGTACAACGGCAAATTTATGATAAACCAAATGGTTTTGCGGGGTGGTTCCTGTGCCACGCCTATCAGCCACATTCGTGCTACTTACCGCAATTTTTTTCCGGCCGATAAGCGCTGGCAATTTAGCGGCATCCGCTTAGGGACCAAATAAACCCCGCTACCCAACCCGTAAGATAAAAAAAATGACCTATACCCAGGACGAAAAAAAGCAAAGAAACCAATTTGCGACCGATGTAGTTAAAGGTTTAACGAGCCACCCGAAAAAGCTGTCTTCCAAATACTTTTACGATGGTACCGGTAGTAAGCTTTTCCGGCAAATTATGGACTTGCCCGAATATTACCTTACCCGCACCGAAACCGAAATATTCCGGACCCAATGCCGCGAAATAATATACAGCCTACTGGGGCAAGCTACCGCTTTTAATTTAATTGATTTAGGTGCCGGCGATGCTACCAAAACCCGCTTGCTTCTACGGGAATTACTGCAGCAAAAAATAGATTTTACGTACGTGCCCGTCGATATTTCGGCAGATGCCCTGGAGCACCTGCAAACCGAACTGCAAACCGAATTGCCCCACTTACAGGTGCGGCCGCTGGCCTCCGAATATTTTGCGGCGCTGGATTGGCTCACGAAAAAAGAAACTAATCCTAAAGTAGTTTTCTTTCTAGGTTCCAATATCGGCAACTTCGAAACCAAAGCCATTAATCATTTTACCCAAAAGCTCCGGCAATATTTACAAGCCCAGGATAAAGTTTTTATTGGTTTCGATTTGCAGAAAGATCCGCACGTAATCCGGCAGGCTTACGACGATGCAGCCGGTATTACAGCGGCTTTTAATTACAACCTGCTGCACCGCATTAACCAGGAATTTGCAGCCGATTTTAACCCGGAATATTTTAAGCATTTTGCCGAATATAATCCCGTTACCGGCAACATGAAAAGTTATTTACTGAGCACAAGGGCTCAAAAAATATACCTGGCCGATTTAGATCAGGAAATAGCTTTTCAGGCCTGGGAGGCCATCCACACCGAAACTTCGCATAAATTTACTTTACCCGAAATAGAGCAATTAGGCAACTCGGTAGGTTTAAAAATTAACCAGGTTTTTACCGACCCCAAACATTATTTCGCCGATGTTTTATTCGAGGTGATTTAAAGTAAAATAAGAACCTGTTGTGTATTTAAAAAATGAATGAAGCCGCTGCCCTTGCTCGGTGTTTTCACCAGCAAGTAGGTTGTCGATACGTGAAGAATTGGTAATGATAATGCCAGCAAAGGCAACCAACTTTACTTTTAGGCAAAATACTAAACTGCTTCTATAAATTACTGCTTTCCTCCAAATTTGCCGCTGGTTTAAAAGATTAGGCTTTACCAAAACTAGGGTGGCTGCGAAAAGCTTACTACTTTTGCAACCCCAATTCAAAAGCCACCTTATGCTTTCTTCTGATTACAAAACACATTTCCGCGAAAACTTCTTTTTGGCCTATCCGGTGGTTTTAAGCCAGCTTGGGCATATTTTAGTTAGCGTAGTAGATAGCATTATGGTGGGCCGGACCGGTACGTTGCCGCTGGCGGCGGCTTCGCTGGGCAACAGTATTTTTACTGTAGTTATGGTATTTGGCATGGGCTTATCTTTAAGCATTACGCCCCTGGTTGCTGGTGCGCACGGCCGCAATAATAAAAAACGCATTTCGCTGCTTATGATAAACAGCGTATTGGTGTGTAGCGCCGCCGGCTTGCTGCTTTTTTTATCGGGCTACCTGATTTCGCCGTTGCTGCTGCATTTAAATCAACCGGCAAACGTGGTAGAACTGGCTATTCCGTACTTACATATTCTTTGTTTTTCGATGCTGCCCTTAATGGTATTCCAAGGGTTCCGGCAATTTGCCGAAGGCTTGTCGCTCACGAAGCAGTCGATGTATATTTCTATATTCGCCAATGCCTTAAATGTGGTTGGTAATTACATGCTGATTTACGGGAAATGGGGTGCGCCGGCCCTGGGTTTAAACGGAGCGGCCATTTCTACCATGTTATCGCGCGTAGTAATGGCTTTTATTATGGGTTATTTTGTGCTAAATGCCGAAATACTTAAAACCTATCGCTTGCGTTGGAAACGTAAATTTATTTCGGGGAAGCACATGATCCGGATTATAAAATTGGGCTGGCCTATTTCGCTGCAAATGGCTTTTGAGGTGGGTGCTTTTAGTTTTTCGGCTATAATGATTGGCTGGCTGGGTGCCAAAGCCCTCGCGGCGCACCAAATAGCTATTAGCATTGCTTCTTTAACGTACATGATGGCCGGCGGCATTGCCACCGCCGCTACCATCCGGGTAGGTAATTTATTTGGTCGGGGCCAGGTTACAGAAATGCAGAAGGCAGGTTACAGCAGCCTGTTGATGGCCGTTGTGTTCATGACCTCGGCCGGTTTAATATTAATTTTACTCAATAATTTTATTCCGCACCTGTATGTAAAAGATCCGGAAGTTATAAAATTGGCCGGTGGGTTATTAATAATTGCGGCGTTATTTCAGATTTCGGATGGCGTGCAGGTAGTAGGTTTGGGCGCTTTGCGTGGTCTGGAAGACGTAAAAATACCCAGTATGATCTCGTTGCTGGCGTATTGGGTAGTGGCTTTGCCCATTGGATATGTGTTTGGTTTTGTTTTAAATGGTGGTGCCAGCGGCATCTGGACCGGCTTATTATTTGGCCTGACAGTAGCCGCTATTTTACTTTTTTTTAGATTTAGGAAACTAAGTTTAGAAAAATAGTTTTTAGGAATAGAATATTTTTATATTTTAGGTTCCGAAAAAGAAACTTGTGTAGACTGCATGGTAACAAATTTGCTCCTCCTGATCCTTTTATTACTAAACCCATTTATTTCTGATTCAAAAAATTCTGTTGTTAAGGCCAACGAAGAGCATGGTATTCTCTGGACAAATAACCGCCGGCTAACCTGGGACGATTTTAAATCGCCGGCCGATGAGAAAGAAACACTCCACGCCATGACTTCTACCAATATTGCGGTGAAGGCTAATTGCACCGGTAACCAAATGCGTTTTGATGTAAAATGCGTGTTTGTTACCAAAGATTCCTGGACTAAAAACCGGTTGTCTAAAAAATTGCTTGCCCACGAACAAATGCATTTCGACCTGACCGAAGTACACGCCCGTTTGCTCCGCCAGAAATTAAACGAAACGGCCAATATTTGCGGCACCAGCCGTATCAAACTCGATCCGATTGTAGAAAAATATTTTACCGATTGGAAAAAAGAACAAGACCAGTACGATGCCGAAACCAACCACGGCCTGCTGGATGAGCAACAAAAAGTCTGGGAAGAAAAAATAGCCAACCGCTTAGCCGAACTGGAGACCTTTAGCTACAAAACTTACGCGCTTAAATAGTAAACAGTGATAGGCTAAAAATAAAAATGCAAAAATAAAACCACTGACCATCGTCATTTTGAAAGAATCTTATCGGCTACTTGCAAATAAGATTCTTTCAGAATGACGGTGATGGTAGGATAAAATGCTATGTTAAATATTTCTTAGGCTTTGTGTAACAGCAAGAAATAACTAACCGCATGTATAAACTAAAAAGCCCACCAAACCGGTGGGCTTTTTAGTTTAATTTTTATTCTTAAGCTGGCTTACTTAAACCCGTAAGAGCCGGACCAGCCAGAACTTCGCCGGTGGCATCAAACCGGGAGCCGTGGCAAGGGCAATCCCAGCTTTTTTCTACCTCGTTCCAGCGCACAATACAACCCAGGTGCGGGCAAACCGCCGACATTTCGTGCCGCGTACCATTTAAATCGCAGTAAACGGCTACTTTGGTTGCACCACGCCGGATTACATTACCCGTACCAGGTGCCACTTCGGAGGCATCGCTCACTTCGCCGGGCGTAACATAATCTTTGTACTGCGCCGCCACGTTCAGGTTTTCTTTTATAAACTCCGGTGCCGATTTTAAAACTACCCGCCCCGGATCATAAACTTCTTCCCAGGCATTGGGCCGGTTCATAATTAAATCGGTAATTAATACGCCTGCAATGGTACCGTGGGTCATGCCTTGTCCTGAGTCACCGGTGGCTATATAAACATTATCATCGCCGGGGTTGCGGCCAATAAAAGCCACGTAGTCGGTGGGTTCCATTACTTGCCCCGACCAACGGTATACCACATCGCCGGCCATTGGGAATTTTTCGCGTATCCATTGTTCCAGGCAATCCAGCCGCTCCTGCTCGCTTTGCTCCTGCCCGGTTTTATGATCTTCGCCGCCTACAATCATTACATTGTAACCGTCTTCGCCGGCGTTTAAACTATCTGGGTGCCGGTCTTTCACTAACCGGATGTAGTGGTAAGGATCGGAATTATCCCAATAAAGAGCATTGGGTACGGCATCATTCAATATTTTTACCCCAATTACGTAAGTACGGTACGGCGCCTGTTTGGTATGGATAGTAACCCGATCGTTAATTGGAGTATTGGTGGCAACCACCAGTTGATTGGCTGTAATGGTGTAGCCTTCGGCGGTTTTCACCTGTTTTAGCTCGTTTTCCGAAGAAAATTCCTGTGCGTGGGTATAAGTGAATATAGCGCATTTTTCATTATTTAATATTGCCTGGCTTAGGCCGGCCAAATATTGGAGCGGATGAAAAATAGCCTGGTTCGGGAAACACAAACACGCCCCTTCTGACAAGGACGGTACCGGGCATTTTTGCAGCTTTACCAAATCCTGAAAACCTAATTGCCGGGCAGCTTCCAGTTCCTGATCTAAATATTCTTCCGAATCGCTGGGCTGGGCAAACAAATAACCGTTTACGCGTTCAAAGTCGCAGTCAATATTTTCTTCTTTTACAATTTCTTCTATTTTCCGGATGGCATACGTGTGGCTTTCGGCAATTAAGCGGGATGTTTTTTCGCCGCGTAATTTATTCATCACGTAATACCGGTCGTCGAAAACATTGGAAAGGTGCGCCGTGGTGCGGCCTGTTTCGCCACCGCCAATAGTTTTGGAATCGATGACCACCACCGATTTACCTTCTTTGGCGAGTAAATAGGCCGTTGTTAAGCCCGATATGCCGGCTCCTACCACACATACATCGCAGGTAATATTTTCGGTTAAATCGGCAGTATAAGGCATTTCTATGCCGTGCATCCACACCGACTGGGTTGAACCTGTATTGCTTTTCATAGTTTTATTTTTGGGTTAGTTTTGTTTCCTGCATCTTACAACCGGCAAAGCAAGCTTTGGTTTTAGCATTAACCGGCACTTTTACACGTTATACGGTATAAACCCGCTCTCGCGTTGTATGTGGTATGGCTAATATTACCACCTGAATTTTACCAAGGTTGTAGCAAACCTGACTGACACCAGCAAAAAAGAAAAAGAATAAAAATTAGAATGGAATATATTAACTGGACTGATTTTGAGAAAGTAGACCTGCGGGTAGGCACCATTGTGGAGGCAACTGAATTTACCGAGGCCAGGAAGCCGGCCTATAAAATTAAAGTAGATATGGGTCCCGAATTAGGCATTAAAAAATCGAGTGCGCAAGTAACGGCCAATTATACCCCCGCAGAATTAATAGGCAAGCAGGTAATTTGCGTTGTTAATTTTAAACCCAAACAAATTGCAAATTATGTATCTGAAGTTTTAATTACAGGTTTTCCGGATGCTAGCGGGAATGTGGTTTTGGCGCAGCCGGCGGCCCCGGTAGCCAACGGCGTTAAATTATTTTGATACCCGTAAAGTATCTTGTGCTTTCCGTAAGGTATCCTGACGCTTGTCAAATTCTACTTCCTGCACTGTCAGGCTGTCAATTACCTTTTCGTATATTTTATCCAGCTCGCTTACGTTATGTAAATAATAATCGTAGCTTCTGTAAAATTGCTTTTCGTTTACGCCGTGTTTTTTTAAGATGCGGCTTTGCAGTTGTTTGTAATAAATAGCCGCAGTATCCAACATTATGCCCATGCGTTCAATCCGAGCTTCGGCCACGTGTAAATCAAATAAAATACCGGTCATTTTCTTTTCCGGAATTAAATTTGGCGGCGGCGGACTAATGGGAGACGTGCAGGTATAAAAGAGTAAACTGGCAAGTAGTAAGAAGAAAGCGTTTTTCACGGAGGAAAATTACAGAATTTAGACTAATTTTAAAATATTAACGCTGCCGCCCGCTGCTAGTATGAAGGAGTTAATAAAAAAATTACAAAAATACGAAATTCGCATTCGGAAGGTAATCAACGACCAGATGCACGGCGATTTCCACTCGGTTTTTAAAGGTACCGGGCTGGAGTTCGACGATGTGCGGGCTTACCAGTACGGCGACGACGTGCGGGCTATTGACTGGAACGTATCGGCCAAAGGCCACGGTACCTTTGTTAAAACTTACAAAGAAGAAAAAGAACAATCAGTTTTTCTGATTCTGGACGTGAGCGCGTCGCAAGCCATTGGTCCGGAGGGGCAGCAAAAAATAAACGTGGGTAAAGAAATTTGCGGCGTACTGGCGCTGGCAGCGGCCCGCCAAACCAGCCAGATCGGCATGGTTTGCATCTCCGACCAGAAAGAAAAATATATAAAACCCGGCCGGGGCAACGATCATGCTTTTTCGATGATTAAAGCCTTGTTTGAGTTAACGCCAGCTTCCGATAAAACCGATTTAGCCGGCGGCATTAAGCAAGCTTTAAACCTGATAAAGCGCCGGAGCCTGATTTTATTAATTTCGGATTTTATAGATTTAAATTACGAACGTGAAATGAGCATGCTGGCCCGCAAACACGATTTAGTGGTTATTCATTTAATGGATAAGCGGGAAAAAGCCTTGCCACCCATGGGTATTATTCCTTTGTTGGATAAAGAAACCGGCCGTACTGTTTGGGTAAATACCTCATCGGCGCATTTCCAGGAAACGTACCTGGCTACCAATGCCCAAAACCAGGAAAAAATTGTTAAAATTTGCCGGAAGCAAAAAGCCAATTATCTGGCCATTAACACCGACGATGATTATGTGCCCCAACTGGTTAATTTGTTCAGGCTCCGGAATAAAATCAGGAAGAGTGCTTAAGAAAATATTCTTTTTTATAACGCTCTTGCCGCTATTTGGCCTGGCACAAACCCCCGAATCTAATTTGCCGCAGGGCTTGTTTCAGGACGACTCTGTTAAAATAGGGCAGGAAATAAATTTCTTGTTTTATTACCGCCACCCCGCCACCGAAGAAATTATTTTTCCGGATTCTACCTATAACTTTGCTCCTTTTGAATTTGTAAGCCGGCAATATTTCCCGACACGCACCCGCAATAACCTTAGTCGCGACAGCGTGGTTTATACGTTGCGCACCTTTAGTATTGCGCCGGTACAAACCTTGGCTTTGCCAATTTTTAAACTGCAAAACCAGGATACCCTCCAAATTAAAGCCCAACCCGCCGAAATATACCTGAAGCAATTGGTAAAAGGGCCCGCCAACTTAGCCCAGTTAAAAGCCCAAACCCAACTGGCCCCTATTCCCGAACGGGTTAATTTTGCTTACTGGCTTATTGCTTCCGGCATTTTGGTGTTGGTGGCGGTTTTAGTCTGGATTTTGTTCGGCAGAAAAATTATTATTCAATACCGGCTGTATATTTTAAAGAAAGACCACAATTCCTTTATTAATAAATTTAATGCCTACATCGAAAAATTTAATAAATCAGAATCGTTGCAGATTGTAGAACAGGCGATTACCCTTTGGAAAAATTATTTAACTAACCTCGAAGGCAATGCCATTAACAGCTTTACCACCCGCGAAATTGCCGCTTACTACAACGACGACGAAGATGTAACCACCGCCCTGCGCCTTTTCGATAAAGCCATTTACGGCAATATTGTTTCGGATAAATCTTCCGAAACCATTATTGCTTTTTTCCTGCTCCACCATTTCGCCGACCGACGTTACGAATTTGTAAAAGATTTAACTAAATATGCTGCAACCCCTGAAAACCCTGTTCAATTGGATTAACCCAGACTGGTTCCGGTTCAGCACTTTTAATTCTTTTGAATGGGCCGAACCAATATTTTTGTATTTTATTCCGGCTGTGCCGCTGCTTTTAATCATACGCTGGCTGCTGGCTTTAGACGTGCGCCGGAAACTCGAAATTGCTTTTTTTAAGGGTGGCATTACCTGGCACTGGAGCAGTTTGCTGCGGTTTATTCCGGATATTTACCTGATAGCTTTCGTTATGCTGGTGCTGGTAGCGCTGGCCCGTCCGCAGCGCACCGATGAGCTGATAACGCAATATTCCGAAGGTATTGATATTATGCTGGTGCTGGATACTTCGGGCTCGATGGAGTTACAGGATTTTAAACCCAACCGCCTCGAAGCGGCCAAAGAAGTCGCCCTTAATTTTATTAACGGCCGTGCCCAGGACCGTATTGGGCTGGTGGTTTTTGCCGGCGACGCCTACTCACTTACCCCGCTTACCTCCGATTATAATTTGTTGCGCGAAAATATCAAATCGGTTAAGCTTGGCTTAATTTCAAACGATGGTACGGCCATTGGCAGCGCTTTAGGCGTGGCCATTAACCGGATGCGCGAATCCGTAACTAAATCTAAAGTAATTATTTTAATTAGCGACGGCGAAAATACAGCCGGCAACATTGACCCGGCTACGGCCGCTAAACTGGCCTTTGGTTTTAATATTAAAATTTACTCCATTGGCATAGGTAAAGACGGCATCGTACCTTTTCAAGAGGAGAACGGTCAGGTAAATTATATGCAAACCCGCCTCGATGAAACCACGCTACGCGAAATTGCCCAAACGGCTACTGGCGCTTTTTACCGCGCCTCTGATAAAAACTCCCTGGAGTTAGTTTTTCAGCGCATTAATCGTTTGGAGAAAGCCGAAATAAAAGAAAGCCGCTTCCGCAACACCCAGGATTATTACCAGGTTTATTTAAAATGGGCCATTTTACTTTTTTTGATCTGGCTGTTTCTAAAAAGTACTTTTTTAGCTAATGCCTTAGAAGATTAGGATGTGGTACGTTTTACGTGATACTTTGTACGTGGCAAAGTCAAGGCTTTATTTGCTAAGATTGGGCTGAAGCAGCCAAATTCTATCAAAAACATTACTTTTACACAATTTTTAGATTTTAAAGAGAAAAGGAATATTAAAGTTTAAATTTCGATGCATTACCTGGCGATCTGCCTCTCCTTTAAACTTAGACTAACACCTAATAATATTTAAAGCGGACAACGTAAAAAGTACCACATAAAACATAAAACATTATGTCGATTGCCCAAAATATTGCCGAGTTTCAGGAAATACTTAAAAATACCAATTGCCGGTTAATTGCGGTTTCCAAAACGCAGCCCAACGAAGCCATTCTGGAAGCCTATGAAGCCGGTCAAAAAGTTTTCGGGGAAAATAAAGTGCAGGAACTAGTTTCTAAACAAGAAACTTTGCCAGCAGATATTGAGTGGCATTTAATCGGGCACCTGCAAACCAACAAAGTAAAATATATTGCGCCGTTCGTGCACACTATACAATCGGTAGATAGTTTAAAATTATTGCAGGAAATAGAAAAGCAAGCGGCTAAACACGAACGCGGAATAAATTGTTTGCTGCAGATATATATTGCCGAAGAGGAAAGTAAATTTGGTTTATCGCCGGAAGAAGCTAAAGCTTTGCTGCAATCAGAAGAATTTAAGGCCATGCAGCACGTAAATATTACCGGGGTAATGGGTATTGCCACCAACACTTCTTCCGAAACCCAATTGCGCAAAGAATTCCGATATTTAAGAAAATGTTTCGAAGAACTAAAAACCATTTTTTTCCCGGATAAGGCAGCTTTTAAAGAAATATCAATGGGTATGAGTTCCGATTATCAGTTGGCTATTGCAGAAGGCAGCACCATGATTCGGGTAGGAAGTTCTATATTTGGGGCCAGAAACTACGCTAAATAAAAAATGTCGCATAAAGGAATATTAATAGCCGGAGCATTATTTGGTGCCCTGGGAGTAATGATTGGGGCTTTTGGTGCGCACGGCTTAGCTACTTTACTGGAAAGCTACAACCGGGCCGATACGTTTGAAACAGCCGTTAAATACCACCTATATCACGCGCTGGCTTTACTGCTAACCGGTGCTTTGCTGTTTCATATACCGGCTAAACCGCTGCGCCTGGCTGGTTTATTTTTTACGATTGGCTTGCTCATATTTTCCGGTTCGTTGTATATTCTTTGCCTCACCAATATTGGCTGGCTGGGTGCCATTACTCCTATTGGCGGATTGTTTATGATTGCCGGATGGCTTAGCCTTGGACACGGTATTTTTCACAACTGGCCCGGCAAGGCAAATACATGAGAAGTGGTTTCATAATAATTTAATTTTTTTATACGCCCAAAGAATTGTTCGGCATTCTGATAGTATACCTTCTTTTTCTGCTTTTTTGACATAAACGTAAGTGACTCAACTGCGCTGATCACTTTTGCTATATCGCCGTTATCGGTGCCAAACATTAAGCAATCTGCAAGTTCAGCGTCCAGAAATGCTTTCATAATAACGGAGAATTTCTCCGGGGGCAGAATATCTGGATTGGAAATAACCGATATATCAGCATACACCTGTTTGTTTTCTTTCATGATGCTGATTGTTTCTTTAGTTTACTGATCACCGCTGTGCATAATTCAAACTTTTAACTTTTAAAAGAGAGTTAGCACAGCTTTCATTAACAAAGGTTTACCCATCTCCATTTTAATGTCTGGGCTGCCATGATCGGGCCCGGCCCCTCCTGTGTGAATACCAACCGGTAAATTATATTTTTGCGCTAACCGATAATAAGTAAACAACAAAGAATCGGAAGGAGAAATACCGCAATATTGATACAGTATCTCACCAAAGTAGTTAATCATGCCTTCGGTAATTTGCTGTTCTACCCAATTAACCGCACGCCAGGTTTCGCCATTACTATAACATGGCTGCAAACTATACGGCACTTTCCCATTGGGGCAAGGGAACATAAGCTCATATAGCAAATGGATATATTTCTATAGCTATTTTGCATATCCCAAGAAGTGATGATGGCGGCTTTGTAAACACCAGCTTATTGCATGACTATTAATAACTCTATTGCTCTGTTTTTAAAAGCAACCTATCTGAATATTGCTTATTAGAAACAGCGAACTTGCAAATAATCAAAGTAATCCCGGTTATTAAATAGACTTTCTGCGAAAAGTAAGATAAATAAGCATTATAAATAAATTCCCTTTTAAATACTAGCTAATAGAAATACAATATTTTTTATTAAAATATTTAAATATTTAATTGCTAATTATAACATATTCCATAATTTGCATTAATACTTGTTTACTACTTAAGAAGTAACTATTCTGGCTAAATAGAGAATTACTTCACGCCTATTTAAAAATACAACTATAATTACAAAAACATGTCTCCTAATGCTCCTCCTGCTTCAATCAGAGATGGTTAAGATAGTTTGGCAAAGCTGTTAATATGTAAAAAGCAATATTTTACAGGCTTTTGTCACCCCTCATAATTTAGTTAATTCAAATTTTTCTACCTCTATTTAATATATTATATGGAAATAAAATTTTTACTCAGTTTTAATGCATTTACCTTAAATATTAAAAAATCGCTACAAAATTTAATATTCTTTGATTTAGCAATCTTGTTGTGTTTCTTTACCTCGGGGCAATTGCTGTTTGCCCAATCTTTAGCCCAGGGCGGCGGCGCTTTGAGCGAAAGTTCCTATGCCGTATCGGCCGATGGAAAAGTTTATGGCTGGGGCTCTGGACCTAACGACCAGTTGGGAAATGGTACTGCTAGCAGTACAACCCCCGTTGATATTTCGGCGTCCGGCGCTCTGGCCGGAAAAAAAATTGTAAGCGTAGCTACCGGACGCTACCGGGCGCTGGCTTTAGATGCAGAAGGCAATGTGTATTCCTGGGGAGAGAACAACAAGGTTTTACCACAGCAAGTGGCCGGCCTTTCCGGAATAACCGCCATAGCGGTTGGTCTATCCCATTCCTTAGCCTTAAAATCAGATGGTTCTGTTTACGCCTGGGGATTCGGTGGTGATGGTCAGTTAGGAACAGGTATATTTAATGATAAGTATGAGGCATTTTCCAGTTCAACACCCTTACTGGTGGGAATTTCAGAAGTTATTGCCATTTCCGCTGGCTCTAACCATTCTTTAGCGCTTACATCAGATGGTACAGTGTATTTCTGGGGAGCTTCGGTCACGGCAGTGCCCCAGAAAGTAAACACCCTATCTCAAGTTGCTGCTATTGCTAGTGGCTATAATCATTTTATAGCCCTAAAATCAGATGGTACGGTATACACTTGGGGCGGCAACCAATCTGGAGAATTGGGTAATGGCACAAACATAAGTAGCCAAGTACCAGTGAAGGTTATTAACTTGTCAGGTGTAAGGGCTATTGCTGCAGGCTCATCGCATTCCTTAGCCATTAAATCGGATGGAACAGTTTATAACTGGGGTTATGATGGTATTTCAAAATCTAATTACACACCGGTACAGGTAATAGGACTTTCGGACATAACTGATATTGCGGGAGGACTTTTTCATTCTCTGGCTCTTAAGTCGGATGGTCGTGTTTATGCCTGGGGCTCTAATCGTTACAGTCAACTGGGGAATGGAACTACTACCGATAGCGCCGTGCCAGTTCAGGCAGCTGTACAACTAGGCACTGCTACTGCCACGCCGGTTCTTTCTTTGTCGAGTAGCATTTTTTACGCTGGTCAAAAGCTGATGACTAATGTAAAAGCAAACAACTACCAGGTAAAAGGTAAACCTATTGCTCAGTTATCCGATGCTACGGGAAGTTTTAGTTCACCGGTAAATATTGGTACTTCTTTAGGCTACTCCGGCAACTATTTTCAGTTCAGCGGCACTATTCCGGCTAACACTCCTCCGGGCTCCGGGTACCGCATCCGGGTAATAGATTCCAATGCAGGGGTAATTGTTTCTAACAATGGCGCTGACCTGCATGTTATTGCTTCGCCGGCTAATATTTCGTGGCAAATACTGGAAGATTTTGAGCAATCAAATTCCTGGCCCTGGTCACCGTGGAGTGCTCCCGGCGATATTGGTACTGTAAGCGGAACCCTTAATTCTGCTGCGGCACATTCTGGTAATTATGGAATTAGTATTGGTGATTGGGCCCAAAGAACTGATGTTTCGATTGGTGCGACCGGAGACAAAATTTCGATGTGGGCGAAGGATAATGCCTCTCTGGGATTTTTATCATCTTATTTACAGACTTATTACTTTGGATTAAGAGGCAATAGAATATCGTTTCATTCTATTCCAGGGTATTTAGATTATTCCTGGCAGCAATTGGCAGCGGCAGAATTTAATACCCAACCCGGTAAATGGTATCGGCTGGAAGTAACTTTTATTCCAGGGTTTATTGAAGGCAGAGTTTATGATTCAGATGGCGTAACAGAACTAGCTTATTTAAAGTCAAGATATGCTAATAGTGGCGGTTCGGGATCAGGTTCAGGTATTGCCATTAGAGGTGTTGCCATAGATGATATTTCTTATTCTTTTGTACCGCAAAGCTTAGTCGCTACGTCTGCTTTGTCCGGGAATGTTTTCAGTAAAGGCCAGGCCATTGCAGTTCCTTTTGCCGCTAACGGGAATTTCCGTTCGTGGAACACTTTTACCGCCCAATTATCGGATGCCGCCGGTAATTTTAATGCGCCGATAGACATAGGAACAATTGCGGGTACAACGTCCGGTACAATAGATGCCATTATTCCGGCTAATACGCCGGCAGGAAATAATTATCGCATCAGGGTAGTAAGTTATGATCCGGTAGTAGTGGGCACCGACAATGGCGTTAATCTTACCATAAAGGACTTAGCTTGCACATTAGTGCTTACCTCTAAAGTTACGCAAGCCGAACCCTGGTACGGCATGTGGGGTGCTTTTTCTGGAGCGGGCTCTATAGATTTAAGCGTTAGTGGTGGTACCGCGCCTTATACTTACCGCTGGAATGCCGGGCTCTTTACCCAGGATATTCCGGCTGCATCGCCGGGCAAGTACGTCGTAACGGTAACCGATGCCAAAGGCTGCACGGCCACTACTACGGTATACGTTGGTCGTAAAAATGGCCCTTTAACTTTAGCTGCTTCGCCTATTAATGTTTCCGGAACAGGCCAGCAGGATGGGTCTATTGATTTAAGTGTAATGGGCGGAGTAGTACCGGCTACTTACCGCTGGAGCAATGGCGCCACCACCGAAGATTTAACCAACCTGGCCGCCGGTACTTATACGGTAGTGGTAACCGATGCTTTTGGCCGAACTGCAACCTTAACCGTGCAAGTACTTGAACCAGGTACAACCCACTTAACTACAACCAAAAAGCCAACTTTAACAGAGACGTTTGCCGAAGAAGTAAGCGGCTTAGCTGTTTATCCTAATCCTACCCAAAACCATACTACTATAGCTTTACATTTACCAGTTGGCGCGTATAGCTTAGAGTTGTATGATATTCGGGGTGCCAAAGTAAAAACTCTTGCTACCGGAAAAGCTGCAGCTGATAAAACAGTTGAACTCAAAATAAATGTAGCTAGATACTCTAAAGGTATTTATTTACTCAGGCTCATTACAGACAAAGGTATTTCCTCTAAACGCCTGGTAGTAGAACGCTAAGCTTAAATAAAGTTCAGATATAGTATATTTTTGAATATTTAATAAAGCCCTAACTAGTCATTGTAGTTAGGGCTTTACTTTAAATTGTAAGATACAATATAATACCAATTCAAATAATCAATATTCCGTAGGAAGGCTGTTCAGGCATTATTTTAAAATTAAAGTTCTTTGTTGTGTATTCAGTACAATTTGGTAAGCTGTAGTACTTCTGCGACCTGTTTAGCTTTTGCCGGTGCGGCTTTTCTGCTGGAGTAGCTCTAACCCTTCCGCCCTCCGGGCACCTTCCCTAAATTAGGGAAGGAACTCGGCCGAACCGGAAAGTTGCGGATTTGCTTTGTTGAGATGGCTTGTTAATTATTAACAATAATTTAGGCTTAGAAAAGCAGTAGCTACGGAGCAAACTACAGCAGTTTGGGCGATGAGGACCTTCTAAGGTTGTGGTGCTTTAGCATTCCGAGGTACGAGGAAAAGAAATATCAACAGCCCGAATGACCAAACGGGGCCCCGCGGCCGGGAGCAAACTTAGGCTTATAAAGAGAGTTAGCTCTTAGGCATTGAAAGATGTAATCTTTCAAAAGATAAACAGGAAGACCAAGCTATTTAAGGAATATCGTAAAGAAGCATTGACATAAAACACCACCTTCTTAAATATTCAATCCATTAAATCGCATATGAAAACAGGGAAAACTGTATTAGCACCATCTATAATTCCAGGGCTACAGGTTAATCTTTAGCAACTCCGGCATAGGTCTGGCGAATAATTTTTCCGTCTCTAATAACGAAGGTGTCGGTGGCGTAAGAGAGATTAAGGGTAGGCGTTTTGGCTTGCCAAAGAATATAGGCCACATCCCTATCAACTACGGATTTATTTAATTGAAAGGAAGTTATATCTCTGGGGAAGGTGATGAAAGCATTTTCAAAGTTCTTCCGGATTTCATCTAACCCTTTAAATGTTGCATCGGGCGTAATTAAAACTGACTCTTCGGTATAATCAGCCATTACGGCTTCCATATTATTCTGGGTAAAAGCGTCCCAATGGTGATCGAGTACCTGCTTGGTCTTATCCTCGCTTATAGGGTTAGGCGCCTCCACCCGTTGACTGTTATTTGAATCCTGTACCCTGGTGGAAGTATTGTCGGAACAGCCGCCTACCACAGAAAGGAATGCTAAGACAAAATAGATTTCTTTTTTCATGAAGAGTGATTTTGCGTTTCTCTAGGGGCTAAGTTATTAAATTTCCTACATGGTGCAAGAGCATCCGGGAAGAAGCTCGTGCCGCATCAATAACCGTAATAAAGCACCCTCAAAAGTGTTGGGCCAGTCAGCAAACTAACTACCATGGTGTTATTGAAAAATATCAACTCCAATATTAATAATGAATACCGTTGAAGAGAGCAATAGGCATTAGTACGATAGTGTCGGCCGGTGCTTTTGCACTCTTATTTTGCTTATTCAGTTGTACAAGACTTACATCAAGAGCGCTAGTTTGTCCGATTGCATCTTTACAGACAAAGAAGAGCATTAATGCCTACACATATTTTTTCATAAAGTATTTGGCTTTGAGCTGTAACTACTTTGGGCAAACCTAAAGGGCAAGAATGTACAAAGACAAACCGCTAATATTTATTTCTTTTGCCGTTTCGCCCATTCATCAATTTTTTTTTCCAGTATGCCAAGGGGCATGGCACCATCTTTCAACACTTGCTCATGAAAGTCGGCCAGATTAAAAGCCACGCCTAATTGCCTGGTATATTTCTTTCTTAGTTCCTGCAGTTTCAACTCCCCTACTTTGTAAGCGAGGGCCTGGCCCGGCATAGCCATGTACCTTTCAATTTCCGCCGTAACCTCCTGTTCCGACATGGGTTCATTTTCCAGCATATAACTAATCGCCTTTTCTCTGGTCCAGCCCTTGCTATGCAGGCCTGGGTCAACTACCAGCCGGATGGCCCGGTGGATTTCATCTCCCAGAGCAGCTATCTGCTGATAAGGGTCTGTGTATAAGCCTAATTCTTTTCCTAAACTTTCACTATACAATCCCCAGCCTTCCAAATAAGCAATAAATTGACCAAAGCGTCTAAAATCTGGTAAACTTTTATTTTCACGCTGCAACATAATCTGGTAATGATGACCCGGAATAGCTTCATGAATAAAAAGGCTTTCCCGGGCATAACTTTGTTTGGTAGCATCTACAATCGGAACGTAAAATATACCTGGGCGGCTCCCATCAGTTAAACCAGCATTATACTGCGCCGCGGCGGAAGCGGCCCGGAAGGCTTCTGTCTGCCGTATTTCAAAAGAAGTTTTAGGCGTTTGCCGAAACATTTTGGACAGGTTTGGGTCAATCTTCTGCTGGATAGCCCGGTAAGCTGTTAATACTTCTTCCGGGGTTTTATAGGGGAAGAATTTAGGGTCGGTGCGCAGGTGTTCAAAAAAAGCTTTTAAATCACCTTTAAAGCCCACCGAGTTTTTTACTTTCTCCATCTCGGCTCTGATTCTTTTTACTTCCGCCAGACCGGTGGTATATATTTCAGTGGCCGTTTTATCCGTAGTGGTCATCAAGCGTACTTGGTAATTGTACCAGGCCGCGCTACCGGGTAAAGTGCTTAAACCACTAGTGGTTCTGGCTTTGGGCAAATATTCGTTCTGTAAAAAAGCATGGAGCTTTTTATAAGCCGGCACGAGCTGCTCTTTAATCAGTTTTATATAAGCCGTGGTTAGTTGCTGCTTTTCGGCAGCACTGAAATCTTGAGGTAAATTAGTGATTGGGCCATAGAATACACTCTTGGTAGCATCAGCCGTGACAAAACTCTCCATCTGCGGAATCATCTTGGTTACCAATGCTTTGGGCAGTACGATGCCCTCGTCCATCCCTTTTCTAAAATAAACAATGGCACTGTCGGCCCAGGCAGAAAAAGCGGTTGCGCGGCTAATCCAATTATGGTAATCCTTTACGGTTTTGAAGGGTTGTGTTACGGTGCCACTGCCCAATTGAGCAAATTGTAAAGGAAAGCTAAAAACAGATTGGTCAAAGGGCAGGCGGTTGTTTTTCTGATTAAGCCCTTCTACATTCATGTTAAGGCTCCATTTAAATATATCATAGCTAAGCCGGTCATTTTCATTCAGGTCCGCTCTTTTGAATTTGGACAACGCGTTTAAATAATTTGTATTAAAGGCTTTCAGTTCAAATTGATAATTATCGGTAAAGGTGGCGGGTAATAAATCATTATAGCGGTTGTCGCCCCGGGAGGTGGCCTGCATGGGAAAGAGCTTTAATTCTTCTTCACTATAAGAAGCAAATAATTTATACAGTTCTTTATTATTTTCTTTTTCGGTTGTTTGGGCCCGTATTACAGAGCAAACGAAAAGAAATAGAACCAGGAGCATTAAGGAAAAATATTTCATAGTAATACTAGTATGCTGAAATGTACATAATAATTCCTATATAAAACTTAATTATTTAATTATTTACAGACTAATCTTTATATTATCTAAAGCTATTTCTTTATTGCCTGACACTAGCGCCCCTACATTAGATGTGGTTGAAATTTCATATACCTGCCAGAAAATAAAAAAGGCACCAACTTACGCCAGTGCCTTTTTAAAGAATAAAAGAGGAATTACAATTAATCTTGCTTCGCGAAAACCCTTTTTAATAGTTGGGTAGTGCGCGCAATCGGATTTTCCCGAATATTTGCTTCTTCCTGGGCAACGAGTAAAAACAACCCGTCAATGGCTTTTTCGGTGGCATAGCCGGTCAGGTCGGGGTTTACGCGTTGCATCGTCGGAATCCGGTTGTAAGCCGTAATAATATCGGTATAATATTTAGTTGCATTTACTTTCTCCAAGGAGGTTTGAATACGGGGGGTAAAAGCAGCGGTTAATTCTTCGCTGGTTGTACGTTTCAGGTATTGCGTAGCGGCATCCTTTCCGCCGGTTAATATTCCCCACACATCCCGGATAGTCAATTTTTTAATGGCATCTAAAAATATAGGTTTGGCACTCTGGGCGGCATCTTCGGCGGCCCGGTTCAGCGATAAAACAAAATCATCAACCAAACTACCCATGCCTACTGTCCGTAAGGTAGATTCTACCTTTTTTACTTCTGGCGGAAAAGGAATCCGGATTAAAGAATTTTTAAAATATCCATCGGTTTGGGAAGCAGTGGTAGCGCCTTTGGAAATACCAATAGATAATGCTTCTTTTAAGCCACTGGCAACTTCGGCATCCGAAACCGGCACGTTTTTAAGCACGGCATCGCTAACTGAAGGCGGAATTTGTATACCCTGAGAAGTAGTGGCACAGGAAAACAAACCCATGGCAATAAAAAACAAAGCGGGTACCAGGTAGTTCTTCATAAAATCTTACTATTAATTTTGAGCTGTAATATTACTGTTTCTGCATAAATCGAACCAAAAAACAAATAAATGCTTGCTGATATTATTACCATTGGAGACGAAATCCTCTATGGCCAGATTGTAGACACCAATTCGGCCTGGCTAGGCACCGAATTAGCCAAAATTGGCATAAAAGTCCGGCAAATTACTTCTATTTCGGATAACACCGAGCACATCTTAAAAACGCTGGATGATGTAAAAACCCAAAGCGATGTAATATTAATAACCGGCGGCTTAGGCCCTACCAAAGATGATTTAACCAAACACACGCTTTGTAAGTACTTTAACACCCAGTTAATATTAGATGCAGGCTCTTTGCAGCACGTTACCGAATTATTTCGATCTCGCGGACGCGAACTAACGGAACTGAACCGCCAGCAGGCATTATTACCCGCCAACTGTAAGCCCGTACCCAATATTTTAGGTACTGCGCCAGGTATGTGGTTCGAAGAAGAAGGTAAAATATTTGTTTCGATGCCGGGGGTACCATTCGAGATGAAGCGCATTATGCTGGATACTGTTTTACCGGAATTGCAAAAACGTTCTAATAAAACGCAGATAGTTCATCGGGTAATTCAAACTGTTGGTTTAGGCGAATCTTTCCTGGCCGACCGGATTGCTGATTGGGAAGAAGCTTTACCGCCCAATATTAAACTTGCTTATTTGCCATCGTTATCTGGGGTGCGGTTACGGTTAACCGGCCGGGCTACCAGCGCTACTAACCTGGAAGAACAAATGGATGCGCAAGTGCAAAAATTACAGTCCTTGATTCCCGAACATATATTTGCGCTCGGCGAAGTACCCCTGGAAGAAGCTTTAGGCCGTTTACTTAAAGAAAAAGGATTTACCATTGCCACCGCCGAAAGCTGTACGGGCGGCCACCTGGCGCATAAACTTACTAGTATTGCCTGCTCTTCGGAATATTTTATGGGCAGTGTGCTGGCCTATCACAATCATGTAAAAATAAATCAGTTGGGCGTAAGCGCCGATGATTTGGCGCAATACGGCGCGGTGAGCGAAGAAGTAGTAAGCCAAATGGCGGCTAATGTGCGTAAACTCCTGAACACCGATATTGGTGTTGCCACCAGCGGCATTGCCGGCCCCAGCGGCGGCACGCCCGAAAAGCCCGTTGGCACCATTTGGGTAGCTTACGCCGATGCCGAAAAAACTGTAGCCAAAAAAATATTTTATAACAAAGAACGGCTGCTAAATATCGAATATACAACGTATACCGCTTTAAACCTGGTAAGGCAGCAAATAATGGGGGTATAAGAATATTTTATTTTTTATACCTTTGGTCTGTTTCCGGACCCGCACTTTTCTTTAAAACCGTATGCGGAACAAGAAGAACTAAACTCTAAACCAAATATAAATGGCACTGGTTGAAATGTTGATGCCCAAAATGGGAGAAAGTATCATGGAGGGCACCATTCTGAAATGGCTTAAAAAAGTTGGTGATAATATTGAAGAAGATGAATCGGTGCTGGAAGTAGCCACCGATAAAGTTGATACCGAAGTACCGGCTATTCACGCCGGCAAATTACACGAAATATTGGCCCAGGAAGGCGAAGTAATAACCATTGGCAAACCCATTGCTATTATCGAAACGGAAGAAGGTGATACATTGGTAAACCCGGCTGCCCACATTACCCAGGCCAACCTGCAGGCTCCGGTAAATACCGATAAGGAACCGCAAACGGCAGCAATTCCTGCGCCCCAACCAAGCCCGGAACCAGAACCCGAAACAGAACTAGCGTCAGCACCTGAGCCAACCCCGGCAGCCACCCACACGGGAATAACCGAAGGCCGGTTTTATTCGCCGTTAGTAATGAATATTGCCCGCCAGGAAGGTATTGCCATGCGGGAACTGGACCAGGTACCCGGCACCGGTTTAGAAGGCCGCGTAACAAAACACGATATAATGGCTTACCTGGAAAACCGGAAAGCTCCCCAATCGGAATCCGCTCCTGCCCCATCAGCGTCGCAAACAGAAGTGTCGGTAACGCAAAAACCAACATCGGCACCAGCTACAGCAGCGCCTAAACCAGCCGTATCGGTAAGTGGTAACGCCGAAGTAATTGAAATGGACCGGATGCGCAAAATGATAGCGCAGCGCATGTTAGAAAGTAAACGGATATCGGCTCACGTTACTTCGTTTGTAGAAGCCGATGTTACAAATATGGTATTGTGGCGTAACCGGCACAAAGATGCTTACCAGAAACGGGAAGGTGAAAAGCTCACGTTTACCCCCATATTTGTTGAGGCTGTAGCTAAAGCCATTAAAGACTTCCCAATGATAAACGTTTCGGTGGAAGAAGATAATATTATTAAAAAACGTGATATTAATATTGGTATGGCCGTAGCGCTACCATCCGGTAACCTGATTGTGCCGGTAATTAAAAACGCCGACCAAATGAACCTGAATGGTTTAGCTAAAAAAGTAAACGATTTGGCTAACCGCGCCCGTATAAACAAACTTACCGGCGATGATTTATCGGATGGTACCTATACTATTTCGAACGTAGGTACTTTTGGTAATGTAATGGGTACGCCCATTATTGTACAACCACAGGTAGCTATTCTGGCTTTGGGCGCTATCAAGAAGAAACCAGCCGTTATCGAAACCCCCGAAGGCGATTTAATTGGTATCCGGCACTTCATGTTTTTGTCGCACTCCTACGACCACCGGGTAGTAGATGGTTCGCTGGGCGGTATGTTTGTGCAGCGGGTAGCGCATTACCTCGAATCGTTTGATATTAATACTACTATTTAATTTAAGCATTAAGAAAACTTAAAAGAGCCTGTTTTAATTAAAAGCAGGCTCTTTTGAGTTTAAACAAATTATAGCTATGAAGAATATAATATTCCTGCTGTTTTGCGCCTTTAGTTTATTTCTGGCCATTTACTATTACCGGCAATATGCTGAAACACAAAGACAATTAACTTTAGCCAACCGGCGGGTGCTTGATCGTGATTCGATGATTTACGGACTGCAAAAGAAAGTTGAACAAAACGGCATAAAAGATACTACCCTTAATAAAGAACCCGAAGTAGTTGTTAGCCCCAGCACACTTGGTAAATTAAGCACCAGTGAAATAAACCGGTTAAAAGCCAAAGGGTTAAAAAACCCGGAAGCCGATTTAAAGACAAACTTAACCGAAAATCAGCAAAATATTGTCCCACAAAAAGGTACCCTGGGCGGCACTATGGCTATCCGGGATATACAAATATTAAACGAACGCTATGCCCTGGCCTACTTCGAAGATGGGCACCAAGGTGGTTACATGATCTTAAAGTACGAAGTGCAACCAGCTACAGGCCGTATTAATTGGGTTGTTGTGGATAGTTACAAGATTTAGTTTAAAACCTTTTTTATAATAATATTTGAGCTTTTTTATTCGTTTGCTTCCGCCGGCGCAAGGAGCATTTACCTTTATTCTGGAATATCTTAACCCTTCCGCCCTCCGGGCACCTTCCCTAAATTAGGGCTACGATTAGGACACAAATTTTTGGGCCAGGGTCCACCCGTGCAAGATATGCTGGAAGTAATTCCAACCGCGCAAAAGGGTAATCACCCCCGCCTGCTTTTCGTGGGGTTTCCACCCGCCTAATCGGGCTATTATCCAGTAGCACCATTGTAAAGAGTCTTGGGGGTAAGGATTCCGCTGCTTGGC
>NZ_VWSF01000032.1 GCF_008629685.1 Adhaeribacter rhizoryzae | reverse complement strand
CAACAACAGGCGCAGCAGCTAATCTACTGGTATAGTTTACGCTGGAACATTGAGCAGGTCTTCCGGCTGTTAAAGCAGAAAGGCTTGCAGGTGGAACTGCTGGATTTAGAAACCGGCAAAGCTTTAGTGCAACTCACGCTGCTGGCTTTGTTTGCCGCTAGCAAGATAATGCTCTTGCACCTGGCTTCTAAACAGAAAGAAGCCGTGCCGCTGGCAGAAAGCTTTACCCAGCAGGAAGTCGCTTGTCTGCAGGCTTTACAAAAACGCTATGAAGGAAAAACAGCCAAGCAGCGGAATCCTTACCCCCAAGACTCTTTACAATGGTGCTACTGGATAATAGCCAGATTAGGCGGGTGGAAACCCCACGAAAAGCAGGCGGGGGTGATTACCCTTTTGCGCGGTTGGAATTACTTCCAGCATATCTTGCACGGGTGGACCCTGGCCCAAAAATTTGTGTCCTAATCGTAGCCCTAATTTAGGGAAGGTGCCCGGAGGGCGGAAGGGTTAAACACCTCCAGCAGAAAAGCTGCACCGGCACAAGCTAGAAAGGCCGCAGAAGTACCACTTAATACCAAAGAGCCCTGAATAGACAACAAAGAACCTATACTTTAAAGTAATGCCTATTCAGCCTTCCTATGGAATATTGATAATTTAAATTGTATAAGTTTAGCGCTATAATCAGCCTAAAATAAAAAAGAGAGGACTGGCCTCTCTTTTTGCTACGCTGTTATTTTGGAATTAATTTTTATTATATTCCATCCACTGCTCGGTTGTTTTTTTATCGGGTTCGGGGAGGTACTTCTTATATTTCTGGTAAATTTTATAGGATTGCTTTTGGCCATCAATATAAAGCCCATCATTGTTAAATAATATTTGGCGGTTTTTACCTTCTTTATAGAGCCCTTCCTTTTTTAATTCGGCAATTAGCTTTTCCATGCCGGCAGCGTGTTCTTTAGCCATTTTTGCGTGTTCGGCGGCTAATTTTGCGTGTTCTTTAGTCAGCTTCTCTAATTGCAAAGAATTGTGTTTACTATTTATGGTTGCAAGCTGGTTTTGTAGCACGATTTCGTGTTTCCGGAACTGTTCTTCCTGTAGCTGCAAAGTCTTTTCGAGTGTTTTAAAAGTAGAATCGAAATTTAAATTAATTGCCAACTTAGAAAACATAGAATCATTGGCAAAAGCAAAAAAATCGCCTTCGTAGAAAAAACCTTTGGCCGGAACAGCAGCGCCTTTAGGAGCAGCCGGTACAAGGGCTGGTTTAGCTGGTTTGGCCGGCTTAACCGGTTTTACCGGCTTAACTGGTTCGGCCGGATCGGGTACGGACACGGGTGGCGGAATAGGCGGAGCCGGAGGCGCTATTACCGGTGCTAAAGGCGGCTGGTTTAACCTGGCCACTGCGGCATCGGCTTTCCGGAGGGTTTCGGTTTCGCTTAGCGCTATATTTTTGCCTTTTCGTTGATTTTCTAAGGCTTGTTCGATGCGCCCGGCATATTCGGGAAGCTTGTCTTTGGGTACTTTCTGGCCATCTACAAACACCTCGGTTACTTTACCTTTTTTATTTTTAACAATAACCAGGTCGGAGGTTGCTGGTACAGAATCCTGTACGGGAATAATATTATTAGAGAAATTCAGGTGTACCAGTTTTTTGGGCACCGATTGAATAGTACTAGCGGGTAAAAAAGCTGGAGGCGCGGGTTTTAAATTAGCCAGCGCCGTTGCCGAAAGAAAAGTAAGGCATAACAACAACACCGTGGCGGCTACAAAACCATCGGTAAAGGAAGGGTGCGAGCCGGGTTGCTGTACCAGGCGGCGAATGCGGGCCAGCAGCGAACCATCTTTGCCGGCAAAGGCCAGCGCTAAACCGGGCGTACGGGGTGTTCTTTCGGCCAGGTTAGCCAATGCGCGGGCGTAAGCCAGCGAATCGCCGCAAATGGCCACGGCCAAATCGTCGCAGCAGTTTTCCCGTTCAATGCGCACGTAATCGCTTATCCACCAGATAGCCGGGTGGTAAAAGAATATTATTTCGGTTAAAGATTGCAATAGATTAAAGAAATAATCGTGGCGTTTAAGGTGGGCCAGTTCGTGGGCCAGAATAGCTTCTATCTGGGCCACCGGTAACTCCGAAATAGTGCCCAAGGGCAGCAAAATAATTGGTTTAAAATAGCCAATTACCAAAGGTGTTTGTACCAACGCCGATTCGGCCAACCAAATTACTTTCTTAATTTTTAGTTCCTGGCTAAGTTGGTGCAGGCGGTTTTGCCATTGGTTGGGTGCCGGTGTGGTTTTATAAGATTTCAGCCGTTGCAGGTAAGCCAAACCGCCAATAAAGCGTAGCAACATCAAAGCCATACCCAATAGCCACAAACTTACGAGTAAAGGCAAATGCGCCGCAAAATATTCGCTTGCTACTGTTAGCAGACTAAAATTATTCACTTCAGCGGGTTGTGACGAAAGATAAGAAGTAGTTGGTGTTATTGCGGCCTGTAAACCAGCATTTGCCGGATTGCTCTGATAATAATAACTAAAAGTAATGAAGGCTGCGGCCAGGTTCAGGAATAAAGCCCCAATGGCTACCCGGTAACGCAAACGCGAACTTTGCCGGTGCAGCAAGAGCATGGCTACGCTTAACAGTACTGCAATTAAGATACTTTGCCACATAGAGTGCAAAATTGTCCAGCCCAGGGCTTTGGTGAGAGCCGGAGCCAGGAATTCGGGTAGGTAATTCATTTGGTGCCTCCTTCCAGTTTATTTAAAAGATCACGTATTTGGTTTAGTTCTTCGGGAGTGGTTTGGTGGTTGCCCAGGGCTTGCATCACCAGCCGGGAAGCGGAGCCCCGGAAAGCCGAATCTAAAAACTTATCCAGCAAGTGCTTTTGCGTAGCTTCTTCTTTTAACAAGGGTTCGTACACGTGCGAGCGGTTACTTTCATCGCGCCGAACCATATTCTTTTCCGTCATGAGCTGCATAATTTTAAGGGTGGTGGTGTAGCCCACTTCTTTGGTTTTATTTAGTTCGTCGTTTACAAACCGTACGGTAGAAGGGCCATTTTGCCAGAGCACCTGGAGTACTTCCAGTTCGGCATCGGTGGGTTTTAAAGGTTGTGCATCAGCCATATAAAAAGATATTTACCAGTTTAAGATAAATATATACGAAATATTTCGTAGTTGCAAATTTAATTACGAATATTTTCGTAGTTAGTTTTTTAAATGCTGGCTAAAGTGGCAAATATGGTTGAGGTGGCAATATTTTGGCGGGCCGACAGGAAAATAAAAAGGTATTAAAGGTTAAGGAAAGCGGCGCCCAAAACCATTAATACCAGCAAAAGCAATAAACTAAAAAAGAATATTATAAAGTATTTATTCTGCTGTTTGGAAATAGTTGAACCTAAAGGTTTTAAACCGACGAAAAAAGAAGTAACAGCAGCCAAATAAGGCTAATTCCAGCAGGGTTCCTAACAGAATGGTAATTACAACAGCTAACATAATGTATTTAAATTTTTATTAGAGTTAATTTTAGAACTAAGCTTGTGATTTAAGTTGAGGTAAACGGTTAGTGGCAGCGGCAAATATTTAAAGGGCAAGCGCGCTTGTAACCGTTCGTGGGTGCAGGATAAAATTGGGTGCTTTTATTAGGTTCGGGAGGCTGGCGGGTAATAGCTGCTTTAAAGCTGGCATTGGGTAAGTATTTAAATCGGGCATTTTCATAGTTTAATATTTTATGCGGGTTAACCTAGGTATTCTTTTTAATTCAATTGCTGTGCCATAAAGCTAAATAGCTAAATTGCAGCATTTTATGTGTTAAACATGGCCTGTTTCTATGTAAGAAAGTGTCCGGTTTCAGAACACCTTGTCCAGGTTTGTTACACTTGGTTTTTCTATAAGAGCAGATGCGAGGCCAAAGGGTTGCCTCGGCCAGAAAAAATATTTTAGAAGCCCGGTTTTGTAACCGCCAGCCGCCTATTGCAAAAAAGAAGGCGTTAGGTTAGTTTTGTCTGAAAAGAATAAATTAAGTAAGCTACGTGCATGAAAAAAGTTTTAATTATTGTGGTATTATTGGCGTTGGTGGGTGGTTTTTTGTACTACCGCAGTTTTGTGCAGAGTCCTAAATATTCGTTGTTGCAGGCGCACGAAGCTTTGCAAGATCATGATATGGCGGAGTTCGAAAAATTTGTGAACATAGAGCGGGTAACCGGCAGTTTGGTAGACCAACTGGCGGCGCACCAAAGTTTATTAAGTGCGCTTAATCCCGGCAGTTTAGTTACCAAACAAGTGCTCCGGTTTATGAAACCCCAACTGGCCCAGGTAGCAGGCAACGAAATTCAGAAATACGTAGAAACCGGCGATTTTAAAAAAGACCCGAATGCACCCCGCAAAAAAGTTGATATTTCCTTGTCGGGGTTGTGGCACAAAGTGGTAAGCGACAGCGCTGCTTTTAAAGGCGTAAAATACGTGAACGAACAAGGCGAAATTGCTTTAGTAGGTTTAGAGTTTACCCAACCCCGCTACGATACTACGTTGGTGCTGGAAGTTAAAATGGAAGATAAAGGCGATTACTGGCAAGTAACGGAACTTGCCAATACCGGCGAATTGCTGAAACATACTTCCCGGCTCCAAAAGCAACGGCTCGCCAGCAAGCTCCATTTACGCTAAACCAGAAAACAAAATAAAAGGCTCTCGGGAGCCTTTTATTTGATTATTTATTTACCATACCAGCCCAATTAGGTACTGCATTAACTGCCAGGTGCCGTAAATAATAAGGACTAACAATAAAAATAACACAATAATTATAGTAGCCAGTAAGCCACTGCCGCTGCCCTGGTACTTGCCTGCCTGGTAATGTTTGCGCAACAGCGATACGTTGCGCTGGTTAGCTTTGTACACAAAGTCGAATAAAGTACCAATAACCGGAATACTGCCAATTAAGGCATCCAGCACCAGGTTACCCAGCATCATAATTAAAACTTTGCGGCTTACTCCGTATTTAAACATGGTAACCAATAAACCGGCCGAAACAGCAAAACTGGCCGCACTGCCGCCAAAAGGTATAAAGCTCAGGATAGGATCGAGGCCAAACCGGAAATTTGTGCCCGGCAACCGGAACTGGCTATCCATAAACCGCGACACCATTTCTATCCAGCGCAATCTTTCGTCCTGAACTACCTGGTGACCCGGATGTATATAATGTTGATTATTCTGGAACATAATAAAATATAGGTTTATAGTTGCTATACGATAAATAATTCCGGAACGTCGTATAACTTGCCTCGGCTTACCATTTAACTTTTAATTTGATACCGCTTTTAAGATTTGTTTTCTTGTTCGCTTGTTTTTTGCTGACTACGTTGGTAAAAGCCGCCATTTTTACTGCCCCCGATAGTACCCGCAGCCACGATAAAATAATTGCCGGTATTTTCGCCAACGATGCCACTTTCCGGACCGATTATTATTTTACCCAGGGCTTGGGCCTGAACCTGGTACACCCGGGTTTTGCAAAATCGCCGGTAAATAAAATATTGCTGCGCCAAGCCGGTGCTATGCGTTACCACGGCCTGCAAATTCGGTTCGATACCTTTACGCCTTTAAAAATATTAGACCCCAATATTCGCTACGGCGATCGGCCTTATGCCGGTTATATTTACGCGAACCAATATTTAATTTCTAATAACCCCATTAAAAAACAGCGGCTTACCGCCGGGTTGCAGATTGGGTTGTTAGGGCCGGCCGCCGGTGCCAAGCAGTTGCAAACCAAAGCCCACGAACTCCTCGATTCGCCGAAACCCCTGGGTTGGGATAACCAACTGCAAAACGATTTAATATTGGGCTACGAAGCTACCCTGGAAAAACAGTTGCTGGGTATTGGCCGGGTGCTGGAATTAATGGGCAACGCCGGCGCTTCGGTGGGTACTTTATATACCGGGGCTGCGGGCGGGTTATTGATGCGGGCCGGTAAAATGAATCCTTATTTTCAGAACCTGGGCATTACCTCCCGCGAAAACCGGCAGGGCCTGCAGAAGTTTCAGTTTTATGCCAAAGGCGGTGTAACCGGTAAACTGGTGGGCTACAATGCTACCTTGCAGGGTGGTTTACTTAACCAGCACAACCCGTATACCATGTCGGCCAATTTAATTTCGCGCGCGCTTTTACAGAAAACAGCCGGCTTAGTAGGTGCCTACGGCGGCATTAGTTTCGAAAGTTCTGTGGTTTGGCTAAGCCCCGAGTTTAAAGATGCCCGCAAGCACCAGTGGATGCATTTTGAACTGCGAATTGTGCTGTAAATATTAAGTTGCTAAATATTACGTTGCTTTTATTTTTTGAAACTCCGGAGAAATTAAAAGCATCAAACTATCTTGTAGGTTAGGGAAGGTAATATTTTGTTCTAAAGGCGTATTCAGGGTTTTTTCGAAAAATCAGCTTCAATAAATATTTTTCGTACAAATAACAAAGCCTAATATTTACCTTAAACCACAACTAAAACCGTGTCCGATAAAAACAAAATAGCAAGCCGCGATGAAGAACGGCTGTTAGCAGGGCAGCTCGTAAACCTGACCAACCTAAACAAGCTTTATTGGCCCGACGAAAATATTACCAAAGGCGATCTGATAGATTATTACCAAAGTATTGCCGGCTATATTTTGCCTTATTTAAAAGACCGGCCCCAATCGTTGCTGCGGCACCCAAACGGTATTAACGCGCCTGGTTTTTACCAAAAAGACGTAGGCGATAAAGTACCCGAATGGGTTGAAACCAAAAGCATTCACTCAGAATCTACGAAAGAAGAAGTTAACTATATTTTGTGCCAGAACCAAGCCACTTTGGCTTACCTGAATAATCTGGGCTGCATTCAGTTAAATCCTTGGAACTCGCGCATTAATGCCCTGGAAAACCCGGACTGGGCCGTAATAGATTTGGACCCCGGCGAAAATACTTATGACGAAGTAGTAGAAGTGGCTTTGGTGGTAAAAGAAATTGCCGATAAAATTGGGGCCGATTGTTACGTTAAAACGTCGGGAGCCACCGGTATGCACTTGTATTTTCCGTTACAAGCCAAATATTCTTTTGCGGAGGTAAAGCCATTTGCCCATTTGCTGGCGCAAAAAGTACACCAGCGTTTACCCGAACTCACCAGCCTGGAACGAATGCCCAAAGAACGGCGCTACCAGATATACCTCGATTTTCTGCAAAACGCCATTAGCCAAACCATTGCCGCTCCTTATTGCGTGCGGCCTAAACCTGGCGCTACCGTATCGGCACCGCTGGCGTGGCCCGAAGTGAAAAAAGGTTTGCACCCAACGCAGTTTACCATTAAAAATATGCCCGCCCGCTTAAAAGAAAAGGGCGATTTATTTAAAGGGGTATTGGGCAAAAATATTGATTTACCCAAGTGTTTACAGGCTTTAAAAGCGTTGCAGGATTAAATATTTATATTGGGCTTTCGCTAAAAAGTAAAAACCGCTGTTAAAATTATTAAACCTAAAGAACTAGCCGGTGAAAAAAGCGGACAGGGCGGCTGTTGCGTACTATTATAAATAAAAAATATTCGGCGGATAACTGCTAAGGTATGCTTAACCGTTTCCGCCGAATAATATTTAAAGCAATTACTTTTTAAGCTTTATCGCCGTTACTTTGGTGCGTAGCTACAATTTCCTGCAAAAACCGGAAGAACGGACTCGCAAATTCTTCGCGCCGCAAGGCAAATTCTACGGTGGTTTTTAAAAAATCGAGTTTATTGCCGATATCGTAGCGCTTGCCTTCTATGGTATGCGAATATATTTGCTCACGCTTTAATAAATTAAGCAAGGCATCCGTTAATTGCAACTCGTTGTTTTTGCCTTTGGGGGTGCTTTCGATGGCCTTAAAAATGCCCGGCGTTAAAATATAGCGGCCTGCAATCGCTAAATTAGAAGGCGCGGTTTCAATGGCTGGTTTCTCTATCAATTGGTTTAGTTGCAAAATAGAGTCGCTGAGTTTATGACCGCCCACAATGCCGTAACGGTTTACTTTATCGGCTGGTACGGTTTCTACCGCAATAATCGTAGATTGATATTGATCGTATAAATCGGCGAGTTGCTGGGTAACCGGAATGACCGAGGTCATAACCGTATCGCCGAGCAGAACGGCAAAAGGCTCGTCGCCGGTATGTTGGCGGGCGTAATAAATAGCATCGCCTAAGCCCACAATTTCTTTCTGCCGGATAAAATAAATATTGGCCATATCCGAAAGCCGGCGCATTTCCTGGTAAAGCGCTTCTTCTTTTTGCTGCAGGCGTTCTTCCAGCTCAAAATTCCGGTCGAAATGGTCTTCAATGGCCCGTTTGCCTTTACCCGAAATAATCAGAATATCCTCAATCCCCGAATCTACCGCTTCCTGTACCACATACTGAATGGTAGGCGTGTCGATAATTGGTAGCATTTCTTTGGGCTGAGCTTTGGTGGCCGGTAAAAAGCGGGTGCCCAATCCGGCGGCCGGTATTACGGCTTTTTTTATCATAGTTTATGTCTATAGTTCTGGGCGGGTGCCACAGAAATTAATTAATATTATTTTAAAGTAAGCGTAAGGAAATTAGCGCTAATCTCTAACATTTAAATAATCGTTGGTTTAATAACCCGGGCGTTTAGTTTTTTTAGTTCTACCATTAAATTATTCAGCATTTTATCGCCGTAGTATTGCCCGATAATGGAGCCGCCGGAGCCGGTAAAGGTGGCCGATGCACCGCAGGCCCGGGCCGTATTGACCAGTTCCATGTTGCTTTGGCTGATGTTCATAATTTTGCAACGCAGGTCGAAATTTTCGTTCATGAGGGCGTGCAGCGTTTGGTAATCTTTCTGTAACAAAGCTTCTTTGCCCTGTTCGGCCAGGTTGGCAATATTGGCTAGCGTATCTATCACAAATTTATCGCCCTGGTCGTAGCGCGTGCGCACATCGTTTAGTACTTTACCCGATACCTTGCTCAGTTCGGTTTTATAAGCAATAAATAAGTTTGGCAACAAAGCCGGGTCTAGTGGTTGATAACAGCCGTGGCCCTGGTTTTGGATTAATTCTTTATTAAAATCCATGTAAACCAGCCCTTCGTATACCTGAATTACCCGGTCTTGCAGGCCGGCGTTAATGCCTAATTCATCTACCTCCGCCGACATAGCCAGGCTGGGAAAAAGCGCCTGCGGAATTTCTACCCGGTAAAATTGCGAAAGCGCCCGCAGCGTAGCAATAATAATGGCGCTGGACCCGGCTAAACCTACCTGCCGCGGAATAGAAGAGCTGTACCGCACGGTAAAGTTTTTGTTGGGTAAGGTAATGCCTTGTTTCTGGCAGAATTCGCAAAACTTTTTAATGGCTGCTTTTACCAGCGGAATACCCCCATGATAACCCGTCAGGCTTATTTGTTCGCAGAGGTCGTGAATATTTTTATACTGGTGGCAATCTTGCTGTTGCGGAGCTATTTCCAGTTCGGGGGTTTGGTAAAGCTGAATCTGGGCGCCAAAATTTTTTACAATCAACGAAATGGTTTTACCAAAATAGCCATCAGATGGGTTGCCCAAAATAGCTGCTCTGGCATAAGCCCGGGTTTGAATTATCATAAAGTTCTGAAACTGTTAAAGGCTCTAATGTAGTACTCCCGGCTTAGATATTAAAATTATTTCAAGAATATTTTAAAAGTAATATATTTAATACTATTATCTGGTGCTTTTAAGGTAGTACTGGGGCTGGCGTAAATGCCCGAACAATTTTAAATACTAGGTGGCTTAACTTTTGTTTGTAAGTAAACAAGCCAGGCGCCGTATCGTATAGCTTAAACCCAACAGGTACGAGCAGATAAATTTAAATTATTCATTAAATAAATATTATTTATATTCTGATACTATAAATAATTTTACAATATCTTATAAAATACTCCTTTTTAGGTATTGCTTATTAATATTGTTTATGATATATTGCCATTCCTAATTTATCTTTTTTAAAGTAAAGCAATAAAATCATTTTTTATCTAAAATAATGGTATTGAAATGATTATAACACCAGCCTTTTTAAGCTAACATTATAAATATAGAATTTAAGTTATTTATTTAGGTAATATTAATTTTTAGCCGAGCCTTGCAAGAATTAAATGCGCTGAAAACTGCCTAATTAAAATATAATCAGGTAATTAAGTTGCCCGAAAGAAGACCCTTAATTAAAGCATAGTACCAGGACAAGGTTTTTTAAGGTTTATAAATATTCAGATTACTTATAATATTCTAATCTTTTTCTGAAACAGGATTTTTGACCGTTTTGCTGAAATAAAATTATTTAAAGCCAGGTATTTAATTCTAAGTTTAGCTTACTACTTACTGCATATAATATTCGATTGTAGTTTTATATAATTAAAACAGCTTGCCTGCATGGGCAAGTGCATCAATATTTTTACATTCAACCATATTTAATTAACGCTTGTTGCAGTTTATCAGGCGGTTAGTATTTTAATTGGTAGTAAACGCCTATAAGGCTTTACTAATGTTGGTATTAAATTACTTCCAATATTTATGGCAGGTTTATTATACAATTTTGCTATGCATTTTTTGTCTTGGCGACCAGTCTGGGTAGCCAGGGTTATTTTGTATAAAAGTTATCTCTAAGTTTTTCATTTTTTACAAACCCGGGTTTGCATCAGGTAGTTGGGGTTTGCATAGTGCTTGTAGCAATGCTGGTTGTTAGTAGGCTACTTATGCTCTTTTTGGGTAGTTAGCGAAATAATTTACTGTTTCTCAAAAGCAGATATACGATAGTACGCTTAATTATTTCTTTTTTCAAATTATAACTTAATCCTTAAAACTATGCACAAAAAACTACTTTATTGTGAAAAACAAGAATCTGATGCTTGTTTTAGCCCCGTCCATCACAGCCCCAGCGCACTACGCTTAAAAGCGCTTTATTCCTTTGCTATTGCGCTAACCCTTATGCTCTTTATTGGCGTATCTTCTGCTTCTGCTTCGCATTTTCGTTATGGCAACATCAGCTGGCGGGTAGTTGGTCCGCAGACAGTTGAGTTTAAGGTTTCCCAGGCTTTCCGGAGAAGTTACTTTTTTGGTGCCGGCCAGCCGGCAGTAGGATCAACCATGACGCCGGATGTTAACTTTTCTTTTGGCGATGGCACCGGCCGTACTATTCCGTTATTAGTTACTTCGGTAAATTTTGCCCAGGATTGGTTTTACGGTGAAGCAACATTTACCAAAACGTATGCGGCTAATGGCAATTATACTGCCTTTTTTGAGAGCTGCTGCCGGATAAGTGAATTGCGTAATAATGCTGGTGATAATTATCGCGTAGAAACGTTGGTACAGGTAGGAAGTGGTAATAATTCGCCGGTGGTGGCATTGCCGCCCATCAGAACCTTACCCAACGACCTCACCAATGCTACTTTTCCTATACCCGCTACCGATTTTGAAGGTGATGCACTGAGCTACCGTTTAGCTACTGCTGCCGAAATGGGTGGCGGTACCAATCCGGCTGGTTTAACTATTAATGCAACTACCGGATTTATTACCTGGACTACCCTGGGCCGACCTGGTGGTTTATACAATGTAGCGGTTGCTATAACCGATGCCCGAGGTGCCAAAACCGTGGTCGATTTTTTAATATCGGTACAAGTAGTTCCACCACCGGCTCCTGTATTCGATTTTACGGTTACACCTTCTCCTGCGTCAGCCATAGAAGCCCAGGTTGGGCAGCCGGTTACATTTAATATTCGGGCCACCGACCAGCCGGCCAGCAGTTCTGTAACTATATTTGCCTTGGGTATGCCCGCAGGCGCTACTTTAACGCCGGCAGCACCTAATGGTAACCCGGTTCAGACCAGTTTTTCCTGGACACCAAATAATACCGGCTCTTTTGTAATAACTTTTGTAGCCGAAGATATTCAAGGCAACCAAACTACTACCTCAGTTACCATAAATGTATCGGGAGCTGCGTGTAATTTGGTCTTATCGTCCACAACCACTAATGTAACCACAGCAGGCGGTAACAACGGCGCCATAGATTTGAGCGTAACCGGCGGCACTGCTCCGTATAGTTATAACTGGACTATGGGTGGTTCTACGGTAGGAACAACCCAAGATATTTCGGGACTAATGGCCGGTACTTATACCGTAACCGTAGTAGATGCGGCCCAGTGCCGCCAGGTAGCTACCTATACTGTTGCTGAAGATGTGGCTACTCCTTGTAATTTGGTGCTATCGGCTATGACTACCAATGTAACCATGGCCGGCGGTAGCGACGGCGCTATAGATTTGAGCGTAACTGGTGGTACACCGCCTTTAACTTACCTCTGGACGATGGGCACTACTACAGTTGGTACTACGCAAGACCTTACCGGATTAATGGCGGGTACTTATATGGTAATGGTAACCGATGCCAGCGGTACTTGCCAAAAAATGGCTTCTTATACCATCACCGGACCAACTACTCCTCCGCCAACCGGCTGCTCATTAGCCTTAACCACCAAGGTCACGCAAGCGGAGCCCTGGTACGGCATGTGGGGTGCTTTCAACGGCGCTGGTATGATTGACTTAAGCGTGAGCGGCGGCACGGCCCCTTACACTTACCGCTGGAACGCCGGCGCTGCTACCCAGGATTTAGGCTTAGCTTCGCCGGGCACTTACTCGGTGCTGGTGACGGATGCTACGGGCTGCACCGGCTGGACCACTGTGCAAGTAGGCCGCAAGAACGACTTTTTACGCGTACTTTCTTCCCACCAGGATGTATCCAGTGCCGGAGCGAGCGATGGTTCCATTGACTTAACCGTGGTGGGCGGCGTAGTACCGGCTACTTACTTGTGGAGCAACGGGGCTACTACCGAAGATTTAACCGGCTTAGCCGCGGGTACTTACTCGGTCATCGTCACCGATGCCTTTGGCCGCAAAACCATGACCAGCGTAGTGGTAGGCACAAAGGGTGCTCCCCTGGCTTTGTCAGTAGCCCACCAGAATGTTTCCGCGGCGGGCAAACAAGATGGCTCCGTGGATTTAAGCGTAACCGGTGGCATGGGCCCTTATACGTACCTGTGGAACACGGGTGCCCGCACCGAAGACTTGCACTACGCTGTTCCGGGTGATTACATGGTGACCGTAACCGATGCCATGGGTGCGACCGCTACTACGATGGTACAAGTAGGCGTAGGCCGGGCACCTATCATGCTGGCGCGTAAAGCCGGCAGCGATGATTTATTCAGCAGCACGGCCGGTTTAACCGCTTACCCCAACCCGGCTATTGAACAAGCTACTATTAACTTTAGCTTGCCACAAGCCGGTAAATATTCCTTAGAACTCTACGACCTCAGGGGAGCGAAAGTGAAAACCCTGGCTAGTGGCACCGCTAAAGCCAACCAGAACCTGGAGATAGCTGTGAACGTGGCCAGCTATGCCAAAGGCGTGTACCTGCTCAAGTTAGTCACGGATAAACAAGTAGCTGCTAAACGTTTGCTCGTGGGTAGATAAACCTGAACAAGCTTTACTGGGTTAACGTTACTTGTTAAACTTGTAAAAAAGCAGCACCCCGGCTGAATGTAGCCGGGGTGCTGCTTTTTTTAGGAAAAGGCGTTCATTGGAAACTACTTGCTCTCTGAAACCTTTACGCTGCAATGACCTTAATTTAATTTTAGGCCGGCGCAAGTGTTTGCTTAATATTTGCTGCGGCTTTCAGGTTGCGCCGCTAAATTATATTAGTGGGGTAAAGCTATCTGAACTTTTACTTCGGTTATTTTTCTTTGCGGGAAAATAATTCGCTGAAGTTCTCGAAGTAAAGAAAGGCATGAATTAAATTATTATTATCGACGTTGTTGGCGGTGGCATTATTGAGCCGGAAAGCCAGGTGTTTTAAATAGCCCGCCTCTACGCGAACAAATTTACTAAAACGATAGCCTACCCCCGCATAGGTCCGGTTCTGGTCGAATAAATGATTACTCGGAACATTTTTGCCGGTGTTAAGCATGGCTTCGTTAAAAGCAGCTACATAAAAAGTGCCATCCGCCATTTCGGGAGTATTAATAGGCACTTCGGCTTTTAGCATGTAGCGCATGCGGCCACGCCGACGGCTTTTATCGAAGGTATACGCCTCCTCCAAATCAGTTTCACCATCTACGTGGTCGCGGCCAATAAACCGGAATTCGTACCGGAAACGGTGTTGAATAATTACCCGGCCAATGGGTTGCCGGAGTGTAATTTGCGGGGTAATCCGGAACTCCGGAAAAAAAACACTTTCGCCATCTTCCGGCAACCGCCAGTGGCCCAACCAGGCTAATGGGGCAAAAGAAAACCGTACGGCCGGGTTATATTGGTAATGTAGCCAGGGCCGGATAGTTTGTAACATGGGGTGCTTAACCGGATTATGATGGTGGTCTGGTAAGTTTTCGGGGATGGCTTGCCGGCGGTGCTGGTAATCGAGCTGGTAGCCGAATTTTCCTTTAATGTTGCCAATAATATTTACCTCAGACCAAAACATATTATTATCATGGTACTCGCGTTGCTGGGCCGCAACCGGAGAAAAAATAAATATTAAAAAGCCGGAAAGTAAAAGGGAAAGATTAATATTTCTCATTTAAACAACACATTTTAATGATTACGATCCGCAAAAATAGACTATTGCCTTAATATTTAGGTAATAACCGCCGGCAAAACTTAACAATAAAGTAACATACCGCGCTTTTGCCTTAACATTAGGCTAACATGCCAATGCTAGTTTTGTTCCGCAATCAATAATAGCCTGACTACCTGTTAATGATGCACGTTGCCAAAGATTAATCTTAAAAAATTAACCAGGCAACACAAGTTATTGTACTGGAAAATATAGCGTTTATGTTCTCACCCATAAACAAAAGTATAAATTATTATACTTTTAAAATTAGCCTTATTGGCGCTTTAATACTTGGTATTCAAACAGCAAAAGCTCAGCTATTAAATCCGGCTGCTCAGGATTCAGTAACAAACACCAGTAACCCGGTCGCCGGGCACGAAAATGTTTCTGTTTTGCCTAAGCCAGTTAATGTAAAGCCTGATAAGGCTAAAAAAAATTGGTACGAAAAAATTGGACTAAGAGGTTATGTACAGGTACGGTATAACCGCTTACTCGAAACCAACCCAAGCTTAAAATCCGAACACGATAAATCTATTGGCGATAAAACTGGTTTCTTAATCCGCCGGGCCCGCTTGGTTTTTAGCGGCAACGTACACGAGCGGGTATTTATTTATATCCAGCCCGATTTAGCTTCCACGCCATCTGGTAGTTCTACCATTCATTTTGCCCAATTGCGCGATGCTTATTTCGATTTATCTTTAGATAAAAAGAAAGAATTTCGGTTGCGGGTAGGCCAGAGTAAAGTGCCTTATGGTTTCGAAAACATGCAATCGAGCCAGAACCGCTTAACCCTGGACCGGAACGATGCCCTGAACAGTGCCGTGCCGAATGAACGCGATTTAGGCGTGTTCTTTTACTGGGCACCCGATAAAATCCGGAAGCGGTTTAGCTATTTGGTGAGCAACGGCTTAAAAGGCAGCGGCGATTACGGTGTGTTTGGCTTGGGTATATACAACGGCCAAACCGCTAATAAACCCGAAGCCAATAACAACCAGCACGTAGTAGCCCGTTTCTCGTATCCGCTGGCTCTCAAAAGTGGGCAAATTATTGAACCGGGCATTCAGGCCTATAATGGTTCTTATACGGTTACCCCAGACCAATTAAGCAGTAATAAAATATTTGGCGGCACCTTCAACGACCGGCGGGTAGCGGGTAGTTTGGTGGTATATCCGCAGCCTTTTGGTTTCCAAACCGAATATAATATTGGCAAAGGACCCCAGTATGATCCCGAAACGCTCAGTATTCAGCTTAAAACCTTAAAAGGCGGGTATGCGCAAGCCATGTACTTGCTGAAAGTAAAAGACCAAATATTAATTCCGTTTGTAAAAGCCCAATATTACGAAGGCGGCAAAAAGACCGAGTTAGATGCCCGTTACAGCAAAACCTACGAAACCGAAATAGGGGTAGAGTGGCAGCCGATACCCGCTTTTGAGTTAGCTACCCAATATACCATCACCAACCGGACTACTAAAGATGGTCGGGCGCTAAATAACCACCAGTTTGGCAATCTGCTCCGCTTGCAGGCCCAGTTTAATTTTTAATTCTCTTTCCCGACTACTCAAATATTTAGAGCACTATTATGAAAAAAACTAAAGTAAAAATATTTAGCCTCCAGGCGGCTGGGTTATTGCTGATAACCGCACTTCTGGGTGCCTGCGGCAGCGGCGATACTACAAAAGAAAATACCGAAGCAGGTAAATCGGCTGCTACTACGGTTACCATTAAAGGCAGCGATACCGTTTTACCTTTGGCCCAGCAGGAAGCCGAAAAATATATGCAGAAAAACGCGGGCGCGGCTATAACGGTAGTAGGCGGCGGTACCGGGGTTGGTATATCTGCCATGCAGGAAGGTACCACCGATTTAGCCATGGCTTCGCGGGCGCTGAAGACCGAAGAAAAGTTAAAACTAAGAGGCGCGCAGAAAGATGTAAAAGAAGTTTTAATTGCTTACGATGCGTTATCGGTGGTAGTACACCCAAGTAATAAAGTAAGCCAGCTTACCCGCGAGCAACTCGAAGGAATATTTACCGGCAAAATTGCCAACTGGCAAGCCGTAGGCGGCAACAACGAAAAAATTGTGGCTTATTCCCGCGAAACCAGTTCGGGTACCTACGAGTTTTTTAAAGAACACGTGCTCGATAAAAAGAATTACGCATCGGGTATTCTCATGATGCCGGCTACGGGTTCTATTGTGCAATCGGTGAGCCAAACCCCGGGCGCTATTGGTTACATTGGTTTGGCTTACGAAACAAAAGAAGTAAAAGCTTTGTCGGTTTCTTACGACCAGGGTAAAACCTTTGTGGCCCCAGGGGTAGAGGCTGCTAAAAACAAGACTTATCCTATTTCCCGGCCTTTATACTTTTTCTACGATGCCGCAGTAGATGGTAAGGTTAAGCCTTTTGTAGATTTCGTGCTTTCGGCCGAAGGTCAGAAAATTGTGCAGGAAACAGGTTACGTTCCTTTAAGTTAATATGGGTAAACAATTCTCCATTCTAACAGCTTCTGCGTGAAAAGGTACTTCCATAACTTAGGCGAAAAAATAATTGTAGCGCTACTGGCCTTAAGCGGTACGGTTACCAGTTTAACGGTGCTGCTCATTGTTTTCTTTTTGTTTAAAGAAGGCCTCGGCATTTTTAGCCTATCGCCGGTAAGCGAAGGCACCGTAATTGCGGTTAACAGCCAAAACCCGGTTAAAGAATTATCGGCCCACCAATTAAAAGAAATTTCGGACCAGAATATTACTAACTGGCAGGAAGTAGGTGGCCCAAACGCGCCCATTAAACTTTTCCGAATTGATGATTTAACCGAATATTTCTCCGAAGAACAACTCGGGAAAGATTTTGAATTTGTACCGCAGCGCATTAACGAGGTTATTGCCAAAGAGCCTAATATGCTGGCTTTTTTCCCGGACGAATATTTAGCCAAAAGTTTTCAGGGGCGGCAGCTACAACTCGATAATATTTCGGTTCCCGATTTTTTAGGCGGCACCGAATGGTACCCAACTATTACGCCGGCGGTGCAAATGGGTGTGCTGCCATTAATATTAGGTACGCTGTGGGTAAGTTTTGGGGCTATTTTACTGGCTTTACCGTTGGGTTTAGCTACCGCTATTTACATGGCCGAAATTGCCAATAGCCGCGTCCGGAATATTCTGAAACCGGTTATTGAGTTGCTGGCGGGTATACCATCGGTGGTGTATGGTTTCTTTGGCCTGGTAGTAGTGGTGCCGCTTATTCAGGATATTTTTGGCTTGCCCGTCGGCGAAACCGCTTTGGCCGGCAGTATTATTTTGGGCATTATGGCTTTGCCTACCATTATTTCGGTTTCTGAAGATGCCATGCGCACTACGCCCCGCGCCATGAAAGAAGCCAGTTTGGCTTTGGGAGCCAGCAAGTGGCAAACTATTTACAAGGTAATCATTCCGTATTCTATTTCGGGTATTTCTACGGCGGCAATATTGGGGATTGGGCGGGCCATTGGCGAAACCATGGCGGTACTGATGGTAACTGGTAATGCCTCGGTTATACCAAATACTTTCTTAGAACCTGTTCGTACCATTCCGGCTACTATTGCTGCTGAGTTAGGCGAAGCGCCCCAAGGCGGCATTCATTACAAAGCTTTGTTTGCGTTGGGCTGTATTTTATTCCTGCTTACCTTAATCATCAACCTTACCGTCGATTTTGTATCGGCTAAAAAGAAAGAGAACCGCTAAATAATATGAGTTTCCACGACGGTAAATCTATTAATAAATCTAAACGGCTGGCCCAAAATGCTGCGTTTGTCATATTCCGCGGCCTTAGTTTTGCGGTAGTAGCCATTCTGGTTATTATTCTGGCCTTTATTATTTTCCGGGGAATATCGGTTATTAGCTGGGAGTTCCTCACCGAGATGCCCCGCGATGGCATGACCGCCGGCGGTATATTTCCGGCTATTGTGGGTACTTTCTGCCTCGTAGTCGGCAGTATGCTATTTGCTTTTCCGGTGGGCGTAATGTCGGGCATTTACATGAACGAATATTTAAAGGATGGCTGGTTTAAACGTTTTATTAAACTCATGACCAACAACCTGGCCGGCGTGCCGTCTATTGTGTTTGGCTTATTCGGGATGGCGCTTTTTGTAAACCGTTTTGGCTTCGGCGATTCTATTCTGGCGGGTTCGCTTACCTTGGGTTTACTGGCCTTGCCGGTAGTTATCCGCACCACCGAAGAATCTTTAAAAGCCATAGATGATTCTTTCCGGGTAGGCAGTTTGGCTTTGGGAGCTACCAAATGGCAAACTACCAGCCGCGTTATTTTACCCATTGCTTTCCCCAATATTATTACGGGCCTTATTTTATCGGTGGGACGGGTTTCCGGCGAAACAGCCCCAATATTATTTACCGTAGCTGCCTACTTTTTGCCCCGGCTGCCCAATAGCATTTTCGACCAGGTAATGGCCTTGCCGTACCATTTGTACGTGATATCAACCAGCGGTACCAACATAGAAGCCTCGCGGGCAATGGCTTACGGCACAGCTTTTATCTTAATTTTAATTATTCTGATAGTTAATTTATTAGCCAACTGGCTCCGGAAATATTTTGCCAAAAGAGTAAAAATGAATTAATGCCTGCTGGTTCTAAAATATACCGGTAGCTTTTATAAAGGTATTCATCCTCCATGTACAATACAGATTCCAAAGAAAAAGAATATAGCATCCAGACGAAAGACGTTCACTTGCACTACGGCGATTTCCACGCGCTGAAAGGCATTAATATTGCCATGCGGAAAAACCAGGTAACGGCTTTTATTGGTCCTTCGGGTTGCGGTAAATCTACGTTTTTGCGTTGCTTTAACCGGATGAACGACCTGATTGACAATGTGCGCATCGAAGGCGATATTTTCATTGATGACGTGGATATTTATAAAACCAATATTCAGGTAGATGATTTGCGCAAGCACGTGGGCATGGTATTTCAGAAGCCAAACCCATTCCCGAAATCAATTTTTGAAAACGTGGCTTATGGCTTGCGGGTAAACGGCACTTCCGATAAAAACTTTGTGCAGGAACGGGTAGAGCGTTCGTTGCGGCAGGCAGCCTTGTGGGACGAAGTAAAAGACAAACTTAAAAAATCGGCTTTCGAGCTTTCGGGTGGGCAACAGCAACGCCTGTGCATTGCCCGCGCGCTGGCCATTGAACCCTCGGTAGTACTAATGGATGAACCGGCTTCGGCCCTGGACCCGATTTCTACAGCCAAAATTGAAGAGCTGATTTACGAGCTGAAAAAAGATTATACCATTGTGATTGTAACCCATAATATGCAGCAGGCCGGCCGGGTAAGCGATTCTACGGCTTTCTTTTATTTAGGCGAACTGGTAGAATTTGCCAAAACCAAAACCTTGTTTACCAGTCCCCGCGACCAACGCACCCAAAATTATATTACCGGCCGGTTTGGTTGAGCCATACATTATTTTGCGTAATAATAAGTGATGTTGCGCAAAATGTTCTTCTAAATAGTTTATTGGTATAAAGAGCCCATTGCTGTCATTCAGGAGGAACCTATTTAGCAATTAACCAAATAGGTTCCTCCTGAATGACAGAAGTGGATTGCTTAAAACCTAATGTTCTTAACATTTGCATCTTAAAAATTTCAGCATCAGATAATTCTTTATGAATCAATTAGAAAAGGAGTTGCTCCGGATAAAAGAGAAAGTAAACGAAATGTGGGACCTGGTTACGTTTCAGGTGAACGGGGGCAAAGCTGCGCTGGTGCATGCCGATAAAGAACTGGCCAGAAAAATAATTAAAAGAGGTAAAAAGGTGAACGACTACGATGTAAAAATCGATAGGATGTGCGAAAACCTTTTTGCTTTGTTTAACCCGGTAGCCGTAGATTTACGTTGGGTGCTGGCGGTTCTAAAAATAAATGCCAACCTGGAGCGGATAGGAGATACAGCCGAGGGCATTGCCCGTTTGGTAAAAGAAGTTGACACCGCTTTTGATGCCGAATTATTGCAAATAACCCAGGTGCTGGAAATGTACGATGCCGCCGAAGCCATGCTGACCGATGTACGGACCGCCCTGGCCGAAGAAAATACCGAATTGGCTAAGGCACTCATTAAAAGAGACAAGGTGCTGGATAAAATTAATGCCAAAGCCGATAAAGCCTTGGTTAGTTACATGCAAGCACACCCCGAAAATATTGCCCAGGCTTTAAAAGTATCAAACATTATCCGGAAGCTGGAGCGGATTGGCGACCAGATTACCAATATTGCGGAAGAGGTAGTATTTTACGTAGATGCCAAAGTGGTAAAGCACCGGCAAAAGGGGAAGAGAGACAAGAACAAGGATTAGTATTAGTTATAATGCGCTTAAAACCACAAAGCCGAAGCTACATCCGCTTCGGCTTTGTGGTTTTATTAAACCAGAGACTAATATTACGCGCTAAATTGGTAAATACTGGAAAGTAAAGTACAAGGACGTGGTGCCTATTTATTTTATGAATAAGAAAAATGTGCATGCATAACTTATGAATAAAAAGCCGGCATTTATAAATTTTTAAACCTAAAGTATATTCGTCAGCACTGCCGTACCGAGCACTGGCCAGATACCTGCCTATTTATTACCATTCTAATTATTTGTGTTGTACCTTTGCGGCAAACTACGAAAGTGCTGCTGCGAGAAGTTCTATACCTGATGCAAAAAGATTTTGTGCTTGAATGGAGGCAGAAATATGCTTTCAATGGCATGCTTTTGTATGTGGGCAGCACCGTATTTATTTGTTACCTGAGCTTTGGTTTGCGCGGCGGCACGTTGGGCGTACCCGTCTGGAATGCTTTGTTCTGGATAATTTTGCTTTTTACGTCGGTAAATGCCATTGCCAAAAGCTTTATGCAGGAAAACAAAGGCCGCTTGTTGTATTTATATACGCTGGTAAGCCCGCAAGGCGTTATACTGGCAAAAATAGCTTACAATACCTGCCTCATGCTAATTTTGGCGTTGCTGTGTTATTTGTTTTACGCGGTGGTAATTGGTAACCCGGTGCAAGACGATGCTATGTTTCTGGCAACTATTCTGCTCGGAGCCGTGGGCTTTTCTACTTCGTTAACCATGATTTCGGGGATTGCAGCTAAAGCCTCCAACAGCAGCACCTTAATGGCAATTCTGAGCTTTCCGGTAATAATTCCCATGCTGCTGATGCTCATGAAAATGTCGAAGAATGCGATTGATGGGCTGGATCGCGCCGCGAGTACCGATGAACTTACGACCTTGCTGGCTATTAATGCCATTGTGGTAACAGTTTCTTATATTTTGTTTCCTTATCTCTGGCGGAATTAAACCCGAATTAATGTGGTTAGAATGAAAGCGATACGAACGAAAGTAAATAAAATAAGCGTAGATATTTAAAGCGCTAAATATTAAATTAGAGGAGTAAAATTGCCGGATAATCCGGGTAAGATAAAACCATAGATGCAGGCTTTTTAGCCGAAGCCGCAGTTATAAATAAAGATATGCAAAAAAACTGGTGGAAAGTGGTAACGGTGCTATTGCTGGTTTATATAATAGTAGCCGGTTTCCTGAACGACGTGCCCCGGCTAGCCATTCTGAACGAGAGTATCCGCAACACGTATTTTCACGTGCCCATGTGGTTCGGTATGATTTTGTTGTTGCTCATTTCGGTGGTTTACGCCATTAAATATTTAAAAACGCCAACGCTGCGCAACGATATTATTTCTACGGAAGCGGCCCGGATAGGCCTATTATTTGGGGTACTGGGCATTATTACCGGTATGGGCTGGGCACGCGTTACCTGGGGCGAATTCTGGAGCAACGATCCCAAGCAGAATGCTTCGGCCATTGGCCTGCTTATGTACTTTGCCTATTTTGTATTGCGCGGTTCTTTTGCCGAACAGCAGCAGCGAGCCCGTATTAGCGCGGTTTACAATATTTTTGCCTACGCGGCACTTATTCCGTTGTTGTTTATCTTGCCCCGCCTCACCGATTCGCTGCACCCCGGCAACGGCGGTAACCCTGGCTTTGGCACTTACGACATGGATAGCAAAATGCGAATGGTCTTTTACCCGGCCGTAATCGCCTGGACTTTATTAGGGGTCTGGATATTAAACGTGAAATCACGCTTCGAAATTCTGAAACAAAAAATGTATGAACATGCGCATGCTTAAAAACTGGGTGCTGCTTTTGCTGCTGGCGCTCACTTTATTTATAAATAATAATGCCGTAGCCCAAACTGCTCCGGCCGCCGATGAAACCGTGATGGTAGAAGCCAACAGTTCTACCGCTAATGTAGAAATGGCTGACCAGCTTCGGCGCGACGGCAAAATATACATTGTAGTAGGTTGTGTGCTGGTGGTGCTGGCCGGTGTGCTGTTTTACCTGGTTTCTATCGATCGTAAAGTTGGTCGTTTAGAAAAGCAATTCAGAAATTGATTATTATCAGCTTCCGGACTGATAATAATTTTGCAATTCCCGGATTTTTATGGCCTACTTGCATGTTACGTAAATGCTGCGAGTTTTTAGACTTTAATTAAAATGAAAAAAACACACATTATTGGTATTGCGGTTATTGCCATAGCCATCGCCATTATTATAACCACTGCCGGCGATGCCAGCAGTTATGTATCGTTTAAAGAAGCCCGCGAACTGGCAGAAGAGGGTAATACCACCCCGGTGCACGTAGTGGGCCGTCTTAAAAAAGATGCCAACAACCACATCTTGGGTATGCAGTACGACCCGCGGATTGATCCGAATTACTTTACTTTTACCTTAGTAGATACTAACCGGTTTGAGCAACAAGTAATTTATTTCAACAGCAAGCCCCAGGATTTTGAGCGGTCGGAGCAGGTGGTAATTATTGGCAAGATGCAGAAAGACAAATTTGTAGCCGATAAAATATTGCTCAAGTGTCCGTCTAAGTACGTCGAGAACGAAATTAAAACTGAATCGGCTGGATTATAATAGAGTTAAAAGTTTAAAGTTATGAGTTAAAAATCTTTACTCATAATTACTAAACTTCAGCTCATTCTATATTTTGGATTTTTTGTCAGAGTTAAATCTGGCTACTTTTTATTTTAAATTACATTTAAGTAATAGATAAAAGTGAAAGAGTTGCTATCCTGATTTTTTCAACTCATAACTTTTACCTTTTAACTCTTAACTAAATAAACGTGATAAATACATTAGTAGGAGACCTGGGGCACTTTAGCGTAATCCTGGCATTTGTGGCGGCGGTGGTAGCGGCCCTTTCGTATTTTATGGCCTCCTGGAAACAACCGTTGGGGCTGGAAGAAGCGAATTGGAAAAAACTGGGTCGAATTGCTTTTTATGTACATACGGTGGCGGTGCTGGGTATTATTATCGCGCTGTTTAATATTATTCAGAACCATCGCTACGAATATCATTATGCCTGGAGCCACTCCAGTAATCACTTGCCCACCCATTTCATGATTTCGTGTTTCTGGGAAGGCCAGGAAGGTAGTTTCCTGCTTTGGATATTCTGGCACACGCTGCTGGGTTTAGGTATTATTTGGTTTAATAAAAAATGGGAAGCGCCTACTATGGCGGTTTTTGCCTTTGTGCAGTTCTTCCTGACTTCCATGATTTTGGGTGTGGTAATCGGTAACCTGAAAATTGGTTCTTCGCCATTTATTTTGCTGCGCGATTTTATGCCCGATGCCCCGGTATTTAAGCTTAACCCTAATTTTATTCCGAAAGACGGTACCGGCCTGAATCCACTGTTGCAGAACTACTGGATGGTTATTCACCCGCCTACGTTGTTTTTAGGTTTTGCCGCTACTTTGGTACCTTTTGCGTTTGCTATTGCTGGTTTGTGGAAAGGCGAATTTACCAAATGGGTGAAACCAGCTTTGCCTTGGGCCTTATTTGCCGGCTTAGTGCTGGGTATTGGTACCATGATGGGAGCCTACTGGGCTTACGAAACCCTGAACTTTGGTGGTTACTGGAACTGGGACCCCGTAGAAAATGCGGTGTATATTCCGTGGTTGGTGCTGGTGGCGGCTATTCATACGTTGGTAATTTTCCGACGGAGCAAGGCAGGTTTACATACCTCGTTTGTGCTGGTAATTGTTTCTTTCCTGCTGATATTATACGCTACCTTCTTAACCCGCAGCGGTATTCTGGGTAATGCTTCGGTACACTCCTTCACCGACTTAGGTTTATCTGGGCAGTTATTTACCTACATGGCGGCTTTTATAGTGTTAGCTACTGGCTTATTGGTGTGGCGCTGGAAAAAGATTCCGGCTACTGAGAAAGAACTTACTACTTACAACAGCGAATTCTGGGTATTTATTGGTGCGGTAGTATTGTGTTTAGGTGCCTTCCAGGTATTATTTACAACTTCTATTCCGGTGTATAATGCATTTATGGGCTTCATCGGTATTAAAACCAACCTGGCTTTACCCGCCGACCAGATTGCCCACTACACCAAGTTCCAGTTGTGGTTAGGTGTAGGTATTGCCATTCTATCGGGCCTGGCGCAGTTAATGTGGTGGCAGAAAAACGACAAAGCCCGCTTGGGTAATGCCTTGGCCGTGCCGGGTATTCTTACTTTATTATTTGTGAGTTTAGTGCTGGTGCTGGGTCGTTTGGGGGTTGGGCCTAAAGTAGATAACCCGGTTTACATTGTGTTGCTGCTGGCGGCTTTCTTTGCGGTATTTGCCAACCTGGGCATGATATTAACACTGATAAAACGCAAAGCTGTTTTAACTGGTGGCGCAGTAGCGCACGTTGGGGTGGCCTTGATGCTGATTGGTATCTTGTATTCTTCCGGCTATTCTACCATTGTTTCCCAGAATACTTCCGGCTTGCTTTATTCCCGCGATTTCCCCGAAGATATTAACCGCGATAATGTGTTGCTGTTCCGGAACAACCCCATAGAAATGGGCAAATATAAGTTAACGTACGGCGGGCAATACATGGAAGTAATTGATTTTCCGGAGTACGTAAACAAAGAGTCGCTTTTTAGATTGCCCATGGATGAGCACCGCGCTTTAGCCCGGACCGATTTAAAATACAAAGACAAAGTAGTTTACAAAACCGGCGATACGGTTTCTATTACGCCCGAAAATACCTATTACAAAATAGAATACCAGGAAAAAGGCACCAATAATACTTTTACGCTTTATCCGCGGGCACAGATTAACCAGGAAATGGGCTTTTTGGCCTCACCCGATATTAAGAATGGCTTAACCAGTGATTTATATACCCACGTTTCGGCGGTAATGAACAACGAAGAAGAGCGGGATTGGAGCGAGCTGAAAGAGCATAACGTAGCTATTGGCGATACCTTATTCCTGAACGATTACATTGCTATCCTGAAAGGAATAGAACCGGTGCGGAAAGTAGAAAGTATTGAACTGGGCGAGAAAGATGTAGCGGTACAAGCCGATTTAAAAATATTCGGGGAGAACAAAGAGTACCACGGCCACCCCTTGTTTGTAATTAAAGACAACATGGTGGGCCGCATTCCCGATGAGATCGAAGATTTAGGCTTACGCTTAACTTTCATGAGCATCGATACGGAAAATAACCGGTTTACTATTGGCGTAAATACCACCCAGAAAGATTACGTAATCTTAAAAGCCATGGAAAAACCAATTATTAACCTGCTTTGGATTGGTACTTTGGTAATGAGCCTGGGCTTTGTAATGGCTATCTTCCGCCGTTCCGGCGAAGGCAAAACCGAAAATATTACCTCGGGTAAAGGCGCCAACCAACAACGGACAAGCGAAAAGAGAAAAGTAGCAAAAGTTTAATCTTAATTAGCCCTGGCTAACCAGAAAAGCTCCCTTACCTGAGGGAGCTTTTTTATTTTTGCCAGAGAAGTTTAATCAACCAAATAATATATTAATTATGTCCGTCGCTAATCTTCCGCAATCGTTACGAATTACCTTGGTTGGTTCCGGACAGGTTGCTACCCATTTAGGGCTGGCCTTTGCGCAGGCCGGGCACCAGGTAGTAGGTGTTTATTCCAGGCAATTAGCGCACGCCATTGTATTAGCCAATCAATTGCCCCCGGCCATTGCCACCAATAATCTCGATTTCCGGAACCAACCAGCGTGCGATATTTACCTAGTTAGTGTGTCGGATGCAGCGGTAGCCAGCGTAATAGCAGAAGCGCAATTTCCGTTAGGCAGTTACGTGGTACATACTTCCGGGAGTTTACCGGTAACGGTTTTAGCCCGGCCGGATTTAGAATTGCGAACCGGTGTTTTTTATCCTATTCAAACGTTCTCCCGCAACCAGCCGGTTAATTTAGCTACTACACCCATTGCCTTGGAAGCAGCAGAACCCGCATTAACTACCTTGTTGCAGCAATTAGCGGCTAGTATCAGCCAGCAGGTAATATTTATGGCAGGGCCAGACCGCAAGAAATTGCATTTGGCAGCGGTTTTTGCCTGTAATTTTACCAACCATTTATTAGGCATCAGCCGCGAGATTCTGCTTAAAAATAATTTGGAGCCAGGTCTGCTAAACCCACTTATTAGAGCTACCCTGGAAAAAAGTTTTTCAGCCGATCCATTTACCGTACAAACCGGCCCAGCAATGCGCGGCGACGCTAATATTTTGCAGGAACATTTACAAATGCTGGCCCCAGAACCGCTTTACCAGCAAGTGTATGGCGTGCTTTCAGAGAGCATTCAGGCGAAAAAATAAAGTAAAAATTGCGTTTTAATCCCTAATAATGGTAAACTTCGTAGAAGTAAGCCATGCAATATAACAGGTAGCCTTTGTTTCGGCGAATTGTTTCGTAATTTTGCAGGCTAAATTAAAAGGAGTTTCATTCCCATGAAGGTTATAAATATTACATTTAAGTTCGCCGATGGCCAACCGGACCAAACCCATATTGCGGCTGAAGGTGAATCGGTATTGGATGTTGCGCTTAACAACGATATAAAATTACAACATAACTGTGGCGGTGTGTGCGGATGCAGCACCTGCCATATTTACGTAGAAGCAGGCATGGACGATTTGCCGGAGATTTCGGATAAAGAAGAAGACTTTATTGACCGGGCAGTTGACCCGCGCCTTAACTCGCGTTTGGCTTGCCAGTGCGTAGTGCAGGGTAATGAAGATGTAGTAGTTACTATACCGGAACAAGATTTCCTGGGGCACTAAACAGCAATCTACTAGCAATAAAGCTTATCTGATTAATATTTAAGAAACTTAAAAAGTACAGATTAAGCAGGTAACACAGCATAAATTAGCATAATTAACAAGAAATACAACAGAAATGAGGAACAGTTATGAGCCCCCTATGCACTGGAACGACCATGAAGATATTGCCATGGCCTTGTACGAAAAATTCGGGGATGAATTTGATGAGTCGAAAATTTACCGCATCCGGTTTACCGATTTGCTGGAATGGGTGTTGTCTTTAGATAATTTTGAAGGAAAACGCGAACAAGCCAACGAAGGCCACTTAGAGCAGATTCAGGCCAAATGGGTGTACGAGTGGCGCGACAACCAATAGTTAGTATTTCATTCCTGATTAAAACTTAGATTATAATATTTGTATTTACTTTCCTGGTTCCGGTTACCTGTTTTGCCGGAACCAGGAAAGTAAATTAATTCTTCACGGCTAGGGTTTTCTTACCATATAAAACTAACTAATCGCAACCATGCAGCACCATCCTTCGCTGGATTTAACCCAGGTAAAAGCTTTTATTTTTGATGTAGATGGCGTACTAACCGATGGGAGTTTACTGGCCTTGGCTTCCGGGGAGCAGGTGCGCAGTTTTAATATTAAAGATGGCTTTGGCATTCGGCATGCTATTCAGAAAGGGTACCGGGTGGGTATAATTTCGGCCCGTCAGGAAGAAGGCGTGCGTAAGCGGTTGCTGTCGTTAGATGTGGAAGATATTTATTTGGGCGTAAACAACAAGCAGGAAGCTTTTACCTCTTTTTTGCAGCAGTACAATTTACAACCATCGGATATTGCTTATATGGGCGATGATATTCCGGATTTAGCGGTGATGCAACAATGCGGCGTAGCGGCCTGCCCCGAAGATGCCGCGCCGGATGTAATTTGGGTAGCCAATTATATTTCGAGTAAGGCTGGGGGTAAAGGCGCTGTGCGCGAATTAATTGAAGCAGTACTAAAAATGCAGGGAACCTGGTAAAAGTATATAAAACAAGCTATTTTTTAAAAAGTTCAAAAATATCTTGAAAAAGTTGCTTCAGAATAAAATACTCCTATATTTACAGGATATTTTAATTTCAAATTTTTTAATTTTTATGAAAACAGGAACAGTAAAATTCTTTAATGAATCAAAAGGCTACGGATTTATTACAGACGACATCAGCAAAGAAGACTTTTTTGTACATGTTACGGGTTTAAACGGCATCCAAATCCAACAGAACGATAAAGTTGAATTTGATACCCAAGAGGGTAAAAAAGGCATTAATGCCGTTAACGTAAAAAAAGTTTAAGGCCCATCCTCATTTACATCCCTTCCAAATTAAAAGAAAAGCTCCATCCCCGGAGCTTTTTTTATGTAGTTAATTACAGCCCTTTGCTCTAAATTTGTTATCCGAATACGTTGGGCCCAATTCCGTTCGTACATCTCCTTGAAAAAAGTTTTTAGCTTAATAAGGTTACCTAATCTGGTAATTATTGCCTTTTGTCAGGTACTGGTGCAGGTATGCTTATTGCAGCCGCAGGTGCCCTTGTTAACAACGTTGCAAGACCAGCATTTCTATTTGTTGTTGTTGGCTACTTTTTGCGTAGCCGCAGCCGGCTATATTATTAACGATTATTACGACATTAAAATAGATGCCATAAACAAACCCAAACGCCTGGTGGTAGGCAAAGGCGTTAACCGCCGGCAGGCCATGGTAGCGCACCTGCTGTTGTCGGCTATTGGGGTAATCGTGGGTTTTACTTTGTCGTGGGCGGTAGGTTTTATAAATATTGGCGCGGTGTTGTTGCTGTGGGGGTATTCGGCGCAGCTTAAAAAAATGCTGTTGCTGGGCAATATTACCATTGCTTTTTTATCGGCTACCATGTTGCTGGTAGTATCGGTAAACGTGGGCACCGATAACAAAGCCATTTGGGCTTATGCCCTGTTTTCTTTTATTATTTCGCTGATACGTGAAATAATAAAAGACATGGAAGACGTAAAAGGCGATGCTACTTTTGGCTGCCGCACCTTGCCCATTGTAGCCGGTATACCCGGTACTAAATGGGTGCTTTACGGGCTAATGCTGGTATTTTTTGCCACTGTTGTTTCGGCTATTATTTACCGGAACCACGATTTATTTTTTGGCTTGTATATGGTGGTGCTGGTGCTGGTGCCGGCTTTATTTTTCCTGAAATATATAATTAGAGCCGATCGTAAAAAAGATTTTGCCCGCTTAAGCAACTGGTGCAAAGGCATTATGCTGCTGGGAATATTGTCTATGCTTTTTTTCCGGTAAATGACTTTATTAAGAAAAGCTTCAACCTAAAAAAAATAAGTTTAGGTATATTTTTGAATTTAAATATTTAGTATATTGATAATTATTGAGCAGCCGATTTTTAGCTATATTATTAAGTTTGCCTAATTATAATCTAAATTAATTCTGCCGCTTTTCTTTTCTTTCCTCCGGAAGCTTCTTCAAACCAAATTCTATGAAATATTTATGGGCAGTGTGCGGTTTTCTGTTGCTGATGCAGGTAACTGGTAAGGCCGCGGTACCAGCCGATAGTTTGCAGCAACGTAAAAAGCTTAGTTTAACGCCTTTCCCGGCTTTATTCTCTTCGCCCGAAACCGGCTTAGGTTACGGCGCTTTGGTGGTACCGGTCTATAATTTTGGCAACGATTCTTTAACCCGCCGTTCCAACGGGCAGTTGCTGGCTTACCGGACCCAGAAAAAGCAATCTTCGGTGCAGCTTACCTATAATATTTATACCAACCACGAAAAGTTTATTATTCTGGGCAATGCCAATTATTTCAATTTCCCGATTCAATATTACGGTATTGGTAACCAGAATAATAATGTAGATGATTATACCATTGTAGATTACAAGCTACTATATTTTCAGAACCGGGTTTTGCGGCAGGTAAAGCGTTATTTTTTTGCCGGCGGGTTGTACCACGTAAATAAAGTTTACAATATTAAATCTGAAGATGCGCAGAGTAAAATCTACGAGCAACCCGCGAATGAACTCGATGGCATAATTACTTCTGGCTTAGGGCCGGCTCTGCTTTACGACAGCCGCGACAATCCGCTGAATAGCCGAACTGGTATTTATGTTGCTTACAGCACCATGTTTAGTACCAAAAACTTGGGCAGTGAGTTTAATTTTACCCGCCATTCTTTTGATGTTCGCAAATTTATTCCGCTACGATCAAGTCAGGTGCTGGCTTTTCAAGGATTAGGGAAATTCCATTCGGGGCAAGTACCGTTCCGGGAGTTAGCCCTAATGGGCGGCGGTGGTGGCGGTGCCGAAATTGGGGGCATGCGGGGCTTTTACGAAGGCCGCTACCGCGATCGGCAAATGGTGGCCCTGCAGGCCGAGTTCCGGCAACAGGTATTCTCGCGGGTAGGTTTTGCGGTGTTTGCCGGCGCCGGTGAAGTAAATAATAAACTAAGTAATTTTAATACCCGCAACCTGCGTAGCGCCGCCGGGGGCGGCATCCGGCTAATGCTAAACAAAAAGGAAAGATTAAATATTCGGATAGATTACGCCGTAGGCTCGCACGGGGCCAGTGGTTTGTATTTTGATATTGGCGAAGATTTTTAAGCGTACTTCTTCAATTATTATTCTGCGCAACTGCTGTTACATAAATATTAAAAAGGGTCTAAGAAACCCACAACTGTCATTCAGGAGGAACCTATGTAGCAGGCAGCCAAATAGTTTCCTCCTGAATGACAGAATTTGACTCATTATTAGAGTAAACTGTTAACAATAAAATTTTGCTCAATAACAGTGCATAAAGCTAACCTTAAACATTTGCCTAAAAAAGTCAGCATCATAATTAAACTGTCAGCAAGCTATTCCGGCAATATTTGTAATAGCCTCGTTTGTTTAGTCAAAGCAAATATTCGATTTCCTGAACTATTAATATTGCCTATTAAATCAATTTAGCAGAACTGACCGGTAAAGTTTATACCAAATAAATTTAGCGTTGCTTAGGTTAATCCGGAAAGGGCGTGGTCGGTTTTTACATCTATGCCGCTCCAGGCTTTTTTCGCCGTCCAGGCTTCGGCAGGGGCCGTCCAGAAAGTATCGGTAGCCGGTAAGCCCAACGGCAATAAGCCGGTAGTGCACAAGTACAGACTGCCGGTAGAAATATATGTTTCGCCAATGCTGGGCTGGTGGCCGCTGAAACCAATGGTAAGCCAGTTGTTTTTATCGAAAGTATTGGGCGCAGCCATGGTGCGTTTAATAACGGCGGTAAGCGCACTTCTGACCTGCGCCGGCGAAATTTCTGCGGGCAATTGTTTTTGCAGCGCTACCTGCGCCAGCAACTGGAAAGCCCCAAAGCGGTACGCCAGCGAGCGGCCAATGGGCGGAAAAGTGCCTTCCGGTGAAATTAATCTTTCCTGAATAGCCGCATAGCGTTGGGCTCGTTTCAGAACAGTTTGGTAAAAATTCTGCTGCGATTTCTGCACCTGGCTTAATACCTGCGTAATATCCAGCAACATGGGTTGTATTACATAGCTGTTGTAATAATCAAAATGAAATTCCGGTCCATCGCCGTAAACGCCATCGCCTTTGTACCAATTTTGGTGCGATTTCAGCGCATAATCTACCCGCATATTATCCCACGGCGCCCCCAGTTTAAATAAGGCCATTTCTACCATCGCACTAAACAAAAGCCAGTTGTTGTAGCCGGGCGTTATTACCCGCGTTGCTTGCAAGGCCTTAATCAGGTGAGTACGGGTGGTGCTGTCTATCCTGCCCAAAAATTCTTTAGGCGCCCGTAACAAAGCATGACTCAAAAAGGCTGCATCTACTACCGGCTGCCCACCGGAATTAAAATTCATGAAGTCCGGTGAATTGGGATCAACAGCAGCGGCCAAGGCTTGCTGCGCCAGCTTAATATATTTGCCCCGGAGTTTACCTTCGGGTGTAGTATCTTCGCCCAATTCAAGCCAGGGAGCCATACCCGCCATTAAGCGGCCAAAAGCTTCGAGGTAAGTATAATTCCGGCGGTCCTGTTCCCGGCCGGCTACCGACTCTACGGGCATATTTTTCTTTAACTCGCCTTTGCTTAAGTTAGTTAATACCGGATCGGCAATTTTTATGAGGTTATCCAGCCACACCTGGCGGTCGGTGGGGGCTTTGGCGGCGGCTACCGAGGCTAATGCGTTTTCGGGGGTAAAAGCACCGGCTATACTTAGGCCAGCGGTTGTTTTAATAAAATCTCTCCTGAACATTAATATGTTTAGCTTAAATCAAAATCAGCTTAAGTTCTAAATATGGAAAGAATTGGCAAATTATCCACTTAAAATATTCCGGTTAAAACTTAAGTGAGGCATTTTATTACCAAAAATATTACTTACCAATAGTTTGCCTTGGTGTAGGGGTGTCTGTAACAGGCATTGGTATAGGTATTAATGGCAAATTCGGCTTAACCTATAAAACTTTAGACCGATTTAAATTAATAAATTTATTTCAGCGGAAAGAATTAAATTAATACCTAAAATAGCCTTATGTTCCTGGTAAAAATACCTTTCTGGTTTAGGCGATTAATATTTGTATGGTTCGCTTATCTGTTGCCGGGGGGCATGGCTTTGGCACAAGGTTTAGTTACCAGCGGGTTAGTAGTAAAGGTGATGGATGCCGCTACTGGCCGCGATACACCCGTTAGGGTGCGCCTGACGCAGAACGGTTTTGCGGTAAAAACGCTACCGAAAGCAGCCGTAGCCGTTATGTACGGGGTGTGGGATCATGCTGATGGCTATGGCTACCAACCCGACAGTTCTTTTTATGTGCATAGTAGATTTCGTTTAGATTTAGCGCCGGGAACTTACCAAATAGCGCTTTCCAAAGGACCGGAATATATTGACCAGCACCACGAACTTCAAATCCGGGCCGGACAGGTGTACGAAGGAAATTACACCCTGGCCCGCTGGGTAAATATGCCCGCTAAAAAGTGGTATTCAGCCGACGATCATATTCATATCCGGCGTTCGCCGCGCGAAGATTCGCTGCTTTTAACCTGGACCCAAGCCGAAGATATTCATGTGGGTGTAATGCTGCGGATGGGGGATTTTTGGGAAACGTATTACCAGCAATATGCCTGGGGCGAAAAGGGCGTTTACCAGAAAGAAAATTATTTACTGACTACCGGTCAGGAAGATCCGCGCACCCCTGAGTTGGGCCACGTGGTGGGCATCGGGGCCTCAGCTTCTGTTCGGTATAAAAATGAATATTACCTCTACGACAAAGTATTTGATCGCCTGCGGGAATTAGGCGGCTTAGGCGGTTATGCCCACCAGGCCGAAACCTTCCACGGGTACCGCGGCCTGGTGCTGGATGGGTTGCGGGGTAAAGTTGATGTGCTGGAACTGCTGCAATTTTGTGCTTCTGATAACCCGTTAATTGTGGATCATTATTATCATCTGCTGGATTTAGGTATTCCGGTTACGGCTGTAGCGGGTTCCGATTTTCCGTGGTGCGGCAAAGACCACGATAAAGGCCGACCGGAACGTTCGGCCCGAATAGGAAATGCCCGTTTTTACACCTTCGTACCCGATTCTTTAAACTATAACAACTGGAAAGCCGGTTTAGCGGCGGGGCACACCTATGTTTCGAGCGGGCCGCAATTATTATTTGAAGTAAACCAAAAGCTGCCCGGCGATAAACTGGAAGTAAGTATAGGCACGGCCTTGAAAATAACCGCCCGCGCTTTGGGCCACGCTACCCAGGTACCCTTACAAACGCTGGAAATTATAGGTCACGGACAGGTGTTGGGGCGGGTTACGGCCAATGCGGCGGGGCAGTCGCCGGAGCAATTATCTTTAGAGCTGAATTTACCCGCCGAAAAAGGTATTTGGCTGGCGGCCCGGGCTTATGGCGGTAAACAGCAGGCGGCGCATACCACCCCCGTATATGTTTATGTAGATGGTAAAGGTTTTCATAACCCCGTTACGGCACCGCAATATTTAAAGCTCAGCCAAAAATACCTGCAGGAGTTAAAAAAGGATATAAAACATAAAAGCAACGATCCGCAAATGCGGGCCTGGCACTACCGTGCTGGCCTGAAAAGACGGATTGCCGAAACCAGCCAAGTAGTAAAAGACCTAAAAAAGAAACTGCAATAAAATTTAATTATTCTTCAATTTTTTTGTAGGCAGTTGCTGTAAAATATTAATTCCAAATGTTTTAGCCCGATACGTTCTCCTTATTTCCAGTCGACTAATAATACGGTTTTTGCAAAGGTATACGCCGGTGTGGGTAATATTTTGATTGCGCAGGGCAGTAAATCTTTGGTTTTATGTTCTATATTTGCGCTTCTTTTAACCGGGTTCTATGTCTGATACCTTGTATAAACGCGTTGTAATATTTGCCTCCGGCTCCGGGAGCAATGCGCAGCGCCTGATGGAGCACTTTCAAAATCATCCGCAGATTAGGGTAGTGGCTTTATTCTCGAATAACCCAACGGCTTACGCCTTGCAACGAGCTGAAAATTTTAACCTGCCGGCCCACGTTTTTAACCGCGAGCAATTTAAAGATGGTACCGTGCTGGAACAGGTTAAAGCGTACCAACCCGATTTAATTGTGCTGGCCGGTTTTTTATGGCTGGTGCCGGTGCCTTTTATCCAGGCTTTCCCGCAAAAGATAATAAATATTCATCCGGGAATATTACCCAAATACGGCGGCAAAGGCATGCACGGGCAACACGTACACCAAGCCGTGCTCGACAATAAAGAAACCGAAACGGGCATTACCATTCATTACGTAAACGAATTTTACGACCAGGGAGCCACTATTTACCAGGAACTTTGCCCGGTGCAGGAAAACGACACCGCCGAAATATTGGCTAACCGCGTGCTGCAACTGGAACACGAGCATTTCCCAAGGATTGTAGAAAAAATATTAATCGGCTAAAAAATGTTTTGTTTCCGGTTGCTGAAGAAAATATTAACAAATCACTTACTTAGAAAGCCTTATAACCTTTAATATATTTTATTAACCGGGCTATCCCAAATTAGCTAAAGGACTTATCGAACCATGAAAAAAATTCAATCTGCTTTAATATCGGTTTATTATAAAGATAACCTGGAACCGCTGGTAGAACTGTTAAAAGAACAAGGCGTAACCATTTATTCCACGGGTGGTACCCAAAGTTTTCTGGAAGGCTTAGGCGCCCAGGTAACCGCTGTGGAAGACCTCACCCAATATCCGGCCATATTTGGTGGTCGCGTAAAAACCCTGCACCCCAAAGTTTTTGGTGGCATCCTGCACCGCCGCGACCACGAAACCGATAAAGCCGAAGTACAGACTTACGAAATTCCGCCTATTGATTTGGTAATCGTAGATTTATATCCTTTTGAAGAAACGGTAAAATCAGGCGCGCCGGAAGAAGACGTAATTGAAAAAATTGATATTGGCGGCATTTCTTTAATCCGGGCGGCGGCTAAAAACTTTAACGATGTGCTGGTGGTATCGTCGCAGGAGCAATATACCGAAGTAGTGGAATTGCTGCGCCAAAACCAGGGTGGTACCGAACTAGCCGACCGCAAGCGCTTTGCTGCCAAAGCTTTCGATATTTCTTCGCATTACGATACCCATATTTTTAATTACCTGAACGGGGGCGAAGGCCAATATTTTAAACACAGTCTTCGCGAGAGCACCCCGCTGCGTTACGGCGAGAACCCGCACCAGCAAGGCGTTTTCTACGGCAACCTAAACGATTTATTCGACCAGATTCATGGCAAACAGTTGTCTTACAATAATTTAGTTGATGTAGATGCGGCCGTGGCCCTGATAGATGAGTTCCAGGACGAACCGGCCGTAGCTATTTTAAAACATACCAATGCTTGCGGGGTAGCTGTTGCGCCAACTTTGCACGAAGCTTATCTTACCGCGCTGGCCTGCGATCCGGTATCGGCTTTTGGTGGGGTTATCATCAGCAATAAACCCGTTGATAAAGCTACTGCCGAAGAACTGCACAAATTATTTTTCGAAGTTTTAATAGCGCCGGAATTTGCGGCGGATGCTTTAGAAATATTGCAAGCTAAAAAGAACCGGATTTTGCTCCGCCGCAAACCAGTGGCGCTGCCCGAAAAATTATTTAAAACTTTGCTTAACGGCGTAATTGAACAAGACAAAGACCTGAAAACCGAAACCGAAGCTGATTTTAGAGGCGTTACGGCGCGAGCCACCACGCCCGAAGAAAATAAAGCATTGGTATTTGCCGCCAAAGTTTGCAAACACACCAAATCCAATACCATTGTGCTGGCCACTGAAAATCGCTTAATTTCCAGTGGGGTGGGCCAGACCTCGCGGGTAGATGCCCTAAACCAAGCTATCGAAAAAGCCCGTAATTTCGGGTTTGAACTACAAGGCGCTGTTATGGCCTCCGATGCTTTCTTCCCATTCCCGGATTGCGTAGAAATTGCGCATCAGGCCGGCATTACCGCGGTGGTTCAGCCTGGTGGCTCTATAAAAGACCAGGATTCTGTTGATCTTTGCAACCAGTATAATATGGGTATGGTGTTTACAGGTGTGCGCCACTTTAAGCACTAATATTTATTATTTCTGCCTTTAAAAGCCCGGTCTGCTAAAGAATATAAAGCAGCCGGGCTTTTGTTTTAACCGGTTGCGTTACTTACTTAAAAAAGTAAAACAAGTACAGGCAAGTGGGTTACAGATTGTTTGAGGCATGCGTAAACAAGCTTTGCCGGTAACTTTATGATTATCAGTAATTATTAAAAAATATTTATTGCCTGATACCTGGTTGGCGTAAATGCTGTAAACCAATTTGGGCGAAACAGCATGTATAGAAGCTTACATTTTTTGTATTAAGTAGTTAGTATAAAATTTAAAGTAAAATACGTAGTTTTGCAGCGAAATATTTAAATCAAATTGGTTTAAGTAAAAATATTTAAATCCAAGGGCCGCAGGGCTGAGAACAGAATGGGATTATTTAGTTTTTTAACGAGCGATATAGCCATTGATTTGGGTACGGCCAATACCCTGATAATTCATAACGACAAAATAGTAGTAGACGAACCTTCCATTATTGCCGTTGACCGCACCAGTAATAAGGTAATTGCTGTGGGCCGGAGTGCCATGCAGATGCACGAAAAAACCCACGACAATATTAAAACCATTCGCCCTTTAAAAGACGGTGTAATTGCCGATTTCTACGCTGCCGAACAAATGATTCGGGGTTTAATTAAAATGATTGATACCGGCAGCCGCTTGTTTCAGCCCTCACACCGCATGGTTATCTGTATTCCATCGGGTATTACCGAAGTAGAAAAGCGGGCCGTACGCGACTCGGCGGAGCACGCCGGCGCCAAAGAAGTTTGGATGATTCAGGAGCCGATGGCCGCCGCTATTGGTATTGGCATAGACGTAGAGCAGCCCATTGGCTCTATGATTGTAGATATTGGCGGTGGTACTACCGAAATTGCCGTTATTGCTTTATCGGGTATTGTGTGCGACCAATCTATAAAAGTGGCCGGCGATGTATTTAACCAGGATATTCTGGATTATATGCGCCGCCAGCATAATTTACTTATTGGTGAGCGCTCCGCCGAAAAAATTAAAATAGAAGTGGGCGCGGCTTTATCGGAGCTGGAAAATCCGCCGGCTGATTACGAAATCCGGGGTCGCGACTTAATGACCGGAATTCCGAAAGTGATTAAAGTAACTTACACCGAAATTGCTGCCGCTATTGATAAATCGGTTTCTAAAATAGAAGAAGCGGTACTGAAAGCCTTGGAAATTTCGCCGCCGGAACTTTCGGCCGATATTTATGTAAACGGTATTCACCTGACCGGGGGGGGCGCTTTGCTGCGGGGCTTGGATAAACGTTTGGCCGTTAAAACAAAATTACCCATTCACATCGCCGAAGATCCGCTCCGCGCGGTAGTAAGAGGCACGGGTGCCGCTATCAAAAATATTGAAGGCTTCCGGAATGTATTGCTTTCTTAAAAGCGTTCGATGCGCAATTTATTTGCCTTTATATACCGTTATCGGGGCTTCCTCGTTTTTCTGCTACTGGAGATTCTGTGCGCTTACCTGATAATTAAGAACAACAGTTACCAGGGCGCTGCTTTCTATAATTCGGCCAATGCTTACGCCGGTCGGGTACTGGAATTCCAGCGCGAAGTAGCCGATTATTTCCGGTTGGTAGAGGTAAACCAAGCCTTAGTAGCCGAAAACAAAGCTTTACAAGAATCACTCACCAATATTATGCTGTCCGATAAACTGGATAGCATTCCGTCCGCACCGGATTCGAGTTATCGCGTTAAACCCGACAGCCTCACCCTGGCCCGGCAAAAACTGGATACCACGGGTATTACACGTACTTTTAAATTTGTGCCGGGTAAAGTCATTAAAAATTCCGTACGCTTGGTAAATAACCACTTGTTGCTGAATATTGGCCGGGCGCAGGGCGTGGAACCAGGCATGGGGGTGGTATCGGGCTCCGGAGTAATTGGTCGCGTAAAAGCGGTTTCGCAAAATTATTCCACTATTTATTCGTTGTTGCATTCCCAAATGTTGGTATCGGCTAAAGTCAGGCGAACCAATACGGCTGGTACCATCCGTTGGGAAGGGGATAATTACCGGGTAGCCACCCTCGATTATATTCCGCGGCATATAAAATTAGTTAAAGGCGATACTGTGGTTACCTCGGGCTATAATGCCGTTTTTCCGGAAGGCATTATGATTGGCCGTGTACTATCGACTCAGCAAGAGCCAGATAAAATGTTTCTGACGGTAAGGGTGCGGCTGTCCGTTGATTTTGATAACCTGACGTATGTTTACGTAATTAATAATACGCGCCGGGCCGAGCGGGATTCATTAGAAGCCAGAAGCGGGATAAAAGAAAATGACTAGACGCACATTTGTCCATATTTTTCAGTTCTTCATTTTTATGGCTGTGCAAATATTGCTGGTCCGGAATGTGGTGCTGTTTAATACGGCTTTTTGCTACATCTACATTGCTTTTTTGCTGTTTTTGCCCATTCAAATGCCCCGGGTTAGCTTGCTGTTGCTGGCTTTTCTGTCGGGTATTACCGTCGATATTTTTTACGATACAGTGGGTATTAATGCGGCGGCTTGTGTGTTGCTGGCTTTCCTGCGGCCTTACGTGTTGCTGGTGCTTACCCCCCGCGACGATTACGAAAAAAACGACACCATTAACCTGCACGTAATGGGTTGGCGCTGGTTTACGGTTTATGCGCTGTTTCTGGTTTTTATGCACCACTTTGCCTTGTTCTTCCTGGAGCTGGGTAGTTTTCGGGCCGTAGGTTTTACGCTGGCCAAAGTAGTATTAAGTACCTTGCTCACCTACCTGGTTTTAATTATTATTCAACTCCTCTTTTTCTCAGTCCGGCGCTCCGGACGGTAGTTTACTGCCCCGGAAAACATAATTTGTAAAGCGCTGATTTTCTTCATCGTAAAATTAAAAGTAACTTTGTGGGCGAAAGAATAAATATCATTTTGAACTAGGCCTGATTGGTGTTAGTTTATTTATTAAAATCGCGTATTCTTTATCAGATTTGAAATATTTAGAGAGTCGTAAATACGTTGTGCAAACCATATTTTTTGTGGTAGCCGCTGTATTTGCCATAAAGTTGTTTTTTATTCAGGTACTAAACACGGAGTATAAACATGCTGCCGATGCTAATACCATTAAGCGCGTGGTAGAATACCCGTTTCGGGGCCTTATTTACGACCGCGAAGGTAAATTACTGGTGCAGAATATGCCGGTTTACGATCTGATGGTGGTACCTAAGGAAATTAAAAATATTGACACCCTGCGCTTTTGCCAGCTTTTTAATATTCCGCTGGACGAATTCCGGTTGAAAATTAAAACAGCCAAGGCGTATTCGTACGTTAAGCCATCGCCTTTTTTGCAGAAGTTAAGCCCCGAAGAATTTGCGGCTTTGCAGGATAACCTGGTAGAGTTTCCGGGGTTTTACATTAATGCCCGTAACGTAAGAGGCTATCCGCACCAGAGTTTAGCCCACGCGCTCGGTTATATTGGCGAAGTAAGTCCGCAGAAATTAGAACAACCCGAATACGCGGCCTATGCCGCCGGCGATTACTTGGGTGTGAGTGGCATTGAACATGAGTACGAAAAGATTCTGATGGGCAAAAAGGGCGTGAAATACCGCATGGTAAACGTGCGCGGCATCGACAAAGGTCCTTTTAAAGAAGGGCAGTACGATACCACAGCAGTAGCCGGCCAGGATTTAGTTTCTTCTATTGATCTGGAATTGCAGCAGTACGGCGAACGCATGCTGAAAGGAAAGCGCGGCAGTATTGTGGCCATTGAACCCAATACCGGCGAAATATTGGCTTTTATTTCTGCGCCTTTTTATGATCCTAATTTATTAACCGGTAAAGAGTTAGGAAAAAACTATCTCTCTTTACTACGTGATCCGGAAAAACCTTTATATAACCGGCCCATTAAAGCTACGTATCCGCCGGGTTCAGTATTTAAGTTGGTGCAGGCTTTAATTGCCTTGGAAGAAGGGGTTATTACGCCCCAAACCGGTTATCCCTGCAACCAATCGCTGGTAAAATGTGCCCACGGACATCCGTACCCGTCTAATCTTAAAATTGCCATCGAGAACTCCTGTAACCCTTATTTTTACCAGGTTTTCCGGGCGGTGGTTAACCAGGGACGATCGCGCAATATTTACCAGGATACGCACTTAGGGTTAGATAAATGGCGCGACCATGTGCTGAGCTTTGGTTTTGCCGATAATTTGGGGGTTGACTTACCCTACGAGAATATGGGTATTATTGCATCCTCCAGGTATTACGATAAGCTTTACGGCAAAACCGGCTGGAAATACCCAACTTTTTACTCGATGAGTATTGGGCAAGGCGAAACCGGTGTAACTCCTTTACAAATGGCTAATTTAATGGCTACCATTGCCAACCGCGGATATTATATTACGCCGCATTTAATAAGAGGAATAGGCCCGCAGCAACAACCTTTACCAGATTACCAGAAAAAAAACTTTACCTCTGTAGCTTCCCGGCACTACGAGCCGGTAATTGAAGGCATGGCCGAAGTAGTAGCTTCGCGCCGGGGTACTGGTTGGTGGGCCAATTTAAGCCATTTGGGTATTGATATTTGCGGTAAAACCGGCACCGTGCAGAATCCGCACGGCAAAGACCACGCCGTATTTGCGGCTTTTGCGCCGCGGGTAAATCCTAAAATTGCGATTGCGGTTTACATCGAAAATGCAGGTTTTGGTTCAATTTCATCGGCGCCGCTGGCCAGTTTAATGATCGAAAAATACCTGACTGGCACTATTTCTAAACCGCGGCAACGCTGGGAAGGCTGGATTGAGAACGGCGAATTTTACAAAAGCAAGCACTAACGCATCATGGAACGGGCACCTAAAATATCGCGCAATATAGATTGGATTACCGTAGCCATTTATGCCGCTATGTTGTTGCTGGGTTGGATTAACGTGTACGCCGCCGTTTACAGCCCCGATCTGAAACAAAGTATTTTTGATTTTAGCATTAATTCTGGTAAGCAGTTAATCTGGATTGGCACGGCCGTAATTATTATTATTGTGTTGCTGGTAATCGATTATAAAGCTTACGAGTCGCTGGCGTATGTGGTGTATGGGTTTATTATTCTGCTGCTCATTTTTACGCTAATATTTGCCCGGCCTATTGCGGGTTCGCGGTCGTGGCTGGAGTTTGGCGCCATCCGGATACAGCCCGCCGAGTTTGCTAAATTTGCAACGGCACTGGCGGTTTCTAAGTTTATGAGTACCATAAATTTAAGGCAGCAAAACTGGAAGGAACACGCTATTCTGGCCGGCATTACGCTCTTGCCGCCTTTTCTTATTTTGCTTTCGAACGAAACGGGCTCGGCTTTGGTATTCGGGGCTTTTTTGCTGGCTTTCTTTCGCGAAGGCATGTCGCCGCTGATTCTAATTCTGGGGTCAATATTTGTGGCAATATTTATTTTGACTTTGCTGGTACCTAAGCTTTACTTTGTAATTGCTATTACCCTGCTGTTTGGCTTGGCTATCTGGTCTAACAGGCGGTTGTTGCGCAAAATTACCTCCGTTGTACTTATTTATGCAGCGGTAGTGGGTATGGTTTTCAGCGTCGATTTTTTTGTAAACAATATTTTGCAGCAACACCAGCAAAACCGGATTAAAGCCTTAATTAACCCGGAAGCCGACCCATTGGGTTTTGGCTGGAACGTAACGCAGTCTAAAATTGCGATTGGCTCGGGCGGGCTTTACGGCAAAGGTTTTCTGGAAGGTACCCAAACCAAGTTCGACTTTGTGCCCGAGCAAAGCACCGACTTTATATTTTGCACCATTGGCGAAGAACACGGCTGGATAGGCAGTCTGGTTTTAATTGGGTTGTTTATGGCTTTGCTGTCGCGGATAATATTTATTGCCGAGCGGCAAAAAACGGTTTTTGGGCGGTCGTACGGCTACTGCGTGGCTTCTATCATATTCTTCCACTTTCTCGTAAATATTGGCATGACCATTGGGTTAGCGCCGGTGGTAGGTATTCCGCTGCCGTTTTTTAGCTACGGCGGTTCTTCGCTCTGGTCGTTTACCATCTTGCTATTTATTTTACTGGCTTTAGATACCCACCGCAAACAAGATTTAACCCGGGCTTAAAAAGAGATAAGTCGTAAGTAATAAGTTTTAAGTTGTTATCAGCAACCTAAATAAATATTTATCTAAGTTGGGAGAAACCATCAAGGCTATATTAAATTCTAAGACTTTGAAAAGTCATTTATTAATAGTATTCCTGATAATGTTTCTGATTTGTTCAGTTTTATATATTCTAATTCCTTTACTTTATTGGTTCGCATTCGGAGAAGGAGCCATGGCAGACCGGATAGAAGGTTTACCAATGAATAGTTTTATATTAAATTGGGGAGCATTGAGTATTACTCTAATACTTTGTTTAATTAGAACAATAAAAAAGGCGAATAATCAAGAGCTAAGTGTAGCAAAATCTTATTTCTTAACTGGAATAATGATTATAGTATCTTATACTTTCAGATTAGAGATAGGAAATATTCTAATAGGTATATTTCAGTAAGTTTAATATAGTTCCTTTAATAATGCCTTTATGGCAGTAGGAATATATGTATTGATCAAAATAATTTTTGTTTTAGTTAATCACAGGCTGACAATACAAGATTGCCAAGCTGTGACGAACTGTTATCAACGAACTAAAAACTTATTACTTAAAACTTACTACTCAGGCTCAGGCGAATTTGCGCTCTATCAGCCGCAGCAGTTTATTTACGTGTTCTTCTTTCTTCGACCAGTCGTAGCGGCTAGCCAGATCTTTTGTTACATAATTTTTTGCCAAATCCGCATCTTTAAATTCATCCAGTACCTTAATGGCATTGTAATATTGGAGATTTTCGCCGTTAAATAATTCGTTTATAAAGCCAAAGCGCTGGTTAATAGAAATAGAATCTTTTAACGACTCTATTTTTTTACCCATTTGGTTGTCGATAAGGGTAGGTGCGGATTTTGGCGCTAACCGATCGTTTAAGGTAGAAGTTTCGGCTTTAAATTTATTATTTAGGCTGTTTTCAGCACTAATTGGTTTATGCAAAGGCTCTGCACTAACGGCTGTGCGGGGCGGAACCGATGGCGCAAAGGTGGCCGGCGTTGGTTGGGGTGCTTTCGGGGTTACTGGTGCTGCCGGTGCAGGCTGCTGGTCAAATAAATCGGATTGCTGAATGGGCAATAACCGATTAAATTCCTCTAGTATTTGCGCTACCGTAGTCCATTCGGCTTTCCGGGAGGCCAGGTAAGTACCAAAATCATTGCGTACAGCTGTTTGGTTTAAAGCACCTTCACTTAAATGATCGAGAAAATCCTGAATTAATTCTTTGTTTAAGGTAATATATTTCAGGTTGCTTTGCAGTTTAGCAACCGTGAGTGCATCCTGGTTCTGCAATAATTTTTCTTCGAAAGCAGCTACTGGTTCTAACACCCACTTAAAGGTATCGGTAATGGCTTTAGCCAGCAGCGGCTCAAAGTGCGGGCGTTTAATTAATATTTTCCGCGACAACACATTCATAAACTGAATGAGGGCCTCTTTTACCTCCTCGTTTTCAAAATCAAAAAACGGACTCTTCAGGTTAGCCATTTCCTGGTTCCAGCGCAGCAGCAATTCTTTAATCATAAAAAGATTAACCTGCTTAACCGGCGTAAAACCGATGAGTTGCTGCCCATTAACGGTAGGCGCAATGGCGAAATATCGGTCGCATAAAAGTTTAGCGAGGTTGTTGCTGTACCGCTCCAGGTTTAATTGATTATATTTGTGTTCCATTACTAAAAGATCTCTTTGTAAAGGTAGTAAAATATGCCGAAACTAGTCCTGCAAAACCTTTATCAGAAAGAGGTTTTAGTAATGCCGGCGCAAAAAATATTAACGGCCATTGGTGCAGCCGGCGTAGATTGGATGCACGCCTGCGGTGGTAAAGGGCGTTGTACCACCTGCCGCATTATTATTTTAGCCGGAATGGAAGGCTTAGGGGAGTTAACGCCGCCGGAACTTAAATACCGGGAGCAAGGTCGGTTAAAAGCTAACGAACGGCTTACCTGCCAGTGTTTCTTGCTAGCGGATGCCTTAGGCCGGGTACCGGAGGAAACAAAATTTCCGCACCAAAGCTACTCCGGTTAAAGGCGCTGAACTAACATTAAGAGCATCGGCCGCAATAATATTGGCTACAAACATTAAGCTGCCAACTGGTTTATAACTTATAAGTGGTAGCCCGATAATTAGGAGAATTAAAAGTGTTTATTGAACCAAGGGTAGGAAATAAAAATTACGCATCGCGCCGTGGTTGGATTGAAGTTATCTGCGGTTCTATGTTTTCAGGTAAAACCGAGGAGTTGATACGGCGGCTAAACCGGGCCAAAATTGCAAAACAGCGGGTAGAAATATTTAAGCCCGCCATTGATACCCGTTACCACGAAGCCGATGTAGTATCGCACAACGCCAATGCCATCCGATCTACGCCCATTCAGTTTGTCAGCGATATGTTGCTGCTGGCCAGCGGCTGCGATGTGGTAGGCATCGACGAAGCCCAGTTCTTCGACGAAGGCCTGACCGATGTGTGCATGAGTTTGGCCAACAGCGGCTCGCGGGTAATTGTAGCTGGTCTGGATATGGACTACCAGGCAAAACCTTTTGGCTCCATGCCTGCTTTAATGGCCGTAGCCGAATACGTAACCAAGGTGCACGCGGTTTGTATGAACTGCGGCGATATTGCCTCTTATTCGTTCCGGAAAGCGGCCTCTGCCCAAAAAATATTGCTCGGCGAAACCGATACCTACGAAGCCCGTTGCCGCCATTGTTTTCTGGAAGGTATGAAGCACCAGAAATAAAAACCTTTGTTATAATAGTTAAGAAGAATAACCTGAAAACCTTGCTGCAGAAGCAACCGCTTAGCTACACTGTTTTAAGGAGGAGCTTAAAATAATTCTCAATATTTATTCCAGTAAAAAGCGTCACCTTCTCTAATCAGAATAAATAAACGCTTATCTTGATTACAGATTTTAAGTAACCGCACCAGCCGCTAACCGCCTCAATTTTTAGTTCTGAAGCTTTCAAAGATGGTAATCAGAGTAGCTTTAACGTTGCTTTTAGTTTTGCTCCTTTGGTTAAACGGAGCATTCTTGCCAGGCTCGGATGTTTATGCGCTGGTAAAAGACAAAAGTGGTGCTATCTGGGCCGGCACTGATAAAGGCATAGCCGTTTTCTACGAGCCCGAGAATATTTTTACATCAAACACCATTGCGGCTACTATTCCTAATCTAAACCGCCGTCCTTTATTAGAAAACGAGTTGGTGCGCACGATTGCCGTAGATGGCGGCAATCGCAAGTGGGTGGGCACCGATAATGGCTTGTGGTTATTTTCGGAAGAAGGCGAAACCGCTGTAGCCCAATTCACCACCGAGAACAGTCCGTTACCGGCAAATAAAATTCAGGATATTGCCATTAACCAGAGCACCGGTGAAGTATTTGTGTCTACAGAATTAGGGTTAGTTTCTTTTCGGGGTACAGCCACCGAAACCATAGGAAAACCCGATTGTGCTGCGGTATTTCCTAATCCGGTGCGGCCGGGCTACACCGGCTTGGTGGGTATTTCAGGGTTAGCTAATAATGCGTTGGTTAAAATTACTGATGTAACCGGAAACCTGGTTTACCAGGCCCAGGCTACCGGTGGTACGCTGGCCTGGGATTTGCGCGACGCAAAGGGTAAAAGAGTAAAATCCGGCGTATATTTAGCTTTTAGTAGCACCCCCGATGACAAGCAAAGTTGCACGAGCAAAATTGCCGTAATTGGTCAATAATATTACTACGGCGCAAAATATCTTTCTTCAACCCGTAACGTTAAAACTATAATTACCAATATCAGCAAACCTGTTTCTGTTTATGTTAGTCAAAACCCGGGGCATTGTTTTAAACTTTATTAAATATCGGGAGACCTCTATTATTGCCCGGGTGTATACCGAAGAGTTGGGGTTGCAAACGTATATTGTAAACAGTGTGCGGCAAAAATCTACCACACCCCGCATTGCTTTGTTTCAGCCTTTTACCCTTTTAGATATGGTGGTGTATACCTCAGCCAAAGGTGGTATTACCCGTATATCAGAATACAAATGCAGCTACCCGTACACTTCTATACCTTTTGATATCCGGAAGAGCAGCATGTTGCTGTTTTTGTCTGAGGTGGTTTCGCATACCATAAAAGAAGAAGAAGAAAACCGGCCTTTATTCGATTATATGTACCAGGCCATGGTATATTTTGATCAGCAAACCGAAGGATTCGAGAATTTTCATTTAATATTTCTGCTACAGCTTTCTTTTTATCTGGGGTTTGGGCCTACTTCGGGCACTGATATTACTTCACAAGTGGCTTTTGCCGGCAATCAGCAACTTATAAACGGCCGGCCCGGCATTATTCATTTTCAGTTATTCGAAGGCCATTTTGATAATTTGCTGCACCAGCCGGAGCAAGCGCAAAACCTAAATGGCAAAGTGCGGCGCGAATTACTGCATATTTTGCTTAAATATTACCAGTTACACGTCGAGAAGCTCGGGGAAATCCGGTCGTTGAATGTTCTGTCGGAAGTACTGGCCGAATAACAAAAAAGCCTCCTTGTAGCAAGGAGGCTCTTTTGTTAATAGGTATTTATTTTTTTATTTCTACCAGTTCCATCTCGAAAATTAAATCAGAACCTGGCGGTACTTTATAGCCGTCTTCATCCGAAAGCAAACCTTTATCGCCGTAACCCAATTGGGCGGGTACCACCATTACTAGTTTGGTGCCGGTTTGCATCAGCGGCAATATTTCTTCCCAGGCCGGAATAATTTCGCCACGGCCCAAGCGTACTTTAATGGGCTTTTTATCTAGCGCCGAGGTATCAAAAATATGACCGTCTTTAAATTTGCCGGTAAAATTTACCCTTACCTGCGCATTTTTAGTTGGGTGAGCGCCAGAACCCGGCGCCAATATTACATATTTTAGCCCCGAAGCAGTTACGGTAGTATCGGATTGGGCATAAACAGAACTTGCCGCTAAAAACAGAAAGAAAAATATACCCGTAAAATACTGCCGCATAGCGTGTTATTTTACTTCCAGTACTGTTATGTCGTATACCATTACGTTGCCAAGCTGGCCATAATAGCTGGTAGCACCTAAATTAGACGGAACAATAATAGTTGCTTTTTCGCCATCTTTTAAAAGTAGCAGCCCTTCGTTGAAGCCCTCGGTTAAGCCATTGTTGCGGCCCGGGTTGGCTACCACCGTTAGCGGTTGCCCGCTGTCGTAAGTAGATTCAACTTTTTGTCCGTTTAAGTACCGGCCTATGTAATGAATCTTAATGGTGCTGCCTCGCTGTATTTGCGCGCCGGTTCCGGCGGTTTGGGGTACATAATAAATGCCGGAAGGCTGCTTCTGCGCATTCTGGATTTTATAATAAGTTAAATATTCCTGAATCGAAGCTTCGTCCCGCTCTTTCTGGTCTTTAATCCGCTCGGTATATTCATCTTTGCACGACGAAAAAAATATGCCGAACAGCACTAAAAGCAGAAAATATTTTACACTGTTCATAACAAAAATATTACTGAGCGGCGAGTAACTCAATTTCAAATATCAGAATAGTATTGGGCGCAATACCAGGAGGGCTGCCGGTAGTACCGTAAGCCAAACCCGATGGCAAGTAAAAAGTGCTTTTGCCACCTACTTTGAGTAAAGAAACCGCTTGCTGGTAGCCAAAAATAGGGCTGCCCGGCGTACCTAACTGAAATTGGTAAGGCGATTTACCATAAGAGGTATCTAACTGTTTGCCGGTTAAATCGGTTAACCGGTAATTGGTGCTTACAATATTACCAACCTTGGCCTGCACACCAGTACCCACGGTTTGTTCTACATAAAATAAACCCGAAGGCATTCTTTTGGCAGTAGTAATATTATTAGTAGCCAAATGTTGTTTAATGGCTAGCGTATCGGTGGCTAATTGCCGGTAATAAGCTTCTTCCTGCTCTTTAGACAGTTCATCCAGGTTGCTGTCGTCTTTTAAACAGCTCGAAAGAAAAAATGAAGAAAATGCCAGCAGCAACCCTGTTAAAAACAAGGTGCTGCCGCGGTAGATTTTAGAATTAAAAGAATTAAGCATAGTATAATATTTAAAAATTTATTGCGGCTGTACCGGGAATTGCGGCGCTTGTTGTTGCTGAGCCGGCATATCCTTTACATCTACTAATTCCACATCGAAGCGCAGTACCGAGTTAGCCGGAATTTCCGGGCTTTCTTGTGGGCCGTAAGCCATGGTAGACGGAATTAAGAAAGTAGCTTTACTGCCTTTATTTAACAAAGCAATTCCTTCGTCCCAACCCCGGATAACGGCCTGCTGCCCTAAGGGGAATTCTATGGGTTTGCCTTGTTTTTTAGACGAGTCAAATTCTTTTCCGTCGAGGGTAGTGCCGGTATAATTTACCGCTACCATTTTACCCGGCTCGGCTTTTGGGCCATTGCCTTCTTGGGTTACAACGTAGTATAGACCCGAATTAGTCTTCTGAGGTTGCAAGCCTTTTTCTTTTATATATTTTTGAATAACAGCTTCGTCGGTTTTATTTTGTTTTTCCATGAAAGCCATCATCGAGGTTTGCTGGTCCATCATGGCTTCTTGCTGGCTCATTACTTTCTCAGATTTAATAAAGAAAGTTAAAGTAGAACCTTTCTCGATGAACTTAGGCAAAGGCTGCTGGAAAGTTTTGGCAAAAAGCGAATCGGCATTAACTTTAAAAACGCCGCTGTCGCCGGGCGTTAAAGCAGCAAAAGCTTCTTCTAAACCGCCTTTAAACGAAGGTTTCATTACTGGAATCCAGAACGGCATGCCTTTTTCGCGCGAATCGAGCAATACCGAATCTTTAGCGGTAATGTATTTCATGTGCAGGCGTACAATCTGGCCTTCTTTGTTTAGTTTGGTTGAATCTTTTAAGTTCGGGAACTCTTTAGCTTCGTATTTACCGTCTTTGGTTTGCGAAAACAGCTTATATTCTAAACCAGATTCCGATTTTTTAAAGCTACCGCCTTTATCGCAAGCCTGAAAAGCGAATAAGCCAGCCAGCACCGGCAATATAAATTTACTTTTTGTGAACATTGGGTTTTATTATTAGTTATTAGTTTTCTAAAAGTTGATCTTTGTATTCCGGCAATAAACTGATGAATTTACGTACCGTATCATCGAGCGGGGCATACGAAATACCACCGGCCGCATTCCGGTGACCACCGCCGTCGAAATGCTGGCGCGCAAAATCGTTTACCGAAAAATTACCCACCGACCGGAAAGATATTTTTACTGCATTGCCCCGGTCTATAATAACTGCGGCAAAAACCACTCCTTCCATTGATAAAGCAAAATTTACGAGACCTTCGGTATCACCGGTTTTCGAGTCGTATTCTTTTAACTCGGCGCCCGAAATAGCAATGTACGCCGTCCGGAATTCCCGTAGTACCGTTAGTTTATCTTTCAAAACGTAACCTAAAAAGCGTAAACGCGATTCGGTGTGGCTATCGTATATCAGGCGGTGAATATTAGAGGTATTTACCCCAATATGAAGCAGTTCCGCAATAATCAGGTGCACATTGCGCGAGGTGCTAGGGTGCCGGAACGAGCCGGTATCGGTCATGATGCCGGCGTACAAACATTCGCCTATTTTTACATCAATTAATTCCTGGTCGCCCATATCCCGGATTACTTCAAATACCAGCTCGGCGGTAGCCGCCGCCGAAGTATCGGAAAAAGCAATTTCGGCAAAATCTTCGGGTTGCAGGTGGTGGTCGATGAGGACTTTGGTAGCTTTGGCCTGGCGGATGTACTCGCCCATTTCGTTAATGCGGCTCAATGCCGAAAAATCGAGGCAAAAGATAACATCTACCTGGTTAATAATTTTCTGCACCAAAGCATCGCTCTCCGGCGAGTAAATAATAACATCTTCGTTGCCAGCCATCCAGTTTAAAAAGTCCGGATAGTCAGAGGGCGTAATTACGGTTACCTGGTGGCCTCTCTTTTTTAGATAACCAGCTAAACCAAGGGAAGAACCTAAAGCGTCGGCATCGGGTTTATGATGCGTGGTAATCAGGATTTGTTTCGGATTCTTAAGTAGCTCGGTAAGAGCAGCAATATTATGCATTTTTCGCTTAAAAAGTGCCTGTTTTATATCAGGTACAAGACACAAAATTCTGCATTATAAACTTCTAAAACAAAAAAATAATTCAATTCCGCTTTTGGGCTGCCGGTAGCGGCTTACAATTTTGCCTTACGCAAAGGATATTATGAAAAGAATATTACTTTTGCACCGCGATTTACCGTACACCGGATATTTGCCTTTCGGCTCTTTATAATGGCTGGATTGCCCGGACATAAAAAATAAACCTTTCGCAAAAACCACCGGTAAAAACAGCACCTTAAATTTAACCGATAAATAAACTTAACTTATAGCAGAACCTAAGATGGCAGCGAACAAAACATTTACCATGATTAAGCCTGACGCCGTGCAGGATAACTACATTGGCGGCATTACCCAAATGATAGAAGAAGGTGGTTTCCGGGTAGTAGCCCTAAAAAAAACCCGCTTAACCCCCGAAAGAGCCGGCAAATTTTATGAAGTGCACAAAGAGCGTCCGTTTTACAACGACCTGGTGAACTACATGAGTTCCGGCCCGATTGTGGCTATGATTCTGGAAAAAGATAATGCCGTAGCCGATTTCCGCAAATTAATTGGCGCTACCAACCCAGCCCAAGCCGAAGAAGGTACCATCCGGAAAAAATACGCCAAATCGGTAGAAGCTAACGCCGTGCACGGTTCTGACTCCGACGAAAATGCCCAAATAGAAGGCGATTTCTTCTTCGGCGAAGACGAGCGTTTCTAAAAATAGCTATTATAATAAATAGCATGAGCCCTTTGGTTTAAATACCAAAGGGCTTTTTTGTTCAGTAACTTCTGATTAAGTATATTAATTAAAATTTAGAGAAAAATGCTAATTAGAAATATTGCGCTATCTATTGCCCTAACAGGTTGTTTGGCATTGTTATTAATTGCCTGCAACCAACAAAAAACCAAGGTTTACTCCGCCACCGAAAAAGCCTCCGAAACTAAACAACTGAACGATTTTTTTGAGCGTAATTTTCAGGAAATGCTGGCCCGGAACCCGGAGTACGAATCGTTTGTGGGAGGCAAGAAAAATTATGACCAGTGGACCGACCGCTCGGATGAACACGCCCGCCAGGAATTGGAAATTACCAAAGCTAACCTGGCTGCCATGCGCAATAATTTCGATTATGCTGCGCTGGATGCGCAAGGCCAGCTCAGTTATAAAATGTATGAATACCAGGCCGAAGAAGAAATAAATAACTTTAAATATCGCTTTCACAATTACCTCGAAAACCAAATGTCGGGGTTGCATTCAGACTTACCGGCTTTTTTAATAAATATTCACCAGGTAGCAGATGTTAAAGATGCCCGGGCTTATATCGCGCGGTTAGCTAAAGTAGATAGTTTGTTTCAGCAGCATCTGGAGAGTTTAAAAATTAGGGAAGATAAAGGAATTATACCGCCCAAATTTGTTTTCCCAATGATGCTGGAAGATTGCCGGAACCTGCTGAAAGGGCAGCCTTTTAGTAATTCGGAATTGAAAAGCCCACTGCTGGATGATTTTACCGGAAAAATTAATAAGTTAAATATTGCTGCCAGCACCAAAGACAGCCTGCTAACGGCGGCCAATCAAGCACTGCTTACATCGGTAAAGCCCGCTTACGAAAAATTAATAACTTACTTCACAACTTTGGAGAAGAAAGCGCCGCAGGAAGGCGGAGCCTGGCAATTTCCGGAAGCCGCCGATTTTTACAAAACCGCATTGCGCGCCACAACTACCACCGATTTAACCGCCGACCAGATTCACGAAATTGGTTTGCAGGAAGTAGCCCGGATTCAGAAAGAAATGCGAACCATTATGCGTAAAGTAAATTTCCGAAGCGACAGCCTGCCCGATTTTTACCAGTTTATGCGCACCGATAAGCAATTTTATTTCCCCAACACTGCTGCAGGTAAAAAAGCCTACATGGACCGCGCCAACCAGATTATTGATAATATGAAAAATAGGTTGGATGAATTATTTATTACGAAACCAGTGGCAGATATTGAGGTAAAAGCCGTGGAGCCTTTCCGGGAGAAATCGGCAGCGGGTGCTTTTTACGAACAGCCTTCTTTGGATGGCAAGCGCCCTGGCCGGTATTATATTAATTTATTTACCCTCGGCGACCAACCCATTTACCAGATGGAATCGCTGGCTTACCACGAAGGGATACCAGGCCACCACATGCAAATAGCCATTGCGCAGGAATTAAAAGGTATTCCTAAATTCCGGACTTTGGGCGGTAATACAGCTTATGTAGAAGGCTGGGCTTTGTATTCGGAACTGGTGCCGAAAGAAATAGGCTTGTACCAGGACCCTTACTCTGATTTTGGCCGCTTGGCCAACGAAATATTCCGGGCGTGCCGGCTGGTAATTGATACCGGTATTCATCATAAAAAATGGACAAAACAGCAAGCACTGGATTATTTTATCCGAAACTGCCCCAGCCCGGAGAACGATTTGCGGAAAGAAGTAGAACGCTATGTGGTGTGGCCATCGCAGGCCACCGGCTACAAAATAGGTATGTTAAAAATAGTAGAGCTTCGGGAGCAGGCAAAAAAACAACTCGGCGAAAAATTTGACCTCCGGGAGTTTCACGATGTAGTGCTCACGAATGGCGCCGTACCACTAAATATTCTGGCCGAAAACGTGAACAACTGGGTTAAACAAAAGCAAGCAGCAAAAGTAAAAGCCTGATATTTAGTACACTTAAAAATATAAACCAGCGGTTTGTAGCAGTACCGTTTACTGCTACAAACCGCTGGTTTATGGGTTATATTTATTGAGTTTGGCTTTTAAAGCGTATTTGTTCAGCTAAGGCAATATTTTAATATTATACCAAATCGTATAAACCTTCTGCCAAAATAAAAACCTCCTGGTTGTCATGCTGAAAGCATCTATTGGTTAGAAAATCAAGTAGGCAATATACCCTTTAGAGGTAGTTGCCTGTAAGAACATCTACACAATAGATTTTTCCAAAATGACAGAGAGCGTGTTTATGCCAGATATCCAATTCTATTTGGTAAAAATAGGCTAAACCGCCTTAATATTTATTAAAATAAACCTTCCTTATTTATTGTTGTACGGTGCTTACAACCTCTACGTCTTCGCCTTTTTTAGTCCGGAAAACCCGGGCAATCCAGCGGGGCAGGAAGATAGAACCCAGCACCAGGTACAAATAATAAGTAACAATGCGGTAGAATAATAATATTAATACCAGCAGCGATGGGCCAATAAAATCCTGGAAGAAAACCTTAAAAGTAGCTTCTACAATACCAGCGCCGCCGGGCGTAACGGCCACCAGTAAAACCACTTTCCAGACAAAGTTACGGGCAAAAATTAGCAGGTGCTCGTTAAATGATAAAGGAATAAACGCTGCAATAATACAGCTTACCACGTAGTAACGGGCCGTCCAGACGAAAGCCGTAGACACCGCGGCATGAAACCAGTATTTCCAGGATTTACCTTTTATTTGCCGCGAAGCCCATACCAGTTCGTTGCCGTGCTTAAACGCCGATTGCCGCCACCGCCGTAAAAACGGCATAGACGTAATCCGGAGTAACAACCGTTTAACCGATTGGGGCTTAAAGAACAAGGCGTATATCATGACAAAGGCGTAAACCGCCATTAAGGCATAACTAATAATAAATACCACTTCCAGACTGGAGCTTACCGAAAAACTAAGTCCGGCTACGTCCGGGAAAATGGCGCCTTGCGTAGCCAGTAACACAATAGGGGCTGCTATCAGGAAATAAATATTATCGAGCATGGCCGTAACCATTACATAGGCCAGCGACTTACCCAGCGGAATGCCTTCTTTGTTTATAATAAAAGTAGCTACCGTAGAGCCACCCACCACCGATGGCATAACGCACGAAGCAAATTCCCACAGCATAATTACATCAATGCTCTGGCGCCACGATAATGCTTTTTCGGTAATATGCCGGATGCGGTACATATAACCGGCATCGCGCACAATTAAAACCAGCACCGTTATAACCAACCAATGTATTTTGGCATCTAAAAAGGCACTTAGGTTAGATGCGGCCGGGTCGCGGTATAGCATATAACCCACCACCGATAACCCGATGACCACGGGTATCATAATGCGGCGGGTAGAAAAGTTCTCTAGTAGTTTTTTGCGGTTCTGATCCATTTAAGCGGCTTGGTTCTCCTCAAATGGAGTAATACGAAAATTATTGAATCCGTCGCTAATCCGGATGCTAATAATATTTAACTGTAGCATATCCAGAATAGCCAGAAAATTAAAAATCAGCCCTATTTTGTCCGGAAAGGCCTGCACAATCTGCAGAAAATCTACTTCTTTTTCGGTGGTAACCTTCTTTAAAATAAAGCTTTTCTGGTCTTCGATGGTGTAGGGGTACGTATAAACCGTATGCTTGGGTCGGTTTTGCTCTTCTTCAAAGCGGTTCATGGCTTTTTCGTACACCCGCATTAGTTTATACAGGTTTAAATCCTGCAATTCATAATCCAGGTTGCTCCGTTTGGCAATTAGTTGCAGTTCATCCGGAATATTGCCGCGCGTTTCCATCATCAGCCTTCTGTCTTCGAGGCGGGCCAAATCGGTTAAAACATTTTTATATTTTTTGTATTCGAGCAGATGCTGCACCAGTTCTTTGCGCGGATCTATTTCATTGCCTTGGTCGTCTTTTTCGGCGCGGGGCAATAGCAACTTGGCCTTAATGCGCATGAGCGTGGCCGCAATTAAAATAAATTCGCTGGCTACCTCTATGTTTAACTGCTCCAGTTCGGTAATATAAGCCATGAAATCGTTCGTGATTTTAAAAATCGGAATATCATGGATATCTAATTCGTCCCGTTCAATAAAGAAAAGCAACAAATCAAAAGGTCCTTCAAAAAGCGGTAATTTAATCTCGAAACTCACAATAGCGGCTTTTAGGAGGCAATGCTCGGGTTAATCACTTCAAAATTAAAGAAAATCTGTGGCAATCCGGTAATTATTAATTTCCGGAACAACCAACACCAGGTAATAAGGTTAATTAATTTTAAAAAATATAATTCCTTCGGCTACCTATAACCAAACTCCCGAAAGGGCGTTTATCATATAATTTATAATTAATTTTAAAGAACAAAGTCCATTATTATCAGGCACTCCGTAAAGAATTAATAGCAGCAGGAACAGGAAAGGGCAGACTTTAAGCAACCGTACTGCAACGTTATGTAAATGGTTAAGGATTTTATTAGTACCTTTACGAGTTATTTTTTTATTACTTTTAATTGCATTTTTTGAACAAGTTGGCAAGATGCTTGTTCTTTTTGTAGAATAACTTTCTGCTCATGATTATACAACCCGGAGAGCTTTTAGCCGCCATCAATTCGCCCGCTGATCTGCGCAAATTAAACCAGGAGCAGTTGCTGCAGGTTAGCCAGGAACTTCGGCAATATATTATCGATAACGTTTCTATCTACGGCGGGCATTTTGGGGCTAGCCTGGGGGTGGTAGAATTAACGGTGGCCCTGCATTATATTTTTAATACGCCTTACGACCAACTGGTTTGGGATGTGGGCCACCAGGCTTACGGGCACAAAATATTAACCGGCCGCCGCGATCAGTTTCATACTAACCGCAAATACAAAGGTTTATCGGGTTTTCCGAAACGGAAAGAAAGCGAGTACGATACTTTTGGCGTGGGGCATTCTTCTACGTCTATATCGGCGGCTTTGGGTATGGCAGTGGCTTCGCAGTACAAAGGCGAGCAAGACCGGCAGCACATTGCGGTAATTGGCGATGGTGCCATGACGGGCGGTATGGCTTTTGAAGCCCTGAACCACGCCGGCGTTTCCAACGCCAATTTATTGGTGGTGCTCAACGATAATTGCATGAGCATCGACCCGAACGTGGGAGCTCTGAAAGAATATTTAACCGATATTACCACTTCCCGCACTTATAACAAGCTGCGCGACGAAGTTTGGAATGTATTAGGTAAAATCAGCAAGTTTGGACCTAATGCACAATTAATTGCTTCTAAAGTAGAAAGCGGTATTAAGTCTGCGTTGCTGAAACAAAGCAATTTATTCGAGTCATTAAAGTTCCGGTATTTTGGCCCCATCGATGGCCACGATATTAATCACCTGACTTCGGTTCTAAACGATTTAAAAGGCATACCAGGGCCTAAAATATTGCATTGCCTTACCGTAAAAGGTAAAGGTTTTGCCTTAGCCGAAAAAGACCAAACCAAATGGCATGCACCCGGCACCTTCGATAAAATAACCGGCGAAATTTACAAAGTACACCACGATACCCCACAGCCGCCCAAGTACCAGGATGTTTTTGGCCATACCATGGTAGAGCTGGCGCAGCAAAATAGTAAAATAATGGGCGTTACGCCGGCTATGCCGTCGGGTTGCTCCTTAAATATTATGATGGCCGCTATGCCCGACCGGGCTTTTGATGTGGGTATTGCCGAGCAGCACGCCGTTACTTTTTCGGCGGGTTTAGCTACCCAAGGCTTAATTCCGTTCTGCAATATTTATTCTACGTTTATGCAGCGCGGCTACGATCAGGTAATTCACGATGTATGTTTGCAGGATTTAAACGTGGTATTCTGCCTGGATAGAGCTGGTTTTGCCGGCGCCGATGGCCCGACGCACCACGGTAATTACGATATTGCCTTCATGCGCTGCATCCCCAACATGGTTGTGTCGGCACCTATGAACGAAGCGGAACTGCGGAATTTAATGTTTACGGCCAGCCAACCCGATATGGGTCCGTTTACTATTCGTTATCCGCGCGGTGAAGGCGTGATGCCCGAATGGCGTACCCCGCTGAAGCCGATTGCTGTGGGCACAGGCCGTATGGTGCAAGAAGGTGAAGAAGTAGCTATATTAAGTATCGGTCATATTGGTAACTACGCTGTAGAAGTCTGCAAAAACCTGAAAAAGGAAAATATTAAAATTGGCCACTACGACATGCGTTTTGCCAAACCTTTAGACGAAAAACTGCTGCACGAAATTTGCCAGAAGTACGATAAAATAATTACCCTGGAAGATGGCTGCTTGCCCGGCGGCTTTGGTAGTGCCGTTTTAGAGTTTATGGCCGATAACCAATATACCAATCCGGTTAAGCGTTTAGGTATTCCGGATGAAATATTTGAGCATGGTACCCAACTGGAGTTGCACCGCGAATGCGGCATCGACCCGGTTAGTATTGAACGCACCGTCCGGCAATGGATTATGCAGCCTGTTAGCGTGTAAGCACAACCTCAATTAAAAAGATAAAGTAAAAAGAGCCGGTAGTTACGCTAAACTACCGGCTCTTTTGTTTAAAACTACTATTAAGCGCATGGAAGATAGAATAAATGCCTCGACTATTATTGATTCGGGTGGCAATGGTAAGGTATTGGTATTTTTACACGGTTTTCTGGAAAGTAAAGAACTATGGCTGGAATATACGAAACCCTTGCAGCAAGATTACCGGGTAATATTATTGGATTTACCAGGCCACGGGAACAACACATATCAGCCGGAAAAATATTCGATGGATAATAATGCTGCTTTTGTGCGGGAAGCGCTGCAATCCTTAAATATTAACCAGTGTATTTTAATCGGGCACTCGATGGGCGGCTATACGGCTATGGCTTTTGCTGAAAAATATCCTGAATTACTATCAGGAGTGGTTATGTTTCATTCCAGTGCCTTACCCGATACCGACGAGAAAAAAGAAAACCGGGATAAAACCATCGATTTTATTCAAAAGCACGGCGCAGAAAAATTTATGGAGACCTTTGTGGCTCCTTTATTTTACGAAGGAAACCGGCAGAGCAAGCAGGCAACTATTCAGCAGCTAACCCAAACCGGTAAAAAAGTAGCCCCGGAAGCAATAATTGGTACTGTTAAAGCCATGCGCGACCGGCCAGATCGCACAAAAATACTTTCGGAAGTTAACTTTCCTTTCTTATTTATCGCGGGCAAACAAGATGCGGCCGTAACCCTGGAGCAAACGTTGCAGCAGTGCCACTTGCCCAAAACTTCTTATACCCTTTTCCTGGATCAGACCGGCCACATGGGTATGTTTGAACGCCCGCACGAAACATTAACGGCCATCAAAGGCTTTGTGGCGGCTGTATAACTTTGCATTTTTAATTAAAGAAGGAGAATTCAGTACAGAATTTCTGAATAACACCAATTCCTATAATCAATATTGCATAGGAAGGCTGAACAGGTATTATTTTAAGATAAAGGTTCTTTGTTGTCTATTATGGGTTCTTTGGTATGCTGTGGTATCTTTTTCGGCATTTTTAACTTTTGCCGGTGCGGCTTTTTTCATCTTGATGAGTTTAACCCTTCCGCCCTCCGGGCACCTTCCCTAAATTAGGGCTACGATTAGGACACAAATTTTTGGGCCAGGGTCCACCCGTGCAAGATATGCTGGAAGTAATTCCAACCGCGCAAAAGGGTAATCACCCCCGCCTGCTTTTCGTGGGGTTTCCACCCGCCTAATCGGGCTATTATCCAGTAGCACCATTGTAAAGAGTCTTGGGGGTAAGGATTCCGCTGCTTGGCTGTTTTTCCTTCATAACGTTTTTGTAAAGCCTGCAGACAAGCGACTTCTTGCCGGGTAAAGCTTTCTGCCAGCGGCACGGCTTCTTTCTGTTTAGAAGCCAGGTGCAAGAGCATTATCTTGCTAGCGGCAAACAAAGCCAGCAGCGTGAGTTGCACTAA
>NZ_VWSF01000031.1 GCF_008629685.1 Adhaeribacter rhizoryzae | reverse complement strand
TCCGCTAAAAAAGCGGTGGCGAAAATATGGAAGAAAGAACCTTACCAATACAAGCCAGATAGTAAATAATTTAAATAGTACTTTAACCGTTTAACCTGTAAAGTATTTTCAGGAACCTTCCAATATATAAAGATATCTTTTGTTTTTAATTTTAAATATTATGTTAAGTAGAATTAACATTAACACCAATATAGAAAACTCTTGAAGGTGCTAGTATATATTCTTTGGCCAAAAGTTTTTATGAAAATTTTATTTCAGGCGCTTACTGGCACCTCTATACAGAAAGTAATAGCTTGGCAGTGGCGAAAAAGAATTGAGCTGTCTACCGGTTTTGCCATAGTGAACAAATTGTCTCTTTGTGTCCTACTGCTCACTTTACCTTTATTACCTGTTTAATCTTTGATTTAGCTTTAAGTTGATTTTGCGAATAAATAAGACGGAGAAAGCAATTCAAAGGAGCATAAACCAGTGAAGGGCCCTTGTTTCGAAACGGACGAGTAAGGCTTTAAATCTATCCAGCCAGGAATTTGCCCGCTCAATCACGTTTCTACGTTTGAAAAGCTGCTCATCAAAGTAGCTATATTCCTGTTGGGCTGCGTTGTTCCTAGGATTAAAAGCAATATTGGCTTCTATTTTCATTTGAGCACATAAACTTCTAAAATGCAGTGCATCAAAGACGGCATCAGCATTTAAAAAATAAACCTTCTGTTTAGATGCCAGCTTCTTGTAGTAAAGCACATAGCTCTTAAGACTAACTCTATCTCATATTAATCATGATGGACTCCGGACACCGGTGGGCTACAAGCCAGGTAGTTCTAAAACTCTAAACAAGTTCTTGATTTAAGGCTATTCACATTATTAACTGATGTGTAAAGATTAAATCTTTCCCATCTTAATAGTTCTATTATTAGAGAAGCTTACAATATAAGGTGTAGCCAGTCAATAAAACTACCCCAAAAGAAATTATCAAACAATTTCAAAACCAAAACAAATGCTTAGTTAAAGCCATTCCTTTTTTACTTGCATTTAAAAGCCTATTATAAGTAAATTCCGCATGAGAGTAAAGTTATAGCTTAACCTAAACCAAGCTTCCTCTTAATATACCTGTACTTCAAATATTGCCGCCGGCACATTCGCCGACGGATGTTTGGGTTCGATTACTAGCCTAGAAGTCCGGATAGGCGCATCCAGCACTATCTTATTAATTGTCTGGTGATTATTTCGTACCTCCCGGATTAATTCACCTTTGTCGTTGCATAATTTGTAATGCTGCACGCAGAAAGGAATCTGGTATTCCGGGTGCCCCATCAAAGACGACTCCATGGGGTGATCGTAATCGGTATCGAAAGCGAGAATTATTTCGTTTACGGTTTGGGGTTGTTCCCACTCCAGGTAGAGCTTGGCATTTACATCATCGGCAGCCGGTAGCCAGGCATTGGGGCTGGTGGTAGGCCGGAAAATACCGTTTTTAATATTCTCCGGTGAAAATAAAGCGATACCCGCATCTAAGCGCAGACCAAAATTGTGGCCGGCGGGTCGGCGGTGCGGGCACCAGAATTCAAATTCATCTACACCAATTTCGGCGGGCGGGGTTTGCTTGCCGTAGTTCGAAACCGCTTTATTTATTTTGTTGAATACAGTTAGGACACCAGTTAGACGCTGCTCGCTGCCTTTTACGGCTACGGCATCGTGCTTCAGGAGCGTAATAAAAACGTAGCGGGGTTGGTCCGCTTCGTAATCAAAATCTAAATAAATATTTTGCTCGCCTTCGGCTAATTTAATTTCTTTTTGTAGCAACGTTACATCCGGGGTATAATTATAAGGTTTGCTGCTGATGCGCAATTCCACCTGGAGCGTCGTGGCCGTTTCTGCTTTTACCTGCAGCGTTAGGCCCGGCAGTTTACCAGCGGCTACCGGCAGCATTTGGGCCGCCGAATATTCCAGGTTTATCCAGGGGCCGTTAAAAGGAATTTCTTTTAAAACAAACGCACTGGAAGCCGATATTTTGGCAGCGTTAACCAGGTTTTCTTTCGTCTCGAATTTTAAACCTGGAATATGATGGCCGGTTTTGAGCAGTTCCTGCTGAAGTATATGTATGTTTTGTGGTTCGTTTAGTTGGGCCAGCGACCAGTTGTTTTTTACGGCCAGAGCCGCCGCCATCCCTACGGCTTGTCCGCCGTGCGCACACGTACCCATAACTCTTGAAGAACCAAACGCCACGTGCGAGGCACTGATAATGCGGCCCGCCAACAATAAATTAGAAATATTGCGGCTGTAAAAGCACCGGAACGGAATCTGGTAAATGCCTTTGCCGTGCCACTGGTTGCAACCGGGCTTCTCACTGAAAACACCATCGGCCGGGTGTAAATCAATCGACCAGCCGCCGTAAGCCACCGCATCCGGAAAAGTTTTTTGCTCCACAATATCTTGCTGGTGCAGCATGTATTCGCCTTCAAAACGGCGGCTTTCGCGCTTGCCCGGAATATTGCCCACCCACTCCAGCGTCAGGTTTTCGGCCTCCGGAAAATTGCCCGAATTTTTAATGAAGTTCCAAACCCCGTAAACCACTTTCCAGAGTTCCCACTTAATCTTTTCGGTTTCGTGTACCGTATCCAGGCGGCCGCCGTATTCTATCCACCAAAGCCGGCAGCCAAAATCGCTGGCATTAAAGCTTTTGTACCGCGGAATTTGGGTAATATCCTGCAAGGCATAACTGGGCGGCACAAACCGGACCGGCCGTCCGGTATCTTTCGTATAAAAATAAATGGTATGGCCCAGTAGCTCGCCGTATTCTGAGCTAGGTGCAAATTTCTCACCTAACTCTTCCTGCGATTCCGCGCCCATCCGGAAAGCCGCTCCCGCCGAAAAAGCCATGATACCGTCGCCGGAGGCATCGCAAAACCAAGGCGCCGCGAGCTCATATTGGGTAGAATTCTGGCTGCAGAAAGCCCAGACTTTTTCTATTTTTTCTTCCTGCGCTTTGTCAATCTGGTAAACCGAGGTATTTAGTAACAGGCGAATATTGGGTTCTTCGGTAACTTTTTCGAGCAGAATGGTATCAAAAATTATCGTGTTCCCTTCGGGATTCCGGTAAAGGTTTTCCACTAATATTTCGTCGATGACGCCCCCTTCGCGCGCCCAGCGGTTGTTGTTGCCCATGTGCGAGGTGGCACCCAACACCCATAACCGCACTTCGCTGGAAGCATTACCGCCCAACACGGGCCGATCCTGCACTAATATTACTTTTATGCCGGCGCGGGCCGCCGTAATGGCCGCACAGGTACCGGCCAATCCGCCGCCTACTATTATTAAATCCGCCGCCAGGTTCTCGGTTCTGGGTTTCCGGGCCGCTACAAATGTTTCTTTCTGCATACGCTATTTCCTGAACTAGTTCTCTCCTCTTATCTCTTGTTTATTCTTTTGTAATATTTACCGGGGTATGGTATTTACCTTTTTCCGGCCGGCTGCTGCTAATTTCGTAATCGTGCCCGGCTTCTATTTTAAATTTCAGGGCCCGGTCTTTTGCTAAATATTCGGCCTGAACGGTGCGACCCGCGGTGATGTCCTGTACCTGAACTTTATCGGGCTGCCAGTTGGTAGTTTTTCGGTTGATTAGCGAACGCGCGTTTCCATCGGGGTAAGTAAACCGGTAAGTGCTGGCCCGGGGCATTAAAGCAAAAACTGTTGCGTATAAATCAGTCTGCTCTTTTTTAACCAGCACGCCTTGGCCGCCTACAAAAGCCGGTATTTTGTTTATCGGAAAGGCATAATTTTTTAAAGTAGTTGGTCCCCGGAATATTTCGCCGGATTCCAGATCCTGCCAGGTGCCGGCGGGCAAATACACGGACCGGCGCTCGACGGTAGCGTAATCGTTGCCATAGGCGGGCGTTACGAGCAAAGACGGACCCAAGAGCCAGGCATATTGCCGCTTGGTTTTAGTAGCTAAATTATAAGTAGCTGTATCGTGCGGGAAAGCAATGGGCAGTGGCGTAAGCGTGGTGGGGTAACCGGTTTCAAAGGCATCTACGGCCGCGCTATAAATATAAGGCGCCAGTTGGTTGTGCCAATTGCAGGCTTTTTTAACCGCTGCTTCGTAGGCCGGATTTTCCATATGCCAAGGCCCCAACCCCACCGACATGGCCGGACTCACCGCGCTGAACATGGCATTCCGGACGAAATATTTCTTCTGGTCTTCAGTGAGCGGCAAGGTTAAATATTTACCCGCTACAATATCGGGGTACACGTTGGGCGCGCCGCTGGCCGCATAGTTTAACATATTAATTACCGGCCGGTCCTGGTCGAAACCGTGTTTGGTATCTTCCAACCGAATTATATCGCCGGGCACCGAAAAAGCCGAATTACGCACCATCACCAGGTTGCCCTGCTTCATTAAATGTTCATTTACTTTGTTCAGTTTGGCATCATTGTTCAGCTTAATGCCGTCGTGCAGCATCATGTCTTCTTTGTAGCCTTGCACACCCCATTTTCGAAAGCCATCAGCAAACCATTGCACCGCCGCCGGCTTATCTGGGTTCAGAATATAAATATTGCCCTGCGGAAAATTAACTTTATATGGGATGGGTTTACTTTGCGCATCAGCTACATAATAATTTTGCTGCAAACCTTCGAGCGGAAAAGGACCGTTGTTGGTGGGGTTATAAAAACCGCCAGCATCTTTAGGCGCTTTAAAATTTGTGCGCAAACCGAGTAATAAATTAATGTGGTTTTGCTGTAAGAAGGCTTTAAAAGTAGCTACATCGGGGTAGCGCGGATTAGGCAAACCATCTTTCCGGCCGGGTTCGGCAATATCGTCCCAAATACCAAAGCTGTTGGTGCTGCCTTCTTCCGGCTTTTTGCGCTCGCCTTTCCAGAAGCCCGAACCCACCACAGCCCAGTTCAGGTAGTAACCTTTTTGTAGGTAAGTCTCTAAATCTTTTTGTACCGAAGCCTGATAAGTGTTCCAGCCCAGCGAGCCGAAGGCTTCGTATCCTAATTCAAAAAAGTCGTACTTAGGTTTTAAATCGGGGTACCCTTCTTTTGCTTTTACCTGGGCATAGTTTTTATAAATTGTTGCCGGCGGACCGAAAAAATAATAGGCGTTTATTCCGGAGACTTTAGCGGCGCCCATTTTATTCTCGGCTGAATTCAGGCCAATCCGCTTATGTCCGTTTTCAAATATTACCTGCCCTAAACCCTGAGCCGGGAAAATGGCAAAACTCGAAACAAAGCGGAGCCCGTTATCGGTGTTCAGAAAGCGGTTATCCGCAAAACCAAACACGTTGGTACTTGGGCCATAACCACCGTGGTCGCCTAAGCCATAGGCCGGCTGAACGGGGGCGGTGCGAATATCTATTACAAATTGCGGCTGACTTGTTACAGCATAGCTCGCTCCTGCTTCAGGTTTTACTTTAATATTCAGGTATTCATCCGATAAATAAACGTTTACTTCGGCCTTATTCCCTTTGGTGTTGGTTACTGCCAACCGGAGTAAGTCCTGACTCTTAGAAATAATACGCGTCGAAACCGCATCGTACAACACCGTATCGCCAGCCGCCGAAAAGCGCAAACCAGAAACCGGGTGAAATCCGGCTATTTCTTTTCCTTTAACTTTAAAAGCATATTTAAACCCAGCGGGTTGAATATTTAATTCGTAAGCTTTCCGCTTTACTTGAATAATTGCCGGTAATTTATTTCCCGGCTGCGCCTGTAAGCCACTATAGCTAAAGCCAATTAACAACAAGCATAATAAAATTAATTTTACAGCGAAGGCCTTACAGCTAAAGAAGAAAGACAAACAGCTACTTCGGTTTGGTAAACAAAAATCAAAACTTTTAAGTAATCGCATTATTGCTGGGTAGAGGTGGTAAGCTTGCCGGCTGGGGCAGCCTCTTTTGAATTATTGTTTTGGGATATAGCCGTTACCGAAAAATTATAGGAACGGCCTTTTTTCAGGTTTTGTACCACCAGGTAATCGGCTTGCGCACTATTAATTTTCACCCTTTTATTGATATCATTCTCCTGGTAACTTACCTCGTAACCAGTAGCTTTGGGAACGGGCACGATGCCGATTATCGCCTCCTCGCCTAACCGGCTCACACTTTTAACCGGGGGCGTTTGCTTGGGTCCATTGCCATCGGGTGTGACGGTATAAATTTCGGACCAGCCGCTTTCCACGTATTGCTGCACGGTGCGCTTCATCCGGAATTGAATGGGTTGGCCATTAGCGACGTTGGGTACCCGACACAAACCGCGGGTAGTTACCTGCAAGGTCTTGGTCTTAGCCGGATTGTTTAAATCGGTTCCGTACTGAATGGTGTACAAATAATCGAAATTCTCGTAGCCGTACCCGATAAAAAAGCTGCTGTCGGCGGCTTCGGTGTACCAGATAACCGGTGGTAATAAATCTGTTTTAGGTGTACTTTTTACCGGTTCCGATGGGGCTCCCTCTCCTAAATTATTAATACCCGCCACCGCAAATTGGTAAACCTGGTCTTTGTCAAGTTTCTTAATATCGAGGTAATGGTTAATGGTGGTATCGCTGCGGCTACTCAGGTCATTTTTACCGTACCGCACCACGTAATATTCGGCGGCAGGATTTTTCTCGAACAAGACGCGCACGCCATTTTCGCCCGGAATAATTTGTTTAATTTTAGGAGCTGCCGGTTTTTGCAGATAGACTAAGGTATCGTACACGTCGTAGCCGGTTGGAGAAAGCAAGGTAACTTTTAACGCGCCGGGATTTTGCGCGGGCACCTTCCAGTTAATATTTGATACCACTGTTTTGTCGCCGGGCTTTATCACCGGCAAAATATTAAACCCGCTCTGTACTACTTTCCCGTGCGTGTCCTGCGCTTCCCACACCAGCTTGTAATTCCGGAGCGTATAGGCCGGTAAATCTAATATTTCGCGGGGCTGCAGCCGAACGGCGGTTTTCACGGAGCGGCCTGGTGTAAGTTGGCCGGCGTGTTGCACGGTTAGTTTTTTTAGGGGCGCATATTCCTTCCGGAAAGCTTCGTAAGCTCTTTTCTTTTGCCGGAACACGTTGACGATGCCCCAGGAGCGGTTGCCGGTAGGAGCGGTATTCCAGGCGGCGTGAGCCTGCCAGGCGCTACGGTAATCGTTAAAGGTCCAGAGCGAGGCGCCCATTAAATATTCGCGGTTACGGATGCTGTTGAGCATGCCCTTGGCGTCGATTACCCCGAGGTTTAAATTTTCGTTGGTTAAATTATACCCATACTCCGAGTAAAACATGGGTTTACCCGGATGATTTCCGTATCCTTTGTCGGCCTGCTTGCCTAAATCGTTGTACTTATTAAATAATATCATATCGGAGAACTGCACCGGGTCGGTTTTCTGGTTATCGGCCGAATGGCTCACGTACACCACTAACCGCGAATTATCCAGCTCTTTTTTCACGTAACTAATCGCCGACTCCACGTAGGCCATCACGCCCGGATTTGCCCCGATATACCCAATTTCGTTGCCCACGCACCAGCCTATCACCGACGGATGGTTAAACTGCGAATGTACCAGTTGCTTCAGCCATTGTTTGGGCAAAGGATTATTCGCATCTACCAACGCATCCTGGCCCCACAACGGAATTTCGCTGAACACCAATATGCCTTTTTCATCAATGTAATCGAGTACTTCTTTGGGCAAAGGCAAATGCGACAGGCGGGTCATGTTGGCGCCGGCTTTTTTCATTAAATCAATATCGGCTTTGTAGCGCCAGGCGGGTAAAGTGTTGCCGGTGGTACGGTCGTCGGGTACCCAGTTGTAGCCCATCAGTCGTACTTCTTCGCCGTTTAATTTTACCTTAAGGCCATCTACTTCCAGTTTCCGAATGCCAAACCGGTCTTTTACCTGGTGCTGCGTCATATTCTCCTGCGTCATTTTTACTTCCAGGTTGTAGAGGTACGGGTCGTCGAAATGCCATAAGTGTACCTGCGCTTTCGGCAAAGTAGTCTGGAGGGTATAAGGCGTAGTACTATTGGGCGGCAAAGTAACCGACAAGGCTAGTTTCTGGTCTAGCTTCGCTGATTTTACCAGGCCGTTCTTATCCGAAAGTGTTACTTCGGCTTTAATATTTTGAGGCGAATTGCTAGTGTTGCGCAGTTGCAGCTTTACGTTTAAGCTGGCGGTATTATTTTTTAAATCCGGCGTTGCCAGCACGTGCGCCTGTTCTATTCGTACCGGGTTGTTGATGTAAATAGTAACCGGCCTGCGGATGCCGCCCCAGTTCCAGGTAGCGCCCCGTTTAAAGGTATTATCGGCCACCACTACTAAGGTATTTTTACCGCCGTATTTTATAGCTTTGGTTACATCAAACTCAAACGGGAAAAACCCGCTGTGGCTCTCGCCTAATAATTTGCCGTTCAGCCAAACTTTGGCATCGTGGTAAACGGCCTCGAAATGCAGCCGGATGGTTTTGCCTTGCCAATTCGCGGGCACGTTTATTTCCTGGCGGTACCAGCCTTTGCCGGCGTAGTGGGCGTATTTGTTGTGGGTATCCCAGTTGCCGGGCACTTCCATTTTATCCCAGCCCAAAGCTGGGTAGCTGGCAGTAAACCATTGCTGGTCTTCGCCCAGATTATTCGGGTCGGTTTTAAAAGCCCACTTGCCGTTGAGCGATAATTGCTCTTCGCCGGTACTTGGCAACTGCGCCAGTCCTTTTTGGACCGAAAAAATCAAGCCGCAACAGAAAAACAGGAAGCTAAATATTTTCATGATATTTTAATGGCTAGCATTTTCGAAAGGAACAGCCGCGACATTGATGCGCTGGGCGGCACGCCACGGAATATAGGCCAATAATAAAATGCCCAAAGCAATGCAGGCCACCAGTACCGCCCCCGAAGTTGTCAGAAAACTTAATATAAATAATAGCAGCGCGGTAAAGGCCAGCGCAAACGCAATAACGCGTAAGCCAAAGTGGTTTTGCTTCCGGATAAACAAGGCTTCTTCCGGATTGGCTGCCATAAATTCGGCTTTGCGCACGGCTTTGGCGGCTACGTAATCGAGGTGCTGCTGACTAACATTTTGGCGCGAAGCCGCCCAGACTTCGTAGGCGATCAGCATCAGGAAAGGCAGGCCTACGCCCAATATCATTTCTTCGCCGCGCGATAATTTTAAACCGGTGAAGAGCGGCAGCAATATTTTAAAAATTAAGTTTACGCCTAAGCTGATGCCGGTAATATACAAGGTGGCTTTACCGGTTAAGCGTTTCGAGAACAAAGCCCAGATGGGTGGCGCCAGTAAAGGTCCGCCGGTAATAGCACCCACGCTCAACACAACTTCTACCATCCCGCCTATGTAAGGCACCGCCAAAGCAATTAGTATCATGCCCAAGCCAAATAACCAAGACGAGTTCCGGGCCACTTTCATCAATTTCTGGTCGGAAGCCTGCGGGTTGATGATGCCTTTGTAAATATCGTTGGTGAAAATAGCCGACACCACGTTGAGGGTAGTATTGGCCGAAGCCGAGGTAGAAAAATACATACCCGTTAGCATTAAGCCCATCAAGCCTGGCGGCAGCACCAGTTTACAGATATAGAGGTAAGCGTTTTCGGTATCGAGGCCTTGTAAATCGGGGTTGATGGTTTTGTAAATCATGGGCGGCAGCATCCATAAAATCGGGCTGATTAAATACAAGCCGGCAAACAGAAAGGCTACTTTTTTCGCGGATTTGGGACTATCGACGCTGGTATAGCGCTGCACAAAAGTCCAGTTGCCGCCAATGTAGAATATATGGTACAAGGCAAAAGCCAAAATAAACCCTAACGTATATTCGCCGTTGAGCAAATCGAAAAAACCATCTGGCGCCTGCGCCTGAAAATTACTGGCGCCACCCGCCGCATTAAAGGCCAGGGGCAGAATAATTAAAACGGCCGCCGTGAGAATAATAAATTGCAGAATATCGGTTACCATTACGGCCCATAAGCCACCCACCGCGGTGTAGGCAATCATAAATATGCCCAACACAATGGTACTGGGAACCAGCGGATAACCCAACGACGAGCTTACTAGTTTTGCCACCGGGTACAGCACCGAACCTTTGATGAACAGCGAAACCAGCATAAAAATATAGATAAAGCTTTTCTGCACGGTGCTGCCCAATCGTTCTTTAATAAATTCAGCGGCGGTTAATGCGCCGGTGGCTTTCCAGCGCGGCGCTAAAAATAACCCGGTTACCAAGCCGCCAATGCACATGGTCCACTGAATGGTAATGGCCACCCAGCCGTATTTATAAGCAATAGAACCCCAGGCCACAAACGTACCCGCTGAGAAAAAACTCATAAACAACGATAAGCCGCCAATAAACCAGGGCACCGCTTCGCCGCCGGCAAAAAACGATTTCATGTTGCGGCCGGTGCGGGCAAACAATAAACCAATGCACATGACAAAGGCCGAAAAAACAAATATGACGGTGGTGTCGATGGTGGAATTCATAAGGATTATTTAACCGTTTCGAAGTCTAAGGCCAAAACAGAAAGACTAAAAGCCGGTATTTGAAGCGATATATTTTGCGGATTTGCCAGGGTGTTAGTTTCGCCCGAAGGAGTTATAACTGAGGCAGCTTTAAAGTTTACTTTTTTGTTTAGGATGAGCTTACCCGCATTCAGTTGCGGCTGAATAGAAACCGATTCTGCCTGATTATTTAAGAAAGCAATATACAACCGGTTTTTATCCGGCGCCAAAGCACTGATGTAATCGACATTGGGGTTACCGGCATTTACCAAACCATCATGTAAAACCAAATTGGCTTTTTGGTTAAATATGGTACCCGGCGCGAAGCCATAAGACTGGTGCGGACCTACTTTGGGGGTAATAAAGCCCCGCGGGAAAGAAATTTTATTTCCGGAACGCAAACTAGCTTCGGAAAGCAGATAATCAGTAATCCAGCCAATTTGCCACCAGGCATGGTGCGGAAACGGCCCGGACCCGGCATCCATGGTACGCCAGTAGTAAGAGGCAACGCTGGTCTGGGGGTTTACAAAGGCATCTCGTCCTAAAGCAGCCGCACGAGCCATATCGCGGTAAAGCGGTTCACCGGTAAGTTGGCTGATGCGTAAAAACAGTCCGGCGTGGCTGGCCAGCGGAATAGGGCCATTGCCCGTAGCCGATCCAATAGCGCCGCCGTGCTCAAAACTCAGGCCTACCTGGCTGATTTGCCAATCTTTACGTTCTTCTCCTTTTACCAGCTTGGTTTGGGTAGTCGGAATGGGGTGGGTGTAAATAGAAGCAGTATAAATACGGGCGGCTTCGATAGCGCTGGTTTTAAAGCGTTCTTCTTTCGTTATATCAAATAAATCTAATAAGGCTTGGGCGCTCTGGCCGGTGGCGAAATCGTTTACAAAGCGAACATCACCGCACACGCCGGTAAAGTGGGCTTTACGCACCGCATTTTGGATAAACCAATCCGCCCCGCGTACAGCCGCATCTAAATATTTCTGGTCGCCTAACATGCGGTAAGCCACTATCAGACCGTAGAAAGTTGGACGTAAATCGGTTAAATCGGTGTAAACAGGTTGTTTGGTGTTGCGGTCGTAAGCCACTTCCCAGTTGCCCGCCGGTTTTTGCCAGGTCAGTAAGCGCTCCGCCCCTAAGCGCAGCCGCTCCCGCAATTCTTTGTCCTGCGGGTTAAATAATAGAATATTGCCTAAGTCCAGCATGGTATAATACGTGAGGCTGATGGGCTCCACGTGCGAACCCCATTCTTCGGTAAACCGCTTGCTCTTGGCTAAATAATATTGCCCCACGGCCGCCCCCTGAAAAAAACCAGGGGCAATTTCCTGCTGTTTCAGTTTAAAATTGCGCGCAAAAGGCAAACGGGTTTTCTGCAAAATCGGATCATCGGTCGCGCTGGCCAGCATCCACATGGCCCCGTAGTCGGAATTCTTCATGGCATCTTTATCCGAGCCTACCACTCCGCCTAAATAAGACTGCGCCCCTATTTTAGCCCCTTCAAAATCTTCGACATTCCACAGCGAGGTTTTATCGTTGATGACGTAGCGGTGCATGGCCAACAGCCGGTCGGTCAGCGATTGTTTTGTTTTCTTTAAAGCGAGGAAATCGGAGAACCGGTAAATATCATAAATTGCATGTTTGTACACGGTAAACCAATCGGCAGCCTGCAGTGTGTAACGGAAGCCATAGGTTATTTTTTCGCCGGCTTGCAGGCGGGAGCCTTTTTCGCCCAGCACCGGGTGGTAAAGCGTCGGCGTCAGTTCCGATTTCCGGTTCATCAGCGATAAGCCCAGTTGCCAAAGTTTGTGGGTGTTATGGTCTTTTTCCCAGGGGTCGCGCCCTACCCCCGGATTCGCAATAACCGCCATGGTAACCCCAGCTGCCGAACTTAAAATTGGCGATAAGGTAGTAGCGGTTCGTTCGCGCACCACCACGGGTTTATCCGGAATGCCCTGGCCGTAAGCATAAGCCAAAACAAAATTCTTTTGCAGTTCCTTTCCCTGAAAGTAGCCCGGCAGGATGCCCCAGGCTAAAGCCTTTTGTTCTAAAGAAGCAAGAGTGGGAGTTGCCAGCGAGAAATAGCCGTCTTTTTTAGCCGTAAGGGTTAATTGCACCACTACATCCGAAGGGTATTTATCGTCGAGCGACCAATTAGCCTGCACGGCTGCTACCGGAGTTTCGTGGGTAAAAGTTACCTGCTTGTTTGCCCCGGCTTGTCCGTTGGCCGGAAAGAAATGAAAAGCTTCGCCGGCAGTGTTCATGGCCACCGGACTGGTAGCTTTGAGCCAGGTGGGACGGATATACTTAAAATCAGGCTCGGGAAAATTAACTTCCTTTCCGTTGTGCATAATTTTAACCGGGGTACTGTCGGGCTTAGCCGGTGAATAAAGCAAGGTATACTCGCCGGAGGGGATACCTGCATCCAGCCAACTATTGCCTTGGGCTACCTGCGCCCGCTGCACCTGCCAGCCCTGTTCGTTCTTTTGCCAGGTTAAGCCTACTCTGCTGCCGGCTAGCTCAAGTTTATCTTTAGCTGTCGATTGACCCTGGGGGGCACTGCAGCGCATAACCAGCAAGGTTAACACGGATAAAATAACCAGCGAACTACAGAACAGGAAACTCTTTTTATAAAGCAGGTGGCTCATATCAGAAGTTTTTTATCAACTATTTATATTTTATAATAATTTATAGTGCGCTGCTACCGGATAGCCAGCCGGGCTTTTTTATCGAACCCGAGATAGCCGTACTTAGCCGTTAAATTAGCTTTACCGCCCACTTTATAAACTGCCCTGAAAACGCCGGTATTAGGCCCGGTTTCCGTTACCGGCACTTTCACAAACGGCTGCTCATCCACGGCCACTTCTACCCAAGCCGATTCAGGCTTTTGCCAATCCTGGTTTAAGGCGGCCTTTAATTCAATAATTACCTCTTCGTTGGCCCTGGCGGTCTCTATTACTTTTTTACCTTTTTTATCTAAATGCCGAATTTCATGCGAACCAAGGGTAGCGAAAGTAACGGTTGCCATCCAGCCCCGATTAGAAATAGCCCAGCCTTCGGTTGCGTAAGAGCCGTTCATAATTTGCGGGACAGGTTCGGCGGAGGCGGTTACAACCGGGCTTTTATTTTCTCTGGGGAAATGGTAGTCTAAAGGTGTACCGTCTAAAGTTCCGCGTACTTTGCCCAGTTGGCCGTAGCCGTGCGTGTAAGCCCAGGGCCACCCTTTTTCTACGCCTTCCCAATACCCATTAATGGCTACTCTTTCGGGACTCTTGTTGCTCAGGTGCGTGCCCAGCGGATTGGCGCCAAACACAAAATCTACCTGCGACCAGCCTTTTTTCCGTAATTCGGGGTCTTGCAGCAAGTGGCTAACCGCAAACATAGAACCGCCTAAAGCCGGTGCGCCGCCTAGTTCTTTGGTTTTGGGATGTGCCCATTCGGTTTCGCTGTGCACCCGGTAGTGCCAGAGGTTCGCGGTTTTAGCCTGCATGTGATCGCGCCAGGCCATTAATTTTTCTTTGGTGCCGGCCGGCGCTTTATCGGGGGCTACTAGTAAAAAGAAAGCCAGGGCCTGTGGGGTAATGTGTTCGGCGTTCCGGATCCACCACGTGTGCCTCGGGTTATTAAAATCCCAGTTCTGAATAATATCGGTGGCACTTTCCTGGGCCCACTTTAAAAACTGTTCGGGCTTACCGTCGGGTTCCTGTTGCTCGCTTAAGTACATAAACAAATTACTGAACACCGATTGTCCGAACGCATTGCCCATTTCGTTAAATTCCTGAAACCCAATATCTACCCATTTATCACTTTCAGTCCAGTAGCGTACTACTTTGTGCCGGTCGTAAGCCGTCCATTTTTCGAGGCATACTTTCCGGTACTGCTGATATTTTTCCTGCGATAGATGCGGTTTCAGAAAGGAATGATACGCGGCCAGCACCGGGGCCAGTTGGTCGAGGGTATTCCAGTAATCATACTGCATGCGCGGCTGCCCTTTATAACCCAAGGTGCCGTGTCGCTTGGCTACCGGGCCATTATAATCTACGTGGTGGTACGCAAACTCGGCATGCCACAAGATTAAATCAATTAGGTCAGCAGTTTTCTTATTGCCCATTTCCTCCGTCCAGCGGTCGAATAAAGCCGGGTTAGAAGCGTACAACAAAGTTTCAAACACTGCTTCCAGGCCATAAGCACCGGCATCGCGCGATGGGCCGCCGCTATACACGTTGGCTTCATTCGAGTGCACCGGATCTTCGGAACCCCGCACATCTATGAAAAACTGGTAGGCCAACTTACTCGATAATTTCTCTAACAAATGGTCGGCAACCCAGAACGGCATGGAAGGTTTATAGCCGGCCACCCGAATAACATACTGCTCCCCGGCTTTATTCGGGTTAAAAGCGGTAAATTCCCCAGCCTGGTTATTTATTTTTCCGATATAAAGAGGCTTCGGCGCTGCCACTAAAGAATCAGCCGCTTTAATTAAAGCAAATGCTAAACCATCGGGGGCATATGGTAAAACAAATCGCTTGGCTTCGTTTAAATTATACCCAGTCTGGTTAACCAGGGGCCGGTTGTAATTTATTTTATTCTGTCCGGACACTACCAGCGGCGTAAAAATTAATATCCCTAAGCCCCACCGCAGGCCAGCCAGTAATCTTCCTAAACCAGATATCTTAGTTATAGCCATTAGCTCTGAGAAGCGAGTTTACCTTTTTGAATAATTTATTTCCACTCCGGCGCTTGTTCCAGTTTGGGGTTGGCATTAATTTCGTCGAGCGGAATGGGAAAATATTTGTGTTTGGCCATGGGCGTCCGTATCGGGAAAACATCGTTCACAGCAGCCGGAATAACGGTCAGGAATTTGCCGGTTCGGGTTAAATCGTACCAGCGGTCACCTTCCCCAAATAACTCCCAGGAACGCTCCTGCAACACGGCATCAATAAAAGTTTCCCTGCCTAAACCCGAGGTTAAATCATCCAATCCAGCCCGGTCGCGTACCGCATTAATAAAGCTGTAAGCGAGCGTGGTTGGCCCATTTACCCGCGCTTCGGCTTCCGCGGCAATCAGGTAAACATCGGCCAATCGAATAATAGGAATATTCACGGCATACAAACCTCCTACCGAATTAGGGTCCTGGAATTTTTTGACCAGAATGCCTAACGGGGTAATGGGTGTAATATCTTTCTGGAGTACTACCTGGCCATTAGCTTTGGTATAGCTGGTGGCCATTAATTCTTTGCGTTTATCGTTTTCGGCAAATGAGTTATAAAAAAAAGGATAAACAAAAGCCGAACCAAACGAACTTTTGCCATACTCCGGACTCTCGCTGTTTTTGGGTCCGTACAACGATCCTAATTGGGAGGTGCGGCCGGGGTTGGTACTTTCGGATTCGAAAGCCCACATATTCTCCTGGCGGGCCTGGTCTTCCTTGGCTACGTTAAAGACATCTTTTATTTCGGGCATTAAGGAATATTTGCCGGAAGCCAGCACGGCCTGGGCTTTTTGTAAGGCAAGTGCCCAATCTTCGTTGTACAAAGCGGCTTTGGCGTACAATGCCTGGGCTACTTCTTTCGAGGGCCGTCCTTTTACTAGCGCAGCGGAATAAAAATTCAAATTAGCTTCGGCTTGGTTTAGATCAGCGTATATTTGTTTATAAACATCGGCTTTGGCGCTTTTGCCCACAATAGATTCCGAGATAGAGGTGCTGGCTTTGGTTTTTATCACGATATCACCGAAATTTTTCGTCAGCATCCAATTAAAGTAAGCGCGCAAAAAGTAAGCTTCGCCCAATATTTCTTTTTTCCGATCTTCGGCCATTACTACTCCCGGCACTTTTTCCAAAACCCAATTGGCTTTTTCAATTCCGGCATAAGCCGCCTGCCAGATGTACAACGGCGACTCGTTGGTGCGGCTAAAACTTTTCTGGGTGGTATAATTGGGGTCGTAGTTAAATAACGTAAGCGTGTTGCGGCCCACTACAGCCCGTGGGTAAATCTGGTCTGCACTGAAATCGGAAGCAAGTAACGTAGCAGGACCAGCGTATAAATTTGCGTGTTGATCGTAAACCGCTGCAATAGCCGCTTCGGCATCCTGCGCCGTTTTATAAAATTGGTCGGTAAAAATAGAAGAATACGGGGTTTCTTCCAGGTCACAGCCCGGCAAAGAAATTAAAAGCAAACTTGCTAAACCCGTAATTAATATATATTTTTTCATCTCTGATTAGATTTATACTATAATTTATACCTGATTAACTTAGAAGGTAAGCTGAACGCCGCCAATAAACGTGCGGGCCGCCGGGTACACCAGATTATCGATGCCGATAAGTGTATTGGAATTACCAAAAGAGTTTACTTCGGGGTCGAAGCCGCTGTATTTAGTTAGGGTAAACAAATTATTGCCGCTCAGGTATATACGGGCATTCGACAAATATTTAAAGGAAGGCAGCGTATAGCCTAGGGTCAGGTTTTTGCACCTTACATACGAGCCATCTTCTACAAAGCGGTCCGAAATGGGGTTACGCCCTCCCTGAAAGCCGCTGACATACTCATTGCTGGGGTTACTCGGCGACCAGCGGTCAGCTAAAGTGGCCAGTACATTGCGCGCTCCCAGCGGGTTCTCAAAGGTATAGCGGCTCAGGTTATAAATATCGTTGCCCTGCGAGCCCGAGAAGAAAGCACTTAAATCAAATTTTTTGTAGCGGAGGTTCGTGGAGAAGCCAAATATTATATTCGGGTTGGGATTACCGGTAATGGTTTGGTCATCGGCGGTAATGCTGCCATCGTTGTTCAGGTCTTTTACCTTTACACCCCCTACCCGGCCGTCGGAACCCGGAATAATGGCATCGCCGCTTTGGTAAATGCCGTCAAAAACATAAGTTTTAAACAAGCCTAGCGGTTCGCCTACTTTTAAAATGGTATATGAGCTTACAAAACGTTCCTGGGTAGTGCCGCCATCCAGCGAAAGCACTTTGTTGCGGTTGGCGCTAATATTTCCGGAAATATCCCATTGCACCGGTCCATCCAGGAGCACCACGTTGGTTGCTACTTCAATGCCTTTGTTTTCGAGTCCGGCAAAATTACCGGTTATAGAAGAATAGCCCGAGGATAAAGGCAAGCCTTGCACGTACAGTAAATCATCGGTCCGTTTTTTATACACATCCACTACCAGGTTCAGGCGGTTGTTCCAGAAACTCACGTCCAGGCCAATATCGGCTTGCGTTGATTTTTCCCAGCGTAAATCCGGGTTAGGAATGCGGGTGGGGCTGATACCAAATAAATATAAATGGTTAAAGGCGTAGCCGGCGCCGGAGCTTACCGTGGCCAGCGACTGGTAAGCACTAATGGCGCCCGCGTTACCGGTTATGCCGTAGCTGGCCCGTAATTTCAGGTCACTGATAAAGGTCAGGTTTTCCATAAAACTTTCTTCCATTAAGCGCCACGAAGCCGCCGCCGATGGGAAAAAGCCGTATTTATGGTTCGCGCCAAACTTGCTGGCCCCATCGGCGCGGGCGGTTAAATCCAGGAAATATTTATCTTTAAAACCGTAGTTTAGCCGGGCCATGTACGAATCTAAGCGCTCTTTGCTGCGGCTGCTGCTTACGGTGCGGTTTGCAGCTAACTGAATCGATTCGTTTAAAGTGGCATCGTTCGGGAAACCATTGGCGCTGATGGAATTAGAATTATTCAGGTTGGCTTGGGAAGAAACTACGCCGGTAAATTTTAAGGAATGTTTATCGGTAAAAATGCGGGCGTACGTCAGGATGCTTTCGTGGAGCAAAACGGTGGTATTGCCGTTGGTTTTACCGGCACTGCCCGAGTTGGCATTGATATCGCCCTGGCCCAAAATAGAAAGCGGAGAATAATTATCGCCTAAACTGCTTTGTAAAATGGCGTTAAAAGAAGCCCGGTACGTTAGGTTTTTCAAGACAGAGGCTTCGGCGTAAATATTAGTAATGCTCCGGTTAATTGCATCGCGGTTGAGAATGGCAGCCAGCCCCAGCGGGTTGGTTACTTCGCGGTAACGGCCGCTAAATTGTTCGGTAAACGGATAAATGGTGCCGTTGTCGCGGTAAGGCTGCATGGTAGGCGGCGCGCCCAAAGCAGCACCCAGGATGCTGGTGGTTACGGCCGGGCCGTCCATGCTGGTAGAACCGGTGGGTATGGAATTATTAATGGTGTAACTGCCCAAGAAACTTACCCCGGTTTTAACCCGGTTGCTTATGGCATGGTCAAGGTTCAGGCGCAAAGAATAACGCTTAAAATCCGAACTAATAATTACGCCTTCCTGGTTAAAATAATTGGCTGCCAAGGCCAGTTGGGTTTTCTCAGAACCGCCCGACACTGATATTTGGTGGCTTTGCATAGGCGCTTGCCGGAATATTAAATCCTGCCAGTCAACGCCTTTCCCCAACGAAGCCGGGTCCGGGAATAAAGTTGTTTTGTAAATTTCGTTTTCGAGGGTAGCAAACTGGCTGGCATCCAGCAAATCCATTTTTTTGGTAATATTCTGCACGCCGTAGTAGCCTTCGTAGGTAACGCGGGTAGCGCCGGCTTTGCCCCGTTTGGTAGTTATTAAAACTACCCCGTTCGCGCCGCGGGCCCCGTAAATAGCCGTAGCCGAAGCATCTTTTAACACCTCCACCGAGGCAATATCGTTGGGATTAATGGTTGAAAGCGAGCTAATTTCGTTTACACCGCCGTTGTTAGAAATAGGGACACCATCTACCACGTACAAAGGTTCGGAGCTGCCGTTAATAGAATTGGTACCCCGCACCCGCACGCTAATATTACCGCCGGGCGCCGCCGAATTCTGGGTTACTTGCACCCCGGCTACCCGGGCTTGTAAGCCTTGCGCTACGTTTACCACCGGCGTTTGGGTTAATTCTTCGGCTTTAACCGAAGCAATGGCGCCGGTGGTTTCAATTTTGCGCTGCGTACCGTAACCCACTACCACTACTTCTTTTAATGATTTGGTATCGGTTACTAAAGTTACATCTAATGTGGTGCGGTTGTTAATGGCTACTTCCTGGGTGGTGTACCCAATAAACGAAAATACCAAAGTTCCGCGGCTATCGGGTACCGTTAAGGTATAACGGCCGCTGGCATTGGTAATGGTTCCGGTGGAAGTGCCCTTCAGGGCTACGGTTACGCCGGGCAAAGGGGTTCTGTCGTCGCCGGTAACCTGGCCGGCAACTTGAAAGGAAGTTTGGGCCTTTAGTTCCAGGGCCGCAAACAGGCATATAAATAATGCCAGTTTAACCGAGTTTTGTAAGTGGTGCCTCATAAGAATGAATATAAGTGGTAGATATTGCAGTTATATATTTAGATTAGGAATAAATGCACCTTTAATTCCACATTGGGAACCAGTTATTCCCAACACTTACAGTAGCAGCTTCTTTCGTAAATATTTAAAATATGACCTTTTGCTACCTGCTTTGCTGATTTTTTTATAATAATAAGCTACCAAAAATTATCTTCGTTAAAATTATCAGGGTTTTTCTTATTGGGAATGTTCCCAATAGTTGGGAACATTCCCAATAAGAAATTATATTTCCTTCAACAGAATTTAATATTTATTAAGAATATTTTAATATTTAGTTTAACAATATAAATTTTATGAAACGCCACCAGACTACTATTATAGATATTGCACGTGCTCTGAATATTTCTAAGTCAACGGTTTCGCGGGCGCTTACGGGTCACCCCAATGTAAATGCCCAAACCCGCAAGGCAGTGTTGGAACTGGCCGAGAAGATGGAATACGAACGGAATATGCTGGCTATTAGCTTGGTAAAAAACAAAAGCTTTACCATTGGGATTATTGTGCCGGAATTTATGACCACTTTTTTTCCGCAGGTAGTTATTGGAGCCCAAGAGGTTGCGGCTAAAAAAGGTTACAATGTCATTATCAGTCAATCCAACGAATCGTACGAAACCGAAGTAGCCAATGCTAAAGTAATGCTTACCAACCGGGTAGATGGTGTGCTGGTCTCTTTAACCAAAGAAACCCGCAACTTCGACCACCTGAAAATATTTCAGCGGAAAGGCATACCTATTGTATTTTTTAACCGGGTTTGCGAAGAAATGGAAGTGCCCAAAGTAGTAACCAACGATTACGATGGCGCTTTTAATATTGTAGAACATTTAATTCAAAGAGGTAAAAAACGCATTGCCCACCTGGCCGGCCCCGATTCGTTGCTGATTAGCCGCAAGCGCCTGAACGGCTACCTGGATGCCCTGCGGAAGAATAATATTCCGGTTATAGAAGAATTAATTATTCCGTATGACTTAACGCTGGAGAAAGTAAAAATTTACGTGAAATACCTGCTGGAACTACCCGATCCCCCCGATGCTTTATTTGCTATTAACGACCCCACCGCCATGGAAGCCATCCAGATTATTAAAGCCAAGGGTTTACGCATTCCGGAAGATATAGCGGTTGCCGGATTCAGCAACGATTTTGCTTCGGCTTTAATCGAACCTGGCCTTACAACCGTTTCGCAGCCCATGCGGGAAATTGGCAAAACCGCTATGCAGCTTTTATTAGAAATGATGGACAAGGAAGTAAGCGAATGGAAAGCCATTACCCGCACCCTCAAAGCCGAATTAATTATTCGAGGTTCCAGTTAAAATCAAGTTTCAAACAATGCCTTGTCTTTTTAAAATTAGTTAAATAGTTTTTTGTATCAGTTAAAGAGTTTACTTGAACTTCCGCCTCCCCTTCGAGTAGTTTAATATGTGCAACTAGCACAGAGTGTGGTAGAAAAGCGACTCTCTCTTTTCCATTAATTACGGGTAACTACATAACAGAACTACCGCGGTTTACCTCTTATAAGTTTTAAGTAAAGGAGCACTATTAATTATCGATAAACTATTATGTAAAATGATAATAAAATTTTTATAAATAATTTGATTAAGGCAAGTTTTAGTTTAAGATTATCTTTCGTTCGAGTTTTCTCTTCCAAGAAACCTGAACATGGACTTATGAAAAAGATTCTACTATTGCTTTTTCTTGGATCGCTCAAATAGCTGTTTATGCCCAAACCGATACTACCTACTGGCGGCGCTCCATTTCTTCGGGCCTCAACCTAAACCAGGCTACTTTCAGCAACAACTGGCAGGCCGGGGGTATTAATTCAATTGCTATTGGCCTATTCAGCAACGGCAAGGCCGATTATCGGCGTGACCGAATATCCTGGTACAATGAAATACAACTTCAATACGGTTTATTCCGGAACAAGGGCCAGGATACCCGTAAAAACCTCGACCGCATTTTCCTCGACACCAAATACGGTTACAGCATCAGCTCCGACTGGAATACTTTTGCTTCGGCTAATTTTCTGTCGCAGTTTGACCGGGGCTTCGAGTATGATGTAGATAGCCTGCCGGATAACCGGAGATTAATTTCTAATTTTTTAGCTCCCGGCTTTCTCACCTTTGCACTGGGATTGGAGTTTAAACCGGTAGTAGACTGGTTCTCGGTTCGGTTTAGCCCGTTTGCCCCCGCTTCACCTTTCTCACCGACCAGAACGTGCGGCCGTACCCAGGGGAGGTGGTTTATGGCGTACCGGTAGGCCGCCGGGTACGGCAGGAATGGCTGTCCGCCCAAATTCTGGGCAACCTGAACAAGGATATTGCCACCAACCTGAACCTTAAACTGCTTTACCTAGGCTTTGTTAATTACGAAACCCTGGCCTAGCGCACCATTGACCACCGGCTGGATGCCGTATTAAATCACTAAAACGGAAGCTGCCGTCTTCCAGAAAAGAAACGCCCTTTGTGACAAACACCCTATTCAAAAGGGAAGAAAAATTAATTTCTTTAGCTTAATGCCGCTCTGGTAAACATATTCGGACTTATAAGACCTAATTAAGAAACTTATTTGATTAGTATTTCAATTTTTTACAGTGATTGAAATCCTTGCTAATTAAAATCAAATAGAATAGAAGTCTTAAGAAGCTATAAAGGAATAAACTATGAATAACAAACATCTACTTTTTTATATAAACAAGCTAAATTATGCCAACCTCTTGCTTCTTTTCTTCTGTTTCAGTTCAATAGTAAAGTCATATTCAAGTGCACCAGTTAATTTCTGTAGCGTTTTAATCGTTACGTTCTGCGTTCCCGACTCAATGCGGGTTATCATTTGCCTGGTCACCCCAATCATTTCGCCGAGTTCCTTTTGGGTTAAACCAGATTTTCTTCGGGCTTTTCGTAACTCCTCGGCCAGGACAGCTAATTTCATTTTAAAAGCTTTAAAGAATCTGATTTATTTCTGCGGTACTTCTAGGTCATACCGCAATCGATTTTTGTATCAAATGAGCCTATTATAGCCCGGTTTGTCCAAGGTAACGGCATTAAGGAGGGCGGATTTAAGCTTGAGCGGCAAGTATGCCCGGCAATCCGCCTTCCATAAGGTTAATGTTAACAATAGAACTATTGGTGGTAAATGGGAAGGTAAAGTGCCTTTTCCCTATGTTTCCATCAACTTATCCGGTGTTATAGGTAAGGTCCGGATGCGTTTACCAGTCGCATTAAATACAGCGTTCGCAACGGCTGGAGCCACTCCAACCAGGGCAATTTCCCCCAGGCCTTTAGAACCCATTGGATTGGTAAAGGGGTCTTTTTTATTCACGAACAACACATCTATATTCGGAATATCGGCATTGACCGGCACGTGGTAATCGGCTAAGTTGTTGTTAATGGGTCGGCCAAAACGGTGGTCTACTACCAGGTCTTCCATTAAGGCCATGCCAATAACGCCTACGGCCCCACCTATCATCTGGCTGGCCGCAGTTTTGGGGCTTATGATGGTGCCAGCATCAGCGCAGGACACTACATGGTCTATTTTGACCCGGCCGGTGGCCGGATGCACCCGCAGTTTTACAAAATGCATGGAAAACGAATACATGGAATAAGGCTGCTCCTGCCCTTTAGATTCTTTGGTAATTTCCAGCCCCTGTAGATTATTTCTGCGGAACAGGTCCTGGAAGGATATTTTGGTGGATTCATTTTTCTTCAGCGCCACACTACCGTCCGAGAAAACCAAATCTTCGGCTTTTACCTCCTTTACTTTTCTGGTCCGGAAAGGCGAACCTTCCTTGCTGGCTAAGGCGGCGATTTGCATTTTCAGCTCGGCACACACGTCGTGGACGGCCGAACCTACCGTAGAGGTAACGTTGGAACCGCCTTGCATCGGACCGGGCGGCAACTTGGTACTGCCCATCTGGATGGTAATTTTATCGGGTGCTAACCCCATCGCCTCGGAGGCTACGGCGGTCATCATGGTAGCCGTGCCCGGGCCCATATCGTTTACCGAACATTGTAACAGAAGCTTACCATCTGGTTGGAGCTTTGCTTTCACGGTGGCCACCCAGCGCATTGCGCCAAAGGAGCCGGTACCCATGCCGTAACCAACGAGCCAGTCGCCGTCTTTCAAGCTTCTAGGCTCCAGTTGCCGGTCTTTCCAGCCAATTTTTTCGGCTCCCATCTCGTAACACTCTTTCAGATGTTTACTGGACCAGGGCCGGTTGTGCTCGGGGTCGATATCCGCATGGTTACGCAAGCGGAATTCAATAGGGTCTAACTTTAATGCATACGCCAGTTCGTCCATCGCGGACTCCAGGGCAAAAGCGCCCGTTGCCTCGCCCGGACCGCGCATCCAGATTGGGGTAACAAAGTTCAAGGGTACCAGCCGGTAACGGGTGGCCACATTGGGGCAGGCATACATAAACTGGGTAATATTTACTGTCGCTTCGGTAAATTCTTCATAAGCCGAGGTATTGGCGGTAGCTTCATGAAATATTCCTACTAATTTCCCATCGGCGGTGGCACCCATGCCTATTTTCTGGATGGTTTCAGGGCGATACCCAACATTGGTAAACATTTGTTCCCGGTGTAAGGCCAGTTTCAGGGGTTTACCAATTTTCTGAGCGCCCATGATAGCCGCAATTTCATAGGGCCAGGTGCGCAAGCCCATTCCAAAAGCACCACCAATATGCTCTGCATTAACCGTAATATTTTCCGGTGATAATTTAAAGGCGTCTTTAATGGAATTTCGGGTAGATTCTACGCCTTGGGTTTTGGTATAAACCGTTAATTTATCCGGACCATCCCAGCGGGCAATAATGCTTCCCAATTCCATGGGATTGTGCACTTCTACGGGGTGATAATATTCCTGCTCTATTTTAACGGCTGCATTTTTATACCCATCGGCATCTCCCCGTTTATAATCTTCCTTCCGCGGTCCGGTTGGTATTCTGGCTTTGCTCAGGTTGGTTTCCAGCTCGGTTTGGTGAACCTCTTTTTCGTACTGGGCTTTCACCAGCTTAGCGGCAAAAAGCGCCCTATCATAGGTATCGGCAATAACCAAGGCAATGGGTTGGTCATAGTAAAAGATTTGGTTGTCGTAAAATATACGTAGCGGTTGTCCGGCAGTAGGTGGTTTTGCCGGGTCTTTACCGGTTTGATAGCCGGGTATTTTAGGCGCATTTACATGCGTAATAACGCCTAATACACCGGGCGCCCGTTCGGCACTTTTGGTATCCAGACTTTTAATACGACCCTTAGCAATGGTACTGCCTACCAGAAATCCATAAGCTAGGTTGGGTACCTTATGTTCAGCCGCATAGGTAGCTTTGCCGGTTACTTTGGCTCGGCCATCCACCCGGCTAATGGGGTCGTTTTTTTTCTTGTCAAAAAAGAAATCTTTGTCCATAATCTTGCTTAATTAGGCTTTAACCGTAGCTGTTTTCAAGGCCTCCACTAAAGTGTTGGGAGCTAATTTTAATTTAAAGTTGTTGTGGCCATAGCCTTTGGCGTTTTTCATCACCAATTCAGCGGCTTGCCGGAAAGTAGCTTCGGTAGCTGTTTTCCCCTTGAGAAAGTTTTCGGCTTCGGTTAAACGCCACGGTTTATGCGCTACCCCGCCCATGCCTAACCGCACATCATTAATTTTATCACCCTGCAAATCCACGGCTGCAGCCACCGACACCAACGCAAAAGCATAAGAAGAACGGTCGCGAACTTTTAAATAATGAACGTGCTTTTGATAAGGATTATCCGGTATTTCAATAGCTGTGATTAATTCGCCTCTTTCCAGCGTGTTGTCCTTATGCGGGGCATCACCGGGTAAGCGGTGAAAATTTTGAAATGGAATGCGGCAGTCACCTTTAGGTCCGGTTACCAGTACGGTTGCATCCAGCGCTATCAGAGCAATGCACATGTCGCTGGGGTGCACGGCAATGCAATTTTCAGAAGTTCCAAAAATGGCGTGCATCCGGTTAAATCCTTTTAAAGCGCCGCATCCAGTGCCGGGTTCCCGCTTGTTGCAAGGCATATCAGTATTGTAAAAATAAGGACAACGGGTGCGCTGCATCATATTGCCACCAACCGTGGCCATGTTGCGAATTTGCTGCGAAGCCCCGGCTTGGAGGGCCTGGGAAAGCAGCGGTTGTTGGGTGCGGACCAACTCGTTCTCTGCCACCTCGCTGTTGAGAGCCAAAGCGCCAATGTACAATTTATTGCCTTCTTTCCGGATATCCTTCAGCGGCAGGTTGTTAATATCAATAAGCTTTTCGGGGGTGGTTACGCCTTTTTTCATGAGGTCTACCAGGTTGGTGCCGCCGGCAATCCATTGGGCCGCACTATCTTTCCGTACGGCATCTATTGCCGCTTTGTGAGTACTTACCCGGGTATATCCAAAATTAATCATACTTTTTGCCCTCCTTTTTTAACCTCCGCAATGGCTTTCACAATGTTGGGGTAAGCTCCGCAACGACAAATATTGCCGCTCATGTATTCGCGTATTTCTTCTTCCGAATTGGCGTGTCCTTCCCTAATACAAGCAATCCCCGACATAATTTGCCCCGGGGTACAGTAACCGCACTGAAAACCATCGTGTTTTATAAAAGCTTCCTGCATAGGGTGCAGTTTGTCACCATCTTCCAACCCTTCAATGGTGGTAACTTTTTTTCCATCCTGCATCACCGCCAACGACAAACACGAAAGAACCCGTTTCCCATTCACGTGTACCGTACAGGCTCCGCACTGCCCATGGTCGCAGCCTTTTTTGGTGCCGGTTTGCCCTAGTTGCTCCCGCAATAAATCGAGTAAGGATACTCTAGGCTCTACTGATAATTTATGGGTTTTGCCGTTTATTTCCAGGGATAGCGGCACCTGCTCAAAATAAGTAGCTGCTTTCTCATCTAATTTTAATTCAGCTGCTTTGAGTAAAGAAGCCGGCGTAACGGCCAGCGCCGTCAGGATGGAAGATTGCTTGAGAAAGTTTCTCCGTCCTTCGTGGGGCTGCTGGTCTGGTGGAGGGTGGGGTAATTTTTTGCGAGCCATAACTGCTTGGGTTTGTTATTTCTGTTTATACGCGCACTTAATCAAAATATATTTTTCAAAGCCGGGGCTTGGTCCAATCCAGAAGAGATTATTTTTTTATGGAAGCCATATTTCTTACTTCTTTAATTTTCTTCTGCTGGCAATTAATTAATAGTTAGGTCTATTTTCATGTTAACGGTAACAAGAAAATTGAAGACTTTCTTGGTAGTTGATGCAAACAGGCGCCAGTTCACTCCTTTAATTGTTTAATCTAGATGCCCTAATCGGTTATGAAGCTAAACTCATTGGCGGTACTGCTCATCACTTACTTTTTCCATCCAATCCACTACTTTGCCATTTAGATTTTCCTGAATGGCCAGATGAGTCATGCCAATGGTGGCAGTAGCACCATGCCAGTGCTTCTCATCGGGCTCAAACCAAATAACGTCGCCGGGATGTACTTCTTCCACTGGACCACTTTCCCGCTGCACCAAACCTATGCCGGCTGTAATAATTAAGGTTTGACCCAGCGGATGGGTGTGCCAGGCCGTTCTGGCTCCGGGCTCAAAGGTGACACTGGCTGCTGCCGCCCTCCGGGCATCGTTTGCGCCAAATAATGGGTCAATCCGTACTGAACCTGTAAACCAATCTTCGGGTCCTTTACCGGAAGGCTGTGAACCTATTCTTGTTATTTCCATTCTGATCGTTTTTAGTTTTTCATTAAAGAATTTCCACCCAAAGCCACTATCCTGAATTTGCCGATATCTCTTTTGTGAGTTCTTTTGCAAATAAGCTTAATAAATTAGGCTTAGTTTATGTATTCTAATATATCTTGGTTTTCTAAAATTTGCTTTCCGGCACCATTCAACCCAATGTTGAACATAGCTTTTGCTAATTCGGCAGAAGTAATACTATATTTTTTACCGAAGGCTTTCAAAAGAGGATAAAAAATTCTTAAAATTCGATATCCGACATTTGGCTCTTGTCTTGGCTCAATTGGGTAAATATAGGCCGGTCTAAAAGCGTAAAATTTCATATTCAAATTAGAAATTTGATTTTCGGCTATTCCTTTGTAACGGGCAAAAGGAGTTTTACTCTTTTCTGTACTATCTGCCCCCGCACCACTCAGTAAACATATCGTAGCTTCGGGGCTCTCTCGCTTCAAAGCATTTGCAAATTCAACCGCGTAGTTAACTGTAATTTTCTTGAATAATTCATCTGGTACCTCACCGGTATAAACTCCAATGCAAAAAAATGAAACTTTTATATCTCTGAATAAGCTGGAATGCTCAGAATAATCTTCAAAATTTTGAATAACTATTTCTGTTAGTTTAGGATGTTTTAAGCCTGTAGGTTTACGCACCAAGCTCCTTACTTCCGTTATTTTATCAGATTTTAGACAGTTATTTAAAACTAATTTGCCAACCATTCCTGTACTTCCAGCAATTATAACCTTCATTTCTTTACCGTAATGCTTTAACTTATTGTGCTTTTATTCTAATTGCTACTTCAGTTATTGGTCTTACTCCTTCCTTTTAGTAAGTTTTTATTTCTGACATAATACTAGGTCTTTAGAAAAATCTTTTCATCTTAAGTTGCGCCAATAATTGTATTATCTTTTTGTTTAGTTCTGCTAATTTTTACTTTCATTCCAATTCAAACGAGACGGTAACGTTTCCTGAACCCAAGGCAGCAGCAAGCCCCGTCGTATCATTAATGCGCCCAAGCTTTGTATAGCTATAAGAAGTAGCAAACGCTTTGTAAAAAAGTACCAGCGTTTTAGAGCCATAAAGCATCAAATCGCCGTTCTGAATATTTCCGGGATTGGCCGCATTGGTTGGCAGGTTGCGGGATAAATCAACATATTTCTCGTTTCCATTAAGCTCCACCATATTGACGGTCAAAGGTAACAAGGCTTTGAACGCTTTAGTGGTGGCGTTATCGTATAAGGTTGCGGTGAAAGTACTGTTTCCAATCTTAATTTTCATCTTACTTCCTTCGGGATTAGGGTTAATGTTACCATTATTGTTTCCTGCACTGGGATTACTCGAAACATCACGGCCATCTTTTTTACAAGAAGCAAAACTTGTAAAAAGGGTGAATACAGCCAAAGCGATTAAAAGTGAATATTTCATGGTATTTGCTATTTTGTGGTTTGTGCCTTTGGATTAGTGAAGCGTCTAAAGCATACTTGTACCTGGGTTCTTGGTTCAGCCCTTTATTCCAGGCATTACTGGTTTGTTCCGCCTGGATGCCTGGGTAAAACTCTATTGAACAGATAGTGGTGCGTTCCTTTTAATTTTAGTTCTGTGATTCGGCATTAATTTCCAATTCTGTAAAGACGCCCTTGATGCGTAATGGCATATAGTGCCTCATCCGGCCCTTGAATGATGTGCCTGAAACGTTGGCGTTCATCTGCCAGCAGTCTTTCTTCACCAATAACGCGGCTCGTCTTATGGTCAATCACCAGGCGTATAATATGAGAACCCCTGAGTGCTCCTACAAAAAGGTTGTTTTTCCATTCGGGAATCAGGTTCCCGGTATAAAAGGTCATCCCAGCAGGAGCCACCGCCGGATCCCAGTAATAAACAGGTTGCGCCATTCCTTCTTTCTGGGTACTGCCGCTCAAGGAACCTCCGCCATCTGCCTGGCCATAGGAAATGATGGGCCAGCCATAGTTTGCACCAGGCCGTATAATATTAAGTTCATCGCCGGCGATAGGTCCATGCTCGGAAGACCAGAGGTCTCCAGTCACCGGATTAAAGGCCAGACCTTGCGGATTGCGATGGCCCAAAGACCAGATTTCCTTTCGTGCCTTTGGGTCTGAGATAAATGGATTGCCTTTCGCATAGGTGCCATCCTGATTTATCCTGATTATCTTACCTAGTGAAGAGTTTAGCTCTTGCGCCTGGACCCGGACCGATTCCTGAAACCGGTCGCCGAAAGTTACATACAGTAATCCGCTCTTGTCAAAAAGCATACGGGAACCCAAATGAAAGCCATCCTGTCCTGTGGTTGAAGCCCGGTATATTACCTTCACCTCCTCCAGTGATGTTTCATCTAAAGATAATTTACCACGGGCAATACAATTGACGCTCTGGTTTTCGCCTGTCGGCTCTGGATAAGTCCAAAACACATAACGAGACGTTTCAAAATTGGGAGATACCTTGACGTCCATCATGCCGCTTACCCCAAAAACGCGAACCGGAGGCGCGCCTTTCAGGGCATTACCTACTGTTCCATCTTTAGACACGATCCGGATTTTGCCTGCTAATTCACTGACTAACATTCTACCATCGGGCAAAAAATCTAAACCCCACGGAGAAGACAAACCTTCGGTAATTACCTTAAAACTGAATTTAGTACTTGTCTTAACTGCCGAAACCCGGGTTTGTCCTGCAGAGGCAGGTTTCTGTTGCGGGGCCACCTTTGGACTGGTCTCCACCGATTGACCATAGGTTGAATTTAAATTTAATACTAGAATGAGGCATAGTATGGTTGGATTTATCCATCCGTACACCTTAATTTTCTTCATTTTACTTTTGGATTTAGTAATTAGGGTTAAAATTCAGATTCCTGTCACCCAAATAGCTTGCTGCGTTCAATTAGAATATTCCTCCTCCGATACTGGTTGCAGCCATTGCACAATGCCTTTTTCGGTATTCGGCACAATATATAATTGCTGTAAACCCTTTGTGGGGCTTGCGCCATGCCAATGCATTACATTAGGCGGGCACTTCACCACATCTCCCTTTTTAATAGTTTGCCGGGGCTGCCCCTTTATCTGGTGAAATCCTTCCCCATCGGTAATAATCAGGATTTGACCGGCCGGATGGGTATGCCAATTACTTCGGGCGCCCGGTTCAAAATAAACATTACCCACAACGGTATTGTGAATAGTATCATTTTCAACCAAACCGTAATTCCAAGCTTTTCCGGTGAAGTTTTCCGCTGGCCCCTGCTCTCCTTTTGGGAAAATGGCTTGTATTTCACCATCGGTTGCATTCGTTGAAGCCTTCTCTTGGCAGCCCAGATTAAAGAGGGCTGCCAAGGCAAAGGCTGCAAAAAGTGAATATTTCATGTTAATCCTTTTTTATTTTACCTTATTATTAATTAACAGAACCAAAGGCTGCGGCCTTTTCTTTTGGCGCAGCCTTACCTGCTTTCAGATGTTCGTTAAAGAAAGCGGTTAGTTTATCAAATGGGATAATATTTACCCTATCATACAAATCAACGTGACTGGCATGTGGTATAATCATTAATTCTTTTTGCCCGGCAGCTGCTTTGTAAGCATCTTCGCTGAAATAGCGGGAGTGGGCTTTTTCCCCAGCAATCAGTAAAACCGGACGTGGGGAGATTTCCTTAATGTAAGTCAACAGCGGCATATTCATGAACGACAGCGGACTAGTAGCTGTCCAGGCACCATTTGAATTAATCGAATTGGGATGGAAACCTCTCGGCGTTTTATAATAATTGAAATAATCAACTACAAACTGAGGTTCGTTACCTTGCAATTTTTCCGGTAAATTATTGGTGGAAGGAGCAGGGCTTCCTTTCTCGGCATCGACCCAACGTTGCTGGCTCATTTGTTCCAGCGTTTTCGTGCGTTCTTCATTGGTAAGTTTATCAAAATAGCCTTTGGCCATCACCCGTGACATATCATACATACTGGTAGTAGCAACAGCTTTAACCCGTTTGTCTGCGGCGACCGCGTTCAGCGCCATGCCAGCCCAACCACAAATACCAATAATGCCGATGCAGTTTCGGTCAACAGAAGGATGCAGACCTAAAAAGTCTACGGCGGCACTGAAATCTTCTGTATTGATGTCTGGTGATGCAACATTGCGAGGCTCCCCACCGCTTTCGCCAGTATAAGACGGGTCGAATGCCAGGGCAGCAAAACCACGTTCGGCCATATTTTGGGCATATAATCCGGAAGATTGTTCTTTTACCGCCCCGAATGGGCCGCTAATGGCTAAGGCCGCCAAAGCTTCGTTGCCCCGGTTTTTAGGCAGGTATAAATCGGCCGCAATCGTAATTCCATAACGGTTTTTAAAGGTTACTTCTTGCCGGGTTACCTTATCACTTAATGGAAAGGTATAGTGATTTGTTTTTCCTGTCTCTATCATTGTTTTTGATTTTTCTGAGTTAACTTTTGGTTTTGTTTGAGCAAAGGCCGGTCCCATCATCATGAGGGACGAAAGGGCTAAAAGGGTTATTCTTTTCATGTTTTTGAATTTAAATTTTTCAGTACGTTGTGCCTACCTATAAATAATTAGTCAATCGTTTTAATAAATTTGGCAGGAACCCCGCCTACCACGGTATTGGCCGCAACATCTTTAGATACCACGGCTCCAGCGGCTACTACGGCATTCTCGCCAATGGTTACACCTGGTAAAATGGTAACATTAGCTCCAATCCAGGCATTCTTTTTAATATGGATTTTACCTACCGTTAGCTTTTGCCTATGGTTGACAGAAATAGGATGTCCTTCGGATAACAGGCTCACTTTAGGAGCAATCATAACATTATCCTCAATGGTAATGCCACCTAAATCCAAAAAAGTACAATCAAAATTGATAAATACATTTTTACCAATTTTGGTGTTCTGGCCATAATTAATCTGAAATGGTGGAAAAACCATGGTAGTTGCATCCACTTCCGAAGCGAATATTTTGCTTAAAAGCTTTCTTATTTCGTCCGAATCTGCTTCATTATTTAACTGTATAAGCAATATTCGGGTGTCATTACAAGCCTTTACTATTTTAGAATAATCCGCATCGGTAAATGAAACCTCTTCGCCATTTAGCAGTCTCTGAAAAATATCTGTGTGCTGCGTTTTCATATACCCTTAACGTTAAAGTTTGTAAAATTATCCAATTTTATAGCGCTATTTATTACACTTTTTACGCATTTTATGTCAAATAACACTTATTATTGTATACCCAAATATTATTGGAAATGGAAAAAGTAAAAGAGGATAGCATTATTTTGCTCCAGGCAAAGGGGAATTTTGAGTTACCGGAGGATTTCCTACTGCATTTTCATACGCATATCTATTGCCACCAGGGAAGTATAAGCTTTCTTTTTAATGACAGGCCCTATACCTGTAACGCCGGTGAATTTGTTTTTTGGTTTGCAGGTAGCAAGCTGACTAATCTGACTTTCACCAAGAAAATTAAAGCAAGTGTTTTATTGGTAGAAAGAGATTTTCTGTTGGCTAATATTCCCGACCAGAGCTGGAGTATTGATGTGGTATTACATTCCAAAGAAAACCCAATATTGCATTTGAATGATAAAACCGATAGGCAAAAAGTGCTTTCAAATTTTCAACTCCTGTACGATAAATTTTCAGAGACAGAACACCGTTTTTATTCTGAAGTATTGAAGTTGCAAATGCAGTTATTTATTCTGGAAATGTGGCACACGTTCGCCAATGAATATGAACACCGGAAACGAACATTAGAAAGCGGGTCGCTTTTTGAGCGGTTTATGCAATTGATTCAAGAACATTGTTTGAAAGAGCGCGAAGTCAAGTTTTATGCCAACCGGCTCCACATTACCGCTAAATATTTAAATTTTGTATGTAAACAAAATACCGGTATTACGGCCTCGGATTGGATACAACGTTACGCCAGAGAAAGGATAATTCTTTTACTGCAAAACAAAAATCTAAACATTTCCGAGGTTGCCGATCAAATGAATTTTTCAAGTCGGTCCTTTTTCACCCGTTATGTACGGAAGGTTCTGGGTGTTTCCCCAAGAGAGTATCGCCAGCGTTTGACAGGAATATAAAGTTTATAATCCATGTAATGACTAATTTATCATAAATGAACTTATAGGAAAAGAGATACCACATGCTTTATTAGCATTTTTGTCTAGTTAAATTAACATAATTAGCACAAGTGGTTGGCCTAATAATCTTAAACCAGAATGCTTTTTAATACCTCTAGGGTTAAAGGTTTGGTCAGAAAACCTGCAATCGGATAAAGATAAGCTTGTTCTTTGTCTTTGGCAAGCCTGGAACTGCTACACATGTATATCTTGGTCTGGCTTAGATTCAGTTGCGATAATTGGGTTACTGCTTCTAAAAATTCAAAGCCATCCATCACCGGCATATTTATATCTAAAAAGATAAATTCAGGTAGCTTATCGCCGTGGGCAGCCATTGTTTGCAATTTTTGCAAGGCTTCCCAGCCATTATGAGCCGTTATAATCTGTTGGTCAAATCCGCTTCTCAATAGAAATCTTTTTACCAAAAAACGGTAGCTTTCGTCGTCATCTACGACCAAAATAGTATCTATCGGTGGTATTCCTGCTGAATTTGCTTTGGCTGCACTTTGGTCTTCCATCCTTCATTTTATTAAGGATATCGACTTTTACAAGCAGGTGTCCAGGTATATCTTTTCCTATAAACATTTTTATAGGTCTAAGTACTTATTACATACGATAGTTACTTAGTTTAAACTGATAAATACTCATTTAAAAATATAACATCTTAATAACTTGAATTTAACGCCCGACGCTCCCTTCCTTTTCCCCTACCCTTAAATATAATAAAGATCAGATTTAGCTTCTATTGAACATAAATGATTAATGAGGGTAGCAAATACTGATCTTGCTAGCATCTGAACTTATTTAACTAACTTCCTGTCAAACAAAAACATAAGAAAGCAACAGCATGACAGATAAGTTTAAGGAGGGGCTAGAGCATACCGAAATACTGTTGGAAAGAAGCCGATCGCTCCAGCAGGAAGCCGCCCAGCTAATGACTGAGTTAGATGCTAAAAGGGTCAAATTTGACGCTAAAATGATCGAACTACAAGCCACGCAGGAAATCGCACACCTGCTACTCACCAAATCCCAATCTAACAAAAGTTAGAAATAGCTTTTATTTAACAGCAGAGGATTTATAGAATCTTGATGTTTTATAGCCTAATTTCCTGCGCTATTTAACTGCAAAAATTCAGACAGCTTTTCGGACGTGAGCGGTTTTTCAATATAACCAATTAAGGGATATTGCTTGGCTTTTGCTAAATCCAGCTGGTGCGTAGAACTACTAACTAAAATAATCTTGATAGCCGCCTTACTTAAATTAGCCGATTTTTGGAGTTGTTCTAAAAATTCAAAGCCATCCATAATGGGCATATTAATATCCAGGAAAATTAACTCCGGACACTGCTCTTGCTCGCATACTGCTCTTACTATAGCTAGGGCTTCCTGTCCATGAGCCGCCGTTAAAACCTCTACTTCAATCGCGAAGCGTTTCAGTAGTCTTTGGGTTAAGAAAATGGTAGTAGCATCATCATCTATCAGTAATATTCTTTTCGGGGATTGCATCCTAATTCGATTACCTTATCCAGGGTTAGATTAGGATAACTGCGGTGGTTTACGCCAGGTAGATGTAGTAGTTGCCAGAGTTGTACAAAAGCCAGAATTACACCTTTATTTAACATAATACGAGTTATCAGCGAAAACCCCTTTCTAATGAATTGAACGGGCCTTTTTTTTCGGATTTTTCTGGTACTTTCTAGAGAAAAGTTCCTTTTCTAAAATCCTGCTGGTACCCCTTAAAACAAATTAATTTCTAATTATATAGGACTTTCGCACTTTATGTAAGAATGATTTGATAAATTTAATATTTTCTTCAAAAATCAATAATAATGAGGGCTTTTTAAGCATTATTTCTATTGAAAACAGATTTTTGCGAAAGTCCTATTATATTTATTATCGCTATAATGTTTAGCCAACCACCCTTCGACGGCTAAACAAATTAATCCTTATAGCAACTAGTTAGCGGTCAATGAAAATAGCGGAACAGGAAGGCCAGAAACAAAATTGAAAAAGGCAGCAGAACAATCTAAGCGTTACCCTTTTATTGCAGAACATCGGGGAGGACCACTTACTAAAGAAAACCAGCGCCAGTTAAGTAGGTGGGCACGAGAATGTGCTGAACATGTTCTGTCTCTTATTGACCAGGAAGTTAATAACAGGCTTTTGTATGCTTTAGAAGTAGCCAAAGAATGGGAAAAGGGTGCTTTACCAACTGGTGAAGCGATGAAGGCTTCCGTAATGGCCCATGAAGTAGCCAGACAATCAGCAGACCCCGTATCTAAAGCAGTAGCGCGTGCTGTTGGACAAGCAGTGGCAACGGCTCATATGGCAGACCATTCTCTAAGAGGGGCATTTTATGCGCTTAAAGCAGTAAAACTGGCTAAAAAGAATTTAGAAAAGGAAAGAGAATGGCAGACCAAAAGGTTAAATGAGTTGCCTTCAGATATAATCGATATAGTTCAGGCTATGTGGAAAGAGAAAGAATTAGATAAAAGGATATAATAAACAAGGAACCGCTAAGCTAGTGACTACTTAAAAATTATGATATTATGTCTAATATACTTTAGGGTTGGCTGTCAAGAAGGCGGCTTCAAAAGGTAGTAAATATGCAAGATTTAATAGACTATGCAAAAAAGAAGGGTATTACGCTCCAGCACGAAGGGCCTTGTCAGTTTTGTGGCTCCCATGTATCCCAGGGAATATGGGAATGTCTGGACAATGTACATCATATAGCTGAAATACTTGACTTTACTAATCCGAAGTATTATGTAACCCGCTTTTTAAGCGTTGATGCCATGGCTTTACAGCATTGTGAAATTCACGGACCATGGAACAACCATATTCACTTGACAAGACTTTATCTGATTTTTGAAAAGAATGTTGCCTGGAACTATTCTAAAACGCCATTATTAAGCAACATCATCAATCATTACAAAAAGAATAAAAAAGAGTTTTTAACCCCACCCCCTTTAACCAAAAGAGGTAGCCTAACTACCTCTGATTTGCTGATTGCTTCTACCCCGGATGAGTGTATGAAAATTGTAAGAGAATGGGCAAAGGAGGTATATTTATCATTTAAACCTCACCACACCTTAGCTGCCTCAATTGCTAATAATTATATTAAAAAGTATCATTCCTGATGTTAACTATAAAATCAGAGAATAGAAATAAAGTTTTTTGCTTAAAATCTTTTATATGTTAAATAGCGGCCTAGTGGATCTGCTAACTAAGTTTTATTTGGTAGTAGGTGCTTGTCGCCACCCTGCTACCTGAGCGCCGGCATATTTTAAATACTTATATAGAGTAGCCGAGCTCTTGATGTTTAAGCTATTCATAATCTCACTAGCAGATAAACCTGCCCCGTGTAGCCGGGCCGCCTTCTTGGCTTTTTCAATGGCGGCCGGCGATAACCCCGCTGGTCGTCCTCCTTTCTTACCTCTGGCCCGGGCCGCGGTGATACCCGCCATGGTGTTTTCCACTATCAGCTCCCGGATGAACTCCGATAGGGAGGCAAATATGTTGAAGGTAAAGCGCCCGGTAATGGTTGTGGTATTGATGCCGTCCTTCAAGCTTATAAACTCTACCCCTTTGCTTCTAAACTCATCCATTAAACTTACCAGGTCTTTGAGAGAGCGGCCTAACCTATCCAATTTCCAGACAACAACTATATCTCCCGGCCGCAATTGCGCTAACATTTGCTCTAGCTCGGGGCGCTCCTTGTTTTTCCCGGATTTCTTCTCCTGGTAGATTCGCTCACACCCATCTTGCTCCAAGGCATCAATTTGGAGTTCCAGTTTTTGGTCCTGGGTGCTGACCCGGGCATAGCCTATCTTCATTTTTCATTTTAAGGTTAAAAAGTAAATATAATGAAATTAGATTAAGCAAAACAGTTTAATGAAGGAGAAACTGACGGTTTTTAGCAGGATTTGGTTTAGGAGGTAAACTGAAAAATAAACGGTCGTTTAAACGAAATTTACTAATGATCTTTTAAGTTAAAAAATGCTATTAAATAATTAACCTGCCAGAACTTTATGATCTTTGTGAATAAAAATACGAGCTAGTGAAATATTTTCTATTTATTGATGAAAGTGGAGACCATGGTTTGTCAAAAGTTGATCCCGCATTTCCCATTTTTACCCTATGCGGCATTATTTTTACTCAGGAGAGCTATGAAGCTTTTCGTCTAGCACTAAATGAACTGAAACTAAAATATTGGGAGGATACCAATACTATCCTTCATTCCCGGGATATCCGTAAGTGTGAAGGTCCTTTTAAGATTCTTTTTAATCAGCAGGTTAAAGAAAGCTTCTACCTTGACTTTAATGAAATAGTAGAAAAGCACGCTTTTATCATTTTGACTTCTTCTATTGATAAAATTGCTTATACTAAAAAGTACGGCTACTTATCTGATGATGTATATGAGATATCACTTTCTTTTTTGATGGAACGAGCCATTTATGTTATTGAAAAGAACCAGGAGCGAGCTAGTGAACTACAGATTATTTTAGAAAGAAGGGGCAATAAGGAAGATAAAAAACTAGAGGAACATTTTCAGAAATTAATGAGTAGAGGCACCTTCTATGTGAGCAAGAATCGTTTTGCCAAGTACAACACACATATTTCCTTTAACTATAAGAAAGATAATATTAATGGTTTACAACTAGCTGATTTAGTAGCCTATCCTATAGCTAGGTTTATACTAGATCCAGTCAAGCATAACCCAGCTTTCGAAATTTTAAAATCTAAAATATACAGTAAGGGGAATAAGATGTATGGATTAAAGAAACACCCATAAAAACAAAGAGCCAAGTGTTACCTTAGCTCCTTGCCGACCGGGGACACCCCAATCCAAATACGATTAAAGAATATTGTTCTTTATATTTACAACGCAAATCTGGCATAAAAAGTTTGTATATGCAAGCTATAGTTTCAATCCTTGTTACTCTGGAATTACAATAAGAGGTGATTCGGGCACCATGCTCGAAAAAGCCCATTTCAAATTTCAATCCTTATTATGCTGGAATTACCATCTGAGGTAATATGGGGCTGTTTCCAAAACATACCATTTTAGGGTTTCAATCCTTATTGTGCTGGAATTGCCATTAGAGGTAATACGGGTATACAGCGATTATCATTAGTTGCTGAAGTTTCAATCCTTATTGTGCTGGAATTGCCATTAGAGGTAATACGGGTATACAGCGATTATCATTAGTTGCTGAAGTTTCAATCCTTATTGTGCTGGAATTGCCATTAGAGGAAGGTAATAAGATATTCGAAGGTGATATTTTGTGCTTGTTTCAATCCTTATTGTGCTGGAATTGCCATTAGAGGTAATTCGTACCGAACCATTGCGCCCGTATTCGTCTTGTTTCAATCCTTATTGTGCTGGAATTGCCATTAGAGGTCCGAATCTAAATTCAGATAATGCTGCCTATGAATATTGTTTCAATCCTTATTGTGCTGGAATTGCCATTAGAGGTTGAATTTTTTTCATTAGACCAGTAATGATAACTAAGTTTCAATCCTTATTGTGCTGGAATTGCCATTAGAGGATAACGGTGGAACAGCAAAACGTTGGTAGTTTAAATGTTTCAATCCTTATTGTGCTGGAATTGCCATTAGAGGATAACCGCCGCAACGTGGGCAATTATTTTGATTCCCGTTTCAATCCTTATTGTGCTGGAATTGCCATTAGAGGACCAACCCGTATTTTAGCCCAAATAACGGAAATTATAAGTTTCAATCCTTATTGTGCTGGAATTGCCATTAGAGGCTGCCATCTTCGCTAGGTTCTGCTAAGTACAACTCATGTTTCAATCCTTATTGTGCTGGAATTGCCATTAGAGGAACTAACCCCTCTACAGAACCGCAAAAGGAACTAATGTTTCAATCCTTATTGTGCTGGAATTGCCATTAGAGGTAAAGGTACAGGTTGAGCAATCTACTGCTGAACTAAGTTTCAATCCTTATTGTGCTGGAATTGCCATTAGAGGAAATATTTTTCTGCTTACCGGTAAGTACCCATCCAGTTTCAATCCTTATTGTGCTGGAATTGCCATTAGAGGGATACTGGCTAACGGCGGCGGTAACAGGTTAATTAAGTTTCAATCCTTATTGTGCTGGAATTGCCATTAGAGGCTAAGTCTGGCCCTTCTATTTCAACCTCACTTTGCATGTTTCAATCCTTATTGTGCTGGAATTGCCATTAGAGGTTTTCTATTGGAATGCTGTAATATATTCCGTGGTTTTTAGTTTCAATCCTTATTGTGCTGGAATTGCCATTAGAGGCTTACCCGTTCCAGGTAAAAATACTCGTTGTACTGCTTGTTTCAATCCTTATTGTGCTGGAATTGCCATTAGAGGGGAAAAACCGGCCAGCGATGCAAGCGAGAAAATTATGTTTCAATCCTTATTGTGCTGGAATTGCCATTAGAGGGTTGGAGGTAGTTGTTATTGCCTCACATCCCAGATAGTTTCAATCCTTATTGTGCTGGAATTGCCATTAGAGGCCGTATATACATACAAGTATTTGACTGTCAATAACTAACCTGCTATACAGTAAGTCACAATTTACATTTATACAACATGTCAAAGAGCTGTTTTTCATATTAAAATTTGCATTTTCCGTAAGCATAAGTAATTAGCATACAAAAACTTATACTATAATTCTGGTACAAGAAAAATAAATTACTAGCCGGAAAGCTGTTATTGTACACAAATATTCCGGTAAGTACAATCTAAACATCTTTTACGGTATTTGGTAGCCTTCGGAAAATAATTTTTATCTATGATTTCGTAAATCTGTTTGGCACAGGTTTCTACTTCGCGTTTATCGCTTTCCAATATTGGAACCTCTACTAGCTTATTTTGGCTGCGTGTATAAACCAGGAAACCTTTGTTAACTGGTTTTCCAAAGTTCTGCTCAATTAGCCAGGCATAACAATACAGTTGGGTCCGGTAAGTCTCGTAAATCTTCTCGTTATATTGGGCAAACTTATAATCGAGCGGTGCCATAGACCCATCCTGAAGCAGCAGCACTTCATCAATCTTACCCCGAATCAGGTCATTGGTGAGGTATTGGTCAAGGTATTTTTGCTGAACGCCAATTTTCCGGCGCAGGTAATCTTTGTTGCGCTCCAGCTTCTCGTCATGTACTTCCCGGCCACGTACTACTTTGTAGTTCTTGGCTTCGAGCACCTGGCTTCTAAACAGAAAGAAGCCGTGCCGCTGGCAGAAAGCTTTACCCGGCAAGAAGTCGCTTGTCTGCAGGCTTTACAAAAACGTTATGAAGGAAAAACAGCCAAGCAGCGGAATCCTTACCCCCAAGACTCTTTACAATGGTGCTACTGGATAATAGCCAGATTAGGCGGGTGGAAACCCCACGAAAAGCAGGCGGGGGTGATTACCCTTTTGCGCGGTTGGAATTACTTCCAGCATATCTTGCACGGATGGACCCTGGCCCAAAAATTTGTGTCCTAATCGTAGCTCGTTCACATACCGGGTGAAAGATAAAATGCCCTTACAAGCGGCAAAACCTTTCCGCTGCATATCCTGGCGAATGTTTTCAGGTAATCCTCCCAGCCATTCTTCATAATCCTTTTCCGTTGGTTCAAAGTTTCTAGCTTCCTGATGGTAGCGATAAGAAATATTGCCATGAGTAAATAATAACTCGTGGAAACGGCGTTCATCTATCGGGCACTTGGCCAAAAACGCTTCCTGCATCTGATTGCAGCTTTCGTCCGGATGTTTTACTTTAATCATCTATTTTGGAGCTGGCATTGTTTTTAATACTGGCGTAGAAGAATATGTTATCACCCCAATGGAAAGAAACATAACCTAGCGGCATCACCATTTCTAAGCAGCCATTCATGGAGAAAACATCCCCAATGCTGGTGGAGCGGCAATCTGTGGCTTTGCCAAAGTATTTTACATGCCGGTTATTTATCCAGTCCCGGTCATTGTTCTGGGTTAAGGCCCAGGCATCCGCCAGGGCATCAGAATCAATTTCGGCTACTTTTTCATAGTCAGAATGTTTAACTTCAAGCCCGTTCTCAAAAACAATATTGGGGTCATAGTTTATCCGGTGCAATACCTCTATCATAATTTTAGCCGGCCTGGTAAGCACGCCACTTTAACTTTATTACTTTTGGTTACTTTATTCAGTTCGCCGCTGGAATTTGGAATCCGCAAAACGAATATACAATTTATTCTCAGCAATCTAAATTGGTAAACCGAAGAAGCAATATTTATATAAGCTGGCGTTGATTCTAAAATGTAGTTATATAATTTTCTCTACTTTTTAGGAAGGGAAGCGCGATTCATTTCAAACAGTTGCCGGTCCTGCTCAATGAGTTGCTTCAACTCTTCTTCTTTGGGTAGATAAACCAGGTATTTGGAAGCAAATAATTTTTCATTTTCAGACAAAACCGAATATTTTACGACGGCTTCATCTTTTTCGGCACAGAGAATAATGCCGATAGTGGGATTGTCGTCGGGTGCTTTTTTCAAATCTTCGTACATCCGCACGTACATATCCATCTGCCCGATGTCCTGGTGCGTCAGCTTGCCCGCTTTTAGGTCAAGCAGCACAAAGCATTTAAGATGATAATTATAGAATACCAGGTCGATGTAAAAATCGGAAGTATCGGTAACAATATGTTGCTGCCGGGCTACGAAAGCGAATCCCTTGCCGAGTTCGAGTAAGAATTGTTGCAGGTGATTGATAAGAGCGGTTTCTACATCTTTTTCGGTTGATTTCTCCCCGGCTGGTACCCCTAAAAACTCAAAAATATAAGGGTCTTTGATGAGCGATTTTCCTATTTGTCCTATCTCCTCTGCGGTTGGCTCTTTTTCCTTCTGCCCTGACTTTTCGGTCAGGCTCCGCTCAAAGTACAAGGTGTGGATATTGCGTTCCAGTTCCCGGCTGTTCCAGCCGTTTTCAACCGATTGCCCGATATAGTAGAGGCGTTTTTCTGCGGTTTCTAACCGGGAAAGGAGCCGGTAATGCGTCCAGCTCAATTCGGTACGCACTGCGTTCCAAATTGGGAAAGCCAGGTAAAACGCCCGCATGTTATTCAGGTTTCGGACATCGAATCCCTTTCCGAACTCCTGGGTGAGCGCCTGAGCCAGGTTCTTTAATACTTTTTCGCCATAAGCTGCCCGGGAAGCGCCCTGTTGCTCATCTTCCACAATAAGCTTTCCGATTTGCCAGTAGCTTTCGAGTAAAAAACGGTTGATAGCCCGATACGATTTGGCTCTGGCGGATGCTATAATCTGTTTAATGGCGATAAGAATATCGCTTTCCGGCTTTTCTACTTCTTGGTTCATGTATTAATAAAACTTAGTAACCTCCGCTATAGCTTTACAGAATATTACCGGTTGCGCTGTATAAGTAAAGCTTTGCCCGTACTATGCTATATGCTTTTCTTTTATTACGCTGAGCGAGAAAGAGGTTAGTAACTTTCTGTTCCTACCGTAAATTAAATCCAAATACGGATAAGGAACAAAAGGGCGTGCCTAAGCCAGGATATTAAAGGAGGTCTAAAGGGGAATGCGGCTGCTTTTCTTTATCCAGCGTTTTAATCAGCTCATACAAGATAGAATAGTTCGAATTAGCTTGCAGCAGGTCTACCTGTTGTAAGCTGTTGACGAGTAGCTTGCGATTACAAATATTCAGCCGGTGAATCATGGGCACAATGCTGTTGAGGTACCGGTTGTAAAAACCCACAATGTCTTCCACTCTGTCCGGAATTTTATACCCGGATTTACCCTGAATACTGACAATAAGTACGCCGGCATCCCGCAACTGCTGAATGCATACGCGGAGTTGCTGCTCGGAAAAGGTCGGGAATACTTTTTTTTGTTTGTCAATGATTTCGTATTTCTCTACCAGCCTGTCCGGCACCGTACGAAACATGAGGTATAAATATTGCAGTACGGCTTGTGCCTCCTCGGAAAACCGGTGGTGCTCGGCGAGTGCCTGGCGAGCCGAGGCGGCGGCTATTTTAGTTATCCATTCGTTCTTCTCCTGGTCCCGTTCCGGCACGGATACAGCAAAGTCGGTTTTCTCGAATGGGAAGAAGTCTACAAAGCTGCGGTCGTGGAGCAAGTCGAATAAGAAAGTGGCTTTATCGTGGCTGTGGCTGGTGCAGTAAATTTTACCTAAACAGCCGGCAATAAAATCTGCCAATTGAACCAGGGGCTCTGCTAATTGGTCGTCTACTAACCGGTACGTACGATCCGGGGTAAATAAATCCCGTTGAATAACTTTGGTATTAATATAGTGCTGCAAGCTTTGCCGGAACTCGGGCCAGGCTAACTGGTCGGCATGGATGGAAAAGGCCGTAAAGTTCTGGGGAAATTGCTTTAAGAAGATGCGGTTAAAGTATTTGTAAAAGACCTCATTATACGCCAGTCCCTCTCCTGTTACTTTGCTTTTATTGATGACTAGGCTGAGAACCAGGAAATTTAGTTGCCGCAGTTCCTGCAAAATAGCCAACCGCATCTGAAAGCCCAACTCGTCATCCGGAATTTGGCTGGACTGAATGGGATGCCCTTGGAAATAGCGTTGACTGATGCTGTCCCGCAGTTGCCGGGCTTGCGTTAGCTTGGCTTCTTCAATTAAAACGGCCGAGAGTACTAAATGCGAAAAGCTGCCGGCTTGTTCCCGGTTCTGGCTGGTATTACCAAATTCATCGACAAAGATGTGAAGGTGCTGCATAAGTTAAGTACGTAAAGCAAGTCCTTTATTTACCTAAGTTAAAAATTATTTCTTATGCCGGTAGTCTTACTTTAAAAATCCTTTGGTTATTCCTTCAGCTAAAGAGAATGTAAGGCTGACCAATTGCTGGCAAATAATAACTGTTAAGCTCCAACACTTTGTTGATTTATAAATAAGTATATATGTGTACAAAATAACAAATTAAAAAATTAATAGGTTAATTTGTTAACTTATTAATTTGTAAATAAAAGTTAGAGGGAATTATAACCAAACAGTTTAGCCTGGATATTCACTTAAACTGATAGCAGCTAATTAGCTTATTTAATGGAGAATTTAAGTGGGCAGGTGGGGAAAAGATTAAATTTAATGGTTACTTGGAGAGGACGTTCTTTGCAATTCAGAAAACAGCTATTTGAAAAGCTTTATTTCATTGCGGCTGCATCCAAGCGTTCCTGCAATGCCTGGCATTTAGCTTTTAATTGCCTGATTCTGTTTATATACAAAGCTTCTTTATGTTCCCAGGGTAAGTTCTTGAATCGTGGATCTGCCGGTGTTATAGAATAATCTACCTCGCCTAAGGGTTGAACTTCGGATGGGACAGTTGATGCAGATGCTGGATTTGGATGGTGGTGGATGATAATAGGTTTACGAAAATTACTGGCTTTTAAGAATAACCGCCGGAATCCCCATATTAGCAAACCAATAATTAGAAATGGAGCTAAAAGATTAATAAAAGGCTCCAGTAATTCCTTAAAGTTTATATACTCCGGTTGTTTTTGCAATAACAGGCTAACCATAACGCCAGCTTTAAAAAACAGCTAATTCAGCTAGTTGTTTCTTTTTCTTTACTTTTATTTTTCTTTTCTGGTTTTAATTTTTCCGGTATTTATTAAATCGCATATATCCTGCATCTCTGCAATTGTAAATGTTTGGTGTTTCTTTTTGAAATCCCAAGTAGCCCGCGGCATTCCTATTCCTTCGTAAACATAAACTTGTTTAATACCAAAAGATGCTAACAGGCCAGGTAGCTTTTCTTGCAGTTCCAGAAACTTCCTCACCGGTTCATCCGAGATTTTCATTATACTTAATTTATAGTTATAACGCTGGTTAATTACAATTGCAAATCTGATTCTGAAAGCAGGTGTAAGTTCAGAGTTTAAGGGTGCTGAAGCTTAAGTATTTAATTCAAAGTTATTTAAGCCCATAAAGTACACCCTGGTTATACTGCTTGGTGCTGGAGATAAGCCGTTTTGTTCTTATTGCCAGGTGTTCTAAGCTCCATAAAAATACTTTTTACCTACCTCACCCCTTCTCAGAAGAGAACGTAAAAAGCATACGGAATAGGTATTTATATGATGCTTTTTTGTATAAATATTTACGCATTTTGGTATATCGTATTTATAAGCTGTATGCTGGTCTTAAAGGCATGAGGGGGAAGAATCTGCTAAATCAAAAAATTATTAGTAGTTTATTGCATCACGATGTGGGTAAAAGCTGTGTCAATTGATTACTAAAGGAAATTACAATTATGTCTGATAATTTAAAGCTTTGCTATATATTAGCATATATATGGAGAGTTAAACCGGGCTTCTAATTATAAAAATTAATAAGGTATCAGGGGTAATACTACTCCACACATAAGACTAATAACCGGAACGAACTCCGTTTATCCATTAGTTGGTGGCAATAAAACAATAATAAAAACTTATCTTTTAAAAATGACCAGATACCTTACTGAACAAGAAATAGGAACTCTTTTAAATTTAAGCAAAACGATAGAAGTTTTCTTTGGTAGAAATAAGGAGGACAATGAAATAATAAGCTGGGTTGACCTGCAAAAGGGGAAAAATAATCGAATTCAAGTAAATTATTATGAAGTGTATGATGAAGGTAGCCTGGATTGGCTGGATTTATATGCCTTCTCCTTCGTTGACCCTGATAAGTATTTTGAAACAGAAGAATTTAAAAATATTGAGGATGCTGTAAAGCATATAAAAGAGAAATACAACATGCCTGAACCTAAGTTTCTGAATAGGGGCGGAATCCAAGATGAATATGAAAAATTATTAATAGCTGAGGGCCGGGAATAAAGAATTACAGCCACCAACAACGTGTATACTAAACCCCTGCTTCGCTACGGGTGTCGCATACACGCGGCCCGTTACCTGCAATGATACCGTAACCCAAGCGCAGCATAGCCTGGCCATTCGTCCAAATGGGAGTTATTAAATATTTTTCCCTTTGTTCCGGAAACTACTAAAGATATGCGGTTACTAAAGAAAATATCAGCTTCCGCCCCAGCTTGCGGCCCATAAGTAAAGCGCGTTCGGTAGGCCTTGTCGTTTTCACTATTCTCTAAAGCTAAAAGCTCATTTGTTCTTTCGTAAGCACCGCTAACTCCCAATAGCAGGTGAAAGTAAACAGCCTCCCCAATCCGGAATAGTTCCGGGGCTATAAACAGGCGGCTACTTAGGGCCAGGTAATTGCCCGCCGCAGATAGTTCACCGTGTTCCCGTAAACCGCTAACCCGTAAAGTTAATTTATCGGTGAGGTAATTAGCATAACTTACTTCGTAGAATGTTCCTTTATCAGTTCGACCCAGATGCGTTCCCCAGGCAGAAATATGCTTAACATGCCTTTGTGCGAATGCTACCGGGTATGGCACCATAAATACTCCTAAAAATAAGATTAAAAGGGCCTTTTTCATTTAGTTGTTTTTGTTTCGCCGTTCCAATTCAATCAATTGTTTTTGGGCCATTAGGTCGGTGTAAACCATTTCGGCAGCCAAGTGGGCCGGACCTTTGTGGGTGCTCTCAGCCAATAATTTGTCCGCTTCCTGCCGCAGCTGCATGGCTCTCACCATATTTTCGTTCGAGACATTTAGCATAGCCATCCGCTCCCCTTCGGACATGGCGTACCTACCCGGATTTTTTAGGGTAGCATTCATTTCTATGCTTTGTTCGGTCATTTCATCGGCTATTTTATAATAGTTTAAAGCCGTCTGAATTTTCTTTTTCTGGCTCATTTCCTCGTAGGCATACGTCGAAACGGCTGCTTCTTCCCGGCGCTCGACGTATTCTGCGGAACTCATGCGGCCGTTAATATCCGAATCGCCGGCAGTCCGGGAAAAAACAGAAAATATGGTTTTAATATCTTCTTCCGGGTTATTGTTTTGTAAAGCAATCCGCAGCCGGTGCGCTTTCGAGAAATGGGGCATATACGAAGTGCCGGAGCTGTTACCGGACATGGCCAGAGCACGGGCAAATAATTGCTCCGGGTTCGAGATCCGCAAATCCATAATGCTGTTTACTTTTCTTAAATCTGCCTGAATTTGTCTTTGCAGCGCTAAACTTTCCGAAGTTAAATCCTTTACTTCACCAGTTATATCTTTGGTCACTCCGGCAATGGTGCGGGCATCTTTTATTACCTGGTAGTTCTGCACGGTTTCGGCCCATTGGGCCAGGCGCTTGGCAAAATCGCTGATATGTACGCCCATGTGCAGCGGGTCATTCACCACAAATTGCGCATCTGTATTATTGGGCCGCGATACCAGCAACCCGGCAGCCAATAGGGTTATTACTATCTTTTTCATACCTCCCCTGTTTAGATTTAAAACGAATTTTTAATAAGTGCTCCCAACCGGCGCCATATTCATTTGCCCGGCTGCCGCCGAGGTAATTAATATTGGGTAACCATCTGGCAGTAACACATCCCGGAGTTTTTGGCGGGTTTTAGGGCGGGAGATGGCATTGGCTGCTACCCGGCCGGCTACGCCCACTACCGAGTTGGCACCGGACGCAGAGCGGTCGATGGCCGTACTGATTTCCTGGCCGGTTTGCCGCTGCATGTCGTAAATTCCCCGGTCTACATCTTTGGCAATCCGCTTTTCCGGATCAATCATAATGCCCGGCATGTAATTATAATCGTAAATACCGGCCGCCACTTGGGTTGGCCCCAGCCGATCAACATTAAGAGTAATCCGATTGGGTTCTACTTTAGCCACGCCTGCAAATACCATATTCTTTTGAAAGGTAACCCCCGATATGACGGCATCTTCCAGCAGGCGCATTATTACCACCGAACCGGTTCTGATTTTTTGCTCGCCCGAAATCACGCATTTATAAAATACATCTGGTGTCAGATTGGCTGGTTGACTATTGCCAGATGCTGGGTTATTGCGGCTATTTCTGACTTTGTACGTGTTGAAGCCATCGGCACTATAAAGGGTTGGGGGAGCTGCCTGGTTAGGGCGGCTTGCCCCCGGTTCCCGGTAGCGTTTACCGGTAGTTTGCTCGTAAACCTGGCGGGTCTGCGGCGAAGATGCCGCCAACATGCGCAGCACATCCGGGTTGGTTTCAAAAGGTGTTCCGTCCGCATCGTAAGCAGGTAAAGCATATTTTTTCCCTACCGCCCTATTCTTGTTTGCCGCCAAATCACCATTTCGGGAATTCCCGGTGCTGCGCGAAACAACAACCTTTTGAGTACGATATTGGCCGGTGGTTCTGTCTTGTACGGTTGTTTCGATGGTATCGAGGTTAAGCGCAGCCAGGCGGGCTTGTTCTTTTCTTTGCCGTTGCAATTGCAAATTGTACCGCCTACGGGCGGCTTGCCCAACTGTATCTATCACAAAAGCATTTACCACTTCTTCTTCTGTGGGGCCAGCGGCCGCATGTTGCGCCTCCTGTTCCGCTTTGCGTTGTTCTTCCAGGATAACCGAGGGTGATTTATTTTCTATGTTTTCCGTGCTTGCTTCCGGTATAGCCTGCTCTATATTTTCTGAAGCCGCCGCTACTGGTACCACGGCTGAGGAAGCGGCTTTCTGGGCGGACTTTAACCACAGAAATAGCCCAAAAAATATCAGGACAACTAATCCTATGAGGAATTTAAACCAATGTTCTTGTAGCATTTCTGTCGGGGTGCGTTTTACCGGCTTCAGCAACACAGCATTTTTATCTGCCTGATCGGGTTCTTCAAAACTCATTTCGTTCTGGTACTGGTTAAGCTTTTCCATAGCTCCGTTTTCCTTTAAAAACACTTGGTTAAATGCTGGCGGCTTTATTAATTATTTTGCTCGGAATTGGTAATACCAGTACCCGCGCTCCATTCAGTTCCCGTAAGGTTACTTCCAGGTACCCGTTTTCGGTGGCGGCATAAAGCGGAATGGCATAGGTCAAGTAGCCGGTTGTGCGCCCGGTAATATTTTGGTTGGCTTCTCCGCCGGCGGGCTCCAGTGGCCGCCGCGCCTGGTTTTTCTTCCTTCCCAGGAATTTCTTTTTCGAATTTTCTACCAGCTGAAAATCCGTGAAATCTACATTGTAATCAATGTTGGTTTTATTAATGACTTTAAAGCGCAGATAGGTGAAATCCTTGTCGTTGCGAATATTGGCCAGGGACAGCACCAAGTCATTTTCGATTACCGCTACTGACTGAAGTTCTTCCTTCACTTTCCGTAGCTTAGAGAGGTTACTTGCCACTACCTCCTGATTGGCTTCCGCTTTGTCCATAGCCAGGGCATTTTCCGTAGTTCCACCAGTTGCCATCGTGCCGGTGTTGTTATTAAAATCATACAATTGCAAAACCGGGCCTGCCTTGTAAACCAATCTTCCCATCCAGTATTTAGAGCCGTAGCGAATTAAAATGGGTGTTGGGGTGGTATTCTTTTTCCGGGCCCGGACAAAAACCGCATTGGCTTCTATTTTAACCGAATAATTGTCGGCCATGCCCACATCAACCAGCGATACAGGCCCATTGAATACCATATAAGTAGTGGAAGAATCGGAAACAGCGATATCCGACAATCGGGTAACTTTTTGCGCTTGAGCCGCACCGGTTGCCAAAACCAAGAGATAGAAAATGTAAGTGAATCGGAATTTATTCATGGTGCTATAATTTTGTTTTGAATTATCGGCCTGGTTGTACCGCTTCGTCTGGTAAAGCCTCATTAGAATACCCCTGCGATGGCGCTACGCCGGCACCGGCGGCTGCATCGCGTAATCTTCGCTGGCGATCCGCTTCCTGCTGCTTCAAAAATTCTTTTTCTTCCCGCGAAACCGGTGGGTTGTAAGCGATATAGTCGAAATTGGTAATTAATAAACCGTAGGGATTCTCGTCCGAACGATCGGTTTCAATTAAATTAAACCTAGCTGCCATGGGTAGACTTTGCCGTTGCTGGTCTCCTATAAAAATGCGCTGCTTGGTGTAAACCCGACCAGAATATGGCCGGGCACTCATATCCAGGTAAATACTGTCTACATCCAGAACCGAACGGGCCGAATATCGCTGGTAATTTTGCAGTACTTGGCCCCGGTTAAAGTTTTCAAATATCCGGCGACCACCCGCGCCCTCTATTAAAGGTAAAGCCGCATCTAAATTTTGTTTAAAGGTGTATTGGTCATGGCCAAACATGGTTCTCATGAAGCCCTTTATCATGTTTCTGGCTTCAAAAGGTGTATGGGTATTTTCCTGCACCGCCAAGGCCGCAGCCGAGCCGGAATTGGTAACCACATATACCCTGCGCCCGGCATCCTGGGTAACTTTGTAAAAGCCATAACCTGCGCTTACTGCCAATACCACAAACCCAATGATACAGGCCAGGGCAATGGTTCGCATGGTTTTAAAAGAAGTGTTCAAATCCCTTACATTATTCATGTTGCTCTTTCTTAGTAGTTTGAATATTATTAATCCTTAAACAAATCTTCTAAATCATCATAGGCAGCCAGCTTTTGAGTAGTATAAGTCTGCCTAATGGCCGTACCTGCGTTTTCTGAAGCACTCATAGTGGGTAAAGTGTTGCCCGTGTAAGCAACAGAACTTTTGGTATTCGTTCCGGAGCTATTGCCCGTACCACTTTCACCGGAAGATTTATAATTAGAACCCGGACTAATAGAAGATTTAGAAACGCTGCTGCCGGCAGGTGTTGTAGTTGCCATGGGGGTAGGCGTACTGTTTTTATACCGGACCGGAGCAGCTATTCCGCCACCTGAAGCCATTGCCGGTGCAGAATTATTGCTGTTGCTACTATTGGAACTAAAACCCGGACTGCTACTACTCGTGAACTTGACACTGCCGGATCCACCGGTGTTGGTAAATCCCATCGCTCTGCCCAGGGCACTACTGGCCCCTCCTCCTGCTGCTGCCGGAAAGGCAACAGCTCCGGCGGTTGCAGCGGCCCCGGCCGCCATGCCTACCGCCGCCCCCATAAAAGATTGTACCGCTGTAGAACCAATAAAATAACTGGTGAGCGTGGGTACCATAATGTACAGAATTATAAAGGCAACCGACATCAGCAGAAATTGCGCATCGTTATAACTCTGGTCAGCCATAGCCATGCTGCCGAACATCCCGCTGGCTATTGTATTCTGTTCCGCAAAATTGGCGTAAATCAAATCCAACAAGTTCATAGTTAAGGCCCAGAACTGAACCGCAATAAAGTTTTGCAGCCACTTAATAGCCAATCCCGAGAAAGCCGGAACAACAGAAAGGCAAATGGCAATTGGGCCGATTACGTATAGAAACCCTAAAATAAATTGCCGGATAAACAACACGGTTTGCCGCACGATTAGCACAGTGGTAGTAGTAAAGAATTGCGTAATCAGGTTCATGATGGAAAAGCTCGCAATGCTGTTGTAGATTTTGGAGTACCAGGCGCCACCCTGCTCTACCACATCCGACGGGGCCACATTATCGGATTGCGCAGCAGCGGCAATGCCGGGCGGAGTTGTTAGTTTCTGCAAAGCTTCCCCAACGTTCTCCGTGCCATCAAATAGCTGGGTAACGGCTTTAATGCCGGCTCCCAGAATGTTCATTAAGTCCTGGTAAAAGAAGAGCAGCAGAAATAATGTCAGGGCCTTAATGACCGGGGAGAAATCTATTTGTAAACCATGCCCCGACAGGTAACCCCGGCCTATAGAAATAAGCAGGGCAATGCTCATAAAAGTGGGGGTAATAAAGCGGCAGATAATTAAAACGGTTTCTAGCGACTGATCGCAGGCGCGGAGGAAACTGTCGTTGATGCCGTGAGCTACAAAAAGTAATTGTGTTACCATACTATTTTCCTAGTAATCCGGCCCTTTTATCTTCTGTAAACTGCTCCACTGCATAATCTAAGCGTTGCTCGGTATAGGTTTCAAAAATTGGTAAGCCATTTTCGGTTTTTACTTTGCCATTCTTATCAATAACAAACCGCTTATGCTGTTGCTGATATCGTTTCACCAACCGGTTCAGGTGATTTCGCTCCAGCGGCTTCGAACTCAGAATGGCGTTTAGTTCCGGGGCAGCTTCCAGAACATATACCTTACCTTTGGATCCTTGCTTGATAAAAAACTCCCGGAAATCAGCGGTAGACCGAACAGATTTTATTAAATCCATTTCGTGGTTGGTAAAGCCCAAAGGTGTTTGCAGCTGGGCCATGGAATCGGGGTTGGCGTGCCGCAGAATTATTTTGGTAGAGCTGTTATTAATTAGCGCGTAGCCAATTTTGCTTTCTACAATTTCGCCAATGCCTTGGGTAATGATGGTAATGGACCCGTTTGTTTTCCGGATGGTGCGGTACATGGATACTATAAAGTCTTCCATTACGCCGCCGGAAAGCATGGCCCAGGCTTCGTCCAGGGCAATATATTTAATGTCGTCCGGAAATTTCCGGAACAAGTCCAGGGAGAGCTCGGTAATGAGCATGGCCACCACCGGGTACAAATCGGGATCGGTTTTAACCTTAGCCAAGTCAAAACAAATGAGCCGGTATTCCGAAAGCTCCACGTCCTGCCGGGCATTAAGTACGCGCTCATAACGTCCGCCTTCGGTAAATTGCGCGAGCACTAAAAAGAACTGATGAAGATCAAAGTAACTCATATCTTGTTTGTACTGGCTGCGCATTTCTTCCCTACCGTCCGGTTCTACTGGAGTATGCTGCATTTGGGCATCAAATCTTTTTACAAACCGGACAAAACTTGCCATGCCAGGCATTTCTTCATCGGTTTGCCCTGCATTGCCAGCCTCGTTCAGGTATTTGTAATACTGGATCAAGAACCGGCTCAAAATGGCTCTTTCGGATTTATTTAAGGGCGCACCTTCTACCCCGCCTTTCCAGAGTACAGCCAGCAACGACAAGTGAAAATTTATTTTTTCATCGTTGTACAACCATTGCCGGCCATTGGCAGAGCGGGGTACCAGGAAGGGATTAAATTCAATCGGGTTATCGGGGTCGTACTCGAAATAAGTATTTTCAAAATCAACGCCGTTCAACGACTGTACCACGTTGCGGTAGGTGCCGCCAATATCAATCAGAATTTGCCGCGCCTGGCGTTCATGCCGCTGCACCACGATAGAACCAAACGTATAACTTTTGCCCGAACCGGAAGGCCCGATTACAATGGCGTTTTGGTTATCTAAGTCGGTGTTAAATAAGTTTACCTGTAGTAAATTCCGGTTCCGGTCACAAAAATATTCCCCTACTTTATCGGTTTTATAAGTTGCCGTCCAGTGCATATAGCACACACCGCGGTCGGCCGTGGTTACCAGCCACCTGTCCGGAATCTGATAACCATTGCCGGGTAAAAGGCCAAAATACAGGGGTAAGGCCAGATAAGATTCCACTACACTTTCGGTACCAAACATATACCGGAAAGCGGCCATGGTTTTTTCAATATTTTCTTTCCTAAGGAAATCGTTTGTTTCCCAAACCAGAACCGACAGGTGTAAACCAATAATCTGTTTGTTTTCGGCCCGCACTTCGGCGGTAAACTGTTCTATTTCTAAAGCCCTTAACTGGTTATCCTGGGTGGCCAGCCGCGAAAGGGAATTATTAAGCTTCCGGTCGGTATCCAGGCCCGAAAGGGCTGCCCGCGTGTCATGAATGGCAAACGCCTGCGTTAAAATATGCGGGCATTGCAAGGAATTAGTAAGCGGATATAGCATGGGCGCAGTAACCCCGTAGCTGTTAAGAACAGCGGGGTACTGTTCGCTACCCTGCCCAATCATAGAGATAACATTAACTTTATGCTCTCCTACGGCCAGGGTCCCAACCGCATTACAAATTTCGCGCTCCTGGCTACCGGGCAAAGAGTCAAAGCTCATGTTAAAGTATTGGTGGTACAGCTCGCTGATTTCCTCTGCGCTTAAACGCTCTAATTTAACTTCACTGGTGTCGGATAAGGTAGAGGCAAATTCATGAGCGGCGGCTTCAGCTATTTCCAGGGTTTTAATTAAACTTTCAAAGGGATTCCTGATCAGAGACTCCCCCATGCGGGAAATTAAAGCATTAAGGGCATTGGTTTTAATGGGTTTAACTTCGGCAGGAGCAAAACTTATAAACAGGTAAGACTTCTGAAAAAGCACTAGTCTTTCGAAGAAATGCTTATTCATTTTACCTTCAAAATAAGTTTGCTCTTTCTTATCTTCGCGGTAAGGCCGGTCGTAATAAATATCTGTTTTCTGAATAATGGTATTAACCGGTAAAGGCCGCATCGCTCCCATCAGGGTATTGTTGAAAGTAACAAAGTCCTGTTCAGTCCAGGCCTCCATTTCGGCTGGTTCTACCCGAAACCCAACTCCTACCCGGCCATCTTTAAAGATAACTTTATCTGCTTCGAAGGAATGTACCGGCATCACAGCGCTAAAAGGTACTGTTTTATCTTTTTTCATTTTTCAGAGCTATTGGTAGAACAGAGCCGACGGCAATCCGGCGGGGTTGCACAAATTTGAAAGACAACCAACTGATGAGAAATCCGGGTGGACGGGTTTTGGTCAGGAATCGCAGGAATAAAACCAGGCTAATTTCGAGAAGAAAAACCACCAGATAGACCAAACGCGGAATGTGGATGAGCATGTTAAGAAAGCCAAGCAGCAGGATTGAGCCAATAAAAAGCCCTACTACCAGGCCCAAATCCATAATATTCATACCCAGGACCTGAGCCGGTTTTTCGATACTTTTATAAGAGCGCATAAAGCAGGCTTTTAGCGTACGCCACCTTCACCGCCCACTGTTCCTACTAAATCATCTTTAAAGAACTGGAAGCCGAACCACAAAATTACGCCACCTACCAGCCAGCCCAGCGCTGAAAGCGCATCGGGGTTACCGTTTACAAATTTCATTACCACCCGGATCAGGCCAATTACCAGAATAATGGAGAATAAAATCTGAACAATTGTAATAATGGTTTCCTGAACCCCGGATAAGGCTGCGGCGGTGCCTCCCTGCGCCATAGTTTGCTGCATCATAGCCAATCCTAATGCGGTAGTCATTAACCTTTTTTCCCAGGCGGAAGCATTATACGTGCTACCCTTTGCTAAAAAAGAATGCGATGCATTTGAGAAATTAGCCAACAGGCCAACCCCTCCTCTTTTCGATTTGGTTAACATTGTTTCTAATAATTGAAGGTTTAAGGGAAGTAAATAGACAGGGGTATTAAATGGTACTACAAAGTATTCCCAAAAGCCTACTGATTTCCGTTTTGTGAATCAGCGCCCGGTTTTACCGTTGCAGGATTACCAAGAAATAAATCCCCGAGTGCTTCTTTTTGGTTCGTTAATTTAGCACGTAATGCGGAGCCCTTGCGGGTACGGTGTTCGGATACGGCTTGCCGGTTTCTAATATCGTTACTGGTACTGGCTGGGGCCGTAACAACGTTGTAAAAAAGAGAAGGAGCAACTTTGTTGTGCTCATCTTCCGGGTTTACAGAGCTGCGGAGCGCAGGTTCTGGATGGGTGCTAACAGGCTTATCTTTTTGGGGACCTATTTCCGGAAAGAGGTCCTCAGTAAATTCCCCGGTGGGGGCAGAAGTTTTAAGGCTTCCTGTTTTTTCTTTGTCTGGGATAAGTTTAGAAGGTGATTTACTATGTTCTTCCTCGTATGCCGCCCTTCGGGTAGTATTATCTACCAGTTTTTGAATAATGTTTTCTTCTGGGTTTATCCTTGGCGCTTCTGGCTTCGGAACAACAGGTTTTACAAAATCGCTGACATCGTACCTGTATTTTCTGATGGTAAGGTAACGGTTTAAATCAGGTGGAAGAGGCTTTTTATATTTTCCTTTACCACCACCAAAGAACCGCCACCATATTAAAGCCACTAACAGCAGTGCTGGTATAAGCACTAAACCCGTTAAAAAGGCTTGCAGCGGCATATTTATAAGCTTTTACGAAATAAGTTGTACAAAAGTTAGTGAAAAGTTAGCAAAAAACTAGTGAAAAGTTAAATTATAATTTAGTTAATAAAAAACTATAAGATTGTTAGTACGTAGTTATAAAAAAGTAGATAAAAGAAATTTATAACTTATTTTATTGCAATTATTTATTAATTAAAATATATAATTATAAATTGTAGGCTGGTATAGCAATTTGCAATTGCTAAATTTCCATATAAACATAGGGGCTGGGTAGGTAGGGTTAAATTACCAATTGTTAAAACAGCTTTATAAATGCCTACTACTGACGCCGTAAAACCCTTGGGGTTCCCAAACCCAAATTTATTTGTGCTGTATGCAGATGTATTGCGTTACATCCAGTACCGGTTAAAAATTTTGGGTCATGGTCAATTAAAACCTTTCTGTTTACAGCATTCACTCCCTTATACCACTATTGTAAACCTAAAAAACAATACCCTTAAAAGAAAAGAACACCGCCTTTTACAAAAATTACTAGCCGCTCTATCATTCGAAACAACGGCTTCCCAGAACCCAGTAGCTGCCGGCGAAAACGACCGTTATCTTTTTCTTTTTCCCGGCCAGGAGGAATTACAGCAATTTAGAGATCAGCTGGCTTATATCGACAGCCAGGCTAAGTACCAACCCCACTAAATACGAAGAAAGGCTTTAGGCTTTTTAGCGGACACGGCGGGACTTTCCCGCTTTTTGCATTTTATAGGATCTGTATCATTAATCGGTGTGTTATGGAACGTAGAGCATTGGAGAACGACCCGCAGGAACTAGATAAGTTTAAGCAAAAAATAGACTTAGTAGAATATGCCCAACGCCAGGGCTACCAAATTACAGCACAAGGAAAACGGGGCGATTGGCAACATCTGGAGAATAACGGCGAACACCTCATTGTAAGCCGGAAAGATAATAAGCAGGTTTACCTGAACCCCGGCGATGACCGCGACCGCGGAACCATCATCGATTTTGTAAAAACCCGCGAACATAAAAGCCTGGGTGAAGTGCGGTTGCACCTGCGCGAATACCTGAATGAGTATCCGGAACCCAGTCCGGCCTATAATATAGCCCGTAACGACCATCACCTTAATAGTTTTTCGGTTAAGCCTATACGGCAATCGGGCCAGGCGATTTCGGATTTAGAAACAGCGGAAGAGCAACGAACCCGGTTAATTGCCGAGGTGCTGGGCATCCGGAGAGAATTAAGCGACCGCAGCTATTTGCATAGCCGGGCACTTACCGATGAAACCATTGATAACCCAGCTTTTAAAGGGCGGGTTTTTACCAGCCAGCAGAACGAATTTCATAATACGGCTTTCCCGTTGTACAACGAAAACGGACTGACCAGTGTGGAGCAGAAGAACACCGGCTTTAAGAGCTTACTGGCATTGCCCAAAGACGGCATTTGGGTATCGCACCCGACCCTGGGGAAAGATACGCCCATTGAGCGGTTGGTGGTAAATGAAAGTGCCGTAGACGCTATGAGTTACCACCAGTTAAAATACGATGGCAAAAATACCATGTACATTGCAACGGCCGGCACTGTAACCGAAAAGCAAATAGAACTCATACAGCGGGTAATAGACAAGCAGCAGCCTAGCGAGATTGTATTGGCCAATGACCGGGATGCAGCCGGACGAAAGTTTAATATTAATTACCTGAATGATTTACATCCGGCCCGGCCTTTCCGGGAAGTTGCAAATCAGGAAGCTTATGCCGAAGCGGAAAGCCCAATCGGGTGGCATGGAACGTTGGGGAAATACCACACCAATTTGCGGATAGAATACCACCATGCATCGGCGCCGGAAGGAGCCGAAAGAGTTAAATTATTGGTTAACCAGGTAGCGCGTATTAATTCTTTGCAGGAAGAACCAAGCATTGAGTTGGCAATTCAACGATCGACCGAGAAAAATACGGTTCTGAGATTAAGTGTCGCTAAGGCGGATACCGCGCAGCTGGAAGTTATCAGCCAGGAGCTTTACCGGCAGCGGGAGCAACTCCGGCCGGAGCTGCAAAAGCAACCGGCTAATTTTATCCGGGTAGATTATGCAATAGCAAAGGATTTTAACCGCGATTTGGAATTAATTACCCAAGGGCTTAATCCGGACCAAATCCGGCATCAGGCAATTCTGGACGAACAAGCTAAAGCCACCCAAAAACAGTTACGGGAACAACAACGGGCGGTAGCGCAGCAACAGGAGCTAACCCACCCTGCTGCCGGGCTGCACCAGGTTAAATTACCGCCATCCGGCCCGGCAGCAGGTTCAGAAAAGCAGGTTCTGGTAAAAGTAGAAGAACCGTATAAAGAGAAAGAAAGTAAAGGTCAGGCCGAAACGGTTAAAGATGCTTTAGTACGAAGTGGGGCGAATGTTGGGGATTTGAAAAGCTCTTTTAAAAAGGGTGTTAAGTATACTGAAATTAAGGTTAGTTATCGAACTGACCAGGAGGAAATTGGCAAAATTTCTAAAACTTTAGATGCCGTAGGGGCTCAGCGGGGTAATCAGGTTATGGAGAAAAATCTGGACCGGGCAGAACGCCGGGAAATCGCTAATAAACCGGAAATTCAACGGCCAGCACAACAGGAGATATCCCGGTAAAAAAGCATTGTTCGATTTCTACCAAAAGGTAGCCCCACAGCTCAACGAACCGCTGTATACGAGACCCGTACGTACAGTGGTGTGAGAGGCGCTCCTCATCAGCTAGCGCTGGTGGGGCCGTCTACTCGATTGGCAACAGGCTTTTTTTTATTTAGCTGAAATTACCACTAACCCGTTTTTGCCATTCTCTCCATATAACTGCTTTGAAACGGGTCTTCCTATAATGTTTATTCCTAAAACATCAGCTTTTCTTAGGCTTTTCAAAACCGATGTACTTTCTGAGCTTTTAACTTGATGTCCGTTGATTATCAAAACAGGCAGTTCTTCCGAAGTGCCTAGGTTCGAGTAACTATTTGAAAATTGATTTACTGCCTTAGAGAAATTCTTGCGTATGATTTTTTTATTTTGGTTTCCTTTTGTGGTCAAAAGCACAATTCCCCTTGCTGGTGTGCAAAATACCATATTTTCAGTTGTTGCTTTATCTAAGTAGTCTATTAGTATTAAGTCGGATTGTAAATATGAACTTAATTTATTTTCAATTGAATCTGTGTCAATGGGAAATCCATTCAAAATGTAGAGTGCATTGCTATCTATTTCGGTAGTTGAAAAAGTTTCCACAATCCATTTGTCAACATAATTTTTGCTCAGAGTTTGGCCAAACAAATCGGCGAATCCAATTGCATATAATGTTATAAAAAGGAATACTGCCTTCATTTGATAATTTTATAGCTTGTTGCCAACGGGCCGGGCTAAGGCACACTTTAGTGTGCTTTAGCTGTGGTTAGCACAATTTTTGGTTAATGCTTATTTAAATTCCGAATGAATTTTTTTGATTCAGAAAAGAAGTAAGTTGGGTCTCTTAACCATGGGTCATGACAGACTCCTTTGATGGTTCTTAATTTGGCTAAGGTAAAGATACCTGCATATTTCAAGGCCCAATCCTCAATTTCACAATCCGCCTTATTGCCAAAGAAAATAAGTATTGGTACTCTAACATTGTTTAGTTTATTAAAAAAAGGCCCTGTAATAAGACTGTAATGGGCTTCGCTCTTATTATCACCTACAAAAAACTCTAACTCTTTTTCAACAATAATTAACTTTTCTTTTGCTCCCGGAAGTATTGACTTGCTTGGTAAAATTTGCTCTTCTTTTTTAATAAACTTGTACGTAGCAGGCTTCAGATAGGTGAGTTTCTCCGCTTTGTATTTTATATATTCCTTATCCTCCATCTCTTTCCCTGGCCACTCAACTGTACCTGAAAGAATTAGCGCTTTTATATCTTCGGGATTAGAATAAGCATAAATCATTGCCAGTGAACTTCCCCAGGAGGAACCTGCTAAAATTACTTTTTTTCCTTTGGAAAATGTATCAATAACTCTTTTCAGGTCCTTTACATGCTCCTGCCATATATAACTTTCAGCATCTTTGCTTTTACCACAACCCCTTTGGTCATAATATATTACTTTGGCTACTTTACTGAAAGCATCAAACTCCGGTCGCAGGTATTGATGTGCCACTGATGGCCCGCCATGAAGTACAATAATTGTTTCTGCTTTACTTCCTACTTTCCAATAAGCTAATGCTGGTTCCCCTTGAATAAAACCATCTTGAGAATAAACGGTATGGAATGAAATACATAAGAATATAACCAAAAACAAGTTCTTCATATTCAAAAATTTTACATGAATTTGTGCTAACGTTCTGGGCTATGCGGCGGCAAAGCTGCCGTATAGGTGTGGTGTGCGCCCAGCATGGCGCGAGTAATATTTCCTCTGAAATATACTCAGATTATCCAGGGGGTGCAAATCCCTTATTGGCAAGTTGGTGAAGCCAATTAGCAAGCTGCAAGCTGGTTTGGGGTGACCCAAGCAGTGAAGGAAGCAGGACTGCAAAACCCTGAACGGACGAACAGAAACTGCATAAGAGGCAGAGAATTGTGGGTAAGCAAGCACATCTTTGTGAAGCCCTCTGACCAACAAACAATTCTGTGTAGATGCAGCCGGCTTAGGGGGCTACGATTAGGACACAAATTTTTGGGCCAGGGTCCACCCGTGCAAGATATGCTGGAAGTAATTCCAACCGCGCAAAAGGGTAATCACCCCCGCCTGCTTTTCGTGGGGTTTCCACCCGCCTAATCGGGCTATTATCCAGTAGCACCATTGTAAAGAGTCTTGGGGGTAAGGATTCCGCTGCTTGGCTGTTTTTCCTTCATAGCGTTTTTGTAAAGCCTGCAGACAAGCGACTTCCTGCTGGGTAAAGCTTTCTGCCAGCGGCACGGCTTCTTTCTGTTTAGAAGCCAGGTGCAAGAGCATTATCTTGCTAGCGGCAAACAAAGCCAGCAGCGTGAGTTGCACTAAAGCTTTGCCGGTTTCTAAATCCAGCAGTTCCACCTGCAAGCCTTTCTGCTTTAACAGCCGGAAGACCTGCTCAATGTTCCAGCGTAAACTATACCAGTAGATTAGCTGGTGCGCCTGCTGTTGGGTTTGGACTACATGGGTCGTGAGCAAGCGCCAGTAAATGGGCGCTTGCCCGGCGGGCGCATCTATTTCCTTGGCTTCTACCACATACAGGGCTTTGCCCACGCCTTTCATAACTAACCCCACTTTTGCCCAGCGTAAAGCCACTACCGCTTGCCTGGCTACGCGGCCGCGGCGGGTTTCG
>NZ_VWSF01000030.1 GCF_008629685.1 Adhaeribacter rhizoryzae | reverse complement strand
TTAGTGCAACTCACGCTGCTGGCTTTGTTTGCCGCTAGCAAGATAATGCTCTTGCACCTGGCTTCTAAACAGAAAGAAGCCGTGCCGCTGGCAGAAAGCTTTACCCGGCAAGAAGTCGCTTGTCTGCAGGCTTTACAAAAACGTTATGAAGGAAAAACAGCCAAGCAGCGGAATCCTTACCCCCAAGACTCTTTACAATGGTGCTACTGGATAATAGCCCGATTAGGCGGGTGGAAACCCCACGAAAAGCAGGCGGGGGTGATTACCCTTTTGCGCGGTTGGAATTACTTCCAGCATATCTTGCACGGGTGGACCCTGGCCCAAAAATTTGTGTCCTAATCGTAGCCCTAATTTAGGGAAGGTGTCCGGAGAGCGGAAGGGTTAAGCTACTCCAGCAGAAAGGCCGCACCGGCGAAGCTAAACAGGTAGAAAAGTATCACATAATACCCAAGAGTCCTAAATAGACAACTGGCTGAGCAGCCTTCCTATGGAATAATGATTATGTGAATTGGTATAATACGTTGGCTTTTATCAAACTAATATTGCTGCCATTAAAATTTCTTGCCCGTAATAGCTTCGGCTACTAAGCGGCCGGTAGCCAGGGCCGCATTCTGCGAAGGATAAGCCAGATAATCGCCGCACCGGTAACGGTTGTGGACCAATTGCAAAGCAGGATTTGCCGGGTTAGGAGCCGTTGGCGGCAAGGCTTCCGGAATAAAATAAGTTTTTAAATAACGCCAGTTTTCTACCGATTCGCCGAACCAGCCTTTTAGTTCTTCTTTTATTTTAATGGCTAAATTTTCCGGCGAAAGGCCGTGGGCACCGTGGGTACTCACCGAAATTAACGATTTACCCGCCGGCGCATAATCCGGAGAAATATCGCTGGGTACACTTAAATTATGCACCACCGATTGGCTGTTGGGGTTTAAGATTAATAGTTTAGAACTGTCCGGCGACTCATCGGCGGTGAAATATGTGCAGGTAGTTTGGTTAAATAATAAAGGAGGTGTTTCGCCCAGCAACCGGGCGGCAGCAGTTGCATCCGTCGCAATTACCAATATACCGGCTTTAAGCTTTTGGCCATTAGCCAGGGTTATTTCGTTATTGGGAGTTAAGGCTGCTACCGGGCTGTTGGTGCGAATACTGCCCGCCGGTAAATTAGCGGCTAACTGCGCCGGAATGGCTTCTATGCCCTGGGCCGGCAAGGTTACATCCGAAGTAGCGAAATATTTAAATAAAAACCGGAAGAAATTACTGCTGGTTTTTAATTCCCTATCAAGGTAAACCCCGCCAAAGAAGGGGGCAAAAAAAGTATTAATTATTTTAGTGCTAAAGCCTTGCTGCCGCAGGTAAGCCATGGTGCTTAAGCCGTTGTTATTTTGTAATAATTTTTCGTCTGATGCCGGAATAATCTGGGCGCCTATTTGCAGTATCCGGAATTTATCGGCTAAGGTGCCTACCTGGGAAAGTAAAGTCGGGAAAAATAGGCTGGGCTCTTTTAAAGGATGAACTACCTTTAAGAAACCTGCTTTTTGTTTAATGAGCGCCCCGGAACGGAATGCTTTTAAAGCAAGCGCTTCGTAATTCAATAATTTGCGGGCTTCGGGGTAATTGGCCAGAAACACCTGAAAGCCGTAGTCCAGTAAATATCCTTTGTATCGTTCCGTCCGGATTCGTCCCCCAACAGTATTACTGCCTTCGAGGAGCAAGAATGGCTGTCCGGCTTTTGCCAGATAAGTAGCACAACTTAAACCTGCCAAACCTGCCCCAATTATTATTACCGGATAATTTTCCATTTATAATTTTAAATAGTTGATATACAACCGTCAGCGGCGAATGTTTAAAATAAATAAATTTTTTTACCTGCTTGATTAAACCTTTAAGCCCCTCAAAACTCTAATAACTGGATTTTTAATTAAAATTGTTTTGGGTGAAAATAAAGAGGTCTGGATATTCCAGACCTTTTTTCATTTATTTCTATCTTAAATCCAGTAACCCAAAGAGCAATTTCAAGCTACTGCTAAAAGGTAATTGTTTAAAAAGTTAATCACCGGCTCCGAGTTTTATTACCAATTCGTCGAGTTCGGGCGTTAACCTAACCTGGCACGATAAGCGGCTATTGTCGGTAACGGCGGGCAGGCTATCCAGCATATATCCTTCATCATCGGAGGGGGCCGGCAGTTCGTGGTCGCTGAGTACTTCTATGTGGCAAGTGGCGCACAAAGCCATACCGCCGCAGGTAGCCGCAATCGGGTAACCGCTGGCTTTTAAAACTTCCATCAAACTCAGGCCCATATCGGTAGGCGCATCCACCGGCGTATTATCACCCGATGGCTCCTGTACATATATTTTTATATCATTCATTTTTAGCTTTTAGTAATTAGTATTTAGTAATTAGTGGTTAGTTTTTAGTGATTAGGGTGCAGCGCAATGTAAGCTATTGGTCTAGCTACTTGCTTCTGACTTAAGTTTTACTTCAAGGTCATGATAAATATCCTTAAGAAATAACCTAACTACTAATCACTAAAAACTAACAACTGCTTATTATAAAGTTGGTACCCCGTTTACAGTAGTATATTTGAGGGTATATTTTTTGTCCGGGTAAATATATTTGTAAGCACTTTGGGCCATCAGGGCCGCTTCGTGGAAGCCGCACAAAATAAGCTTCAGTTTGCCCGGATAAGTATTAATATCGCCAATAGCATAAACACCTTCAATACTGGTAGAATAATCAAAAGTATTTACCACAATGGCGCCATCCTGCAATTCCAGATCCCAGTCTTCCAGCGGGCCTAGTTTTGGCGTTAGCCCGAACAGCGGAATAAAATAATCGGTTTCCTGAATTATATCTTCTTCGTTGTTGAACGAAATGGTTACGGCTTCCAGTTTGTCTTCGCCGCTTACGCCTACTACGTTTGATTTTAGCAATAATTTAATTTTACCGGCTTCAGCCAGGTGCTGTACTTTTTCCGCCGATTCGGGTACACCCCGGAAAGTGGTACCCCGGTGAACCAAGGTAACTTCTTTGGCCACATTCGCCAGGAAAATTGTCCAGTCCAAAGCGGAGTCGCCGCCGCCGGCAATTACCACCCGCTGATCGCGGAATTTTTCCGGATCCAGAATCATGTAATTAACGCCTTTGCCTTCGTACAGCGCTAGGTGCTCGATGGCTGGCTTGCGCGGCTCAAAAGAACCCAAGCCGGCCGCAATCACAATTATCTTACAACTAATTTCGGTACCGGCCACGGTATACACAATAAAAGAACCATCGTCGAGGCGGGTAAAGCGCTCTACGCGTTCGCCCAGCGTGAAAGTAGGCTTAAAGGGTTCTATTTGTTTTTCCAGGTTTTTTACCAGGTCGCCGGCTAATACCTCCGGGTAGCCCGGAATATCGTAAATCGGCTTTTTAGGATAAATTTCAGAAAGCTGGCCGCCGGTCTGGGCCAGGGCATCTACCACGTGGCAACGCATTTTTAACAAACCAGCTTCGAAAACGGCAAACAGACCAACCGGTCCGGCTCCAATAATGCATATATCAGTTGATAAAATATTCATTTGTTAAGAAATATTAATATTAAAATTTATAGAAATAGCCCGTGAGCTAAACCCACAGGTAAAACAAAGAAACAGCAGGAGATGTTACCAATTGGGGCAGCAATTGCCGCAAAGCAGCTAAATATACAAACGGATTTTACCCCCGGTGCAGCCGGTGAGTATAGCAATAACAGGTAAAACTTAATTTGTAAAATTTAGCCTCGGGCAAGAAGCTAATGCCCAAAGGCAGCGGAGATTAAAGACAACAGCAACAACAAGCAGAAGTCAGGCCGGTGGCAGGGATACCCTTTTGGGAAAGCCGGATTAAGTCTGGTTGCACGTTGTTCTTTTTCATTGTATTAAAAGTTTACTAAGGCAATAATGGTGGCCGGGGCCTGGAGGTAAAGCGCCGGGATTAATCCGGGGCGTGAAGCTTTTACCTTTTATAATCTTGATTCTAATACGGTTATCTTAAAAAAAGTTTTAGCCTTATTAAAATAACCTTTGCCTAATCAACAGCGATTAGCCCGCTAATGATTAGGCAAAGGTAATAATATTTATTTAAAAAACTGCTTTGGCAATCTGTACCACCGCATCGGATTTACTCATGGTATAAAAGTGCAGGCAGGGCACGCCAAATTGTATCAGTTCTTTCGATTGCTGAATGGCCCACTCAATACCAACCTGCCGTACCGCCTGTGGCGTTTGAGCTCCTTCGATAGCATCAACCAAATCATCCGGGAAATCGATGTGGAATAAATTGGGTAATAATTTTAATTGGTTTTTAGTGGTAAGCGGTTTAATGCCCGGAATAATGGGCACATTAATCCCGATTTCGCGACAAGCCTTTACAAAATCGCAATATTTTTTGTTGTCGAAAAACATTTGCGTAATGATGTATTCCGCACCCATATCTACCTTCTTTTTTAAATATTTCAGGTCGGTAGCCAGGTTAGGCGCTTCAGCGTGTTTTTCGGGGTAACCCGCCACACCGGGGCAGAAGGTAGTTGGAAGCGGGTTGGCAATATCTTCGTCGAGGTATTTGCCGTGGTTCATGCTTACCACGTGTTGCAGCAAATCGCAGGCGTAGGCGTGCCCATCGGGGTGCGGCCGGAACGTTGCTTCGGTTTTAATCGAATCGCCGCGCAGCACCAGTACATTATCAATACCCAAGAAGTTTAGGTCGATGAGAGCGTTTTCGGTTTCTTCTTTCGTAAAGCCACCGCAAATAATGTGTGGTACCGCATCAACCTTATATTTATTCATAATCGCCGAACAAATACCTACCGTGCCCGGCCGCTTCCGGATGGATATTTTCTCCAGCAAACCGTTGCCGCGTTCTTTAAACACGTATTCTTCGCGGTGATAGGTTACGTTTATAAACGGCGGCTTAAACTCCATCAGCGGGTCGATGCCATCATAAATCGATTGGATGCTGGTTCCTTTTACCGGGGGCAATATTTCGAAAGAAAATAAAGTACTACTCGCGTTTTTTATATGTTCGGTTACTTTCATGTAATCTAATGTGCTAATTTTTTAATGTGCTGATGTGCTAGTTCGGATGCGCTCAATTGAATAATTTTACATTATCTAATTAGCACATTATTTAATCAGCACATTAATTATCGTACCCCAAATTAGGCGAAAGCCAGCGTTCGCCTTCTTCTACTGTAAACCCTTTGCGTTGGGCATAGCTTTCTACCTGGTCTTTGTTTATTTTACCTAAGCCGAAATAACGGGCTTTCGGGTGCGCGAAATAAAACCCGGATACGGCGGCGGTCGGGTACATCGCCATGCTGTCGGTTAAAGTAATGCCGGTATTTTTTTCGGCATCCAGCAACTGGAATATGGTTTTCTTCTCGGTATGCTCGGGGCAAGCCGGGTAACCCGGAGCCGGACGAATGCCTTGGTATTCTTCTTTAATTAAATCATCGTTACTGAATTGCTCTTCTGGTGCGTACCCCCAGTATTCCCGGCGAACCCGTTCGTGCAGCAGTTCGGCGAAAGCTTCGGCTAAACGGTCGGCCAGGGCTTTAATCATGATGCTGTGGTAATCGTCGTGATCGGCTTCGTATTTCTTGATAATATCATCGATGCCAATACCAGCGGTTACCGCGAAAGCACCCATATAATCACTCACACCGGTTTCTTTCGGCGCTACAAAATCGGCTAAGGCAATATTGGGTATATTCTGGCCTTTCTGGCCCTGCTGACGCAACGTCCTGAATGTAGTTAGTAACTGGCTATGTTCCCGGTCGGCGTAAACCTCAATATCATCGCTGTTTACGGTGTTGGCCGGGTAAATACCAATGACGGCACGGGCTTTTAACCATTTTTCTTTCACAATTTGCTTCAGCATTACCTGCGCATCCTGCAACAGGCGGGTAGCTTCAGCGCCTACTACTTCATCGGTTAATATTTTCGGGTATTTGCCGTGCAGTTCCCAGGCCTGGAAGAATGGTGTCCAGTCGATGTAATTCTGGATTTCGCTTAGCGGGTAATCTTCGAATACTTTGGTGCCGATAAACTTAGGCGTATACACTTCGGCCGGTGACCAGTCTATCTTGAATTTATTTGCGCGAGCGGCTTCTAAGCTTAAATAATTGCGGTCTTTTTTGCGGCTGGCATAACTCTCGCGCAATTCCACGTATTCGGCTTTTATTTTCTTAGCGTATTCTTCTTTTTGCTCGGGCTGTAATAAATTGCCTACCACCGGCACACTCCGCGAAGCATCCAGCACGTGCACTACCGGGCCGCTGTAATTCTGGTCGATTTTAACGGCCGTATGCGCTTTAGAAGTAGTGGCGCCGCCAATGAGTAACGGGATATTAAGTTTAAGGCGTTCCATTTCCTTGGCTACGCCCACCATTTCGTCGAGCGACGGGGTAATTAAACCACTTACGCCAATTACATCGGCCCCAATTTCGATGGCGGTTTGCAATATTTTATCGGTAGGCACCATTACGCCCAAATCCACAATTTCGTAGTTGTTACAGGCCAGTACCACACCCACAATATTTTTACCAATATCGTGTACGTCACCTTTTACAGTCGCTAGTAATACTTTACCGGCGTTTTTGGATTCGTCGCCGGGTTGTTTTTCGGCTTCGATAAAGGGTAATAAATAAGCCACGGCTTTTTTCATCACGCGCGCGCTTTTTACTACCTGCGGCAAAAACATTTTACCTTCGCCAAACAAGTCGCCTACTACGTTCATGCCGGCCATTAAAGGGCCTTCAATTACGTGCAAAGGTTTTTCGGCTTGTTGCCGGGCTTCTTCAATATCTATTTCAATGTAATCGGTAATGCCTTTTACCAGCGAGTGGGTGAGGCGTTCCTGTACGGGCGCATCGCGCCAGGCTTCGTCTTTTACCACTACTTTGCCTTTGTTTTTTACCTGCTCGGCAAACTCTAACAAACGTTCAGTAGAATCTGGTCTACGGTTCAACAACACATCTTCCACGCGCTCCAGCAGGTCTTTCGGAATTTCTTCGTAGACTTCAATCTGACCGGCGTTTACAATGCCCATATCCAGACCGGCTTTAATAGCGTGGTACAGGAAAGCCGAGTGCATGGCCTCGCGCACCGTGTCGTTGCCCCGAAACGAGAACGAAATATTACTAACGCCGCCACTTACTTTTACGCCCGGTAAATTTTCTTTTATCCAGCGGGTTGCCCGGATAAAATCAACCGCGTAATTATTATGTTCTTCAATACCGGTGGCTACGGTTAAAATATTCGGGTCGAAGATAATGTCTTCGGGCGCAAAGCCTACTTCTTCGGTTAATATTTTATAAGCCCGCGCACAAATTTCGGTGCGGCGCTCGTAATTATCGGCCTGGCCTTGCTCATCGAAAGCCATCACCACCACGGCAGCGCCGTAGCTGCGCACTTTGCGGGCTACTTCTTTAAATTTTTCTTCGCCTTCTTTTAAACTGATGGAATTAACAATACACTTGCCCTGCACGCACTTCAGTCCGGCTTCAATCACGCTCCACTTAGAAGAGTCAATCATAACGGGCACCCGCGAAATATCGGGCTCGGAGGCAATCAGGTTCAGAAAGTGCGTCATGGCTTTCTCCGAATCGAGCATGCCTTCGTCCATGTTCACGTCGATAATCTGGGCACCGTTTTCTACCTGTTCACGGGCAATCGAAAGGGCCTCATCGTAATTATCGTTCAGAATTAAGCGGGCGAATTTTTTAGAACCGGTTACGTTCGTGCGTTCGCCAATATTTATAAAAGTGGAACCTTCAAAAATAGTTAAAGGCTCTAGGCCGGAATATTTAGGAACGGCTGGTAACTGGGGTTTTTGGCGCGGCGAATATTCGGCAGCAATCCGGGCAATTTCTTTAATGTGCGGCGGCGTAGTACCGCAACAACCACCCACAATATTTACAAAGTTGTGCTCCAGAAAATCACGGATGTGCGCCCCCATTTGCTCCGGACTTTCGTCGTATTCGCCGAAAGCATTCGGTAAACCGGCATTGGGGTAAGCACTCACATAAAACTTAGAAGCCTTAGATAAAGACTGAATATGCGGACGCAATTGCTTCGCCCCCAAAGCGCAGTTCAGGCCCACGCTTAATAATGGCAAGTGCGAAATAGAATACAAAAAGGCTTCTACGGTTTGGCCCGAAAGGGTACGACCACTAGCATCGGTAATAGTACCCGAAACCATAATGGGCAGGCGTTTACCGGTGCGCTGCGAATATTGGTCGATGGCAAATAAGGCGGCCTTCGCATTCAGTGTATCAAATATTGTTTCTACTAGTAAGGCATCCACGCCGCCGTCCACTAAACCTTCTATTTGTTCGGTGTAAGCAATGACCAGATCGTCGTAGGTAATGGCCCGGTAAGCCGGGTTATTTACATCCGGCGACATAGAAGCCGTGCGGTTGGTTGGTCCCATAGCGCCGGCTACAAAGCGGGGCTTATGCGGTTCGCGGGCCGTAAATTCATCGGCAGCTTCGCGCGCAATCCGCGCCGATTCGTAATTCAGCTCGTAAGCCAGACTTTCCATGCCGTAATCGGCCATACCAATGGAGGTAGCGCTAAAGGTGTTGGTCTCGGCAATATCCGCCCCGGCCTCAAAATATTGGCTGTGAATTTCCTTTATAATGTGCGGCTGCGTAAGCGACAGCAAATCGTTGTTGCCCTTCAGGTCCGAAGGATAATCTTTGAAGCGTTCGCCCCGGTAATCGGCTTCTTCCAGCTTGTACTGCTGAATCATGGTGCCCATGGCACCATCCAGCACCAGAATGCGTTTTTTAATTTCTTCTTCGATGCGCGTAATGGCGCTCTCGGTAGCAATTGTTGTCATAGCAATCGTGCGTTAAGCAAAAATTAAAGCTTTTTAAGCTATTTTTTTGCTTATCAAGATATTCGTGTGAGTTAGTCCGGATTTATGCAATCTGTTTATCTCATCTTTCCCACGGCCGTGCGCCGTTTACGGGATGGAAGTAGCACCCTGCTTGCCAGGGTTGCTAAGACTTCAGCGGGCCATATCCCTCGGTCTTTCTTGATAAGTGGTGCAAATATAAATATTTAGAAGATAATTAGCAAATTTATATGTTATACTTCCTATATAAGTAGGACTTCCGAATACAAAATTTTATTATGGTACTGGCGGGTGGCAGGGCAGGAATAAGAATATTTAAAAATGAGGCGTTTAAATCAGCGACAGCGCATTTATTTAATAGCCCGCCGATGAAATAAATGCATACAGCAGGGCCACCATCAGGCCGGCGCCAATGCCGGTACCCGCTACTACTTTTTTAATTTTTTTGTTGTGGGCTTGTTGTTTGTAGCCGCGTACGTAATGCTGGTTTTGCAGCAACGTTATTTCCGATACCTGTTGGTAATTTATTTTCGGCGGAATGGCCCCAATAATGATAGGACCAGGTAAGCCAGCCAGCATGGTTGCTGCCGCGGTTCCCCACATGGGGCCATTGCCTTTGTAATATTTTCTGGCGTCAGCCCGGCCGCGTTCATACATTTCCCGCGAATCTAAGGCTGTCAGAGAGTTCGTCTGCGGGTCGATATGGGAAATGATTTCTTTGGTGCCATTGCTGTATTTAACCATAAAGACCTGCTTTTTCGGGATGGTACGCGGCAGGCTTTGCAGCGAATCCGGATGTTTGTAAACCACATCTTGTTGGGTTATTTCGGTTACTTTCACCAGCAATTCATCGCCGGTTAGGGTTATTATCAGGTCCTGCGCTTGCAAGCTAAATTGTATTGCAGAGAAAAGTAATAAGAGGAGTAGGTGTTTTTTCATGGGAGATAACGCATTAAATATTTTTACCCAGTTACGGGCTTGTGTTTCGGGTAGTAAATTGAATAATTTTATGCACCAAAATTAAGGACCAATAATAGCCTTTGGGTAATTAATATTTCGGAAATCAGACTTTTGTTTTTATTTATTAATTTAGGTAATATTTTGTAAATCAACATATTATATATTGGTTTTGTGTACTTTGTAAAATAGTGGTGGCTGCTCCTGGCTAGTTCTGGTGGCAGTTTAGTTTAAAATATATATGGATGATCTGAAAATTACCATTGATACTTTGTCGGCGGAAGACAAAAAAGAATTTAATTATTTTATTCAGCGACAGAAATCGAAACGAAACCGCAAAGATTACGAGTTATTCCAGTTGCTGCAAGGCAAAAAGCAGTACAAGCCCCAGGAAATAATACACCGGCTGTACCCCGACGAACCCAATGCCGTGGCGTATTATGCCCTCCGCAAGCGCCTGACGCAGCACCTCACCGATTTTATTGTGCTGAAACGCATGGAAGAAGACCCGACGGCGGTATCATCCATTATGGGAACCCTGGCGGTAGCTAAATATTTGTTTGATGTACGCGTAGACCGCTTGGCCTGGAACATGCTGCGCAAAGCCGAGAAATTGGCCGCTACGAACGAGCAGTTCGATTTGCTGAACACCATTTATAATGTGCAAATAGAAAAAGCCGACTCTGAATTTGCCGATGATCTGGACGAAGTAATCCGGAAGCGCAACGAAAATAAACTGGCCGCCGACGAAGACGAACGCGCCAATATTGCCAATAGTATTATTACAAAACAACTGGAAGCCGCCCGCCGGCAAGGCCGCGATTTGCAGATAGATGCCACTATTCAATCGGTTTTAAAGGCATACGGCCTGACGGAAGCGGTAAGCCAGCGGCCGGCGTTATTTTACAAACTCATGTCCATTACCCGTAGCTCGGTGCTGGCCCGGAAAGATTTTTATTCTTTTGAGCCGTATATTATCAGCCAGTATGAGCAAGTTAGGGCTACGCACGGGTTTTCGCCGGCCCATCAGCATTACAAAATTAGTTTGCTGTACATGATTGCCCACGTTCTGTATCGCAACCGCAAGTTTGCTCAATCGAACCATTATTTAGCCGAATTATACCAAGCCCTAACCGGCGAAGGAAAAAGTTTGTACGCGGCGTTTTATGCCAAATACGTTTTTCTGAAAACTGCCAACGATGCCTTCTTGAGCAACTTATCCGAATCTTTAGCCCTGATGGAAGATTTGCTGCAGCGCAAAAGCCATTTATTAAGTCAGCGCGATATTTTAACAGCTAGTTTGGGCTTAGGCTTTCTGTATTTTGCCCAGGGCGCTTACCAGAAAGCCAACCGGGTTTTGTTGGGCATCAGTCATTCGGATAAATGGTGCGAAAAAATAATGGGCAAGGAATGGCTCTTAAAAAAATGCCTGGGCGAACTGATATTGCAGTACGAATTTGGGAACCCGGATTTAGCGCTGGATAAATTAAAGAGCCTGATGAAAAATTTTGGGGAATTGTTAGCGCAGCCGGTTTACAGCAATGTACATGCTTTTCTGCAGTTGCTGGAGCAGTTGTTTCTGCAGCCCGATGCCGCTACCCGCCGCGCCTTTTTACAGTACGTAGAAAATGCCTTAAGTTTTGTACCCGCCGAACGCGAAGATTTACAGGCCATGAGCTACTACGCATGGCTTAAATCTAAAATGGTCAGCCGGCCATATTACGAAGTGCTGCTGGAACTGGCCCGTTAAACTTGGATTTAAAAGTTATAGCCCAGTAATTAATCTCTTTAGCCTTTTTGTTAAAGAATATTTATTCAGGAGGAATATTTCATTTCTCAAACTAAACCGCTTCTTAAAGAAGAATTCGTAAAGCCCAATCCGGTTTAATCTGATTAACAGTCTTTGTCCTGCCCTTGAACGGGTACTAATTAAATGCCTGGTAATAATTATCCGGCAAAATGGGCTATTATTCATTTAAAGTATAGTTTATAACTTTTCTTCTACCCATAAAAAGCCGGCTGCCAATAAGAACAAACAGAAAAACCAAACCGGCGAAATGGGCACTTCCTGCCGCCTTATTTTTCCTGCTAGCAAAGGCGCAGAGTGTTTTTGCGCATACTCCTGGTTTAGCTGGATGAGCTTGTTTTGCCGTACTGTTTGCCAGACCGAATCGGGGTAAATGTAAAAATAAGATGGTAGGCCATTTAACTTATTTACCTGATGCCAGCCTGATTCAAGCGGCCAGAACTGGCCGGTAAACCGATGGGACAATACCTGATCTTGGAGTAACGGCAACTCAAAAGGATTGGTGCCGACCCTTTTGACTTCCGCCTCTGGCAGGGCCGCCCCAGTAGAAAAAGTATAATCTGAAAGCTGTAAAGAAACGGGCTGATGAACTACGGCGGATAAGGGATGGAGCAGGTGCCAGCTAAAGTCCTGAATTTCCGGTTTAATTAACTGGCCCAGCAAATGAGACCAGAAAGCGGAATACTGGGCGGTGTTGCCGGCCAATTGCCAGCTGAATGTTTGCGGAATTAACGTTACACCAACTTTACCCCAATTATAAGGCTGACTGGCAGCTAAAGTGCTTTTATTTGTCCAAACCAGTTTTTGCTGATTGGCTTGCACTGAGATGGCAAAAGGTAAAGCCGTGGCCGGATAAGTCTTTGATTGATTTTGCCAGCTTACTTGTAATGGTACTGTGTTTCCGGACGGATTTGGATGGCTGATAAATTTGAAATTTTTAAATAATGCAGGAGTGGCTTTTAGGGGTAAACTTTCGGGTATGAGCAGCAAACCCAAACCATTCTGTACGGCTAAGAACAAAGCATTTCTTTCGGCAGAGTTTAAACTTTGCAACATATCCGGGTCGGTAATCACCAAATCGAAGCTGCGTAACAGGTTAGGCGTAAGCCGTTCTAAAGGCTTTTTAGGCAGGTTCAGGTATTCGGTTTGATAGATAGCTTTACTGATGGAAATACGCCAAGCTACGCCATGCTGCTGACCGGCGAGAAAATTTTTAAGAAATTTAAACTCGAAATTGGGAGAGGAGGACAGCAATAAGACCTGGTATAATTTCCGGGGTTCTACCTGCACCGGTACCAGACCAGCTAGTTGTTTGCCGGCCGCATCTTTACGCAGCAAAGAAAATACAGAACGCCCAACCTGTTTGGGTTGGTAGCGCAACGTGAACCGGTTAGTTCCAGCAGCAGATAAGACCAGGGAATCGAGTACAGAAGAGCCAGACTGGAGATATATTTTTGTTTCTTGCTCTTTTTTCTGGTAGAACTGCCCGGTAATATTTAATGGTTCGCCTAGCTGGAGTTTGTTTGGCCAATGCACTGTGGTAAAACCCTCTGGCGGAGCGCTTAAATGCGGAATAAGTTCCACCGAATCTAGCCCTGCTAATTCGGCTCTATCCAGCCCGAACCCTAACAAGTGAATTCTTTGCGTACTTGGGTATAAATAAGGTAAAGCTGCTACCGTGGCCAGGGCAGGATAGTGGCTGGCAGCATCCTTATAACTCAGTATAATTGGGCGAGGCGGTAATAATTTCTTTAAAGAATTCAGCGAATCTGCAGAAAAGCCCGGCGTAAGCAAGATTATATCCGAAGCATTAAGGCTGATTTTCCGCTGGGGCGGTAAAACCATAAGTACCAGGCTGGCCACGGCTAATACAGTTGCCAGACACCGGGCAAGAAGCAAACGGCGGTTCGGGCGATGCCAGGCAAGCCAAAGTAAAATTAAAGTCAGAACGAACGCACTTGCTAGTATTATAGTGGTTTGCAAACCTAATTATTTTAATCTTTTGAAATATTGTTCGGCTAAAGCATGCCGGTACCTGGTTGGTGCCGCCGGCGCCGGTAATGGTGCTGGCAGAACCCGCTCCATTACGCCGGTAACCGAGCTTAGGCAAGAGGAGCACAGGCTTTTTCCTGCCTGGGTTTCCCGGATAAGTTGTCGCAAATCTTGCAAGCCTTTTAAATATTGGCCGGGCTTATTGGCCGCCACCCGGGCTAATTCCTGACCGCCCCGTTGGAGTACTAATGCATCTGGGGTGGTAGCCGGTTGGCCGGGTGTTTGCTGCCCCAACCAGAGCAAGGCCTGCCGGATAGCAGGATAGTTTTGTTTTTCTTTCTGTTCGGCCTGGTTTGTAGGCGCCGCAATTTTATCTAACTCACCGCTTAAGCGTTTTTCTTTTTCTATAATAAGTGGCGGATCAAAGCCCATTTTGCGCACATACACCCTCGATTTCTGCTGTACTTCTTTCAGCAGGCGTAAGGCTTTGTATTCAAAAGGTAATGCCTTAGCCGGCAGACTTAAACGTAGTTGCAGTTCGGCTTCCCACATCTGCGACAAAGCGGCTTTTAATTGAGCTTTTACCTGGGGCTCGAAAAAAGTAGCATCTTCTTCCGTGTCGTGTTTGTGTAAGTAGGGGTCCAGTAATTCCGCCGCACTGTTTTGCGTTTCCGGGGTGCTGGTGTGGTCGTGGCCATCGTCCGCGCTATGTTCTTCCGGTTCTTTCCCGTTGGGTCCTATGGTAGTAGACGATTCTTCGCCCAGAAACTTGCCGTAGCGCAAACGCAATATTTTCTGTTCCCCGGCAAGGTCGTTCGATCTTTCCCGAAAAGCTTCCGGACTTAATTTGTTTTTCTCCTGCAATAATTTCTCGGTATCTATAATAAGCTGGCGCTGACTCCGGAAATAAGCTGGCACCACCGACAAAGGCAGCGAAACATCGGCACCAGCGGTAATTACCGTTGTATCTTCTAACTGCACCAGATAAGTTTCGGATCGGGCACTGTTACGGTGGTTGTCCTGGGCTTGCAGGAAGAAATACAACTCATCGGCATAGGTCATGCCCATTGCTTTTAAGTCTAGTTTTTGCCGGACGGTCCACTTACCGGTTGTACCGGCAGGCTGCAGGATTAACGGAAAGGTTTTTTCGGAAAACTTTACGCTTTCCCCGGAACCCTTGGCAACGGTGGCCGTGAGGGTAGCTTTATGTAAACCGTAATCATCACTTAGGGTGGCCAGTACCGTTACCTGTTGCGGCTGGCCGAAGGTTAATTGGGTGTATTGTTTTGGTTGGGTAATTGTAATGGAAGGAGCCTGGTCGGGGATTATTTCCACGGCGTAGAAGTCGGACTTTTTCCCGTTAAGATCCAAGGTATAAATAAAGGAGGTAGCAGGCGTAAAAGTGGCTTCGTACGTATGGGGCGCATTAGCTACTTTTCGAAAGTTCAGGTTTTTTTTCTCCTGAACGGAAAGCCGGATATCTTTAATTTCGCCCGCTGTTTGAATGCGCCAGGTTAGGCGAGCCCCTGCCTCTGCTTTAAAGCTGGGATTTTGGACCGAATAAGGTGCCCGGCGAGTGTAAGCTGGGGGTGTTACCTGAATGGTGATTTCTTTTATTTCCGGTACAACCTGTTGAATGGCTTGCAGTTGTTTTTGGGAAAAAGGTGCCTTGATTGATACTTCCGGTTGTGCGACTTTTGGGCCCGGTAAAAATAACATCAAGGCTGATAACAGCACACTGGAACCAAATATTATTAAAGCAGGCCGATACGAAACAGGTATGGCTTCCCGGGCATTTAGGGTGGATAAGGTTGGTGTAATCCGGTTTACCTGAAGCTTTTCCAGCGGGTTTAGTTTGTCGGTTGGCTGTAATACCAGGTGCGAGCTTTCTTCCAGTTTGGTTTCCGTCCGGTTTAAATAGCGGCTAATGCTGTGCAGCGAAGTTTCTTTAACTTTCTGAAATTCCCGGTAAAGAAGCATGCAACCAATGAGCCAGAAGCCTGAAATAATGCAGGTAGCCGCTGTGCCTACTGTCCAGCGCAGATAAACAGACCCGAACAGCAGCGAAAAAGAAAAAAGCAGCAACAGATAAAACAGGCCTTTGCGTTGCACGTAATCTTTCTTCAGGTTTAAAATTATTTCCTGGCCGCTCATATTAATCGCTTCCCTTTCTTATAAGCCCACCATCTTTCCGTTAAAAACAATAGTGCACCAAGAGCTAACAATAAATATTTTAGGTCCTGCTGCACCTGGCTGTAAAACATTGGCTGCTGCGTTGTTTTGGTTAAGCTAGGTTGCACCTGTATATTTTCCAGTTCACGCCAGTCCTGGCGAATTTTCGCTTCCGGAAAAATAAGATAGCTAAGCAGTTCCGGGATAAAGCTGCTTTGGGGCAGATTATTCCACTGGTTATTAAACCGGCTGCCAAAATAATAGAGGCCACCTTGGCCCACCGATTTATACTGCAGCACCGGCTCACCAAAATTATTCTGCCAAACGCTGTTTCCTCCCTGCTGAACCAAACGGACCTGTTGTGCCAAAGAAATAGGTGTGGGCAATTGTTCGGTAGTTATGAAATTAGCTAGCATTAATTTGGGAGTAGTGGGAGCATCTTTAAATACAGAGAGGCCTTTTTTTATTTCCATCTGAATGTAAACCGGCAGCGGCTGGTCGGAAAGCCAGAAAAGCCAATCAATATGATTAATGTTAATCGGGCGGGTAGCCGTAATTTGGGTTAGGTTTAACCGTCGGCCGGTATAACTGCTCAACGCAGCCAGGGCGGCGCTCACATATTTGCTATCCTGTTCCCGGCTTTTATCATAGTACAAAGCTATATTTTTACCGGATTTTTTTACTGGTACCTGGTTAGGGCTGTTTTGAAAAGAAATAAAAGCCTGATTTATGCTTTTTGTATAAATTAAAGGTAGCAGGCCAGGCAAGTTTAAGACCTGGTTTGGGGTGGGGGTAGTAAAAGAAATATTGGAGAAACGAATGCCCCCTTTTCTCTTCTGCCCGATAACTACTGTTAACGAATCCGGGCGGTTCTGGAAAGCTTCCTGCACAAACAGGCTATCGTATTGATTTACCGGAATGGTAAGCCAGCGACTAGAAGCGGGGAAAAGGGGACGGGCGCCGGCAAAGTGTACAAACTGGTTATCGGTTACGAAGAGGTGTTCCTGCGCCCGGTAGAATTGCTGGTGAACGGCATTGGCCAGTGCCCAATAATTTAAATTGCCTGAAAGTTTATTCTTTTCTTCCTTACCGGTTTTAAGGTTTTCCCAGGATTGGGTTGAAATAGGAAGAAAACCTAAACTAAATTCCCGAAGTTGGTAATTATTTTTTAACAGGGAATCGATGGTGGTTTGTACCAACGGTAAATTCTGGGGTTGGAGCAGCGAAGGCGATACCCACAAATACCGGTGGCCTGGTTGGCGACTGATTTGCTGCCAAACCGGCTGGCACAGAAATAAAACCAAGGTTAGTAAAAGAAAACAGCGCAGCAACAGCAAAGGCCAGTCGTGTAGTTGCAATTGGCGGGCTTGTTGGCTGGCGGCAGCCTGCAACCAGCGGACACTGCCTACTTTAATCACCTTTGGCTGCTTTTTATTCCATAAATGAATGAGCACCGGAACCAGCAAGCCGGTGAGCGCCCAAAGCCAATAAGCGGAAAGCAGTTGCAGCATTAAAAGTTATAGTGTTAAGAGATTAAAGTTAAGCGTTAATTGCGGGTAAAATATTGATGATATTTTAAGATGAATATTTTTAGCAATATTATTTGCCTGAAATTTTGTTTTTGAGTTACTGATTTACCTTCTCCGGACTTTCAGGAAGATGCGTAAAGCCTTGTCGAGGGGCTCCTGGATAAAAAACCGGTCGTAAGTAATTTGTTTCTTGCGCATCAGGGTGGCAATTTCCTGGAGCCAGCTTTGGTACTGTTTTTCGTATTGTTCCTGGTAATTAGGGGCATTTACCTGTATGGTTTGGCCGGTTTCCAAATCTTCGAATAAAACGGTGCCTTTATAATCTAAGGCTATTTCTCGTTGGCCCACCAGGTGCAGCAGCAATACTTCCTGGCCGCGGCTGCGCAAATTCCCCAAGAGGCTGGTTATTTCGTTTTCCTGCTCGTACAAATCACTTAAAAAAATGGTAATTGTTTTTTTTCGGGTGTTTTGCAGGAGACTATTAACCACTTGTTTCGAGGCAAACTTTCCGGCTGCTGTCATTTGCTCCAGGGCTAGCCAGAGTCGCTGCAAACGGTTACCACCTTCCGGCAAAATATTCGCTATTTTATTTTCCTGGAGCATATACAACATTACCTCGTCGCTTTGTTGTGTAGCCAGGTAAGCCAGACAGGCTACGGCTAATTTGGCGTAGGTTAGTTTGCTCAAGCCATCTTCTTCGTGGTTCATAGAATTGCTGGCATCTACCACAAACTGAATGCGCAGATTCGTATCTGTTTCGGATTCGCGTATGTAGTAGCGGTCGGAGCGGGCAAACATTTTCCAGTCGAGTTGCCGCAAATCGTCACCGGCCTGGTAACTGCGATACTGGCTGAACTCAATCCCGGCTCCGCGTTTCAGGCTTTGGTGCTGGCCGGCCATAAAACCTTCCACCACCATTCGCGCTACCAACGACAAATCTTTGATAGCGGCTAAGGTTTGCGGAGAAAGGAGTTTCGTACCCATGTTACTTCAAGATAGGGGTAGGTAGTTTAATGGCCGCCAATAATTCTGTTACTACCCAATCGGTGTCTACCCCGTCGGCTTCGGCGTTAAAGCCAGTAACCATGCGGTGGCGCAGCACGGGATAAGCCAGCGTTTGCACGTCCTGAGCCGTAACGGCAAAGCGCCCGCGCAGCAAAGCCCGGGCTTTGGCCGTTAATATTAAGGCTTGGCCGGCGCGGGGACCAGCGCCCCAACGTACGTATTCTTTAACAAAAGCTACCGGAGAAGTAGTTGGCCGGGTGGCGCGTACCAGCAGGTTTACGTATTCCACTAAATCCGGGCTGATACTTACATCCCGCACCAGTTGTTGCAGTTGCACCAGGTCAGCAGCAGTTAAGGCGGGTTTTAACGGTTGTTGGTGGTTACCAGTGGTGCCGGTTAAAATTGCTAATTCTTCCTGCTCGGTCGGATACTGAATCCGGATGTACAATAAAAATCGGTCGAGTTGGGCTTCGGGCAACGGATAGGTGCCGGCCTGTTCAATGGGATTTTGAGTTGCCAGAATAAAGAATGGCTTAGGCAGCGAATAGGTTTTACCGGCATAGGTTACTTCAAATTCCTGCATGGCTTCGAGCAAGGCAGCCTGGGTTTTGGGTGGTGTCCGGTTTATCTCGTCGGCCAATACAATATTGGCAAATACGGGTCCTTCGTTAAACTTGAAAAAACGTTTGCCGGTGGTATGGTCTTCTTCTAATATTTCGGTTCCTAAAATATCGGTGGGCATTAAATCCGGGGTAAACTGAATCCGGCGAAAAGCGCAATCAGTAGCGCCAGCCAGCGTTCGCACCAGTAAGGTCTTAGCTAAGCCGGGCACGCCTTCCAGCAATCCGTGGCCTCCGGCCAGCAAAGTAATTAGTACTTCGTCGAGTACTTTTTCCTGCCCCACAATTATTTTCCCGATTTCGGTGCGCAAAGCGGGAAGTTTAGCCAAAAGATTATTTATTCTTTCTTCAGTGTTCATTTAAAAATTATCTGTGAACTAAAAGCAGCTATGGTAAGCAGAAATATTTTATTTTAAAGTCTAAAATATTGTTTTCTAAAATATTGTTTTAAAAAAAAGGCATCTCAGGAAGTTAAGGCATACATAATAATATTTATTCCAAATTTGGTGTTGTCTTCGGCGAGCCAGCGTTTGTTCCGGAAGTCGTAATCCCATTCGCAACCGTAATCTTTATTGCTGTATAAAACGCCAATCCGGCCATTAATCTGGATGGCTTTCAGATATTCGTGCACCAGATCATCGCCCCAGCCATTCAGTTCAAAACCAGTGGCCGGTGGGCCATCCGGAAATTTGAAAAATAATTTATACAGAGCGTGATTATTGGGAATTTTTTTCAGGCTGCCCGCGCCAAAACAGGCTTCCATCTGACGCTCAAACGAACGGGCAAATAAGCCATCGATGTCGTGGTTGCAATCATCTACAAATACAAAGCCCCCATTGCGGACATACTGCTCAAAATTTTTCTTTTCCTTAGCGTTAAACTGCACCAATTTATGCCCACTGAGGTAGCAGAAAGGATAGGAGAATAATTCCTGACTTTCAAGTAAAATTACTTTTTCCTGCAGGTTAACTTTTAAGGTAGTGTATTCGATTAAAGAATTCAGAATATTGGATGGCATCCGGATGTCGGTGTCCCAATCGCCGGAACGATATTGCAAGCGAACAAACGTAAAAGTGGAAGAAAAAGGCATGTGTGCAATTTCAAACGGGGCAACCGGCTTTTTATTCCGTTGCTATTTTAATCCTTGGTTACCGAAAATAGCTAATAATTCAGAATATTCCCATTTGGTTTACAGGTTGAGAAATTTAAACCAGGAAACTTCTGCTTGATTAAACAAATGCTTCAACAAAAAGCCATCCTGGCCAATTAAAGCAAGAATGGCTTTCTGTAAAAAGCTAATAAGTTAAACAGCGTCGGATAAACTGGTAAAGGTAAAATCACGAATTTTCATGGGGGGCACCAGGTTGCCGCCAACGCGCACGGGTTTACCCAGCGCCTCCAGGTTGTTCAGCATAATAATGGGGCTTTCGTTGAAGCGGAAATTTTTTACCGGATGTTTAATTTTGCCGTTTTCAATGTAGAAAGTACCATCGCGGGTAAGACCGGTATAAAGCAGCGTTTGCGGATCTACGGGGCGGATGTACCACAGGCGCGTTACCAATATACCCCGGTCCGTTGATTTAATCATGTCGTCTACGCTTTGGGTACCGCCCAGCATAATAAAACCACCCGGCGTAGGAATAGGTTTAATATTTTGCTTTTGCGCCCAGTAACGGGTAGTAAAAAGGTTTTTAACTACTCCTTTCTCAATCCAGGTTATTTTTTCACGTGGGCGTCCATCTTCAGCCCAGGTAAGCGAAGGTATTTCGGTGTTGTTTGGGTCTGAATAAACAGTTATCCGTTCGTCAAACAATTTCTCACCTAATTTATTACCCCCACCTTTTTTAGACAGAAAGCTTCGGCCTTCATCGGCCGGCCTGGCCGAAAGGCTGCTGAACAAAGCCCCAAGCAAACTGGCATCGGTGTTGGCTACCAGGGCGGCAGGTTCCATAATAACGGTATATTTGCCGGGTTCAATGGCTTTGGCCTGGGCCGAGCCTAATGCCTTGGCAATGGCCACTTGCGATGGTTCGGTTGTATTAAATTTTGAAGCATCACTAAAATCGCGGGTGGCATATCCAGAACCTGTGCCGTCGGCGGTGCGCACTGTTACCGAAAAAGCCAGGCCCGAATTCTGTCCGTAATTAAACAAGCCTTTGTTGTTCATGGTAGCTCTAAAACCGCTCGAATCTTCCAGAAAGCCGGCTGCTGTTAACCCTTTGGCGTTAGCCAGTTCAATGCTTTTTCCAGCTACTTCGGCCCGAAATTCAGGTTTAATATTGGCAGTAGTAGCAAAATGAGCGTTTGCTGGTAAATAAGTCTGCGGGCCTAGAAATGGAATATATTCAGGGTTTTCCGGGGCAAGACGGGCAATTTCTTCGGCCCGCTGCACTACTTTTTGCAGCGATTCTTCGTCGAATACGTTTACAGTAGCCACTCCGGCGCGTTTGCCAAAGCGCGATTCAACGGATAAGGAGGTATCTTCATTCATACCACTCGTAGAAACACTGTTACGGGCATACCTAATATTACCGCCCACCGATCCGCTCAGGCTTGCTTCACATTCATCGGATTTGGAGTAGCTCAGTACTTTTTTTAAGATGGCCTGGGCTTCATCTTTCGTTAATATTGCCATGTTATTTCTCGATAGTCGGGGCGCTACCGTCCGCCAACATTCTTAATCTTTTTATGCTTTAATTAATCCGGCCTAAACCGGTATTTTATCTTTTGGCCAATATTTAAACTGGGTTTAGCATTATCGGCCAGACAAATTATATCTTTCGGGCCGTATTAATTACGTTTACGCCGTTAAAGCGGGTTGTCGCACTGCCGTGCGATACGGCACTAATCTGGGCAGGCTGGCCTTTACCGTCGAAGAAAGAACCAAACATACGATAATCGCTTTCGTCGCAAATGGCAGCGCAGGAATTCCAGAATTCCTGGGTGTTCGATTGGTAAGCTACATCTTCGAGCATACCCACAATTTTGCCTTTGCTAATCTCGTAAAACACGGTGCCGCCAAACTGGAAATTGTAACGTTGCTGATCGATGGAAAAAGAGCCACGGCCAGCAATATAAATTCCCTTTTCTACATTTTTAATCATGTCGTCTACAGATAGTTTGGTTTTACCCGGCGCCAGCGAAATATTGGCCATGCGCTGGAACTGCACGGAACTCCAGTGGTCGGCGTAGCAGCAACCATGCGATTCCGGCTCGCCAATAATATGCGCTTGATCGCGGATTGCCTGGTAGTTTACCAGGACACCGTCTTTAATTAAATCCCAGCGTTTGGTTTTTACGCCTTCGTCGTCGTAGGCCACGTAGCCCAAAGAACCCGGCTGGGTTTTATCGGCAAAAATGTTAACCTGTTTAGAGCCGTATTTAAAGTTTTTGGTTTTCCACTTATCCAGGGTAGCAAAAGAGGTACCTGCATAATTAGCCTCGTAACCCAAAACCCGGTCCAGTTCCAGGGGGTGGCCCACCGATTCGTGGATGGTTAAGCCCAGGTGGTTCGGATCAAGCACCAAGTCGTATTTACCCGGTTGTACTGATTTGGCCGTGATTTTGGCTTTGGCTTGTTTGGCCGCCAGGACAGCATCTTCCAGAATATCGTAGTATTTGTTATAGCCTTGCAAACCAGTGCCGGCGGGACCGGCGATTTTTGGACCTGGTTTGCTCAGGTATTCGTAACCCATACCCATGGGGGCGCTCAGGGCTTCCCGGCTCCGGAATTTACCAGTCGACCGGTCAACTGCCGATACCGAGAAGGTAGGCCAAATCCGGTGTATGTCCTGATCAATGTAAGAACCTTCGGTAGAAGCGAAGTATTTTTGTTCGTTTATCTGGAAAAGAGAGGTGTTAATGAAACTAGCGCCGTTCTCTAAAGCTTTGGCGTTCGCCGCTAGCAACAAATCGGCCTTTTCGGCTACCGGCACCTCAAATGCATTTTGTACAATGGGCGTTCGCCAGGAAACTTCGCCTACCCCTTTTACGGGCGCCAATTGTACCGGCTCTTGCTGGTAACGGGCATTGGCTTTAGCAATGGAAATAGCCTGGGAGGCTGCATGGGCAAGTCCGGCTTCGGTTACGTTGTTGGTGGCAGCAAAGCCCCAGGTCCCGTTGGCAATTACCCGGATGCCCACTCCGTAAGATTCGGCGTTTACAATATTTTGTACCTGTTTCTCGCGGGTAAAAATATATTGCTGCAAATACCGGCCAATGCGAACATCGGCGTAAGTAGCACCCTGGGATTTGGCAGCATTCAGGGCAGCATCGGCGAGCCGTTTTTTTACGGCCAAATCTATTGGTTCCAGTGCCACTTCCGGTGAAATTGGGTTACCGAAAACCGGAATATGCGAAAGCGCCAGGCCCCCAACACCCATCGAAGTTAATTGAATGAAATCTCTCCTTTTCAAGCTGGTTATTTTAAAATAGGCAAATTATATAGTTAGGAATTTTAAAGTTCTAAAGGTATAAAAAAGAGTATATAAGCAGGACGAAATCAGAAGTATTTAGAAGTTAGATAATAGAAATAATGCCTGATAGCTAAAAGGTTTTCTTTGTATCTATTAAACACTTACCCTAAAAACAGTAATTCTTACGAATGCTTACCAGGTTAAAATTTAGTTAAACTTATTTTGTAAAACAATGGTGTTTGGCAACGTTGCCGGAAATATATTCTATTAGAGTAGAGCAATTATTCAGGTTAAAAGATATTTTTGCCAGGGTTTACTAGCAGCTAATTAATTTAAAAATCAGTAATTCTTAAAAAACAACCAACCACGAATAATTCTAAGATATGAGCATGGAACAAACATGGCGCTGGTTTGGCCCCAACGATCCGGTTTCTTTATCGGATATCCGGCAGGCGGGTGCTACCGGCATTGTAACCGCCCTGCACCAAATACCTAACGGCGAAGTCTGGACCGTAGAAGCCATTCAGGAACGCAAGCGCCTGATTGAATTAGACGAAACCGTGAGCCCGGCCAAACCCCGTGGCTTGCGCTGGTCGGTGGTAGAAAGCGTACCGGTGCACGAATATATTAAGATTGCTCACCCGGAGCGGGAACGTTGCATTGAAAATTACAAGCAAACCATCCGGAATCTGGCGGCCTGCGGCATAGATACTATTTGCTATAATTTTATGCCCGTGCTCGACTGGACCCGCACCGACCTGAACTACGTGGTAGAAGATGGCTCGGAGGCGTTGCGCTTTGACGCAGTAGCTTTTACGGCTTTCGAATTATTTATCTTAAAACGCCCCGGTGCCGAAACTACTTATTCGCCGGAACAGGTAGATGCCGCCCGGAAATATTTTGAAGCTCTTTCGGAAGAAGAAAAAAAGAAACTGCAGCAAAACATTATTGCGGGTTTACCTGGTTCCGAAGAAAGCTTTACCCTGGAAGAGTTTCAGTTAGTACTGGATACTTATAAAGAAATAGGGGATGCCGAACTGCGTCAGAACTTAGCCTATTTCCTGCAGCAAATAATTCCGGTAGCCGAAGAAGCAGGCGTGCGCATGGCCATTCACCCCGACGATCCGCCACGGCCCATATTAGGTTTGCCCCGCGTGGTAAGTACTGAAGCCGATTTAGTAGCTTTATTAAATGTGGTAGATTCGCCGGCCAACGGCTTTACCATGTGTACCGGTTCTTACGGCGTGCGGCCCGACAATGACTTACCCGGTATGATAGAACGGCACGGCCACCGCATTAATTTTGTGCACCTGCGCAGCACCAAGCGCGACCCAGAACAGCCCGAAACCTTTTACGAAGCTGATCACCTGACCGGCGATGTAGACATGTACGCGGTGGTACGCGCCCTGGTAGAAGAAGAAAACCGCCGTCGGGCCGAGAACCGGTCCGATTACCAGATGCCTTTCCGGCCCGATCATGGTCACCGCATGCTCGATGATTTACACAAAAAAACAAACCCGGGCTACTCGGCCATTGGCCGGTTAAGAGGTTTAGCCGAATTGCGGGGACTGGAGTTAGGTATCATCCGGTCGTTAACGTAAAATATTACCCTAAATAAATTAGATTTTATTTAGGGTAATATTTTTTAGCTGCAGCCTGGCCAGCTTTGTAAATGCTTTAAAATGTGTTTAGAGGCCGCTGCGTTTAAGTTTTTAATTTTAAAACTGGGAATTATCATATATAGGCTTAATTTAGAAGTTTATTTAGGATTCTGAATGACAGATATTAAGCGGTTATTTAAATATTTCTCCTTTACTTTCATTCCTTTCTTGTTTTTTCTAGGAGTAACCATTTTTGCTTATTTCTACCTGAAAAAACGCAGAGAAGAAGGTGTTATCAACCGCTTTAACTTAAAGGCGGCCCAGGCCGAAGATCTGGTTAGTCGCCGGACCGGGCACTATATTCAGGTGCTGAAAGGTGCAAAAGGATTATTTACAGCCTCTACGGAAATAGAACGGGTAGAGTGGAAAAATTATATAGAAGCCCTGGAAGTTTACAAAAATTATCCGGGCATACAGGGAATTGGTTTTGCCGAAGTAATCCGGCCAGAAAATTTGCAGCGCCATATCCGAAAGGTACGGGCCGAAGGCTTCCCGGATTATAAGCTAAGCCCGGCTGGTACGCGGCCGGTTTATACTTCTATTGTATATTTAGAGCCTTTTTCGGGGGCCAACCTGCGCGCCTTTGGTTATGATATGTTTAGCGAGCCTATTCGCCGGCAAGCGATGGAGCAAGCCCGGGATTCGGGGCAACCGGTTTTATCCGGTAAAGTTACCCTGGTGCAGGAAAGCGGCAATAAAAAACAGCCGGGATTTTTGTTATACCTGCCGGTTTACCAGGATGTGATTTTGCCCCAAACCGTACCGGAGCGGCGGCGCTTGCTTAAAGGTTATGTATATAGTCCATTCCGGGCCGTAGATTTAATGCAAAACGTTTTATTTGATGATTTCGAAGATTTTTCTATTCGGATTTACGATGGGCTGCAAACCCGGAAAGAATATCTTTTATACACCAACAACCAGGATATTGAGGGCTCTGGGAATGCCGTTTTAACCAAAAGCACCAGGATTAACATGGCCAATCGTACCTGGACAATTGTGTTTCAGGCGCAGCCCACCTTTAAGCAAACCCAAAGCAAAATTCCTGAAATTGTGTTAGCTGCCGGAAGCATTATCAGCCTGCTGGTTTTCTTTGCTTTGTTGTCGGTGGCCAGAACCCGCCGCGCAAATAAATTGCGGCAAACCATTTCGGACAATGCCACAGTAGCTTTGTTTATGCTAAATGCCAAAGGTTATTGTACTTTTATGAACCCAATGGCTGAGCGCATGACGGGCTATACATTTGACGAAATACAACAGCAGCCGTTTCACTATCTGGTGCACCATCATTACCCCAATGGTTCTCCTTTCCGGATAGAAGAATGCCCGATACAAATAGCTTTAAGACAAAATAAAGGTTTGCGGGACCACGAGGATATATTTATCCGGAAAGATGGCACTTTTTTTAACGTTAGCTGTTCGGCCACGCCCGTAATGGAGCAGGATGCTTTAGTGTACATGGTTTTGGAAGTACGCGATGTAACCGAAGAGCGGCAGGCCCAACTAGCCATTCTGGAAAGTGAGGTCCGGTTTCGGAACATGGCCGATAGTGCGCCGGTAATGGTTTGGCTGAATAACGAGAAAGCTTTAGCTACTTACCTGAATAAGCAATGGTTGGAATTTACAGGACAAACTACGGAAGAAGCTTTAAACCTCGGCTGGATTAAGGCCGTTCATCCGGATGATGTAGCGAAAATACGACCTATTTACGAGCAGGCGCTAAAAAATCAGAGAGGTTTTGAGATGGATTACCGTTTAAGGCGGCACGACGGCGTTTACCGCTGGATGGCTACCAACGCGGCGCCGCGCTTTGACGCGGCGGGTAAGTTTATGGGTTATATTGGCTCTGTAATTGATATTACCGAGAGAAAAGAGGCTGAGCAGAAAATAAAGGAAAATGCCCAACTGCTGCAAAAAATATTCTTGGAAGTGCCGGCTCTGGTAGCCTTAATCCGGGCCGAGGACCAGACCTACGTTTTTGCCAACCCGTTTTACCGCAAAATGCTGGGCAATCAGGTAGCAACCGGCAAAAGCATTCGCGAGGCGCACCCCGATTTAGAAGGGCCCGGCTTATTTGAGCAGATAGGCCAGGTAATTGCCAACGGGAAAGCGTTTGTGGGAAAAGAAGTAGCCATTAGCAAAGAAGCAAACGGCAAACGGCAAACGGGTTATTTTAATTTAGTATATCAGCCTTTGTTTACGCCGGATCGCGAAGTAGAAGCCGTGCTGATATTTGCCATAGAAGTAACCGAACTGGTTTTTAGCCGCAAAGAGTTAATGCAAACCAACGAAGAACTAAGCCGCACCAACGTGGAATTGCGCCGCACCAATACCGACCTCGATAATTTTGTGTACACCGCTTCGCATGATTTACGGGCGCCCATTGCCAATTTAGAAGGCCTTACCAACGACATGATGTACAACCTGTACGCGCGCCTGGCACCAGAGGAGCAATTTGTACTTAGATTAGTGCAGGAATCAATAAATAAATTAAAACGCACCATTGTTGATTTAACCAATATAACCCGCGTTCAGAAGGAGGTAGATCAAAGCCAGATAAACCTATCTTTTGCCGAAGTGCTGGCCGATGTGCAGCAGGATATTCTGCCGATGATAGAAGAATCGGAAGCCTGTATTCAGACTGATTTTGCCGTGCCCGAAATTATTTACGCCCGTAAAAATTTGCGCAGCATATTATATAACCTGGTTTCTAATGCCATTAAATATCGGCATTTAGAAAGAAAACCTCTGGTAATTATTTCAACAGCCCAGGAAGAAGAATATATAACGCTAACCGTTTCGGATAACGGCCTGGGCATCCGGGCCGATCAGCAGCATAAACTTTTTTCGATGTTCCGGCGGGTGCATACGCACGTAGAGGGCAGCGGTATTGGCTTGTACATTGTAAAGCGCATTGTAGAAAATAACGGCGGCTACGTAACTGTAGATAGCCAGGAAGGCCAAGGCGCTACCTTTAAAGTATTTTTCAAAAAGCAACCGGCTACCTGAAGCACTCAATATTTAAACCTTATAGTAATTACCATCTTCCATAATCATAATATAAAAATCTCCAGGTGTCATGCTGAAAGCATCTATTGTTTAGAAAGTAAAGGAGGTGATTACCGCTTTACTAGTTTTACCTGTGAGGCAGTTTATCCAATGGATCTTTTCAAGATGACAAATAGGAAGAAATTAAAAACAATAGAATAATTACAACCAACTACCCTCTCACAGCATTGGGAAGTACAGCCTTTGTTTTATTTAAAACCGCAGTATGCATTCGATAAGGTTATTACCAGATTTTTAAAGAAAAACCCCAGCCTTAAAGCTGGGGTTTTTCTTTGATATTTTAATATAGTTAATAATTAAGTGCCGGGATACCAGTTTCGCAGTCTTACTTCAATTTTGTTGTCGCCGGTGTTTACCTGGCTTTTAAAAACATTTACATCCTGGCCACGATAATGATAAGGATATACCACTTTGGGTTTAAACGCCAGCACACCTTGAGCAGCCTGGTTTACATCCATGGTGTAAGGCAGGTTCATGCATACAAAAGCCACATCTATGTTTTTTAGGGCCCGCATTTCAGCAATATCTTCGGTATCGCCCGAAAAGTAAATATTTTTATCGCCTACGTTTATAACATAGCCATTGCCCCGGCCTTTGGGGTGCCGGGAATCGGCGGTTTCGGGGAGGTTATACATAGGAATAGCGGTAATGGTAACACCGAACTTAGTTGTTTTAGCTCCATTTGCCAGCACCACTACTTTGGGCTTTAAGCTAACCGGCAGCATATCGGCCACGGCCTGGGGTACTACTAGCGTAGCTTTAGAGGTATTAATAGCTTCCAGAGTTTTTAAATCCATGTGGTCGCCGTGAATATCGGTAATTAAAATCAGGTCGGGGGCATCCAGGCCGGTAAAAAGGTTGGCTCCGCCGGCCGGGTCTACGTAAATGGTTTTATTATCCCATTTTAGTACAGTAGCCGCGTGTTGCACCGGTTGAATGGTTAAAGAACCTTTCTTGGTTTCCAATTGGTCGGGTGCGGGTTTCTGGGCATTTGCCTGCAGCAGCACCAGCGACAGCAGCATGGTTAAAATGTTTTTGAGTTTCATAGTTATGTATGTTTAAGAAGTAACCTGTTAAACAGGCAGATGTTTTGACGGTTTCTTAGTCTTAACGAAAATTAAGGTTTATAGGCATTGGCTAAACGAAAAGTCATTTTTTCAGGTATTGCCAATTTCTGCCTTTTCCTTCGGCCATCCATTCCAGCGCAGTGTTTATTCTTTTTTGCCGGGTTGCTTCGCTCTTAGCTTCGGTAATCCAGCTAACGTATTCTTTTTTATGCGAATAGCTGAATCTTTCGAAAGTGTGCTGGGCATTTTCGTTTTGGGTTAAAGCTTCAAGCAAATATTCTGGTACTAGCAACTCCGGTGCAGCGGTTGGCTTGGTTCTAGGCGCGCCTTTTACTTTTTCTTTATTCAGTTTGGCTGCTTCCTGAATATAAGCCGTCAGAATAATATCGGATGGTAAGTTGCTTAAAGATTTTATTTGGCCAAATTGCCCCATTGCGGTATTACCTACGGCTGTAAATAATTTGTACGGGTCGGAGAGCAAAGAAGCTTTCCAAAAACTAAAGGTGCAGTGGTTTTTAAAAGCCGCCATACTGCAAATAATGCCATTATAGTCAAAATTTGGAAACCCCCATTTAATGGTTTCGGTAACTTCGGGGCAAGCTGCATGAATAATGTGTCGCAAATGCGTTAGAACAGGTTGGGCAAACGGAGCAGCATTTTGAATGTAAGCGGTTACGCGCGGATCGGTGTTTTGCATGTTCGCGATAATTATTAATCAGCCGGAAAATATAAGTAAATTTTTGGAAAAATCAACCCGTGCTTAGTAAGCTAGATATTAACTTGAGTGCATCGTTTTTTCTTGATTAATGCCCAATAATAGGGGATAAGTTTGCCGGAGTTTGATAAAAAATTTGCCAACAGTAAGCGGCGGTAAGTTAAATTATCGGGCAACAAAAAAGCCCGGCTATTATACATGGCCGGGCTTTTTTGTTGTATTGCTTTACTTATCTTTATCTTACTGTATTATAGGAGAATAAATTAGGGGTTAAGAGGCACCAAATAGCTGCTTTACAAAATTATTAATCCCTTTCTTGCCCAACTGAGAATTTAATTCTTCGTCTTCAACACCGCTCGCAAACTGCTCCAAATCTGCGGGGCTAACTTTTAGTTCGTATGCACGCTTTGGCATTAGCGGCTGTTCCAGGGCCTGTATTACATAGGCCGGAATAATATTGGTATTGGTAGCGTTTTCGGGAGCAAAAGCCGGCGCTTGCGCCAGCAAATTTTCTTTGTCTACTTCCATTAAATAACTAACCGAAAGCACTTCTACGATTACCTGGGCTTCGCCGTGATGGTAAATTTTAATTTTACGGGCAGCAGCTTCCGATAAATCAATAATCCGTTGTTTGTTGCCAAAAGGCCCCCGGTCGTTTACCCGCACAATTACCGATTTTTTGGTAATAGAATTGGTAACCTTTACTTTGGTGCCAAAAGGAAGCGTGGGATGCGCAGCGGTCATCCGGTTTTTGTTATATACTTCGCCGCTGGAGGTTTTCTTGCCGTGGTACTGAATGCCGTACCAAGTGGCTAAACCTTTCTGAATTTTGCCTTTTTTTTGAGCGAACCCTGGTTGGCTCAGGCCGATAAATAAGATAAAGAGAAAGCTGAATACATAGTGTAATTTCGTAATACGCATGTGTTCATCTATTGGTGTGGGGCAAAATTACGAAGGAATTTATTAAAAACTAATTCTAAGGCTCCAGAACGAACGATGAGGTTTTGCCCGTGGGTGACACGACACAAAAAAGATAAGCGATTTAAAGGACTGTAATTGCATAAAAAATCTTTGATTCTGGGCAGTATAAGCAATTTTTATCTTTGTAGCTACAAATTATAATATCTGTAAAACTTAATATTTTTTAGGCTAAAAATAATTTTAAAAAATATTAATTTTAAGTATTTATAACGCATTAAATACGTATTTATATCGAGTTATTTGGCATGTCTTTATTTTCTCCTGATTAAATACTATTTTCACTAAAAATAATAGGATTATAAGGTTTATAGAATGGATTTTGGGCGAGTAGATTTTATACAGGAAATCAGGTTTGAGTTGCCACCAGATGCCTTGGGTACAGCGCGGGTACTAAAGACTGCCGGACCGGTTACTTACTTAAAGCCGCAGGTATATGTGGGTTGCCCTACCTGGAACAACAAGCCTTGGTTGGGTAGCTATTATCCGGCGAGTGCCAAAGCCAGCGCTCAACTAGCATTTTACAGTAAACAGTTTAATGCCATTGAGTTAAATACTACTCACTACCAGATACCCGATGTTGCTACCATTAACCGGTGGCGCGAAACCGTTACGCCTAATTTTACTTTTTGTCCAAAACTGCCCCAGGTTATCAGCCACGAATGGCAGCTTAAAAACACTGAAGGCTTAACTAAAAATTTTTGTGAGAGTTTAGTAGGTTTAGGAGAGCACCTGGGCTGTAGCTTTTTACAATTACCGCCAACTTTTGGTCCCAGCCAATTAAATATTCTAATGCGCTACCTCGATAATTTTCCGCGGGATTTTCCGCTGGCCCTGGAGTTGCGCGACGAGGATTGGTTTCGGCAATATTTACAAACAGAAGAGTTGTGGGCTTTGTTGGAAGCTTACAACCTGGCAACCGTAATTACGGATGTGGCCGGCCGGCGCGATGTGTTGCACATGCGTTTAACCAATGCCACCGCTTTTGTGCGGTTTGTTGGCTACGGTTTGCACGCCTCCGATTACACCCGCATCGACGATTGGGTAAACCGCCTGAAAACCTGGTTCGATTGGGGTCTGCAAAAGCTTTACTTCTTTATTCATCAGCAGGATATTCAGCATGCACCAATATTAATTAGTTACTTTCTGGATAAATTAAACCAAACGTGCGGCATTGCGCTGGATAAACCCCAAATTATTCCGCAGCCGGTACAAGGGCGTTTATTCTAAGAAAGCCCTATGGATTTATTTATTACTTAATAACTGATGTTACGCACATGTTGGGGTTATATTGATTTTTAGCATCTCCAACATTTCTAACCTCTCGGTGTCATTCAGGAGGAAACTATTGGGTTGCCTGCTAAATAGGTTCCTCCTGAATACTTGGATTCACAGAATGACAGTGGTGGATTGCTTAAACCTATATTATCTAATAATATCGGCACTAAAAAAGAGTATAAAAAAAGGGATGCGACCGCATCCCTTTTTTATTTTTACTTTAGACCAAAGTCTCTCTTAAATTTTAAAGGCATCATCTTTTACATTATTATTTATTTCTACCTTCTGCACTTCAGTTAATACACCTTGCTGGCCAGCATGCAGTATGGAGCGATGCGGTATTTTAATGCCGTTTACTTCGCGGTAATCGCCATAATCGGTGGTTTGGGTTGCGTTACCAATATTGGTTTCTTCAATTTCCATTTCGCGCAGCTTTAAGCCACTTTCCGAATCGATGTAATAAATGGTGCGTTTACCGTTGGGCATGGTTAATTCTAAGCGGTAAGCCGCCCGGCCATTTATTCTTTCCATTCCCAGCAGGTTTTTCTTGATGCCAAATTTATCCAGGCTTATAATGCTGGTAAGGGCTAGTTTAAGCTTTTGTTCCTGTATTTCCTGAGCAGACAGGTTGCGGTTTTGGTCAGCGCTCTGGGCTTTTCCTTTAGCACCGTTAATAACTGTACGTTGCACTTCGTTGCTGCCGTATTTTAAAGATTGGTAAATTTTATCGGTACCTTTCTGAATCTGGGTCATGGTAAGGCTGGCCGCCGGCGAAGTAATGGTGCTGGTAATGGTAACATCTTTTACTTTCTCCAGGTTAGCCCGGCCGCCCAAAGCCTGAATATATTGGTCCAGTACTTTTTGGGCAGTCATGCCGGCGGGTACTTCTAAAGAGGCGCGGTCTACTTTGTTGCCGTTTACGTCGTAATATTCCAAGGTGCCATCGGCATCGAAGCGGGCTAGGCGTCGCTCGATGTAATCGGCGTTGCCTACGGCCAGAATATAAGCGTTGGTAGGGGTAATATATTTTTCGGCTACCTGCTTAACGGTGGCCGGCGTTACGGCGGCTACGTTTTTGAGGTAATTGGCATAATAATCTTTGGGTAGTTTGTAGCGGGCCGTATTAATTGCAAACAAGGCCACGGTTTGCGGCGATTCCAGCGAACGGGCAAAAGCCCCCGAAACCATACTCTGGGCACGTTGTAGTTCGTCGGGGGTGGGTTCTCCGGCGCGCATCCGGTACAGTTCCAGTATCATCTGGGCTACGGCGCTATCGGTAACGGCCGTGCGCACGCTGGTAAACGCATTAAACTGGCTAATGTGCTCATCGGGGCTTAACTGCGAATAAGCGCCGTAGGTATAAGCCCGTTTCTCGCGCAGGTTATTCATCAGGCGCGAATAAGGTCCACCCAGAATAGAGTTCATGACCGTGGCCGGAATAGCATCAGAACTGCCGGGTTTTAAATCCGCAATATTCGAAAAAGAAAGCACGCTTTGTACGGAGCCAGGACGATCAACAATGGCGATGCGGGTACCAGTAATGGGGGCAGGTGCTGGCACCGTTTGTTCCGGTACATTGCCTTTCTTCCACGGGCCGAAATATTTCTTCACCAGTTTTTTAATTTCTTTGGTGTTTACATCGCCTACTATGGCCAGGTAACCCACGTTGGGCCGGAAGTAGTTGTTGTAATAATTCTGTACATCGGTTAGGGTAATATTTTCGACGGTTTTTTCGGTTGGCTGCTCGCCGTAAGGGTGGTTTTTGCCGAACACCAACGTATTACGTACCATGCTTTCTACCTGGTTGGGGTTGGCTTTGGCCGAAGCTAAACCGGAAAGCGATTGAGTTTTAAGTTTATCGAGTTCTTCCTGTTTAAACTGCGGGTTCAGCAACACATCAGAAGTTAACTGGAATAATTTAGGCAAATGTTTTTTCAGTGCGGTGGCATTCAGGCCGCCGCCAAACGTAGCCAACTCGGCCCCGATAAAATCAATTTCTTCGTCGAGTTGTTCTTTGGTGCGGGTTTTGGTACCGGTGCGCAGCAAAGAACCCGCTAAATCTACGTAGCCGTTTTTATCGCCTTGTATAAGTGGGTCGTTGTCCAGAATAAGCGAAATAGAAACAGTTGGTACTTTGTGGTTTTCTACTACGTAAACTTTCAGGCCGTTTTTTAAGGTAAAAGATTCGGCTTCGCCAATATTTATGATAGGGGCGGGTGCCGGTGGGGGTGGGGTTTGTTTTTGGGCAAAAGCCGCCGGCAAACTCAGGCCAAGGGCTATAAAAGTAATATATATATGCTTCATGGTGATTAAATATTAAAATTAGCGCTGGTTAGCCCGGGGCAAATAATGCAGCACTACGCGGTTTTCTTTCTTTAAATATTGGTTGGCAACCCGGGTAATATCTTCTTTTTTTACGTTCAGGTAATTCTGCAGCTCGGTGTTTACCAGGTTGGTATTGTTGTAAAATAAGTGGTAGTTGGCCAGTTGCTCGGCTATGCCCAGGTTGGTGGTATATTGCTGCACCAAACCGGCCTCTACCTGGTTGCGCAACTTCTGAAACTCACGCTCGGCTAAAGGTTCTTTTTTAATGCGTTCAATTTCGGCATCAATGGCTTGTTCTAAGGCTTCGGGTTGTTTGCCTTGGTTGGCAACGGCAAACATTAAAAACAAACCCGGGTCTTCGAGTTGCATCGGGATAGCACCTACGTAGGCGGCATTTTGCTGCTGATCTACCAACGCTTTATTCAGGCGGGCGCTTTCGCCGCCAGTCAGTAAGGCGGTCAGCATAGAGATGGCGTAAAAATCTGGCGAGTTCTGCTTGGGTATGTGGTAAGCCTGTACTACGGCCGGTAACTGCACTTCATCAAAAACAATTTCCCGTTTTTCGGTGGTTTGCGGCGGCTCCTGCCCATTAGGCCGGTTTATTTGGCGGGTGCCCCGGGTAATCGGCCCAAAATATTTCTGGATGAGCTGCCGCGTTTGGTTTATATCAATATCGCCCGAAATACTTAGTACGGCATTATTAGGCACATAATACATTTTGTAAAAATCAATAAATTCTTCCAGCGTAGCCTGGTCAATATATTGGTCGGAGCCGATGGGTACCCAGCGGTAAGGGTGAGCGGTAAAAGCGTTGGCAAAAGCCTTCTCCTGAATGGTGCCGTAAGGTTGGTTATCGATCCGTTGTTTTTTCTCTTCTTTTATTACCCCGCGCTGAATATCGATGGCCGCTTTATCTATTTTGGCGCTGCGCATCCGTTCGGCTTCGAGCCACAGGCCCAGAGCCAGTTGGTTAGAAGGCAATACCTCGTAGTAAAAAGTACGGTCCTGGGTGGTATTGGCGTTGTGTTCGCCGCCGGCTTGCTGTACCAAATTGGCAAACTGGCCGGGGGCAATATTTTCAGTACCGGCAAACATCAGGTGTTCAAAAAAATGGGCAAAACCGGTGCGGTTGGGTTGCTCGTTTTTAGAGCCCACGTGGTACATCACCGAAACCGCAACAATGGGCGTCGATTTGTCTTCGTGCAAAATTACGTGCAAGCCATTGTCTAAATCGTATTCGGTAAAGGTAAGCTTATTGCTTTGCGCCTGACTAAGCAGCCCACCGCTAAGCAACAGTAACGTAAAAAAAAGTTTTTTCATAAGGGGTTCTGCGATAATAATATAATCTGACTAAAAGGCAAATATATGGGATTAAAGGGGATTTTATCTGTTCTGTTTAAAACGAAAAGCAATACTGATAATTATTCTGTTTTCGTTTTGAATCCGGATAAACTAAATGAATAAGGTTAAGAAAAATAGTCTTTGGTGTTGGGGACAAAGATGGCATGTAATATTAGTTAAGTTTATCGGGCGAAAAAGCTGTTGGTGGCAGCTGTTGATAAAATAAAAGAGAATAATTTTTATATTTAGCCGGAAATCAATTCTACGTTCGGCTTAAAGGGCCGCCAATATTCATTATAAAATAAAAGTTAATACCAGTTTAAATTAGCGTAATTAAACCGGACTTAACAGCGCTTAACATAGGTTAACCTGGTTTATATAAAAGTATATTATTGCAAATAATGGCAAAAGATGAAATACAGAAAAGCCGCCGGCAATTTTTAGTAAAAACCGGATTGGGTTTAGCCGGCCTGGCATTGGGCAATAATTTATGGGCAAAGGGCAGCGGCACAACCGGAACTGGCCAGCAAAAACTAACCTTAGGCGATGGTTTCAGCCTGAAAGAAAAGCACCCCGACCTGGTAGTGCTGAGCGATAAGCCCTGGAACATAGAAACGCCACCGCACTTACTCGACGATGTTATTACCCCCGCTAATAAATTATTTGTCCGGAACAACGGCCTGATTCCCGAAAATCTGGATGCGAAAACCTGGACGTTAACGATTGATGGCGAATCCGTGGAAAAGCAAACGGTGTTTACCCTCGACGATCTGAAGAAGAAGTTTAAACACCACACCTACCAATTGGTGCACGAATGCGCCGGCAATGGCCGTTCCGAATATAGTCCGCCGGGCCACGGTAACCAATGGACAACGGGCGGCGTGGGTTGCTGCGAATGGACGGGTGTGCGCCTGCGCGATGTGCTGGAGGCAGCCGGTATTAAAAAAGATGCGGTATATATAGGTTATTACGGCCGCGATAAACATTTGAGCGGCAAAGACGAAGTGCCTATTTCGCGGGGCGTACCTATGCGCAAAGCCCTGGAAGATGAAGCCCTCATTGCCTGGGCTATGAACGGACAAGATATTCCGGTAGTACATGGTTACCCGCTACGCGTGTTATTTGGCGGCTGGCCAGCCTCTACCAGTGGTAAATGGTTAACCCGTATTGCTATCCGGAACAAAATACACGATGGCGCCAAAATGAACGGTACCGATTACCGCTTACCCAAGAACCCGATTGCCCCCGGCGCTAAAATTACAGCTACCAACGAAAACATGCGTATTATAGAAGCCATGCCGGTAAAATCGCTGATAACTTACCCCAAAACCGGTGCCCAACTCACCGAAGGTAAACCGTTGGAATTACGCGGCCATGCCTGGGCCGGCGACCGCAAAATAAAGGAAATGCACGTTTCATACGATTTTGGGGCTACGTGGCATAAAGCTACGGTAAAAAGTCAGCGCAACCGCAACTGCTGGCAGCAATGGAGTGCCGCCCTAAAATTACCCCAGAAAGGTTACTACGAGGTATGGGCCCGCGCCACCGATAGCGAAAACGTAATGCAGCCCATGCTGGTACCGGCCTGGAACCCCGGGGGCTACCTGAATAATGCCTGCCACCGCATTGCCGTAGAAGTTGTTTAATAATAGATAAATAGTATAGGGCGAAATAAACCGCTAATAAGTTAAAGTCTGATATTGCTTTGAATAATTTAAGGTGAATAAAATATTGAATAAATCTTTTAAAGGAATGCAAAAGGCAGGGGTGGGGGTAGTTGTTTTTTTAGTGTTGTTGGTTTTGAGCATTAATACCAGTTTATCGCGCCAGCAGCCTACTATTAATAATGCCTATACGCTGGCGTTTACAGTAGTGGCTGATTCGGTGGATAAACAAACAGGTTTAATTATGGCCCCTGGGTACACTTTGGTAAAGCAAAATTGTGTGCGCTGCCATTCGCCAAAACTCATAACCGATAAACGTGCTACCCGCGACGGCTGGCTGGCTACTATTAGGTGGATGCAGCAAACCCAAGGCTTGTGGGACCTGGGCAAAGCCGAACCCGAAATATTAGACTACCTCGCCAAAAATTACGCGCCTACCAATGAAGGCCGCCGGCCACCGTTAAAGAGTATAGAGTGGTATAAGTTGTAACTGAATTTATACAAACCTTAAAAAAGGAAGTTTAAGTAACCCACACTTGTCATTCAGGAGGAAATTATTTAGCAGGCAGCCAAATAGTTTCCTCCTGAATGACAGGGTTGAATTAGAAATACCAAAATTTAATATTCCACTAGAGTGTAGCGTAACGTCAGTAATTGTATAAAATAACAAATATTATTGCCTACCCACCGGCTAACATATCCGCAAACATGACAAAACAGTTACTCCGGAAGTTATCTCTACTATTAATATTACTGGCTGTTTACTGGCATATATTGCCACAAATTGCTACGGCTAAAACCAAACCTAAAAACGTTATATATATTCTCTCCGATGACCACCGGTATGATTTTATGGGTTTCATGGGGAAAGTACCCGGGTTGCAAACGCCCAATATGGATAGGTTGGCTAAAGAAGGCGCTCACTTTAAAAATGCTTTTGTTACCACGGCGCTTTGTTCGCCCAGCCGGGCTTCTATTTTAACCGGGCAATATGCCCATACGCACACCGTAGTAGACAACGAAGCGCCGGCACCCGCCAGCCTGGTTTATTTTCCGCAATATTTGCAAAAGGCTGGTTACCAAACCGCTTTTCTGGGCAAGTGGCACATGGGCGGCGACAGCGACGAGCCAAGGCCGGGCTTCGACCATTGGATCAGTTTTCGGGGCCAGGGTGTTTATTACAATCCTAAACTTAATATTAATGGTAAGCAAAAACAATATACCGATAGCGCCTATATTTCGGATGTTTTAACCGACGAAGCCATTGCGTGGTTACAGCAGCGGAAAAAGAACAAGCCGTTTTTTATGTATCTCTCGCACAAAACAGTCCACGCGGAGTTTAGTGCGGCCAAGCGGCACAAAGGGCGCTACCAGCAAATTCAAATTCAATACCCGGCTTCTATGTTTATAACGGCTACGCCCCAGAGTAAACAGTTTACCAAAGGCAAGTGGCAAATGCCCGAAGGCAATCAGTTAAAGTTTAACTACCAGGATATTCCGAATTGGGTACGAGCGCAGCGCTATAGCTGGCACGGCGTAGATTACATGTACCACGGCCAAACCGACTTCGACCGCTTTTATCAGGATTACCTCGAAACGTTGCTGGGCATAGACGATAGCATTGGCCGGGTGCTGGCTTATTTAAAAGAAAATGGCTTAGATGAGGAAACGGTGGTATTTTACATGGGCGATAACGGCTTTTCATTTGGCGAGCACGGCCTGATTGATAAACGCCACGCCTACGAAGAATCGATGCGGGTGCCGCTGCTGGCCCGCGCACCCGGTTTAATTAAGCCCGGCACCGAAATAAACCAGATGGTTTTGAACCTGGATATTGCGCCTACTATTCTGGATTTGGCCGGCCTGAATAAACCAAAGCAGATGCAAGGCGTTTCGGCGTTGCCTTTAATGCAGGGGCAGCAAGTGCCCTGGCGCGATAAAGTATTTTACGAATATTACTGGGAAAATGCTTTTCCGCAAACGCCCACCATGCACAGCATTCGCACTGACCGCTATAAATTTACCCGCATCCACGGAACCTGGGATATAAACGAACTCTATGATTTAACCCAAGATCCGCTGGAAGTAAATAATTTAATCCGAAGTGCAGCGCACCAGCAAATTGCCAAAGATTTAAACACCCAACTCTGGGATTGGCTGGAAGGAACCAATGGCCTGCAAATTCCGCTAAAAAGAATTCAGAATAAGAAAAACGATCATATAAATAAAGGTACCTGGTAAAAGAACCGGTTATTGCTGCGCAGGATAAAATGTGAGTATTAATTTCTGTAACAATTCAGCACAAAAAAAGCAGGCTATCTTTATTCTTTTGCCAATAACCGGCGATCTAACAGGGCGGTACCGCATTTAGGGCAAACGCCGGCAATATTACTATCGCTGCCGGTGCATTTTTGCGGGCAGAAAAAGTTCATCGCGCTGGCGCCAGTACTGCCTTTCTCGAACTTAGCCGTAATATTCTGGTTGTTCACCATAAAGTTAATAATTACGGCACTGTGCGCTACGCCTTTGGTTTGCAGAACAAAATGGGTATTAAAAGTAGGGCTAAGGCTTTGGGTATGCACGGTACGGTCGCCGTCGCGCAAAATGGCCAGTCCGGTTACCCCTTTTAAACTAACAGCGTGTTCGGAGGCATCCAGCAAATAAATATAATATTGGTCTTTCCGGTCTACTAATTCAATGTGGTAATCGCCGGCCGATTTTACCGTGCCGCCGTGGTTTGCTTTGTGCGCGTGCGCCGGTCCCGCAGCATGCGTAGGTTTATTATTTTGCGCGATGGTTGCGGTACTCAACAACAGAAGAACTGCCAGTATCCATATTTTATGATGCTTATAAGTTATCATGCAAGTAAATGTTTATTCATATAATCCTTTTACGTAAATAATAAAATACCGAACGAAGTATCGTTTGTGGTAAAATAGAAAATATCTAAGCTGTTGCAAAATTTGAGCCAATATATTTTTAAATATTCGGTCAGGTAATTTATCAGAGGCCAAATAGTTATCGTAATTATTTAAACAGGGCCAGGAAGTTTAATTTATAACAGAAGCAGGATGAAATAAAGTAAGTCATATTAACTTTAAAGCGCATTCAGGAAAAAGGCTGATTGTTTTTTTTCCGGTTTTGGGATATTTATTGTTCTTCCCCGGAAATAAATAGCCAGATAAATTAAAGCATATATAATTAAAGGTGCTAGAACCTTCCCTCCTGTTTTAAGCGGAATAGGGGCGCTAGTATTTATACCGATATTAATTAGGAATTGCGCTTTAGAAACAATAAAATAATAACAAACGAATATCCACTCACCACAGTCATTCTGCAGAATGACCGGGATGGGAGGTACAGCCTTTGTTTTATTTATAAGCGCAGTATTCATTTGATAATGGTATTACCTGTTATTTTTGCTTATATATTTTTTGTGCTTGATACCGCGACAGGGACAAAATAGATGAACCGGTAAATGGGTGGCTTGGGTTAAATAAGCGAATCGAGTGAGGTGCGGGGGGCAGCCGTGCTGTTTTTGTAGTCGCTTACCGAGAAACCCGTAACTTTTTTGAACTGGTTAGAGAGGTGCTGCACGCTGCTGTATTTTAGCTGGTAGGCAATTTCGCTTAAAGTAAGCTGGTTATAACTAAGCAGTTCTTTTACTTTCTCAATTTTCAGGCGAATAAAATATTTCTCGATGGTGGTACCTTCCTGGCGCGAAAATACCTTGCTTAACTGCTGGTAAGGCAGGTTTAGTTTATCTGAAAGAAAAGCAGAAGTTGTAACAGGTTCGTAATGGGTTTGAAAATGTTCGAGGTAATGAATCAGCAGGTTTTTTATTTTTTCGGAAAGTTGTGTTTCGCGGTCGTAAATCAGTTCAAAGCCTTCCTGCTGTAAAGCCTGGTTTAGTGCATCAAAATCTATGTTGGTTTCGGGTGCTAATATTTGGGCTTCGCCGAGCGTAACTGCTGCTACGGGCAAACCGGCTTCGGTTAGTACCCGGGTTACGGTACTAATGCAGCGCGGGCAAACCATATTTTTAATGTGCAGTTGAGCGTTTTTCACGGCGGTTGAACTTATTAACTTCTTTTACAAAAATAACTATTTTAGCCATTTATTGCCCAAGTAGTTGATGGCCGGAATAATGCCCAGCACCATACTAGAAATAAATAGGAAAACTACCAGCAGGCACGAGAACAAACGGGAGAAAAAATCTTCGGTCATGCCGAATAAGTAAATAATTAAGGCAGTAGAGATAAAAAAGCTCAGCAGAAAAATAATGAGTAACTGGCGTAAAAGCCCCCGCCTATCAAAGCTTTTCTTCGCCGGTTTGCGGGTAGATGGTTTTTTTATGGGTAGTTTTCTGCTTTTAGCCATTTGTTTTTAGTTCGGGGGCGCTTACCGGCTTCAAAATTATAGAATAAATAGGAGTAAGCCTTTTTAAAATTGCCGGAAGCTAAACTTTGGTTTATTTTACCTTTATCCTGTTTAACTTATGCGTATAGCCTTGCGTAAACTACGGAATTAAGCCTTATTGGGTACCATTATATTCCCAACCTTAAGGTTTAAGGTTATTGAAAACAGAATTAACTAACCTAGAAACTATGAAAATTATAACAGAAAAAATACGGGTGGTGGCTTTTGCGTTGGTAATGGGCCTGAGTGTAGGCGCTTGCAGCACCGGCACCGATTCCGGAGACACCAACGTGGAAGAAAGTGATGCTAAAGATAAAAATCCGAACGACCATAATGTTTCGGGCAACCAACCTACCAGCACCGACCCCTCGAATTTAGAAAGCATGGATAATGCTTACGAAAGAACCGATGGTGATACAGGTGCCCGCGACCGCGATAACGATGGCGTAGTAGATAAACCAAAAGAATAAAAAATAAAAGCTGCTGCATTAACCTGCCGGTAACCGACGATTTTTCAGCAGTAGCTAATATTTTACTTTGGAAGCCACCCGCAACGGTGGCTTTTTTAATTATTAATGGGCACGTCTACTATTAAAAAGCGACATTCGGCGTTGGTAGTAATAGCAATGGTATCGGTTTCCCAAATACCTAGAGAATCGCGCGGCTGCAAAGTTTCGTCTGCAATGGTTAGCTGGCCGCTAATATTAAAAATAAATATGCAGCGGTTAAGTGGGTTAAGCGAATAAGTAATATGCTGGCCTTGCTCATAATAGCCCAAACTCAGGCGGGCGTTTTGGTTAATCCAGCAATGCGCCTGGCCCTCTTCGTTACTCACAATGGTAATTAATTTATTGTGCCGCTTATCTTCCGGAAATTGCCGGCGCTGGTACCGGGGCATAATATTTTGCAGCTTGGGCTCTATCCAGATTTGCAGAAAATTCACATCTTCTTCGCCTACGTTGTGTTCTTCGTGGCGCAGGCCGCTGCCGGCGCTCATTATTTGCACCCAGTCTTTTTCTACCACCTCGGTGTAGCCCAAATTATCTTTGTGGCTCATGCGGCCTTGCAGCATAACCGAAATAATTTCCATATTCAGGTGCGCGTGCAGCCCAAAACCATTTCGGGGATATACAAAATCATCGTTAAACACCTTTAACAAGCCAAAACCCTGCCGTACCGGATTTTGATAACCCGAAAAACTAAACGATAAATTGCTTTGCAGCCAGCCAAGATCTTTTAAGCCCCGTTCATTGGCTCGGATAAGAGTGGTTTTCATAAGTAACGTTGGTGTAAATAATCTCGCTAACGAATGTTAGTAAGCTCTGACATTAAATTAACTGGTTGTATGTAAATTTGTTTTAAGGTCAGGTTAAGAAATTAAGAAACCTTAAACAAAAAAGCCAGGCAAAAACCTGGCTTTTAGAACAAATAATAAAAATAAGCTATTACCGCAGAATTAGTCTCGCGCGCGGTAGCTGCGGGAGTTAAACCTATCCCGGTCGTTTTGGTTATTACGGAACCGACTCTCGTTATTATCCCGGAACCGCGCATCATTATCCTTACGATAGCGGTTATCATTGTCGCTGCGAAAACGATTATTATTTTCGGTTCGGTAGTCGTTGCGCCGGTCTTCGCGTTGATTGTTCCGGTCGTTTGGCCGCCGATTATTTGATTCGTAACGCTCGTAACGATTGTCGTACTGGTCGCGGTAATGGTTTTGGTTGCGATAAGCATAGTTGGGCCGGTTATAAGCCGGATGCCCCGGATTAACAAAATACCGCGAATCGCGGCTGTCGCGGATTATTGCCTGGCCCATGCTGCCGCGGTAATGCCCGTAATATTTGCGATAACGGTCGTGGTACAAATAAGGCCGGGGTTCGTTAATTACTACTTTGTAGTCCCGGTAAATATCGTAACCCCGCAAATGGGGTGGCAAAACCCGCGCAAAGACCCAGCGCCGGTTTACCAGGTACACGTATTGCTGCGTGGGCACATGATAATACATATCAATATCGGGCAAGTAATAATATTCTACGTAATCGTACCCGACCGGGCCCCAAACCGGCTGGCTGCCAATATTTATTACCGCTACCTGGGCCGTAACGGTTTGGGCCAGGGCAACTCCAAAGAGTAAACCAGCCGCTATTATTAATCTTTTCATGTTAGTAGGCAGATGAGGATTTTAGCGAGTTCATCCAGAACTAGTTAAATCCAAGCATCATGCCAAATAAACAGATAATTTAAGGTAGCTCAGATTAAATTAAAAGCCCGGGCGTACTGCGAAAGTTCGTAAGCCGATTCAGCGTTTAGTTTTTGCCGGATATTGCGCCGGTGGGTTTCGGCGGTAGCGGTGGCAATAAATAATGCATCGGCAATTTCGGTGGCGCTTTTGCCCAAGGCTAACAGCTTTAATACCTGCTGCTCTCTTTTAGAAAGTTGCGAAAACAAGTGAAAGTGCTTGCGGAGGAAATTATTCTCGTCGAGTAACCGGCCAACTTTAGCCGAGATGTGATGTTTGGTATCGATAGGAATAGCAATGGTTATGGTCAGGACGGGTTCGTCGGCCTTGTTCCAAAGTAATATTTTCATGGTGGAGGCATACCAGGTCCAGTTTGTTTGGTGCGGGCCTTTTACCTGCTGCAGCAAAGACAAGCTTTCGGCGTTGTTGTTGCGTTGCAGAAATTCAATAATCTGGGGTACATACTCCTGCGATTCTTCGGGATTAAAAAACGCCTTGTGGTAATCTGGCCCTAAGGCAATTACTTCTTCCAGACTTACCCCCAACGTACTGGTTCCGCGCGGCGACATATACACCACCGACAAACTTCTAATATCGTGAATAATAATTACGCCGGGTAGGTCGTCGGCAACGGCTGCTATTTCGGTAATTTTATTTTGTATTTTTTGCTGTAGGGTAATTGTAATATTATTCTGGTCAGAATCTGTTGAACGCATGCTGCTGCTTCTAATTTCCGGCTTTTACTTTATTAATCCTGTAATATAGTACAATTAAATTTTCTGATTTTTATATTTTTTGGGGATAAATGTTAATGGGATAATACGGCTCTGATTATTAAATGATTATTCTTAAGGTAAGTACTCTTGTAAATTATTTAACTTAATTTTTAGTCCGCAAATAGCTGCTAATTAGATCGGGTTTTTGGATGGGAGGTGGAGAAGCTTTTGCTGAAGGAGTAGGTGGAGAGCCATCCTTGCCCGAACAACTTTACATTATACCATTGAGCAGAATTAATTCCAGTAATTTAGATATAAGCTTTCTGGAAGAATTTAAACAGGAGGTAAACCGGAACTTTTTCTTCGACCATACAACTAAAAACTTAACAGCTAAAAGTTTCTCCAGAGCAAAGGTTTAAGGGTAAAATAAATTGAAGGAGTACTTCTTAATCCTTCAACTTATTCTCTAACTCTAAAAGCAGAGAAACAAATTTTTGAGATTTTTCTTCGATGGTGCTGAGGCCCTGCTGGGCCAAGTCTATTTTGCCGGCTTTATACAGGTTAAATAATTGGCGGGCGGTGTTGTCCATATCTTGTTGCAATTGTAGTAAGGCCTGCATGCCGGGTTCGTGGCGGTATTTACGGCCAACCGTGTTAAACCATTCGTTTACCGGGCTGTTGGTGGTAAAAAACGAAGCCGCATATTCTCCGCCGTTAACATAAAGCACCGAGCGTACTTTAGATTTGTAGAGAATATGCTTAATCCGAAGCTGTTGAAAATCGATTTCGGCTATGTTCATCCGCTTTTATAAAGCCTTATCTGGTTGGGCGCTGGTAGCTGCGGCAAAACCAAGTTCTTTTAGTTTCTGCCGAAAAATAACCTGCTGCGTTACTTCGTAGCCAAAAACCAAAATGCCGGTTACCGCTTCGGCTTCGTTATAAATAGCCTGGTAAGTAAAGTTAATATAAATCTGTTCCAGGGTTTGCACGTTAGTCCGGCCAATTTTTACGGGTACTTCTTCGGCTACAAAATCCTGCCCGGTTTGGTAAACCTTATCTAATAACTGAATAAAACCTTGTTCTACAATTTCGGGCAGGGCCTCGGCTACGGTTTTGTGTAATAATTCACGACCCGGAAAAAGTTTCTGGTATTCGGGGTTAATAAGGCTGTAGCGGTGTTCCGGCCCATTTAAAATGCAGAAGAACGCCGGCGCCTGCATAATTAAGCGTTCCAGCGTTATGCGTTCGGCTTCGGCTTTTTGCAGGGCTAGTTGCACCTGGTCCGATAGCTGCGCCATTTGCTCATTGCTGGCCAGCAGTTCCTGCACCATTAACTTGGTGTCATGAATATCGGTGTTGCTGCCTACGCGCATCTGCACTTGCCCCGCCAAACTAACCAGGGGCAAGCTTTTGGTTAAATGCCAGCGGTAATGGCCCTCTTTGTTTTTAATCCGGACTTCGGCCTGAAACTCTTGGTTATTGGGTAAGGCTGCCAGCATTTTGCGGTGCACGGCAGCCAGGTCGTCGGGGTGAAATGTTTGGTGCCAGCCCGTTCCTAATAATTCTTGCTCTGTTAAGCCGGTATACGCCAGCCAGCGTTGGTTCACGTAAGTAACATTGCCCTGCGTATCGGCGGTATGTATAAGTTGCGGTACCGCATCGGTCATAAACTTAAATTTGTTTTCCGATTCCAGTTGGGCTTGTTTGGCTAATTCGCGTTCGGTTACGTTGGCTGTGCGCCGGATAATATATTTTACGTTACCTTCCTGGTCGAGAACGGGCGTGTGCGAGGCCTGCCAGTACCGCGTTTCGTAACCCCCACCCACAGATTCGGGCCGGGCAATATCGTAGCGCAACACTTCAAATGAAATGGTTCTTTTCTCCTGAAAGCATTGGTCAATGGCTTTACGCAGCAGCGACTCGTTTTTAGAATCGGGGTCGGAAGGGCTATTGGGAAATGCTTCTAATAAATTGCGGCCAATTAGTTCTTCGCGGGTGCGCAAAACCAAAGTTAAATATTTATTTGTGGCGGCTAACACCGTGTAATCTGGGGCAATGGCTACCAGGGCTTCCGGAATATTTATAAAAAATTCGTGTAAATCTAATGGGGTATTTAACATCTAAAGCAAGGTGTATTTTTAAGTTACCAAACTGCTACCGTAATATTTTAAGGCCTGACCACAACTGGCAGCTGCGTTAAGTTTACCTGGGGTGGCTTATTGGTTTGGGGCCTTTTATAAGTAGTGCTCAGGGGCGTATATTTATTAAAAAAACCGCAGTTTTGCAGAAAAAAAGTATTATTTAGTAAGCCCCCGGCGTAATCCAGGCGGTAATTTTTACGAGCGGTATTATCGCCGGTAAAGCGGGCTTCGGTTAGTTCCAGCCATTGGCCTTGCGGGTCACAAATCCATTGGTTGCTAAATTGCGCCTGGCGGGTAATATTGCCGGTTTCGGGAATAAAATTTTCCAAAAACGAGTGCAAGCGTTTTAAATAAGTACTTGTTTTGGGGCGGCTAAAGCTGGCAATTAACTGCCAGTTTTGCGTTTCGGGATTATAAAAATAAGCAGTATAGTTGGTGTAATTATTCTGGGCCGGTAGCCCGTGCAGCAAAAATTTATAAGTAGTTCCGGCTTGCCAGTTATATTTTAAATAACTCTGCCCGCCCGAGCCTTCGTTGCCAAACGCGCCGGCGTACACGCCTTCGCCTTTTCCTAAAAGCTTGATGCGCTGGTCTTCCGGAATTTTAGTGGGGTCATCGGTTTGGTAAGGGCTCCAGACCGAAAACAAGATGCGCCGCTCGGTGGGCGAATTTACCTGGATGCCAAAATATCCTTCGGCAAAACCGTTGGCCATAAAATAAGAACCAATCACATCGGAGCCTGCCGGTACCGTAATTTCGTTGTAAAACCATTCGGCGGTAATATTTTCCGGAACCGTATAATTCAGGTGCACCGATGGACCGCGCCGACCCCAATAAAAAAAGTTGCCCTCGTCGTTTTTCACGAAAGCCATATTATTGTCTATAGCTTCGCCGACAAGTTTTAAACTGCTTACTTCGGCAAACTGGTTTCCGGTTTTTGTAAGGCCGGCTATTTCTATGGCCAGGTAGCCGGGGGCTGTTACTTGCCATTCTCCGGCGTAATAATCTTGGGGTAAATTGCCGGTAATATTTATTTCCCGGGATTTGCCCAGTAATGTAACCCTAAGTCGGCTTTTGCCATTGGGCACTTGTAAACGCAGCCAAAGTTTTAAATTGCCTGGTTTTGCAACCCGTACATACGTGGTAAAAGTGTTTTTTTGGTCCGTCCAGTTGGTAATACCGGTTTTATCTAGTTGGCCGCCCGCTTTACCGGTTTGGGATTTCCAGGTATTGCCGCCGAGCGGTACTTCGGTAGCAGAAGCGGGCGCAGCTTGTTTTTTTGTATTTGCCTGAGCATGGCAGTTTTGCTGGAAGTAAATATTTAAGACAAGAAAGAGGACGAGGAGCTTGCAAATAATTATTCTCACTATAGCAGTTTTTCTGATTTTTTAAAAGTTGAAATGATTACTCCTGCATTAACCGCTCTAATATTTCCTGCGCGGCTACACTAATTACCGTACCCGGACCAAATATTCCGGCTACGCCAGCCTCTTTTAAAAACCCGTAATCCTGCGCCGGAATTACGCCGCCTACAATTACTAAAATATCGTCGCGATCCAGCTTGCTTAATTCGGCAATTAATTGGGGTACCAGTGTTTTGTGGCCGGCCGCCAAACTGCTGATGCCCACTACGTGCACGTCGTTTTCGGCGGCCTGCATGGCTACTTCCTCGGGTGTTTGAAATAATGGCCCAATATCTACATCGAAACCTAAATCGGCGAAAGAAGAGGCAATTACTTTAGCGCCGCGGTCGTGGCCGTCCTGGCCCATTTTAGCCACCATAATGCGGGGCCGGCGACCTTCCAGTTGCGCAAATTTATTGGCCAGTTCCTGGGCTTTTTTAAAGTTTTCGTCGTCGGATAGTTCGGCGGCATACACGCCCGATATGGCTCTGGTCACGGCTTTGTGTCTCCCGTAAATTTTTTCTAAAGCAGTTGATATTTCGCCTAAGGTAGCACGTTTGCGGGCGGCTTCTATGCTCAAAGCCAATAAATTTCCGGTGTTGGTGCGGGCGGCTTCGGTTAAAGCATTTAAGGCAGCATCTACTTCCGGCTGGTGCCGGTTCTCTTTTAAATATTGCAGGCGTTGCAATTGGGCTTCGCGTACGGCGGTATTATCAATATCTAATATTTCAATCGGGAAATCGTCGGGCGTACTGGAACGATATTTATTTACGCCCACAATTACGTCTTTTCCCGAATCAATCCGGGCTTGGCGGCGGGCAGCGGCTTCTTCTATGCGCATTTTCGGCAGACCGGTTTCAATAGCCTTGGCCATGCCACCCAATTCTTCTACTTCCTGAATTAATTCCCAGGCTTTGTGCGATAGTTCGTGCGTGAGCGCTTCTACGTAATACGAGCCGCCCCAAGGGTCTACGGTTTTGGTTAGGTGGGTTTCGTGCTGCAAATACAACTGCGTGTTCCGGGCAATCCGGGCCGAAAAATCGGTGGGTAAGGCAATAGCTTCGTCTAATGCATTGGTGTGCAAACTTTGGGTGCCGCCCAGTGCTGCAGCCAAGGCTTCTACAGTGGTGCGGGCAATATTATTAAATGGGTCTTGTTCGGTTAAGCTCCAGCCAGAAGTTTGGCAGTGCGCCCGCAGCATTAATGATTTTTCGTTTTTAGGGTGAAATTGCTGCATGAGTTTGGCCCACAATATACGAGCCGCGCGCATCTTGGCAATTTCCATAAAATGGTTCATGCCAATGGCCCAAAAAAACGAAAGCCGCGGCGCAAATGCATCAATATTTAAACCTGCTTTTAAACCGGTACGCACGTATTCCAGCCCATCGGCTAAAGTGTAGGCCAGTTCCTGGTCGGCGGTGGCGCCGGCTTCCTGCATGTGATACCCGCTGATGCTAATGGAGTTGAACTTGGGCATGTGCTGCGAGGTGTACGCAAAAATATCCGAAATAATGCGCATGCTGGGCTCCGGCGGATAAATGTAGGTGTTGCGCACCATGAACTCTTTTAAGATATCGTTCTGGATGGTGCCGCTTAATTTATCCTGACTTACGCCTTGTTCTTCGGCCGCTACAATGTAAAATGCCAATATTGGCAGAACGGCCCCGTTCATGGTCATGGAAACGCTCATCTGGTCCAGCGGAATCTGGTCGAATAATATTTTCATGTCCAGAATCGAATCAATAGCCACGCCGGCTTTGCCCACATCGCCCACTACGCGCGGATGGTCCGAATCGTAGCCCCGGTGAGTAGCTAAATCGAAGGCGACGGATAAACCTTTCTGGCCGCCGGCTAAGTTGCGGCGGTAAAAGGCATTGCTTTCTTCGGCGGTACTAAAGCCGGCGTATTGCCGGATGGTCCAGGGGTTTTTAACGTACATGGTACTATACGGTCCGCGCAAATACGGGGGCAAACCGGCCGCAAAACCTAAATGCTCAAAATTGGTCGTATCTTCCTTCGTATAAAAATTCTGCAACGGAATCTGCTCGTGCGTTTGCCAGGTTTCCGGTTTTATAGCGGCTCCGGGCGGATTTACTCCCGCCGTTAATTCTTTAAAATCTATCTTCGAAAAATCAGGTTGCACGTTCTGTTAATTATGAATTAGAAATTAAAAATTATGAATGAGGAGTATTTTAAATTTTACTTCTCATGATTATACTTTTCACTTTTGTCATTCAGGAGGAACCTATTTAACTGATTCAAAAGCCTCCCTACAAGGTAGTCTTATTTATACTTTCTAATCCTTCTATTTTACATAGCTACTGCCCTTGAAATAGGCTAAAAAGTTTCCTCCTGAATGACATTTACTATATGGAATCTGTTTTGCCTAGCTATCTATGTCTTATTAGTAATTAATATTTAAACCTCACTCGTAAACAATCTTTCCTGAATGCGGCCAATAATAGAAGGAGCGTTGCAGTTCTGGAAAATACGGGCATCGAAACCATTATCTGCGAGTTCTTCTTTCATGTTTTCGGGCGGCGCAGCCAAAATAAGGATAGGCCGGTGTTTGTGGTTTTTCAGGGCGGCGAAATAATGCTGGGAGAATTGGGAATATTCTGCTTCGGTGCTGGAAAACACGAGTATTTTACAATCTATAAAGAGCAATTTTTCTAAGGCTGCTTTTACGGAATCGAAGTGCAAAATCTCGGTCTGGAAGCTGCCGCAATCGAGAAACTCTTTGGCAAAAGCGGCGTGAATGTGTTCCTGAATATCGTGGCCAATAATGGCAATAACGGCTTTGGGGCGGGCGTTTTTTTTCTGGTAATGCAGCATGGCGGCCAGGCGCATTACTTCAAACGGGTAACTGGCCCGGGTATTATCAAAAGCTGCACTGTGCAACAGGGCTTCGGCGTCGAAATTTATTTTTTCGTGCTGGTTCGCGAATTTATTCGTGCCCACCAATACTTCTTTGCCAGAAGCAATATTTCTGAATTTTTCTTCGGCGGATTTATTTAATTTTTCCTGAATAAAGCCAGTTTGCAAGGCTTTGGTGTAACCGCCCAGTTGTTCTACTTCTTGCAGCAAGGCCCAGGCTTTTTCGGCGAGTTCGCAGGTTAAGGTTTCGAGGTAATAAGAGCCGGCTGCCGGGTCGATGGCCTGGTGGAGATAGGCCTCATGATGTAAGATTAGCGGGATATTGCGGGCAATGCGTTCGGCAAAGGGATTGTTTTGGTTAAAGGTGGCATCAAAAGGCGCTACTGCCACCGAGTCGCAGCCCCCAATAATGGCGGCCATGGCTTCGGTGGTGGCCCGTAAAATATTGGTGTGCGGATCGAAGGTGGTGGCAAACCAACTAGCAGTTTGGGCATGTATTCGCAGGTAAGCTGCAAATTCCGGGGCTTCGCCCGAAGCTTTTACAATACCCGACCAAAGCCAGCGCAAGGCTCGTAATTTAGCTATTTCAAAAAAGTAATTGGTGCCGGTGCTCACCAGAAACTGCATGTTCCGGAAAATGGTTTGCAACAGAATGCCACGGGAAGCCAATTCATCGGTATAATTTAAGGCGGCGGCTAAGGTAAAAGCCAGTTCCTGTACCAAGGTGCCGCCCCGATTACCAAATATGGCACCATTAACCGTAATGCCGTAAAAACCTACCGCGTCTTTGGTTAGTTCTACAATTTCCTCCAGCTGATTAAATTCGAGTTGCCAGGTTTCAGAAGCCAAAGGCTGCGAAATATTAATAAATCCTTTCAGACCGTGCGGCGAGATCTGGTGATTTTTAAGCTGCGCAACATAATTTTTTAAGAAGCTGGCTGGCTGGCGCGTTACCGAAAAACAAACCGTATATTTTTGGACATCCAGGTGGGTTAGGGCATAAGCAAAATCAAAGGTACTCGGGTCGTTTATTTTAAAATGAATGCCGTCGGCACCCCCGGTTAAAGCCAGTAGCGCTTTGTCTATGGCCGCCCGGCTATCGTGGGTAACCGAAATATCCTGTAAATTATGCCAGTGGTTGGCGCTGGTTTTATGGCCCCGAATGTAAGGAAACTTACCCGGTAACGTTTCGGACTGGGGTAGGTCAACAATATCTTCGGCGGTATAAAAAGGCTTTACCGTTATTTCTTCGGCGCTATGCCAGGCTAATGTAGCCGGATCGGCACCTTTTAAATCCTTCTTAATTTTTTCGGCCCAATCGGTGGCCGCAGCAGCGGCAAACTGGTTAAAAAGAAGCGATTGGTTTTGTTTCTGCTCCATGCGTTTTAGTACGGGTTGCTGTAAAGGTAAACGTTTCGGGCTTACTTAAAGTTAATGCATGAGGCCGCCGCCTTAAATTAAGAACGGCTTACCTTCCGAACGTACTAAACTACCACCCCCGCATGTACCAAATAATAAAAGTGGCTTTATTGGCCGCCGTAACCATTTAAATAATACTCAACAGCTGGCAAAAGCAGCAATATTTAAGGCAACATTTTTAGAAATATAGCTGAAGTAGCCGGAGGTAGAAAGCAAACTTAACCCGGATAAATAAATTGTTTAAGAATAAGGCTTTGGAGATGAAAGCCGGAATAAAAGTTATTTTTTCTGTTGTATTTCGTGAAGTTGCTTCATCAGGCTTTCGGTTAGCGTGCGCACATCCTCCAGGTTCTCTTCTAAGGCATCTACTTTGTTAAATAAATCTTCGTTCCGGTTGGGCATGTAGTTCGAGAGGTACCATTTTACCCGCCATATTTCTAAAATATCGTCGTACACCAGCGAGTAAGGCTTGTGCGCGCGGTTATCGGAACGGCACCGGATAAAACCTTTTTTCAGGCGATTTTTCAGGCGTTTTACCTGTACGCCCCGGTCGTTGCTAACAACTACGTGCACGTCGTAATCTTTTAAATCCAGCCAGTTTTCCCGCGGAATCTGCTCACACAACAGCCAGTCGCCGTCGTAAAAAGTAGTTTCCATGCTGTCGCCTTTAACCTGTAGCCAGAAATGAATGCCGCCTTTGGCCATGTAAGGCGGTAAGGTGGTATGCGCCAGTTCGTTGTAATATTGCTGCGAAGTATAGCCCGAGAGGTAATTGGCGGCCGCTTTCTGATCGATCATCGGGATAATAATGCCGTTTTCATTATCCTGGTTAATATGGATGATCTGGTTGGGTTTTACCGTAGCTGCTGGCGTTTGCTTAGTTAGAGTTGAAGAATCGGGGCGAAACATTTCACCGCGGCCGGTTAGCAGCCATTCAATATTTATCCTATCATTTGCAAGAATAATCTTTTCCAGGTAGTCGGAACCCGGTTTACTCCCGCGCGTGGTGTACATGCGGGTAGTACCATCGCTTACGCCAATGTATTTGCTAAAGCTGAGCACATTCATGCCTAACGCTTCAATTAATTTTAGCAGCCTCTCTTTCAATTGCTTAAAGAATTATTTAGGTAATTACACGAATTTTTATTGCAATTGATAGCCTTTTCGTGGTAATTGCACGTATATATACGTGGTAATACAATGATACGGAAAATGTATAAGAAAGTAAAACAGCTTGCCGTGGGAACAAGGCAGGCAGTAGGTAGCAGGTTCTAAAATATGCTATAAAGCCTGATTCGGAATATTTGTACACTAAGAATGAGCAAAATATTGGTAAAAGAAATTACTGGCAGAGCCAAATATTAATAAAATGTGGCAACCAGGTTTAAAACAAATAATGGCAGTAAACCAAGCGCAACAGCTAACAAAAACAATTTTATCACTTAAACATAAAAGCTTACAACAATGAAACAGTTTAAAGAAAACCCCTGGACCACCGGTGCTGCTCTTTTTATTTTACTGGTAATTGGGATAGATGTGATCTGGCGGGGCATTCATACCGAACACAGCATATTTGCCGCCTTAGCGGTGGGCTTATTAAAATCGATAAGCAACAAAAAACAAGAGAAACAGGAGACCGAATGAATATTTTTACCAGTAACCAATTATATTCCTGTAATACCCCAAGCCCGGCCGGATAGAATATTCCGGCCGGCTTATAAAATTAGATGCTATCTTTTTGAACCGGTTTTCCGTAGGTTAGGCCATGGCAGATGCAAATTTGTTTATTGGAACCTCCGGCTGGAGCTATCGCTGGAAAGGCTTGTTTTACCCCGAAGAAATGAAGTCGGCGGAATATTTAGCTTTTTACGCCCAGCATTTTAATTGCACCGAAGTTAACAGCAGCTTTTACCATTTTACCATGGCCAAAACCATTGATAAATGGCTAACCGAAACCCCATCTACTTTTAAGTTTTGTGCCAAACTAAACCAGGAAATAACCCATAAACGCAAGTTCGAAAACATAGACGAACCGCTGGATAAGTTTATGAGCCGGTATTTACTCATGGGCGATCGGCTCGGGCCTTTGTTGATTCAGATTGCCAGTAGTTTTCGGTTTGAGCGGCCCGTGGCCGAAGGTTTTTACCGTACCCTGCGGGAGAAATACCCCTATACCAAATTTGCGCTGGAAACCCGGCATAAATCGTGGCAAACCGAAGAAGCTTTGGATTTGCTGCGCGATTATGATATTACTTATGTAATTGCCAGTGCGGGCAAGCGCTGGCCTTACCTCGAAACTACCACCAACGAAACAGTGTATTTGAGGCTGCACGGCGACGAGCGCCTGTATTCTTCTTTATATACCGATGAGCAACTGGAACGCTACGCTTTTATGATTAACGATTGGTTGCTCGATGGCAAAGAAGTGTGGGTATTTTTTAACAATACCATGTTTGGCAGCGCTATTCAGAACGCCAAAACTTTACAGGAAATGCTCCAGAATATGTAAGCGGTTACCACAATTTTTCTAAATCCTGGGCCGTGTAGGTGTGGTTGCGGGTAATAAAATAAGAGCCGGAAGATTTTTTTTTCAGTTGCAGCGGGTCTTTGTTTTTAAACCGGTATAAAAATGCCACCGGGCAAAGTACCAGAAAGAAAATAAGGGTAAGCAATATTATACCGTTAATGTAACCTAACGCGAGTGCCAGTTTGGTCCAGCCCCAGGCTACCAGGGTAAGCACGTGTTCCGATAGAATACATAGTGCCCCAATAATTTGCGCCGCCAGCAAAAAACTTTCGTATTTAAATATTACGTGTAATACCAGCAAACCTACTACCAGCACCAGGGCTGTTTCCAGTTTCTTTTCGCGCGATAAGGAGAGATTATTCATTTATTTTCTTTTACTCATAATAGCCTTTACCGGTTCTTTTAGCTCCGCAAATATAGCTTCCGAGAATAATTTATTGCCTAAAGGGGTAAAATGGCTGTCGTAAGTATAATATAATTGTTGCGTAGGGCAGTAGGCTTGCATCTTGTCCGTGGCCGAATAAAAAGGAATACCAATGGCTTTAGTAACCGCCATTACTAAACTATCCGGAATATTACGCGGAATGATGGCTGGATCTACAGCGACACCCAGACTAGTATGTTCCCGCATAGCTTTTTCGCAAAGATAATATTTGTTTGGTACGGTTAGGGTTAGTAAGCGGGCGTGGTGCTGAACTGTTAATTCCCGGATATTATTTAAATGTTGGGCAAGCTTTTGCTGGGCCTGTTTTACTGGTTTACTGGTGGTTTGCTGCAGGTGCAGGTAAATTTTCGGGTCTTTCAGAAAGCTATAAATCAAGTCCGGATTTAGTTCGCCGTTTAAAAACAACTGTTTGGCAGTAGCATCTAATTTTCTAAATCTAATTTTTTCGGTAGGGGTGAGGTGTTGCGTAATAGAAGCGGCTTGCTCCTGCCAAACGGGTTTAACTTCGGTTTGTAAAGTTGTAGCGGTCAATAACCGTAAAATATTCGGGTACGCATTGGCGGTGGCAATATTTAGTAACCGGCTTAAATTTAATTTGGGCGATGGCGCGGTAGTGGTATCAGCTTCGGTGGTTGGGAGTAGTTGCTGTAAATCGTTGCCTTGGAGCAGCGCAATAATTACCAAATCGGGTTGTAAAACCGGTACCGCCTGGGCTGCTATTGCTTCGTAGGTTTCCGGAGAGCCGCCGCTCCGCCCTAAGTTTAATATTTCAATTTCCGGATGTTCTTTCTGAAATTTCTTTTCCAGGAGCTTTACCCAAGTGTCCTGAATATTCACGCCCCAGCCAAAAGTAAAAGAATCGCCGATGACGATTATCCGGAATTTATTTCCTTTATGCAGCGAATATTCCCTGTCCCGGAACCCCAAAGAGTTAATACGGGCCGTAACGTTAAACTCTGGGGTATTATATGTAACCGCTGAATTAGCCGGGAAAATCAGGTTTTGCGCCGGTGGTAGCAATAATTTGCCAATCAGCCGATCGGCCAAAACCGTGCAATAAAAAGCAATGAAGCCGCTGGCGAGTAACAGCAATATTTTGCTAAAAGCAGCACTTAGCCGGATTTTTTGCGCCAAGGACAAAAAGCCGTATAATATGAGCGTGGCCGAAATAAAGCCCAAAACCAAAGGTACTTTCCCGGACTCGAATTTGCCATCAGCCGTGAGCAGGTAAGCCACCAGCCAGGGGTTTAGGCATAAAGCTAACAAAATAGCCCAAATGCCGCCCAACCGGGTTTCAATATTTCGAATATTGGGTTCGGGTTTCATTAATCCAGTCCGTATTGTTTCTGCCAATCTGTTTTCTCGGGCCAAGGGGGTTGCTGGCCTTTGGTAAAAATATAGTTACCCATAACCAAATAATCCATTTGGGTGCGCATAAAACAGGTATAAGCATCTGCGGGCGTGCACACAATGGGTTCGCCGCGTACGTTAAAACTGGTATTTACCAACAGGCCGTGGCCGGTTATTTTTTTAAAAGCCTGTAATAATTTCCAGAAAAGCGGGTTGGTTTCGGCGTGAACGGTTTGGATGCGGGCCGAAAAATCGACGTGGGTAATGGCGGGCAGCGCAGAACGCTGGCAATACAGTTTTTCGGTGAGCGTTAATTTGTTAAATTTTTTAGGTAGTGCGCGGCGTAAGCTTGGTTTTATGGGCTGTACTAAAAGCATATACGGCGAAGTTCCCGGTAACTGAAAATATTGCTGTGCATCTTCGACCAATACGGTGGGGGCAAACGGCCTAAAACTTTCCCGGAATTTTATACTCAGGTTTAATTTTTTCTGCATCTCGGGGTTGCGCGGATCGGCCAGAATGCTCCGGTTGCCTAACGCCCGCGGGCCAAACTCCATCCGCCCCTGAAACCAGCCCACAATATTGCCTGCGGCGAGTAAAGTAGCCGTTCGGGTTGTTAAATCTTCTTCGTTTACTATTTCGGCTACCGCCCGGTATTTTTTTATTATTTCGGCTACCGCCCAGTTTGGGAAAGCCGGACCCAGGTAAGTGCCTTGCATGGCATCGGGACCGGGGGTAATTGTTCGTTCTTGCTTAAAATAAAGGTAATGGGCGGCTAAAGCGGCTCCCAAAGCGCCGCCGGCATCGCCGGCGGCCGGCTGAATAAATATATGCCGGAATAACCCGCTGTTTTGTAATTTACCGTTGGCTACACTGTTCAGGGCTACGCCGCCGGCCAGGCATAAATCGGCCGCGCCCGTTAGCCGCTTTACTTCCCGGGCCAGTTTCAGCATTATTTCTTCGGTTACCGTTTGAATGGCCAAAGCCATATCGCAGTGCTTTTGTTCTAGCTCCGATTCGGGTAACCGCCTTGGAAAGCCAAATAAATTTTGCCATTTGATATCAGGTAGCATGGTAAGCCCGGTGGCATAATTAAAATATTTCTGATTCAGCCAGATCGAGCCATCTTCCTGTACCTGCACCAAAGTTCTTTTAATTAACCTAATGTAGTTTTGGGTGCTTTCGGCCTGGAGGTTGCCGTAAGGCGCCAGGCCCATAACCTTGTATTCGCCGGCGTTTACTTTAAAGCCCAGAAAATACGTAACCGCCGAATACAGCAAACCCAATGAATGCGGAAAACGCAGCTCCTGCAAAACAGTAATATCCTGGCCGCGCCCCAGGGCCAGCGAAGTAGTAGTCCATTCGCCCACGCCATCTACGGTTAAAATAGCGGCTTCTGTTAAGCCCGACGGATAAAAAGCGCTGGCCGCGTGCGAGAGGTGGTGCTCCGGGAATAATAATTTTATTTTTTTAGCAGCTATCGGGTCTATTTTGGCGAGTTCTTTTCGTAATAAGCGTTTCAGAAATAATTTTTCTTTCAGCCACACGGGCATGGCAGTCAAAAACGACCGTAACCCCATTGGCGCAAAGGCATAATAGGTTTCCAGGAGCCGCTCAAATTTTAGGAAAGGCTTGTCGTAAAAAGCAATGGCTTCAATGTCTTTTAGCTGCAGTGCCGCCTCATGCAGGCAATATTTAATGGCTTGCAGCGGAAAACTGGGGTCGTGCTTGCGCCGGGTAAACCGTTCTTCCTGCGCGGCGGCTATTATTTGCCCCTGTTGCAGCAGGGCAGCAGCCGAATCGTGGTAAAAAGCGGATATTCCTAATATATTCATAGGCCTGATAATCGCGCAAGATAATGGTTTTGCTTAAAGTAGCAGAATTGGTCTGGCCGCAATAGCATATATTAAGCTTACGCCTTCTTTATCTTTATAACTCCCGGAATCTTTTCGGGCTTAACGGCTGGATGCTGAAATTACTTGCCTAAGCTTCTAAAATAGCCTAATTTTGTAAACTTTTAATAAATTTTAGTTTAATGCGTTTTTTTCGCCCCCGGCATATTTTTTATAGTTTTTGGTTTAGTTTATTCCTGGTTGCCTGCCAGCCGGCCTTGGTGCCTACGGCCCAGCTTCCGCCCGAAACCGATATAAAAGTAGATGCCAGTGTTCCGGTTAATCCCGAAATAGAAACCCTGATTGCACCTTACCGGCAGAAACTGGAAAGCCAAATGAACGAGGTGTTGGGTTATTCGGCGCAGGAACTCCGGAAAGCAAATAACGGCGAATCGGCGTTGGGTAATTTTGTGGCCGATGTACAAATGGCTCAGGTGCTGCCGCTTTACCAAAAGCCAATTGATTTAAGTTTGATGACTACCGGTGGCTTACGCGCTACTATCCCAAAAGGCCCTGTTACCCTAAGCAATATATTTGAGCTTTCGCCTTTCGAGAACGAATTGGTGGTGCTAACCCTGCCCGGTACCACTTTGCAGAAATTATTTGTGCACGGTGCGCAATCTAAAAATCTGGTATTAAAAAATGCGACTTTTACCATTAAAAACGATAAACCGCTTAATATTAAAATAAACGGTAAGCCCCTGGACCCCGCTAAAAGTTATACCATAGTGGTGTCTGATTACCTGGCAAACGGCGGCGATGATTTGTTTTTACTGAAGGAAGCCACTAAAGTGGAACCAACGGGCCTTCTGGTGCGCGATGCCCTGATTAAGCATATCAGGCAGCTAACCGCCCAGAATAAACCCATTGAAGCGCGCGTAGACGGCCGGATAAAAATACTGTAGGCGAACGGGTAATATTTAGGAGATGAACAGAAGAGATTTTATCAGAAATACAGTAGCCGGCGCTGCCGGATTAAGTTTGCTGGGTGTACCAACGCCTACCTGGGCCGCCGACCACGTGCGGTTAACTATTTTGCATACCAACGATGTGCATTCCCGCATCGATCCTTACCCGATGGATGGCCGGCCCAATGCCGGTTTGGGCGGCATGGCCCGGCGGGCGCACCTGGTAAAACAAATCCGAAGTCAGGAGAAAAATGTGTTATTGCTCGATTCCGGCGATATTTGGCAGGGAACGCCTTACTTTAATTTGTTCGACGGGGAACTGGAGTATAAACTCATGACCCAGATGCAATACGATGCCGCTACTTTGGGTAACCACGATTTTGATAACGGTTTAGCCGGTTTGCAGCGCCAGTTACCCAATGCGGGTTTCCCATTCCTGACGGCTAATTACGATTTTAGCGGTACCGTTCTGAAAGGCCGTTTCCGTGATTATAAAACTTTTGAAAAAGAAAATATTAAAATAGGCATTTTTGGTTTAGGCATTGAGCTGGCCGGATTGGTAGATACCCGGAACTACGGTCAAACTATTTACCTCGATCCCCTGCAACGCGCCGCAGAAATGGTAAAACAACTGCGCGCAGTAGAAAAATGCCAGCTAGTAATTTGCTTATCGCACTTAGGCTACGATTTTACGAACGAGCCCGAAAAAGTAAACGACCAGAAATTGGCGCATCAAGTAGCCGGTATTGATGTAATTTTAGGCGGCCATTCGCACTTGTTTATGCCGGAGCCCAAAATAATTTCACATGCCGACGGTACCCAAACGCTGATTAACCAGGTAGGAAAAGATGGATTGTTTTTAGGTCGGTTGGATTTTACATTTAACCGGCGCAGCAAAACCAAAAACAGCGTAGCCAGTGCGGTAGTACCGGTGGGTTCTCTTGTAAAAACTTCCTGAATAAAATAATTTTTTGTTATCTAAATTTTTCACATTTTTGTAGCCCCCCCTTTGTAAACGGGTAGTCTTCAAGCTTAATTAATACGTGGTATCAGGTGAGTGTAATGGTAAAAGACTGTGCGACAGTATGGCGGAATTGTCTGCAAGTAATTAAAGACAACATCGGCGAGCAGAGCTACAAAACGTGGTTCGAACCGATTGTGCCTTTTGCTTTGAAAGATAATGTACTGACGATACAGGTGCCAACTCAGTTTTTTTACGAGTGGCTGGAAGAACATTATGTTGGTTTATTAAAAAAAGTTATTTACCAGGAGCTGGGCAGCGAAGGTCGCCTGGAATACCAGATTATTATTGACCGGGGCGATAATTTTAATAAACCCCAAACGGTAAATATTCCTACTAAAAAAGTACCGCAGGCTATTGCCAATTCGTACCAGCCGGAGCAGCACTTTTTAAAAAATCCGTTTGAGTCCAAAAGCATCGACCGGAACTTCCTGAACTCCCAACTGAACGCGTCTTATAATTTCGATAATTATATTGAAGGTGATTGCAACCGTTTGGCCCGTTCGGCTGGTTATGCCGTAGCCAATAAACCCGGAACTACTTCTTTTAACCCCTTAATGGTTTACGGAGGCGTAGGGCTGGGAAAAACGCATTTGGTACAAGCCATTGGCAACCACATTAAAAGCAACAACCCCGAAAAGTTTGTGTTGTATGTTTCGTCGGAGAAATTCGCGAACCAGTTTATCGAATCGGTAAAAACCAATACCATCCAGGATTTTGCCAACTTTTATTTGTTGGTCGATATTTTAATTATTGATGATGTGCAGTTCCTGAGCGGTAAAGAAAAAACCCAGGAAATGTTCTTCCACATCTTCAACCACCTGCACCAGGCCGGTAAGCAAATCGTAATGACTTCGGATTTGCCGCCGCGCAGCCTGAAAGGATTGGAAGAACGCTTATTATCGCGGTTTAAATGGGGTTTAACCGCCGATTTGCAAAGTCCGGATTTTGAAACCCGGATGGCCATTATCCAGAAAAAAATGCAGTCCGATGGCATTGATATTCCGGATAACGTAGTAGAATATTTAGCCTATTCCGTAGATACCAACATGCGGGAACTGGAAGGCGTACTTACCTCGCTCATGGCCCAATCGCTGCTGAACCGGAAAGAAATTGATCTGGAACTGGCAAAAGGTGCTTTAAAACACATTATTGAAGATGTGGAAGCCGAAGTAAACCTCGATTTTATTCAGAAAACAGTAGCCGAATATTTTGAAGTAACCGTAGATTCTTTAAAAGCCAAAACCCGGAAAAAAGAAATTGTAACGGCCCGGCAGGTTGCCATGTATTTTGCAAAAGAATTTACGAGCCATTCTTTAAAATCTATTGGTTACCATTTTGGCGGCCGCGACCATAGCACAGTAATTCACTCGGTGCAAACCGTTTCGGATTTAATAGATACCGATAAAAAATTTAAAGCTTCTATTCAGGAGTTGCAAAAGAAATTTAAAGTTAAAGCAGGGTAGGGAATAATTTGCTATGCTTTCGAAAAAGGCCAAATACGCACTTAAAGCACTTCTGTATTTAACTAAAAATGCGGATAAAGGCCTTATCCTAATATCCGAAATTGCGAACACCGAACGGATTCCCCGCAAATTTTTAGAAGCTATTCTGGTAGATCTGAAAACCCAGGGCGTGTTGCAAAGTACGCGTGGTAAAAATGGCGGTTATTCCCTGGCTAAAGACCCCGCACAGGTATCGGTAGGCAATATTGTGCGGATGATTGACGGACCACTGGCACCTATTCAGTGCGTAAGTCATTTGTATTACCGCAAATGCGACGAGTGCCTGAACGAAGAAACCTGCGAAATCCGGCTAGTAATGAAAAAGGTGCGCGATGCTACTGCGGCTATTCTGGATACAACTTACCTTTCCGATTTACAAAAAATAAAGGTATTGGTAAACGAAGAATCAGTTTAGCTTACACCCAATATTCTATCCTCGTTTAAATTTTGGTAGTGCCTTATTGGGGCAATATTTGTGTTAGCTTTTAAGTAAGTTATTACTAATGCTAATGCTTTTAACGATATTCCATAAGTAGCTTAAGTTTTTAATTTTATCTTTTAAAAGATTCCATCTTTCAATGCTGACGTGCTAATTAAATTTATAAGTATAAGTTTACTCCCGGCCGCGGGGCCCCGTTTGGTCACTCGGGCTGTCTAAGCTTGTTTTCCTCCTATTGTCGGAATGCTACGCACCACAACCTTAGAAGGCCCTCATCGCCCAAACTGCTGTAATCTGCTTCGTAGCTACGGCTTTTCTAAACATAAATAATTATTAGATTTAAACATTAAACCTCCCAACAAAGCAAATCCGCAACAATACGGGTAGGCCGAACTCCTTCCCTAAATTAGGGCTACGATTAGGACACAAAATGGAGCGGGGAGCTGTTGGGGGTAAATGGCAGATGCAATATTTAGCAATATTCGGATAGAGCGACGGGTCAAGCAAGTAGTAGAAAAGATAATAGAAAAGCAAAGTGTGGTGATACATCAGCTAAGTGCGAGCGAAGCCGAGCAGCGGAGTTACTACCGTCTGCTGCATAAC
>NZ_VWSF01000003.1:160794-462181 GCF_008629685.1 Adhaeribacter rhizoryzae | reverse complement strand
AACGAAGTTCTTCGACAATTTTTCTTTTCTTTGCAGACGGATAATTCCTTTTTACAGTTTCTTTTAAATTCCTATTATTCATAACTTTATACTTAAAGTGTAAAGCTATTTCAGGAGTTTACCTTTTTGCTTATAATTTACCTTATGTTAAATAGCTTTATGATTTTTTTATTTCCTCTTCCTAAAACCGCCAGTTTCTCAATGCGGTGCTATGGATTGCTCGCAGTGGCCCCTGGCGCGACCCAACCAAACGCTTTGGCCCCTTGAACCCGGTCTACCAACGCTTCCGCTGCTTGGCCAAAACAGGGTTATGGCAAAAGGCCTTTGAGTATTTGCATGAACCGCCTTTAATAAACCCATTCCCTAACTCTCCTATGCCACTTAAATCAGGTAGAACCACTTCAAATCCTTTTGCCGCTAACTGATTAGCTAATTCGCCGGCCTGCATGGCTGACGCTTTTCCTCTTTCATCGAAAAGTAAAACAACCTTAATTAGTTTGCCCAGAAACGCAAAATTTAATGCAATAAAATTCTTAATAAAAATAGCGGGTAGAAGCAATTACCTACCCCATGTAAACTACTTTTTTACAAGAATTTAAAGCAATTAGGTTAGCAAAATGTGCTTGAATCTTGTAAATACAACAATTATTTTAAGATGCTTTATGTAAGTTGTTATAGCTGTAAATAAAAATACTTAAAAGTAAGTATTGTGTTATAGGGCTATATTGCCTATATTTATATAGTCTTTACCTATATTTATAGGTTTATTTAAAATCACAAGTCTACCACCCGTTTTTTTGCCTCCTCCTTTTAGTTCCATTTTAAGCGGAACTACGATTTTCGTCTGACTAGTTGTTGGTAATTATCCTAAACTGGTAATTCATGATTTCGCACGCTCTTAAAATATTGGTGTCGGAACTCAATACTTTTTTCGAAGGCATCCAGCCGGCGGTAGAAGACAAAGTAATACTTGGAAATATTGCCACGCTCGAATCGCCTACCGGAACCGATAATCCCGACATGCGCGAAAAAATAGTGGTTACGCTGGTAAATTTGCGCGAAGAAAAAACCCTGAAGAATTCGCCTTACTCTTTTGCCAACAGCGCTACCCTAAAAACCGAATATTTTAACCCGCCTGTTTTCGTGAATTTATTTGTGTTGTTTTCGGCCACTACCCGCGACTACGAAAAAGCCTTAACTTATATTTTCCGACTCATCCGGTTTTTTCAGACAAAGAATATTTTTACGCACCTCAACAGCAATGCCGGCGTTTCGGGTAGTTTTATTGATTTTGACCGGCTAAGCGAATTTAAACTAATTGTTGATTTATACTCGCCAACTTTTGAAGAATTAAATCATTTATGGGGCACGTTGGGCGGTAAACAGCATCCCTCAGTGTTGTACCTGATGCGCCTGCTCGAACTAAAACAGGAAGTACGTACCGAAGGCGACTCGGTGATAGTAGAAATAGAAAGCAATATTGGCTTAAAAATTAATAATTAAGCGGCCGATGGAAAAGATCATTTCTAAATATCAGCAGCTGTTTAAAGTAAATATTTACCATCATTATTTCCTGGATGAAAATAATCTTATTTACGACGGCACCAACGATTTACCGCCCGCGCGCAAAGCCCATAAATTACAATTATACCAGGTACCCGATTGGCTGCAAATAGAACCGGAGGTAAATACCCGCGGAACCATGTATGCTTGCAACCTAATATTTAAACCTACCAAAACCGGGTTTATAATTGTTACCAAAACCAACGGCCCAGACCAGCCAAGTGCCACCTTAGACAATATTATTTTAACATTTTATTTGCGCTGGCGCAATGCCGGTTTGGCCGCCAATACTGCTTTGCCGCTGTTGCCCCCAACCAACAGCACCCCCACTTTTTACACGTGGGGCAATGAGTTTGCCCGTAATAATATTGGGTTATACCCGAACCTGAGCCGGCCGGTGCCCACTTACCAGAATACCCGCGCTTATGTTACCGGCGAAATAGTGAAAAGCGGCGCACAACAATTCGTAGCCTTAAACCGCACTTCCGGCAATGCGCCTAACGTGCCGGCTTTTTGGCGCGAAACCGATGGCAATTTAAATTATACTACTTCTACCAGCCTGCAACCCCGGCCGGCGGCAATCCCCGCCGGCGTAATTGGTAAAATAGAAATTACCGGCCGGGCTGGGTTAGGCAATTATAGCGTCCTGACTGGGGCGAATAAAATTAAAGCGGCCCAGGTGTACCAACTGCATTTAGATAAGTTTTAACGCGTTAGCCTTATACCTGTAACTAAAAAACTATGCTGAATTTAACTACGCTTCGTACCCCCGGCGTATACATCGACGAAGTACCTAAATTCCCGCCTTCAATTGCTGCGGTAGATACCGCCATCTCGGCTTTTATTGGCTACACCCAACGCACCCAGTTCAACGGCAAAGATTATAAACTAAAACCAACCCGCGTAGAATCGAAAGTTGAGTTCGAAGAAATATTCGGGTTAGGGCCTAAACTCCAGGCAAACAAGGTAGAACTCGACGTAAATAATGCGGTTAAAGAAACGGTTATCGATTCTACCTACTTTATGTACGATAGTTTGCTCATGCATTTTAGTAATGGCGGCGGCAAGTGTTATATTATTTCGCTGGGCGAATACCCCGATCCTTTTGTCGCTGGCGATTTGATAAATGGCATTACCGACGCCTTAGCCGAATTACGGAAAGAAGATGACCCCACCCTTATTTTATTTCCGGACGGTATAAAACTTAATCCGGCGCAACTAGGGGCCTTACACAGCCTGGCCCTGATGCAGTGCGAAAACCTGAAAGACCGTTTTTTAGTGGCCGATGTTATTATTGCTAACCCGGCCGACGATCGTTACCGCAAAACTGATATTGATGCTTTTCGGACGGCTGTGGGCATGGGCAATTTAAATTTCGGAGCTGCCTATTATCCTTACCTGCGCGTCAATATTCCCCGTCAGGTAAAATACCGCGATGTAAAAGATAAAGTAAGAAAATTAGGTGCTAACGTAGATTGGGCAGCTTCTTTTATTGACCCGGCCGATGTGGTTACGCTTAATTCTTTTAATGCCTTAAACGATCTGGTTGCCAGTTCTACGGCCATCGACGCTCAGCTTAAATCGTTTTTAGGAACCAATGCATCGCTCGAAGCCATGTACCTGGCCCGTAAAGCCGATTTTTACAATACCTTATCGGCTGTGCCCGATGTTGCCAATATTTCTACCGCTGATTTTAATATTTTAAAAACGGCTTACCGCGAAATCTGGAATTTTCAATACACCCTGGTGCACGATTTTTTGGATGAGTTTGTGCGCGATACCGGTACCCCAAAGCTTACCGGCTCGTTGCTTACCGAACTGCGTACCGCTTTGCAGGGACAATTAACGGCCCCAGCCCCCAATTTTTTTTCACCCTTATTTAACGTCGATAAAATTTCGCAGGATAATGCCAACCTGAACCCGGCTGCGCCAGCCAACGACCCCATGCATACGCCGGCCGGCCGTACCTGGAATTTTGCGGCCTTCGCTACGGCCATTGGTGCTATTGGTCCGGCCGATCCAACCGGGTTGGTGCTGACACCCGCTGGCGGAAATAATGCCGGTGGCCGGCAGGCTGCCGCCAATAATATGCTCGAAATAGTAAACAAACGGGCCGATGAAATATTCTATTCTTTATACACTACTGTTACGAATGTATACCGCGATGCCAGCACCAAAGAAGCGGCCATTGAAACCGAAGTGTTGCGTCGGATACCCGTTTTGGCAGGCGTTATTAATTACATTCGGGCCGAGAGTTTTTTGTTGCCGCCTTCCGGAGCTGTTTCGGGTTTATATGCCCGGGTAGATAATACCAAATTTGTGTGGAAAGCGCCGGCTAACGAAAGCCTGATAAACGTAATCGCCCCTTCGGTAAAACTGGAACTTACCCAAAACGACGAACTGAACGTGGATGTGAATTTTGGCAAATCCATTAACGTAATCCGGGCTTTCGTGGGCAAAGGTACGCTGGTTTGGGGCGCGCGCACCCTGGCCGGCAACGACAACGAATGGCGGTACGTAAGCGTGCGCCGGTTCTTTAACATGGTAGAAGAATCGTGTAGAAAAGCTACCAAACAGTTTGTGTTTGAATCGAACGATGCAAATACCTGGGTAAAAGTACAGGCCATGATCGAAAATTTCCTGACTACGCTTTGGCGCCAGGGAGCGCTTCAGGGTGCCGTAACCGACCATGCTTTTTACGTGGCAGTAGGTTTGGGTAAAACCATGACCCCGTTGGATATTCTGGAAGGCCGGATGATTGTTGAAATTGGTTTGGCAGTAGTGCGGCCCGCCGAATTTATAGTGCTACGGTTCTCGCATAAAATGCCCGAATCTTAAATAAAAGCCCGGCATTCAACGCTAGTTACCTATAAATCCGCTCCTCATTAAAGCTATAACCAGCTTATTTAAGTAAACCGAAGATGTAGTAAAAATCAGGCTTAACTCCTAAAAATATGGCAGAATATCCGTTACCCAAGTTCCATTTCGAGATAGAGTGGGGCGGCACCAAAATTGGCTTTACCGAAGTTACCGGCCTCGACAAACAGGTGGAGGTTATTGAATACCGCGAAGGGCAAAGCCGCAGCTATTCTAAAACCAAACAACCAGGCTTGCAAAAGTACAGCAATATTACCATGAAGCGCGGAACATTTGAAGGCAAAACCGATTATTACGATTGGTTAAAAGAAGTAGATATGCTGGGGAATACCAAGCGCCGCGATATTACCATTAAACTGCTGAACGAGAATCATGCCCCGGTTTTTACCTGGAAAGCGCTGAATGCCTTTCCGGTAAAAGTACAGGCCAGCGACCTGAAAGCCGATGGCAATGAGGTAGCTATAGAAACCATAGAAATTGCGCACGAAGGCCTGAGCTTGGTAAAATAAAGCTAATGGCCGGCTACTATCCGCCCGTTGGCTTTCATTTTGGGGTAGAATTTACCAGCCTGGGCAAAAACGACAACGATACCCGTTTTCAGTCGGTTTCGGGTTTAAGCGTAGAGTTTGAAACCGAAAATTTTAAAGAAGGCGGCGAAAACCGGTTTGAACACGTGCTGCCGGTGCGTACCAAATATCCCGATTTAATATTAAAAAGGGGCTTGCTGGCGAAAGATTCGGAAGTATTTGCCTGGTGCCAGAAAGCTTTTCAGCAGCGCGAATTTAAACTAACTAATTTACTGGTAACCCTGCTCAACGAAAAACACGAGCCGCTTAAAACCTGGAACGTAGTAAATGCCTGGCCCAAAAAATGGGCTGTATCTGATTTTAACGCCGAAACCAACGCTATTGTAATCGAAACCCTGGAACTGCGGTACAATTATTTTACCATTAGTTAATATTTATGCCCATCGAAATTCGCGAACTGCACATAAAAGTTGTCATCGACCCAGATAATTCTGTCTCGCAAAACCAGACGGGCAATAATTCTGCGGCTGGTAGCCGTGCGGCAGCAAACGGGAGTGAACCGGACCGGGAAGCTTTAATTGCCGAATGCCTGGAGCAGGTAATGACCATTTTGCGCGATAAAAATGAACGCTAACTTAATATTTTATGGCCGATACCGGTAAACTCGAAAAGCTGAAAATAATTGCCTACCGCAAAGCCGATATGAAAGACGACTCGCAGGTAGGTCAGCCGCTTTTTGCCTTAATGAACCCCGAAACCTACCAACTAGATTACAAAGTTGAGTTTAACGACGGGCAGGCTCCTGGTACCAGCGGCGCGCAGCAAAAGTACAAAATGACCAAGCCCGAGGAGTTTACTTTTGATATTTTATTTGATAGTACCGGTATTATTGATGGAAAACCAAAAGCCGATATTTGGGATGATTTAAAAGCATTTAAGCAAATGCTGGTAGATTACGATGGGGCCATTCACCAACCGCGGTTTTTTAAATTAATCTGGGGCGTTACCCTTTTTAAAGGCCGGCTGGCTTCTTTATCTATTACGTTTAAATTGTTTAAACCCGACGGTACGCCCATCCGGGCCATAGCCAAAGCCCAGTTCAAAGGCAGTGTAGAAGAAAACTTGCGGGTAGCCAAAGAAAAAAGCCAATCGCCGGACCTGACACATCTGCGCCAGGTAAAAGCCGGCGATAATCTGCCTTTTATGTGCTTTAAAATTTACGAAGATCCGCGGTATTACCTGCAAGTAGCCCAGGCAAATAATTTAACCAATTTCCGGCGATTGGCTGTTGGTAGTTTTCTGCATTTTCCGCCATTTGCGCAGCAAGATTCTAATAATACGAGTTAAGGCGCTTCTAATATTTTTCTTCAGCCCGAATATTACAAAAGCTCCGGCTAAAGTTAAGGCCAGGCCTGTAAAAATATTAAAAACCTGGTCTGCTTAAAAGTTAATAGTTGATATACCGTTACAAAAGGCTTCCTGATGAATAATAGCCGCACCATACCCACCGCTGCCTCGCCGGATGTTTGCACAATTAAATTGCTAACCGATGGTACCCCAATATCCGAAACCTACCAGATTGTATCGGTGGTGGTAAGCAAAGAAGTAAACCGGATTCCGACGGCTACCATAACCTTACTCGACGGAGAGCCTGCCGCCGAAACCTTTACTATTAGCGATAAAGCAGATTTTATTCCGGGTAAGCAAATAGAAATTAAAGCCGGCTATCGCGCCCACGACGATAATATATTTAAAGGCGTAGTTACCAAACATAGCCTTAAAATCCGCCGAAACACCTCGCTGCTGGTAATAGAATGTAAAGATAAGGCCGTAAAAATGACCCTGCAGCCGCAAAGCCAATATTACCGGGGGCAAAAAGATAGCCAGATTCTGGAGGCCATTATTAACCGCCACGGCCTGGCCAAAGAGGTAGAACCCATTACCCAGGAACAAAAACAACTGGTACAGTATAATACCACCGATTGGGATTTTCTGGTTAGCCGGGCGGAGCTTAACAGCATGTTGGTACTGGTAGATAATGGTAAAGTTTTCGTAAAAAAACCGGATTTAAAACAACAACCCGTGCTGGTGCTGCAATACGGCGCTACCCTAATGGAACTGGATGCCGAAATTGATACCCGGCTGCAGTTTACCTCGGTAGAAGCAAAAGCCTGGAACCCGGCTACCCAGAAAATAGCCGGCAGCAAAGCCCAGGAACCCGCGCTTAACCTTAACGGAAATATTTCACCAGCCAACCTGGCCAAGGTTTTTAACACCAACCAGGTTACCTTAAAGCATAGCGGTCAGGTTAACCCCACCGAACTTACCAACTGGGCCACGGCCAAATTATTAAAACAGCGGCTGGCTAAAATAAGAGGCCGCCTAAAATGCCAGGGTACCCACGTAGTAAAACCCGGCAATTTAATTCAGGTAAATGGTATTGGTAATCGGTTTCGGGGTGTTGCTTTTGTTTCGGGTGTGCGCCACCAGATTGCTAATGGCAACTGGGAAACCGATATGCAGTTGGGCGTACAGCCCGAATGGTTTGCACATACATTACCTATCCAAAACCCCGAACTGCCTTTTGCCGGCATTAATGGTTTGCAAATTGGCGTTGTAACCCAAATAGAAGCCGATCCGGAAGGGGAAAATCGGATTAAAATCCGGTTGCCGGTAATAAGCGAAGACGACGAAGGCGTGTGGGCCCGCCTGGCTACCTTAGATGCGGGTAACAAGCGCGGTACTTTTTTCCGGCCGGAGGTAAACGACGAAGTAGTAGTGGGTTTCCTGCAAACCGATCCTTCGCAAGCCATTATATTGGGTATGTGCCACAGCAGTGCATTGCCCACCCCCGTTACTGCCGAAAAAAAGAACAACGAAAAAGGTTATGTATCACGCTCCGGGATGAGCCTGATATTTAACGATGAGCAAAAATCTGTAACGCTACAAACACCCAACGGCAATAAAATAATAGTAACTGAAACCGATAAAGCCACTAAGCTGGAAGATCAGCACGGCAATAAAATTACCATGAACCAGGATGGAATAACCCTGGATAGCATAAAAGATATTACCCTTAAGGCGGCTGGCAATGTTAAAGTAGAAGGAATGAATATTGCCGCTACCGCCCAGATTGGCTTTAAAGCCGAAGGCGGCGGGGGAACAGAATTATCGGCGGCCAGCGGACTAGCTAAAGTAAAAGGCGGCATGGTTATGATTAATTAATCGCACCCGAAAGTAAACGAAACCAGCAAAATGCCGGGGCAATTATTGTACAGAAATTCTTCTTTTGGTGGAATATTTTAACCTGAAAGTAGATTGATTAATAAATAGTTAAGAATAATTCTGAAATATTCAATAGCAAGCAAATAAGCTAAAAATAAAATAGAATATGCCAGCCGCCGCTAGAATTACTGATTTTCATACGTGCCCCTTGTCCGATGGACCGAAGCCGCACGTGGGTGGACCAATTTTACCGGCTGGTTGCCCAACGGTTTGCATTGGCGGACTGCCTGCTGCGCGCGTAGGCGATTTGGCGGCTTGCGCCGGCCCCCCGGACAGCATCGTAAAGGGATCAGCTACCGTGCAAATAGGCGGTATGTTTGCGGCCCGGCAAGGCGATGCTACTGCTCACGGCGGCATTATTGCGGCTGGTTTTCCTTCCGTTTTAATTGGCGGATAAGAATATTAAAGTATTACATAAGAGTAGCTTAAATAAACTTTAGCATTTAATCAATATACCCGAAAATGGCAGAACAACCGGTAAATACTAGTTTTTTGGGCAGAGGCTGGGGTTTTCCGCCAACTTTCGAATGGCTGACGGGTACCGTAGGCATGCTGGAAAACGAAGCCGATATTCAGAGTAGCTTACATATTCTGCTAACCACCATGGTTGGCGAACGGCTCATGCAACCGCGTTACGGCTGTAATCTGGAAGAATTGCTATTTGAATCGCTGGATACTACCCTGAAAACCCAGATTATCGATAAAATTGAAACGGCTATTTTGTACTACGAACCCCGCATTGATTTAGAAAAAGTAAATATTAATACCACGCGTGAATGGGAAGGTTTGCTGTTGATAGAAGTAGATTACGTGGTACGCACAACCAACTCCCGCTACAACTTTGTGTATCCTTTTTATAAAAACGAAAGTTCCGATTTACTCAATTTCCTGACCAACCCGCCGCCCCTAGACAATAGTTTATGACCCAGCCCTGCGAAAATATTATAAATCCGTTGATGCTGAAGCGGGAAGGTACCAATCAGGCCCAGCGAACGCTTAAGGCGCTGTTACCGGAATCTGCCCCCATAGACCAGCACGAAATAGCTGATTGGCTGGTTTTTGTACAAAAATTAAGTAAGTACCTCAAATATTTCCGGACTGATAACCAATACCATAACGAGGATTGGCAAAGTTTTTTTGAAAAAGACGAAACAGCTATTCTGGCCGTAGTGGCCGTAGAAGAAGTAGATAGTTATAAAAACCGGGTCCAGGAATTATTTATTAAAGGTATTTCGGCTGAACTAAAAAATAATCCGGTAGATGAAACAAAATTAAAGCAGGCATTCGCTAACTTGTTTAGCCTGGCGGCCAACCTGGCCTGGGGGTTAAACGAACTGCAACAACGCCTGCCCGAAACCGTTGCCCTGAAACAAACAGTACAAAACCTGATAAAAACCCGGCTGGCTACCGAATTTCACAAGTTACAGGTGTACTTTGCCGCGGCCACGCCCGACTTAACCGACGAAACTGCCTTATTACCCGGTACAATATTGGGCCAACCCCTGGCTGCGGCATCGGAGGTTTTTACCCGTTCTTTTTCGCCGTTTTGGGCAGATTCCACCAGCATCGATCCAAATATTTTCGGGCCAACAACTCCCGGCGAAATAGCCCGGAAAATATACTTTGCCAGCAATCATAATTCCTTTACCAATATTTTCGACCAATTTTTGCGGGCGCTGGCCACCATAAACAACGAGGCAAAAAAGCAGTTGGCGGAAACCTTACAGCGCAATACCCACGAACCGCACCAGGCGTTGTTACTCGCATTTTTGAAATTATTATTATATGCCCGCGACCAGCTAAACACCATTACTAGCCAGCACCTCGATTTTTATTATCAGCAAATATTGCAATTAGCGCCTAAACCGGCCCAGCCTAGCCAGGCCCATTTAATTTTTGAATTGGCCAGGCACCTCGAAAGTTTGATTTTACCAAAAGGAACTCGGGTAAATGCCGGTAAAGATTCAAAAGGGCAGGAAGTAATATTTGCACTAGATGCCGATTTTGCGCTGAATAAAACTCAAATTTCGGCGCTTAAATCTTTTTACCACGCCACGCCACTCGACGAAGATTTAAAAAAGAATGCCGGCACCATATTTAAAGGGCACTTGTTTGCCGCCCCGGTGGCTAACTCCGAAGATGGTTTAGGCGCAGAATTATCTTTGCCGGATAAACAATGGCACCCGTTTGCGCATAAAATATTCGATAACGGCAAATTAAGCGCTATTGCCATGCCGCCTGCGCAAATTGGTTTTGCCGTAGCTTCCCCGTATTTATATTTAACAGAGGGTACAAGGCAAGTTTCGGCCAGGTTTTATACCAGCAGCCCTGCCATAACTACCGGAGATTATTCAAGTCAGGTAATTTGCCGGCTTACGGTAGCCGATGGGTGGTATTTGGTACCCAATGCCGTTTTTCGCCGGGAGGCAGCTTATTGGGAGTTGGTTATACAGTTGCCGCCCGATGCGCCCGCTACCGCGCCTTATGCTTCGGCGGTGCACCAGCAAGTATATGGCACCACTAATCCGGTGCTGCAAATTACTCTGAAGCAAACACCCGACACGACCTTTATCTACGACCAGATTAAAACCGATATTCTTACAAATATTAGTTTAACGGTTACCGGAAAAGGACTGAAAAACTTACAGGTATCTAACGATTTTGGCGCGATTGATCCTACCCAGCCTTTTCAGCCATTCGGGCCGTTACCGCAAAAAGATGCGGCGCTGGTAATTGGGCACTCCGAGGTGTTTATGAAAAAAAATGCCGTATTTAAAGTATTAATTAACTGGAAAGATTTGCCGGCCAGTATGCCGGCTAAGCCGCCGGTTAATATTTATTTTTTAAGACAAGGCCTTTGGCAGCAAGTAGCCACGGACCCAAATTTATTTGATGGCATAGCCGGCCCGGATAATCGCATACCAATATCTGATGCAACCAACACCGCTATTCTTTTTACCCTGCTAAACGACGACCGCCTGCCGGTTGATTACCAAAATATTCCGCGCTATACTATCCAAAGTGTAAAAGGATTTATGCAACTCCGGTTGGCCGGCGATTTCGGCCACAAAGCTTACCAGGAACAACTCACCGAATACCTGATAAAACAATCGACGGGGGCGGCCAATTTTAAAAAAGCGGTGCAGGATATTATTGCGAGCACCTCCGATAAAGCCGAAGCTCTAAATAATATTAGTGCGCAGGTAAACGCCATGCCCAGCCGCCCTCCCGAACCCTATACACCCGTTATTCAGGAAATAGTACTGGATTACGAGGCCACTACCTCGCTGGATTTAAGCGCAACGAACAGTTTCCCGGACCGGCCCTTGCAATTTTTTCAGGTTTTTCCGTTTGGTACCGCCGAACGGCACGCGGCCTTGTTTCGCCCCGATTTAGACGCCGAGCAGACTTTGAGCCTGGTACCTTTGTTCCGGCACAAAAACTTAGGCAATGCCTTTTTCGAAATTAAAGAACCTGATGGTAGCATTCAAACCTGGAAAGAACACGAAGCCGAATTTTACATTGGGTTTACCGATAGCACGCCGCCCCAGCAAATTGCCGTCTTGTTTCAGTTGGTAGAAGGCACTGCTAACCCGCATCTAAAAAAACCGGAACAACACGTGCATTGGAGTTATTTAGCGGGCGATTATTGGGTTTCATTTTTAAAGGAGCAGGTAAGCGACGGCACCGCCCAACTCACGCAATCCGGCATTATTACGTTTTTATTGCCCCAATTAGCCGATACCCAACATGCCATTATGCCCGCCGAAACTTACTGGCTGCGGGCAGCGGTACATACGGCCAGTGATACGGTTTGCAGTTTAATCTCCGTATTAACCCAGGCGGGCACCGCTACTTTCCAGGATCAGCAAAACGCCAGTGATTTTTTAACTTTACCTTTAACCGCCGGCAGCATTACCCAATTACAGGAACCCCAGGCAGGTGTTAAAAGCGTAACTCAACCCTTTGCCAGTTTTGGCGGCCACGTAAAAGAAAATTCTGCAAATTATTACCAGCGCGTAAGTGAGCGATTGCGGCATAAAGACCGCGGCATTACCATCTGGGACTATGAACACCTGACGCTCGAAGCCTTTCCGGGCATTTACAAAGTAAAATGCCTGCCGCATACCCAGTACGATCCCGGCGAAACCCAATTAATTTACAACGAACAAGCGGCCGGCCATGTAACCATTATTACCATTCCTAACCTCCGCCACCGCAACCATATTAATCCGCTGCAACCCTATACCAGTTTGGGCGAATTGGAAAAAATTAGTGCTTATCTGCGCCGGCATATTGCTTGTTTTGTGCAATTGCACGTGCGTAATCCCATTTTTGAACAAGTACAGGTAAAGGGCCGGGTTAAATTCTGGCCGCAGTACGACCCCGCCGCATTTTTGGTAAGGCTTAAACGCGAAATTACCCAATATTTATCGCCGTGGGCTTTTGGGCAAGCGCAGGATATTCAGTTTGGCGGTAAAATATTTGCTTCCGCCCTTATCGATTTTATAGAAGAACGGCCTTACGTCGATTATATCACCGACTTTGAATTGTGGCATTTACCGGGTAACGGCTTGCCCAATAGTAAAGCCGACGAAGTAATAGCTACCAAAGCGTGTGCGGTGCTGGTATCGGTACCCGAAGAAAATCATGTGCTGGACCTTATTCCCATAACGGCCGAAACGCCGGTTACCGAAAATTGTGGTTGCTGCTAGTTTTACCTTATGGCCATGAATATTATACAACCCATCGATAAAAACCCGCATTTGTTACCTGCCCAGGATTACTACTTTCTGCGACAACAAGGGCTGGCGTATATTGAGCAATTGGGTAGTAAATACTGGACTGACTATAATACCCACGATCCGGGCATTACCATACTGGAATTACTGTGCTACGCGATTACGGATATTGGTTACCGGATTGGTTTTGATATAAAAGATTTACTGGCCGAGTCGCTGCAAACTGGTGGCCAAGACCAGGGATTTTTCACGGCCCGTCAGATTTTAACTTGCCACCCAGTTACCGTTAACGATTACCGCAAATTATTAATTGATCTGGAAGGTGTACGGAATGCCTGGCTGCTGTGCAAAACGTGTGCCTGCGAACTCACAATCTACGCCGATTGCGCGGCCGGGCAATTGGTATATTTAAAAAACGAAAACCCGGTTATTCCGCGCGGCTTGTACGAGGTAATGCTGGAAATGCAGGCCGATGCGGCGCTGGGCGATTTTAACAACGGCAAAATTAAACAACGGGTGTCGGTAGTGCTCGGCCCAAATAACCAGTTTACCGCCATGTTACTGGAGGTCCGGTTTCCGGCCTGGCCCGAAATCGAAAAAGACTACGAAAAGTATTATAAATTTTTGTTGCCCACCATCCAGCTAAAAGCCAATGGCGTGGTAGTAACCAATATTGCCAAAATAGACGAACCCAGTACCAACCTAACCGGTACCCTGATTACCCCCCGGGCGTTGCGCAACCCCTTGGTAGTATCGCTGGAAATTACCTTTCTGCCGGATGCTGCCCAGCCGCTTGCCGAAGAAAAAATATTGCTGAATAACGTGCCTTTTACCGTGTTTTTAGAAGGCAGCGATTCCCGCACCCAAATTGCTGTTCAGGATTTTATAGATGCTTTTACCAACAGTACCGCCGATGGCCTTATACCAAGTTATCATGCTAAAATAAAGCAGGTGCAGGCATTAATAAATGAGGCTAAACAAATATTGCACGAGCACCGGAACCTGGCCGAAGATTATTGCCACGTAACTACCGTTGCCGTAGAAGATATTGCGGTTTGCGCCGATGTAGAACTCAGCCCGGATGCCGATATTGAAAAAGTGCTCGCGCAGATTTATTACCAAATAGAAACCTACTTTAACCCGCCGCTCCGATTTTATTCCCTGCCGGAATTACAAGCCCAACAAGTACCTACCGAAGAAATATTTAATGGTCCTGCCTTGGCGCACGGTTTCTTAAAAACCGATGAACTGGAAGCAGCGCAACTGCGCCGCTATATTTATGTATCAGATATTATTAACGTTTTAACCGAAATTGAGGGAATAATTGCGATCCGCAATTTGGTGCTTACCAAATACGATGCACAGGGGCGGGCCATAATGCCCAGCCAACCCTGGACTTTAGAAATAACCGTGCAGCACCAACCGCGCTTGTACCTGGAGCAATCTAAAATATTGTTCTTTAAAAACGATTTGCCTTTTTTAGCCGCCAATCCGCAGGAAGTTTGGGCAACGTTACAGCAATTGCGGGGCGCCCAGTTAAACCAGGTAGCTGGTCCGCAAGACTTGCCCGTTCCTACCGGTACCATCCGGGATTTAAAAGATTATTTTCCGGTTCAATATTCCTTTCCGCTAAACTACGGCATTGGTTTCGAAGGCTTACCCGAAGAGGCCACCGCTTTGCGCCAGGCCCAGGCCAAACAACTTAAAACTTATTTGTTTTTTTATGAACAATTACTCGCCGATTTTCTGGCCCAATTAGCCAACGTAAGTCAATTATTTAAGCTCGACCCAGGCGTAAAACAAAGCTATTATACCCAGTTTTTAGAGGAGCAGGTAATTAAAGGCTTGGAAGGAACTAATGGTATTTACAACGGACTTTCCGCTACCATAGTGGCCCAGTTAGCCGAAACAGAAGAAGCCGGCATAAAGCGGCGCAACCAATTTCTGGACCATTTGCTGGCCCGTTTTGGCGAACAGTTCACCGATTACGCCCTCATGTTGTACCAGGTAAAGCTTAATACCAGCAACCCGCAATTATTAAGCTTAGAAAAAAATATAGGTACTAAATTATTGCAGGATAAAATTCTTTTCCTGCAAGATTACCCCGAACTAAGTGCCAACCGGGCCAAGGCTTTTAATTACCGAGATAAACCCCCTGTTTGCAGCAGTACAAATATTGCGGGTTTACAAAAAAAACTGCTCCGGCTTTTAGGCTTACCTCCCGATACCCAATTATTTCTGGTAGAGCATTTATTACTGCGCGCCCAATTTTACGGGCAAGCCTTGTTACCCGTTTGCCTCAATCCGGATTGCGCAACCTGCGGCGAAGAAGACCCTTATTCGTTCCGGGTTACCGTGGTGTTACCGGGCTGGCTAAATTTATTTCAGAACCTGGATTATCGCCGTTTTGCTGAACGCCTTATCCGGTTAGAAATGCCGGCCCATTTGCTGCCCAAAATTTGCTGGGTTGGCAATGAAGTGTGCCGCGGCGAAGGCGATACCGCTATTCTTTGTCAATTAACGGCTACTTTAACCGGAGCCTTAACTGACCCAACCAAGGCCGAAGCATTAGCGCTGCCAATCTGCCGTTTTGCTGAACAAATATTAACTGTTTATAACGATGCTTTCCGGCAGGAATTTGTGCGGAACGGTTTCAACGCTCTGTCAGATAGTGATTTAGAATTATTGTTTACAGTTAATATTTTGCCATTAGTTCTTCCCGATGAGCTGGCAACCGAACTGAATGCTACTTACCAGGATGGGTTAAAAGCTACGCTTACCGGTTATTTTAAAAATAAAGAAAATTGTTTTCAGTTTAATATTTTCTGGAAAGCCTGGTGCGCCTGGCTAACGGAATTAAATAATTTAACCACCCCGGAATCGCCCCTGGCCCAGCAAGTAGAAAGTTTATTAACCGCCCACTTGCAATTGGCAGGCACAACCCTAACTACTGCCATGGTTTGTGCTTGCACGTGCCAAATATTAGCGGCGTACGGCGAAGCACTCCGCACCTGGATAAGTCAGGAAGAAAATTACCGGACCGAATTGCTGCCTGCCGATTGGCAACAGCAACTCGAAACAATTTATAACATCCATATTCAACCTGAACCTTTTGCCTGCGGATTTGCCCTTACCGCTGCCTTTAAAACCGACCTGAAAGCCCTGTTGCTGGAATATTACCTAAATAAATTAGCGGTGCTGCAAACCCACGCTGCGTTGGTAGCGGTGTTGGGCCAGTTAAAAAGTATTTATCCGCCGGCTACCCTCCACGACTGCGAAGATGATAACGACGATAATCCGGTGCGCCTGGATGCAACTATAATTGGCTAACCCTTTGGCTGTTTACCCTTTAAACCTGAAAATATGGAACCGACGTTTGATTCTTACCCGCAGTTCGTAGCCAACCAGGTACTCAAAAAAGATCATTTAAACGAGCTCTTCGGCTATCTAGATGAGCAAAACCGGCTGACCCGCACCAACTTAATTGGGATAGGCATTGTGTGCGGCCTGGATGTTATACCCGATGCCAGTATTAATACCATAACGTTTACGCAGGGTTGCGGCGTTACATCAGAAGGATATTTGGTGGCCGCAGATACGGTGGCGCTTACCCATTACCAGGTGTATGAGGTGCCCCAAAAAGTAATATATCCGCCTTTATACGACAGTGCTACCCAAAAAAATAAATATCCGCTCTGGGAAATGTTGCCCGCCGGCGGAACGCAGGCTTTAGATGCCACTTTCTGGGCCGATAAAGTTGTACTCATATTTGTAGAGTTAAAAGAAGAAAACCTAAAAAATTGTTCGCCTAACTCCTGCGACGACCGCGGCGTGGAAGTAACAGTTACTTTCCGGTATTTATTAATCAGCCTTACCGATGCCGATAATCTGCGGGCTGATTTGTTAGATAATACCGATGATGCAACCGACCTGAACCAACTCACACAAGCTAAAGCCTTACTAAAAGAAATTAGGCTAAAACGGTTCGATGTGCCACGCCAGACACCGCCCTTATTAACAACCAACGATTTATTTGATGCTTACCGGAAAATACTGACTAAACAAAGCATCGAAACTTTTCGCGACGAGTTAATGCAGGCCTATACCATTTATAAACCGCTTTTAGGCTCCTTGCCCGATACCGTTCTGCAAAATTTTGGTAGCACGTTTACTTACCAGTCCGACCAGTTAACCCTAAGCAACCCGCTGGAATACCAATATTATTATGATTTTATTTCGGATTTAATTGAAGCTTACAATGAATTAAGAACCGTTGGTTTATATGCTATTAGTATTTGCTGCCCACCGCCGGGTTTGTTTCCCCGGCACCTGCTGCTGGGCAAAGCCACCGAAGATACTACCCAGGTAACCAGCCAGTACCGGCATTATTTTCTGCCTTCGCCCTTATTCGGTAGCCAGAAAGCAGTAGCTAACCAGATTCAGCAGCTTTTCGAGCGCATTATCCGGCTGATAGAGGCATTTGCCATACCGCACCCTAAAACATTATTCGATTTTAATGCCATCCGGATTACGCCGAGCAGTTTAGGTCCGGTGCCTTTGTCGCAAAAGGCCATTCCGTTTTATTACCAAATAACAAATGGGGCGCCGCCGCTTTATCAGCTTTGGAATTACGCTAAAAGCCAGGAAAATAAAGCCAAAACCAACCTTACGTACCACGCCGATTTGTATCCTGCGCCGGTAGAAGATTTTGTGTTAAAACCGCTGACGTACGATTTGGAACCTTATAATTTTTTTAGGATAGAAGGCCACATTGGGCTGCATTGGTTTTATGCCCTCTGGCGGCTAGCTGCCCTGCGCTCCCAAAACCGTTTGCCTTTTGATATTGTGGTGCTGAAAACCGGCCGCAACTTTACGAATATTCTTGATTGGCATACCCACCAATGCTATTTCCAGGATTTAGAAGCGTTGTTTGCCAGTTTAAAAGAAGAATTAATTTGTTTACTGTGTCAGGAAGCGCGGTATTTTTACGACATCCCCCTCAGCCGCGGTAAAACCGGCCAGCGTTTACCCACCAAAGTAGATTTTCTGCGGCACTGCGATCCGGGTTATACCTACCTCGAAAATACCTGGGGATTTCTCTACGAAAATGCTTTTGAAAAAACCGACTTATTTAAACTCTTCAATAGGTGGCAACGCCTGGCCGCAGATCAGAACACAAAAGATTTTTTACTGCTCATTCATAAAATAATAGAACTCGGCGATTTACTTACCGAAGCAAAGGATCTGGTAAATTTTAATATTGAACTGTTCCGGGCCAAGCACACCGATTTAAGCGAGTATGCTGCCTTGCGCTTGGCAGAACTAAAATTATTATTGCCGCAGCAAAATTCCGATGAATTAAGTAATGCCTGGCTGGTCGAAGATTTGATCGATCACCTGGATTTTATTATTCATGCCTGTAAAGCCGAAGCATTTGAAGCCTTAGCAGAAACTTGCCGCAAACGCCGCGAGGCCTTGCAGCAACAACTGCTTTGGGGTAATTATAACCGGAAAAATCCGGGAATTAACCATAAATCCGGGGTGCCCGTAGGCGGTACTTTTTTACTGGTGTACGCCGGCGAAGAAGATACGCCAACGCCACCCCAAAAAGGTAGATTTATTATTGCCGGTCGGGTGGTAGATAACAGCGGCGCGCCGGTACCCGGGGTAAATATATTGGTCCGGAATACCACGCAAGGCACCATAACGCAAGTAGATGGCCGTTTTCGGTTAATTGTTACGCAATTGCCGGTTACCTTGGTAGTGGCTTTTGTGGGCATACCGTCGCAGGAAGTAACAGTTAAGGAAGCAACGGATACGCTTACTATTATAGTAGGCGAAGAACTTCCCGCAACAAATGGGCAAAACCGGCTACCGAACGGAATTGTTATTGCCGATTTTTACCTGCCCTATCTTTGCTGCTCCGACTGTTTGCCCATCCAAATTAATATACCCGAACCGAAACCAGATGAGCCGGAACCTTTACGGGTAAAGCCAGGAGAACCGGAATGTGACGAAGAGAAAAAGAACTTTACCGTAATATTAACTATTTCGGGCGGAACGCCGCCCTACTCGGTTAATGGCCAACCGGTAAATGGCGCCGATGGTAAAACCCATGCCGTAACGCTGCCAACGAATCAGGGCGATGCTTTGGTGGTGACAGATGATGCCAGCCAGCAGGTAACCGTTACCATTAATCCGCACGATTGCCAGCCCGCCGAGCCCTGCGATTTACCTTGTGCCGGCAAAGCTGAAAAATGCCTTTACCCATTGTGGGTGCCCAAACCATCGCGGGAACGCCGGATAAGAACCCGGGAAATAAAGGAAACAATATTGCTCATTAAAGATCTGGAAAACAACAAGGAATTTACCATAGATTTCAGGGAGCTTTACGAGGCCACCGTGGGAGAACTGGATAACCAGACGTTCGACGAACGGTTTACCAAATTCGTGGCCGAACTAACTAGCCTGGTAGCCCAGCAAATGGGAGCAGATATATTTATGATAACCTACGATCCTAAGTTACGGATGCTTGCCTTTGAGCACTATACCTGCCACACCTTTGAAATGCGCGTAGAGGTAAGGCTACTGTTTGGCGATAATCAGTTTCCGGTAATAGCCCATTATAACCAGGACGGCTGGACCCTAACTGACCAGGAATTTAACCAGACCGTTACCGGCCGAAAAGTAGGTTGTATTTTAATGGATAAGTGTAAAAATATAACTAAGCCGGTTTGTGACGAAATAATTAAACCAGATGCCATTACCATTTTTGTGGATATGAACGAGAATCAGGTTAAGTATAATTTGCTAAACGAAGATGGCCTGCAGCCGGGTTTATGGATGTTCGAAAATGGCGGGCCTTTTATATCCCAAAGTTTCTCCGGCGAGTATAATGGCTTTGCTTCTTTAGAAGAAGACTCAGTCTGGGTCCTGGGGTTAAAGGACAATTGCTTTGGGGTTGATACTGAATTTATTACCAACGCTTAAATATTCCCCCATGCACGTGATCCAAAAACAAATAGTAGAGTTGGAGATTTCGGATGAAACCGAGGTGTTTAAATGGCACCAGCGGGTAAGTAATCTGGTACACGACCAATTAACGCCGGCTCTAAATCAATTATTCGATGGTTCAGTTAGGGCAGGGCAGGTGCTGCAAGTAGATCGATTGGCTATAACCATTCACTTGCGCCACGAGCAGCTTTTCGAGCAACAATTTACCGCCGAGGTAATAAAAGCACTGGAAGCCGAATTGCAACTGCATAAAACAAGTGTTCTGGAAAAACCTGTATTTACCGGCCACGAACGTGATTTTAAAGCTTTCCTTTATTTCTTACAACAAGGTTACCTGCCCTGGTGGGCAATATTTAAAGAACCGGAAGATCTGGAGAAAAGCATAATGAACGCATTAGCGGTTTTATCTCCCGAAACCTTAAAAGCCCAGCTAAAAAATGAGTTGATAAAGGCCACCACCGTAGAAAGATTATTCAACCAATTTAGTGTTGAATTAACCAATGCTATACTGGCGCTTTTTATACCAACGCAGATTACTTCGGTTATAGAAAAAATAAAAAAAGTTTGGTTCGAAGCTGGTACAGGGTTGCCGTTAAACACCAGCCAATTACAAGCCGCCTGGCACCAGGCACAGGTGTATTTTACCCGAAGAATTATTGCAGAAAATATTGCTCCTCACCGTTTACCAGACCAATTTTTATTAGCCTTGTTTACTGCCAACCCAGGTGTTTTAACTGAAGAATTTTTACAGGAGTTTATTCGGATGTACCAGGTTGCTAATCCGGCGTGGTATTTTTCTCCGGCTATTAAGGCTGCATTCAACCAATCTGTTCCCGGGAAAAACAAAATATTAAAGCAAAAAAAAGATTCACCGGATACTATGGAAAATAGCCTTAAGCCGTTTGTTCCCAAGGCAGATAACCTGAATACCGAAGAGCCGCTGGGCTTGTATGTAGCTAACGCCGGGCTAATTTTATTGGCGCCTTTTTTACCCGCATACTTGCAGGCTTGTGGTTTAGCCGAAGCAGACAAAATATTGAAACCCACCGAAGCCGTGCACGCCCTGCAATATTTAGTAACCAACTGCATCCAAACGCCCGAATACGAACTTGCGCTGAATAAAATACTATGCGGGTTACCACTAACCGTAGGAATACCCCTGGCAATAGAACTCACCGAAGTTATGCAAACCGAAGCGCCGCAATTACTGAAAACAATAATTCAATATTGGAGTGCGCTTAAGAATACATCGCCGGCGGGCCTACAGGAAAGTTTTCTGCAGCGTTCCGGCAAGCTCAGCCAAAAAGCGGATGGGGATTGGCTGTTACAGATTGAGCAAAAAGGTTACGACATGCTGCTGGAGCATTTGCCCTGGAATTATTCCCTGGTAAAACTTCCCTGGATGGAAAATATACTGTGGGTAGAATACAGTTAAGGAATATTTTAATTAGCTATAGTTGTGAAAAGCGCCGCCGAAAAATCTGCTACTTCTGCCCTGATTCAGCGCAGTGACTCAGCATTTTTTGGCAAACGCGGGGAAGATAGCTTTTTTGCCGCTTCGGGCATTCAGGCCAAAATTGAAGTAGGCGTACCCGGCGATGCCTACGAGCAGGAAGCCGATGCCATGGCCGACAAAATTATGCGGCAGGCAAGTGCCTCGCCCGCCGAAAAGCAAGAACAAGGTAAGCTGCAAACCAAACCGCTGGCGAATAGCATCACGCCCATTATACGCCGCCAAAGCGAAGATGCAACCGCTGCTTCCGCCGTAAATTCCACGCTCGAAAATCAAATTATTAGTACCAAAGGCGGTGGCGATGCTTTACCCGGTAAAACCCGCGAAGAAATGGAAGCTGGTTTTGGTACCGATTTCGGCAACGTCCGGACGCATACCAACGCCGATGCTGTGCAAATGAATAAAGATTTAAGCGCCCAGGCCTTTACCCACGGCAACGATATTTACTTTAATGCCGGCAAATATGCACCCGAAACCCACGAAGGCAAACGCCTGTTGGCCCACGAACTAACCCATACGGTGCAGCAGGGCGGCAGCGTGAAACCTAAACTGGTGCAGAAAGCCGGCGAAGAAAACGAACAAACCACCACTTTTACGAACAAGAAGAAAGATGGTACCGTGGAAAGAGTGAGCCCGGCCGTTTATAAACTAATATTTAAGAATTTTTCGGTACCCAAACAGAAACAAACCTTCTTTAAGCCGGTAACCTTTAAATTTCCGGCTACCCGCGCCGACAACCAGATTCAGGTTTGGAGCGACAATATTTTAAAAGATGATGCGGTAGATAAAAAAATTGAAGCCAAGCTAAAAGCAAAAAATGCGCCGCCCCTGGTTAAAAACCAACCCGGCGAACCGGCTTACGGCTTGCGTCTGAAAAACAGAACCGGCGACCAGGCCAGTTATATAATTGGCACCATTGCCAATATTAAACAACGCATTATAAGGCCTTACTGGCTCGAAAGTGGCAAAACCGAACTGTTTGACGTAGATCACCAGCACGAAATGCAATTGGGTGGCCCGCCCGATTATGAAAACCTGTGGCTTTGGCAAGCGAGCGCAAACCGCAGTTCCGGCTCAAAGTTAGATAAATACCTGCACGACCGGATAGATGACCTGGTGCAGGAAGCCACCGGCCCCGAGGACGATAAAATCTGGAAAAAGAAAACCAGCCGCAAAACTTTTACCATAGAAATAAGCAGCTACAAACCCACCATGACCGTTGCCGGCGATGCAACAAAATTTTATACCCGCGACGATATAAGAAATGATTTAAAACCGCTCGACGGTTTGGTGCCGCTTACCGATAAAGAAATACAGGCAATAGGCTTTGGCCGCACCGACCAGTTACTCTTATTCCCCAACCCAGTAGGAGGCCGCGCCTACACGTTTAAACCCTGGAATCCGGATCAACCATCCTGGAAAGGAAATATTAAACTGGGCGAAAATGCGGTGCTGCGTAGCATAACTTACCAGAATGGGCAGGAAGGTACCATTGGCATTACGCTCTTCGAAAATCATAAAATGATTAAATCGGCCACGGACCCATTTCCGTTAAAGCCTATGGCCGGCATACCCATGGCCGCTTCTATACCCCAAGGCGGACCGCTTTTAAAAAGTTTGGGCGCAACCAGTATTTCGTTGTTTAGCCCGGTAGAATTCCTTGATGCGGCTTTTGAAGAAGGAAAAGGGTTGGTAGCCAGGGGCCGGATTAACGTTCCTGATTTACCATTTCTTAAAAGAAAAGATGGCAGCCCCGTTACCATTGATTTGTTGGTCTCGGGAAACGATGTATTTATTCAGAAAACTTTTTCTACGGAAGAAATTACCTTACCCAAACCTTTTAATATTACCAACAGCAGCTTAACCATTTCTTTAGCCACAAGAGACATTGGTAAATCTAATATTGCCGGCGAACTTAATTTCGAAATTGAAAACGTGGGTGCCGGCCACATTAATGGTAAAATTGGAGCCGACAAGAAATTTGCGATTAACGGTGAATTTATTTTCGATAAAAAATTATTAGATGGTACCGTTAAAGTCGGGTACGAAGCCGGAAACTGGTTTGTTAGCGGAGCAGCCAAGCTGGGCAAAACCAAAATACCCGGCGTTAAAACCCTGGCAGTTGCATTTTCTTACGACCAGGTTACCGGCATTTTTACCGGTTCCGGCGAAGCTAAATTGTCCACCCCCATTATTGATAAAGTTGGGATTACCGTAAGCGCCAATACAAAAGGAGACTTTACGATTGTAGGCACCGCCGATTTTTCTAAAATTCCGAGGTTAAATGAAGCCAGCGGGGAAGTTACCATTGATAAAACCGACGAAGGCTGGGATTTAGCCATTGTGGGCAAAGCTAAACCCGATATAGACATAAAAGGCCTGAAATTAGAACAGGTTAATTTTACTTATAAAAAAGGCCTTTTTACGTTAGATGCCGGTATATCTTACGAAAATGGCAAAATACACGGCAACATAAACGCGGGCGTAACAAATAAACCCGTAAAAGAAGATGGCACCAAAGGCGAGGGCGAACCGGGCAAAGAGTTGCATTTTTATGCCGATGGCACCTTGCGCGTGGAGGTAGCAGCCGGTATAGATGGCACCATAAAAGTAAAAATAAAACCCGACGGCGATATTACCATAGCCGGCAAATTAGAACTAACCGAAGATAAATACATTGTTGACCCCAAAAGCAACCCCAAAGCATTAGCTATTATTCCGGAGTTTAAAAAAGAAATACCAGTATTATCTTGCGGAATTGCTTCTGTAAAACTGGGCCTTGTAGGTGGCGTATATGTATTTTACGATTTTGACGGCATAAAATTCGATAAATCTACTAATATTCAAGTTCATGAAGTAAGCCTGAATAATCTGGCTAACCTTTCGTTAACTACCGATATTAGCATGAGTACCGGTTTAAGAGCCGGCGTTAAAGCTTATATTGGCGCTACCGCTGCTTTGGTGGTATTAATAGCCGGTATTCGGGGAACAGGCAAAATTAATCTTACCATTACTGCCATTGATGCCAAAGCCAACGCGAAAGCTAAAGCGGCGTTTTCCCCGGAAAAAGGCCTGCAGTTAACCGAGGCTTCCGTTAGTTTCGACGTATATTCTAAAATAGGTTTCGATGTGTCGTTGGGCCTGGAAGTATATCTGGATTTAATATTAGGGGAAATAAGTCTTTGGTCGCACGAATGGAAACCAGAAGCTTTAAAAGGAGAAAGAAAATTTAAATTATTTGACGAAGATATTAAACTGCCTTTAAATTTTGGGGAAAACAATAAAATAGCCACTTCTGATTTAGAACAAGATTTTAAAGCCCCCCTGGAGAAAAAAGCGAACAACGAAGAAACGTACGTTAAAGCTTCTAACAATGCCGTTAACGAAGATGGCGCGCCTTCTAAAGAAGAAAAAGATGAGGAGGCCCGGCAAAATATTAAAAGAGACATAAAACAAATATACCGTGGGCCTTACAGCAAAATTGTTTTCGCTTTTAATTCCTCCATCGATTCTGCCTATTTTGATCAGCGATTTGGTATCTTAAACCAAGTACAGAACCTGGAGGGTTTAGATCCCAAAGCCAAAGAACAGTTTGTAAAGGAAATAGAAGCTTACGAGTTTGAAGAATACGAAGCCTTTGGTAAATACCTGGAAACCGAAACTTACTTTGATGCGCCCACTTTATACGGCCTCATAGATGAATTTATTTATTACCGGCCTACACTGGGTGAAACCGAAAGAATAAATTTACGCAGCCTGGTACCCGCCAACAAAGCAGGTGCTGCCGGATCTGCCACCAAAAAAGGAGGCAAGAAAAAGACACCCGTTAAACGCATGCCACTGCCTAACAGCGGCGCTGGTATTAGCCGGCCCGAACTAAATATTGGCACCGCGTTGCAACGCTTCTCCAGCGAATTAGACTAACCAGAATTTAAATGGAATATTAATCAACTTCTTAAAACTACCCCGCAGGCCTAATGGAAACCGCAGCAAAACCCGTATCTCAATCGTTAAACAACGAAGGCGTGCTATTATTCTTAAACGGAAAAACCACCGCCGCCAAGGAAAAATACGAACAAGCCATTGCCGCTGATCCAGAGAACGGAGCCGCGCACAATAATTTAGGTTTTATATTGGCCCAGGAAGAAAAATGGCGCGAAGCAATAATTTGCTACGAAAAGGCCATTCAGTTAAATTCCGCCAACGACCACGCGCTGCTTAACTGGGGAAATGCACTCCTGAGGTTGCAGCAATATTCTGCGGCGAAAGAAAAGTATGAACAAGCGCTGGCGATTAACTCCGGCAACGCCGCGGCTTGGGATAGTTATGCCAAACTGCTGCTAATCTTAAACGATGCCGCTGCTGCCATTAAGGCCTGGCAGAAAGCCACTCTCCTGAACCCGCAGGAACCAGCTTATTTTCTGGAAATTGGCATTGCTTTAATAGAACTTAACCAACACCAGCGGGCCCTGCGTTATTTAAAACAAGTGTTGGTGCTTAATCCGGAAAACGTAAGCGCTTATTCCTACTTAGGTATGGTGTACTTAATCCGGCAAGATTATACTTTATCGCGGAAGTACCTGAAAAAAGCTTTAAGCCTGGAACCCGAACACGTACGTGCCCGCTATTATTTAGCTTTAAATTATTGGGGTGTAGGGCAGCCGCAACAAGCTATCCGGGAACTGGAAAGAATATTGGTTTTTCATCCGGATGAAGGGAGCACCCTAACCGATTTGGCTGTATTGTATATGGCCGAAGAGGAATTAAGCAAAGCCGGCAAGCTTTTACAACGTGTGCTGGCCCAAAACCCCGCAGAGCCAAAAGCCCAATATTACGAAGCCATGCTTTGCCACTTACAAAAGGATTATGAGGGGGCGTATAGCCGCTTCTTAAATTTGCGCGAACAAAATCCGCCGGTTTACGGCGAAAAAGCCGCCGAATATCTTCAAATGTATTTTACCACCGTTCATTCTTAAAATTATGAGAGTATATTCCCGCCGTACCAACCCGCCTACCAAAGACCAGCAGCCTTTCTTTGGCGCAAAAGATAACATTACCAATAAGGCGCAACCGTTTTTTAAAGCCAGCAACATTCAGCGTAAAAAAGAAGCTGTACGAAAGGCCGGCGAGCCCGAACAGAAAAAGCCGGAAGAAGAAGCGAAGATGCAGAAAAAGGATCAGGAAATAGAAGAGCCAAAGGTGCAAAAAGCGCCGGACCCGGAAAAAGAACCGCAAGATAAGGTCCAATCCAAAACCCTTCACCGGAAAGTAAAATATTCCTCCGAAACCATCCGGCAGTTGGGCCCTGCCGGCGCCGCCGAAGTTAACCCGGCACTGGAACAAAGATTGCTGGCCAGTAAAGGCAACGGCTTTGCCCTGCCCGATGACCTTTTGCAGGAACTGAACAGTAAAATGCAGTACGATTTTTCCAGCGTAATTATTCATACCGATGCCGAAGCCGTAAAAATGGCCGAAGAACTGGGCGCATTGGCATTTACCCACGGCAATGATATTTATTTCAATCGGCACCAATATGCACCTTATGCTTCGAGTGGCCGGCAGTTGCTGGTGCACGAACTAACCCACGTAATGCAACAAGCATATTAACAGCACCAATGAAAAAACCTGGTAAATTCTTTACAGAAATAATAAAACCGGAGCGCGGCACATTATTCCGGGGTATTGCTTTGGGCACGCCCATTGCCGCGGTTAAAGAACTGGAAGGTAAGAAGTTTGAAAAAGAAACCAAAATAATGCACTTTGTTGCTTATACCTTAAACTTTCAGCGGGGCTACCGCGATAAATATAAGGTGGTGTATTATTACGATAAAGAGCAAAAAGTAAATTTTATTGAAGCTTTGGTCCGGTATGACCCAGAAGAAGCCACAAAAATGACACTGGCAATTTTTACAACTTTATGCCAGGAAGTAGATGAATATTTGCAGCGTGCCTTGGGCGAGCCGAACTCGGAAACAGAGGAGGTAGAAGATTTAGGACCGGTTACTACCAAAACCTGGGTATATCGTAAAGAAGCTATTCCCACGGAAGTAACGCAAATGTATTACCGCGATGCCAAACCCGGTAATCCGGCCGAAATGAAATTAATTTTGCAACCTTATACCGAAGCGTGAAAGTAAATTTACACCAACGCGTGCTGGATTTTGTGCATTTGCTGGTGCAAAATCGCTTGCGCCATTATACCGGCGCTGCCACCAGCGATTTTCTTTTCGATAAAGCCAGCAGCCAGGCTATTCTGCATACAGAACGATTTAAAGCAATATTTAAAAACCATATTCCTACGGATGAAGAATTAATAATTATTTTGCTGGCCTTGGTGCCGCACCTGCAACCGGCATTTTATTCCCATCTTATTCAGGAGTTTTTTCCGGAGGGTGGTGATTTTCCGGAGTTTGGTGGGGTTAAAGGCTTGAATCACCGGGGAATATTGCCTACCGGCGAAACGGCCCTATTTGTGCTGGCCGGTAGTAACCTGGAAAAGCGCCTGCCAATACAAACCTTATTGCATCATAATGCCTGGCTAAGCCAGAGTGGCATTTTGCAACTAGAGCCGGTTAAGGCCGGCGAGCCAACCATGAGCGGCCGCCTGCTTTTAGACGAAGAAGTCGTAGAATTATTTACCTTGGGTAAAGTATTGCCGCCCCGGTTCTCGAATGCGTTTGCCGCCGAACGCCTTGCTACCGAACAAGAGTGGAGCGATTTGGTACTGAACGATTACACGCAACAGCAAATCAGGGATATACAAATTTGGCTGCAGCACAACCATACTTTGTTGTATAGCTGGGGCATGCATAAAAAAATTAAACCGGGTTACCGCAGTTTGTTTTACGGTCCGCCCGGTACCGGCAAAACCTTAACCGCTACTTTACTAGGCAAACATACCCAATTAGAAGTATTCCGGATCGATCTGTCCCAGACTGTTTCAAAATATATTGGCGAAACCGAAAAGAACCTGTCCAGAATATTTGATAAAGCCCAGCATAAAAACTGGATCTTGTTCTTCGACGAAGCCGATGCTTTGTTTGGCAAACGCACCAATGTGCGCGATGCCCACGACCGCTACGCCAACCAGGAAGTATCGTACCTGCTGCAGCGCATCGAAAGTTATCCGGGTGTCGTTATATTGGCTTCTAACATGAAAAGCAATATAGACGATGCCATGCTGCGGCGTTTTCATTCGGTGGTACACTTTCCAAAACCAAATGCAGCTGAGCGGCTAATACTTTGGGAAAAAGCCTTACCCCAGCAAGCCAAACTGGCCGATGCAGTTGATTTAGCCAATATTGCGCAAAAGTACGAACTAACGGGTTCGGGTATTATTAACGTAGTACAACGGGTTTGCCTCGAATTTTTAACGCAGAACCTAACCGCTATAACTAACGATATTTTAGAAATTGCCATTAGAAAAGAAATGGAGAAAGAAGGTAAAATGGTTTAGCCTACAGCATTCAAATATAATACCCCTTGCCATTACCGCATTATGGCAATTTTGCTTTAACAAATCACCTAAATTGTAAATATCGTCTTAGGCCTATAAACAAAATTCTTCTTTCTGGTTAAAGGGTATGTCGGCTTTTACCCAATCCAAATCCTGCTGAAGTTTGTGGTGCAAGTTTCATACTACGTATTATTCCCAAAGCTTCTCTTTTATATAGTTACTTAAAGCGGTTAAAGTTTCTATACTTTCTTCGTTACCATATATTGTTCTTTTAACGTGGCTAGGCCCAATGTAACATATATGAGTTCCGGGTACCTAAGGCTACGGTATTAATTATTTTCTCCAAAATAAAAGCCATATCGGTTGTTCTTTCAATTGCTAAAATCGCACCCATTTGCATAGTTAATATTTGTATTAAAAATTAACTATGCAGTTGCTTAACTATCATGCACAGTTAAGGATTATGCTATTTTGCTTAAAATGTAAGTATTTAGCAGTTTTAAGGATATTTATACTTTATTAAGGTTTGTTTCAGTTATTATTTTGAAATGAAGCTGTTGTTTAGAAACTTCATAGCTAAAAATTGAGCAATAAATTTAAGGTAAATGGTTTTATTTTAGTGATAATGGCTTATTGTTGAGTATATAAATAGTTCTTGTAGCGTAAGAATATTCCAGAATTTAAAGAAAGTGCCAGTAGTTTTACATTTATTGAGTTGTACTTTATAAATATTAATTTTTTATATATTAGCTAAGAAAAATTCTTTTGAATAGTAAACTCATAAAATATTGTAATTTTTAAATATAATTGCTATTTGTATTTTATTAATTATAATGTTTTTAATATGTTTGCATTCGTAATATTCTTTTAACTGGTTTCATGCTTAAAACATTTACACAAATTCTGAACAGAAATAATGAACCGCATTTTTTATTGGTTCTTCTAATTTGGATTTCTATTGGTTTAGAAACGCACCTTTGGTGGCAGATTAGTTTTTATGGAGCAGCCCTGCTAACAGCTTTAGTTGGTTACTCGTTGTTGTTTTATGTGTTACCTGCTTTATCAAATAAAATTGAGCAGCGGGCTCAATAAAAATAGAGTGCCAAAGCAATAGGTAAGCGCTGCAACATGCTAAGGATCTATCCTGTATTAGAGTTTTTAGAGCAAGAGAATACCACTAAACCAAAAATGGTATTTTAATTTTATGCCTGCTGATTTAGAGTAAGTTAGTACAGCGGTTTAAGCAAAGAGCTGGATTAGCAAAAAAACGCTTTGGTTTTATGATAAATTTATTTTAAACTAGAACTTAGCTTATAAAGGAATCATACTAATTTATATGCCCGAAAAAAAACGGTGAGCAAAAGTATCCAAGCTATAATCCTATACGTTATAAGTATAATAAAGAGTACTGTTTAATATTTTACTAAATTTTTTTGCTTAAATGAAAGGTAAAAGCTTAATCAATAAGCTGGAGAGAATGGGATCGCTTACTCATATTATCTGGGCTTTTTTTGGTCTTCTTTTCTTAGTATATGTATTATTGTCTTTTTCAGATTCCATTGTCTCAGACAATAACAAGCGTGTTCTGAATTGGGGTAAAGTAGACCTGAAAAGCCAATTACCTTAATTTCCTGACAACATAATAAATACATTCCCGCATAGCAGCCCTGACTAAAGCATTAGGTAAAAACTGAAAATCAGGCAAAAAGCAATACAAATTGGTTTAATTAACCAAAGCTCCCGTATAAAGGGGAAAAATTAGCTTATGGATACGACCAAATTACTCATTGTTGCCTGGAAAAAATTGCCACCTCCGAAGGAGCATCCCAATGACCGCATTAAAATTTCGGTTTCGTTAGATGAATTGGAACACCAGGAAGAGGTTACCCGCAGTGGTAATGCTGATAACGCTGGCTTGGGTGATAGTTCCCACCAGATTGAATTTTACAAGAAAGAACAAAACGGAGAAATAATCTGGGAGGTAGGTAATATTTCTTAAAACTAACCAGCAACCAAGCTTTGTGTTAATTTAAGCAATCCTTTACACCAAGCCGTTAATAGCCCTTACTCGAAGCCTGGTCTAAATTGTTCTTTGCCGGCGTAGCAAACCGGGCTGCTCACTTCCGCTTCGTCTGTTGTTAAATTTGTAGGGGGCTGTTTTTTTAGAGGGCCGCTTGGTTTTAAAAAATTAAGCCCACCTGCTATAGAAGGTTTTGTCCATTGTAGCAAATGGTTGCGGGGCTGCAACCCGGTATAAACCAACTTAAATTCTTTCATAGCTAAGCCTCACCCGAAAATATTAAACCAAAAGCTGTATAACTGTTTACGAAAGCTTAGGGCAAAAGGCAACACCGCTTAGAAACTGCGCAGCCTAAATATTGGCCCCGAGCAAAAGCAAAATAAAGCAGCCCTGTTATTAACCGGTGTATTATTATAAATTTCCGGCTACCAACAAGGCTGCACTACTTATTAAAGCAAAATTTTACTTGCGGGTAGCTTCTAACTTATAAATAACCACCCCGTCCGGTTCCTGTACCCTGGTCTGACCTTCCAGTTTGTTTCCTTTAATGGTACCGCTCATTTCAAAAGTATAAGTGCCCGAATCCAGGATTACTTCGCCGGCGTACACAAATTTTTCGCCGGTTACTTCGGCTTTGGTAATTTTGGTCGGCTTTTCCTGTTGCAGTTCGTTTATCAGAATGGTGCCGGCGTAACCGGCGGGTCCACTGCCGCGCTTCACCGATAATACCCCGGTAATAGCATCTCTTTCGGGAGGCGTCATTACAAATTCCCATCTTCCTTCCAGTTCAGCCACTAGTTTTAAAGCGTGCAAAACCGGTAACGTGCGTGGGGTTAAACCGGTAGCAATTAATTGCGAATTAGCTAATACCGTGGTAAAAGTAAAAGCAGCCAAACCAGCCGCCGCAAAAGTAATTAAGCGTTTTTTCATAAAGGTGTTTTTAAGTGATTGTAATTAATTATATAAAATATTATGAATCAATTAATTAATTTAGGGTAGCCACCTGTTTAAAAAGCGCCGGTAAGCCACTAAGCTATTTTAGCATGAATTAAAAAGCCTGGTAATATTGAATTACTTAGCCGTAACGTCGGGTTAATTAGCAGTAAAAATTTAAAGGATTATAAGCCTGGTATTTCTTACTTGCGGGTAGCAGTTAAATTAAAAATAACGGGGCCATCCTCAGTTTTTACTTTGTTCTGACCGGTCATTTTATCGCCTCTAATAATACCGGTTAATTCAAAAGGGTAGGAGCCAACGCGGGTTTGCACTTCGCCGATGTACGTAAATTTTTCGCCGTGAATTTCGGCTTTGGTTACCTTGGTTTGAGCTTCGTAATCAATAGTGCTCACCGATATCCAGCCGGTATAACCGGCCGAGCCACCGCGTTGCACCATTAATACACCCGAAAAAGGCGCTTGCTCCGGGTTGCTCATGGTGTAATCCCATTTGCCTTCTAAGGTAGTACGTTCGGTGGTTACCTGCTCTTGCGGTGCCGGCTGGGTAGTGCCCGTAACAGCACCCGGCGTAGCACAACCGGTTATAAATAAAAAAATTGCAGCGTTAAACAATGCTGAACTATTTTTTAAAAGCTTCATCTTACTAATATTTAAACCGAAAGGTAAAATCTATAAATTAAATAATAAATTTCCAATTTTCATGGGCCTGCCTTTAACGATGTTCTTAAATATTGCCCGGTAAAATTCAGGAACATAGCTTACCGCTTTAAATGTGGCGGCGACATTTGGGTTGGTAATCAGCTTAAACTTTAAGGGTGACAACATCCAAAATAATAAATATTAAGTATAAAGGCACATGCACTACGTTTCCATCGACCTCGAAACCACCGGTACCAACCCGGCCCGCCACCAAATAATTGAATTTGGCGCTATAATAGAAAACACCAATAAAAATACCGACCTGCAGAATTTACCACGCTTTAAACGCATTGTTAAACACCCGGAATATACCGGCCAAGCTTTTGCTTTTAATTTAAATGCGCGCATTTTTCAGGAACTGGTGCAGCCCACCGGGGCTGCGCAGTTTTGCGAAGCGCCCGAACTGGCCCAGCAGTTTAAAGATTTTTTATTGAATAATGGTTACGAAACCGATGAAGGAAAAGATTACGTGCGGATATTGGCGGCCGGTAAAAACTTTGCTGCTTTTGATTTAGCCTTTCTGAAAAACTTACCTAACTGGCGCGATCATATCCGGATTAGCCAACAAATTCTGGACCCGGCCATGTATTATATAAATTTTAAAGAAGATCAAAAATTGCCTTCTTTAGAAGAATGTAAAAGGCGGGCTGGTTTTGAAGATGTTACGGTTAGCCACGATGCCCTGGACGATGCCCTGGATGTGGTGCGGCTTTTGCGCCAGCATTATTAAGCCCGCCGGCTAGCCGCCCTGCCAGCAGAACCACCTGGCTGCTATTTTGTAAAAGTATACCGGAAAGAAATACTGGGCCGTAAGCCATTAATAATATTATACCGGTTTTCCGAGCCCCGGTGGGTAAAACCAAAAAATCCTTTTTTTATATCCCCCGAAATCGTAAAGGGCAATTTAGGTAGCTGGTATTCGGCGCCCAGCACGCCCATTAAGGTAGTGGTATTGGCAACTACCCTGGCGCCAGGGTCCGGAATATTGGGGTTGCGCGGATACCGGTAAACTTCGAAATTAACGCCAGCGCCGGCATACCACTGTAGCTGCGGCGCATCGGAGATTTGAAAGTGGCGCAGTACCGCCAGGTTGCTGCTTACAATATTGCGTCCGCCCGGTGTGATGTTAAACTCCAAAGCCGCCCGCGAAGAGACAAAATGTTTTACGCTTAAACCTTTAGGGTTAGCCAAAGCCGTGCCTATACCGGTTAGTTGAAGGCCGATAGCGGTTTTATATGCCTTATTGGCCAAGGGCTTTTCTGGTGCAATTTGGGTAGAATCCTGGGCAAATACATTTAAGGTTAAAAGCAGGCACGCCAGCAAGGCGCCTGACCATTTTAAGTTCATAATTACAGATAATAAAGGCTTTATAATAAAGAGTACCTGCGCCGGTAAATGGTTGCAGATGGGCGCAAAAATATTTATTACGCTATATAGGGCCTGGTTTAGTCCCGGATTCTTGCAGACCAGGTTAAAACTAACTACCTTATCCCAAATTTAACCTTAGAATAATCCTGAGTAATAAGTAAGATGCATATAAAAAATACAGGTTTCGGGTTGCTGCTGGCCGGGCTGCTTGCATTTGCCGGCGGTATCCATTTGGCCCAGGGGCAGGGCATTACGGTTAATTACGATGAAGCCAAAGTGGGTACGTATACCTTACCCGATCCGCTTCGGCTGCCGGATGGTACGGCGGTAACTACGGCCCGGCAATGGGAGCAACAAGCCCGTCCGGATGTACTTAATTTATTTAAAGAGCATGTTTACGGGCAAATGCCAGCCAAGCCGGCCGGGCTGCGTTTTAAAATCCGGAACGAAAATAAAAATGCCCTTAACGGATTGGCAACACGCAAACAGGTTACTATTTATTTTACGCCGGCGGCCGATGCACCCAGCATGGAAGTACTCCTGTATATACCTAACAAAGTACAAGGGCCGGTGCCTGCTTTTGTAGGGCTTAATTTTTACGGCAACCAAAGTATTCACCCAGATAAAGGAATTTTGCTGCCAACGCGCTGGGTTAATAATAACCCTAAAGGCGTGGTTAACAACAAAGCTACCGAAGCCTCGCGGGGTTTACAGGCCAGCCGCTGGCCCGTAGAAGAACTCATGAAACAAGGTTTTGCGTTGGTTACTGCTTATTACGGCGATTTAGAGCCGGACCATGTGGATGGCTGGAAAACAGGAATCCGGACTACGCTGAATGATGAATTAAAAATTAAAGAAGACGAGTGGGGCGCGATTGGGGCCTGGGCCTGGGGCCTGAGCCGTATTATGGATTACCTCGAAAAAGATAAAAGCATTAACGCCGGGCAAGTAGCTTTAACGGGCCATTCGCGCATTGGCAAAGCGGCTTTGTGGGCGGCCGCCAACGATAACCGGTTTGCCCTGGTTATTTCTAATGATTCCGGTGAAGGAGGCGCGGCGCTGGCCCGCCGGAACTACGGCGAAACCATTGCCCAAATTAACCGGTCTTTCCCGCACTGGTTTAACCCAACTTATAAAAATTACAACCAGGCCCCCGAAAAAATGCCCGTAGACCAGCACATGCTGCTGGCATTAATGGCGCCCCGGCCTTTGTATGTAAACAGTGCCTTAGAAGACCAGTGGGCTGACCCGCGGGGCGAATTTTTAAGTGCCCTCCAAGCCGAACCCGTTTACCAGCTCTACCAGAAAAAAGGTTTGGGCGTAACCGAAATGCCGCCCGTAGAAAAGCCCGTCGGCGAAACTATTGGCTACCATATTCGCAATGGCAAGCACGACATAAATGCCTACGATTGGCAGCAACATATTGCCTTTGCGCAAAAGCATTTTAAAAAGAAAGCTAAACCCAAATCCTGAATAAGTGCTGCGTAGGTGCCGGTATATTTAAATATTTTCAGCGCCACGCTTTATGCTTAGTACAATATTTACTTTACAGCTTTAAGTTTGTTATCGGGTTACTAGCCAGATATTTAGTTACTACATGAAACGCCTTTCCAAAAATCTTACCTTTCAGGTACTCGTTGCTATTACGTTAGGAATATTAGTGGGTACCTTTTTCCCCGAAACCGGAGCCAAACTTAAGCCCATTGGCGATGTTTTTATTAACCTGATAAAAATGGTTATTGCCCCGGTAATATTTTTAACCATTGTACTGGGCATCAGCAGCATGGGTAACCTGAAAAAGGTGGGCCGGGTAGGCGGTAAGGCGCTGTTGTATTTTGAGGTGGTAACTACCTTTGCGTTAGTGATAGGTTTGGTAATTGCCAACGTAACAAAACCCGGCGTGGGGCTGGCAATTAATAATTTGGCCAAAGGCGATATTCGTGCTTACCAGAAAGGCGCCCAGGAAATAAACTGGGTAGAATTTATTACCCACATTGTACCCGCCAACGTGGTAGATGCTTTTGCCAAAGGCGATATTTTGCAAGTGTTATTGTTCTCGGTGTTGTTTGGCGTAGGTTTAGCCAAAATGGATTTAGCCGGGCATTCGCTTATAGCTACTTTCGAAAAGCTCTCAAAAGTGTTTTTTAATATTTTGGCCGTTGTAATGAAACTGGCACCTATTGGTGCTTTTGGCGGCATGGCTTACAGCATTGGCAAATTTGGATTGGCTACACTTATACCGCTGGGTAAGCTCATGTTGTGCGTATACGCCACCATGTTCCTGTTTATTTTTGTGGTGCTTAACTTAATTGCCCGGCTGTATGGCTTTAGTTTATGGCAATATTTAAAGTTTATTAAAGAAGAAATATTAATAGTGCTGGGTACTTCGTCTTCCGAGTCGGTGCTGCCCCTGATTATGCGCAAACTGGAGCGGTTTGGATGTTCCAAATCGGTGGTGGGCTTGGTTATTCCTACCGGTTATTCTTTTAACCTCGATGGCACTACTATATATTTATCTATGGCGGTAATATTTCTGGCGCAGGTTTTTGGGGTAAATTTAAGTTTCTCGCAGGAGCTGGCCATAATTGGAATATTAATGGTTACTTCTAAAGGCGCTGCTGCCGTTACGGGTGGCGGTTTTATTGTATTGGCCTCTACGCTGGGCGCCTTAAAGGTAGTGCCCATAGAAGGCATGGCGCTTTTGCTGGGCGTAGATAGGTTTATGTCAGAGGCCCGCGCCATTACCAACTTAATTGGTAACGGCGTAGCCACTATTGTAGTAGCCAAAAGCGAAGGCGAATTTGACCAGGTGCAGCACGAAATTGCCTTAGCCGGCGGCGACTTGGTGCCGGAAGAAGAACTGGCTTAAAAATCTTAAGTAGGTTAATGTATATAAAACAATTAAATAACCTTATTTAAGTTATCTAATATATTCATAAACAGCCGCAATCAAATTTTAGATTTTACAATTAACCCGAAGGTTTGGCCGGCCATCCTGAATTTCCGCTTTAAATATTAGATTATCAATAATATTGATATTAAATAAACTGAAAAGCAAATTGTCAAGACTTGCTAAACTAACATGGGAACTGGAAAAAGACCTTGTCTGCTGCTATTTCTAATTGCTTTTTTAGTTTTTCGGCCTAGCTGGGGCGCGGTATTACCCTATCAGGAAACCAGCAAAACTACCATAACCGGTACGGTAAAGGATGATAAAAATAACCGCTTACCTTATGTAAGTGTGGGTATTGTAGATGAAGAAACGGGTACGGTAACCAATAGCGACGGGGCATTTATACTACTGATTAAACCAGAAAATAAACAAGGAGTTCTTCGTTTTTCCTTTATCGGACACGAAACAGTTGAGCTTAAGGTAGCCGATGTTATTTCCCGGTTTTCGGAACAAAAAACATTAGCCATTATTTTAAAAGCAAAGCCTGAAGAAATAAAAGAAGTTAACGTTGATGCCAAGCGTTGGATTACTTCCGTGAAAGGCGGCAAGGTGGGGCCGGGCGCAAAGTTTCACCAGGCTTTTATGAGAACGCCCGGAACGTTAGAAGAGCATCTGGGCCGGGAAGTGGCCTTGTTAATTAATAACCGCAAAAAGCAAGCTTTTCTGAAGAAGTTAGATTTTTGTATAAATGCTAATTATTACACCAATGTTAAATTCAGGATTAATATTTATTCTGTTGCTAACGGGCGGCCGCACGAAAATATTCTGAAAGAGAATATTTATTTAGAAATTCCGGACAGGAAAACCGGTTGGGTTGAAGTGGATTTGGAACCCTATAATATTTACCTGGAAGACGATTTTGTAGTATCGTTGGAGTGGATTGACTGCGAACCTAAACCCAAGAATGTTAGGTATCTTACTTTATCGGGCGGTATTGGCGGGCATACCGTATTTCAAAAAAAAGCAAGCCAGGCAAAATGGGAGAAATTTCCGGGGGCAATAGGTATGTACGTTACGCTGCAACACGAAAAGTAGAAATAACATTTTAATATTTTAAATAATAGCCGGAATAAAAGAATAATAGTGCTTCAAAAATATTCAACTTTATCGGTAGGGCGCACCTTGGTTTGCGCTGTTTCTCTTAGCTGGCTAACCTTATTTTTAATTAGCGCGTCCGGCTCAAAGCCGCTTAATCAGGAACCTGAAATTAATCTTTCCCGCAAGCAGCAGCGGGCAAGTATAGTTATTAAAGGATTTGTGCTGGATAAGGTAAGTAATGCGCCCATTCCTTATGCCCATATTTTGGTTGTTGGTGAGAGAGCCTATTTTGAAGCAGATAGCAAGGGCGCGTTTACTTTAGCATTAAAGCCAGAACAGGAAAACGGGCAAATAAAAGTTTCTTCGTTGGGATATGTTGCCCAGGAATTCAGTATTGCTGATTTAATAAAGCAAAATGGAAGCTCCGTAGCACATAACCTTTTTTTAGTACCAGATTACAAAAGCTTGCCGGCGGTAGAGGTAAATGCCAAAGCCAGAAAATGGACAATTAAAAAAGCCGGCTACCACATTAATGAAGGTTCTGCTATTCATTATGAATTTTATCCTTCCGACACGTTAACTATGGCGGCCGGAGGGCATGCGATTGGGAATAAAATTCAGTTAAATAAATATCCGGCTGCGTTGCGGAGTGTTAGTTTTGGACTGCAAGGTTTAAGCGGGGAAAGGCTTAAAGTTAACGTACGCCTCTATTCGCTAAAAAACAACCTGCCACACCTTATTTTAATTCCAGAACCATTAATTATAGCCATCCCGCCGCATCATGCCGGCTGGATAACCGTTAACCTGCAGCAATACAATATTACCATAAAAGAAGATTTTGCGATTGTGCTGGAATGGGATGGAGCCAAAGAACAAAACACCAGTTCTTTAATGGTTTTTGCCACGCTACCCAAAGGCCAGATTACTTATTACCGCGAATCGCAGCTACAACCTTGGCAAATAGCTAAGTCAACTTTGGTTGATGTAAAAAGTATTGGCATGTATGCCACCGTTATTTATCCGAAATAATCTGCTGGTACTGTTGTTTAAATATATTGTGATTAATGCGGTGCCGGCCAGCAACTTAACCGTAATTGCAAGATTTCCGTAATAGTAAGTTGGCACAAATATTTAGGTAATAAACCTGTTTGTTGTTGGGTAATATTTATGCAGCATTTAAAGTTTTGCTGAACTCTACAAAACCGGTTCGGTGGCGGGTACATAGCCTAGTTCCCGTAATAAAGCTAAAGCCTGCACAGCGCTGGCCTCTTTGTCTTTTATTTCGAGCATAATATCTACATCCAGGTCTTGGAGGTGCGTCAGGAATTCGCGGAATAAATCGAGTTGAATATGGGCAATGTGTTTTCCTTTGCGGTCGCCGGGCGATTGCGAACTGTAATCTATCATCAGAATGCCGTCTTCGGGTTGCCAGGTTTGGGCCGCCAGGCGTAAAGCTTCGGCCATGGGTTCGCCGTTGTTCAGGCACTCGTGGTGAAAATTATCGAACAAAATGGGAATATTGGTACGCTCGTGAATTTCTAAACAATCCTGCAAACTATAAGACCGGTCGTCGTTTTCTACTACCAGGCGGGCGCGAATATTATCGGGCAGTACCTGCACGGCATCGGCAAACCGCATAATGGCATTGGGTTTATCGCCGTAAACCCCGCCGGCATGAATCTGGAGTTTGGCCGATTTATTCAGTTCCATTAAATCCATAATGGCGCATTGGTAAGCTAATTCGGCAAAGCTGTTTTGTACAATATGCTCGGTAGGCGAATTTAATACCACAAACTGATCGGGGTGCATGGATATGCGCAAATTATTTTGCTTGATATACTGCCCAATAGCGGCAAAAGTAGGTTTAAAATAATCTTGCCAGTTAAAAGTATTTACCGGGTGCGAGCCAAAAGGTACCAAATCGGAACTCATCCGGAAAAACAGCAAGCCGTGCTGCACATTAAATTCTAATATTTGCTGCAAGCACGCCAGGTTATTGGTTACTGCCTGAATTAACCTTTCTTCGGAATATGAAGCCAGCCGGAAAGTGGTTGCGGAAGAACAAGGAAGGGTTTCGTTGATGCAGGGATAACCAATTTTCATAAATGCGCCGGGTGTTTGTTTATAAACCTGAACGCAGCCCGATTGTTTTGGTTATGCTTATTAGCGGCGGATATCGCGGTTACGGTTCAGAAATAAACTGTCGTAGGCCGCTTGTTTCTTCTGGTCTTCCAGGGCTTTTTTCCGGGCAGCTTCTTCGGCCAATATTTCTTCGAGCTTACGTTTGTCTTTGCCTTCTTTCGAGAGCATGTCGTAGAGTAAACTGGCGGGGTTTTCGAGGGAAGGTGCTACCGGAGTAGTTTTTTTCTCTTCGTATAAAGGTTCGGGGGCCGGTGGTTTTACTACTACCTTGGGGGCGGGTGGTTTTTTCATGTTGCGTAAGGCGCGGTTTACTTTTTCATAATCTAAACCACCTACTACCTTAACCTCCGGCAGGGTAAGCGAACCTTCTTCTAGCAATATTTCAATTTTTAAATCATTTTGGGCTTTTGGGTGCACCACATATTGCTGTGTTTTAAAGCCAACAGCCCGTATCAGGAGGGTATCGTTGGGTTGCACGTTCAGCCGGAATACCCCAGCCGCATCCGAAACAGTGCCCCGGCCGGTAGCTGTTTTGAGTATAGTTATACTTTGGAGGGGTGCTTTGGTTTGTGCATGCCGGATGGTACCCGTTAAGCGTAAATTAGTTTGGGCAAAGAGACTGGTGCTGCCGCATAAAAAGAGCAAAAAGAAGAATAAGCGGAAGTACCAGCCAGGTATCATTATAATGAAATTATTTACTTTTAAAGAAAACAACGGTTAACAAGTTTTAAAAGTATGAAATTTTAAAAAGAGGCCGCTATTTAAAATGCAAAAGCTTGCTTAATATTTTTAAGCAAGCTTTTTTCGTGTTAAACGGCATTGGCTTATTCTTTCGATTTTACCTTTATTTTGGTGTCGCCGGCTTCGTATTTGGCTTTACCTGGTTCCGATTTTATTTTGGCATCGGTGGTTTTGGATTTAAATTTCCGCTCGTCGCCTTTTATTTTAGATTCGTACGTAGGCGTTTCTACTTTAGACTTACCGGGCTGGGCTTTTACTTTTATGCCGTCCTTGGTTTGCACGGTAACTTCATCATTATTCTTTTTTACTTGCCGGTTAGCCTGGCTGCCGTCCTGGTAAGGTGTTAAGGTACTGGCGTAAGTAAAAGCTGGGTTAGCAGGTGCGTTGGGGTTTACAAAACCTTTTGCTTCATTGGTTATACTTAGGGCTGCCGCCGTTACATTTCCTAAAAACAGCAGCATTGTTAGCTTTTTCATAGTTTGTTCAAAAATAATAGATTGTATTAAACGTAGTTATGTGCTTTGGCTGTTTACGCGTTCAGAAGTAGTTTTGTTAATTTTAATGCTTTAAAACAAAATGAGCTTATGCCTCATAATTAGCATAGTACAAGTTTTGCGTTGCGTAAGAGCAAGAATATTAAACAAGAACCCCGGATTTCATTAGATGAAATCCGGGGTTCTTGTTTGTTTTAAGCCGTATTAAAATACGAACTTACCAATATTACGAAATATTAAAGGCCACCAGTTGTACCACCAGCGGTTGTGCCACCAGCCGTTGTTCCACCAGCTGTAGTACCGGTTGTAGTACCGCCAGCCGTAGTTCCGGTGGTGGTGCCTCCCGCGGTAGTGCCAGTGGTTGTACCCCCGGCTGTCGTGCCGGTAGTTGTTCCGCCTGCAGTGGTACCGGTAGTAGTGCCGCCAGCGGTTGTACCAGTGGTAGTGCTTCCGTCGGTGGTGCCACCAGCGGTTGTGCCGCTACCAGTAGTGCTACCAGCGGTTGTACCCATATCATTTCCTTCAGTACCCATGGTGCCGGTGGTATCCATATCGGTACTCATTTCGGTATCAGTGGTAGTTTCAGTATCCGTTTCAGTTGTTTCGGTTGTACTACTGCCGCCGCAAGAAGCAAACGTAAACGCCCCGGCGCAGCAAAAAATCATCAACACTTTTTTCATAGCTTTTTTCTTTTTTTGAGTTAACTAAAATATATCCTTTTTTATAATATGTTAGTTCTCCGTTTTAAACGAGGGGTATTTATTAAAGTTTTCCGTATTTACACATAATTTTTATCCGTATATATATCATAATATAAGCATTTTAGGGTAGTTGTGGTATAAGGGTAAGATATAAAGTTTCTTAGAATTGGTTTTTGTAACCGGCTTTTAATACTTAATAGTATTTACCACCTTTTATAATCATAATATAAAAATCACATGGTTAGCATTCTGGAGAATCTAAAGAATTGCAGAAGAATTTATCCTTTATAAAGGAACGGAGGTAATTTCGGCTCTATTGATTTTGCCTGTAAAGCGGTTTAGGCAATAAATCTTTCCAGGAATATAAATAGGAAGAAATATTGTAGCAGCTAATAAATATTATTCGGTAGAAGTACTTTCAGGCCCGCTGAAATTCGAAAACGGTTATTTCGGGTAAAAATCCTACTCGCCCCGGATACCCCAAAAAGCCCAGGCCGGTATTAACGTACAAATATTGACTGCCTTTTTTATACAGGCCCGCCCATTGTTTATAAACGTATTGTACCGGACTCCATTTAAAACCGGCAATATTTACCCCAAACTGCATGCCGTGCGTGTGGCCCGATAAGGTTAAATGAATATCGGGGAAGCGGGTGTTTACTTCGCCGTCCCAGTGCGAAGGATCGTGGGAGAGTAATATTTTAAACGGAATATTTTCGGTGCCGACGTAGGCCACGGGTAAGTTGCCGTATTTCGGAAAATGCAGCCGCGTACTCCAGTTTTCTATGCCAATAATAGCCAGTTGGTCCGGCCCTTTTTGTATAACCGCGTGTTCGTTTAAGAGTAGTTTCCAACCTATTTGCCGGTGCGCATCTTTTAACCGGTTTAAGTTTTGAATTTTAGCTTCCCGGGTAGGCCAGCTTACATAATCGCCGTAATCGTGGTTACCCAAAACAGAAAACTTGCCGTCGCGGGCCGATATATTTTTTAAAGCATCTATATGGGGTAATACTTCGGTGGCAACATTGTTTACCAAATCGCCGGTAAAAAATACTAAATCGGCTTGTTGTTTATTTATAAGCGCCACGGCTTTGTGCAGCGGTTTGGTGCTGGTAAAACTGCCCGTATGTAAATCAGAAATCTGGATGGCCCGGTACCCCTGAAAAGCCAACGGCAAATCGGGCAGGCGCAACGTTACTTTTTTTACCTGGTAGTTGTAAGCCCCGCGTACCATGCCGTACACAAAAGCCACCAGCGGAATTGCTCCCATTATTAAAGCCAGTTTATTTAAAAACTCGTTGCGGCTAATAACAATTTTTTCGGGTTCCGGCTGGTTAGGCGCGTGGCTGAAAATATAATTGACTAAATATTTCAGCAGCCGCAGGCCATCATCTACGAGCAAAAATACCACTACCACCAGTTTAGAAGCGAAAATAATGAACAAGGTACTAATCAGGTACATCCGGAAATGAGTTGGCGGCGTACCTCTGGTTAACATAAATAAAATTATGGTGACAACAGTTAAAGCAAACAAGCCCCAGTAAAGCCAGAAAATCAGGCGCTGGCTCCGGAAAGCCAAACTAACCGTTACCGTCCGGACGGCCTGAAAAACATACCAGTCAACGAGGAAAAGAATCAGAATTAATACCGCAATGGTTAGGTAGCGCGCGAACATAAAAAAGAGATAAAAGCTTTGGCAATGCTGAAGTTTATACCAACGGCTTGTTGTACGGTAAATCAGCATTTAGGCTTAAATACAGAAAGCAAAAAACTAAAAATTACGTATGGTATTTACCCTTATTTAACATTTTAAATTATGGCTAAACCCGAACCAGAGCAAAACTATAAGCAATCGCTGGCAATAAAAAGTTGGGCCGAAGAAGACAGGCCGCGCGAAAAACTACTTCTGAAAGGTAAAGCGGCCTTGAGCGATGCCGAATTAATTGGTATATTAATTGGTTCGGGCACCGTAAAATTAACCGCCGTAGACGTAGCCAAAATAATATTAGCCGCAGTAAACAACGATTTAAACGAACTGGCCAAACTTACGGTAAACGATTTGCAGAAGCACCCCGGCATAGGCGAAGCCAAAGCCATAACCATTGTAAGTGCTCTGGAGTTGGGCCGCCGCCGTAAAGAAACCGCCGCCGCCGTTAAAACCCGCATTACCTGCTCTACGGATATTTACGAATACATTAAGCCGCAATTCCTGGATTTGCCCCACGAAGAGTTCTGGATAATATTACTTAACCGGGCCAACGTGGTAATGAAGAAAATGCCCGTAAGTACCGGCGGGGTAGCTGGCACCGTAGCCGACCCGAAAATAATATTTAAGCAAGCCATCGAAAGTTTGGCCAGCGCCATTATTCTGGTGCATAATCACCCATCGGGCAACTTAAAGCCCAGCGCTGCCGATATTGCTCTCACCAAAAAAATGAAAGAAGCCGGCGCTTTACTGGATTTACCTATTCTGGACCATATTATTTTTACAGAACATAATTATTATAGCTTCGCCGATGAGGGTTTGTTATAATTGTTAGATAGTAAGGTTCATCTACTGTTAAATTGAAGTTATGAGCCTTAATAAGGTATTAGGTGATTTAATCTTTTGGTAGAAATTCTTAAATATGCCAAAAGGAAAGTTGCTAAGAGTCAAACCTGCTTATTACTTTATATTTACTTTTAATATATAGTAGATTCTTTAGTCCAGTATACTTTATATATTAGAAAAGGCGATATTAATTTAATACTTGTGTTTACATACAAGTTATGCTTCATAATAAATATGAATAACAACCCCTCTCAAAACATTAAAAAATCAAACCTTGATAAATTCAAGGAATTTTTTCATGCTATAAGAATAATTTACGATGCCAGAAAGTTAATTAATGAAGGAAAGTATTATCATATAACTACTATTTATGGTCAGCTAAGGGCCTTGATAACTGATAAAACAAAAGAAAGAAGTAAAGAACTAAAACCTTTGTTTGAAATAGCATCCTTACTTGGGGAAGAATTGAAAATTTACTACATGCCTAACACTATTAATGAAGATTTACCACCTTCATTAACTGAAGGAATCATGCTACATGTTTCATCACTACCCATTTCTATTGAAAAGCAACTATCCAAACAAGAGGAAATATTACTTGAAGATTATTTAAATATAGAAATAATAAATTTCAAAGGTCGAAGTATTAAAGCTTTTGAATTAATCAATGCGCTTTCGGATAAATATGGTGGATCTCACTACGACACTAAAGTTCCGGACTATCTAATGGAGCTTTTTTACTTTGGCATAGGCGGTCAAAGAGTTTTAGATAATTTAATAATTCAAATTGCCGATTTATTTCTTTCTATTGGCTTAAATTTGGTCAAGAAGTTAACTGATTTTGAAATTTATCTTGCAATATTTCCCGAAGAGTTTACAACACAAGAAAATTATTTTTTAGATTACTTTCTTGAAAATGAAAATAGCAGAATAATTATTTACAGTCACCAAGGTAAGTTAAAGCTCCATTTTGTTGATTTAATTGGCAGACCAGTAAATTTAGAAGTAAAGAAAATTATCAATCCTAAAAATTTATACCTTATTAATATTTCACACAGAATTACCTTTGATCTAAGATCTGAGATTCGTCTTAATTTAGATGGAATTAACTTGCTAGACTTTAGTTTAAATGAGCCTTTATTAATGCATAATGAAATTAGTAGTTATCAAAGCTATTTAAATAGATCCAAAGAAAAAGAAAAACAAGAGTTTGAGTTTGGATTAGCAGAGATGATGATGTATGGAAAAATACTTGATGACTTAGAAAAGGTTAAGCTATTGAATTATTTTAGTCAAAAAAGTCATGAGAAATTAATATGGTTTAACAAGAATTCTTTTGGATACTCGCCTGCAGGAACAAGTGATATCAAAATGGAAGGGAATGTTGAACAAAGAGACTATAAAAATAAAAACTAAGCATAATAATGTATATACAAAACTTTTGCTCCTCAGCGGGCTTTGGATATACTAGACGTTAGCTAAAATTCCCTTAGAAGAAGGCTAATCAATATTTGAAGCCAAATAATGATGGCTATTAAGCTCAAACTTACGTTACGGCATTGTTCAAACGAGCAGCAGGAAAGAGGTAATATATAAAAAACTGAATTATTCTGGTAGGCAAATTTTACATATTTTGCGGTACCGTCCGTTTTAGTAGCCTTAATCAACCAGAATAATATGGCCCGACCAGTCCGTTTCGTTTTTATTGCCGGCTTGTTACTCATTATTTTTTATTTTTTAAAGGAAGCGGTTTTCAGCGACTCCTCCTATATTACCGGTATTAAAAAAGAACGCCAGGATAAAAATCAGTCTTTCCGGAGTTCTAACTCGCCGCTGGAAGAAGCCGACCGGCCTACCTTTGATAGTTTAAACTACTACGCACCCGATATTATTTACCGCGTAAACGCCGATTACGAAGAGTTTAGTCAGCCCGAAAGTGTGCAAATGCCCATGAATACCGGCGGTACCGAGCCTTACCTGCGCTTTGCCAAAGCCACGTTTAACCTCGAAGGGCAGCAAAACTCCCTTATTTTGTATTTGCGGGTAAATACCACCGATAGCTCCTTGTTTGTACCATTTTCTGATAAAACCAATGGTAAAGAAACTTACGAAGGCGGCCGGTTTATGGATATTCCAAAGCCCGAACCCGGCGAAACCCAAATAACCTTAGATTTTAACAAAGCCTACAATCCGTTTTGCGTATACAATTACAACTACACCTGCCCGGTGCCGCCGCCATCCAACCGGCTGCCCATTTCGGTTAGGGCAGGCGAAAAGTCTTATACAAAAAGATAAAGGCTATTACTTTTCTAATTACTTTAATTAATAACTTTGCTCCTGATTTATTTAAATTAAAGAACTGGTTAGGCTTGTAAATATTCAAATTTAATCTTTCCCGTTCTTTAGCAGGGTAGTTATTACTACCTTTTTACCGATTTATAAATTTATGCTGATATCATACGACTGGTTAAAACAACTAATACCCCTGGATAAACCAGCTGCCGAAGTAGCTGCCCGCCTCACCGATTCTGGCTTGGAAGTGGAAGGTGTGCATACGTTTGAGCAGGTTAAAGGTGGTTTGCAAGGCCTAGTAATTGGCGAAGTATTAACCTGCGAAAAACATCCGGATGCCGATAAATTAAGTGTAACTACCGTAGCTATTGGCCAGGATCAGCCTAAAAATATTGTTTGTGGGGCCGCTAACGTGGCTGCCGGCCAGAAAGTAATAGTAGCCACCGAAAACACAGTATTGTACCCGTTCTCCGGCGAATCTTTCCAGATTAAGAAATCTAAAATTCGCGGAGCAGTTTCGGAAGGCATGATTTGCGCCGAAGACGAAATTGGTTTGGGTGCTTCGCACGCCGGCATAATGGTACTGGATACCGATTTACCTAACGGAACCCCGGCCGCCGAATATTTTGGTTTAGCTTCTGATACGGTTTTCGAAATTGGTCTAACGCCTAACCGTGCCGATGCAGCTTCGCACTTTGGCGTTGCCCGCGAATTACAAGCCTTGCTGCATACCCGTTATCAGTTACCCGATATTAGTAATTTTAAGGTAAATAATACTTCGCGGCCCATTGCCATCGAAATTGCTGATCCCGAAGGTTGTCCCCGGTATGCGGGCATAACCCTAACGGGGGTTAAAGTAGGTGAATCGCCGACTTGGCTCCGCAACCGGTTAAAAGCGATTGGCTTGTCACCGATAAACAACGTGGTAGATGTTACCAATTACGTGCTGCACGAGTTGGGCCAGCCCATGCACGCTTTTGATGCAGATAAAATTACCGGCGATAAAATAATTGTAAAGCGGGCCGAAGAAGGTGCTTCTTTTGTAACGCTCGATGGCGTAGAACGAAAGCTGCGAGCTACCGATTTAATGATTTGTAATGCAGCCGAACCCATGGTTATTGCGGGTGTGTTTGGTGGTAAAAATTCCGGCGTTACGGCCGAAACTACTGCTGTTTTCCTCGAAAGCGCTTATTTCTCCCCGGCCAGTATTCGCCGGTCTTCGCAGGTACACGGCATTAAAACCGATTCGTCGTTCCGTTTTGAGCGGGGCACCGACCCGAATATGGTAATATACGCATTAAAACGGGCCGCTTTATTGGTGCAGGAAGTAGCCGGCGGTGAAATTTCTTCCGAAATAAACGATGTTTATCCGCAACCGGTAGAGCCATTCCAAATCCGGATTAGCCTGGACCGGGTGCACCGCTTAATCGGGCAGTTTATTGGGGTAGAGCGTATCAAAGCCATTTTAACGGACTTGAATATTTTAATATCCGAAGAAACCGAAACCCACCTGACGTTAGCAGTGCCGCCGCACAAAGTAGATGTTACCCGCGAGGCCGATGTAATAGAAGAAATATTGCGCATTTACGGCTACAATAATATTGTGCTGCACGATAATATTTCGGCAAGTTACCTGGCAAAGTTCCCGCACCCGAACCCGGAAGAACTAAAACAAGTGGTGTTTAATTTGTTATCGGGTAGCGGCTTCAGTGAAATTATTACCAATTCCCTAACGGACTCCGGCTATTACGAAACCGCGGAAACGCCCGACGAGCAATTGGTACGCATTGTAAACTACAACAGCGAGGATCTGGATGTTTTGCGCAAAACTTTAGTGTTCTCTGGATTAGAAGTATTACGTAGAAATATTAACCGGAAGCAAAAAGATTTAAAGCTTTATGAACTGGGTAAAGTGTACCAGAAAGCCGGCGAGAAATACAAAGAACAGCAAAAACTGGCTTTGTTTTTAACCGGCAACAGTGCCGCCGAAACTTGGTTGCAAAAATCAGAAAAAGCTACTTTCCATTACCTGGCCGGCGTGGTGCAAAATGTGCTGGTAAAACTAGCCCGTACCGATTACACCATGCAGCCTTTGCAGCACCAATATTTAACGGCTGGCGTAGCTTTCCAGAAAAACGATATTACGGTGGCCGAAGTAGGCTTGCTGAACGAGCGGATTTGTAAAAAGCTGGATGTAAAAGAGCAGGTTTGGTACGCCGAACTAAACTGGGATTATTTGGTACGGAATTATAAGAACCAACAGGTTTTTGAAGAACTGGCCAAGTTCCCGGAAGTACGCCGCGATTTATCACTCGTTATTGATCAGCAAATAACCTTCGACCAAATTAAAGCCATTGCGCAGCGTACCGAGCGGAAACTGTTGCAAGACATAAATGTGTTTGACGTGTACCAGGGCGATAAAATAGAAGCCGGCAAAAAGGCGTATGCCATCAGTTTTACGTTATTGGATAAGAGCCAGACCTTAACCGATAAAGTAATAGACGGCACTATGAACCGTTTGATGCAGCAATTTGAGAAACAGTTGGGAGCCGTTATCCGGAAGTAAGCGATGGGAGCAAAGGAGGAACTGGAGCAGCTTAACCGGATAGAGCAGAAGCTTTCGAAATTAATTGCCCGTTATAACCAGACGCAGGAGGCCCTGGAGAAAGCGCACCAGGAAATCCGGCAACTGGAATTAATGGTTAAACAAAAGGAAGAAGAAATAAAAAATTTTCAAAATCAAGAGAATATAACTAAAATTGTAAATACGATAGCAGCCGATGCTGCCAGCGCTACTGAATTAAAGCTGAAAATAAACGAATATATTAGAGAAATAGATAAGTGTATTGCTTATTTAAGAGATTGATTGTAACAGTTTGGTAAAAAGTTTAATAGCACCTAATTAATAACCATTAAATCTATTCATATTCAAGTTTTACATAAATAGAAATTAGGAACTAGTTACCAACACAAAAACCGTATTACACCGCAGAATGAGTGAGTTATCAATAAAAATACGCATAGCTGACCGGGATTATCCCATGCGGGTAACGGAAGAAGAAGAAGAACGGCTGCGGATAGCCGGTCGGATGCTGAATGAGCGCCTGAAACTTTTCCGGGACCAATTTGGCATAGATGATAAACAAGATTTACTGGCTATGGTTGCCTTAGAGGTAGCCGCCGATAGTTTGCATACCGTTCGGAACGATGAAACGGAAAAAAGTATTCTATCGGAAAAATTAGCGCATCTGGACCAACTTCTTACAACTCTTAAAGTAGAATAACCGGCTGCCTTTGGGTAGCCCAACTATTTTCTTTTCTGGCTTTATTCAGGCGCTTGCCTTGGCTGCTATAATTTTAAACATAAAAAATTATAGTCATGTCTACCACTATCTATATTATCGGTACAGCCATTGCCTCGCTGGCAGTGGGTATTTTTATCGGGCGATCGTTGTTGCGCCAGGTTTTCAAAAAAGAAGAGGATGAAGCCCGCGAAAAGGCCAAATTAATTATTCGGGAAGCCGAACTGAACGCCGAAAGCCTGAAAAAAGATCGTATTCTGGAAGCCAAAGAAAAATATTTGCGCCTGAAAGCCGAATTTGAAGAAGATGCCAACAAAAAGAAAAACATCATTATTCAGAACGAGAACAAAGTAAAACAACGCGAACAGCAGGTTGCCACCCAGGCCGAAAATTTAAAACGCAAAGAAGCCGAATTAAATACCCAGAAAGAGCAACTGAATACCCAACTAGACGGCATTAAAAAGCGGAAAGAAGAAGTAGAAAAAGCCCGCCTTTCGGTAATTGAACAGCTCGAAAAAATTGCCAACCTGAGTGCTGCGGAAGCCCGTGAGCAACTCATCGACTCCCTGAAAAACGAAGCCCAGATCCAAGCTTCTTCCTATATTAAAGACGTAGTAGCCCAGGCTAAACTTACTGCTACCAAAGACGCCAAAAAAGTAGTACTGGAAACCATTCAGCGCACCGCTGCCGAACACGCTATCGAAAACTGCGTGTCGGTGTTTAACATTGAGAGCGACGATATTAAAGGTAAAATTATTGGTCGGGAAGGTCGGAACATCCGGGCACTGGAAGCTGCAACCGGCGTAGAAATTATTGTGGACGATACGCCGGAAGCCATTATAATCTCAGGTTTTGACCCAGTTCGTCGCGAAATTGCCCGTTTATCGCTGCACCGCCTGGTTTCTGATGGCCGCATTCACCCGGCCCGCATTGAGGAGGTAGTTGCCAAAACCAAAAAGAATATTGAAGACGAGATTATAGAAATTGGCGAACGGACCATTATTGATTTGGGCATTCATGGTTTACATCCCGAACTAATTAAAATGGTGGGCCGCATGCGTTTCCGGTCATCATACGGCCAAAACTTATTGCAGCACTCCCGCGAAGTAGCCAACCTGTGCGCAACCATGGCCGCCGAACTGGGCTTAAACGTAAAACATGCCAAACGCGCCGGCTTGCTGCACGATATTGGTAAAGTAACCCCCGAAGAACCAGAATTGCCGCACGCTATTTTGGGTATGGAACTGGCTAAAAAATACAAAGAGCATCCGGATGTGTGCAACGCCATTGGTGCCCACCACGACGAATTAGAAATGACCGCTATGATTTCGCCGCTGGTACAAGCCTGCGATGCCATTTCGGGTTCACGTCCGGGTGCCCGCCGCGAAATAATGGAATCGTACATTAAACGCTTAAAAGAATTAGAAGAAACCGCCATTGGTTTTGATGGCGTAAACCAGTGCTACGCCATTCAGGCGGGTCGTGAGTTACGCGTTATGGTAGATGCCGACAATGTAACCGACGAACGCGCGCAGCAGTTATCTTACGATATTTCGCAAAAAATAGAAAAAGAAATGCAGTATCCGGGTCAGATTAAAATTACTGTAATCCGGGAAATGCGTTCTGTGGCTTATGCCAAATAATTGAATAGCTTATAAAATTCAGTTAAAGCCCTGCCCGGTATTTCTGGCGGGGCTTTTTAGTTATTAATGTAGCACAACAATTAGTTATTTATGCTAATTCTATAGAGAATAAGCCATAAAGTGCCCTGGCGATACTGTAATTTTTTTGCCGAAAACAAGTTTGTTTTTAAAGTAATTTATCCCAATTTAACCGCTCAATTTTAGTCTGGCAGATTGTGGGCAGCGTGGGAAAGGAGGAAAAGTCAGCACTTTTCAGTCACCGATAAGCATCTGTTAATTCTCTGCCCCACTGGTTTAGTAACATGAAAAAATTTCTATCTGCTTTAGGGCTAGCCGGTGGTCTGGCTGTATTGGTATCGGGTTGTACTTCGGTTTATATGCCCAATGTGCCCAACGTGCCCATGTTTACCCAAAAAGGCGAGTTAAGTGCCGGTGCCCACACTACTTTAAAAGGTAATATTACGTTTAATACGGCCTATGCTGTTACCGACCATATTGGGGTTTTGCTAAATGGTTCTATGTTAAGCAGCGAACGCAAAAAGCAGGATTTCCGGCATAATTTATTAGAAGGCGGAGTAGGGTACTTTACCTCATTTGGGCCGGAGCAGAACCGGGTATTTGAGGTGTACACGGGTTTTGGGAAAGGCAGCAGCGACCGGCTAAAGAAAAACGAAACAGCCGAAGGCGTATTGGATTACCAGCGACGCGAAGGTAGTTTTAACAAATATTTTCTGCAGGTAAATTACAGCTCAAAAAGAAAAAAAGCCTGGCATTTATTTAACCGCGACTTTCCGTTAAACTACGGCACGGCGCTACGGGCCAGTTACATAAGCATGACCGATCATACCCTGAATGGCCTGGCGCAACCCATTGAAGATAATATTTTTCTGGAACCAATTTTTTATACCCGCATAACCTTAAACCCGGCGGTGCAACTGCAATATACTACTGGCAGTAACTTTGGGCTACGCAACCGCAAAACGCTAACGGCGGCTTACTCGGTTTTTAGTTTAGGTTTTGTAGTTAATGTAGGCGGACGTAATATTAATAACCGGAATACTCCAGGCCGTAAACCGGCCCGGTAACCAATATTTTTTTGAAGGTGAAATTCAAAGCAAAATAATATTCAGGATGTTGGTTCTGGTAATAATTTAGGGTAAGAAATAAGCTTGTCTAAATTTTTACCTTAACAATCAGGCGGTTAAAAAATATTTTAAATATTTTATTAAATAATCTAAACTTCCTGCCAACTTTGTCGTAAAAGGAACTGTGCCGTGAGGGCTTAAGAAATTGAGAAAATAGCAGGTAGGTTTTTACCTGATTAAAGATAATAAATGGTGTTTTTTTATTAGGGGAAAGGGGCTTGACTTATCAAGCCTTTTTTTTTGCCCCAACTTTAGCAATTACCAAAAAAGAAAGGCAGCTCTCATGAGAGCTGCCTTTCTTTTTACTTATCAAAATATTAAAGTTTTAGTTTTTCAGGAAGGCGCGCAGCATCCAATGATTTTTTTCGTGCTCGTTTAAATCTTCGCTAATCATGCCTTGGGTTCCTTCATCGTTGCTTTCGCCGGCCAATTTTAAAATATTGCGTTCCAGTTGAATAATGGTTCTGATATTTTCGATGGTAGCGTTAACGGTTTCGCGATCGCCGGTAAGGTTCTGACATTCTTTAACCGATGAAACCCGCACATAATCGGAGAAGGTATGCAGCGGCGTATGCCCCAAGGTAAGAATACGTTCCGCAATTTCATCAATCTTAACCAAAGCCTGGGTATATAGTTCTTCGAACTTGGCGTGCAACTGAAAAAAGTTTACGCCTTTAATATTCCAGTGAAAAGCACGTAAGTTCTGGTAATAAATATGATAATTGGCAAGTAGTTCATTTAGTTTTTCGGCCAGTTCCAGATTGGTTTCTTTTTCTAGCCCCAAATCAGTTAGGTTTTCCATAGTAGTGTAAGCTATAATTTTATGGTGTTCAGAATTAAAAAATCTTAAACGTTAATAAATGTTTATAGCTTTTAAACCGTAGTTACCCGCCAAAGGTTATAAAAAAAGGTGCAGCTTTGGGGCTGCACCTTTTAAGTTACTTATTAATAAAAGTTTAAGCCGAAATAGGCTCACCTTTTAAAGCTTTCAGCATGGTTTCGCCAATATTTGCCGGCGATTCTACCACGTAAATACCGCTTTCGCGCATAATTTTCATTTTAGCGGCGGCAGTATCATCGGCACCTCCAATAATAGCACCCGCGTGGCCCATACGGCGGCCTTTAGGAGCGGTTTGGCCGGCAATAAAACCAACAACAGGCTTTTTGTTACCCGTAGATTTAATGTATTCAGAAGCAACGGCTTCGTAGTTACCGCCAATTTCGCCAATCATTACAATGGCGTCGGTTTCGGGGTCGTTCATCAGCAATTCAACGGCATCTTTGGTGGGCGTGCCAATAATTGGGTCGCCGCCAATACCAATAGCCGTAGAAATACCTAAACCAGCTTTTACAATTTGGTCGGCAGCTTCGTAAGTTAATGTTCCGGATTTAGAAACAATGCCAATGCGGCCGGGTTCAAATACAAAGCCGGGCATAATACCTACTTTGGCTTCGCCGGGCGTAATTACACCTGGGCAGTTCGGGCCAATAAGGGTAACATCAAAGTTTTTGATATATTCTTTGGCAAAAATCATGTCTTTGGTCGGGATGCCTTCGGTAATGGCAACAATTACCTTAATGCCCGCGTCGGCCGCTTCCATAATGGCATCGGCAGCAAAAGCCGGCGGCACAAAAATAATAGATACATTGGCGCCGGTTTTTTGTACGGCTTCGGCTACAGTGTTAAAAACCGGCCGATCCAGGTGCGAAGAACCACCTTTGCCCGGGGTAACCCCACCTACCAGATTAGTACCGTATTCTATCATTTGCTGGGCATGAAAAGATCCCTCGGAGCCGGTAAAGCCCTGTACAATTACTTTTGAATCTTTATTTACTAAAACACTCATGTTTTCTTTTTTTAAGATGTCTGACGCACAATTAAAGTAAGTGTTGCAAAAATAGATTATTTTGCCTGCCAACCAAAAATAAAGTTTAAGTACCTGAACAGACAATTCCGGGGCAATACTTTTGTTTAAAGTTGCGGTGCCCGGATTTTATTAAAAGATTTTAGGTTAAAACAACTACTTTTGCCTTAATTTATAGTATACCGGCTTACGTATTTGCATAAGTACGTACCCGAAACAACAGAAAAGAAATACAACCTGAACAGAAATAATGTATTTAAATCATATTTCAGAAGCTATTGGTAATACGCCGCTGGCTAAGTTAAATAAAGTTACCGCTGGGGTTGAGGCTACCATTCTGGCTAAAGTAGAATATTTTAATCCGGGTAATTCGGTGAAAGACCGTATGGCCGTTAAAATGATTGAAGATGCCGAAAAAGCCGGTATTTTAAAGCCCGGTGGTACCATTATCGAAGGAACATCGGGCAATACCGGCATGGGCTTGGCTTTAGCTGCTTCGGCCAGGGGTTATAAATGTATATTTACGCTTACCGATAAGCAAAGCCCCGAAAAAATTAATATTTTAAAAGCTGTAGGCGCCGATGTAATTGTGTGCCCTACCAACGTAGCGCCGGAAGATCCGCAGTCTTATTATTCGGTGGCTAAACGCTTAAACCGCGAAATACCTAATTCTTTTTACCCCAACCAGTACGATAATTTATCGAACACGGCAGCGCACTACGCAACTACTGGTCCGGAAATTTGGGAGCAAACCGAGGGTAAGGTTACGCATTTTGCCTGCGGGGTAGGCACTGGCGGCACTATTTGCGGTATTTCTAAATATTTAAAAGAGCAAAACCCGGCTATAAAATCTATCGGCCTCGATACTTACGGCTCGGTTTTCAAAAAATATAAAGAGACTGGTATTTTCGACAAAAACGAAATATATCCTTACAAAACCGAAGGCATTGGCGAAGATATTCTGCCTAAAAACGTAGACTTTGACCTGATTGACTTATTTATTAAGGTTACCGATAAAGATGGCGCTTTAATGACGCGGCGGTTAGCCAAAGAAGAAGGTTTGTTTGTGGGTTGGTCTTGCGGCACGGCCGTACACGGCGCCCTGGAATATGCCAAAGAAAACTTAACCAAAGACGATGTGCTGGTAATATTGCTGCCTGACCACGGCACCCGTTATCTGGCCAAAATTTACAACGATGATTGGATGCGGGCCGAAGGCTATATTGAATAACTAAAACAACCCGAAGAAACGTAACGGTCTGGTAGTTTATACCAGGCCGTTATTTTTTTTGGCCTTTAAAACATTAAGCAATATAATTTGTTTATTAGTGTTAGAATCTGATTTAATAAAAATATTAGCTTTAATTTAAGGTTAAGAGAAGCTTTCTGGTTGAGGCCGGCAACAGCTTTATTCAGGCTTATAAGGGCCAATTTTTAACAAAAAGTCAATATTAAATTATTACGGGTAAAAAGATAAAATATAGGCCATTAGCGTGCAACTTACAACCTTTAAAGCCGGTAACTACATTGTGTTGGGCAGTGCTGATAACAGCACCAGGATTGATTGAAGTAAAGCCGAGAAAAATAAGTACTTAGTCTTGGTTCTTGCTCAAATTGCTGAAAGCAGCGAGATTTGTTATTTAAGCAAATTCTGGAAAATACAGGCGGCTGGAGGTAATTATTAAATTTAGAGTAGGCATAAATATTATTTCCTTCAGCAGAAGGGCGAAAGATTATCATGAAAAAATTAAGGAGTATTTTATTAGTAGACGATAACGATACCAGTAACTTTCTGAACGAACGATTGCTGCGACGCATGGCCGTAACTGATAAAATAAAAGTATTAAGCAACGGTAAAACTGCTTTCGAATACCTGGAAAATTTAAGCCAGGCAAATGGCGGCACTTCCGAAACCAAGCCGGAGCTTATTTTACTGGATATAAATATGCCCGTAATAGATGGTTTCGAATTTTTGGAATTGTATAACCAATTTGATGAACAGTTCCGGAGCGATATTCTGGTGGCTATTTTATCAACGTCTAACCACCCGCAGGATACCAGCCGGGCCAGCGATTTTAATGCGTATTATATTACCAAACCCTTAACCATTGAAAAAGTAGAAACGCTGCTTTCTATGCATTATGCCAATGCCGAATAAGTATGCTTAAATAATCTGGTAATTATTGGCTGAAAATCCTGGAGTTAAACCCTAGAAACCGAAAGAGTTTTTTCAGAAAGTAAAATTAAACAGCACCCCGGTTTTAATAATAATATTAATTATTAAAGCTATACCGGCCAGGAACAAGCCAACCCCAATTAACAAATCAATAGCCGGTATATTTACATCATCTCTTTTAAAATATTGACCTAAAGCAGCACCAATGGCGAAAGCCGTCATTAAGGGTACGCTTTTGTTCCAATCTACATGCCCCAGCCAGAAATGCGTACAAAGCCCGGTAAAACTGGTTACTGTTAAAACAAAAAGCGAGGTAGAGGTAGCAATGCGGGTAGGCATGTTAAATACTTTAATCATAGCCGGGGTTTGTAAAAAGCCGCCGCCAATACCAAATAAACCAGCTACTGTGCCGGTTATTAAGCCAAATAATGCCACTACGCCGCCGTTAATGCGGTAAGCCAAGTGCTTGTGGTGGTTTTTCCGGATAAAAGAAGTAGGCATGTGGGTTACGCGGTACATCACCCCCGTTTTCCGGTTTAGTTTTGCTTTCTGCTTGGGGGTGCCGAGTATTAAGAAGCTTATAATAATTACAAAAAAAGCAAAGATAAACTGCAACTCTACTACCGGCAGAAAAGCCACCAGAAAAGCCCCCACTACGGTGCCGGCCATTGCCGGAAACTGGATGAGGGAGGCGACTACATAATCAATATTTTTTTCGCGGTAATTAAAAAAAGAAGCAATTAAGGATGCCGGAAGCATGGCCGACATGGTGGTACCTATGGCAATTTCAATAGGAAAATGAAAGAATAAAATCAGAATGGGTACCATAAATACCCCGCCGCCAAACCCGACTACCGTACCAAAAGTACTTACCAGCAATCCCACCAGCATCATAATCAAGGTTTCGGTCAGCATAAGTTACGGGCAACGGCGGTTAGGCGTTTATGCGCTAAAATTTAGCAACGCTTCTATTCTGAAATATATAGCTACTACTGTATACTTACTCAAAGTAGCCAAAAGTGTTTTGAATTACTTACTTTAGACTAATTTTTGTGCTTTTTAGTGAGTATTCATACAAGGTTGCTTTTAGCCGAAATATTTATTCCGGCACAAACAACGAGGTGAATTTGAACTGATTGCCATCGAAAAGGCCTTTGTCGCTTAGCTTAAGGGCCGGAATTACGAGTAAGGCCATAAAAGAAAGCGTCATAAACGGCGATTGCAAGGTACTACCCATTTTTTTTGCTAAACCGTCTAGTTCCGAGTAAGCTTTGGCAACCTCGTAACCATCCGCATCAGACATAATACCGGCTACCGCCAAAGGCAATATTTTTTCGAATTCATTACCCACTGCAGCAATCCCGCCTTTAGCGCTAATAATTAAGTTTACTGCCCGGCAAATGCTTTCGTCATCTACGCCCACTACAATAATATTATGCGAGTCGTGGGCCACCGAGGAAGCGATGGCACCTTCTTTTAAGCCTACATTCCGGATAAAAGCCAACGCAGGTTCAGTGTTTTGGTACCGGTTAACCACCGCTATTTTCAGCACATCTTCGGCCACGTTGGCTATTGCTGCACCAATTTGTATAGTAGCCTTAACCCGGGTTCCTTTGGTTATTAATTGTCCGTCGGCTGCTTCTATTACGTTTAAATAGGCGGCATTTGCTGGGGCCGGTACCCGGAACTGACTTAGGGTTTTAAGCTGTGTATTAAAATTATTCACGATTTCGCTGGCGGTGTACGGAATAGTTGTACGGCCATTTTCGGCTACCAGAAAACCATTAATATAGGTTTGCAGCACATTAAAGTCGCTCAGGTTATCTACCACAATAAAATCGGCCGGATCGTTCTGTTGTAAAAGGCCTACTTCCAGGTCGTAATGTTGCACCGGGTTTACGCAGGCGGCTTGCAATATTTTAAACAAATCAATCTCTTTGGCTAAAGCTCTTTTTACCAGCGTATTTATATGGCCTTCCACCAGGTTGTCGGGGTGTTTATCATCAGAGCAAAACATCATCCGGTCCGGGTAGTCGGGCAACAAACCAATTAAAGCTTCAAAATTGCGGGCGGCGCTGCCTTCTCTAATCAATATTTTCATGCCGTAGGCCAGCTTGTCTAAGGCTTCTTCGGCAGTAAAACATTCGTGATCGGTGCTAATGCCGGCCGCAATATATTGCCGCGCCTGCTCGCCGCGCAAACCGGGCGCGTGCCCATCTACCTGCTTGCCAAATTTTTGCGCTAAGGTAATTTTCTGCACAACCGTTGCATCCTGGTGCAGCACCCCGGGCCAGTTCATCATTTCGGCCAAATATTTAATCTCGCTCCGCTGAAATAATTCTTCTATGTCGTCGGGCGTGATTTCGGCACCGGCTGTTTCGAAAGAAGTAGCCGGTACACACGACGGTGCTCCAAAATAAAACTTAAAAGGTACTTTAGCCCCGTTCTGAATCATGTATTCTACGCCTTTTAGCCCCAGTACATTGCCAATTTCGTGCGGATCAGAAACCGTAGCTACCGTGCCGTGTACCACGGCTAGCCGGGCAAATTCGGAGGGCACCAGCATTGAGCTTTCGATGTGGACGTGGGCATCAATAAAGCCCGGTAAAATATATTGCTGTGCCGTAACCGGGCCCGGGGTTATTTTATGAATTTTGCCGTTTACCACCTCCAGCGTGCCTTCTATAATTTGGTGGTGCAAAACATCTACTATTTTTCCGCTAATGCTAAAGTCTTTCGGGTAAGTTGGCATGTGGCTTAAATGCTGGGTTTGGGTAATTACATACGTTTGTAAAAACAAAATAAACTATAATTTTAAACAAATAGCCATACGGGTTCTTCCAAAATCCGGAGTGTACCAAATGCTTTTACAGAAATATTATAGAATTGCAAATGTGATTTCAGCTAAGAATGTTAGTTGCACTTGGGCGTAGGTTCCGTAATTTTACGCTAGAATAAAATATTGAAAGATTTTATAAATATTAATGCAAGCGGAAATTAACCTGCCACCTAATAGCAAATTCCTGGCAGAACCTTTACCTTTTAAAAAGCTTAAACTAAAATATGGCTGGCAGGAGCGGGTAATATTTTTCGACCCAGGTGGAATTTACGAGCAGGTACAAATTAATCCTTACCGGCGCATTCAGGCCCATTTAGCTTTCCCGGATATGTTTCCGGACCGCAAAGATGGGCTTTGTTCTTGTGGCTGCGGAGCCGTACTTGCGGGCCGGCGCAGACGGTGGGCTACTAACGATTGTACTAAATTTGCTACAGCCGTTTGGGCCATTATTGATGGGCAGGTTGGTACGTTTGAATATTACGTGGCCAAGTACCAGGGCCGGAAATGTACCGTTTGCCGGGCTCGTCGCGATTTAAAAGTAGACCACATAATACCCGTAAAATACGGCGGTGGCGGCTGCTGGCTCTCTAATTTTCAGATGCTTTGCCATAATTGCCACGTTGCCAAAACCAACAAAGATTTCGGCTGGTAACAAAAACAAATTAGCACCGAAGCTCTGGTGCCAGTTAATTAACAGAATAGGGCAGCAATGCACGTTAAGTACTTTATTCGGCGGCTTACTGCTAAATAAACAATAATAGTTAATCTCTTTTCGTATTTTTGAGGCATTGATTACGTATGGACAGAAAACAGGCAAAGAGCTGAGGACTTACTATTTAGCGGTTTATTTAAACTTTTAAAATTTAGGTTCGTTTTTCTGGCAGCTATACTTAAATGCAGTACTGGTTCAGGTTCTGTTTTAAAATAGTTTTTAAATGATGTTAAAAAAAATAGGGTGGGGTTTTATGCTCTTGTTGTTTTTAGGTGGCAGCTCGGCCGAAATGGCCTGCAACCGGAAAGCATCGCTGACTAAAAAAACCATGGCTTATAAAAAGAAGATGCGGAAAGGAAAAGCAATGCCTTGTCCGTGCAACGAAAAATAATTCAGATTAACCAGCAGCTTTTTATATGAAAAAGATTGTAGTAGCTATTGACGGATATTCGTCGTGTGGAAAAAGTACTACTGCGAAAATAGTAGCCAAAGAGCTGCATTACGCATACATAGATACCGGCGCTATGTACCGGGCGGTTACCCTTTATTTTCTCGAACATTATATTGATTTAACCAATCCTAAAAAAATAAACCAGGCTTTATCCGATATTCACATTACTTTCGAACGGAACGCCAAAACTCAACGCAACGAAGTTTTTCTGAACGGCTTAAACGTAGAAGACGAAATCCGGAAAATGTATATCTCCAATAAAGTAAGCGAGGTAAGTGTTATTCCGGAAGTGCGCCATTGTTTGGTAAAGCAGCAGCAGAAAATGGCTAAGAAAAGAGGCGTGGTAATGGATGGTCGCGATATTGGTACTACCGTTTTTCCGGATGCCGAAGTGAAAGTGTTTATGACCGCCGAAGTGTATACCCGGGCCAAACGGCGTCAGGATGAGTTGCTGGACAAAGGCGAGCTGGTGCCGATAGACGAAATTGTTCAGAATTTACAGAAACGCGACCTAATTGACTCAACCCGGAAAGAAAGTCCGTTGGTGCAAGCTCCCGATGCCAGGTTACTCGATACCACTTTTATTACCATAGATGAGCAAGTTGATTTTGTTTTGGAAATGGTTGCATCGCAAATATTTCAGCGGGAATTATCCGAAACGAATTAATCTTATATAAATAGTAAACCAATATTTTACCCGAACCTGGCTTAATTATTGACTATTTCTTTCTGGTTTAAAATAATGCAGCAGCTTCGTAATACAGAAAATGACCATAACCATAGATAAAAATTCGGGATATTGCTTCGGCGTTGAATTTGCCATTCAGATGGCGGAAGACGAAATGGCAAACGTTCCGGAATTATATTGCCTAGGCGATATTGTGCACAACAGCATGGAGGTAAACCGGCTATATAAGAAAGGTTTGCGCATAATAGACCGGGATCAGTTAAAAGAATTACACGATTGCAAAGTGCTGATACGGGCGCACGGCGAACCACCCGAAACCTACCAGTTAGCCTTAAAAAATAATATTGAACTGATTGATGCCTCGTGCCCGGTAGTATTAAAACTGCAAAACCGGGTTAAGCACGCCTACGACGACATGCGGGCGCAGAACGGGCAAATAGTTATTTACGGTCAGCAGGGCCACGCCGAAGTAATTGGCATTGCCGGGCAAACCCACGACGAAGCCATTATTGTTACCACCGAAGCCGATCTAGACAAAATAGATTTTACCCGCCCGGTTACTCTTTTCAGCCAGACCACCAAAAGCACCAAAGGTTTTTACAATATTAAAGCCCAGATAGAAGAACGCATTGCGCAGGCTAAAGGCGATTTAACCGAGTTTGATGCCAACGACAGTATTTGCCGCCAGGTATCTAACCGCGAACCACAGCTCAATAAATTTGCTACTGAGCACGATGTTATTGTGTTTGTGAGCGGCAAAAAAAGTTCTAACGGCAAGGCCCTATACAGTGTGTGCCAGCAGGTAAATTCCCGGAGTTATTTTGTGGAGAACGAGGATGAACTGGACCCAGCCTGGTTTCAGGGTTACCAATCGGTAGGAATTTGCGGCGCTACTTCTACGCCCATGTGGCTCATGCAGCAGGTAGCCGATAGCATCCAGGCGCTGGAGCAGCCGGTGCTTGAGCCTGTAAAATAATTATGGGCCGGGCCAAGGGTGTTAAAAAACGCTCCTCCAAACAGATGAAACGATTCTTCCGATATTTCCTGAATGGGCTCCTGATTATGGCTCCCATTGCGCTTACGATTTATATTATTCTGGCCATGCTTAACTGGCTGGATGATTTATTCGACCTGAATATTGCCGGTTACCACATTCCGGGCCTGGGTATTTTGGTCATGATTTTAATGCTCACGCTCATAGGCTTTATTGGAAGCTCGTTTCTGGTAAGGCCTTTTTTTATTATTACCGAGCGCATCTTCAATCGGGTGCCCATTGTTAGCATTATATACTCTTCTATAAAAGATTTATTCGATGCCTTTGTCGGCGATAACCAGAAGTTTAGCCGGCCGGTGTTGGTTAAAATGCAAGCCGAACCACTTTTGTACAGCGTAGGCTTTGTTACCCAGGATAGCCTCGTAGTCATCAACATGGACGATAACATGGCCGTCTACTTCCCGGACTCCTATAATTTTTCGGGTAAACTGTGGGTAGTACCTAAAGAAAACATTACTTTCCTGGAACTGCCCAGCAGCGAAGTAATGAAGTTTGTAGTTTCGGGTGGCGTGTCGAAGATATAGTATTTATATCCTAGTTAGCGGTAAACCATAAACTTAAGAATAAGTTTAGATGAGAAATAATATAGCTGCTCTTTTAACAATTCTACTATTAATCCCAACGCTTTCATTTGCTCACGGAGAAGAAGTTATCTATACATTGCTTATTGAAATAGTTTCAATTATTTGCTTTGTTATCGTACTCATTACAATAAACTTAAATCTAAAAGGAAAAGGATTATTAACTGCAATCTACATCCTGACGACTCTGATAATGTTTTTAATTATCAATAATTTGCCGTATAGGAAAAATATAGACATAATAAATTGGTCTTTAATGCTGGTTCCAGCATTAATCCTGACTTTATCATACTTGTATTTGAAGCCTAAATATTATAAGTGAAAAAAATACTTCACAAATAATAATTTTTATCAAAGGCAGTAAAACTAACTACCACCTTAATATTCCCGTATTGCTACCTCGGCCATCGGCCTGCTTAAAACTTATTACTTACCACTTATAACTCATTACTTAACCATTGCCAATCATTCAGCGGGAAAATGCGAAGCTACATTACCAGGTTTTTGGCCGGGGTAAGCACGTTGTATTTGCTTTTCACGGATACGGACAGGAGGGGAGCCATTTTCATGTGCTGGCCGATGCTTTAAAACCCGACTGCACCATTTACGCCTTCGATTTATTTTTTCATGCTAAAAGCAAGCTGCCCAAGTCTAAATGGCCTTTGCGTAAAGAATTTTTGTGTGCCATGATTCAGCAGTTGTTAGAGGAAGAAAATATTACCCGGTTCTCGGTAATGGCTTTTAGCATGGGTGGTAAATTTGCGCTTACGTTAATCGAAGGATTTCCGCAGTTGATAGAAAAAGTATTGCTGGTAGCGCCCGATGGCATTAAAACAAATTTCTGGTACAGCATGGCTACGTATCCGGGTTGGCTGCAAGGCATGTTTAAACGTACCGTACTCCGGCCGGTACCTTTTTTCCGGTTTGTGAAATTGCTCGATAGGTATAATGTAGTAGATAAAGGGCTGCTGCGCTTTGCCAACTGGCACATGGAATCAACGCCCAAACGCTTGCGCATTTACAAAAGCTGGATGGGCTTTAGCCAGCTTACTTTCGATATTCGCGCCATTGTAAAATTACTTAACCAGCACAACACCAAAGTTTACCTGTTTCTGGGCGAGTTCGATAAAGTAATTCCGCAGCACAGCTTACAGATATTTATCAAAGCTTTACAAAATTGCGAGTTGGTGCTTCTGAAAACCGGCCATACCTTTTTGCTGCACGATGTAGCCGGTTACCTGCGCCGCCACCAAGAAGTTTTTCGTTAAATATTAACTTTTTTAAATTTTCTTCTGCGACTTAAGTTCTAGCTGCCGGAACAGGTAATAGCGGTTATTTAGTTTTATTGTTTCTAATAAAAGCTCAACCGATTGTTGCTGATTATTGGTTAAAAGTACGGTTAATGGTTGCAGAAAGGCATTTTTAGCCGAGCCTTTACCCAGCCGGGCTTCGCTTACGGCATACTCCGACCAGTTAATGGTTTGGCTAACACCTTGTTCTACCAGGGTTTGGTAATTACGCCGGAAGTTGTCCTGTAAATCGGTAGCCGTCCTATTTTCCAGGAAAGCTTTCATATCTTCCGAGCCTTTATTTTTTAACAGAACCATTTCTTTTTCGTCGAGTAAAAAGGCATTTAACCCACTGGTATTATTTTCCTGTATCGCTAATAACAAAGATTTTGCGAGCTCATCCGGGGTAGCTGCCCCACGGGCTAGTACGTTTATGGGGGAAGCATATTTATTATAATACGGAGCAGCATGGGAAGTATCTGGCAAGCCTGCCCGCAACAGAACAACCAGTAAGAGAACAGCGGAAAGCCAAAGTTTTTTCATAGTGCAGATAATTAAAGCGTGAATGGCAATCTGCTTAAAATCCAGATCTGCCAGATTATCATTTTACTATACGTAAATCCTGCGTAAGGCGGTGTTTGGCTAAAAGAAAAGGTTAAATAACCATAATAAAAGATTGAATAAATAATTCTTACATTCGGGCTCGCTCATGGACGAAGAAACAAAAAAATTAATTGGCCGGCGGGAAATGGTAAATTTCCCGGTTTTGCAGCTGTTCGAGGTAGAAGCCAAAATAGATACCGGGGCATATACCTCGGCTATCCATTGTTCTAACATTCAGGAAGCTACATTGGCCGATGGCAGCCGGGTAATCCGGTTTCAGTTGCTCGACCCCTCGCATCCGCAGTACAATAATAAATTATTTGAGTTTAAAGAATTTACCTTGCGCGATATTAAAAGTTCGTTCGGCGATGTACAGGAAAGATACGTTATCCGAACGCAGATTCAGTTGTACGAAGAAATAATTCAAACGGACTTTTCTTTATCGGATAGGCGCGATTTAAAATATCCGGTATTAATTGGGCGTTCGCTGCTGCAGAATAATTTTATTGTAGATGTTTCTAAAAAGAACGTAGCCCTGAAAAGAAAAAAGAAAGCTAATAAAAAGAAGAAAAAGAATAATTTATGAAAATAGCCATTCTGTCCCGTAATGCAAAGTTGTATTCTACCCGGCGTTTGGTAGAGGCGGCGCAGGCCCGCGGGCACGAGGTGGTGGTACTAGACCATCTTAAGTGCGATTTAATTATTGAAGCCGGGCAGCCGGCTATTATGTACAAAGGAAATTTATTAACGGGTATAGATGCGGTAATTCCCCGCATTGGGGCTTCGGTTACTTTTTACGGTACGGCCGTAGTGCGCCAGTTCGAAATGATGAAAGTAAAAAGTGCGGTCGGGTCGCAGGCCATAGTTCGCTCCAGAGATAAATTGCGTACCATGCAAAATTTATCTAGGGCGGGTTTAGGCATGCCTAAAACGGCTTTTACCAATTATTCTAAAGACAGCAAACAACTGGTAAACCAGGTAGGCGGCGCGCCGGTGGTAATTAAATTACTCGAAGGAACACAAGGTTTGGGCGTGGTGCTGGCCGAAACCGAAAAAGCGGCTGAATCGGTAATTGAAGCGTTTCATAACCTGAAGGCCCGTATTATTGTGCAGGAATTTATTTCGGAATCGAAGGGAGCCGATATACGGGCGTTTATTGTGAACGGCGAAGTAGTAGGCGCCATGAAAAGGCAGGGCAAAGAAGGCGAGTTCCGGTCTAACTTACACCGGGGCGGCACGGGCACGCTCATAAAACTTTCGCGGGCCGAGAAAGCCGCCGCTTTACTTGCCGCCAAAACCCTGGACCTGGCAATTGCCGGCGTAGATATGCTGCAATCTAAACGCGGACCCTTAATTCTGGAAGTAAACTCTTCGCCGGGCCTGGAAGGTATCGAAAAATCTACCAACCTCGATATTGCGAGTAAAATAATTCAGTATACCGAAGCACTGGTGTTAAAGAAAAAAGCTAAGCAAAAACAACGCGAATAAATGCCGCAGGTAATTACCATTAACAAGCAGGAAATTGGTTTAGGCCAGCAGGTGTTAATTCGCCTGAATATTTCGCGACTGCCCAGCGGTACAGTTATTGATATTCCGGTGCATGTTTTCCGGGGAGCTGAAGACGGCCCGGTTTTATTGCTGATGGCCGGCATGCACGGCGACGAAGTTAACGGCATTGAGATTGTGCGCCGGATGCTACGCCGGAAAATGCTGCGGCCGGAGCGCGGCACCATTATAGCCATACCGGTTCTTAATATTTACGGCTTTTTAAATTTTTCAAGAGAAGTACCCGATGGCAAGGATGTGAACCGGAGTTTTCCGGGAAATGAGCAAGGTTCTTTGGCCAGCCGCGTGGCCCATAAGTTTGTGAAAGAAATATTACCTTGGGTTGATTACGGTCTTGATTTTCATACGGGTGGCGCCAGCCGGGCCAATTATCCGCAGGTGCGGTGTTTACTAGCTAACACCAAAGCCGCCAAGCTGGCCGATGCGTTTGGCGCACCTTTTATTATTAACGCAAGTCTCCGGCCCAGTTCGTTGCGCAAAGAAGCCTCTAAATACGGTAAAAATATTATTGTTTTTGAAGCCGGGGAATCGTTGCGGTTTGATGAAACTGGTATTCAGGAAGGCATAGACGGCACCGCCAGGATTTTGAGTTATTTACAGATGCAAAAAAGTACGGCGGCGCCGGCGAAACCGGCCATTATTTGCCAGAAAACTTCCTGGGTGCGGGCCAAAGTAGCGGGCTTGTTCTGGTGCCAGATTGCTTTAGGCGAATTTATTCAAAAGAACCAAATTATTGGCAGCATTGCCGATCCGTACGGGTTAATGTCTGTGCGGATAAAAGCACCTAAAGCCGGTTATGTAATTGGGTTAAACCGGATGCCGGTGGTAAACCAGGGCGATGCCTTGCTGCATCTGGGAATACTTTAAAATAACGCAGTACGAATTTATATTAGTAGTTTTTAGATTTTTCGAACCACTTATTTTCCAGGGCTTTACGAATGGCATCTACCTTATTGGAAACGTGCATTTTACTGTAAATATTTTTTACGTGGGTTTGCACCGTATATTCGCTTAAATACAAGCAAGTAGAAATATGCTGGTACGTTAGGCCCTGCGATAGCATCTGTAATATTTCCAGCTCTCGTTTGCTCAGGTTAGGCGTATCCTGAATTTGGGCTTTACGGGTAGCGGCCACCATTAGCGATTGCCGCACAAATTCCAGGGTTTTTTTTGCAATAGGCGGCGACATATAAGCTTTTCCTTCCATAGCCCCCTGAATAGCCGAAACCAGGGCAGCGGCCGTTTCTTCTTTTAATAAATACCCGCTGGCGCCGGCCTGAATGGCATTAAAAACCCGGTCGTCATCGTCGAAAACGCTGAGCATTAAAATATGCAGATTAGGATATTTTTCTTTGGCAATTATAGTAGCTTCAATGCCGTTCATCACGTCCATGGCTACATCCATCAGCACTACTTCGGGCATCTTATCCGGCGGCAAAGCAGGTAAAGCTTCCACAAATTGCTTGCCGTGCGTACAAACCAATACAATCTCTAAATCCGGGTAACCAGATAAACGCTGGATTAAGTTTTTCCGCAGCAACAAATTATCTTCAACAATAGCCAGTCGGGGCATGCGTAATTTTAAGTAAAGTTTAAACCAAGTTTTTATTTTTAAATTAATCTGTTGTGAAGCCCTAAAGCTCGAAATAATGAAAGTTGGCTGGTTCGCAGCAGATTTACTTAATTTATTTTTTCTAATATAATCTTTAAATCCGGGTTATAAGTTACTTCAGCAAAACATCATTTATTTATATTCTATTTATAGGTGTATGTACAACATTTGTTGCACCCTAAAATGTTCGCTTTTTTACAGATCTACTTTTAATTTTATGCGGGTACCCTTGCCTTTAGCCGAAATAATAGAAAACTGCGCTGGTATTTCGTTGGCTCTTTCCTGCATGTTCAGCAATCCGTAACTATCCAGATGGGTGTTACCGGTATCAAAGCCTATGCCGTTATCGGCAATGGTAATGTCGAGCGACTTGGGGGCATTTACATTAAAAGTAATTTTAATGGTATCGGCTAAACTGTGGTTAAAAACGTTGTTAATGGCTTCCTGTACAATGCGGTAAAGATTTAAGGCCTGCAACGGCGATAGCTTTATTTCCTGGTCGCCATCAACCTTTATTTCGTGCTTAAAATTAGATTTATAGCGGGTGAGCTGCCAGATTAGCTTTTGCACTTTGGTTACCAACTCGCCAATGCTAATATTTTCCTGCCTAATGGCCCAAATGGTTTCGCGGAGCTGGTTAATGGTTTGCTTGGTAAATTCGCGCAGGTGATTGGTTTTAGTACTGGTTAAAACCTCGTTGGTAGCTGGGGTATCGTCGAGCGAGTTAATAATATAGGCCAATTGCGAACCTACATTGTCGTGCAGATCGCGGGCAATTCGCTCCCGTTCGTGCTGTAGCCGCTGTTCGGTTTCCATTTTGCGTAATTGCTGCCGGTACTGAAAAGCCGTTACATAGCGTACCAGGCCCACTATTAGTAAAGTTATCAAGCATAGCACCAAGCCAACAAACCACCAGGTATGCCAGAAAGGCGGCGTAATGCTAAACCGGAAACTGGCAGTTTCGCTCCACTTACTATTTATTTTTCTGGCCCGTACTTCAAAAATGTGGTTACCGGTACTCAGCGACGAAAAGTCTACATAATTATTTTTAGTTTCTATCCAGCCCGCTTTGTCATCTTTAAGCCGGTACTGATAAGTAATATTTTTTGGGTCCTGAAACGTAATGGCTATAAACTTAATAAAGAGCTGGTTGTCGTCGTAAGAGAGGTTAACTTTGCGGTTTAGGTTTAACGTTTCGGTCTTGGTGCTAACCTGGCTTATTTGCACCATAGGCGGTTTCGATTCTATTCTTTTTAAATTATTGCTGTTATTTAATATACTCAGCCCTAAAGGGGTAGCAATATAAATTTTTTCGGCATCTACGTAAATATCATTTATTTCATTGCTGATAATACCATCCGAAACTGTTAATAATTCTGGTTTTCTGTTGCTTTTGTAATTAATGTGGCAAATACCATTATTAGTAGCAACCCAGATAATACTATCTTTCACAAACACTTTTTTGCAAATATTATCGGGCAGGCCATGTTGCCGGGTTATGCGCCTGATTATTTTATTGTTTTTAAAAAGTATAATACCGTAGCCATGGGTTGCCAGTACTAATATTTTATCGGGGGTTTGGGTAATTTGGGTAATGCGTTGGGTAAGTAAGGTATCTAGCCGGCCATAGGAAGTAATCTGGTTTTTTTTGTAACTGTGCAGCCCCCGCACATTGGCGAACCACAAAGTACTATCTGCCTGATCCAGAAAATGCGTAAAAGTTCTTACCCGCGGGAAATCGGGTATGGTTTCGGATTGAAAATGCCCTTGGTTTAGGTTTTCTTTTGATATTTTCTGAATGCCGGAAGAATATACATAATAAATATCCTTGTCTGCTGCCTGGCCTACAACCTTAGCCGGGTAATCGTACCCCACCGAACTGCGAATGACGGCTTTTTTATAATTTTTATTTTTGAGGAAAACAATGGTGCCTTTATCGGTAGCACACCAAATATTACGGGCTTTATCTTCCATCATTTGGTTTACCCGGTTGTAAATATCTTTCTGGTAATTAGCATCTAGTTTCGTAATGCCATTGGGTTTTAGCACATTTATAATGCCTTTTTCCATACCCAGCCAAATATTGTTATCACTATCTTTGGTTATCGAATATATTTTGTTGGAAGATAAACCCTGGGCAGTGGTTAACGAAACTACCTTTAAATAATTAGCCGGTAACATATAGGTGCCTTCGCCGATGGTGGTAAACCAGATATTGTCTTCGTTGTCGTGCAACGCCCCGGTAATAATGGAGCCGGGCAAATATTGCTTGTAAGATTTAGGGTAATTAAATAAATCAGCGAATAAGTAAGTGCCGGTACCCAGTGTATTTATCCATAAATTGTTGTGTTTATCCAGCAGTAAATAGCTTAACAAATCGGTAGCTGGCAGGTAGCGGGCCGGGATCATTAATTGCTGCTCGCCATTCTGCATGTGTACAATGCCTTCGGCTGCTAAAAATAAAATACCACCACCGGAGGTATAAGCATAACTCTTGCTTTTAGAAAGGCTAAAAGGGTATTTGAGCAGCATTTGTTTATCGCCGGCTATCTGATAAAACCCACTTCTGGATACTATTATTAAGCCATCCTGCGCATCTTCGTAAAAAAAGCATTCACGCCCCTGTAGTTTATTGCCCAAATCGAGCCGGGTAACTTTATTTTGCGGCGATATTTTAATACAAATATTATCGAGGGCTAAAAACCAGATATTGTGCTGTTTGTCTTCGTAAAAAGAAGTAAAAGCCGAGTTGATGCTGGTTTTACGAATCAGTTCGTCGTTGCCGGCGTTGTAAAATTTGCCATTTAAATAATAGCTTAACTTCCCCGATAAGGTCAGAAACCAGATGCGGTTCTTTGAATCGGCGTGTATTTTTAGGACTTCGTTATCAGATAGGCCGTCGTCTACGGTAAAGTGTTTGTACTCGTTGCCATCGAACCGCAGTACACCCGACTCAGTAGCAAACCAGATAAAGCCTTGCGGACCCTGCAGGGAATGGTAAACGGTAGAATTAATAATGCCTTGATCGGTAAGGGAATTTTGAAAATTAAGCTGTTGGGCCAATTGGGCCAGGCAAAAAAATGGTAAGAAAATAAACAGGGTAATAAGGTAGCTTTTCTGTCGCACAACTGCTTAAAATATAAAAACGCACACTAAATATAAAAAAGAAAGTTGGTAGTGCAAATTTATCTTTACAAAAGATAATAGCTTTTGGCGTTCTATTTTTGAGGGCTAAAGAATGAAGTTGCCGGTTTTTATTTAGTGCCAGAAATTTCAAAAGCCGGATTAAAGTGGTCCAGGTTATAAATATCGGCCCGAAACTGCACCAACCCTTTGTCGTTTACCCAACTGGTAAAATAACCAATTTTAATGGGCAGCGGCTTGGGCAGGTAAACAATCTTTTCTGCGCGACTTTCTTTAAATTCTAGTGGTTTGGGTAGTTTTTGTTGCCAGTTTTGGTTAAGCAGGTAAGCCGCCAGCATTTCGGGGTTTTGTACCCGAACGCACCCGTGGCTGTAATGGCGTACTTCCTGGTTAAATAAATCTTTATCCGGAGTGTCGTGCAGGTAAATCTGGTAAGCGTTATCAAAAATAAACTTAATACGGCCCAGGGCATTGTCTTTGCCGGGGGCTTGTATTATCATAAGAGAATCGCGCTCCGGGTTGGCGGTTTGCCAGTTTATACTCCTAACCGAAACCGGATATTTTTTACCTTGCTTAATTTTGTACACGCGCATCTGGTTATGGGCCAGGTAATATGGGTCTTTCTTAAGTACCGGTATAATTTCTTTCCGGATGATGCTGGCCGGAATATTCCAGGTTGGGTTTAAAACCAGGTAAGCAAGTTTGCTGGTGAGCAAGGCCGTTTGCCGGCCGGTTTGCGGTTGCCCCACAATTACGCGGGTTTGCCATACCAATTGGTAATTGCCATCGAGTAACTTTAAGGTAAAATCCGGAATATTTAACAGTACCCGCTGAGCAGTAAGGGCTATGGTATCGGCCTGCCAACGGCGCAAATTAAACTCTAGTTGCCGGATGCGCTGGGTTGGTGTAATATTCAGCGCTTCTATGGTTAATCTTCCTACTTTCCCATCGGGTTTTAGGCCGTGCCGCTCCTGAAATTTAATAACCGCCGCTAGTAAAGCATTATCATACAAAAGAAGCGAACTGGTATCGGGCTGGGGCAGGTCGTGGGTTAATAAAAGATTATGCCGGAGATTAGGAATGTGCGGACTACTGGTACCGGGAAGCAAAAAAATATCTGCCGGGAAGCTGGCCCAGGTGTTTTGCGCCGCCAATTGGCGGTAATGTTCCAGCGCTTGCAGTAAGCGCGGTACTTGCGGGTGAATCGTTTGCGCTATCGTCCAAAATGGCAAAACCAACCAACACCAACCCATTACTAGCGTTAATCGCCAAGTTCTGTTAAGCATTATTTTGTAGCTTTATGTCATTTGCTTGCTCTTAGTTTTAGTTAGTATCTAGTTGTTTGTGTGGAACTCTTGAGGTCTTGATATTTGTATAACGGCCTTAAAAATATTAAGTTAATATTTTAAAGCCAGTTGGGTTAACTGAGGGAAGGTTTAAAATGGGTTTTTCTGTTTCGAACAGAATCTGGTGTCATTAATGGCGTTATCACCAATGGCATGCAGGTTAAGCGCAGCAATGTATTGCCCGGGTGCTTTAGCCCCGGATTTAAGGGCCGATCAGGGGAAATATTCCGTACCTCTGACTAAAGTCAGGGGCAATGCAAAGGCAGGCGATTGAGGTAAGATGCATGTCGTAATTCTTTTCTCTTAGCCTAACGGCTATGGTGTTATCACCGCCAATTTTAATGCTACTGCCAAACTACTTGCTGGTGTCTCCGCAGCAAGAACAATGCATTCATGCATTTTTTAAATGCTAAAAAGCTTTAAGAATAAGCTTAGTAATGAATATTTACTTGTAAGACTGGAGGTAAACTTCTTTGGAAGTACGCTGCCCAACCAACCGGAAAAAGGAAATAACCTCTTTGGTATCTTTCTGTAGGGCTTTGGCAAAAGGATCTTTTTTACCCGAAGCGGCAAAATCTTTAATATATTGTTCCCGGATAACTGGTGCGGCCGGCAATATTTCGGCAGCTTTAATGGTAACCAGGCCGGTTTTTTCCCAAAGCTTGCGCCACCAATCTACCGAATGTATAAAATACCAGTAATCCTGAAAATCTTTGCGTAAAAAGGCCGGTACCTGGTGCAGGGTTTCAATTTCTTCTTTAAAGCAAACATCCGCAATAGCTATGTAACCGTCCGGTTTTAAAAAACGGCAAATATATGGCAGGTACTTTTCGTCGGTGCCAAAATAGGTGTAAGAATCAATCACGATTATGGCATCAAAAAAACCTTCGGCAAAAGGTAAACTGCGCGCATCGGCCTGCAACGGAAAAACTTGATTTTCACAATCAGCTTCAGTAATGCGGGCCAGGTTATCGGCGGGGGAGATGGCTTCGTCAACGGCCCAAACCTGCACCTTAAATTCTTTGGCTAAAAAAATAGAGCTAATGGCTTTGCCGCAGCCTAAATCCAAAACCCGCATACCGGCTTTTAAGGGCAGAATAGCCGTTAAACTCTCCAGGTTAAAAAGTACATTCTCACCCATGGAGTGCTGCGTAACCCATTTCTGGTCGTATTTGGTGGCTCTGGGGAATAATGATTTTAAACGTACCGGTGGGTAAGGGCTCATGCGTTTAGGTTTGGTAACCCAACAATACGCAGGTAATTAAAGGTGGTTATAAAATTATACTTGGTATAGATAGGAACAGTACTTGCCGGCAATCAATCAAAAAAAACAATCAATTCTAAACCATTTTAGACTTAGGCGAGGAAAGAAGATATTTTTTCTCTAATAATTAATTCCGATAAGTTGTGTTGTTTTTTATGTAAGGTTGAATTTGCGGGCTAAAGGTTCAGTAAAGAGGCTTCTTTCCGGATAGTTTCGGTATCGTGCATTTTAATGCCGGCACCGTCTTGCGTGGCGGCGTACAACATGGCTTTGGCTACATCTTCGGCTGCAATGGCTTTGTATTTCTTTAAAGGCCCTACCAACAGGAAGCCAACTGTTTTCATGAGCACTGCACCAATATTTTCACCAAAACGTTTTTGCTGGCGCGGACCCAGCAACAAGGAAGGCTGAAATATATGAACGCCTAAAAACGGCATAGGTTGAACGGTGTTTTCCATCTGGCCTTTTACCCGGCTGTAAAAAATAGGTGAGTTGGCGTTAGCTCCCAGTGAAGACACCACCAAAAACTGAGAAGCAAAATTAGCCGAAGTAATAGCCGCAAAATTAACCACGTAGGTATGATCTACCTGATAAAAATTTTCTTTAGAACCAGCCTCTTTAATGGTAGTACCCAGGCAGCAATAAATATCATCGGCAATCAGGCTGTGCTTATAGGTATCTAGTTTATTAAAATCTATTATTAACTGCCTAAGTTTAGGATGCTGCATGGGCAAGGCTTTCCGGCCAATGGCAATTACTTTATCGTACCGGTTGCTTTGTAATAACAAGCGCAGGCAATAACTGCCAACCAACCCGCTGGCTCCCGCAATCAGAGCCGTTTTTTGAGGCAAGGTCATATTATATTTTAAAATTTCTGATTATGAGGGTAAGCAACTTACTGTCTGCAATTTAGATGAATATTTAATTTTATATATAATATTTAATTTTACTTTTAAATATTTTTAGCAGCCGTATTGTGCTTATTTTAAAATAATAGAATCAGGGTTTAAGCTTACCCTGCCATTCCGGTAAAGGCTGCCTAAGGCTTTTTTAAAGGTTTTTTTACTCATACCCAATATTTCGTAAATAGCTTCGGGCGTGCTGTTATCCGATAAAGGTAGTTGGCCGCCGCCGGCTTTTAGCTTTTGCAGAATTTGTTCTGCGGCATCGGGCACTTCGGCGTAGCCACTGCGCTGCAGGCTTACATCAATTTTTTGGTCTTCTCTAATCTTGCGAATGTAGCCGGTAGTTTTATCGCCGAGGTGTAGTTGCCGGAAAACTTCGTTTTTATACAGAATGCCCTGGTAGCGGCTATTAATAATTACTTTAATACCCAAATCGGAAAAGCCGGCTACAAGTAAATCTACCTCCTCGCCCTCGCGCAAAGTTACGGGGTCTTTATCCAGGTATTTTTCGTACTTGGCGGTGGCTACAATCCGGTCCGAGTTCTCGTCGAGGTAAACATACACCACGTATTTGCGGCCTGCCTGCATTTTGTCGCGCTGGTTCTGAAACGGTACAAACAAATCTTTTTCGAGGCCCCAATCCAGAAAAGCGCCGTAATTACTTGTTTGTTTTACTTCCAGCGCCGCAAAATCGCCTACTTTGGCTTTGGGCTGCTGGGTGGTGGCAATAATGCGGTCTTCGGAATCGCGGTAAATAAAAACCCGTAATAAATCGCCTACCCGGTAATCTTCGGGTAAATATTTCTGGGGCAGCAATATTTCCCCATCCTCCGAATCGAGGTAAACACCAAAATCAACCTGCTTAATAATTTCCAGTTCGTTGTAATCGCCGAGGGCTACCATTTCTTTTTAATATTTTATGTACAAACCTACGGAAAGAAAAGAGAGTGAGATATACCTGGTTGGGTTTTAACTGTTATTTATTTATAAATAATGATTTTTTATCTAAATAAATCAATTCAAAGGGCTCATTTATAGCATGTTATTTTTAAATTATTTAAACCGAAACAGGCAACCGGAATTATAGCTTTCAAAAGTAAAAAAGTTTTTATGCCTGCAGAAAGCAGAATAAACCATTGCTGGGGCTAACCAAACTATAACTAACCCTTATTTATATTACCGCTTTTTGCGTAACGGCTTCTACCGGAATATTTTCGTGGGTTTTGCCCAGAATAAACCGGATGCCTTTGTTAAAACTGAAATAGCTCCAAATCCAGTTAAAAAGGACCACAAACCGGTTCCGGAAGCCCACAATAGAAATAAGGTGAATAAACATCCAGATTACCCAAGCCCGGAAGCCCTGCGTTCTTATTTCTTTATTAAATATTTTTAAATCGGCTACGGCGTGGTTGCGGCCAATAGTAGCCATAGCGCCTTGGTCGTGGTATTGGAAAGGCGTCAGTGATTTACCGGCTAATAAATTAATTATATTTTTGCCCAGCAACTTGCCCTGCTGTATAGCCGGTTGCGCCATCATGGGGTGGCCCTGCGGATTTTCGTCGGTAACCATGGCGGCTACATCGCCAAGGGCAAAAATATTCTCGTAGCCTATTACCCGGTTGTAAACATCTACCTGTAAACGGTTGCCTTTTAAAATGCTTTCGGGCTTAATACCCGCAATAGGAGCACCATTTACCCCGGCTGCCCAAATTAAGGTGCGGGTAATCAGGGTTTCGCCGGTATCTAACGTAACGGTATAGCCATCGTAAGACTGCACGCGACGGTTGAGCCAGATCTTAACGCCAAAATCTTCGAGGTACTGCTGGGCTTTGCGCGAAGCTTCTTCCGACATACCTTTCAACAGTTGCGGCCCGCTCTGAATTAAATGAATATCCATTTTAATAAAATCGAGCTCTTTGTAATCTTTCGGAAATACGTGTTTGCGCAATTCGCTTAAAGCACCGGCCAGCTCTACGCCGGTGGGGCCGCCACCTACAATTACGTAATCCATTAAACTGTTGAGTTGTTCTTCGTCGTCGATTTGCAGCGCTTTTTCAAAATTGCTGAGAACGGTGTTGCGCAGTTCCAGGGCATCGTCAATATTTTTCATGGCCAGAGCGGCTTTCTCCATTAGTTTATCGCCGAAATAATTGGTGGTGGCCCCGGTAGCCATTACCAGCAAGTCGTAGCGGAGCAACCCAATGGTGGTTTCTACCATTTGGGTGGTAGTATCTATGGCCTGCACCTCGGCCCAGCGAAAATAAAAATTAGGTTGCGCCTCAAATATTTGCCGGAACGGATGAATAATGGACTCGCCTTCGAGGCCGGCCGTAGCTACCTGGTACAGCAAAGGCTGAAACGTATGGAAATTTTGCTTATCAAGCAGTACTACTTGTACATCGGCATCTTTCAAGCTTTTTGCCAGTTCCAGGCCCCCAAACCCACCGCCTATAATTACTATTCGTTTTTTACCGTTGTCTTCTATTCGCGCGCAATTGGCCATGGTTCCCAATCTTTAAGGAAGTGTTTTATTCTAATTATTCCTTATATCTATATTTAACCGGATTGGTTGTATTGGGGGTAGGATAGTGGTGAAATTATATGGTGTTCGAAAGGCATAAACCTAAAAATTTAGCTAGATCTTGTTTGATTTACCGCGGTTATAATAGTTTGCAAAGATTCTTTAGTTTATAAATATTCTTTTCAGAATAACGAGAATCCTTTTTTCACCAGAAAGAATGAAGTTAAACAACTACCCATAAGCCCCGAAGTGGGCGTAATAACCCAGCGATGGGTGTAGCCCATCGAAAAAGGCAAACATATTTTATAAGCCCTTAATGGGCAGAATATTTAATATTGAGATGGCGTGAGTAGAGAAGGGATTTCGCCCTTTCAGGGCTTTTGAATATATTGGTTTGTTGCCCAGGACCCAGGGCTGCACCCTGGGCTAGGTTATTACGCCCCTTCAGGGCTTATGAAAAGGCCCGTTTCTTTTAACGATTGTAATTAATGGTGTTGCAAATAGAGAAGGAGGGAGGGTGCCTATGGGTTAAATATTCAGGAAATAAAAGTTATAAACTAACTACCTGAAATCCGGTACCAGCGGTTGGGTAAAGCGGAAATCGTTGAAATCGTAGTAAGGGCGGGTAGAATTAAAATTGCGGAGCGGGGCTGAGCCTTGCGGGTAGTAGCCCAATAATAACTGAATGGTGTTAAAAGCCATATACTCGTTCCGGAACCGGATGCCAAAACCATAACCCTGGTAAGGCAAGTGCTTAAACGGATTGCCTTTATCGGTTTGCGACAGCCAGGCCACATCGGCAAAAGAAACCAGCGCCAACCGGAAGCCCAGGAAAGAAATTGGCGTAAATAAACTACTTTCGTAATTAAGCACAACGCGTTTGGTACCCCGTTCGGGTGTGCGAAAACCCCGGATACCTTCCTGGCGATTAATGCTCAATAAATTTTCGCCGTATTTCCGGTTCAGGCCTATGCTGGTGCGGTTCCAGATAAAATGCCGCCATTGCCAGGTGCCCACCGAAAGCAATTTGGTAAAGTATAGTATTTCGCTCGCAAATTCGCCTTGTTCCCAACGCTTACCCCGCAGATAAGTGTCGTATTGCGCATCCAGGTATAAATAACCGAAGTTAGTCCGGTACTTGCCAAAAGCCATTTTAGCGCCAAAATAACGGCGGTCATAAAACTGCCCGGCTTCGTAGCCCGCCGACAAAGAAAATAAATTGCCGGCCGGAATATCTTCGGTGCGGCCGAAACCAAACAAATATTGCGACCGGTAATATTTCCGGAAACTGTAACCAATGCCGGCTATATACAAGGTGTTGTTTTGGTAATCCTGATTAGGCGAGTTGAGGTAATTGGTAGAAATAATACGGCCGGCCGTAATAATACGCGCTCTATTTTCGAACCCCAAGTCATACGATTTTAATTTGTGGGCTTTACCCAGCCAGTAATCCTGACGCATATATTCAATATTCATCCGCTGACGGGTATCAGCATCATTTTTAATATAAATGGGGTGCATGTAATAATTTACACTGGCTGCACCGGCGTATTTGGTATTGGCGGTATAAAAATCGCGGTATAAATTCAGGCCACGCTGCTGGTAGTTGGCTTCGTTGCGATAAAGTACTTGGGCCGAGGCAAACGTGTTGTAAATATTTTCGATGGTATAGCTGCCCGTATACATCCAGGTGCGCCGGGTGTTGCCGTTGTTAATTACTGAGTCTACACCAAACGTATACAGGTTCCGGAACTGGTGACCTAACCCCAGGAAATTAATATCGTTGAGGCCAATGCGCCCATAAGCCTGGCTTGGGTTTAACGCCACCGAACCGCTTAAGCTAAATACATCTTTGGTAATAACAATAATATCTACACTGTCCTGGGTCGTGGTTTTTTCGTTCACCAACACGCGGGCATCCAGAATATATTCTTTCTGGCGCAGTAAACGCTCCGATTCCGATAAATGCAGGGGCTCCAGAATGCCATTCGTTTTAAAAAGTAAGGTATTCCGGATGCGGCCCCGGTGGGTTTTAATGTGTACCGAATTGCCGGCTTTTTCCAGGAAATTACGCGGACGGCGGGTGGTATCCGAAATAGAATAGCCAAAACTGTTCAGGGTTTTATAATCAATGCGCCGGATTACTTTGTAGTTATGCTTTTCGGTAGGCGTGTTTAACAAGATGGGGCTGTTGTAATTAGTCGTAGCCTTTTTATCGAACCGGAGCAATGATTTGGTAACCCGACCCCAGAAAGTTTTTTTCTTCGATAATTGTTTCAGGTTTTCCAGAATTCTATCCGAAGTATTAGGCTTTAATACCGTATCCGGCAATGGCTTGCTTTTAACCGAATCGGCGACTATAACGGGATTTTGGGCCAGGGCAACAATGGGTAAACTACTTCCTGCTACCAGGAGGAGTAAAGCGAACAATAACCCTTTTAAAAAAATCATATTAACATTAAATCCGGTATCGCCACTAAACGCTTCATCTGCTGCGGATAAAGAACAAATATGGGGAATTTGCTATTATTTACCTAATAACGACAATAGCCCTTACTTCTAGTATTACGCAGTTCTAATTTACCCGGTATATTATTTCTACACCAAATTAATGAGGTACTAACCAGTAAAGATTTTTAAGTATAAGCTAAAAATATTAGCTAAATAGTTTGGGATATTCTAAATTAATTTAGTAATATTGACCATATGAATGACAAAGTTCAGGAAAAGCTAAAAATATTAGCCGATGCAGCCAAATACGATGTGTCTTGCTCGTCGAGCGGTGGTAAACGCAAGAACGAGAACAAGGGCTTGGGCAACGCCGAAGGCATGGGTATTTGCCACAGCTATACCGAAGACGGGCGTTGTGTATCGCTGCTTAAAATATTACTGACTAACTACTGCATTTTTGATTGCGCGTATTGTGTTACCCGGCGCAGCAACGATATAAAGCGGGCGGCCTTTACCGTAGACGAAGTAGTAAACCTGACTTTAAATTTTTACCGCCGCAATTACATCGAAGGGTTGTTTCTGAGTTCGGGTATTTTTAAGGATTCGGATTATACCATGGAGCGGCTGGTACGCATTGCCAAAAAGCTGCGCCAAGAACACAAGTTTAACGGCTACATTCATTTAAAAACCATACCCGGTGCCAGCGAAGAATTAATAAAAGAAGCCGGTTTGTATGCCGATCGCCTGAGTGTAAATATTGAACTACCGACGGAGTTGAGTTTGCAAGCTTTAGCCCCCGAGAAAAATTACCCGCAAATTCTGCAACCTATGGGCGCTATTAGCCGCGAACTAGTGCAAAATAAAGAAGAGCGCAAGTTGTTTAAACTGGCGCCAAGTTTTGCCCCGGCCGGACAAAGCACCCAATTAATTGTGGGTGCCTCCGCCGAAAGCGACCAACAAATATTGCACCTCTCCAGCCAGTTGTACCAGGATTATAAACTGAAACGGGTTTATTACTCGGGTTATGTGCCGGTATCTAGCGATAATCGCTTGCCGGTGCTGGCGGCAACGCCGGTAATCCGCGAAAACCGCATTTACCAGGCCGATTGGCTTTTGCGCTTTTACGGCTTTAATGTAAACGAACTGGTAAACGAGTTTTACCCCAACCTGGATCTGCAAATTGATCCGAAACTGGCGTGGGCGCTGCGCAACCGCTACTTATTTCCTATAGATATTAATACCGCCGATTACGAATTTATTTTACGAGTTCCCGGTATTGGCGTTAAATCGGCCAAAAAAATTGTTTCGGCGCGGCGTTTCACGTCCCTTTCGTTCGACCATCTGCACAAAATTGGGGTGGTACTAAAACGGGCCAAATATTTTATTACCTGCAACGGCCGCAGCCTCGAACAAAAAGATTATGCCGAAGAAGTAATTCGAAGAAAAATAATATTTGGCGAAAATTCGCACCGTAGTGCCCTGGTAAAGCAACAGTTGGATTTATTTCAGCAGGTTGGTTAATGCCAGGTGTATCTTTTTTAACTAATTAAGAGTATAAACTATTAATATATAATACATTATATACTACCATGATGAAAGCTAATCACAAACTGGCCCCTATGTCGTGCTATTGCAAACTGAGTGTGTTAATTCCGCACCTGAAAAGCTTATCGGCTAAGAAAACTGCTATACCGGTTCAAGACCTTGAAGCCGCTCATAATTATAACAGCGCTGTATACAAACGTTGTCTTTAAAAGCTGTAGGTGGTTAATTACCTTTACGATGGCACATTTGAGGGCTTACTTACCGTTATTTTCGAGATTTACGAACGCAAGGCGGCACCCGCCCAAATTGTACATGCTACGGCGGAGTTGCCCGGGCTTTTTACCCAAACTATTCTGGTTGTAACCAATGAGGTTAAAGCCGATAGGGTTTGGCAAGGTTTGGGTAAAAAAATATCGGCTACGGCCCAAACCCACTTGTATAAAGCTTTTTTATCGGAGCAGCCGCAAATCGGAATGCTGATTTACCAGTATGCTCAACTGGCGTTTGCCAGCACCATCAGCATCGAAGATAATTTTGCGGCTGATTGTGTCCGGGAATTGGCGCACTTGAATAAACAAGTGTTCCGGGAGAGCCACCGCATGGAAGCCTTTATCCGGTTTCAGAAAACCGCCGACGATTTGTATTACGCTACCGTTGCGCCGGATTTTAATGTTCTGCCTATTATTTCCAAGCATTTCGAAAAACGCTACGCCGATCAGCGCTGGCTTATTTACGACACCAAGCGCCATTACGGCCTGTACTACGACCTGGAAAAAGTAAGCCAGGTTAACCTGGAAAAAGAAGTAACCGACCGTAGCGGCAATTTACCCGCCGATATTCTGGCGCAACAAGAATTATTGTATCAGGAGCTGTGGCAAACATATTATCGCCACGCCACTATTCCGGAGCGCAAAAACCGTAAACTGCACCTCCGCCATATTCCGCTTCGCTACTGGAAATACCTCACCGAAAAGCAGCCAAGCCGGTAGCGGTAAATTGCTGTTTTATAAATATTCAACGTTAAAGGGAACGCCGTGTAGCGTATGCGCTTTATTTTTCAGGCGTACGCTGATACGGGGTTCAACAATTGCGCGCAGTAAATATTACCAAGAAGTAAATATTGTGTTCCATAGCAGCCCAGCAAACAGCTTTTCTCCACACCCAGTCATTCTATAGAATTCGAAGAATTCCAAAAGAATCTTCTGCATAAGTTGGGTAAACAGTTAATAAACCTAGTCTGGCATTTACCTGTAACACCTTCTAAGCAGAAGATTCCTGCGGAATGACAGCTGATAGGGAGATTTCTTTTATCAACTATGGAAGAACCTTCATACTAGCTGGTATTATTTTATTCTGACAGCTAACGCAAGGCTAAGGTTATAGTAAGCGCCAAATATTTCCAGGTTTTTAAGGCCGGTAAGGAAATCTGCCTAAAAAATAATTTTTATTAAGCAGGTTAAGTAAAAAATGGCCTGCCGTGGCTTGTACGTAATATCCGCAAAGTTCCCCATCTCCGGGTAGTAACCATTCTAAAATATTCTCGTTGCTAGTAGTATATAACATTTTTGAGATATATAATTTTTAAGAGGCTCTTGAGAAGAGATTGGCTTAACTACTTTAAACTATGAAAAAATATGTAATTACGTCTTATTTAGCGGTAGTGCTATTACTGACAAATTCCTGCGCTACCAACCCGGTTACCGGTAAAAGAGATATTATGCTGGTATCGGAAGGCCAGGAACTAGCCATGGGTAAAGAATCGGACCCCCAGATTGTAGCTTCTTTAGGGCTTTATAACGATGCAAAACTGCAAAGTTTTATTAACCAAAAAGGGAAAGCTATGGCGGCTGTTTCGCATCGGCCCGATTTGCCATATGAATTTAAGATTGTGGATTCGCCGGTAATTAATGCTTTTGCGGTGCCGGGAGGCTATGTATATTTTACCCGCGGTATTATGGCTCACTTTAACAACGAGGCCGAATTTGCCGGGGTATTGGGGCACGAAATTGGTCATATTACGGCTCGCCATTCGGCGCAGCAGCAAAGTAAATCTATGCTGGCCCAGGTGGGCTTAATTGCCGGTATGGTGGTATCGCCGCAGTTTGGGCAATTTGCCGAAGCGGCGCAGCAAGGCTTAGGTATGCTTTTTCTTAAATTTGGTCGCGACGATGAACGCGAATCAGATAGATTAGGCGTGGAATATTCTACGAAAATTGGGTACGATGCCCAGGAAATGGCCGGCTTTTTTCATACGCTGGAGCGGGAGGGTGAGAAAAGCGGCGCTGCCGAAATTCCAAATTTTATGTCTACGCACCCTTCGCCCGGCGAACGTTTCGAAACCGTATCTAAGTTGGCGGCCGATATGAAGCAGAAATTAAATGCTACCAATTTAAAAGTGAACCGCGACTCTTACCTGCGCATGATTGATGGCATTATTTACGGAGAAGACCCCAAACAGGGCTTTGTTGAGAATAATGTATTTTATCATCCGGTAATGAAGTTTCAGTTTCCGGTACCAACTGGTTGGGCCGTGCAAAATACGCCGCAGCAGGTACAAATGGCCCCTAAAGACGGTCAGGCCATGATGATGCTTACCTTGGCCCAAGGCACTTCGCTGCAAACTGCGGCTCAGCAACTGGTGCAAAATTACCAGTTAACTGTATTGGAATCTAAAGAAGTAAGTGTAAATGGTTTGCCGGCTTTTGCGCTGGTTGCTGAACAACAAGCCCAGCAACAACAGCAGCAGCAACAACAGCAGCAGCAATCTCCAGCAATCCGGGCGCTGATTTATTTAATTCAATACGGAGGTAATATTTATAATTTAATGGGAATATCCACAGCTCAGAATTTTAATAGTTACGGTAATGTGTTTGCCAGTTCTATGCAAAATTTCCGGCAACTGACCGATTCTGAGAAATTAAACCGGCAACCCGCCCGTATTCGGATTAAACCGGTAAACCAAAGCGGAACCTTGTCGCAGGCGCTAAGCACTTACAAAGCCAGAAGCGCCGATATGCAGGATTTAGCCATTTTGAACGGAATGGAATTAACCGACCGGGTAGAAAAAGGAATGCTTATTAAAGTAATTGAGCATTAATAATTGCTGCGGTGTAATTAAATTTTAGCAATCGGGTTTAACAAAATCGCCTGAAAGTTATCTCTCAGGCGCTTTTGTTGATTGCAAAGGTTTTAAGTTTGCGCTGGATGTATGAACCAAGCTTTAAATTTATTACCGCTACTGCATGAACTACATTCTTATACGATTATCAAATGAATACTGCGCTTTTGAATTAAGCAAAGGCTTTATCTCTCATAGCGGTCATTCTGAAAGAATCTTATTAGTAGGTGACCGATAAGATTCTTTCAGAATGACCGGGTTGAGTGGGTATGCTTTAGAAAATATTGGAAAAGAAACTAAGGCGCATTTTCAATTTGATAATAGTATTAAAATGAAACAGGTAATTTATTACTTTAAGTAAAGCAATAAATTACCTGTTTTTAGATTAATGCCGTGTAAATACGGTTAAGAAGTGTTTAGTTTATTTCAACTTTAAGAATATTGCCACTCGCTTTTTTCCCTTCGTTTGAAATAAAAAGTTCACCCCCCGGACTAAAGCTCATACCTTCGGGTTGCGGAAAATCAGGCCCCTTAATCTTATAACGGTTCTTAATAGCGCCACCGGAATCGAGTATCAGGAGCTGCGGGTTGGATCCTTCCAGTACGTAGATATCGCCAGATTCCGGATGTACGGCAATTTCGGAGGGCTGAATGCGCGACCTTAGTTTTTTAGCTTTAGCATTGGCAAAAACGGAATCGTTTAAATCTATTTTGATTACCGGGTTATTGCTTAACTTTTTCGATTTCAGGTCGAAAGCATAAATGCCTTTAAAAGTAGCATTGTTTGTTTCGTTGCCTTTAATAGCTACCAGCAAACGGTTCTGTTTTTTATCGTAGGTTATTCCTTCTACATCGTTTTTGGCTGTTAAAGCCGTGGCGTACTCTTTAACTTGCGGCGATTTAGTGGTAATATCATTAACTTCAAATATTTTGCCGTCGCTGCGCACCACATACGCAATCTTATCTGCCAGGGCAATGCCTTCGTAATCGCCGGTAGCACCAAAAGAAATATCAGATTCAATTTTATTGGTGTTGGTATTATAAATAAATATTACACCCGATTCATCCTGCACGCAGGCAAAGCGGTTTTCATCTATATAAGCAATGCCCGATACTTCCTGCAAAATATTAGGCAGATCCCATTTGTCTAAAACTTTTACGTTGCTGCTGGCAGCATCCTGGCTCTTTTCCTTTTTATCTTTTTTATTTTTTTTACCCGGCTTATCTGCCTGCGATGCATCACAGGCACACAAGCCCGTTACCAAAGCCATTGTTACCCAAAGTGTTTGTAGCTTTTTCATTTAAAAATTTAAGTTAATTTTTTGCAGTTGTTTTTACCAGAATTAGCAAAATAGCAGCATTTAAAACAGGCTAACTGTACGTTTTAAATTTTGCTATAGACAAAAGCTATAATGCTTGTTGCGCCTATTATAGCAAATACCTGAATATTTTACTTATTCGTTATGGGCTAAACCAACTGCCGTTGTAAATGCAATAAACCTGTTTACTGATTCTTAACAGATAGGTTTAAGTTTGTAACCGGTTGCGGTACTTTGGGCAGATTAGGCAAAATATAGCAAGTCAGGTTAAATATTGGATTTAGCAGTTGAGCATAGCTTACAGCGGGGGCAAAAGCGTGGGTGCGGTTCCGGAGGCTATTTTTTCTTCGTGCCAGCGCAGGCGGTAAGCATTCATGGCCGTTATCCCTAATTTTTGCAATAGCCTGTAATTTACCACCGCGCCTACGGGCGCGCCGATTACGGGAATTAGTTGGGCCATTTTAGCTAAATCAATGTAGTCGCGGTATTCCTGCTGAAAAGAGCGCCAGTTAAACTGGTGAATATCGTCGGGTAAGGTTTTGCTTTTTTCAGTCCAGTTTACCATTTGCAAATATACCTGGCGGCGGTGTTCCTGACTGCTAAACGCCAACTGAAAAATGTGCAACAGGTAAACCCGTTCGCGGTAATCATCTGCCGGATAGCCGTAAATAGCAGCTATATCAAACAATAATTTTAATTTTAAACCCAGCAACAACGGAAAATCGGCTAAACCCAATAATATGCCTCCTGCACCCGTAACGCCACCTTCGGCGGCGGCTAACTTTTTATAAAAGGCTATGCGGTCTAAAGCTACTGCCTCCTTTATTCTTAAGCTTTGGTAAGGCACCGTTTTAAGGGTGGTTAACTTAGCGCCAAACAAAGTAGCCCGAATCATTTGCTTTATGGTGGCGGTAACTGCCTGGTGTATTTTTTCCGGAATCAGGTTATTTATTTTAACCTGCATTTTACGGGTTACGTGGTTAAGCAAAGAAGGAGGCTTCAGCATTTTCTTTTGCCAGTTGGCTAATTCAAATAAGGCATTTGCTTCGTAGGCTGCATCCATTAAGTTAAAGTAGGTTAAAGTTTTCCTGGCTATTATTTTAAATCTAATATACTTAAAATACGTGCCTTTAGATTTTAAAAAATATTTACATTATTTAAATTAATATGTTAAATACGAATTATTAAAGCTTATTATCCTTTAGGCTTTACAAAATGCCAGCACCAGTAGAAGAGAATTAAGAATTAATATTTTTAACAATAAATAAATTTTTTAATCAGAAATTTACCTGGTTCAATTCTAAGACGTAAATTCTTACATGAAAAAACAATTTGCCCAGCAATTATTTGCCGCTCATGCGCAGGCCAGTTCGTCTGTGCCCCGGTCGGCTATTTGCCAGTTTATGGATAATACCTTGCAGTTGCTGTTTCCGGAATTGGCCGAGCAAAAGTTTAATTCGGAAAAAGATATTTTACTGCACCTGGATTTATTGGAGCAGGATTTAATAAAAATATTAACGGGCATGCCTTTGCCCCAACATTTGGTGCCGGCCTTACTGGCCAAAAATTTTATTACCCAACTGCCCTTTATTTACGATTTGCTGTTAAAAGACGCCGAGGCTATTGCCAGCGAAGATCCGGCCGCACAAAACATAGACGAAGTAATTCGCACGTATCCTGGTTTCCTGGCCATTGCCATTCATAGGCTGGCTCATGCTTTGCACCAACTTCAGGTACCATTATTGCCACGTATCCTCTCCGAAGCAGCCCATACCAAAACCGGTATAGATATTCATCCGGGTGCTAAAATCGGGTCTTATTTCTGCATCGATCACGGTACCGGCATTGTAATTGGGGAGACTACCGTAATTGGAAACCACGTTAAAATATACCAGGGCGTAACCTTAGGCGCTATGAGCGTGGCCAAGGAAATGGCCCGGATTAAACGGCACCCTACCATCGAAGATTATGTAGTTATTTACGCCGGCGCTACTATTTTGGGCGGCAATACCGTAGTAGGCAGCAACAGCATTATTGGTGGTAATGTGTGGCTAACCGAAAGTGTGCCGCCTTATTCGCGGCTATACCACAAAGCCCAAATTCGGGTAAGTCGCAGCGAAGATCCTGAAGATAGTATTGTATTTAGTATTTAGGTTTAAGTGAATAGTGGTTAGTGAATAGTTATTAGCTATTAGTAGTTAGTCTTTCGTATTTTGGGCTGGTGCGTTTTGGCGATTTTGAGTAATAGTAGGAGAAATCTAAACGTAAAAACAACATATGGTAAATAGTTGCTTGGATATTGGTAGGAACTTAGGGGCTAATGTATTATCAATTATAAATTGGCATCCGGACAATACCTGTTTAATTTATTGCTGTTGAAGCCATTATGCTATTGCTGCCAACCAAGCGACCGACTAACTGAGGGAAAAACCGCTAAAAGCATTAAATTCTAATTCCTAATAACTAACTACTAACTACTAACTACTATTCCTTACAACTAATCACTAAAAATGAGATATAATAATATTTTAGAAACCATTGGTAAAACGCCTATAGTACGCATTAATAAGTTATTTCCGGAAAACATAGAAGTTTGGGCTAAACTGGAGCGGGCAAACCCGGGTGGCAGTATTAAAGACCGGATTGCCTTATCAATGATTGAAGATGCGGAAGCCAAAGGTTTGCTGAATCCCGAGAGTGTAATTATTGAGCCTACTTCGGGTAATACCGGGGTGGGTCTGGCAATGGTAGCAGCAGTAAAAGGCTATAAATTAATATTAGTTATGCCCGAATCCATGTCGCTGGAGCGCCGGCGCCTGATGATTGCTTATGGCGCTAACCTGGAGCTTACTCCCCGCGAAAAAGGCATGCGGGGTTCTATCGACCGGGCCAATGAGTTATTACAGGAATTGCCGAATACCTGGATGCCGATGCAGTTTGAGAACGAAGCCAATACCCGTATTCACGTAGAAACCACGGCCCGCGAAATATTAGAAGATTTTCCGGAAGGCTTTGATTACCATATTACCGGTGTAGGTACTGGCGGCCACATTACGGCTGTTACCCGCGTATTGAAAGAAAAATTTCCTGAACTGAAAACTTTTGCCGTAGAACCAGCTTTGTCGCCGGTTATTAGTGGTGGTGCGCCCGGACCGCATCCGCTTCAGGGCATCGGTGCCGGTTTTATTCCGGCCATTCTGGATACGTCGGTATTAACCGGCACCATTCAGGTATCGCACCAGGAAGCTTTTGAATTTACCCGTCGGGCTGCGCGCGAGGAAGGTATTTTCTTGGGTATTTCTTCGGGGGCTTCGTTGGCCGCTGTTTCCAAAAAAATACCCGATATGCCAAGTGGTTCGCGGGTGCTTACGTTTTGTTACGATACCGGCGAACGATATTTATCGGTAGAAGGATTATTTGTTTAAAAGTATAAAGGCACTGGAGTAACTGGTGCTTTTTTCTTTTTACTTTAATATTATGCTGGATGAACGTTAAGAACGAATATTCTACTAGGTAACCCAACAAAAAAGCACTTACAAGTTTTACCTCATAAGTGCTTTTTTTAAGTGGAGAATATCGGAGTCGAACCGATGACCTCTTGCATGCCATGCAAAATATTTATATTTTATTAATTTGTTATCTTTTTCAGCTCATCTATAAATGAGCCTTTAAACCCTTTTAAGGCTGTTTTTTCTTTTTATCTTGTTTCTTTTATTCACTATTATTTTATACTTTTGTTTGCGAATTGATTGCGAACAATACTGCTCTAAAAATACAGGATAATATTATGCTTAATTTTTCAGAAGGAGGTGTAACCTTATCTGCGGGAATAGATGGACGCCGAGCCAATGGGGACGGCTTATATCCAATAAGAATTCGCGTTACTTTTAAAAGAGATTCGAGGTATTATCCTACTGGAAAATATATATCGAAAGAGGGTTGGAAAAAGCTACCAGATGCAAAAAGTAAAGCTTTTACTGAAATAAAAAGCTTTGTGCAAATCATGGTAGAAAGAATAAAGGAGATTATAAAAGAACTGCTTAAAAATGACAATTTCTCTCTCGATACTTTAAATGTATGGCTAGGTAAAGCTACAGGTAATACGATCAACATTACCTTCAGGGCCAGAGTTGAAGATTTGAGCGAAAAAGGTAAAGTAAGTACATCGGATTGGTATAAATACACCTTGCGAAGTATTGAACTTTTTGCCGGCAACAACATTGAATTTACACGGGTTACTGTAGATTGGCTTAAAAAATACGAGCAGCACTTATTAACAGAAGGTAAAAGCTATACCACCATTTCTATGTACATGCGGGCTTTACAAGTAATAATAAATGAAGGTAAAGCTTCTGGACTTGTAAAAGCATCCAGTCACCCATTTGGAAAAGGTAAATATGAGATACCGCAACACGAAGGCCGGAACATAGCACTAACCATTAATCAAATCTCCCTGATTTTCAATTACACCTGCGAAACTGACAGTTTGGCTATGTGCCGGGATTTGTGGTTTTTCTCTTACCTCTGCAACGGTGCGAACATAACAGATATTTGTAAGCTTAGATTTTCTAATATCCAGAATGGCGAAGTATGTTTTTACCGACAAAAGACTTTAGCCAAGGCTAAAAAGAAAAAATTAATCCAAGCTACTTTAACCTTTGAAATGCAGGTTATTATTAAAAGGTGGGGAAATCAGACACAAGCACCAGAGAACTTTATTTTTCCATTTCTGAAAGGTAATGAAACACCATTAGACGAAAGAAGGGTTATAAAAAATATTACCCATCTTATTAATGACAAAATGAAATGGTTAGGAGAGCGCCTAGGAATTGGCAACATTAGTACCTACACGGCACGTCATAGTTACGCCAGTGTATTAAAACGATCAGGTGCTAAAATAGCCTTTATATCAGAGAGCCTAGGCCATAATGACCTTAAAACAACTGAAAACTACCTTGCATCTTTTGAGCAGGAAGAACGGATGAAAAATGCAGCCTTATTAATTAACTTTTAAAACTAATGCAAGAATTAAATAATTTAAGAAAATATACACGTATTTATAAACGCTTACGGAATATCTCCTTTGTTGAGAAAGAATGTAAATCTACAATCTACAAGGTTTATGGTGAATATGATGCCACGGAGGAGAATGGCTTATATGGAAATAAAAAAATCCCAAATCTGACAGAGCCGGACTATTTATTACCATTACCAACTTTAATAAAAATCTACCAAGAGTTTGATGGCAAGCTATGGAAGTGTATTGCATTTCCAAACTTTTGTACCTTATTTGACATGAATAATAGTGATGAAATTTCATATGAAATTTTAAAAGGAAAAATCAACGATTTTTGTGCATTACTATGGAAAATGTATAATGTTTCACAGACAGATAGAACACAAGAAAAATCCATTAAACCCTTATTGGAGCGTGGAGGTGGAGCAGCCAGTAACTTTGATAATATAATACCTAATCGAATAAATTCCTCCAATTCTAAACATAAAAAGTTAATGGCTAAGATAGATAAACTTTTGAAATAAAATAGAAAGTAAACCCACATACTACCCACAAACTATTTTGTTTTTTTGTATCAACACCCTTGAAATCAATATCTTATATTTTGTAATTTTTCAGCAACCCACAAGATTTCCCACATGTTCCATTCTGACCTTTGTAAAAAATTAACAAAGTAGATTATGGAAATTATAGTAACTTCAGCTGAACAATTATCTCGGTTGATTAGGGAAGAAATCAGCCGATTACAAGACTTCAGGCCAGCCAAACCCCCTCGACCAGACCATCTTGATTTTAAGGAAGCTTTGAAATTTGTAAACGAACAAGGATTCCCATTAAGTAGATCCCAATTTTATAAAAGCACATCTTTAAAACAAGTACCTTTTAAAACCTTTGGTAGAAAACTCATATTTTCCCGCCTTCAATTGCTTGATTGGATTGAATCTAAAACAATTGACAAAAACGAAACTAGCCTTATTGAATTAGCATTAGCTAGGTCTGCCAGGAAAAAGAAAGGAGCTAAAAATGTTTAAGCATAATAACTCTCCAGAGATTTTATTTAATGAAGTCAAAGAAGAGGAATACACCTTTTTCATGTCAGCCTTCCTTGCCTCACCTTGTTCCATATAGGTCGGAAAAATATTAAAGGTTCAGTAATTTTTCAATAGAACTACTTATAGCAGCTTATCAGAAAAAGGCGTTTAAGACCATGTTTAGATCCCCTATGTCTGTTTTGTAAGCCTTAACCTTAACCTAAAAATAGACCTTCTATACTAAATCAGGTAGTTATTTGGATAAATGTATACTCAATTGAATAGGAATATTTCTCTGTTCAACCGTTGCACCCTAGCATAATACCTGAACCACAGCGGACCTGCTGATTAGGTCTTTCAATTTACAAGTGCTCACTGGATTTTATGCCTGCAACGGCAGTTGCGGAGATTTCTTCTATTTCATGTAGGAGCAAAGGTATATATCCCAAAGGCTAGGGTGATTGGTTAAAATTAAATCTTGTTACATTAAATAAAGCTAAAACAATCATTTTACAGCAAATGGCTGGAAAACATGTCTATTAAAAATAATACATTTCAAGATTCAAATTTTACATCCAATTCGAATAGTACAAACTATCATTTGGAAGCCGAGAGACATTGCCTTTTCAAATTAAATGACTTAATCGCAAAAATTGGAGAGGAGCAGGCTCTTGATTTAGCAAACCAGTATCTGCGCGTATCCCACCAGCACAGTAAATGGAAAGAATGGTCGGTTCACCGGTATCCACTTTTAACCAGCTATAGAAATTATTTAACTGGGAAAAACGCTCCCGTGGAACCCTGGCCATCAGTATTTGAAAAGGAATGCACTTTGTATCATCCTTCTAGTATCAGGCTAGGTCAGCAGGAAGACTTGAACCTGGCGCAATTTGCGGAAATGATAAAAGGTGAGAAATTCGTAGCGGTAACAACTGCCCTAAGAGCAATAACGGATGAAAAGGAAAGAATCCAATACAAAAAAGAGAATCTCTGCTATGGAACCTTCTCCGGAACCTTCTCCAAACGGCACGACCAAAACCTGGTTAAACACTCAGACTTAATTTGTATTGACTTTGACCAGCTTGGCCAGCGTCGGGATGATATAAGAACTAGTCTTAATGCCTTACCCATTACGGTAATGAGCTTTATTAGTCCAGAGGGTGATGGGTTAAGGGTGCTGTTTGAAATGGACATCCATTCCTTTTCCCAAAAAGTATTTTATTACCACTACGCCACTTACTTTAGAAAAATATATGGGCTACCACCTTTTAAAATTGATGCAAGGTACTTCCATGTAAGCCGGGCCTGTTATCTGCCGCATGATCCCAATGTATACATCAATCCTCTTTTCCTTCAACCATGAGCAATAGCAACCAACCATTAAGGTGTTTTTCTGGCTTTTTCAGAAAGACAAAAATTAAGAGCACAATTACCATCTTCGATTATGAAAGCAGCCAACCATTTATATAGTAAGGAGGAGCAATTGGTATTTGTTCGGAGCTCATTCACCACACTGGAGCGAAGGGGTATTGCTATTACCCCACATTTTCCCGATTGGATATATAGGGCAGGTATGGCATTGGCCTATTACGGCGAAAGCGGGCGAGAAATCTTTCATATCGCAAGCAAGTTAAACCCATCTTATAACCAGGAGAAAAGCGATACACAATTTAGTGATTGCCTGAGAAACTTTGACCCGGTAAGAATTACTTGGGATAGCTTTGTTAAGGTGACTGATGATGCCTGGGTTAACATGAAGCCTGAAGTTAAGGAAGAAAAAGAAAAAATGGTAGGACAGCCCCCAGCTAAGGGGGATTACGAATTTTTTCTGAATGAAGAAATTAAACCAGATTATCTAAAGCTGCTCAAGGATGCAACAATTGACCTGAATGAAGAACTGGCACCACCACCCGTCTGCCTCGAAGTAGTCCAAGGCCAAATTAAATCAACTATTGGTACCAGAGGTAACTTTTCCCTACTTATTGGCAAACCCAAGAGCCGAAAAACCTTTCTTCTGTCCATAGTGGTAGCAGCAAGTTTAAACTCGGAACCAGTACTGGGCCTAATTAAAGGAAGCTTGCCGGCTAATAAAAGAAAGGTGTTGTACTTCGATACGGAACAAGGTAAGCATGATGTGCAGAAAGCTGGGAAAAGAGTTTTAAAAATGGCAGCTAAATCTGCAACTGAAAATTTACAGGTGGTTTACTTACGGAAGTATGATATTAAGGAAAGATTAAAGATAATAGAAACAGCTATTTATAAAACCAAAAATCTAGGCTTAGTAGTCATTGATGGGGTGCGGGATTTAACAAGCTCCATCAATGACGAAGAGCAGGCCTCTATGATTGCTAATAAATTTTTGAAGTGGACCGAAGAGTGCGACATCCATATTATGAGTGTTCTGCATCAGAATAAAGGTGATACCAATGCGAGAGGCCACTTGGGTACCGAACTGCAGAATAAAGCCGAAACGGTACTTTCTATTACCAAGAAAAATGAAGTGTCACTTGTTGAGCCGGTATTGTGCCGGGATATGGATTTTCAGCCATTTGCATTTGGGATAGATGAAAATGGAATACCGGTACCTGCAGACCCAAAAGAGTTAATGAGTTCAGAAGAGGATGAAGCTTTTAAACCCGGTAAAAGTACCTCGCCAGATTCCAGCCAGAATTTAGCCAAAAGTAAGGAACCCGGCGAAGTTTCTGTTGAAACCCATAAACAACTACTGGAATTGGTATTTAGGGAAAATCCTCATTTGAAGTATAATGAATTACTAACCCAGGTTAAACACGCATCCCGTATATGCAGGCTCAACCTAGGGGATAATAAAGCCAAAGAATTCATAACCTGGTACCAGAGTAATGGGCACATCTCCAAGCAGGGCAAGGAAAAAACGAAGGGCTGCTTTTACCAACTTGAACCAGTACCTGTCTAGTTTAGTGGTTTAGTGGTTTACCTGTATTTATACAGGTAAACCACTAAACCACTAAACTAGTCCAAGAGGTAGTTTTTTATAACTACTTTAAACTACTAACCCTCTAAACTAGACCATCATTATCATAGTCCCTTTTGAATCGGGAATTTATCTAGTGTGCCGACCAAAACCGTTAACAGTTCATGCTGGCTCAGGCGACGCGGCAGTAGTCCGACACTCACCCTTTTTAACCTTTTTCAGGCTAACAAGAAATTCTAATGGTTCTGGAAATAAATAAAAATGTGCAGTTAGCCCTTTTTGTAAACTATTCTGGGGAATGAGCTTCCGCCTGTACCCTGATGCTTTCGAATATAAAAAGAAATGCGTAGTTGGGTCTTGTGGATGAAATCCAAGCGACTCAAAAAGGTAATATAATTAAACCCTATGAACAGGAAAATTCTGTGCTCATAGGGTATTCTTTATCCAGTCCTACCATGGTGCTAAGAAAAAAAATTTATAAATTTTTTCAAGACGGCCAACCAACCTGGCCATACCCCCCCACCCAAGTCGGAATTTAAAATCAGTTTCAACTTAACCAACACTAAAGTTATGGCAAGAGCAATTCAAGTAAACCTAAGCGAAGAACAACGCAAGGCAGTTAAAGAAGTGAAAAGTAAAATGGGCATTCTGCCTTTGGGCATCCGGGAAGGCGAGAGGTATCCTGCTCCGGAACCCTGGAACAAAGCGGACATTGAGAAGATGTCGCCCAAAGACCTGAGCTCATTGGCTTATGCTGGCAGCGGCATTATTTACACCCAGTACAAATGCACGTTAGATACCGCTAATCCGGATGCCCGTTGCGTGAACTACACCAAGGATGGTGTACCGCGCTCCCTAAAGGTTCCCACCTGGCAGGGCATCGGTGATATTGTTCAGCTCTAAAGGTCTGCACCCCTACGGGTGCAAACCTTTAAGCTCTTTTTCAGGCAACTTGTTATGAGATTTCAGGCTCATCCGCAGAGTTCGTCATTTATTCTATCTCCTTCAACTTTCCTTTATCTATTCCAAGGTTATGGCTGCCTTTCTATGAAAAGCTAGCCTAGCGCGTCATTGACTACCTGCAAGCAGTGAATCATTAAGCCGGTTCAGCCTTTACCTAATCACTTAACAGTACCAGTAGCTGGTATTGGATTATCCTCTTTTCTCAACTTAATTTAACTCTTTATGCAACTACAAAAAGCAAAACGAACGCAGGCCCGTATACGCCTGTGTCTGCAAGGGCCATCTGGTTCCGGTAAAACTTACAGTGCCTTACTCGTCTCTTTCGGGCTATGTGCCAACTGGACCAGGGTAGCTGTCATTGACACCGAGCACGGCTCGGCCTCCCTGTATAACCAACTGGGCGAATACAACGTGCTCACCTTAGGAGAGCCGTTCTCCCCGGAGAAGTACATTGAAGCTTTATTGCTATGCCAGGATGCTGGCATGGAAGTCATTGTTATTGATGGCATCTCCTTTGAATGGGAATACTTACTCGATTACCACGCCAATTTAACCGGAAACAGCTTTACCAACTGGAGCAAAGTCACCCCCCGGCACAACAGGTTTGTGCAGTCCATCCTCCAATCACCTTGTCATGTCATTGCCACCGCCCGCACCAAGCAGGACTATGTCTTAACCGATAAGAACGGCAAAATGGTACCCGAGAAAGTAGGCCTCAAAACTATTCAGCGGGACGGTATGGATTACGAGTTTACTTTAGTTTTTGACCTGGACATGAAAAACCAAGCGGTCGCTTCTAAGGACCGCACCAGCTTGTTTCAGGGCAAACCCGAGCAAAAGCTTTCGGTAGAAACCGGTAAGCAAATACTAGCCTGGTGCCAGAGTGCCGAAGCAGCCGAATCAGAGCCTATCATAGCCATCCTGGAAGATGAAGCTATTCAGCAGCAGGTAAGCCAGTGTACCAGTTTGAACGAGCTGACCCAAATCTTTCACCGCTGCACCAATGAGCAAAAGAAAACCTTGCTCAACTTATTCCAGCAGCAGAAACAGTTCATTATTCAATCCTCCTTACTCACCAATCAACTTTTAAACCAAACCTTAAATCAAAATGGAAACAACAACCCTCAGCCGGATTAATCAACCTGCCCAAATGTATGTAAATAGAGAGCTGGACCAACAATCCAGCTCTCGTGCTTTTATCGAGGCGAATACCACTTGCATGAGCTACCGGGAACTCCGGCAAGACCACATCATCCCGGTGTTCGTCAAAGACAATGAACCCCTGATTAGCCAGGCGGATTTTATCAACGCTACCCATGACATTGTAACGGAGCTGTTCCGGGGAGAGGAGATACTCTCGCCACAGATACGGGTATCTCACCCCATCAAGGGCCGGATTCCCGAAGCCAAAGACAAACCAGCTAACCAGCTGCAGGAATGGGAGCGCACCATCTACTACGAACGCATGATGTTCTGCTTGGAAATTCCCACGATTATGGATACCATTGATGGGAATACCTTAACCTTATTAGTAGGTGGGGTTAAAGCTTACAACCAGGATAACCTTTACAACAGGAAAGGAGCCGCGGAGCACTTTAAGCTTTTCGTTGGCTTTCAAAACCTGGTGTGCACCAATCTGTGTGTTAGAACGGATGGTTACCTGGCGGACTTAAAAGTAACGGACTTAGGCGGACTAAGGTCAGGTATTTACCGGTTGTTAGATAACTATGACCAGCACCGGCACCTGCGGCAAATGCAGACCTTATCGGAGTACGCCATTACCGAACAGCAGTTTGCCCATCTATTAGGCCGCTGCCGGATGTATCATTATTTACCAGGGGAGGAGAAGAAGCAAATTCCATCGCTATTATATGGTGACCAGCAGCTGAACGCGGTGTGCCATGACTACTACAAGGATAGCAGCTTCTGCCGGCAAGCGGACGGGAATATTAACCTTTGGCGCTTGTACAACCTGTTTACCGGAGCCAATAAGTCTACTTACATTGACCAGTTCCTGGATAGGTCGGTGAACGCACTGGAGTTCACCATCCAGGTACAGCAGGCACTGGATGGCGGTAATACCAGCTGGTTTCTGAATTGAGATAACTTAATGTAAAACCTTAACTCACGAGCCCACCCCGCAGCATAGCGGGGTGGGCTTTTTAAATTATAAGTCATGAACAAAAAGAACAACACGGTACGAGAAATACGGCTGCAATACAAATCAAAATTAATGGGTGCGGACGAAACCATCATCACCTCTGCCGAGAAGGCCTATGAGGTTTTGAAGGAACACTATGACCAGGACTATCTGGCCATTCGGGAAGAGATAATTGTGCTCTACCTGAACAATGCCAACAAAGTACTGGGTGTATACAAAGGGTTTAGCGGCGGTATCACCGCTGCCGTGGCCGATATACGGCTGATTCTGGCGGTTGCGCTTAAAGGCCTGAGTACGGGCATCATCATTTCTCACAACCATCCCTCGGGACAACTAAAGCCTTCAGAAGCAGATAAGCAGCTTACGAAACAGCTCAAAGAAGCGGGGGAGCTGTTCGGCATCAAAGTGCTGGACCACGTAATCATAACCCCATATGATACTTACTTTAGTTTTGCCGATGAGGGTTTGATGTAATGTAAATAGTAGTACTTCGTCTCTTTTACCGTTTTTCTGTACGTTAACAGCAAAACTGGCTATACATTAATCCACCTTAGCAAGTAAGCACCCGAAGTACTTGTTTTTAGAAATTTAACATGAACTGTGTTAAAAGTCAAGCTTTTTAGGCCGAAATATTAGCAAAATCGGGGCGGTAGGGAATGGATGATTTTACAATAGCAAAAGCTTGTTTGAGGAGTTTATTGCAGACGGCAATTAAAGCCACTTTCCCGTTCTTGCCTTTGGCCACCAACCGTTCATATAAAGCTTTACAGGCAGCATTGGATTTCTTAGCCGAGAAGCTGCACATAAACAATTTGCTTCGAATTAAGCTGCCGCCCATCTTAGTGATGCGCACCTTCCCTCGGATGCTCGAACCGGAGGTATACTCCCGGGGTGATAAACCGGCTTTAGCAATTAGCTGTCGATAGTTAGTTACGTTCCGAAAGCCCTCGGCAAATAAAAGCAGCATGCCCGCGGTCTTTCTGCCAATACCCGGAATAGAAGAAAGTAGTTTTATCTCCTGGGCAAAAGCTTTTTCTAAATTATCAAGTAGTTGCTCCTCCAATTGCTTTATCTGCTTTTCAAGTGTCATAAGCGTTTGTTTCAAGCTTTTGGCTGCCAACTGACTCTTGACTGGTTGTCTTTCGAGTGCTTCCAGGGAGTTGATGATCATGGTTTTTTGCTTGATGAGTTGCTCAATAACCTGCTCCAGCTGCCGGCATTCCACGATTACCTGCTCTTCTGGTTGCCAGAAAGCTACTTGGGTCTGCTCGCCATAGCGTCTAATCCACTGCGCATCTTTCTTGTCGCTCTTGCCTTTGCCTAAGTGCATCTGAATGTAGCGCTTGATAATAACCGGATTCACCACTACTACTTGCGCTCCTTGCTCATGTAGGTAATAGGCCAGTTGCAGATAATAGATGCCGGTGGCTTCCATCACATACAAGCTCTCGGTGCCACATTGCTTAATTAACTGCTTGAAGCCAGTCTGGTTATTTTCCGTCTCCAGGTGCTGCACTTTCTCCTCTGCCAGGTGGCAGATAGCCAGGGAATCTTTACTCACATCAATACCTATTACTTTTTGTTTTACTGAGGTGGCCATAACTTTAAGCGTTTAGTAAAGGGAAGAAAATAAGTTGAAAAGAGCAGACTATGGTAGCTTTCTCTATCCTGATGCAAGCTCTAGGCTTAATGGAACTGTCCAAAGTAACCATAGAAAAGAAAGGGGATTATCATGTTAAACAGGTTCTCAAGACCAAATAACAGCTTAAATCTTACTCCTTCCTTTTTTCTCTTTTATACAAGTTAATCATCTAAAGCAAACATAGGATAACATCTGTTATAAGCTAAATGGGCTGCCTCTATAGAACAGCAGGAAAGGACTGCGTTAATGCTCTCCAGTGGGGCTGTTTAAATAAATGATACTATGGCAAAAAGGAAATTATATCATTTCTTTCTATATTGACTTTTACTATTCTATTGCGCTTCAGGCTGCATTAAGTGCCTAACCAAGCGGAACCTTTTCTCAAAATAAAGATGAACCAATTGCGCTTTATTTTAATCCTCTTTTTACTCCCGTTTTTCAATATTTACGGCCAAAGCCATTCCTGTAAAAAGCCTGTTCTGGCGAATAATAACGTTTGGACCCAAGCCAGGTTAGCTGCCTTTGAGAAAGAAATAGAAAACTTGCGGGTGCGAAATCATATTCCAGGCATATCTGTTGGCATTGTAAAAGATAAACAATTAGCTTGGCAGAAAGGCTTTGGCTATGCGGATGTAGAACAAAAAATAGTGCCGGACGAACATACGGTCTATCAAATTGCTTCGGTAACCAAAACGTTTGGTTTTATTTTGCTGATGCAACAAGTAGAAAAGGGCAAAGTAAGTCTGGATGACCCTATTGCCAAATACAATATTAACCTGGGTGCCCGCTGGGGCAGTGATGAACGGATTAAAGTAAAGCACCTGCTGACGCATACGGCCATGGTTAATTCCCTGAATGCCTTCAAACCGGGCTATACCTTCCGCCACAATAGGGACTGGTATAACCGGTTAGGTTTGGTGATAGAAAAAGCAGCGGGCCAATCGTTTGGGGAAATACTGCTGCAAAATATCATCCGGCCACTAGGCTTACAGAATACAGTTCCCAGTACGGATGACAGTGTTAATTTTAAATTAACCGGCTACCAGCTGGACAGCTTTATAACCATAGTAGCAAAGCCTTATGATTGGCAGAAAAAGCAACTGGTTCCCGTGCAATATACCTATGGTTTTGGCCCAGCGGCCGGCCTGATGAGCAGTGTAGCGGACCTAGCCGTTTACGCCAATGGGTTAGATGCGCAACAATTTTTGCAGCCTCAAACCTGGGAAAAAGTATTTACACCATTTGTAACCCCTAAAGGAAAGGAGATTCAATACGGGTTAGGCTGATACGTGAAAAACTATAAGGGCGTAAAGGTGGCATGGCATACGGGTTGGTGGACGGGCTATTCGGCTTTGTTTATCCGAATTCCCGAGCAAGCACTTACCTTTATTGTGCTGGCCAATTCCCAGGACTTAAGCCGGCCCTTTTACCACCTGGTACAACCTGTACCGGGCTTCGGCTTCTTTAATCCCTTTCGTTCCAACCTTAATAAAACTTTGCTGGCCTCTGATTTTGCCAAAGCCTTCTTTCATTATTTTGTAGAAAAGGATTGAAATAAAATTATCTTTTCCTGTGCCCCATCTTTTCAAAAGAAAGTTCAACAAGGCTTAATAGGAGAGAGGGAGAGCTTTTTAATAAATCTAAAAGTATATGACATTTGTTGCAAATAGTCCAATAAACCGGATTATGTAAAGAAGGAGGACGGTAACCTTTGTTAGGGGCTAAATTTGCCCAACAGCATTATATATAAAGGTCTTGTAGGGATATTGTTGCACTTTTTCCTAAATTAAAAGAATAGCATATCTCTGTCTTACTTATTTTAAATGTATTGTAAATTCGTTGGCATATGTCGCAGTATTTGTTAGTTTTTAATAAAATTCACACCTACCAAAATTAGCCATATCAACCAAAGTGTGCTTCCTAATAAGCCAGCAACATCAATCATGGGAAAGCCAGCAATAACAGTTGCCAATAACTCTGCTTGAGCCAAAAGATAAATAAAGGAGGAAATAAAGCCCATCCAGGCCAACCATTCAGGAATAAGTTTAATTTTCAGCAAGGCAGACGAAATAAAAACAGTCCAGATGACGGTAAAGAGTTGTCCTAAATGTTCCCCCAATAGAACGCCGCCAAACTGATGGATTACTTTAAATGAAATTTTAATAGCTTCCTGCGCGCTAGGATTAGTTGTATTTACAAAATCAGTAGCTAAAACCGGCACTACAAACACCCAACGTAAAAGCCCAATTATTTGTACCACGCCCGAGATAATGCCAATGGTGGTTATCCAACGAAGGTTCGGCACTTTGGATTCTAGCTTTTGACCAATTAAGGAATAAGCTACCAGTAAGGGTAACCCGAATAAGGCAAAGGCCAACCAGGTAAAAATAAGCGCTGATCCGCCTTTGTGAAATTCGGTAAGTATAAAACCACTTTCCTGCCGGAGTATATCGGGATAATTGAAAGTAATGGTTAGAATGAAGTAAGGCACAAAAACACCAATGGCCCCTACTATCAGCAAGTAGCCAATTCTTTTGTCTGTTTTCATGTTTTACCTCATTTTTGGTTAAAACTAAAACTACTTGATGAAAAAAGAATAACTAATTTTTGGAGGGATGTGGGTCAGAATGGTATTAATGAAAACAGGAAAAATGAGCTCTCTTCAGTCATTTGTAACACAAAGGTGGATGCTCAACCCCATTTTGGAAGAAGATTCACTTTTACCTTTTGGCATTACTAATTTCGCTTATCCCTTACTTAACTCTTATTAGCTCAGTTAATTGACTGAGTATATTCAACCAGGTTCAGCTTCTCTTTTAGTTGTTGATACCTGGGGTCATCCGCCGCTACTTTGAACAATAGATGCTCCATTATAATGGCTACCGGCCCCATCCTTTTTTCAACGCATTGGAATAAATGATAAAAAGCTTTGTCTTTTTCTCCTAATGACCACCAAATCATGGCCAAGTCTGCATCCAGAACAACTCCCGGTTCTTCCGCCTGCCGTTGCTCTATCTTTCGAATACAAGCTAATGCCTTTTCGGCTTCTCCTAATTTACCATAAGCACATCCTAATGGGGTAAGCCCTTTTAAGGGATGCTTTATTAAGCGGTGGACTTCTTCAAATATTTCGGCTGCCTGCTGCCAATCTCCTTTTACGCCGGCGCACCAACCTTTTAACTCTAATGCTACCGGCAACTGCGGATGCATGTCTAACAACCAATCCACTTGTTTTGAGGCTTCATTTGTTCTTCCCGCATTGTTGTAAGCATCTATAAGGGACTTGTTAACTAACAGTGATAAGGGGTCTACCTGCAAGGCTTTTTCCATAATAGCCACTGCTTCTTGCTTTTGCCCGGTAATCATATAATAAAAAGAAAGGAGCTGGTGAGCGCCCGTGGTAGCCGGGTTAAGCTCAATCGCTTTTAGCAGTGCATCATAGGCCTGTTGCCATTTCCAATCGTAAAGTAAATAAGCCGCACCCTTAGCCGCATATCCTCCTGCCAAGGAACTATCCAGTTGTAAGGCTTTATCGCTGTAGGTATGCACCAATTCAAAAGCTTCCTTTGGTTGCATTTGTCCGGTTCCCCCCAGAAAAGCATAACTAGCTGCGGCCATGGCGTAAGCTTGGGCATAATCCGGTTCAAGGGCTATTGCTTCTTCAAAACAGGCTATTGCTTTTATAGCATCCTTGGGCGTTATTTTATTATAAAAATGTAAGCCTTGCAAAAAAAGCGTATAAGCCTCCAGATTTTGAGTGGGTACTTTTACCAGTGTTTCCTCATGCTCTTTCGTCGTTAAATTCTCCCGAAGCTTATTGGCGATAATACTGCTAATCTCATCCTGCACTTGAAATATATCCGTCAGGTTTCGGTCATAATTCTCACTCCAGATATGATAGCCGTCCGCTGCATTAATTAACTGCGCTGTAATGCGGACCCGGTTTCCCGCTTTCCGTACACTTCCTTCTAATATTTTGTCTACGTTTAGCTGGATGCCAATTTCACGGATATCGGTATTCTTCCCTTTATAAGCAAAGGCTGAGGTGCGGGAGGTTACCTGAAGCCCATCTACTTTCGTAAGGGCATTGAGTAATTCTTCGGTAATACCGTCGCTGAAATATTCATTTTCCGCATCGGCACTCAGGTTTACAAAAGGCAACACCGCCAGGCGATTAGTAGGCTCTTTGGTTTTTCCTTTCAGGGCATCACGGGAAGGAACAATAAGACCTTTGTTATCAATAGCAAAAATGCGGATAGGCTTTAGTACATTTTTAAATTCAAAGTAACCCATTTCACGAGCGGAAAGGTTTTCCTGGTTCCTGATTTCATCAAACACTTTTTCTGAAATAAATATGGAACCTGGAACAGCTAAGGATTCAACCCTGGAGGCCAGGTTAACGCCATTGCCATAAATCGTTTCCTCTTCTATGGAAATATCTCCGGTATGGATACCTATTCGCAGCTCTACTTTGGGTTCCTGTAGTAATGTTTGTTGTATTGCCACCGCACAATGAACGCTATCAATAGCGCTGTTAAAGATACTTAAAGCACCATCACCATAGTATTGCAGAATTTTTCCCTGGTAACCCGAAACAGAATGTTCCAAAACTTCTTTCAGCCTGCGACGCTTTTCTTTTGCTAATTGTTCGTTTTGCTGCATAAGTGCAGTATAACCAACCATATCGGAAAACATTATGGCAGCAAGTTGGCGCATAAGTATATTTCGTAAAGCTAAAGTTGGTTGCTATGGCATTTTCCGCAATCTGATTTTCCGGCTTTTGTGGGTGTTCTTCACTAGTAACTTCTATTTAGGCATTGTATACACTAGGAAATCCCATGCCAATAGTCACGATACTATAAAATAATTTGGACGAGTACCTGGATTCTTCAACCTAAAAGCAAAGCCCGGCAGTTATAGGTCATATGAATATAAGCAAAATATTATTTTAAAACAATTTATGTTCAAAATGGAACATTCAAAGCAAAACTGATATTTTCTATCAATTGCTTTCGAGTAGCAGCTCACCGCTTAACAACATGTCTAGTCCTGAAATAGGTTGACAAAAAAGTCAACGAAAATGAAGGACAAAGCATTAAGAGAACGTATTGTAGCAGAGTATCTCACCTCCGGGCAGAGCTATCGAGAAGTGGCCGATAGATGTGGAGTTGATTACCGTAGCCTGCACCGTTGGGTTAAAGAGTACCAAGGGCGCATGAAAAAACCACACAAAATCAGAAGAGCCAGGCTGCTGCGGGAACTGCCCACAGACAAGCTGCCGACCAATGTCGAGACCCTGCAATCGGAGCTACGCAAAGCCAGACTCTACAACCAGGCCCTACAGGAGGCGATCCTTATAGCCGAGGAAGAACTCGGAACTCCCATCTTAAAAAAGTCTGGTACCAAGCAATCCTGAGAGTAGAGCAAAGAACGCCCTTCCAAGTAGTTGGAGTGCTTTGCCGGTTGTTTGGTTACAGTAGACAGGCGTACTACCAGCATCTCAAAACCAGGCAGCAGCAAGCGCTGCAAGAGGACTTGCTTGTGCAAGAAGTACTACGAATTCGTCGCACGCAGAAGCGGCTGGGGGCGCGCAAGTTGCTGGTGATGATGTCCTCTTTTATGGCTGATCATGGCATTGAAATAGGCCGAGACGCTTTTTTTGAACTCCTGCGTGGGCACGATCTGCTAGTCAGGAAACGAAGGCGCTCTAAGCCCCAGACTACTTTCTCAGGTCACTGGCTGCACAAGTACGAGAACCTGACGGTGGGTTTTGTACCCAAGGCGGCCGGGCAGCTATGGGTGAGCGATATTACCTACATTCACCTGGAGGAAGGCTTTGCCTATCTGAGTCTAATCACCGATGCCTACAGCCGCAAGATCGTCGGGTTCTTTCTCAATGAAGATCTTTCTGCTATGGGATGCATCCGGGCTCTGGAGATGGCCCTTGCTAACTGTCCCTGGCAAGGTTATTTGATCCATCACTCTGATAGGGGTATTCAGTACTGCAGCCAAGGGTATGTTAGGCTGCTCCAGGATCGGCGCATTGCTATTTCCATGACCCAGAGCGGCGACCCACTGGAGAATGCGCTGGCCGAGCGGGTGAACGGTGTCCTCAAACAGGAGCTCCTGGAGACAGTGTACCCTGACATGGCGGCGGCTCAGCTAGCCGTGGCCACGGCAGTGAGCATCTACAACTATCAGCGCCCGCACTCGAGCGTGGACATGCTCACGCCGGTGGAGGCACACGGCAGGACCGGCGAGCTGAAGAGACACTGGAAAAACTATTATACAGCCAAGAAGGGAAAGGAGGTGCCCATGCAGTAAGGTGCAGGCCAAGAAGGCTTGCCGTTGCCAGAACCCTTTACCTAGGGTGACGGTATAAGGTGTAAAGGGCTGGCAGGATTAAGAAACAGCTGTCAACCTGGTATAGGATTAACAATGTAAACTGTCAACTTTTTTCAGGACGAGTCAACAAAAAATAAGAGGTGAAATATGTCTCATAAAACGACGGAAAAAGGATACTGAAAAAGACCTGGGGCTGTCAGGGCTTTTTTGCTGTAATTCCATCTCAAATGGGCATCTCAAAAACCATCCTATATTATAGAATACTGAGATGAGGAGGGGAGACTTTACATATTCTTACTTATTGGTCAAAGCAAAGTAGTTTTATAAAAACATGTACTAAGACCCTAATCTATATAACCGTTCTCAAGGTTGCCTAATTCATACAAGCTTGAAGATGTAGTATACACATCATTTTTATTTAAATACCCGTTATGATTGAGGCATAAATCAAAATGGTCTCTTAGAAGAGCTTAAGGCAACAGGAGCCACTGGTAGCCTTCTTCATAGGAATAAAAATACCTTAGCTCCAATCCCAAACCATCTCTGTTTTCAAACTGCTGGGTTAAGGATTTTAGATTGGCTTCTTTTTGCAAATTAGGTGATTCTATCCGGGCTATTTTATGCAAAGTAGTGTCTTTGAAATGCACAGAAAATAATTCACTTCCCCAATCCATGGCTAAATGCGAGGGGGTTACTGATTGGCGGGCATCCATGAGGAACTTCTTAATTCCAAAGGTTTTCAGCACCAGAAGCGTAATGCGGTTGGTTTGTTTAAATTCCTCCGCATCGGTAGAGCCTATCCAATCTGCTATTAAGATTTCTGCCTTCAGGTCTAAAGTTAGCTTCAGGTGTTTTTCATTGAAAAGAACCATGCCCCTAAATAAACTAATAAGTTTTTTTTAAGGAAGTAAAAAATTTGTTCCTATTACCATAATAAGGTATGTTAGGAATAGCATAAATATAAAGACAAATTGCTTTATCCTTTGGAGAACTAATCTAACGAACATTGTTAAGGGTTTTACTGGATTAAGGTTAAAGTAAATCATAGTTGGTCATCAATCCAGGAAGCGGCTTCTCGATACGTTTCAAACTGTTGTACTTCAATCGCGGCATTGAGCTTCGCTTGGGTTTGGGCAGCTGTTTCCATAAATCTTCCTAGATTTCTATCGTCCGAGGTAATGCGCGCTAATTTCTGGAGGCCGGATGCGGCCCCAACTGGTACTAACTCCTGGAGCACCCACTTTAAGTCTTCCACTGGTACCTCCCCCAAGTTATTGGTATCCTGAATCCAGTACTTGATACCTTTCTGCTGCAGGCAACCGGCAAAAATAGTAGCAGCTTCCCGATATTCCTGACTGGAGGGCGGGCGGAGCCACTCTGAATACAAAAGCTTAATGGCATCATCTACCACCAGGTGCAGATAGGAATTGCGGAACTCGTATATGCCAGCGGATAATGAATGTAGTTCCATACGTTAATCTGCCAATAAGAAAGAGGAATCAAGCTCAAATTTTGGGCACCTTCAATATTAATAGAAGTAATTTAAGATATATTTCAGTAATTCAAATAACATACCTGCTTTAAGTTTCGGCAACTTCAAATAGTGTAAAGGTTCACCTCTCCATTAAGCTACGCTTGTTGGCACGACTACTCGTGTTTTAGCCCTTCCTGGCTCTAAGTCTTCACCCAATGTCCCTCTTTATAATATAACTAAACCCAGAGAACCACCTTTGTTTAACATGAACTGTGTTAAAAGTCAAGGTTTTCAGGCCGAAATATTAGCAAAATCAGGGCGGTAGGGAATGGAAGATTTGACAATGGCGAAAGCTTGTTTGAGGAGCTTATTGCAGACCGCAATTAAAGCCACTTTTCCATTCTTGCCTTTGGCTACCAGCCGCTCGTAGAGCGCTTTGCATGCCGCATTGGACCCCTTAGCTGAGAAGCTGCACATAAACAATTTGCTTCGAATTAAGCTGCCGCCCATCTTGGTGATACGCACCTTGCCGCGGATGCTAGAACCAGAGGTAAACTCCCGAGGCGACAAACCAGCTTTGGCAATCAGTTGCCGATAGTTGGTTATGTTCCGAAAGCCACCGGCAAATAAAAGCAGCATGCCGGCCGTTTTTCTGCCAATCCCTGGAATCGAAGAGAGCAATTTTATCTCTTTCGCAAAAGCCTTTTCCAGTGTGACCAGTAACTTATCCTGAATTTGCTTTATTTGCTTTTCCAGCATCTTGAGGGTTTGCTTCAGACTTTTAACAGCGAGCTCACTTACCACAGGTTGCCGCTCCAGCGCCTCCAGGGAGTTGATGACCATAGTCCTCTGCTTGATGAACTGCTCGGTAAGCTGCTCTAGTTGCCGGCATTCCACAATTACCTGCTCTTCTGGTTGCCAGTAAGCCACTTGGGTCTGCTCTCCATAACGCCTAATCCATTGGGCATCTTTCTTGTCGCTCTTGCCCTTACCCAGATGCATCTGGATGAAGCGCTTGATAATAACCGGATTCACTACCACTACCGGTGCTCCCTGCTCATACAGGTAATAAGCCAGCTGTAGGTAATAAATACCCGTAGCCTCCATGACATAAAGGCTCTCCGTGCCGCATTGCTTAACCAACTGCTGGAAGCCAGCTTTGCTGTTTTCCATTTCCAAGTGCTGCACCTTCTCCTCTACCAGGTGGCAGATGGCTAAGGAATCTTTACTCACATCAATACCTACTACTTTGGGTTTGGCTGGGGTAGCCATAACTTTAAGTTTTTAGTAAAGGGAAGAAAAATAATTTGAAAAGAGCAGACTATGGTGGCTTTCTCTATCCTGATGCAAGCTCTAAAGGCTTAATGGAACTGTCCAAAGTAACCATAGAAAAGGAAAGGGATTCTCATGTTAAACAGGCTCTTCAGGCCAAATAAAAGGATAAATCTTACTCCTTCCTTTCTTCTCTTTTTACCCTAATATAACCATCATTACAAACATAGGATAATAGGAGTTATCAGCAGAAACCTCTTTCCAGCATTCTGAGCGGCAATTTTTCGATGGCTTTTTCTTGTACTTTCCCTAGAAAATCAAACATAATCCTCTCACCCTTTAGTACTGTACTTTAACATAAAAATATTGTATATTAGTAAGTATAATATAGTTGAAATTTTAGGATAAGGGTAGCTAAAAGTAATAATGGTGTTTACACACAAGTAAGTGGTAATTAGTGACAAAAATTGAATAAATGACTAACCATATCTAAAAGAAAAACCCAATGAAACAGCGAATAGATGTACTCGGGGGAATTTTGGTCCTGGCACTATGTAGTGCGATGCTCTCGTGTATCACGCCTGCCCCCACCATTGAAAACCACGAGGCACACCACTCAGAGGCGGCCACCAGTAACAAATACACACCTGTGATGTCCTGGGCGCACCAACGGGAGATCTACATCGCGAGTGGAATGTCTGCGTCTGATGCGGATGCCAAAATCGTAAAGGGGCTAACGGACCTAGCCGCCTTGGACCGCTCTGCCGGTGACGACCGCATCGGTGTTGCCGCGCCCCCGTTCCAGTTCAATGCCTGGCTCAACTCTGAGCCCTTGTCACTGGAGGACCTAAAGGGACGGGTTGTGCTGATTCGATGGTGGACGGACACCTGTCCCTTCTGTGCCAGCAGCGCCCCTGCGCTTCGAGCGCTGCACGAGGAATACGCAGACCGCGGCCTTACAGTAATCGGCGTGTTCCATCCGAAGGCCGGGAGGGATGATCCGCTCGATGTCGAGCGCGTTCAGCGTGCGGTCAATGCCAGGGAATTCCAGTTCCCGGTAGCGATAGACTGGGAGTGGCGGACTAAAACCCTCAAGGAGTGGTGGCTGACGGGACCCGAGAGACCGGCGACCTCGGTGACGTTCATCCTGGACAAGTCCGGGGTTATCCAGTTCGTCCATCCGGGCATGGAATACCACGATAACAACGGTTCCGAGCAGCACGCGATGTGCGCGAATGACATGGGTCGGGTTCGCGCTGCAATCGAGCGGCTCATCGCTAAGTAAATCAACTGCGGAGACCCGATGGACCTTGGTTGCTCTGTGTGGTAGACCGACTCTGTATTAGGACCGACCACGGGGCAGGCCACAGTGTTTCTTGAAACGAGTTCGGTTCGCTGCTGTTTACTTGGCAGGGCGCACCACCCGGACGGAGGGCAACAATGCCATCGGTGACGGATGTCGCGCAGAGTTCCCTTGAGATTCTTGGTGGAGCGCCCATGCCCGTTGGAACATGCGTACCCCTGCGGGTATTTAAAGAAGGTTACACATTGGCAATGGAATGGCTGGATGAGTTTTTAATTACCTTCTATCAGAAGAATTGTTTTTCTGTCTTAGCAACAATCTTCTTTTATATCTGGATGGTTAAGATTTCTAATAACCGGGTAGTATAACAGGGAGAAAGGAACTCCCGGTTCAGGTTCCAGCCTTTCTTCTGCTTCGTACCCTGGCAAGCCACTTTCACCGTATCTTTCCCAAACTTGGCCGTAAGGTCATCCAGAAACTGCTTCAGGATGTGTTCTTTGCTGTGGTCGGTGGTATCCAGCAGGTTTAGCTGCACCCTGTTTTACAGCACAATATCCGTTAATACCCTATTGGTTATTTTGTGTTATTATTAAGCCCTAACAATATCCTCAGTTGCCTTGTTCTTGTACTTGATTGTTCTATTGCAACGTAATTGATTGTTCTATTGCAACATCAGCAAAAGGCAGTTGTTGGAATTAACTTTTTTCATGAAAGGATAATTGAGGAAATAACATATTCTTCCCAATCAATTGGGGCATATTCCAAACCCCTTGTAAGATAAAATAGTAAATAAAAAGAAATAGCCGTCTAATTAATTCAGACGGCTATTTTGAAAATGTTTGTGTAGGCTTTTATTCTTTCACCGTTCGTAAATGCTGAACACCATTTTGGGTAACTAACCGGATTAAATAAACACCTTTAACAGACTCCTTGGGTTCCCATGTGACTTGGATTGATGTCCCGGCTTTCGCCTTTCCAACTTGGAGGTGTTTTACGAAACCACCTTTCAGGTCATAGACATCTAAGGTATATTCTTCATCCTGCTTAAATGAAACTGCAATGGTAGTCTTGTTTTTAAATGGGTTAGGATAGGTTGTCAGCATGGACGCTACTGTTCCTAAATCTACCTGGTCAGCCACCCTCTCGTTTTTCTTGCCAGTTGAATTTTGAATCAGAATGGAGCCTCCACCAATGATGGTGTTGTTATCTTTGGTTAAATCAGCATTATCAGCCTGTTCCCCTTTTTTAGTCGGTAGTAAGTTATCATATACTGTTTTGCCAGTTTTTCCTCCGGCTAATAATTCGTATATCTTAATCCTGAACCGGTCCGGACCAGTACCGCCATTGTACTGGCCATCTATGATAGAGACCATAAAGCCAAAAATACCAGCTCTACCAGCTATTGTCCCTTTACCTTTGTAATAAGCTTTATTGCCGGAAATTGTGGTTACAGATTCTTCGTAAGAGGTACTCTTAAAGTTGAAATTGCCAACCTGAAACTGTAACGTTCCCGGACCAGTAGCCACATTCTTCTGATACTTAGCTTCAAAACCAAAAATAGCCTTACCTTTCACCTCAGTTTGGCCTCTTAAAGCACCGCTCGGAGAATTGATGTATCCACTGCCGGTTACAAAATAGCCCTGCGGGTTGTAGACTACTGTATATTGATACTCACTGGTGGCGGTATTGCCACAGGCATCTTCAATTGTTAATGATACGGTATATACACCCGGAGAAGAATAGGAATGATTGCCTGATATTACAGAACCATTTACTTTTCCCGCAGACGTATGGCCATCTCCCCAAGCCCAACTAGCATTTTTGAGGTTAATCTCGTTAAAGGTAGCACTAGTTGTGATAGGGGCATTAACCTGTACCGGTGTAATTGGGGCTGTAATGCTATTTAAGGTTGGAGCAGGGTTTACCTTAAAATTAACGCCGTTATCTGTGCCGGTAATTACAGGGTTTGAACTTACTACCCGAATGCGGTAACCTGCTCCAACTGGTGTATTAGTCGGAATTGTGGCGCTGATAGTGCCAGAGGCCGTGCCGGTGATAGTTCCTATAGTTACCGGAGAACTAAAATTCCCTTCCGCATCAGATAATTGTGCCGTAAAGGTATTATCTGAATTGAAAAGTCCTGTAACTACAAACGGTACATGAATGGCCTGTCCTTGACAAAAAGCATCACCCGATATGGAAGAAGTTGCAATTGAACTTTGAGGTGCTAGATAATAGGAAATATCATCTATATAGTTGCCTGACATGGCTATACCTGTTGTTCCTCTGTAGTAATAACTGGACCTTAAATAGGCTAATTCCGTTACCCCATCCGTATCAAAAACTCTTCCCTCAACAGCTCCCCCTACAAAGGTAACTTCAATCCTATACCATTTATCAGGCTGCATTTCGAATTCTTTCGAACTCAGCTCCCGCCATGGGTACCACAAATACCCTGGAAGATAGTTAAAGGAAATTTTGTTATCGCCTACAGCAAAGGAATGAGTTTCTAAATAATGTGCCTGAAATCCAATAGATGCTCTGTCTTTAACCCACATCGAAATTTTGTCTCCTGAATTTCCAATTGCCACATCAGCTCTATAACCCCAATAAACATCTCTGATTCCATTTTGGCCGGAATGGGCCGCAGAAGTGGAAATTGTTCCGGAAACTGGCACGTTATCCCCAGGCCCCTTCCATGGTAACCAAGACCAAGGATTAGGTCGCTCAAAATCTTCTAGTACTTGCCAGGTAATACTTGCAGGTGAGGCATGAACAGTGAGGTTAACTCCATTGTCAGAGCCATACAAAGCAGGGTTAGAATTTATTACACGGATACGATACCCGGTTCCGGGAGGTGTATTAGCAGGTATAGTACAGATAATCTGAAAATAATTTCCTGTCCATCCAAATGAGGTGCCAATTGTTACAGGTGAACTGAAGCTGCCGGTTGCATCGGATAACTGAGCCGAATAGTTATCACTATCTTTGTAATTGTCCGTTGTGAAACCTACATTGAGTTTTTGTCCCGCGTAAAACATGTTACTCGGTAAAGAATTAGTTGCAATCGAAGGTTTAAGTGAAACTGGTACCAGCACAGGCTCGGCACTATTCTCAGAAGTACCAACTCCTAATTCACCATTATATCCATTCCCCCAAGCATACATTTTGCCATCTCCCTTGATGGCAAGAGAGTGGGTAAAGCCAGCAGCAATATCAACAACTCCTGTTAGATTTTTAACTAACACTGGCACTGCACTGCCATAAACGTCGGGCCCATTGTAAACAATTCCGTCCCCTAATTGACCACTACTACCATTACCCCACGCATAAACAGTTCCATCTGATTTAGCGGCCAAGTCATGGTAGGTGCCGGATGCTATTTTAATAATATCTGTTAAACCAGGAACTTGTTCCGGCACTCTGCCAAATGCTAATGGATTACTTCCAACTTCGCTTAGGTATCCCCATTTATATACTGTTCCGTCAGATTTAAGAGCCAGAATGTTGTCAGGGCCAGCTGTTATGGCCGTAACTCCATTGATTCCATTTACCATGACCGGCACGGAGCTATTACCATAAGTACCATCTTCTAATAAATTGCCAGTATGATAACCCCAGGCATAAACGGTACCGTCTGATTTAACGGCATAAGAAGTCCAGGCACCCGCTGCTATTGCGGTAACCCCGGCAAGGTCCTTCACTTGCACTGGGTAAAAACTATAATAATAAGGATAATAGGGATTATTGTTTTGATAAGTAAGGCCGTTCCCCAACTCTCCTTTTGAACTATATCCCCAGGCATAAACTGTACCATCAGATTTAAGGGCCAGAGAGTGTTCAAAGCCTACGGCAATAGCAATAATATCAGAAAGCCCATCCACTTTCCGGGGCAGTTTGTCACTTTCTACATTATTACCGCTCGTTAAACCCACTAGACTATTTTTTCCCCAAGCATAAACACTACCATCAGAATCAAGTGCTAGGGAATTCCAACGACCGCTGGCTATTTTCACAATAGTTTTCCCAGCAAGGTCCCCATAAGCTGATATGTCAATAGGGGTGGTACTATTACCTATAGTTCCATTTCCTAATTGTACATCAGATTCCCCTCCCCAAGTGAAGGTTCTGCCATCTGCTGTGACAACTAAGGAGCTAAAGCTAACACCTCCTCCTCCTTGTGCTAATGACTGGGCAAAAAGTGATTGGCTTAAGGTAAGAAAACAAACTAGGGATAGTAAAATAGAGGGTAATGTATTGTTAATATTTAGGTTAAGGAATTGAGATATGGGTATAAATTTTATTTTCATGTAGTATCTAACTAAATTAATATTGATTTAAGATTTGAAAAATTGCTCCTTTTAGATTGAGTTAATCTTAGCTGGAAGCTGCACCGCATGCTTAAAGCTTTATGAGCAGCTTGCCCTTATTATTAAAAAAATAGACAAGAAAGGCCTATTGCTATTGTATTAGATTTATTAGGACTCCTGCACGTTAAACCAATAGACCTTACTTTATTAGAATTTTCAGGATAGTACCGTTTTAAATTTTCGTTGAAGTGTTCCATGTGTTATAAAAATATTTAGGTTTAGATTTTTTGAAAGCACAAAAGAATAGTACCCTACGGCATAAAAAGCGGAGCCATAGACCAAGGTTAAGATAGACAGCTAAAACTAGGATGTACTTTAACTAGGATGTACTTTCTTGAGGTAATAAATTAATAGGCTTGAAAAAGAGTTGCTCACTTCAATGGTTAAGTTTCTGAATGCATGAAAGTGGCAATATAGAGGGATATTTAATATTTATCCATACCTATATTTAGGTATTTTAAAATTATTAATTAAAATGTTTATAAAAATATTTTACAATTATTAATAATCAATTAAGTATTATGACTTTTATATCTTGCTAAAATAATTATATAATACTATTACTTTGCTGTTGGTCTTTTATTTTTTCTTTCAAGAGATAGCCTTATATAATTATTGTCAGTATATCTTGAAACCTGGTAGTATAGCAGGGGGAAAGAAATTCCCGGTTCAGGTTCCAGCCTTTCTTCTGCTTCGTACCCTGGCAAGCCACTTTCACCGTATCTTTTCCAAACTTGGCCGTAAGGTCATCCAGAAAATGCATGAGGGTTTGTTCTTTAGCGTGGTCGGTCGTATCCAGCAGATTTAGTTGTACGTTCTTTTCTGGCACGATGTCCATTACCACTACACCAGTTTTCTTGTACTGATACCCAGGCTTATAAATGCTTTCCAAGGCCTGTCTGGTATACCGGATTAATTCCAGGTCACTGTTAGTAGCTGTGGGCAGCTTTATCTTTTGGCTGTTAAAATACTGGATGGTATCGGCAAAGCGGTTGGTGGTAACAAAGACAACTAGTTCTTTCGCGCAACTGTTTTGTTTACGCAGCTTATAGGCACATTTAGCGGCATAACTGGTAGTTGCCTCCAGTAAGGCATCGAATTCAGCTACTGGTTTACCAAAGCTACGGCTGGTGCAGATGTTTTGTTTATCGGCCGGGTTTAACTCCAGGTCTACACAGGGTTCTCCCCGGAGTTCTTTCACGGTGCGCAGCATCACCACGCTGCAATGCTTTTTTATCCAGGCATCTGTCGTATTTCGTAGTTCATAAGCCGTTTTAATCCCAGCACTCTCCAGGAACTTAGCATATTGACGGCCTACTCCCCAGACATCCTCCACTGCCGTTCGTTTTAAGGCTTCTTCGATGTGGTAAGGGTCCGTCAGGATTAAACAACCTTCTGCTTTCTTTGATTTCTTGGCAAGCCGGTTCGCAATCTTGGCTAAGGTTTTGGTAGGCGCAACCCCCACGCAGACGGGTAGGCCTAAGTTCTGGTAGAGGGTTTCTTTGATGTTGCGGGCATATGCCGGCAGGTCTATAAACTTAAAGTCTCCTAAGTCCAAGAAAGATTCATCCACCGAATAAACCTCTACATTGGGACTGAAGGTACGTAAGGTTTCCACGACCCGCAGGCTCATATCGCCGTAGAGTTCGTAGTTGCTGGAAAAGTAAGTAATACCTTGCTGCTGGATTAACTCCTTCATCACAAAGAAAGGCGTTCCCATCTTAATGCCTAAATCTTTAACTTCCTGGGAGCGGGAAATCACGCAGCCATCATTATTACTCAGCACTACAACCGGTTTACCTAATAAGTCCGGCCTAAAAAGGGTCTCGCAACGCACATAAAAGTTATTGCAATCCACCAAAGCAAATAAGTTGGTCATGGGCTTATAGTTTATGCAGCACCGTAACTACTTTCCCCCAAACCTCAAAGCCCATCTCTTCAGTTATCACCAAAGGTTGATACTTCTTATTCTCGGGTACCAGATAATATTTCTGGCCTTTGATTATAAGCCGCTTAACCGTAAACTCATTGTATACCTTAGCCACTACTACATCCCCGGATTGGGCTTTAACAGACCTATCCACGGCTAAAATATCGCCCTCATAGATTTTGGCATCCTGCATGGAGTCGCCGTGCACCTGGACAAAGAAAGTACTGGTGGGGTTACTGGTAATTAACTCGCCTATACTAATTCTAAGTTCAAGGTAATCTTCGGCGGGACTGGGGAAGCCAGCCGAAATCCTGGAACCATACAGCGGCAAAAGCAAAGAGCTGTCTAAACTAATAGGCAGGAACTTCACACCGGAAGTATCCACGAGTAAAGGAGGCGCGTTTTTCATAGTTATATAAGCTAAAATATTTAGCAAATACGAAACTTAAGAACAAAAAAGCCATATATAAGAGAAATTAATATTAATATTTATTAGCAATTATTTTCATTTACTATTTATTTGCTATAGATATTAGCTTTATATTATTCAGAATCAATGCTTATCAGTTAACCATAACTACGACTATGAAAAAAGAACAATTTAGAGCATTCCGCAAAAAAAAGTGTTTGTCTTTGTTGCAAATGGCTACTTTCTTAGGCTTAGCAGACGAAAAGATAATTAGCCATTACGAAAATGGTGAGTTACCTATTCCCGAATCTATCAGCGAGCGCTTAGCAGTAGAAATTTTCGCTGATGTGGTTGAACTGCCCGCCAGCAGCCGGGAAGAAAAAATAGACCAGCTTTTGGAGGTGATGAAACGGCTGCCTAATAATGGCCAAATTATGGAGCACCAGATTGAGAAGGTTGTCTATAAGGCGCAAAATAGCATAATAGAACAGCAGTATTTGGGGTATGATGCTGCTTTCTGGGTGGAGTTTCATCGGCTGTATCTAAAACAGGGTAAAGGTGAAAGACCATATATCCAAGGGGCTCTTTTTGCCGATGCGGATGGTAATCCAGTAGCTTTTGCCAGGGCTTAACTAAGTCAATACCATAAAACGTTAGACCAGATACCAACAGATTCTTGGGCGAAAATTAATGGTAGTTCCTATAACGAATTTAGCACCTCCGGGCTGTTGTTGGTGGGAGAATTGATGAGATTAGAAATGGGGAAGGCTTTCATTTTGTCTGCATCATAGGGCTTAAGCAAGTCTTTTACGTCTTTCTCCTGTTCGTTCAACCACAGTTCTTCGGCTTCCGGCGTGAGAATAACGGGCATTCTGTCGTGAATGGGTTTGACCAGTTCATTGGCCTCAGTGGTGATGATGGTAAAGGTTTTGATTTCTTCACCACTGCTTTTATCTACCCAGGAGTCATACAAGCCGGCAAAGCTGAACAGCTCCTCATTCTTCAAGGCAATCCGAAAAGGTTGCTTCTTAGGTTTGCCTTTGCTGGCTTGGGGATTGCCAAACATATCCGTCTGCGGTTGGGTTTGTACTTGCCATTCATAAAAGCCATCGGCGGGTACCAGGCAGCGCTTGCGGGAGAGCAGATTCCGAAACATGCCGTTGGTGGTCAGCGTTTCAGCCCGGGCATTAATGGGGCGGTGCATCTTTGCATCTTTGGCCCAACTCGGCAGCAAACCCCAGGAAAAGAACTGGGCTATATCCGTGGCAGCTGGTATAACAGCCAGTAGTTGGGAAGGGGCCGCATTGTATGTAGGCTCCGGTTCAATGCCAGCAAACTTAGCCGCATATCGGTGTTCTTTGGGAATGCTCTTTTTAACCAAGGAGTAACGTCCGCACATATAATTATTTTTTACAGTATAATCGTACTTATAATAATTCTATAAAAAAGGTTACGGAAAGAGAGGGTTTTTAGTGAAGCAAACAGGCACCTGCTTCTACATTTTATTTGTTTACTGATAATACAATTCTGGTAACTAGGAGATAATAAATAAGTAATTTAGTAAGATGACAATTAATTGAATAGGAAGAAAGATTTTGGTTTGTGCATTAATAAAATAAAGTATTTATCTTTTCTGTTTAAATGGTAAAGGAGCGAAAGGATGACCAGATTTAAATTCTCCAAGGGAAATTGGAAAACATTTTTCTTATTTATAATTCTTAACAGCCTTATAGTAAGTTACCTCCAAAGCCAATTTGAGTTTGGAATGGTAGCGTTAATGGATGCCGGAATAATAACTATACTATTCCTTTTCTTTCGGCAGTATTTTACCATTTTTGACTCAGTTGTCGGGTTCCAGGATTCATTTCTGCTCCTAAAAGAAGGTCTCTTTAAAAAGGAGGTTAGAGTAAATTATTCAGAAATAAGCAAGATGGTCTTTACCCATAATAAAGCTTTAAAACTATGGGTTTATGTAGATAATAAGAAGGTTGAATTACCTAGTCCCCACAGGGTTGGTAAAGCCGAAGAACTTTTTCAATGGTTAGCTACCAAGAATCCCCAAATAGCATTTCAAATTATAAGGCCAAAAGAATTTATTCCTGCTGATAATAATCCATATCCTAGCCAACCTTAATAGTTTACTATATGGGTAAATTCTTTGCCGAGGTCTGGTTTGACCAGGTGCAGAATCATATTGTTAAAGTGCGAACATTCAAGTGCCAACAATGCCTGGAGCCTTATTTGGATTTGGTGGACTTATCGGATGTAATTAGTTAATCGGCCGAGCAGTAATTGGTAGATTTCTTCAACTTAACTAATGAAGTCTAGGCAATAAGAAAGCCCCGGCTTGGATGTGCCAGGGCTTTGATAAGTAATCTTAAAGAAAAAAATAACAACCTATACCTATTTTGCCTGTCCTGTTAACGTGGCATTTGTCTTGGCATTCTTCACGTACCGGTCTAACCAGGTATTCATTTCGTAGAGCATGTGCAGCAGGGATTCTTTGGCCGTATAGCCGTGGCTTTCGTAAGGCAGTAGCACCAGCCGGGTGGTGGCCCCAAAGCCTTTTAGGGCATTAAAGTAACGTTCGGATTGGATGGGGTAAGTACCGGTATTGTTATCCGCTTCCCCGTGGATAAGCAGCAAGGGCGTTTTCATCTTATCGGCATTCATAAAAGGGGACATTCTATTATATACCTCAGGTGCCTGCCAGTAAGTACGCTGTTCATTCTGGAAGCCAAAAGGCGTCAAGGTCCGGTTGTAAGCACCACTGCGGGCAATCCCGGCTTTGAACATGCGGCTGTAGGATAAGAGATTAGCCGTCATGAATGCCCCGTAAGAATGACCACCCACACCTATCCGGGTAGAATCTACTACCCCTAAACGAACGCCTTCTTCAACAGCAGCTTTCGCACTGGATACTAATTGTTCTACGTAGGTATCATTTGGTTCTTTGTCACCTTCCCCTACAATCGGAATGCTGGCGTTATCCAGAATAGCGTAGCCCATGGTTACAAAGGCGGCGGCTCCCCAATAACTAATCCGGTTAAACTGGTAAGGAGAACCGGATACCTGGCCCGCCGCATCTTTACTTTTAAATTCAGCTGGGTAAGCCCACAGAAAAGTAGGTAAAGGTCCCTGACTTTTTTTGTAACCAGCCGGCAGGTATAACATGGCGGTTAACTCTACCCCGTCCGCCCGCTTGTAACGGAGTTGTTGTTTTTGCACGTTTTTGAGTTGTGGGTAAGGATGGGCAAAGCTAGTCACTTGCACCGGCTTGCTGCGGCCTTTCAGGCTGCGCATGAAATAGTTCGGGTTCTCGCTGGGAGTTTCGCGGGTGGTTAAGATTACCTGCTTGCCGGCATCGAGTACCGAAATAGGACGTTCCAGGTAAGGCGCCGCTGAACGCCATAGTTGTTTGGCTTGCTTGGTCTTCAGGTTTAACAAACTGACAAACGGTCTGTCACCCTCGGGTGATGCGCCCAGGTTGTTAAGCATCAGCACCTGGTCATTGGCCAGTAAGTTGAGAACCGGACGGCCAAATTGGTTGTGCTTCATATCGGGTTCTCCCGGGTCGGTGTAGCGGTCTTCATACGAGCGGTCAAAAAGGGTAGTCGCTTGCCAGGTACCCGGGTTAACTACTTTCGTGATGGCTTTCCGGGTTTGCCACCATTGCTCGTGCGCTAAGGCTACAGTTTCGCTCCCCCAGGCAAAGTTCTCGAACCGGTACTGGGCAGCGTAAATTTCTTTTGGTTCACCCGTAAAAGGCACCTCCACCAGATACACCTTATCCCGGATGTCCACTTTCACCTTCGGGTCTCCTTTGTCCTGGGCTACGGTGTAGTACACGGAAGCCGGCGCATCCGCCCGCCAGTTAAAATCCCGGGGGCCGGTAGGCGCACCATCGGGGGTGTAGGGAATATAATCCTGTAATGGAGAATCGTTCAGGGTTTTAACAAGCGCGCCAGCTATGGTGTAAACCTCGGTTATAAGCGGAAACCGGTACACCGGCACCAAGTAGGAAAAAGGCGTGTGGAAGGTCTCCACCAACACGTACTTCCCATCCGGCGAAGGGTCCGCGGAGGCAATAATGCCGGGCTTGCCAATAGGGGTAGCTTGACCATCTAAACCTACCCGCATGATTTGGCTGGTGGCATAGTAAATAAACTGTTGCTCGTCGGAAGGGTTCTTCAATAAATCCTGGTAAGTGGGTGCCTGGGATTTGCGGCCCAGGTTCTCCTGCGTAGTGGGGCCAGCGGGCACGCGGCTGGGCGTAACAGTGGGGGGCCGGCCGGCTGGAATAGTTTTTACAATAAGGCTCTTCCCATCGGATACCCAATAGAAAGGTGAACCCAATACACTATTCAGGGCAAGGTTGCCTACTTTCCGAGCGGTAGCAGTGGCTACATCGGCCAGGTAAAGTTCAATCTGGTTATCAGTAGCATTGGTAAACGCAAACCTGGTTTCGTCCGGCGACCACTGCACATTGCTAATTTGGGGCTGGGCAGGTAATCCTTTCAAAGCCACTTCCTCTTTGCCCGAAAGTTTTTTGATTTTTATGCCGGTAATATAGCGGGTCCGGGTAGGGCCATTGTTGGCCGGGTTCATTCGTAACCCCGCCAGTCTAAGTTCGGGTTGCGCTAGTTCGGCAATAGAAGGAGCAGCAGCCTGTTCCAGGATGAGCATGACCTGGGTCTTATCCGAAACACTTACTCTTGGCGTGGGGGGCACAGTCACCAAGTCTGCCAGTGGTTTAGGAGGGGTCTGGTAGGTGTTTACCTCCTGAGCCAGTATAGGAACAACCGGTGCGACCAGGAATAGCCAAAAAACAAGACTTTGCCGCAAATAAAGATTGGGTAGAAATTTCATAGGCTAGAAATTAATAGTGTATCTAAAGATACCTTATTAGTTTGATAATAAGCTTAGCTTACCTAAACTATACATAAAATAGAGATAATCCTAAAGTCTAACTTTATCAGGTACAATATTACTGCGTGGGACCAGTATCTGCTTTAGATTACAGCGTTACTTGTAACTGGTCCGGCAAGGCAGTAAGTAAATTATTGCTGGCTTTTTTTTCAATTGCATCCACGGAAATCCGGTAAGTGCCCCAACTCGCCCGGAGGGTATTGATATTTGATGTATTTACGATAATAATATACCTGCTTCTGAAAAGCTTTTGCCTGAACGCTCTGGTGATAGGCTATTGAATTAAGTGGAAGTATTAAGTATAGCTAATTAATAATAATAAAAAAATTTGTTTATTTTATGATTAATTTCCTATTTAAAGGTTCTCAGTCCATAAACTCGAAATACCTATATTAACTATCTTAAAAGAGTAAACTGTTTTTTTCAGCAGTAAATTAATATTTGCTACTGAAGCATCAACCTTCCCTTAAGCATCCATATTTTTATCACATGCCAACTAATATATCAGTACAAAGTCTATTTCCAGCTCTAAAATATGACAACCTATCAACACCTAGTGTTAACTTATCTAATAAGACTTTCATCGGTATAGATTTTGGAACATCCACTACTGTTGTCACAATAGCTACTTTAGGCAGCGGAGAAAAAGGTTTAAGTACTGAAGCAATCTGGCTTAATCAGAAGCTTGTTGATGGCACAGTTATGTCCTCGGAGAAAATACCAACGGTGGTTGCGTGGTATAACGAACAGCTTTTAGTAGGTGAAGGAGCATCAGACTTAAAATATGTGTTAAAAAAAGGTGTTAATGTTTGGTATTCCTTTAAAATGGAGCTTGGTGAAGATTTAGGTCCAAAATACTTTAACAGCGAACTGAATAAGAGTAGCAAGTATACCATCCAAACACCAAAAGATGCAGCGAAAGTATTTTTTACCTATCTAAAAGCTCAGATAGACAGGTATATAGCAAGTAAAAACTTGCCTACTCATATACAATATGCAGTAAGTATACCAGCATCTTTTGAAGCGAACCAAAGGAAAGAATTGGTGCAGGCCCTTGAGCAAAATGGCATATCGGTCAACAAACAAGCTTTGATAGACGAGCCTAACGCAGCATTCCTAAGCTATGTGCAACAATCTTCAGCCACAGGCCAAGCGTTGAAATTGCCCGATAATTATAATTTAAATGTTTTGGTTTTTGACTTTGGTGCGGGAACTTGTGATGTTTCTATTTTGGAAATTGGTAAAGACCACCAGGGAATCTATTCTAAAAACCTATCAATTTCAAAGTTTGAGAAGTTGGGTGGTGACGACATTGACCGGTACTTAGTGCTGGAATATCTATTACCACAGCTTTGGATAGAGAATGGTTTAACGAAAAAGGATTTCAGAACACCTGAAATTAACAAAAGTCTTGTACCTAAGCTGCTCAAAGCAGCAGAACAGCTAAAAATAATGATTTGTAATACGGTTGGCTTGCAAATGTCTGAGAGAATACTTCCGGCTACTGCGGTCAGTACCACTACCGTATCTCTTGGTTATTCTATAGAAATTGACACCAGCAAAGGACTATTAACCTTAACGGAACCTAAGTTAACATATAAACAATTCGCCGATGCAATGGCTGTCTTCACCAAGGTCGGAAATCAAAGATCGACCACAAAAGGAATTGGTCAGGATGAATTTATCAGTGTCTACAACCCTATTTACAGCGCCCTTAACAAAGCTAACCTTCCTAAAAATGATGTTGATTATGTACTTTTTATAGGAGGAAGCTCTAAAAACCCTTATATCCAGGCTTCTTTAAAAGATTATTTTCCTGAGTCAGAATTATTAATTCCAAATGACTTGCAAACACATGTATCTGCAGGTGCTGCTATCCACTCTTTAGTTTATAATGGTTTTAACAAAAACATTATTCAACCTATAACGAGTGAGCCTATATTGGTTATTACAAAAGACGAAACCCCGAAAGTAATATTAAGGGCTGGTACCACTATACCTTGCGACCTGATTGTAATTGATGATCTGGTAACCCACACAGATGGCCAGCAAGCCATTGAGCTCCCTGTGTGCTTGGGAAATACCAGCAAATTGCTTTATAATATAAAAATAGTAAGTGGCGACCCGCTAGGTTTTAAGAAAAATACCGCAGTACGGCTTGAGCTGGAGGTTAATTCAGATAAAGTTCTGCATGCCAGAGCATCCGCTGCCGGACAAATGGTAATTGTAGAACCTATCAACCCATTTGCCAACAAGGACCTTACCGCTGAAGAACGTATTGTGCTTAAAGCTGAGAGGCAAGCTAACGTAGAGGCTGAAATGAATGGGGGCAAACCCACTAAAGATGGACTTAAGGTTCTTTTTAAAGCTTATGAGAGGGTAGAAAATTATTTACGGGCCGCAGAGACACTTGAATTATTAAATCAACTATATCCCCAAAATTCTAATTTTAATTATTTAGGGGTTCTTTATTCAAGTGCAGGTTATGATGACAAGGCATTAGAGTATTATGAGCAAGCATTTGAAAAGGATAAAGATGCTACAGTTGCTTTCAATTATGCTTATAAGCTAAAACATAAAGACCAACTAAAATTTAAAGAGATATTAGAGGAATCAATCGAACTAGACCCCGAGAAACCACACAGCTTATATGAACTAGGCTCTTTGTATAAAACGGAGGGAAATCCTGAAGGAGTTAAGATGATACAGAAAGCCTTTGATATCTGGAAGAAGGAATATGATACAAATCAATTATCCCGAAACAATTATGGTTGGCTATCATCAGCTGCTGAGAAACTGAATATGAAAGATTTTGCTCAGCAGGTAAGAGAGGCTGCACCAAGATTTAAAGGTGATTCGCTCTACAATTCAGAAAACCTTACCCAAACCGCAGTAGAAAACAAACTTAAAAAAGTTTAATTAAAAATAATATGGCCTGGATGATTAGAGAAGACCAATTAGATCCCGATCAGCGGGATTTTGTCAATACAGAGTCAAGGAAGGTAGGTAACATTTGGATTAAAGGATTTGCCGGAAGTGGGAAATCTGTTCTGCTGGTCCACTCTCTCCGGGACATATTAAGAAAAGAGCCAAATGCCAAGGCTGCCATTATAGTCTTCACACATTCTCTCAAAGATATGTTTGAGGCAGGATTAAGAGAACTGGGGATTTCTAACAAAGTTCCTGTTATGACTTATTATGAATTTGTAGATAAGCGGCATGATTTCTATGACTATCTGTTTTGCGATGAGGTACAGGACCTTCCATCACGGGTACTTTATGCCATGCAAACAAGAGCTAAGAAAGTTATTGTTGCTGGAGATTCCAACCAGTCCATTTACGACCAGGACCCTAAATGGCGTGATGCAACAGTAGACCCCGATAGTATAGGGGATCTTATTAAGGCACGCCCTTTCATGCTTAATACCATACACCGCTTAACCCGGTCTATTATTGTAGCTGTGCAAAAGATTCTGCCTTCTATAAATATTTGGGGTGCTAAAAGAGACTTAACCAAAGTTGACGTGAATATTCGAATATGCGAGGCTTCTTCTACGGAAGAAGAAATAAAGTATGTGTACAAAGAAGCAAAAAATGGAGCTAGTATAGGTGATACGTGTGCCATCCTTATTCCTACAGCAAAGCTTATAATTAAGTTTGTAAACGAACTTCTCGCGTCTGAGAATAAGCCAGTCTGGAATGTAGTAAACAATTATTATGGTAAACCAGACTTTGGAAAAATGAATAGGCATCTCAAAAGCAATGGCATAAAAGCTCAATATATTGGTAATGGAAATGGCTCTTTAACCGACGCAGAAGTAAACAGAGATATTATTATCATGACCTACCATAGCTCTAAGGGATTAGATTTTGACAATGTGTTTATTCCTTTCGTGAATAGCAGCCTTTATATAGGGTCTAATAAGGTAGAAACCTTATTTATGGTAGCAATGACCCGCAGTAGAAAGAACTTATACTTTACCTATTTTGGGTACACCCATGATTTCCTCGACAAATTTAAAAATGATTGTACCGAAATTAATATTGCTAACCTTTTAAAACCTAAAAATCCACAAAAGACAGTTAGCGACTTTGACTTTTAATTTTAGCTATGAGAAATCATTTCTTAACGCCTGTATTAAGGCAACAATTTACCCTATTCTACAGATTTGGATATACCTTTGTGCCAGATGCACTACTTATACCTTTTGAAGGAGCAATACAGCAATCTCAAAAGGATGAACTTCTAAAGCTTCTCAGCCAAATTACCCCCTTCGAGTATGATGAGGAATATGTAATACTCCATTTACAACAGGAAGGCGAATTAAAACCAGGTAATACTAAGTTTGAAATACAACAATTAACTACTGTTTATCCGCTTTCTAAACATGCTAAGTTATCTATTTCTCAAAAGATAGATGATCGGATTGTTTTGGGAGAACCTTTGTTTGAGTCCAGTCTGGCAATAGCCGAAGAATTTATAATTAAACAAGAATGCCTCAAGGGGATTGAAGCGCTTTGGGAAATTTACCTTGATGAGGCCACTGATAAAGACCAAGTTTTAGCACTTATAGGACCTGAAAAAATATTTCATGGTTTAGACTTAAGAAGCAAAGGCAAAAAAGCGAGCGAGCTAGAAGATGAAGAGTACTGGGCATACTTGCTTACTTACGAACGGTACGACTATTTTCCAAAAGAACGAATTGGTTACTTTTTTGATGCGGGGCAATTATTTGCTTATTCCAAAGAAATAGCTTTTGAGGGCAGCAAACTACATAACCTGCTAACTCAACTTTTTTCATTAAACCAAAAATTAAATTTTGAAAAAATTGTTGAAAAGATAGAAAATGACCCATTGGCGGCTGGATATAAATCTAAATCTCAATTTGGTGAGCTTAAACTTTATGTATTGGCGCCACTTTTCTTATTCTTAAAAGAAGAAATAAGAAATGCTGAAAGTTTTACTGCTATTAAAGGCTCCCCAGCTTTCTCTTATGCTAAAACCACCTTTCCCCTAGAATTTAAAGCAGCTATAATTTTGTTGGGTGCTTTCTTTAAGTTCAAAACGTTTTATGATGAATATTACAATATACTTAACCTGGATATTTACCAAGCACAGCCTCAATTACCTGCGGTAAAGGCATTTTTTAAAGCTCCAGAAATCGATACAAAGCGCCTAAATGGTAATGAGAAAGAGGAAAGTTTAATAAATAAAGACCTTACTGAAGGTAAAGAAATAGATGAAGCCACTCCAACTGCTAGTGTACCCCAGCAAATGGAACATCAAGTAATATCAATAAATACTGCCACCGAGATAGGGCAAACAACTCAACAATTTACGGAACATACCATTTCTGCAGATGATGTTCGAATGCAGGAACAGACTTTAACACCTGAATTAGAAATTTTAAAGGAGGACCGGACGGTTAAGAAGGCCCTTCTTAAGGAACGGGGTAAGTCTGTTTCTCCAAAAACAAAAAAAGAATCAAGAGTAGGAAAAATAAAGACTATTGAGCAATTAGACTTAACATTCGCTGGTTCAGCACGAGAGCTTAATCAAAGTGATGTTCAATCAGGGGTCCCTATAATAGTAACTGAAGCAAGTGAATCTATTCAGCAAGAGACTTTACTAGGTAAAGAACAAAAAGTTAAACCTGCATCAAAGACGGATAAAAAGAAATCAGAAAAGCAGCCCAGTATTAATTCTGCAAAAAAGGGGCAAATGTCAAAAGCTACAGATAAGAATGACTCTATACTAGGTGAAACATTGGAATTAGTTACCGTTCCAGAACCTAGAAGTAATAGTCAAAATGAATAAAATCTTTGATATTTTCCCAAGTCTAAATTATTCATTTAAATTTAACTTATGAAGGTTATATTGGGTAGACCGGCCTTTTAGGAATAGAATGAGTGGTTGTCCTTTAGTATTGTCTGTGGAATGTTTCAAGTTGGACTGCAATGACCACTACACCGGTTTTCTAGTATTGGTAGTAGTAATCATGGATGGTGTCCAAAGCATATTACATACCTCAGCAGCTCCAATTCACTGAAGGTGTCTTTTAAAAATTTGCGATTACTTGTTTACATAAGGTCCCCTGGCATATTATGTCGAAATACTATACGTTTTTAGAAATTAATAATTCGAATTTTTTCAAGCCATTTGCATCCCAAGCATTGGTAAATTCAAGCCACACAATTGGTTATGTAATAAAGCTAATAAACCATAAATTAATAAGAAAAAAACAAATAGAAATGGAGGCTATTTTGGTTTTTCTTTACGAACTTCCAGCAAAATGTAGTGCTTCTTTATTCAAATAATATTATTCAATGCAAAATCCGGCGCAAGCTAACTCAATCATTAAACCATCTAAAATAGCCTCTCCGGGAAGAGACTTACTAATGAAGGCTCCGAGCTTTACAGGTCACCAAACTTTTGCCCTCCGTTCGTCCTGGTTAAAAAAAGGAATTGATGAGCTTCGAACCAATTTACATATTTTCGCAGATGAGGACGCTCTTGTAAAGTTAGGAGTGGGCAAAAATATGGTTGTGGCAATTCGTCATTGGTTATTAGTGACCAAATTAGCAAACTCTCTTACAGATCGAGGGGTCGATTTACAACCTACTGAACTAGGTGACTTTTTACTCGCTGATGATGGTGTGGATCCCTATCTGGAAGATCCAGCTACCCTTTGGATTCTTCATTGGAATCTCTGTGGTCCCGGCTCAATTGCCTTTACGTGGGCTTTCGCATTTAATATTTTTCGAGAATGGGAGTGGACTAGCACCTCTCTTGCTAATGCTGTAAGCATTGCAGCCCGTGCCATTAGCGCTAAAACCTCCTCTCAGGAAACGGTAGAACGTGATGTGAATGTTTTTATTCAAACTTATTTAGCCCCTTCCGACCGGGGCCAAAATGCAGAAGATGGTCTCGATTGCCCTTTACGAGAGTTGGGATTGGTCCGGTCTGGCTTTGGTGGTAATCAACAGCTGACCTTTGCCATTGGCCCTAAGCCAAGTCTGCCACCTTCTGTTTTCGCCTGGGCTTTAATTGAATTCTGGCAATTGAATTATTTAAATAATTATACCATAGCTGTACGCGATATTGTTAATGCAGAGGGGTCCCCAGGCGTTGTTTTCAAGCTTGATGAAGATTCCACGCTGGCTTACCTCGACCAGCTCGAAGAGCTCACCTCTGGAGTCCTGCGTTTTGAAGATACTCCATTGGTCCGCCAGGTTATAAAAACTTCTGACGGACCACTTAAATCTTTATCCCTGTTGCGCCACCATTATGTCGCTGCACCTAATCTAGCGTAACCCTTTATGTCTAATATAATTACCCAAACGCTATCTGATGTAATTTCCGTTCGGCCACGTTTTGGCCGGTCGGTTCATTTGGAGCGGGACCTTGCTACCCAAGCAACTACACCTGAAAATTATTTTCTTACTCCTTCTGCTCTTGAAGCTCTGAATGGTGTGCTTCGGGCACAGCATACACCTGCTGACCGGGCACTTTCTCTTATTGGACCTTATGGGGCTGGTAAAAGTGCTTTCGCGACTTTCCTAGCAAGGCTTGTGTCTGATCCACAATTTAAGCTTAACGTAAAACTACCAGATAACTTGCCAGATGTACCAAAGCTTTTGCCGGTACCGCTAGTGGGGTCCCGTGCAGCAATAGGACCTGCGTTATTAGCTGCCTTACGCCTAGCACTCGAAACTGCTCCTGGCTCCCCAACTCTGCCGCCAGCTTTACTTTCGGCCGAAATGAAACCTAATCCACGAGCTTTGGCTAACGCTTATTTAGCATCAGGTCAAGCGGTAGCTGCTGCCGGAGTTCATGAAGGTCTATTACTGTTAGTGGATGAAGCAGGCAAATTCCTTGAGCATGCAGCTGGGCACTCCCAAGCAGGTGATGTATTTGTACTTCAGGAACTGGCAGAAGCTGCATCAAGGGCACCAGAGGGTACCCAATTATGGGTGCTAATCATATTGCACCAAAATGTTGAGGCTTATGCTTACAGACTCGGCCGAACACAACAAGCAGAGTGGTCAAAAGTAGCTCAGCGTTTTCGCCAATTACCCCTTTTTCCTTCAGACGTAGAACGAATGGATCTTATTGGGCGTGCACTTTACCATGATCCGAATTTACACCTTAATGGTACTTTTTCAGCCCAGCTTGAACCTGTTATAAATCATCAAAGCCAGTTTCTTCCTGTTGGCTTTGCCAACCGATTTGAACAGCTCGCCCGCGCTGCTTACCCTTTACATCCGGTTACCCTATTAGCTGTGCCAGCCTTATTCCGGCGGGCTGGCCAAAGTCACCGAAGCATTTTTAATTTTCTGGAGGGACAGGAAAATGGAGCGTTAGGACAATTTCTAAACGAACAGATCTACGATCCTGCTAATCCTGCATTTTTCCCTTTAGATACGCTTTTTGATTATGGACGGGATGTACTTTTAACTCATTATACTGGTCCAACTGCCCGAACATGGCTTGAGGCTGTAGAGCTAGTAAGTCAAGCAATAAACAAAGAGCCTGCTCTTAGCTTCTTAGCTGTAAAAGTCCTGAAATGTATTGCTCTCTTAAACTGGCTACGTGAGCCCCGCCTGTCGGCTTCCCGCACTGTACTAGCCGCCGCTTTGGGGCCTGGAGTAGATGCGGTAGAAGCTTTAACTGAATTGGAGCGCCGCTCACTTATTGTGTATAGCCGTGCGCGGAATAGTTACCGCCTTTGGGAAGTTGGTGATGTTGATATTGATGCAGAACTGAATGCTGCTCGTGCCTCATTATCAGGTGATGTTCTGCTTCTAGCTACTTCCGATCAAACTCTGTTTCAGCTCCCTCGTTTGATAGCGCGGCGGCACTCGTTCCGCACTGGCACCCTACGTCCGGTTGGCGTGGAAGTGGTTCGACCTGCGGATTTAATTAATAGGACTAACCAGCTCTCTTCGGACTTAACGGTTATACTTTGCTTGGCTCCGAACCAACAAGCGCAAGATCTTGCGGAAAAAGATGCTCAAAGATTGAACCAGCCAAACCTTCTTGTTGGAGTAGCTTTGGAAACAGAAGGATTACGGGAAGCTGCCTATTACTTAGCTGCTTCTCGCGTAGTAGCGGATACCATAACAGCACTAGCAGGAGACAGGGCCGGTCGCAGGGAGTTAGCATTGAGGCGCTACGAGGCCGAAATGCTCTTCCGTAGTGAATGGGGCCGCCTTTATGGACCTGCCTTAGGAGGAGATAGTAGCATGGCAGAACCTACTGAAACCCCTACAATGGCTGCAACTTGGTTTTGGAATGGCGAAGTAAAAGCCTTTGCTAATGCCGGTGCCTTTAGCCGTCAATTATCTCAACTTGCTGATAGTACATTTCCTAATACTGCTATTCTGCGTAACGAGATACTTAACCGCCGCCAATTGTCCTCTGCTGGGGCTGCGGCTCGCAGTTTATTGGTAAAAGCCATGCTTAGTCAAGGGCACCAGGAGCGCTTGGGATTTACAGGCTTTCCACCAGAATTTGCTATGTATGCATCTATGCTTTTAGCTACGGGTATTCACTACCGGACCGAAAATGGTGTATGGGCTTGGCGCTCACCTAAACAAGCAGACGAATCAGACCCTTTCAATCTTGTTCCTGCATGGAAAGCCATCGAGGACCAAGTGTTTAACGCCACTGAGCCTTTGCCATTGCCTAGTCTTTATAGCCACTTACGAGCTGCACCCCATGGCCTTACCGATGGGGTTCTGCCGGTATTGGTAGCAGCATTCCGCCGTGTGCGGGAAGGTGATACTTCACTTTATCGGGAGGGGCAATTTTTAGCCGAGGAAAAAGAAGCTGATTGGGAATTATTGCTGCGCCGGCCGGATATGTTTGCCTTGGCGGATAGCCGGGTTGCCGGAGCCCGGTTAGCGGTAGTAGAGCGTATTGCTAATGCAACTGGCGTTAAGCCCCAGCTTGTGCCAGTAGTGCGCCGTTTACTTCGGATGCAAGCAAGCTTACCTGAATTCACCCAGCAGACACGTCATTTGCCCGCTGCAGCCCTCGCCTTACGTGAGGCTTTCCAGAAGGCAAGTGCTCCCGAATTTTTACTGTTCCAATCCGCTCCGGCTGCTCTTGGATTACCATCCTGGTTAGCCGATGCACCTGCGGAACAGAAGCAGGTGGAAGATTTTTTTACGCAGCTCAACCAGGCATTACAGGCATGGGCAGCAGCTTATCCTACTGCCCGTGACCAAGCCAGGGATTATTTACTTCAGGCCTGCGGCTTACCAGGTGGCGAAGATAGTTGGTTGGACCTGCACCAGCGGGTTCAAGCTTTGCCAGCTCGCACATTACCACCTTTTTTAAGCCCATTTGTAAACCGTTTCACAGATGTCCAAAATCCTTCCGCTGATCTGGAGCGGGTGCTTGCGCTTGTGGCTAACCGCCCGCCAAACCTCTGGCGTGATAGTGATGTGACTAATTTTCCTAGCTATGCTGCGCCCTTCGGTGCGGCTTTGCAAGCTGTTTGGAATGGAACTACACCAGCGATGGCTCCTGCGAGGCCATCCGTTACCGCATTGGAGCGCAAGCAAGTAAAACAATTGTTGGTGCAGTTTGACCAAATTGCCAAACCCGCTAATGGCCAGCGCCCACCAACTCACGTGGTACGAGCTGCCGTGTTAGAATGGCTTGATTCATTAGAAGAGAATCAAGCGTAGTATTTATATTTATTTTTTTATATATTTACCAAGTTAATTATATGAATCTTCCCAACTATACCGGCCCGCGCCATCCGGAAGGACAAAAGGTGCGCCACATTCTATGTCTTTCTGGCGGAAAGGATTCCACCGCCTTGGCTTTATATATGCGTGACAAAGTGCCCGAAATGGAGTATGCCTTTGCTGATACGGGTGAAGAATTACCTGAAACCTATGATTACTTAGCTTTGCTGGAAGCACAGTTAGGTAAGAGAATTGAACGACTTAATCCAGACAGACCTTTTCAGCATTTTTTGGATTTATGGAATAATATGTTACCAGATGCCCGTACTCGATGGTGTACCCGAGTACTTAAAATTAAGCCTTTTGAAGATTTTGTAGGTGATGATCTAGTTTATTCATATGTTGGAATTCGGGCAGATGAAAACCGCTCTGGGTATATTTCAAGTAAGCCAAATATAATACCAATTCTACCTTTTAAAGACGATGGATTAGATTATGATGATATCATGCAAATTCTGAATGATAGTGGGCTTGGACTGCCTAAATATTATGAGTGGCGCTCACGTTCTGGTTGTTATTTCTGCTTCTACCAGCAGCGAAATGAGTGGGTAGGCTTGAAAGAAAGGCATCCAGACTTATTCGAAAAGGCAAAAGCCTTTGAAAAGTATGATGAGGAATCTGGTCGACGCTATACTTGGAATCAAAAGGAAAGCTTGGATGAGTTATCCGAACCAGAAAGAACAGCTAAAATTATGGCTGACTTTAATGAACGGAAACAAGCTCGTAAAAAATCTAATCCATTGCTTGTTGACTTATTAGGAGAGGATGACGACAGTGAAAACGGCTGCAATATTTGTCACCTATAGTTCATGATGGAAGCACTATCTAAATTAAAAAATGAGCTGTTTACCCTAAAACGCTATGTGTTAGCTAGCCGCGAAAAACCGCACAAATTAATTTTTTTGTTAGCTGTATTAGATTTAATTAAAAATAAATATATTACCCAAAATAAAAATTTATTTTAGTTCTGAATTAACTGAAGCTTTCAATTAACGCTTTTCTGAATACGCAAGTCCAGAAGATTGGGCACAAGTAAGCTTGCCATTCTTTCATCTTCGAGGCTCCTATTTCTGGAATCATAAGGTTCTTCCAAATAGGGAAACAGGATACAATATTTTAACAACTTCTGGAGGTGGTAGTAAGCGGATCATAGAAAACATTGAGTATGCTTATTTTTCAGATGATGTTTGGATTTTAATCAATAATGATAATAGCCTTTGTGATATAACAAGCACGATTATGTTAATACTGAATAATCAAAATAGCCCGAATGCTGAAGCTGGTAGTCAAAAACTAAAAACTTCTTTCTCAGAAAGTTTTAGAATGAGCCGTTCAGGTTTAAGCCAAATTTTGAGTGCATTTATTTCTTCAGAAAAAAACAAACTATCAATCCCAACAGAGACATTTCTAAAAGAATATACAACCCTTGGCCAAAATCAAGTAATTGCTAATTTAAATTATGCACGAGGCAGCGGGTTAATTAAAAGGAATGGTGAAATCACAAATTTTGGGTATATCGTTTATGATAACGACCCAAGTTTAAGTCGAATTGAGACACAGTGGCTTTTACACTATTTTATTTCTGTTGAACATGAATTAGGCCCTGAATTTTGGGGTAAAACAATTGCCAACCGCTTTCTTATTGGTAATGCATTAAATAAAAAGGAAATTGCTGAATTCATTTTTTCTGCTAGTATAGAAGCCGGAGAAAAGCAACTTGCTTTTGGTACTTATGAAGTGGCTGCAACTTCATTATTGGGTAGTTATTCTGCCAATGATGGGTTAGTTAAATTGGGTATTTTAGAAGGGCCAGAGAAGAATAGTTATATGGTTCGTACTCCCCAAACCATACCTACAAATGCTTTCGCTTGTATTTTAGCAGATTATTGGCAGGCTAATTTCCCAAGTTCAGCTTCCATTGATGAGGAACAACTAACTAAAAGTAACTTGCCGAAGTTACTGTTACTGGGAGTAGATGGTTTCAATGCAAAATTAGCCGAGTTAGCTGCTCCTCAACTTGGCTTGGTTCAGCGTCAGCGACGTTTTGACCCGCCTCAGATTTTGCGCCGTTGGACTGATAAAGAACCACTTTGGACAGCTCTTTATGCTTAGTTCCCTCATTACCCAAGTATGACAACTATAATAGCCCATCCTCCATTGCCACTTCGTTTGCTTACCGGAGGGTTGCGTGGCCCTGCAGCTCCCCGAATTCGGACAGCCCTAGTAGTGCTGAATTCTCCTGAATATTTTGCTGCCCCTGAAAATTGGGTTCAAACCCTGGACCTCCGTGCCCATCACTTAGGATTATACGTAGCTGACAGATGCCAAGCCCATGGCCATGTTAGCCTAAGCTCCGCTCTCCTGCTCGACTACGCATTGAGCTTGCTTCCAAGCCCAGAAGATCCGGACCCCACTCATCCTGGTATTTGGGTGTGGGGTATTGATGTATTACTGGCTAAGTTATCAGAAACCGAACGTAGTGCTTTCTGGCAGCGCTTGCATGGCACTGCTTCTTACCGGCCTCCACTAATTATAGCTTTGCCCTCAAAGTTACTTAAACGTTTTGGCCCTGCAGATCCTGACTCTACATGGGGGCCTCTACGCTATTTACTTTTAGAATCTTAAAATTTCACTTTAAATATAATCATTCCTAGTTAACACTTACATTGGCAATTTATGACTTACACTATACGTCAAATCACAAAAGAAAATCCCCAGGCTGCTTTTGTAAGTGATGTAGCTTTGGCTTGGTACCCAGCACACTCTAACAATACCCGGCTTGCTGGTTCTTACTCCTGGACTCGCCAAAAGATAGGGGAAGAGTTGCCCTCTCTGGATGCTCTAAATACTTTACGTTTTGGATTCGAATCTGACGAGATTGCAAAGCTGGGAAACCGTCATCTTTGGGAGGCCATCTATGGTCACGGTAAGTCACATTTAGCTTTAGCCCTAGCCAACTTTTTTGGAAAGCCCGCTGGTTCACCAGAGGTAAATGCGGTGCTTGAAGCCATAAAGCATGCAAAAGGCGATTACATAGGACTTAAAAATTTTAAAGAAGAACGCCAACCATACTTGGTTTTGACTCTTTTCGGAAATGATACAATTACTATAGCTCAAGGAGTAGTACGGGGCCTTGAAAAAGCGTTTAAAGCAAATCCAATCACCAGAGATGAAGACCTAGGCTTGTGGTTCAAGCCCGCCGAGGAGGGGCTGGAGGCGCTCTCTGCTAAGCAAGCTGACGTTGAAAAAGCAACTGCCTTTTTGCAAACACTTACCCCGCCACTTACCCTACAGGATTTGCGCGATGACCTTATTTCACGCAGAGGCCAGTACCGTGAACAGTTAAGTCAAATGGTGCACCATGTAACCGGGTTTCCGCCTGCTTTTGGTGATATGCTTGGCCCTAAGCAAGTAATAGAAAGTGTAGTTGAAAGATATTGCGGTGAGGGTAAACCATTTGCTGGGTTACTTATTCTTTTTGATGAATTCGGTCGTTTTATTCAAGACTATGCTAATGAATATGATTTGCTCAGCAAAAATCAGCCGCTACAGAATTTACTCGAAGCCGTTGCTGGTTTACAAAGTAGAGCCGCCATTGTAGCCTTTACACAGGCTAAGCCTGAAGGTATAGCCAAGCGGGCCATGGGCGCAGGCTCGGCAAGATTAGATGAAGTGAACCGAGAGCTAACCCGTTTTCCAGATCCTCAGCGTAAGGTACTTGTTTCGCCGCTAGAAGCTGTTTTGGGTGATTTTCTTCAACAAGAACAGGAACATCTTAGTGCTATTCTAGATTCTAACCCAAGTGCTGAAGCAGAACTTGATGCTGCTGTAGACATGACAAAGCTACTATTTCGGGCACGTTACGCAAGCTGGACACCACAACAAGTTCAAAAACAACTTGGTTATGAGTGCTATCCTTTGCATCCGCTTACTACTGCGCTGCTCTGTACTTTAGGAATCCGTGAAACTGTATCAGCCCGGCCCAGCTTGGGTTTTGTGCAGGAGGCATATCGCCGCTTTGCAGATTATCCCGCTCTTACCACAAATGGTACCCTGCAATTTATTCCAGCCACTCAATTAGTAGCTTATTTCAAAGAATCATTGGCAAAGAACGACGAAGATTGGAACAGGTACCAAAATGCATTAAGGTTAGCTGGAGCCGCATTGCCTCAGTTAAAGATGCCTGAATCTACCCATTTGAAGGACGATGTTTTAGCCGCCATGTTTGTGCGCGAAACGGCTAACCTTGCCATTGGGACTGGCCTAACTGATCATGAAGGTATTATTTCTGCCCTTTGTGGCCATTCACGTACTGAAGTTGAACAAGCGCTGCGGGAATTGGCCGCTGATGGTCGTATTCAGTATGATCCTGCTGGCAAGAAATATTTATTTTGGAGCTTAGGCCAAGATGGGATGAAAGCAAGCCGAACGCTTGCCTTAGAAACAGATCAGCTCGTACTTGATTCGGTTGATTTTGCGAATGCTTTACTTAAACAGCTCCATACACTTAACTATTCTGAAGAGGTGGCGCTTGGGAATGCCATTGATTGGGCAGCTCCCGTATATATAATACCTTGTGTTTTATGGTCCCGTGCCTACCTTCGTCAATTAATTCGCCGCTACCAGCTCAATACAGAAGGAACTTGGCTAGATACTAGTGTACGCCGAGGATATGTTATTCGGCCTGTAGGAAATATTGATGAAGAGGTAGCATGGCTCCGGACCCATGCTCAAGCTGATTTTGATGCAGTAATACAAGACTTAGACCCCGCGTATCCGCCACCCGCAGTCCTTGTCCTACCACAACAACCTCACAATGGTTTATTGCGTGCCTTAGCACAGCAACAAGTACTTGATGGCTGGGGAGCCCAAACCCGTGCAGATTTAGGAGAAAAGGCTATTGAGCAAATACAAGCACAGACGGCAGAGCAACGAAAATTAGAAATAGAAAAACTCCGTAGCGAGGAAAGGAGAATTATTGATTATAAAGTTCCAAGCGTTTATGCCCCTACAGTAAACGCCATATTTTCAACAAATCCCACACCATCTTTGAGCGCGATACTCAAAGCATGTTATGGCCCTGCTTATGGCTGGCGTGCACCTTATTTAGATGATTTATCGACAGGTACTAATTATCGAAGAGGAGTATGGACAGCCTGTGACTTTTTGCGGCGCGACAAGTTTAACGACTGGGATGAAAATACAAGAAGCTCAGCAGGTGCACCTGCGAGAAAAGTTTACGACAAAGTTTTACGTGATACACCTAATACCTGGGGTGTTGTGGATGCTGGCTTACGCGTAGTTGATCCACGACTAGATGTGGTACAGCGTGGCTGGCAAGTGTTAGAAGGGGCAGTACCGGTTGGTACTAACCCGGATGAGCGCGTTTCTCTGCGGGCGCCCCTGCTGAAATTACTTAACGCACCCTATGGATATGATTATTATGCTTTAGGGCTGTTATTTTGCGCCTGGGCTGGCCGACACCGCCGTACCCTTCACTTCTACCATGGTGTTACTCGCCAGCGCCTTTCTGGTGAGGAATGGTTTACCACTGAAACCAACTTTGAAAGGGTTATCTCCACACTACTAGGTCCACTTGACTTACATGCTGCTCGTGAGGACCAAGGGGCTGTAAAGGTTCATATTGAACAGATTCTCCGGGAATGGCAGGACCATAAAAATCTTGAATATTCAGAAGCAGAAACAAGGTTAGCTGAACTCCAGGATTATGCTAATAATGAGGGCAGTGATCCTGAACTACGAGAACAAACCATCGAAACCGTATCTCAGCTAACCGCTGCTATTCAGAATATTCGTGACTACCACTCCCAGTTGAATAGAATAACTGAAGAACTGCCAGCCTTAACCAATGCACATCCAGATACAATTCAGACTCTAGTAAAGCATTTGACCTATGTTCGGAGTGGTCCGCCTCAAGTTTCTGTACAATCATTCAATTCAGGACACTCGGGGCAAGTAGAAGCGCAATTATTAAACAAACTACGAACACTAACAATCCAAATATGTAATATTTATACTTCTCCACTGCAAATTAATACGCTGAATAAATGTAAGGAAAGTGAAATTAAACTCTTCTCTACTAAAAGTTACTTAAACAGCCTTACTGATGAAATTGGGATCTTTAGGGTAGAAGAAGCTATGTTAACAATCCAAAAAGAAAGGGATCGCCTTAAAGGAGAGGAGTTAGATAGTGACTTCTTAGCTCGTCTTAAGGAAGTGGAGAAGCTTAAAAACTTAGGAGAATTAAGGGCAGCACTAGAAGAGATTACTTCGCGCAATGTACATTCTGAAAAAGGTAGTGCTGCGAAACAATCCACGCTTGAAACTATTCAATGTCGTATTAAGGAGCTTGAGGAAAATCTAACTTCTTACTATATTAAGGCAAGCGATCTACCAGAAAGAGAAGGAAAATCTATCAAAGTTTTAGCTAAAGAGATTAGTACCCTTACAAGTACTCTTCAGCGGCAGCATGATAATTACCTTAATACGGAGCCAGAGGCTACTAAATATTCCCAAGCGCTAAAATGGTGCGAAATCTGGGGTAAAATTATGGATGATATCACAGATTTGAGTGACGATACTCCAGAAAATAACAGTGAGCTCCAAAAGCTTCTTAAAAAATATGAAAAATTAAGGTTAATTGAAGGAAGTACAGAAAACCAAAAATCTTTTGTATTAGAGGCAAGACAAGCGGTAGAGGATAAGTTTAAGGAGCATGTGCAAGTTGCTATCGATACTTTAAATGATCTTATTACGCGCAATGAGCAAAAAGACGAAAGTGAGCCTCCTGCCAAAATTTACAAGGAGTTGCAAACTGCAATGGATAGCGCGTTTCATTTCTTACCCAAAGAAGAAATAAAACGGCGGGAACGCCTTGAGAAAGCACTTCAAAAGCGTTTGGATGCTGACCAAGTAGAGGATATTGCTTTCCGTTTTAGTCAAATAAAGGATGTAGAGCAAAGAAAAAGTTGTGTAGCGCGCTTGAGACAACTGCTTGAGCAGGAAACTTATGTAACAGCTGATTAAGATGTCTCAAACCTCTTCCCAAATATCTAACGCACTACTGCTTGACCCAGCTGGTGATGCCCCTGTACCTACCGGTTATATGGTGGTAGATACCGATGTAGCCTGGCTGCGGGTTGCAGCACAGGTTAAGACCCATGTAATTGCCCCTAAAATAATCATCCGTGGCGTAGACCGTTGCAATTGGGCTTATAAATGGTGGCAAGCTCTTGGTGGTCAAACAGAAACTTGCACCTCTCCAACAATGCAACTAATGGAGCTGTGCCCTTCACTCTCAGAAATCCAGGCCCGTCAGGTGCTAGCTGACTTGTCTACAGCTACCACTGCAAAATTGCCTACTTTAGAGGTTTTGTTAGAAGAACTATATCCTAGTTTTTCTCCCCATTGGCAAGAACTACCCCTTCATCCCGCAGCCACTGAACTGTCCAAGCACGCAGCTCATTGGCTATCATGGTTGGCGGCTCAACCATCCACATTTCCGGCACACCAATTACCTTTAGTTAAAACTGTGCTAGCTGCCTGGTATTTAAGCTTTCCAGATGCCGCTGCTCTTTTTCCAACATCACCAGCAGAGGCCCAAACTATCCTAACTACTTGGATTGGATACGAAGCTCCCACAGCTTCATCATCACTTGCCCCAGCCCTTGCATGGGCAAAGCAATTTCCATTACCTGTTACATCATGGATGGCTAATGCTTATAGTGCTTTTAATCAGCAAGTTGTTGGTATTTTGAGTGGTGCACCCGTTAACGCCCAAGATCAAGTTGCTCTTTCTTGGTGGCAATTACAAACCAGTAAAGCACAGCGACCGGAAATTAGATTAGTAGCGTTGAATGTTTTAGTTCAACAGTTGCAATCCCCTGCATTTACTCAAGCAGCTACTGAGCGCTTGGTGTCAGAATTAGAACGGAGTTCGGTTGCCACTAATTCTATAGTGACAACGCTACGTAAGTTGGTTCCACCTCCTGTTCCTCCTTACCCACCTACTGAGCCATCCTCCGTTTTACAATGGGTAACCCAATATTATTTACCTTACCGGTTGTGGCAAGCAAGTCACAACAGTAATCTAGAAGCTAAAGATAAAGTTCAGAAACTGGCAGAAGCTTTCAGCGATTGGTTTTTAGAAACGTACCCACTTAAGTTAGTAGGTAAACCTGCTCATTATCAGCAGCAGTACTGGGCTAAAGGAGCGCTCCAGAAGCCTTCATCTGATGAAATCGTTTTGTGGGTTATAGCTGATGGTTTAGGATGGGGCGATGCTCTAACACTACAACAAAATATTCTAAATCAAGCAGCTGGGCGGCTAAGTCTTGCCGCTGCTACTCCTTGTTTTGGCTTAGTACCTACAATTACATCTCACACGAAACGGGCGGTGAGATGGGCAGTACCTTTGGAATTTACTGAAGCTGCTAAGACTAAATATTTTGCTCAACAACCTGCACCACCTGCAGACATACGTGGTATTGATAACCTAGCCGAAGCAGTACAAACAGCTCAAGCTGGTCAAGTTTTAGTGTGGCAACCACCGCAACCAGATTCCATTTACCATAATCCAGGTAGTGCTCAGACTATTAGAAATCAAGCCAAAGGTTCGCTAGCTGGGCTAGCAGATAGTATTTGTGAAGCTGTTGCTTCTGTACCGACAAATACGTCAGTACGCGTTCTTATCACCACTGATCATGGTCGCCTTCTAAGCGAGAGTCCACGCATACTGGAACCTATATCTGGTTTTACAGGCCACGGCAGGGCTGCTTTCAGAGCAACTCCACCGACTATCAAGCCTATTCCTAGACCAGAAGAAGCTGTTGATACAGATTCAGTGCGTTGGCTGGACCCTGACCCCTACAAATTACCAGATTGGGTAGCCATAGCTCGCTCAGATGCCTCTTTCAAAATTGTTAATCACACTGGTAACATGCGAGGCGGGACAGACATCTTCCCACATGGTGGTGCCTGGCCCGAAGAAGTAGTTGTGCCTTGGATTGAATTGCAAAGTAACTTAGCCGCTTTCTTAGTTGGTGGTTCATTAATTGGAGAATCTCGTTCTAATCGTCCTGGTAAAGCAGAATTAAGCTTAGTTAATAGTAGTTCGCGCCCAGGTCGTTTACGCAAAATTGAAATTGATATTCCCCGCCTAGAAGGCTTGGTTATAGAATTTGATGAATTATTGCCTGGATTAAATAAGTTAAAGAAAACAGTTGAATTGCCTCGCTGGCCTGATACTGCTCAAGCCGAAAAAACGATTGTAACTGCTATATTTGAAACACCAGATGGTGAGCTGCATTCGTTTGTTTTAACTGCTGATTTACGAAACAATGATTTAAGGCAGACCAGCTCAAATCCGCTTGATGATTTAATATAAATTACATGGTGTTCATTTTTCACCAATTTAGTATTTATGGAGTTCGAGAATTTAGAAACTAAAATAGATCGTGTATTTACCAATGCCGCGATAGATAAACGCCGTTTGGCAGCTTCTGGACTTAAGAACCGGGGCGTTCCAGGTTATGTAGCAGAGTGGGTACTTGAGACAATAGTTCCTGGTCAGGGAGAGCTTAGCTCTGCAGACGCAACTAAGGTACAAGACTGGGCATCTCGTGTCATTCCAAAAGCAGATGAAGGAAATGCTATTCGCAACCGCCTTTTAGCTGGAGAAAGAGTTAAAATCCTTACACGTGTTCAGATTGATGTAACACTCGGTCAGAATAAAGCAGTTAGAAATGCCCGTCTTGCTATGATAGGGATTTTTGATGGACGTATTGGGGAAGATATCATTAAACAAAATCCACAATTACTCAAACATGGAATGTGGGGTGTAGTAGAGCTTGTCTACCTCACTGGCCAAGGAGTAGTCATAACGAACTTTCGCCCAATGCAAGCTGATGCCAATTTAGATGATTGGAGTGCTGCCAGGGCTAATTTTACAATTGAAGAGTGGCGTGCTGTTCTCTTACGTTCTATGGGTTACAATCCAGATTTTTATACCCCTGAACAGCAAATGTTAGTATTAGCACGTCTTATACCGCTAGTACAGAAACATGCCCATATGATTGAGCTTGCTCCTCGTGGTACTGGCAAGAGCTACGTTTATGAGAATATTTCACCTCAGGTGCGATTAATAAGCGGAGGAAATGTATCGCCAGCAGTTTTGTTTGTAAACAATACTAATGGACAAGGTGGCTTGTTAACCCGTTACTCGGTTGTGGTACTAGACGAAGTACAAACACTCAAATTTGAGAGTCCTGCTGAAATAGTTGGTGGACTTAAAGGTTATATGGCAAATGGTAGAATCACCCGTGGTGGTCTCCATGAATTTGCTTCTGATTGCAGTTTTGTACTGTTGGCTAACATCACACTTGATTCACAATCGAAACCAGCTAATGATCCTATAACACGTGAGTTACCACCTTTTTTACAGGAAACAGCATTTATTGAACGTATTAAGGGGCTTATACCCGGATGGCAGATTCCTAAACTTGAACAGAACAGCTTTGCCTTAGGCTTTGGCCTTAAAGCTGATTATTTTGGTGATATATTATTAGCCTTACGTAACCATCATTCAGCTTCGGATATTTACTGTGCCCGAAATGTAGATTTAGGTGATAAAGCCTATCATCGGAATAAAGAAGCAGTAACTACGCTTGCCAGTGGCTATTTGAAGCTTCTTTTTCCCCATACTCAACCAACACTTTCTGAATTTTATTTACATTGTTTGGAACCAGCCATCCGTTTAAGACAGGGGGTTTGGAATTTACTTTATAATCAAGGAGGAGAATATCGTAAGTTTGACAGAGCCATTGTTCCTGTACTATCTGAATAGCGATTTCACCTATTATGATCTACCTTGACCACCACGCAAGTACACCTTGTGATCCGCAAGTACTTGAAGCGATGTTGCCTTATTTTACCTCTCAATTCGGTAATCCTTCATCCCTACATAAGGCAGGCATGCGTACTTTTGATGCAGTTCAGCAGTCACGGGAGCAGGTTGCAGTACTTATAGGTGCCCAGCCTGGGGAGGTGATTTTTACCAGTGGCGCTACAGAAGCAAATAACTTAGCACTGCTTGGTTATGCCCGCGCTGCTAAATTGACTAATTCCCGCCGCAGAATTGTCATTTCTGCCATTGAACATAAAGCAATTATTAATCCTGGAAAGCAACTTGCCCGTGAAGGTTTTGAAGTCGTAACCATACCAGTAAATAGCGACGGAAAAGTGAAAGTGGACTTTGCTAGAAATGCTATTAACTCTGAAACCCTTTTGGTTTCCATTCAAGCTGCTAACGGTGAAATAGGCACCATCCAACCCATTTCGGAGTTAAGCCAATTAGCCCATGCTGCTGGTGCAATAATGCATACCGATGCTGCTCAGGCTGTTGGTAAAATACCAGTGAACATAATGGCTTGGGGTGTAGATATGCTCTCGCTTAGTGGACATAAGCTTTATGGACCACAGGGAATTGGTGCTTTGATTGTTCGCAATCCTCGTCGTACCCAGATGGAGCCTTTGGCTTACGGCGGTGGTCAAGAACGTGGTTGGCGCTCTGGTACCCCCAATGTTCCAGGTATTGTTGGTTTAGGCGCAGCTTGTGCTCGTTGTAATGAACTGCAACAAGATGAAAACGCTCACCTTGCTGTGTTAAGAGATGAGTTTGAGAATTTAATGTTATCAGCCATTCCTGAATCCTTTCGTAATGGAGACCTTCAAAATAGGTTACCCAATAATTCTAGTATAACCTTTCCTGAGCTTGAGGCAGATGCATTACTTGCACGCTTGCCTAGTTTAGCCCTAAGCACCGGCTCTGCCTGCGATGCCGGCACCATTGAACCTTCATCTACACTGATTTCCATAGGACTTTCCCGTTCCGATGCTCGTTCTACTATCAGAATTGGTTTAGGTCGGTTTTCCTCTCGCAGTGATATTTCTCAGGCAAGTAGTTTGATTATAAAACAAGTTTTAGAACTTAAAAGGCTTGGGGCTAAATTAGGAATAGGTTAAAACTAATTTAGTGTCCGAGATATGTATGAACTAAATGAAAAAGGCCTTAAGAATAAGTCTTGAGGCCTTTTTTGTGCTCCCGAAGGAAGTCATGATATTTGATTTTATAATATTTTTGAATAGGTTCTTTTGCATGGATCAACAACTAGTGCCTAAAAAATAATTTCCAATGTAGCACAGAAGAAATTAAGTACCTACAAAAAAAATCCTTTGGGTAGTAATCACGATATTTAAAGTTTTAGAAAGCTGTACGTAAATATGTACGTTTTAAAAACAAAAAAGCCCTTAAGGTTTTGATTCTTAGGGGCTTTTAGAAATTAGCTGTGGTCGCGTAGGGAGTCGAACCCCAAACCTTCTGATTCGTAGTTTTATCTACTGCTATGAGTTGTCCACTGACCTTTAAGGGAGGAGAATATCCTTTTCCTTGGTTATATTTAAAACTCCTTTTAAGTCCTTATTGGATCAAGTACCTTTTATTATTTGCTGGTTCTGTAATGTCAAGTACTTACATCGTAATTGGAATTACTATTATTCTAAAGAAGAGAATGAAACATCATCAATTAGTTGTTTGCGAATTGTTTGCGAACAAAAAAGGCACTTACAAGTTTTACCTTATAAGTGCCTGATAATGAGGGTGGAGAATATCGGAGTCGAACCGATGACCTCTTGCATGCCATGCAAGCGCTCTAGCCAGCTGAGCTAATCCCCCAGGTTTGTTTCTATTGCCGTTTGCGATAGTGATGCAAAAGTAAAATAATTTTTTTAAAGTTCTAATACCTGCCCAAAAATATTTTAAATAAAAAAACCCGCAGTAGGCTGCGGGTTTTTTTATTATAGGGCAAATAGCAGATTAGAAGCTGTAACGTAAGCCCAATTGCATCCGCCAGGTAGTAGTATTGTTAAAAGTATTCCGGAAAGGCTTAGTTGGCAATACGGTTTGGCCTTGTTCGTTTACCACGGTTATCATGTTAAAAGTAGGAATACCTTCGGCGTTTACGCTGGCAACATTTAATAACGGATAGTTAAAATTAGAACCACCGTTTAATTGCTGCGCAATACCCCACGGCAGGTTAAAGAAATTTCCAACCAGGTTACCAGCATTCTGAACATCGAAACTTACTTGTAAGGTGTTCCGGCGTTCGCCAATATTGGTAAATACATCTTGCAGCAACCGGAAATCGAAACGGTTTAACCATGGCATTAAGCCATTATTCCGCAGTACATAGTCGCCTTTGGCATTGCTTAACTGTTTGCTGTTTTTCACAAATTCGTCATAAGCAGCCCGTTGCTCTTCGGCGGTAAAGGTTACGCGGTTTACCGTTCTAGTGGCAAAATTAAGCTCAGATCCATTTTGCGGGATGTATAATAAATCCAGCGATACGCCGTCTTTGTTCAAGTCGCCGTTGGTGGTGTAAGAAAAACGACCTTGGTGCGCACCATTATAGAATAAAGAAACGGTGGTACCTAAATGGTTTAAATATTCTTGGCGATAAGAAATATTACCAACAATCCGGTGCGGAATGGCAAATTCCGAAATACCTAATAATTGCTCGTTGGCATCGTTTACAGAATAATTGCTTTGCCAAACAGAAGAAGCAGTAGAACCAGGGTTACCGGTAATATCCCGGGCATCGGTATAAGTATAATAGATAGACCCAAAGAAACCAGTTTGGCTAGGTAACGAAAGCCCAACGGTAGCCGCTAAAGAATAGCCTTTATTGGTGTTAGATAATACGGTGGCAAAAGGCCCGGTAGCATTATTATAAAGTGCATTGGCACTGCCATTCCAGAAATCGCGGTTATCGCCGGCGTAATTCATTTGGCCCGCAGCGGGTTTCCGGTTGGCATTAAACTGGTAAATACCTTTAATATCTTTGGTATACAATAAATCGGTGGTAGCTACCAATGGTGTACCCGGTATGGTGTAATCCACGCCTAAGCTGCTCCGCCAGATTTGCGGCATTCTGAAATCTTCGTCCACCAGGGCAATGGTGCTGGGAGTTCCACCGGCCGGCGATTTTAAAAATACATTTTCCGGACCGTTGTTCAACCAGTAAGTAGGGTCGGGGTTAAACCGGATATTTGGCAATGCGCTGCTCGGCGCTGGGTCTAAAGTATTCGTGATTAAACCGGTAGCACCAGGCATGTTGGTTAAGTAAACAAACGGAATCCGGCCGGCAAAAATACCGGTACCGCCGCGTAGTTTAAAAGTACCATCGCCCAATACATCGTAGTTAAAACCAACCCGCGGCGACCACATTATTCTTGATTTTGGCCAGGTACCGCTTTTGTAAGTGGTTGGGTTGCCATCCTGATCCAGCAGTTCCAATTTATCTATTTGGGGGTTAGTACCAATATCGTTCAGGTAAAGTGGTAATTCGCCCCGGATACCAAAAGTTACGTCTAGTTGGTTGTTGAAAGAATATTTATCCTGTAAATACAAACCACCTAAGCCAAAGCTAACGCGGGTGTACGGGTCCTGGCCCGGATAAGCATAAGACAAACCAAAAGATGTGGGCTGCTCGTTATTGATGAACGCATCTACGGACGGATAACGGTAATAAGAAGAAGCATTCCGTAAGAAAAGGTTACCGTATTTAATTAGTTCGTAGCTGGCACCGGCGGTTAAAGTGTGCTTACCGGCCTGGTAGGTAAAGTTATCAATAAAGGTATAATTATCGTTAATCAGGTCGTTGGCCGCCGAGAATAGCTCGGTACCAAAGCTAATGTAATTGTCGCCGCCTTGCCAGATATCAACAAACGGGAAAAGACCGCCGGGAGTAGTACGGGTAGCCTGGTTAAAGCTGTAAGTGGCTAAAATTTGGTTTGAAATACGGGAAGAAAGGGTACTGTTTAATTCGCCGGTAAGCGACCATACTTTATTTAAAAAGCCGTAATTGGCATTCTGGAAAGCCAAAGCATTGGGGCCGATACGGGCGGAGCTGCCACGCGGGTTAGGCGCAGAGGTTGCGTTTACGGTTTGGTCGCTGGTACCTTCGGCGTAATTAAAACGGGTGGTAAACCGGTGGTTTTGGCTAATATTCCAGTCCAGGCGGGTTAAGAAACGCGTGCTCTTGTTTTCGAATTCGTTGGCGTAATTTTCGTAAGCGCCTGGGTCATAGTTATAAGTATTAATTAAATGTTGACGCACTCTTTCTAAATCAACGGCGGTGGTTCTGGCTACGTTGCCCGTAGCGCCGGGACGGTTAGCGATCCAGGTTACCCCCGGAAATATTTCTTTTTCCCGCTCCAGGTTACCAAAGAAGAATAATTTGTTTTTGATAATCGGTCCGCCAAACCGAGCACCGTAAGTAATGGTGCTATTATCGGGTTGCGCAGGCAATTCCCGTCTGCCTACTTGGGTACCTCTTAAATCCTGGTTCCGGTAAAAAGTATAAGCCGAACCGGTGTAAGTGTTGGTACCGCTACGGGTAATCGCGTTTATGCCGGCGCCGGTAAAACCCGACTGGCGCACGTCGTAAGGGGCAATATTTACCTGAATTTCTTCAATAGCATCAATCGAAACCGGGCGGGTACTGCCACCGGGCAATAAATCGCTGGAACTGGTACCAAAAGCGTTGTTAAAGTTGGCACCATCTATCTGAATATTGTTGTAACGGTTATCGCGGCCGGCAAAACCCACACCATTGGCTTGTGGCGTAAGGCGGGTAAAATCTTCGAGGCTGCGGGTAACGGTAGGCAGGTTGTTAAGTTGCTCGGTGCCAATATTGGTAGCCGCGCCGGTTTTGGTAGCATTAAAAACTTCGGAACGATTGGCATTTATTACTACTTCGGCCAGCGCAGTACCACCCTCCGAAATCCGGGCATCTAAAGAGTAAGGTACACCTAAAGACAAAGCAATATTATTGTAAGTCTGGTTTTGGTAGCCAATATAACTTACTTCTACGGCGTAGGGGCCGCCAATCCGCATGTTCTGGATTTGGAAACGGCCATCGGTGTTGGTAGTGGTACCATAAACGGTACCGGAAGGCTGGTGGGTTGCTTTAACAGTGGCGCCAATCAGGGGCTCCCCACTATTATCCCTGACCGAACCGGTAATACTACTGGTTGTTACCTGTGCGTACAAGCTAATCGCACCCAGCAACAGAATAACTGTAGTAAGTATGAACTTCTTCATAAAGGGTTGTTTGTTGTTTGTTTGTATATGTGAAAAAGGAAATAATTGGGTTTCTAAACAGGGTACAGGTGTAAAAACGATTTTTTGGCAACTATGTTTTTATCTATTTAATTGTAACCAAATGAGTTAGCCTTTATACAAAGGTTTAATGCAAAGGCAAATATTTTTTACCTGCCTGCAATATTGCTACTTGGCTCCACAAAAATAATCTAAAGTATCTAAAGTTTTGTTAAAAAATAATTAACAAAATCAGTATAAAATTAGAATAATAAAAAAATAGGCATTTACGCCGGCAAAGATAGGGAAAATTAGATTCTGGGACGAACCGCTTTGATGAATATTTTCTGATAATAGTTTGAGTATAAGTTATCTTCTTTTACGCCCAGGCTGGTAGAGGCATGAATAAAGAAAACTTCGTCGCGGCCTTTTACATCGGTTACCATGCCCACGTGCGTAATCTGGCGGCTGTTGGCCGAGGCGCCAAAGAATACCAAATCGCCGGGTTTTAATTCTTTTGGCCTGACCCGCCGGCCAAATTCGCTTTGTTCGTTAGAGGTGCGGGGTAAATCTACGTTAATGGCTTTAAAAGAAGTGCATAATAAACCCGAACAATCCATGCCGATGCGGGTGGTGCCGCCCCAGCGGTAGGGGGTACCCCGGTAAGAACGCGCCGTACGAATTACTTTTTGTATTTTTTTATTGGGCCGGGTAAAGGCTAGTTTTTCGGCGCGTCGCTGCGCCCGGATAACCATTTTTTCCTGCTTCTTAAACTCGCGTTCTAATACCCGTTGGTCGGTATCGGCGTAAGGGCTATTTGAAACCATGCCGGACCGAAAACCAGTGAAAGATTTTTTACAAGATACCATCAGGCACAAGGCCAGGCAAGACAACATTAGCTTCAGAATAGGGTATAACGAACGCCAAGTCATAAGCGAAAAAATAATGATGGAAGGATGAATTTAAGGGAAAGCAGGTTTTTAAAAAAGGGTTCTACCGGAAAAAGGCTCTTTTTTTTCTTAATCCTTTGATTACCAAAAGCTTTCTTTTGCATTCGCCAAAACAACTACTTTACGCCTTTGTTTCAGACCTGAAACAGCAGAAATTTGCCTTTTTATAAGTTAGTCTAAAATTTAAAATGTAACAATCGGTAGTTTAAATGCGTGTGCTGATTCGGGTGTAAGGCATAACAGGTAAACCGCGGTAGGTAGTTGCAGAATAAATATTTGCTGCTCTTTGCCGAAGCTGGTATATTATAATTTTTGCAGATGAACTTTGCTACCGGCCCGAAAAGCCAACATTATTTAGAGTTAATACAGGATATGTTTTTAAATTTACGGCCAATATGTGTGGAATTTCCGGTATTTATGCGTTCAGCGACATTGGTCGCGATTATTTAGATAAATTAAAAGCATCTACGGATGCCATCGAAACCAGAGGTCCTGATTCGCAAGGGCATTTTTATTTTGATAAATGCGGATTGGGGCACCGCCGCCTGGCTATTCTGGATTTAACCGCCGACGGTGCGCAACCCATGACCGACGAGTCGGGGCGTTACAGCATTGTGTTCAACGGCGAAATATTCAACTTCCCGCAACTCAAACAAAAATTAAAAGCCAGCGGCTACAGCTTTTTTTCCGGCACCGATACCGAAGTGCTGTTAAAATTATACATTAAAGAAGGCCGCAAGTTTCTGAAACGCCTGAACGGTTTTTTTGCCTTTGCCATTTACGACAAAGAAGAAGATTCTTTATTTATTGCCCGTGACCGCATGGGCGTAAAACCCTTGCTCGTTTACAAAGACGAAGACAAGCTGTTGTTTGCTTCCGAAATGAAGGCCATGCTGGCGTTTGGCATTAACCGCAAAATAGATTACGTATCGCTGTACCAATATTTACAGTTTAACTATATACCCGGGCCAGCTTCTATTATTAAAGGGGTAAAAAAACTGGAGCCTGGCCATTACTTATATATTAAGAATGGCAAGGTGCTGAAAAAAGCCTGGTACCGCATTCCGTACGATAAAAAGAAAGTTAAAAACAACCCGCTAAATTACGAACAGCAGCAGCAAAAATTAGTAGAGTTGCTCGATGCTTCGGTGCAACGCCGGATGATTGCGGATGTGCCCTTGGGCGCTTTCCTGAGCGGCGGTATCGATTCTTCGGTTATTGTGGCGTTGGCTTCGCGGCACACCGATAAGCTGAATACGTTCTCCATTGGCTACAAAGACGAACCTTTTTTCGACGAAACCCATTATGCCAAATTGGTTGCCGATAAATATAAAACCAACCACACGGTATTTTCGCTCACCAACCAGGATTTATACGATCATCTTTTCCAGGTACTCGATTATATAGACGAGCCTTTCGCCGATTCGTCGGCTTTAGCAGTATATATATTAAGTAAATATACCCGCCAGCAGGTTACCGTAGCTTTATCGGGCGATGGCGCCGACGAATTATTTGCCGGCTACAACAAGCACATGGGCGATTACAAAGTGCGGCAGGGTGGTTTTATGGCCGAAATGGTTACAGGTTTAGGTCCGCTTTGGGATCTTTTGCCTAAATCCCGCAATTCTGCTATTGGTAATAAAGTACGGCAGTTTCAGCGTTTTTCCGAAGGCATGATGGCCTCGGCTAAAGACCGCTACTACAACTGGGCTACTTTTGCCGATGAAGACGAAGCCCGGCAATTATTAACTAAAAAGAGCCGGCAATTAATGGCCAAAGGTGTTTACAAAAAGCGCAAAAAACGTATTCTGCAACATATTCACCAGGACGGTGATATTAACGAAGTGCTGTATACCGATATGCAACTGGTGTTGCCCAACGACATGCTCACGAAAGTAGATTTAATGTCGATGGCCAACAGCCTGGAAGTACGCACGCCTTTCCTGGATTATAAAGTAGTGAATTTTGCTTTCTCGCTGCCGCAATCATCTAAAATAGATAATAAAATGAAAAAGAAGCTGGTGCAGGATGCTTTCCGGCCCATGCTGCCCGCAGAATTATACAACCGACCCAAACACGGCTTTGAAGTACCGCTGCTTAAATGGTTTCAGAACGAATTGCGGCCTCTTATTACCGATGATTTATTATCGGACCAGTTTATCCAAGAGCAGGGAATATTTAACGTAGACGAAATCCGGAAATTAAAAGCCAAAATATTTTCGCGGAATCCCGAAGATATTCATGCCCGTATCTGGGCCTTAATTGTGTTTCAGCATTGGTATAAAAAACATCTTGTATAATTTACAATAACTTGATTTTTAAATATTTATCTATATTTGTTTTTATTTTTCTAACTAACTTCTATTTTTGTACGTATTAAATATTAAACAATATATATAAATAAATATTTATGAAAATTGCCATTGTTGGAACCGGCTATGTGGGTTTGGTTACCGGAACCTGCCTCGCCGAAGTAGGTATGGACGTTACCTGTATTGATATTGATACCAAAAAAATAGAAAACCTGAAAAACGGTATTCTGCCCATTTACGAACCTGGCCTCGAAGAAATGGTGCTGCGGAATACCCGCCAGGAGCGTCTGCATTTCTCCGACGATATTGCCACCAGCATTAAGGATGCCGATGTAGCTTTTATTGCCGTAGGTACCCCGCCAGGCGAAGACGGCAGCGCCGATTTAAAATACGTACTGGCTGTAGCCCGCAGCATTGGCCGGCACATGAATAATTACATGGTGGTAGTAACCAAGAGCACCGTGCCCGTAGGTACCGCGCGGAAAGTGCGGGCCGCTATTGAAGAAGAAATTATATTGCGCGAAGAACCCCTGGAGTTTGATGTAGCTTCTAACCCCGAATTCTTAAAAGAAGGTGCCGCCATCGAAGACTTCCTGAAACCGGATCGTATTGTAATTGGTGTAGAATCGGAGCGGGCCGAAGATCTTATGACCAAGGTTTACAAGCCTTTCCTGCTGAACGGCCACCCCATTATTTTCATGGATATTCCATCGGCCGAAATGACTAAGTACGCCGCCAACTCCATGCTGGCTACCAAAATCAGCTTTATGAACGATATTGCCAACCTTTGCGAAATAATGGGTGCCGATGTAAACATGGTGCGCAAAGGTATTGGCAGCGATGCCCGCATAGGCAATAAATTTATTTACCCCGGTATTGGTTACGGTGGTTCGTGTTTCCCGAAAGACGTAAAAGCCCTGATTAAAACCGCCGCCGAGAATGGCTACGAAATGCAGATTTTAAAATCGGTAGAGTCGGTAAACGAAAACCAGAAATCGGTTTTATTTAATAAAATTCAAAAGCATTTCGAAGGCGATATTACCGGCAAAACCTTTGCCATCTGGGGCTTATCTTTTAAACCCAAAACCGACGACATGCGCGAAGCGCCTTCTTTGGTATTAATCGACAAAATAATTGAGGCCGGCGGCAAAGTAAAAGCTTACGACCCGGTAGCCATGAAAGAAGCGCAGCATATTTTGGGCGATAAAGTTGAATATGCTAAAGACCAGTACGATGCTTTAATTGATGCAGATGCTTTATTGGTAGTAACCGAGTGGCCCGAGTTCCGGTCGCCGAACTTTAAAGTAATAGCACGCTTAATGAAAGATAATATTATTTTTGACGGCCGTAATATTTACGATATTAAAGGAATGGAAGAAGCCGGCTTTACTTATTACGGCATTGGTGTAAAACCCCATTATCACTCAGCAATAGACCTAGCTTAAATACCAAATGACTCAGAAACGCATATTAATTACCGGCGGGGCCGGCTTTTTAGGGTCGCACCTCTGCGACCGCTTTATTAACGAAGGTTACCATGTTATTGCCATGGATAACCTGATTACCGGCAACCTGGCCAACATCGAGCATTTATTTAAGCTGCCGAACTTCGAGTTTTACCACCACGATGTTTCCAAATACGTGCATGTGCCCGGTAAACTGGATTACATTCTGCATTTCGCCTCACCGGCCAGTCCCATCGATTATTTGCAGATTCCGATCCAAACTTTAAAAGTAGGTTCGCTGGGTACGCATAATTTATTAGGTTTGGCCCGTGTTAAAGGTGCCCGCATGCTCATTGCTTCTACTTCTGAAGTTTACGGCGATCCTGAAATTCACCCGCAGGTAGAAGAATATTGGGGCAACGTAAACCCGGTGGGGCCGCGCGGCTGCTACGACGAAGCCAAGCGTTTCCAGGAAGCCATAACCATGGCGTACCACACGCACCATGGCCTGGAAACCCGCATTGTGCGCATATTTAACACTTACGGTCCGCGCATGCGCCTGGACGATGGCCGGGTATTGCCGGCTTTCCTGAGCCAGGCTTTAAGAGGGGAGGAGCTTTCTATTTTCGGTGATGGTTCGCAAACCCGTTCTTTCTGCTATGTGGATGATTTAATTGAAGGCATTTACCGTTTGCTGTTCAGCGATTATCCGTTGCCAGTAAATATTGGTAACCCCGATGAGATTACCATTAAGGAGTTTGCCGAAGAAATTTGCAACTTAACCGGGGTGCCACTTAATTTAGGTTACCAGCCTTTACCAAAAGACGACCCACAAAAACGCCGCCCGAATATTGCCAAAGCCAAAGAAATATTAGGCTGGGAGCCCCAGGTTTCCCGTGCCGAAGGTCTGCGCCGCACCCTTGAATATTTCAAAGAGAAAATTGAAGTGCTGCAGAGCTAAATATTATCAAACCGGAAAAAATTTGGTTTTGCTTTCTAAAACAAACAATGCCTTTCTGCTAGATTCTGCGGAAAGGCATTGCTTTTAATTGCTTTTTAAGAGAAGGGCCAAGCGTTAAGTTAAATAAACTATAGAGAATATTTTGCCTGACAGCATAGCCACCAAAATTTTAAAACAAATCAGCCCCAGCGGGGCGTAATACGTCAGCGATGGGTGAAGCCCATCGAAAAGAACAAGCATTAGTTTATAAGACCTGAAAAAGCTCCGAAAGGGCGTAATAGATATTTTCCATCTACCCTAAGCTTCAATACAACCTTGCACATACCTTATTATTCCTTTGAAGCGCAGCATAAACTTATCCGGGAACCGGTACTGCAAGCCATCACCGAAGTATTTGATGCGCAATGGTATATATTGGGAAAATATTTACAAAAATTTGAAGCAGCTTATGCTGATTTTTCGGGTACGCAGTATTGTGTAGGCGTAGGCAATGGCTTTGATGCGCTGCAAATTGCTTTAAAAGTTTTAAATATTGGCCCCGGCGATGAAGTAATAGTGCCTTCCCATACCTTTATGGCTACCTGGTTAGCTGTTTCGGCAGGGGGAGCTATTATTGTGCCCGTCGAGCCGGACCCTATTACTTACAATATAAATCCGGAAAATATTAGGGCAGCTATTACTACCCGCACCAAAGCTATTATGCCGGTTCATTTGTATGGCCAGGCTTGCAACATGGATGTTATCATGCAACTGGCGGCCGAATACAATCTACTGGTAATTGAAGATAACGCGCAGGCCCAGGGTGCCACATTTAAAGGCCGACTGACCGGTAGTTTTGGTCAGCTAAATGCCACCAGTTTCTACCCAATTAAAAACTTGGGTGCACTGGGCGATGCCGGCGCCCTTACTACCAACAACCCTGAGCTGGCCGAAAAGGCCCGTATCCTCCGCAACTATGGCTCCGCTGAAAAGTATCACCATACAGAAATAGGGCTTAACTCCCGTTTAGATGAACTACAAGCCGCTATTTTAAGCCAGAAGCTACTGTGGTTAAATAAATGGAACAGAGAGAGGCAAGACATTGCCGCGCAGTACTATGCCGAATTAAGTAATATTCCGGACCTGGTATTGCCGGCGGTAGCGCCAGGTGCTACGCACGTTTACCATATTTTTATGGTTCGGTCTAGTCGCCGGGATGCCTTACAAAACTACCTAACTGCAAAAGGCATTGGTACGGCCCTGCATTACCCTATCCCGCCGCACCGGCAAGAGGCTTACCAGCACCTGGGTTTTGCGCCCGAGGCGTTCCCGATTGCCAATACCCTGGCGGAAACCGGTTTAAGTTTGCCCCTCTGGCCGGGTCTCGATCAGGAGAAAGTAGCTTATATTTGCTCCGAGATTAGGCATTTTTTTAATCAATATTAAAAACCTACACATATATTAAGCCAAGCTTATCTGCTATTATGCCGTAATTAAATATGCCTGCGCATTTGAGAATCGAAGCAACTAATGATTAGCGAAGCGTCTCAGTAAAAGTATTCTGGTATCAACTTAAACATAAGCTTTAATAATAGCCCCAATAGCACCAGATACTATGCGAAACAGAAATAAGAAACAACTTCTATGTAAAAAATATGAATTTTGCTACCAGACAGATAAAAAATAAAATTTTTTTTATTAATTCTTGGTTAAAAGAAGGTATTTTGCAACTTATAAGCTATTAAAGGAAAATCTAAGAATGATATAGCTTATTGTTTAGTCGAATATTGGGGTAAAAGCACCGGGTTATAAATAAATTAATATTATTTGTTTTTTGTGTTAAAATTATATTGTTATTTTGCTATATAATTATTTAACTAACCGGGCAGCAAACTTAAAAGCTCGGGTAGCTTTTAAAAAGATAAAATTATAATTGATTATAAAAATTAAATGAAAAAAAAGGTTGCTTTAATAACCGGTGTTACCGGTCAGGATGGAGCTTATTTATCTGAATTGCTTTTGGAGAAAGGTTATGAAGTACACGGCGTAAAAAGAAGAACTTCGCTTTTTAACACCGACCGCATCGACCATTTATACCAGGATTTACACGAGAACAACGTTCGTTTTAAATTGCATTACGGCGATTTAACCGATTCTACCAATATTATCCGCATTATCCAGGAAGTACAGCCCGACGAAATTTACAACCTGGGTGCCATGTCGCACGTGAAGGTAAGCTTCGATACCCCGGAATATACCGCCAACGTTGATGGCCTGGGTACTTTGCGCATCTTGGAAGCCGTCCGGATTCTAGGCCTCACCGAAAAAACCCGGATTTACCAGGCTTCTACTTCCGAGCTGTACGGTTTGGTGCAGGAAGTACCGCAATCCGAAAAAACGCCTTTTTACCCGCGTTCGCCGTACGCCGTAGCCAAAATTTACGGCTACTGGATTACCGTAAACTACCGCGAGGCTTATAACATGTATGCCTGCAATGGTATTTTGTTTAACCACGAATCGCCGTTACGCGGCGAAACCTTTGTAACCCGTAAAATTACCCGGGGCGCTGCCCGTATTGCCATGGGCTTACAAGATAAAATTTACCTGGGTAACCTGGATGCCCGTCGTGACTGGGGACACGCCAAAGACTACGTAGAAGCCATGTGGTTGATTTTGCAGCAGGATACACCCGAAGATTACGTAATTGCCACCGGTATTACCACCACCGTCCGCGATTTTGTGCGCATGACTTTTGCCGAACTAGGCATTAAATTAGCTTTTGAGGGCGAAGGTGCCACCGAAACCGCCAAAGTGGTGAGTTGTACTAACCCGGAATACCAGTTACCTATTGGTAAAGAAATAATTGCCGTTGACCCGGCTTATTTCCGGCCAACCGAAGTAGAATTATTAATCGGCGACCCAACCAAATCTAAAACCAAATTAAACTGGGAGCCCAAATACGATTTGCCAGCCCTGGTAAAAGATATGATCGAAGCCGACGTAGCGTTGTTTAAACGCGATGCCTACTTAATGGAGGGCGGTCATAAAATATTCAACTATCACGAATAATTAATTAAAAACCCGGTTTCCTAAAAGGAACCGGGTTTTTAATCTAAATACAGCAAACCGCAAGGTTAATATTACATGGAAAAAGAAGCGCTTATATATATTGCCGGCCATCGCGGCATGGTTGGTTCGGCCATTCACCGGAAACTAAAAGCCGAAGGATTTACTAATTTTATTTTCCGAACTTCTAAAGAACTGGATTTACGGGATACTCTGGCCGTTAAAGCTTTTTTTGAGGCAGAAAAGCCGGACTATGTATTTCTGGCCGCCGCCAAAGTAGGCGGCATCCAGGCTAACAACGTGTACCGTGCCGAATTTATTTACGATAACCTGATGATTCAGAACAACGTGATTCACCAGAGTTATTTAAGCGGCGTGAAGAAACTGTTGTTTTTGGGTTCTTCGTGCATTTACCCGAAGCTGGCCCCGCAACCTTTAAAAGAAGAATATTTGCTAACCGGCGAACTGGAGCCCACCAACGAGCCTTACGCCATTGCCAAAATTGCCGGTATTAAAATGTGCGATGCGTACCGGAGTCAGTATGGTTGTAATTTTATTTCGATAATGCCTACTAACCTGTACGGCCCCAACGATAACTACGACCTGAACAACTCGCACGTATTGCCGGCTTTGCTGCGCAAAATGCACGAAGCTAAAATTACTAACCAGTCCACCGTAACCGTGTGGGGCAGCGGTACCCCTAAACGCGAGTTCCTGCACGCCGACGATTTAGCGGATGCCTGCTATTACCTCATGCAAAACTACAACGAACCGGGCCTGGTAAATATCGGTACCGGCGAAGATGTATCTATAATAGAACTAGCCGAGCTGATTCAGCGGGTGGTAGGTTACGAAGGGAAAATTGTGTGGGATGCTACTAAACCAGATGGTACACCACGTAAACTTATGGATGTAAGTAAATTAGCCTCTTGGGGGTGGCGGTATACCATCGATTTAGAAACTGGTATCCGGAAAGTATACGAGACTGAATCTGTTTTTCAGGCTGTAACTACCTAAAGAATTAAAAAAAATCTGCAATTATAGCAAATATTATTTAAGAAACCCTGAAGAGTGGCATATTAGGAATTAGCAGAAATTTCTTTTTTAGATTTTTATGACTGATGAGAGTTTCTGTTTCTAAGGGATGTATCCTACACTGAGCTATTTAATACTTTTAGCTTTTTAGGTGGTATACAATCATATCAACTGTTCTTCTAGATACAGAGAGTTTTAAAGGGTTAAAAAGTAATATTTAACATTAACTTAATGGAAAAAAATAATTTCTGAGCAGCTTAGCCCGTACATTAGGGCATGCAAAAGATAATAACCATTGGATTTGAAATGGGGGCAGGGGCTTGGCATCCAAGCGCTTCTCTGTATAATCTGGACCTTACTGATAAATTTGAAGAATATATTAAAGAAGGATACCATGTTAATACCATAGCACATCTTCAAACAATAGATCTTCCAAATAAGCAGATAATTCAAATAGTGGCTCATTTAGAGAGAAGGTAAATTATCATGCGAATAACCAACTTTTCTTTTATCTTCAAGTTGTCTTATCCTATAATAAGTTTGCATTAAGGTAAACCGAAATAGAAGAAAGTGAAGTATCCCTGTTACCAACTATAAAACTACCCGAAAGTACTTAAGGGCAGATGTGAAAGGGTGATTTAGCCACAGCATTGAGTAATATAATTTCAATATTAAGATTTAAATTTGTTTTGAAGATTTTATTGATTTAAGCTAAAAGCAAATGTATTTATCAATTATATAATTTATGCCCTAGACTGCTGGGGAAATTGATGGTAACTCAGCATGGCATTAATTTTTATAAAAAAATGTAAACACTGCATTGTAGGTAGTGTATTTAAAGTAAGGATGGCTTATTTGCCAATTTTTGCAAATTAAGGTTAACGAGTAAAAAGCGAATAGCTTCAAAGTGGTTCTGCCAGGATTTAGAGAAAGAAAGTGTTTTCCTTACCAATCTACTACAACGCTGGCGCAAGGTGTTGTTCAAACGCTCTATTTTAGTGGTCTGCTTCTTGCCTTCTGTCTGGTGTTGCCCTTTCTGGAACACGGCTGCATAAGCCGCTAAATCATCGGTAAACACCAACGCTTTTTCTCTCAAAGCTGGCGGTATGCTCAGCCATAATCCCAGCGCACTCTCCTGATTTCTTTCTCCTATATGAAAGCCTACGACTAATCCCGTTCTTCTTTCTACGGCCAGCCACAACCATACCGGACAATCTTTGGCTCCTACATAACTCCACATTTCATCGGCTTCCAGGCAGTACAACACTATTTCTGCTTGCTCCAGCTTACCTACCGGTAAGTGCTGGGGCACTTGCTGCCACCGCTGTTTGATGCGGGAGCCAACCTAAGCTTACCTGTAGTATTCGCCCGATGGCCCGCAGCGACAGTCTTTCCAGCAGTAATCGTTTCAGTAGTTCTTCTTGCTGCAGGCTTGCTGTTGGTACTCTCTCCACGGCTTGTCTTTTACAACCCCGGCATTTATAGTTCTGCTTGCCGTAACAGCTTTTTCCATTCTTTACTATCTTTACACTCCAGCAATGAGGACAATTGTTCATAAAATATAGGTTTGGCGACTTCTATTTTACGTTAATTGCTCCTCATTGTCTTTTCTCTTTTTTTCCCATCCTTACTATTAGTACACTACCGCATTGTAAAAGATTTTAAAAAAGGTGGGTCATTACCAAATAGTTAAAATTCGGTTAAGAAGAATTACCATAGGCAGTTAAAAGCTGCAATAAATAAAGATTATGTTACAGCAAAGGCCTAATGAACCTTGAATTTGTGCGCAAACAAAACAAAGTATGTATTATTGTGAAAGATTAATTTTTTAAAAATTAAAAGGAATGAACTTTTACCCCGATGTAAGACAAGCTTTAACCTACAATTGTTAATAAGGATTAATACCAGATAGTAATAAGAACCTTCTATAGCTGATAATATGAATTCTTTCCTCCCAACCAGTCATTCCGGAGGAATCTTCTGCCTAGAAGGCGTTACAGGTAAATTTCAGACTTGGTATATTACCTGTTTATCCAACTTATGCAGAAGATTCTTAACAGAATGACGGATAGGTAAAGCTTTTCGCTGTGCTGCTATGGAAGTTCATATTTACTATTTGGTATAACCTATTACATATTAACTCTTTTAAAGGCAAGATAAATTTTACAATAAAGCCCCAGCTGTTTAGCTGGGGCTTTATTGTAAAATTTATCTCAGAACTGCAGATGCTATAAACAACTACATTATTGTTTAAACAATATCCTTTTGGTTATTACCTGCTTATCCGAAACTAGCCGTATTAAGTAAACGCCTTTGGTTTGTGATGGCACATTCAGCTCAACGGATAATTGCTGGTCTACCTGGCCTTTGCCACTGGCTATATTTTTAACTTTGGCTCCCCGGATGTCAAACAAATCCAAAGTATAATTACCTGTTTCAGCCAAGTTAAAGGAAATTGTAGCGCGGTCGGTAGTAGGGTTCGGATATGCTGCTAAACCGACTTCCTTCACTGGATTCAGACTGATTTCCCGTCCTGGTTCTCCTTTTCTGCCGGCTATAGCCGGTATACCAAAGCCAGCTACATGTACCGAAGCTGTAGCAGTAGCACCAACGGCATCCGTTACGGTTACCATATACATACCAGGTGTTACTTGTGGTAAATCCTCATTTCGCGATCCGGCATTCCATAAGATACTATAAGGAGCGACGCCACCCATAATGCTTAAATCAATGGAGCCGTAACCGCCCACTTTCATCACATCCTGATGCACAATAGAAAGGGTTAATGGCATACCCCGCTCACCTACCATCACCGAGGTCATGCCTTGTTTACCCATGGCATCCATTACGGTTACGCTATAAGTGCCCGCTGCTACCATCGTTAAATCTTCGGTAGTAGCGCCGTTGCTCCACACAAAGGTATAAGGGCCAGTGCCACCAATTACCGATAAGTCAACTGACCCATCCATGCCGCCGCCCATAGTGGCATCTATATGCGAAGAAGTTAATATCAAAGGATTGTTTTTATGACCCACATACACACTGGTCATGGCAGAGCAACCAGCCGCATCGGTAACCATTACGGTATATAAACCCGGTGAAGCCGCGCTAATATCCTGGGTAGTAACCCCAGCATTCCACTTATAGGTATACGGAGCAGTACCGCCCGTTACAGTTAAATCAATAGAACCGGCACCATTCATTACACCCCACATTGGCCACCAGGGCTCGGCCTGCATGGTGGTGGTGGTTAATGCTAAATTACAGCCGTTGCCTTCATTAGGCACAGTTGGATTAAGCAAAAAGGAAACAGACGCTGTTAAACCAGCATTACAGTTTTCAGAACTGCCGTATTCTACTAAATAGGTATAAGGGAAGTAAGGAGAAGGCCCTTCATTGCTTACATCGTTCCATTTTCCATCAGTTGAAATGGCAAGATAATCTTCGCCTCTTTTATCATTTGGTTCGTCTTTTGCCCAGTTATTGTAGTTGAATAGCATGCCAGCCTCCGGACCGGTTGCCCAACGCCAAACACCCTCCTCAGCCTTATCATTAGCTCCCAACCATACATAAGGGTTCCGTAAAGTAATTTTAGAAACTATTTCCTGAATAAATTCATTTTCGGCAGCAGAAGTAATGGTAGCCAGATAACCACTGCTTCCATTATATGATTTAGATGCAGCTTGGGCCATAGCATCTTCCCAGGTAGCTCGGTAATCAAATTCAAGTGGCTCGTAATAGTGTTCCTCCCCATTAATAATTAGAGGAGGCCCTAACCGGGTTTCTTGTGCCCTTTTTAAAGTATAGTTAAAGTTAACAGGTCCTGCAAAGCCAGCTGCCGGAGTATATGTAAACATTTTGGTGGTTTCATCAAAACTAAGAGTCCCATTGTTTGGCTGTGTAAAGCTGGCTAAATCTAATGCATCGGAATCGTTCTCTAACAGTGACTCAAGGGAAAAAGAAAAGCTGACGTTATTATTAACAGAACCGAGCTGGTCATTATTCGCTATCTGAACACATAAGTCCTGGGCCACAGCCACATTGGTAAATAATAAAAAAGTCAGCAACTTAAAAAAATGCTTAAAAATATTATCCATATTTAATTCCGTATTTTGATTGTGTGATTTAAGAGCATGTTAAAACATAATAACTTTGTTTCAGGCAGTATTCATAGCTTGCTATAAAAGGAAAGCAATACGAGTGGGGAGCATTTGGTAAGGAATTATAGTCCTTACACCTAATAGAAGAATGTATTTATGTAGTTTTTATAACCATAGGCAAAAGATTAATTTATAATGATCTAAAGATAATTTTGTGCTCGTTGACTGATTAATTATACGGAAAAAATAATATAAGGTATCACTATATTTGAAAAATATTATAAAACTTAATTTAATATTTATAAATCATTAATAGTCATAAGGTTGTAAATTGTTCTGTGAATTGGGAATGGCCGATTAGGACATGTAAAAGGAAGTTGCTAAGGTAGCATATAAATAGAAGTACCATAGACAGATTTTAACCGCTTGTTGAATTGAATAATGGAAACTAAAATATGGGAAAGATGAAAAAATATAGAATAGTCTTAACCAGCCTAAAGGAGGCAGTAGAGCAATGGAAGCTTTAAGGAACTAACAGTAATCATTGAACTACCCAGCTAAACAGTTTTCTAATTTAGGTAAAAGCTTATTACGAGTTTATTGTATGTGTAATGGTTTAAAAAGGCGACAGAGCTATTAGCCAAATGTTGCAAGATCATGGAGTAATAAAGAGTTTTGCTTCGTAAGAAGTATAAAGCGGCCTTATGAATCGAAATATTTAAAATGGTATCCAACGGCCAGGTTTTAACCTTAATTTCCATAGCTTTAAAAGGGTTTAATACTTAAAATAAATTTGGTAAGATTAAAAATTCAATGTTTATGATACAAAATTCAATTGCTCTAAGGATGAACAATTCTATTGCTTATAGATTTAATAAGTTTGTGGTTAAAAAAAACCGCAGTTTTAGGCTTACCTTAAATAAAAAGAATTTTAATATCCCATTATTGGGCTTAGTGGGAGAAGTTAATATTAGTTTAAATGAGAATTGGTTTAATAAATTACTTCTGTTCTGGAATCTTCCAGAACATAGCGATTTCCTGGACATTGGCACAAATGTAGGCCAGACGCTTATAACATTTAAGAGTTGCTATGAAAATATTATTTATTGGGGTTTTGAACCTAACCCTGTTTGTGTTTCTTACTTAGAAACTCTAATAAAAGCAAATAATTTTAGTAATACTTATATATTACCTATCGGGCTCTCCTCACAAAGTTCAGTTGTTAAATTTTATTCCAACAGTAGCCAGCACACCGGTGCGTCAATTAATAATGAGTTTAGACCAGGGTTCTATGCCGCCGCTGAAATAAAGTATGTGCCAGTATTTGTTTTTGATGAGTTGGATTTAAATATAAATCATATCTCCTTTATAAAAATTGATGTGGAAGGGGCAGAGTTAGAAGTTATAAGCGGAATGGTAAAAACCATACAAAAGCACCAACCAATAATTGTTTGTGAGGTTTTAGACTATCATAATGAAAATGTTCAGGAATATTCCCAAAAAAGAGCTAATCAGCTAATGGATTGTTTCAAAACATTAAAATATAAAGCATACCGGATATTGCATGGACAAAACATAATACGGTATGAAGAAATAAACAGTATTAAATTAAAACAATGGACAAATTTAAGTTATGAACGCAATGATTATCTTTTCATCCCTAACCACATTTCTTCATTACCAACTTAACTAGCCCTTTTATAATCTCTTCATGTAATATCTAAAAGGCTTTAACTTTTCTCCTTAACTTTTTTTAAGAATTTAAAATTGTAATTTTGCCCCTTGTTAAATAATTAGCCAAGTTAAAGCTTTAATTTGATTGCGATTTTTAGGTTAGTTATCAACTTTTATGTGTTGCTGAATATATTGTTTATTAGATTTTAAGCAATAATTCTTCAAAGAGGAAGAAATAATTAGCTATGCAAATCAAACAAAATTTTTATACCCATTTGCATTTAGGTTTAAGTAGCCGACAGTATTTATTTATATATGAGTAAAGGAATAGTACAAAAAGCTTTAGAAAGTATTTCTTATTACCTAACTGTCGAAGAAAAACGTTATGCTATATTTCTTTTTGTTCTTTTAATTTTTTCTTCAATATTAGATGTTTTTGGATTAGCCTCATTGGTGCCATTAATAATGGCTGCTTCTACGCCCGAACTAATAACTAAAAATAGATATTTAGCCCCGGTTTATCATTTTTTTAATTTCCCTAACGAAAAGATATTTTTACTGGCGCTAATAATTTGTGTTTTTTTATTTTTTCTATTTAAGAACCTGTTTACTACCTGGATAAATTACAAACAGGTGCGATTTACGGCAGGTGTTGCGTTAATTATTATTCAGCGGCAGTTTAATAAGTACTTAAATTTACCATTCTGGGACTTTAATAATATTGGCTCTGCTAAATTAATTAATAATGTTTTAAATCTGCCGCAAGGCTATGTTTCCGGCATTATCAGGCCGATATTTAACTTTTTTGCGGAGGTGGCTATTATTATAGTTATAATATTAGGTATTCTAATTTACGAACCACTGCTATTTATAATATTACTTTTGGTATTAGCCCCCTCGGCAATTGGGACATACCAAATGTTAAAAAATAGATCAGAAATTATTGGGCGAAATATTAATCAATTGCGCCCACCTTCTTTAAGAATTATTAGTAATACTTTCAACGGTTTTGTTGAACTAAAGCTGGCAGATAAAATCTTTGAATTTCGGAACCGTTTTTTCCAGAATCAGAAAAAGGTTCAGAGCTTGGAAGCCAAGTCTTATCTCTTCTCCCAGATACCATTAAAAATAATTGAAATGGTGGCTATCCTAGGAGTGTTAACAATCTTTCTATATACAATATTTATTTCCAACTCGCCGGAAAGATTAATTACCATAGTGGGCTTATTTGCCGCTGCCGCTTATAGGCTAATGCCTTCTGTAAATAGGTTATTAACGGCCCTGGTATTACTTAAACAGAATTCTTATATTATAAATGAATTACAGCTATTTAAAGAGCACGAGGGACATGCAAAGTACCAATTAAAATATGAACCTGTTGAATTTAAACAGCATATTTATTTTAAAAATGTAACTTTCTCTTTTCCGGATAGTTTAACCCCAACAATAAAAAATGTTAATTTTAAAATTAGCAAAGGCGAAAAAGTAGGTTTTATTGGTTCTTCCGGTTCCGGAAAAACTACTTTAATGAATATTCTCTTACGCTTTTATATAGAGCAACAAGGTCAAGTTTTAATTGATGGAAAACCATTAACCGAAACGAATAAATTAGCTTGGTATAGCTTAATTGGTTATGTAAAGCAAGACACTTTTTTAATGGAATCTTCTATTAAAGATAATATAACGCTTTTTGATACAGAGGTTGACCCTATAAAATTCAAATATGCCCTCGAACAAGCATCCTTAAATGAATTGGTTAGAAGCTTGCCTAATAAAGAAAATACATTAGTAGGTGAAGGTGGTTTTAATTTGTCTGGTGGTCAAAAACAGCGTATTGGGATTGCTCGCGCATTGTATAGGAATTCACAAGTATTAATACTTGATGAAGCTACCAGTGCACTGGATAGTTTAACCGAACGTGATGTAAGTGAGGCTATAGATAAATTATCCCAGACCGATATGACAATATTCATTATTGCGCATCGGATTACTACCCTACGAGATTGCAATAGAATATTTGAATTAGCTAATGGCGAAATTATAGCTGAACGGACATACGCCGAAGTTCTAAAGAATGTGATTTAAGTTAATAGCTTCTGAACGTATGTTAAGATTGTATTTAGTAGTTAATTTCCTGTTAATTAGGAGCTTAAAATTTTTAAAGTTTTAGGCTAGTTTAAGAGTAAGCGTGTGTAACTTTTATTTAGATTAGGTATCGACACTTTTATATAAAGAAAATGTCCTACCTTTGCACCTGTTTTGTAAAGTTATTGTCTTGGTGTTTAAATATAATTTCATATTGCTAATAAACTATAATTACACAGTAAGAGTGGTTTTACAGAATTTTTTTCTTTATAAAATATAAAGTGCTGGTAATTTAATTAATAAAATAGTTGGAAAAGGCCGAAACCCTATATAACCCGGAGTTAGAAAAAGTTGCATCTGAAGAAAAAGAATCCTGGACGGAAATAATTGAACCACGTACTAATTTGTTGGACTTAGGCCTGAAAGATGTTTGGCGGTATCGCGATCTGGTTATGCTTTTTGTACGCCGTGATTTTGTATCTACTTACAAACAAACTATCCTGGGGCCGATTTGGTTTTTTATTCAGCCTTTATTAACAACTATAACCTTCTTAGTTATTTTCGGACGGGTAGCCAAACTTTCTACCGATGGACTACCTATGATGGTGTTTTACCTGGCCGGAGTTACCGTCTGGAATTATTTTTCCCAGACATTAACCTCTACATCCACTGTATTTACAACAAATGCTCAGATATTTGGTAAGGTTTATTTCCCTCGTCTCACTATGCCATTATCCATAGTTATTTCCAACCTAATAAGATTTGGTATTCAGTTCGTCCTCTTTTTTGTAGTTTGGGTTTATTACCTTATTCAAGGTAGCGCCATACAGCCAAACTGGTTAATAATGCTTACACCATTTCTTATCATTATAATGGGTTTATTATCGTTGGGCTTAGGCATGATTTTTAGTGCTCTTACTACAAAATACCGTGATCTAGCAATGTTACTCACCTTCGGAGTGCAGTTACTTATGTATGCTACCCCGGTTATTTACCCTCTTTCAAGCATTTCCGACGAATATAGATGGATTATTCTGGCTAATCCTTTAAGTTCAATTGTAGAAACCTTCCGCTTTGCATTTCTGGGTTCAGGTACCTTTAACTGGATTTATTTAGGATATAGTACCGCCGTAACGATGGTTATTCTATTTTTGGGAACAATTACCTTTAATAAAGTGCAAAAGAGCTTTACTGATACGGTATAATTTTAATCATAGTAAAGGCCTTAAGTTTGTAATTATATAATAAGTAAAAATTCAACAATTCATAAAATTGAATGAGTAATATTGCCATTAAAGTAGAGAATTTAGGGAAGCTATACCGCTTAGGAGAAGTTGGAACCGGTACGCTCAGCCATGACCTTAACCGTTGGTGGGCCCGAATGCGCGGAAAAGAGGACCCCTTTGCTAAAATTGGCGAAACGAACGACCGTACAATTAAAGGTAATAGTGATTACGTTTGGAGTTTAAAGGATATAAACTTTGAAGTAAAATCTGGTGAAGTGTTAGGAATAATAGGCCGTAACGGAGCCGGTAAATCCACTTTGTTAAAATTACTTTCTAAAGTAACATCTCCAACAGTTGGAAGAATTAAAGTGAATGGTCGTATTGCTTCCTTGCTTGAAGTAGGTACTGGTTTTCACCCAGAATTAACAGGCCGTGAAAATATTTTCTTAAATGGGGCAATTTTGGGTATGAGCAAGGCCGAGATTCGCAGCAAGTTTGATGAGATTGTTGACTTCTCTGGAGTTGAGCGTTACATTGATACTCCGGTAAAACGTTATAGTAGCGGTATGTATGTACGATTAGCCTTTGCTGTATCGGCTTTTCTGGAACCTGAAATTTTAATTGTAGACGAAGTGTTGGCTGTGGGTGATGCAGAATTTCAAAAGAAATGTTTGGGTAGAATGAAAGATGTAAGTGTTAATGACGGAAGAACAGTCTTGTTTGTAAGCCATAACATGGGAGCTGTAGCCCAACTTTGTACCAAAGGGTTGTTAATGAAAAATGGCGGATTACATAAAATTGGCGATATTCAAGAGGTGCTAAATGAATATTTAAGAAGTAATACCGAAAATGCATCATCCTATGCTAATGTGGATATTGATGAAAAGCCAATTCAAATATTGAAAGCGGGTATTGTTGATGCACAGGGAAATGAATGTAGCAGCTTTGCACATAATCAGGAAATTTCAATATATTTTGATTTAAAAAATGTTTCAACTGAAAGAGGCCTTGTTTGTTCTTTGGGCTTACAGGATTTTCAGGAAAGAAGAATTTTTACAGAACAAATAAATATTAATCCGCAAACTGGTTATCAAAAGCATAAAATTACACTTCCAATAAACTTGTTAAGACCTAATAATTTTAAGGTTAGTATTGCCTTACATATTCCTAATGTTAAAGTAATTGAAATTTTAGATTGTTTAACTTTCGAAATTATTGACGTAGGGTCAGAATTTTCTATTTATGGTAATGTAGATAATGGTGTTATTTTTCCTAAGCTTAATTGGTTAGTATTGAATGAGTAAAAAGGTCGCAGTTTTTGCAACTCATGATTTTGGCGGTGCCGGCGAATCGGCATACAGAATAGCTAAGGCTATTCAGAAGCTGGGATATGAATCTAAATTAATTGTAAAACACAAAGCAAAATCAGATTCATTAGTTTGTCAGGTTGCTCAAATTAATAAACCCGAACCAATTGTAAAGAGGGCCTCTAATAGAATATTGAAGATCTTTTCTAATAATCAAAAGAATGAAGAGCTCCTGCTAGATAAAAATTATCATTTTTTTAATATTGATGAGTCTCAGGTTTCTACATCAAGTGTTTCCGTATTAAATGCTTTACCATTTAAGCCAGATATTATTCTTTTAGCGTGGGTTACTGGTTTTATTAATACAGAACTTGCTTATAAATTACAAAAGGAAACAGGCGCCCAGGTTTATTGGCTTATGACAGATATGGCACCAATTACCGGTGGGTGTCATTATGCCTGGGATTGTAAAGGATATACAAGGGATTGCAGCAACTGTCCTGCTATATTAACCGAAAAGTATAAAGATAGGGCAAAACAAAATTTATTATTTAAAAGAAGTTTTATAGAAGCCAGTAATATTAAAGTAATAGCTGGTTCTGGCTGGACCCTTAATCAGGCGAAAGCATCCTCTTTATTTAAAAATCAGAATTACATACCATTAATTAATGGTTTGATTGATTTTAATATATTTAATAATGCTAACAGAAATATTGCCAAACAAGTATTTCATGTTCAAAAAGATTTTAAAATAATCTTCAGCGGTGCCACATATACCGGTGAAAAGAGGAAAGGAATTTCTGAATTAATACAAAGCTTACAAAAGCTTTACCAGCTTCAAACAGATGAAGAGAATGGGAGAATTAAAATACTTGTTGCAGGTAACCAATTAGATGAAAACGAGCTTGTTAAGCAAATACCATTTGATATAATTCCTATTGATTTCATAAAAGATGAACGCTTACTTTCTTTAGCTTACCAGGCAGCCGATGCTTTTATTTGCTCTTCTCTGGAAGACTCAGGACCTATGATGGTTAATGAAGCGCTGGCATGCGGCACACCAGTGGTAGGTTTTGAAATGGGTTTATTGCATAATATGATTCAAAATGGAAAGAATGGTTTTAAAGTACCATTAGGTGACACAACAGCTTTGGCTAGAGCAATAAGAAGCATACTTTCCTTAACAGAAACTGAATTTCAAACATGCTCAGCTAATGCTATAAAAATAGTGGAAGAAAATGCTTCCATTAGCTCATTAGAAAGGTTAATGTTAGAATTAAGCAAAGAAATTTAATGAAGAAGCTCTATAGCAGTTTTAAAAAGCTTTATTTACAAGAAGTACCCGCTCATGGCCTGGCTGCTTTTAGAATTTTCTATGGATTAGTGCTGCTTTGTGAAATAGCTCAGATGTATTATTTTAGGCATCTTATTTTTGATCCTATTCCTTATTTAGAAACATCTGAAGTAAATTTTACGCCTATTCTAATTGTATGGATAGGCGTTATTATTTGTTTAATATTAGGAGTTTTTACGGAATATGTAACGATTATTAATTATGTACTAACTCTTATTACTTTTTCAACTTTTAAAAGCTTTGAATATCATTTAGATTACTCCATGACAGGTATAAATTTTTTATTAATGTTTATGCCTGTTTCACAAACATTTTCTTTAGATCGTCTCATAACAAAGTTAAGATATTCAACTTTGAGAGTAGAATTTAAGCCTCCTACAAAAACCAGTATCATAAATTATTATATACCGGTGGTAATTGGAGTAGGTCTAGTTTACTTTGATTCAATTTTTTGGAAGGTTGCATCACCAATATGGCTTGGTGGTTTAGGATTTTGGCTGCCGGCTAGTTTGCCTTTTGCAACATACGTTGATTTAACTCCAATTTTGAATATTAAATATTTTAGCCTGATATTGGGCTATATTACTCTTGTGTTTGAGTTGGTCTTTTTATTCTTTATTTGGATAAGGAGATTTCGAGTTTTATTGCTGATAATAGGTATTGGATTACATTTAGGTATTTTAATTGCGTATCCTATTCCTTGGTTTGCTTTGGGCGTAACCAGTATTTATACTTTGCTTATTTTCCCAGAGAAATGGGGAAAATTCTTTAAAAGGTTTGTTTCTGCTCATCCATCACTTGTTGTTTATTATGATGAGGAATGTCCGTTATGCAACCGAACTAGAATAGTTGTAAAGCATTTTGATTTATTCAATAAAATTGTTTTTAAAGGTGTTCAAACCTTTGCTCATGAAGAACCAAAGTTGTTCAATATTAGTGATGGACTGCTTCTGAAGAATATTCATAGTTTAGGTGATAAAGGAAGCATTTATAATGGCGTGGGAACCTATGTTCAAATATGTAGAAGGATATGGTTCTTATGGCCATTAAGTATTATCTTAGTTATTCCACCATTTAAACAAATTTCAGAGTTAATTTATAGTTATATAGCTAAAAGTAGGTTTCGGCAGGTCTGTAACGAAGATAATTGTTCTGTGGAATTTCCAACTATTCCTCCCAACTATAACAACATTAAGTTACTTTCAAATTTAAGAGTAATAGATTTAAAAGTAATGTTTACGTTTTGCTTTACTATTTATTGTTTTTTCTTTCAGTCAGTCTGTATATTAAACTCCTGGGGTATTATCAATATTTCAAAAAAAATTAACTTAAGTGAGGTAAGGAATAAAATAAGTGCTTCGTTTAATTCTATAAATGGTCTCAATAGAACATTGTTTGGTTTGACGTCCCATGCTGTCTTTATGGATTACCATTTTAGGGATTATAATCATATTCTAGCAGTCCAATATATTGATGATATAAAAAGAGTTTGGTTACCTATCGTTACAAGTGATGGGATGGCTAGTAGTTATAACTCAGGTAGAGGTTGGGTAAATTGGACATTTAGGACTATGGGACCAAATGTGAATATGAAATCATTATCAAATGGTTTATTAAAATATACTGCCTTTTGGGCAGTTAAGAATGACGTAAATTTAAACAATGCACAATTTAGAATAGTAGCAAAACAAATTAATATTCCACAGCATTGGGAAAAAGATTTTCTAAGAAAGCAAATGGATAACAAATGGATAGATGCAGGCAGAGTATATTGGATAAATAAAGAGTTTAAAGCCGATTTGGTGGACATAGAAAAGATATAACTAGTAACATATATATATGGGCATTCTGAAAACTGCTATCCTGCAGTCCAATTATATTCCCTGGAAAGGGTACTTCGATTTAATTAATTCGGTTGATGAATTTATCCTTTATGACGAGATGCAATACACCAAAAATGATTGGCGTAACCGCAATAAGATTAAGACTCCTAATGGTGTTCAGTGGCTTACAATTCCAGTTAAGCAAGATTCCTTAGAACAAAAAATTAACGAAACTAAAGTTTTTGACCCCAAATGGAATATAAAACATTGGCGTACACTCCAACAAAATTATTCAAAGGCTCCATATTTTAAATTTTATAAAGAACTTTTTGAGAATTTATATTTAACAAATAGCACATCGTATTTAAGCCAAATTAATTTACTTTTTATAACAGCTATCTGCAATGAGTTAGGTATTAAAACCAAAATTACCAGCTCCGAGCAATATAGTTATGGCGATGGCAAAACCGAAAGATTGGTCAATTTAGTAAAAGCGACCGGAGGAAAAGAATACGTATCTGGTCCGGCAGCAAAAGATTACTTAAATGAAAGTTTATTTGAAGAGGCAGGCATAAAAGTAACCTGGATGAATTATGCAGGTTATCAAGAATATCACCAATTATTTCCACCCTTTGAACACGGCGTAAGCATTCTGGACCTTCTATTTAACGAAGGCCCCAATGCTTCTTTGTTTATGAAAAGTTTTGTTGAACTAGGCAAAATTCATGAATAAAGAGTAAAAGGCATTTTTTATGCTGTAGGAAAATTAACCCAGAATTAAGCATGCTAACAATAGCCATAATTGGCGCGGGTGTTTTGGGGCAGCATATTGCCCATTACATTAACCAATCAAATAATTTTAGAGCTGTCGGGTTTTATGATGATTATCAGAAACCAGGTGCAATTATTAGCGATTTACCTGTTCTTGGTTCTACAGAAGCTATTGACTCCGGATTTAAGGCTAAGGTATTTGACGAATTAATAATGGGTATTGGTTATAATCACCTACTTTTTCGGCAACAATTATATGATCACTTTAAAACGCACATACCTTTTGCTACTTACATAAGTCCTTTTGCTTATGTAGATTATTCTATTACAATCGGACAAGGAGTAGTAATTTTACCAGGGTGCGTATTTGATAAAAACGTACAAGTTGAGAATAATATTTTTTTCAATATTGGTTGTTTAATATCACACGATTCGGTAATTAAAAGTAATAGCTTTTTTGCACCGGGTGTTAAAATATCGGGCTTTGTAACTGTAGGTGAAAGATGCTTTTTGGGTATAGGTACAACAATTATAAATAATGTTAATTTAAGTAGTGATATACAAACTGGCGGGGGAACAGTTGTAATTTCTGATATAGATAAACCAGGCCTTTATGCAGGTACACCTGCTAAGTATTTAAAAGATTTAATAAAGATTAAATAATGATTGATTTTAATAAACCATTCTTAACCGGAAAAGAAACAGAATACATAAAGCAAGCCGTTGAATCTGGTAAAATTTCTGGAGATGGCATTTTTACAAAAAGATGCCATCAATTTTTTGAAGAAAAATTTGGTTTTAAAAAAGCTTTATTAACAACTTCCTGCACCGATGCTCTGGAGATGGCTGCCATCTTAATTGATATTCAGCCAGGTGATGAAGTAATTATGCCTGCTTATACTTTTGTATCAACAGCTAATGCTTTTGTTCTGCGTGGGGCCAATATAGTATTTGCCGATAGTAATGCTAAAAACCCTAATATTGATGCAGATAAAATAGAAGCCCTTATTACACCTAAGACTAAAGCTATTGTGCCTGTTCATTATGCAGGAATAGCTTGTGATATGGACAAAATAATGTTTTTAGCTGACCAATATAACTTGTTTGTGGTTGAGGATGCTGCGCAAGCTATTGACAGCTATTACAAAGGGAAATCTTTGGGAAGTATTGGGCATCTCGCCGCCTTTTCATTCCATGAAACAAAGAATTTAATTAGCGGTGAAGGAGGCATGTTGGCAATAAATGATGAGCGCTTTATTGCCAGAGCCGAAATAATTCGGGAAAAAGGCACCAACCGTTCACAGTTTTTTCGAGGTGAAGTGGACAAATATGGTTGGGTAGATGTTGGTTCTTCATTTTTACCTTCAGAAATTATATCCGCATTTTTATATGCTCAAATAGAGAACTTAGATATAATACAGCAAAAGCGTATAGCAATTTGGAACCGGTATTACCATAATCTAAAAGATATTATTCCTCAGAAAGGAATCGATTTACCATATTTACCAGATTATGGTACAAATAATGCTCATATGTTTTATTTAATCTGCCAAAATTTGGAGCAAAGAACGGGTTTAATAAAATATTTAAAAGATAATGGCGTTTTATCGGTTTTCCATTATTTATCTCTGGAGTCAAGCCATTTCTACAGTTCAAAGCATGATGGCAGAATACTAACTAATTCAAATAAGTATACTAATTGTTTGGTTAGACTGCCTATGTTCTTTGAGCTTACAGAATCACAAGTTGATTATATATGTAATCTAATAAAGAAACATTTACAAGATTAATGGAGCATTGATTACGGACGAGGAAATTTAGATTTATTGTAAACCTATGAATAATGAAGTCAAGATTTCAATAATAACAATTAATTTTAATAATTATTTAGGGTTAAAACAAACTATTGAGAGTGTTATTACGCAGAATTACTTAAATAGAGAGTATATTATTATTGATGGCGGTTCTACGGATAATAGTGTTGAAGTCATAAATCAATATTCAGGGAATATAGATTTTTGGGTAAGTGAGCCAGATAAGGGAATCTATAACGCTATGAATAAAGGTATTGCAAGGGCCAATGGTGATTATTTATTGTTTTTAAATTCTGGAGATACCTTAGTAGACGATTCGGTACTAGGTAATGTTGCTTATGTTGGTTTTAATGAAGATATTGTTTATGGAGGATGTACTTTCATAAAAGGCCAAGAAAAAAGCTTAGGAAAGTATCCTTCTCATCTTACATTTAGTCATTTTCTTGATAGTTCATTACCCCATCCGGCGACCTTTATTAAAAAATCTTTGTTTGAAAAAGTAGGCTGTTACGATGAAAATTTAAAAATTGTTTCTGACTGGAAATTTTTTATGGAAGCAATTCTTAAGTATAAATGTTCTTACCGTAAAATTGATGTTCTGATATCTAACTTTACTGAAGATGGAATTAGTAGTAACCCGTTAAATAAAAATTGGGTTGAGGAAGAAAAATTTAACGTTATTACAAAAGACTTCTCCAAAATTTTGTTTGATGAGTTTGTCAAAGCCAATAATGTTGTGGCCCATGTTAAGACATCTAGAATGATTAACGTACTTAAAAAGATTGGTCTGTTATCCAATATAAATTTCTGATATAAATATTCTGCATACTTCAATATATAAATACATAATTTTTCTATAATCATTTTGTCGAATACCACCATCGCAATCAATCCTTTAGTATCGATTATAATGCCTAGTTATAATTATGGTAGGTTTATTAGTGATGCATTGGAAAGTCTTAGAGCACAAACCTACACTAATTGGGAATGTATTATTGTGGATGATGGTTCTAAGGACAACACAAAAGAGGTGGTTGCTGGTTATGTTAAAATGGATGAACGGATTATTTACATTCAGCAGGAAAACAAAGGCGTTTCGGCAGCCCGAAATGCCGCTTTAAAAAAAGCAAGAGGAGAGTATTTTCAGCTCCTGGATGCAGATGATATGTTGAAGCCTGATAAATTGGCTCTGCATGTAAAATTATTAGATGCAAGTCCTCATATTGATTTGGTCTATAGTAATGCCTTAATATTTGAGGATAATGGAGAAGCTGAACATAATTTTCGCCTTTTTAAATTACCTGGCAGTACCCAGGTGTCGGGCAAAAATGAGCTAATCATAGATAACCTTCTAGCTGATAACTTTTTTTTAACGCCATCAGTCATTTTCAGACGTAAAGTTTACGAACAGGTAGGCGGTTTTGTAGAAGGCCTACATGGCCTTGAAGACTGGAATTTTTGGTACCGCGCAGCTTTATTAGGTTTTGAGTTTTATTATGATACTACTGTGGAGGCGCAGGGTATTATTAGGGCTCATTATACGAGCACGGCTCGGAAACACGATAAAATGCTTTTAGGGCGTATACAAGCAAGAGAACTGGTACTGAATAATATTAGAGAATTACAAAAGAGGGGTAAGCTTAGCTTAAACCCCATGTATGTAAATAAAATTATTAATCAGCATAAAGCTTTACTTAATAAAGACAAAATAAAGTATTATATATTTTTCAAGGATAAATTTTTTCAAGGTTTAGAATCGGTTTTTTTATATGGTTATTTTTCTGGAAACCCTCATTCAGCACTTTACGATGGTGCATACTGGATTAAGGAACGAATAAAAAAAAGCAACCTTAAATAGTGCGCAAAAAGGTTTGGTGATTTTGGAATTAAGTAAATCAGCCATTAATTACTTTACATAAAAGTTAAAGAAAATAAATTGGGAATATGAAAGTAGCTTTCATTTCAACTTTGGGGCACGTATCATGGGGTGGAAGCGAAGCATTATGGTATGAAACCGCCAAAAAAGCGTTAACCGAAAAGCATGAAGTACTTACCATTACGCATTTCTTTAATGATATACCGGATAAAATTAAGGAACTGGCGAGGCTAGGAGCAGCTACTCATTTCATGAAAGGGTATGACCCTGCTATTACCGTACGTATACTCAGGCGTTTGAAAAATACCATTGTAAAAGAGTCAGAGGCAGAAAAATTACTTAAAGCTTTTGACCCTGATGTTATTGTATTTAATCAGTGCGGTGCTTATGAGATTACAGAAATGGCTAATTTTCAAAGATATCTTTTATCGGTAAATAAGCCTTATTATATAATTTGCCATAATTATAACGAAACCCTGGTTCTTACAGAGGAAAAGAGGAGAATACTATTAAATTTATTTAGTAAGGCAAAAAATGTTTTTATGATATGTCAGCTTCAGTTGGATACTATTATGAAACAAATAGTAAAAAGGCTTCCCAATGTGAGTTTAATTGATAATCCGGTAAATTTGCAGGATGTCGGGCCCATAAAATTTCCTGCTTTAGATAAGGTGCATTTTGCCTGTGTAGCCAGTTTTGACGTAGACCGGAAAGGGCAGGACATTATTTTTGAGGTATTAAGCAAGGAGAAATGGCAAAATAGAAACTGGCAGCTTAATATATATGGTGGTGGGAAAGACAAAAAATATCTGGAGCAGTTGGTTTCTTATTTTGGCATAGCAGATAAGGTGATTTTTAAAGGGCACGTACAAAATATTAACGCTATTTGGCGGGAAAATCATTTATTGCTTTTGAGTTCCAGAATAGAAACCGGCCCCATGGTACTTACAGAAGCTATGTTATGTGGTAGGCCTGTAGTTACTACTTATGTTGGAAGGGTACCCGAAGTCGTTAAAGATGGTTATAATGGTTTTATAGCAGGGGCAGCTACAGCCAATCTTTTTGATGAGGCATTGGAGCGGGCATGGCAAAATAAAAATCAATGGGAAAGTATAGGAATGCAAGCTTATCAGACAGCTCTCAATGCAGTTAATTTAAATGCACCAGAAACCTTTTTGAAAGTTTTATTACAGGCTCATTTAAGTTCTAATAACGTAGTTAAAATTTAACGCAGCTACTTAATCCTAAAATCTCTAGCTGTTATAAAACCTTTTATTTAATCAATATTGCCAGAAGTTAAGCCTGTACCCCCTTTAGTAAGCATAATAATGCCGGCTTTTAATTGCGAATTGTTTGTTTCAAAAGCAATTGAAAGTGTTCTTATACAAACTTATTCTCAATGGGAATTATTAGTAGCAGACGATAAATCGGATGATGCTACTAAAGAAATTGTGAATAAGTATGCAGGGCAGGATGTAAGGATTAAAGTATTTCATAACTCTTATAATCAGGGAATAGTAAGAACCCGGAATAAATTGTTAGAGAATACCCAAGGTAGTTTAATTGCTTTTCTGGATGCCGATGATTGGATTGCGCCAACCAAATTAGAAAAGCAGGTTAATATACTAATAGCATCCAAAGTAGAAGCAGTGGGTACAAATTACTTTGCTGCTTATTTAAACGGTGAAATAATTAAGAATTCTAAGGGTGTTAGTAAGCAAATAATATCAAAAGAAGATATTTACCAACTGCCTTTTTGGTTACCCTCTATTATGATTACCAAAAATCTTCTACAAAAAGTTGGCGGATACCATAGCTATTTTAATGATATGGCCTGCTATGAAGATTTATACTGGATTTACGAAATTTTAGAATTAAGCAAAATACAATTTATTGAAGAACCGCTTTACTATTATCGGCATAATCCTAACTCTGTTACTAAAACCTTAAATTATAAACGCCTTGCCGGGCAACGGTTGGTAAATGAACTAATTACGCAAAGATTAACTACCGGCCAGGATTGGTTAAGCCAGGCAAATTATAAAGAAGCCGATAATTATATTAATGCTTTAATAAACGATAAAGCTTGGCAGGCAGAATGCTACCGTAGGGTGGCAGCTATAAAAATTGATGAAAAGAATTATAAGAATGCCGTTGAATTACTTACCCAATCGTTAAAGCTAAATTTAAAAAGTCTTAAATCTTACAGAACCTTATTTTATTTATTTAAGTCTATTATTAGAAACAGCTAATGAATGTAATAAAGGGAATAGAGTATAATTTTGGAGGTGGCTAATTAACTTCAGTTTAAATTTATACACTAATTATTTTAAGAACTTAAATGAACTTTGTTCAATTTTAGAAATTGAGATATATAATTTAAAGCTAAAAGTTGAACTAGATTGGTAATTCAGTTGGATTTATACTTAAATCTGGCAAGGTTATCACCATAGCGAAACTGCAAATACTTATGAATATTCTTATTACGGTAGAAACTTTAGTAACCGGAGGAGCAGAAACTTTTGCTTTGCGTTTTGCGCAAGCCTTGAGCAAAGACCACAAAGTTTTTTTGTATAGATTTTATGATAATTTAATTGACCAGGATATTGTAAATAAACTTGCTCCCGATGTTAAAAAGCTCACCTTTAAACATTCCTTGGATGAGTTTTTACGAAAGTTTGATTCTCTGCTTAATAAAATTAATATAGAACATAGTTTAAGAAATTTACTTATTAAGAAACACCTCAAGAAAATAATAAAGAAGCATAATATACAAGTTGTACACAGCAACCAGTTTAAAGTAGATTATGTTACAACTGAGGTAGCCAATTCTCTTAATATTCCAATTGTTACCACTATTCACGGTGATTATTTGCGTTTTTGGGAGGAGCCTCCAAAATCAATTATTAGTTTTAAAACCAAAATAGCTGAATGCGTTGCTATTACTGATGCAATTGTTTGTATTTCGGATTATCAATTAGCCTTTTTCCAGGAGAAGATTCAACCACTAGTAAGTAAAAAAATTAATTTAGTTAAAATATACAATGGATATCCATTTTACCCGGCTTTATTACAAAACGGGAGGGGCCTAAAACAAAAAATTAATATACCACCCGAAAATTTTGTTTTTGGGATGGTTTCGAGGGGTATCCCCGGCAAAGGTTGGGATGTTGCAATAGAGGCATTTATTAAGCTGGCAGAACCTAATACAAATCTGATTTTAGTTGGCCACAGTGATTATTTAAACTCATTGAAAGCAATGAATGGCCACCATAAAAATATTCATTTTGTTGGCTATTCGTCGGAACCTATAAACTGGATAAACAACTTTGATGTTGGTTTGCTTCCTTCCAATTCAGATAACCTACCAACCGTAATTATAGAATATTTATTCTGCGGAAAACCAGTAATTGCATCAGATGTTGGAGAAATTAAAAACATGATTGCATTACCAAATGGTAATGCGGCTGGTAATATAGTCCCTTTAAATGGCAACAAAGTTTCTTCAGAACTTCTTAAAAATGAAATGCAGCGTTATATAAATGATAAAACTCTTTTCCGGGAACATGCAAAGAATGCCCTGCTAGCCGCGCAAAAATTTAATATGGATAACTGTGTTAGTAGTTATGTAGATTTGTATAATAAGAAGAAGAACCAACTAGAAACTTTAAACCTCTAGTTTAAACATAAATAACAAAGAACTTCTAGCCTAATTATCTATATTTGGGCCGCAAAAAAAATTTAACTTAATGAAGAATTTGCTTTTAACCGGAGGTGCTGGATTTATAGGAAGTAATCTCGCGGAAAAATTATTAGAAACAAGTAAATACAGAATTACTTGTATTGATAATTTTGATACTTTTTATGATAGATCTATAAAAGAAAATAATCTTTCTAATCTTATCCAAAACCCTAATTTTAAATTAGTTGAGGCTTCTTTATTGGATTTTCCGGAGTTAAGCCAGTCTCTTGACACTGATTTTGATGTTATTGTACATCTGGCGGCAAAAGCTGGCGTTCGCCCTAGTATAAAAGATCCGGTAGCTTACCAAACTGTTAATTATGTGGGTACCCAAAACTTATTAGAATTTGCGCGTAGCCGGGGAATTAAACAATTTGTTTTTGCCTCCTCCAGCAGTGTATATGGTATTAACCCAAATATGCCTTGGTCAGAAGCTGATCAAGGTTTAAAACCAATAAGTCCTTATGCTGCATCTAAAGTGGCATGCGAATTATTGGGTCACACTTATAGTCATCTATTTGGTATTAGGTTTATAGGACTGCGTTTTTTTACAGTATACGGTCCAAAGCAAAGGCCAGACCTGGCAATTCATAAGTTTGCTAAAATGTTGATTAATGAAGAACCAATAACCGTTTACGGTGACGGTTCTACCCGGCGCGATTACACTTATGTAGATGATATTGTGAACGGCGTTATATCTGCTTTAGATTATAACAAATCATTGTACGAAATTATTAATCTGGGCAATCATCAAACTATTAAATTATCAGATTTGATAAAGGAATTAGAAGTTGCTTTTAACAAAAAAGCAAAATTGGTTTATCAGGAAGAGCAGGAGGGGGATGTACCAGCTACTTATGCCGATATTTCTAAAGCTCAGGAATTATTAAATTATAATCCTAAAACAGGAATAAAAGATGGCTTAGAGGCTTTTGCACAATGGTTTAACCAGCAGTATAAAAATAATTTGAATGCCGGTTAAAAAGAAAGTTTTATTTCTGATTCCAGGCTTAGGTGCCGGTGGTGCTGAGCGATCGTTGAGTAAGTTAAGCTTGGAAATTGCTAAAAGCCATGAGGTATATGTAGCAGTTTTTAATAAACTAGAAGGAATTGCATTTCCTTTTGGTGGTACCTTAATTGACCTGGAGATTCTTGGAGCAGATTCCATTGCTGGCAAAATATCAAGCTTCTATAACCGTGTAAAAAAAATAAAAGAAATTAAGAAAAGGTTAGCTATTGATGTTTGCATCAGTTTCCTGGAAGGTGCTGACTATATAAATCTTTTAACGAAAGGTAAAGAAAAAGTTATTATTAGTATTCGGGGCTCCAAGACTTTTGATGCTGAGATAAGTGGAACCATCGGCTGGATTCGGAAAAAGGTACTTATGCCTTACCTTTATAAGAGAGCAGATTCTATTGTGGCTGTTAGTGAAGGAATTAAGCAAGAGTTAATACAAGATTTTAATCTGGATAAGAACAAAATAATAACCATTTATAACTTTTATGAAACTAAAAAAATTCTCCAGCTGGCCAATGAACCGTTAGATGCTGTATACCAACATATTTTTAATGGACCTGTTATTATAAATTCTGGCCGTTTGCATATACAGAAGGCTCATACCCAATTACTGGAAGTATTTGCTTTAACCAGGGCCACAACAAATGTGAAATTAATAATTATTGGAGATGGCGGCTTAATTATGCCTTTGCTGGAAAAAGCGAAAGAGTTGAACTTGAAAGCCTATTGGTGGAATCAGCAGGAGGAAATAAGTTCAAATTACCATGTATATTTTCTGGGTTATCAGCACAACCCATTCAAATTTATTCAAAAAGCTAAACTATTTGCCTTTTCTTCTTCCTGGGAAGGATTCCCGAATGCTTTAGCAGAAGCAATGATTTGTGGCACGCCCGTAATAACCACCGATTGTCCAACTGGTCCCCGGGAAATTATGGCTCCTGGTACTAAACCAAATTTTGTTTTAGATAAAGCTGAATATACAAAGTTTGGTGTTTTAATGCCTTTATTAAACCAAAATAATGATAAGGTAAAACTAATGTGGGCGGCAACAATAGATGCCTTGTTAGAAGATGAAAACTTAAGAACTTACGCTAAAAATGCCGAAATGCGTATGTCGGATTTTACCCCGGAGACAATCACTAACCAATGGGAACGGATCATAAACCAGCAATAGTAATTGTAGATAATTCTGTAGCCATTACAGGCGCCTTAAAGGCAATTGTCAACTCCACCTCAAAATTAACTTCAGAATTTAATTTTCTGTATGTTTTGCCAGAAAACAGTAAGGCATTACCTTTTTTGCAAAGCCTGCAACTTAATTATAAAACAATCCCCTTTATAGAAATTAGCAAGGATCCCGTAAATCTGGTTAAGTATTTTCCGTTTTTAATTCTAAATGGGATTAGGCTGCGAAAAATAGCCCGCCAGCATAAAGCTAAAGTTATTCATATGAACGATTTCTATAATTTGACGGGTATAATGGCTAAAATACTAGGTGCCAATGTTGTATTAATAACCCATGTTCGTTTTCTGCCACAAAAGTTTATGCCGGCATTGGCAAATACATGGGCTAAGTTAAATTTGCAATTTGCCACTAAAATTATCTGCGTATCTAATGCTGTAAAAACCTTCTTTCCCAAATCAGATAAAACGTTAGTTATTTATGATCCACTGCCAGAAAGAGAAGTACTTCCATCAAAAGAAAGATTAATACAACAAACTTCTCCAGTCAGGCTATTGTATTTAAGTAACTTTATTAAGGGGAAAGGACAAGATTATGCCTTGGAAGCTTTTAAGAAGGCTTACGAGAAAGACAAATCTTTACACTTAACTTTTGCCGGAGGCGATATGGGACTGGAAAAAAACCGGGTATTTAAGAATGGATTAATAGAGGAAGTAACAAAAGAAAATTTAAAAAATGTTGTAAAATTCAGGGAGTTTGTAGAAGATGTTGAGGGTGCTATTAAAGAAGCAGATATTGTTCTAAATTTTTCTGAGTCGGAATCATTTTCTTTAACCTGTTTAGATGCCCTATTCTTTGGAACACCGCTAATTGCGACTGATTGTGGAGGACCAGCCGAGCTTTTTGAAAATGATAAATCTGGTTTACTTGTACCAAATAAGAATGTGGAAGCTATGACAAGTGCTATCCTGCAATTAGCTAAGGACCGAGAAAAACAACTTGCTTTTGCAAAAGAAAGCAGACGTTATGTTCGTGAAAAGTTTAATGCCAAAAATACCTATTTAAACTTGGGGAAACTGTACCGGGAAATAGTTTCGCCAAATTAGTATTTTAAATTGAAATAGCAGGTGCACATACAGTTACGTCTTTTATAAAATTTAATAATAGTTATAGCACTCAGTTATATTCTTTACTAATTTAATAGGGTTTCCGGTTTTTAATAAATTAAAAAGTATATCAAGTTGCGCATGTTAGATCAGCGTATTAAAATAAATATTCCAGAAGAAAAACTTTTAAGTTTTAGGGAGTTAGGCTACATTGATAAAGTGCTGGATGAGCTTTTTAAAATTTCTAATTTAACAGATTATGAAGTTATTATTTATTTTAAATTAAATAACGACAAAAAGAAAATAGAAATTGAGCCAAGTTCAAAAAAGCAAATTGTTTTTTTTGTTTGTGATGAATCTGATGTGTATCCTGATGATTTTATTTTAAATCAAATTTTTTTAGGTTTTAGGCATTATTTGCCTTGTAAGTCATTTAAAAATAAGCTTTTTTATTTACCTGTTGGATATAGCCGTAACTTTGACAGCCAACCGGTTGTGCCTATAGAAAGAAGAAGTATTAACGTGTTTTTTTCAGGCAATTTACATCTTGGGCGCGCCAGGTTATACCGTTACTTTACAAAACTCAGGTTTTTACCTTTTGCTATTCTATATAGGCTACAAAAACGTTCACAGAGTAATTTTAGTTATAAATTCCCGAATTCGCATATTCAGTTTAATAACGGCTTCCATACTGGTCTTTCCTCAACTGAATACAATAAAATGATATACAAAAGTAAAATTGTATTATGTCCACCAGGGTTAAATCAAAAAGAAACCATGCGGCATTTCGAATCTATGAAAGCCGGCAGTATAATAATCAGTGAAAGAATGCCCAATGTGCATACATACCAAAACTCGCCTATGATTTTTGTTGAACATTGGAATGAGATAGATTCAATTTTAAAAGAGTTAATAAATAGTCCGCAGCAATTAGCAAACCTGCATAAAGAAACACTGAAATGGTGGCAGAATGTTTGTGACGAAAAATCAACAGCAAAGTATATTTACGAGTTAATCAAAGAAAAAGAAAGAAATTTATAGCTCTATAAGGTTAAGGACTAAAAATAATTTTTAAATATTAAATTTTATCCTTATTCTTTTTATGAAAAAATATTTTCTTTAATGTATTAGAATTATCCATTTTTGAATTATTTTTGCTAACCTTTAAATAAGATCAAAAAAGCAGACAAAATTAATTCATTATTTTCATGCCCTCCAATACAGGATCCCCTTTGGGAATTTCCGTTGTAATTTGTTGCTATAATAGTAGCAGTCGTTTACCACAAACTTTAAAGCATTTAGCTAAGCAAAAAATAACAAAGCCAAATCTCCAATGGGAGATTCTTGTGATTGATAATGCCTCAACTGATAATACGGCTTTAGTGGCTAGAAATGAATGGGAAAAGTATAAAAATAATGCTCCTTTATTTATTATACCTCAACCTATACCAGGCACAGGACCCGCTCGGGATTTGGGTATTGAAAAAGCAAACTTTGAGTTTATATTATTTTGCGATGATGATAATTGGTTAGCAGAAAATTATGTTGAGCTAGCCTATGAGATAATGATTTCAAATCCACATATAAGTGCTTTAGGAGGACACGCTAATGACATTTGTGAAATTACACCACCTGTTTGGTTTGAATCATTGAAGTCAGCCTATGCCATTGGTGGCCAAGGTCCTGTTAAACATGGTGAAATATCAAAGATTAGGGGGTTTATATATACAGCAGGCGGTGTTTTTCGGAAATCTGTATTGAAAGATATTGAAAAAAAAGGCTTTATTAAAATTCTTACTGGTCGAACAGGTAAAAATTTAAATCCTGGAGAAGATGTTGAACTTTGTTACGCTTTAATTTTAACCGGGAATAAAATCTATTATGATGAAAGAATGCAATTTCAGCATTTTTTACCAAAAGGACGCTTAAGTTGGGCTTATTATAAAAAAATGAAAAAAGGTTTTGGCAATACCTATCCTTTTCTTATGCCTTACAAACTTTTAATTAATAAACAAAAAGAGCGATTTAATCACGGTATTATTTGGCTTTATGTTACTGGTTTATATTTGATTATCAAAAATATTTTTTTTGAACTTCCTTTAGCTTTTTTCGGCAAAAATTACTATCAGGTTAGATCCGATTTAGAAAGTCATTTTGGATTTATAACGAACTTATTTAGGCATCATAAAAAAGTAACGAATCTTTTTGAAGAGTTAAAAATAGCTGATTGGATTAGCGAGGAGTTTAAACCTTAGTTTATTGTTAGTAACTGAAATTGATTAAGTTTGTATTTAATTATATTTAGCTAATCTTTTCCACATTTTTTTTATTTAATTAATGACGATGGATATTTCCCAATTTGTAAGAGGATTAATAATTGATAATTTAGCAGGGTTTTCTTATCGAAATATTCCAAATTTTATTTTTAGCTTTTTAGTTTGTGCTATATTAGCCTTTTTATTAGGTAAAATGTATACCAAATACGGTCATGCATTATCTAATCGTAAGGTGTTTTCCCGGAACTTTGTTATTTTGGCTCTTACCACCATGTTCATTATCTCGGTAGTTAAAACATCTTTAGCTTTATCCTTAGGATTGGTAGGGGCACTTTCAATTGTTCGCTTCCGTTCTGCTATCAAAGAGCCGGAAGAACTTACCTATTTGTTTTTGACTATTGCTATTGGTTTAGGTTGCGGTGCGGGTTTAACCATCTTAACTATTATAGCCTTTGCTGGGTTTATGATTGTAATCTGGTTTAGAAACCGTTCACAGAAACCATTGGATAATCAAAATTTATATTTTACCATTTCAAACAACAACGGGCAAATGCCAGATTTAAATCAAGTTGTACAAATTCTGCGTTCTTGTGTTCAGGGAGTTAAGTTAAAAAGGTTGGATGAAACCGAGGATACTTTAGAAGCTTCGTTTGTAGTGGATGTAGAAGATTATCAAGCCTTGGAAAAAGCCCGTTCATCATTAAAAAGCCAGTACCCGCATTTAAACCTTACCTTTGTTGATACTACCCGCGACTTTTAATTGATTATATAGATGAAGTCGGTTAATAAAAAGTTGGGTTTAGATAAATTTAGATATGAGCGGAAGTATTTGATAGAAGGAATTTCTTTTGCTGAAGTGAAGTTAGCTTGCCAGTTACATCCCAAAGGCTTTAGGCCTGTTTTCCATCCCAGGACCATAAACAACATTTATTTTGATACTTTTGGCTTTAAGCATTACGCCGATAATGTAGAGGGAAATCAGCAACGTTTAAAGGTGCGTATAAGATGGTACGGCAATTTGTTTGGTGAGATAAAAAAGCCTGTTCTGGAATTAAAAATTAAGGAGGGATTGTTAGGCATTAAGAAATCTTACAAATTAAATCCTTTTGTATTAGATAAAAATTTTTCTAAAGATTCTATTTTAGATGCTTTAAACCGTAATGATGTGCCGGTCCAGATCAAAAAGGACCTCGCTTCGTTGCAACCTGCAATTTTAAACCAATACCATCGGCACTACTACTTGTCATTCGATAGAAAGTTCAGAATAACCATTGATCAAAAAATGAATTACCATCGAATTAGTTATCATAATCCATTATTTCTGGAAAATTCTCATGATCGTAATACCCTAATTATGGAGTTAAAGTATGCCCACGGGGCTGATCAGGAAGCCAGAGAAGTATCGGCTTTATTCCCTTTTCCTTTAACCAAGAGTTCTAAGTATGTGCAAGGGTTAGAACGCCTCTTTTTGTAATTATTTTACTTTATGAAAGCAATCCTAGAAAGGAGCTCAAATAGAAAGAAGAAACAAGTTAGAGTACAGGCAGTGATAGTGTTGCTGATTGCTTTTGTTTTTTGTCTTTCGGGGTATGCTTTCTTAAAGAAGCCTAAGGCAGAACGTGCGTTAATTGTGAATAATGTAATTGCGGAACCGCAATTATCCCAGCCATCGGGGTTTTACACCAGCTCTTTTTTTCTTAGCTTAACTTCCAGTAATCCGCAAGCTAAAATCTATTTTACTACCGATGGTACGAAACCCACAATTGATTCGGATTTATATCAAGAGCCAATTCAAATCTCCTCGCGGGCTGATGAGCCGAATAAACTCTCCGAAATTAAGAATTCGCCCGTTTTCTTTTATCCGATAAGCCGTGTTTTTAAAGGCTGCATAGTGCGGGCTATTACGGTTGTTAATGATTCAATAAAAAGCCAAGAAACGGTGGCCAGTTACTTTATTCACCCAACTGGTAGAAGTAGGTATTCTTTACCAGTATTTTCGTTAGTAACTGACGAAGAAAATTTATTTGGGTATAAGAATGGAATTTATATAAATGGCGCTACCACCGATGATAAAGATTATTATTTGAAAAATAACATCAGCATTGAAGATTACCGAAAAGGCTTTCCTACTAATTATAAAAGACGGGGCGAGCGTTGGGAGCGGCCAGTAGTGCTGGATTTTTTTGAAGGTGCAAGTAATCTTGGATTTAAAATAAATGCTGGTGTTCGGATACATGGCAATGCTACACGGGAGCGTCCGCAAAAATCTTTAAAATTCTATATCAATCAAAAGTATGGCGATGCCTTATTGAATTATCCCCTTTTTGGTCCCGGAAGTTTACAACAGCAGAATACCTTTTTGTTAAGAAACTCCGGACAAGATATGTATAAGGCGCGGATGCGAGATGCCCTAATGCAGCAAATATTAAAAGGCAATACTACTTTAGATTTACAGAACTACAGGCCTAGTATTTTATTTATTAACGGCGAATATTGGGGAATACATGACATTCGTCAGCGTGTAGATGAATTCTACTTCTCGCACAAGTATAATATTCCCCTGGATAGCTTATCTATTTTGGGAGTTAATATGGCTGTGGAATATGGAAAACCAGCCGATAGTGCATCTTTTGTTAAACTCTTAAATTTCGTTTCAAAAAATAATATGGCTATTCCGGAGAATTACAAAGTAGTAGAGTCAGAAATGGACGTGGATAATTTCATTGATTATATAATTGCAGAAGTTTACTGTTCAAATCCGGATTGGCCCCATAACAACATTAATTTGTGGAGATACAATAGCGGGAAAAATAAAGAAGAAAAATCGTTTAAAGATGGTCGGTGGCGGTGGGCTTTGTATGATACCGATATTGCTTTTGGAGCTGAAAGGCCAGCTTCATATAATATGTTAAACTACTTATTAAATAAAAAAGGGCTAGGTCAGTTATTTAACAAATTATTAGATAACAAAGCTTTTCGAATTAAGTTTTTGGAACGGTTTGAGTACCACTTAGAAAATACCTTCCAACCAGATAAAGTTATTAAAATAATCAACAGCATGGAGAAGGAAATTGCTCCAGAAATGGAGGAGCATATTGCTAGGTGGCGAACTTTTAATTCGGCAGGTGAGTGGAAGAAACAAGTTGAAGTGTTACGATTATTTGCCAAAACAAGACCGAGATACCAACGCCAGGAATTAGATGCCTTAAAGGCACGCTACCAGCAGTAACATTATAAATGATGTTTCTGCTTTATTTATATTATGCAATTAAAAAAAAATATTCTTTTTGTTGTACCGTATCCATTAGGTAAAGCACCGTCGCAACGATTTCGGTTTGAGCAATATTTTGATATATTGAAGGAGGCTGGTTTCTCTTATCAGGTTGCATCATTTCTGGATGATGCAACATGGGAAATTTTATATAAACCCGGACATACATTTAAAAAAATAACAGGAACTATCAAGGGTTTCGGGCACCGGTTCTTATTGCTCTTCCGAGCCAGTAAATTTGATTTAATTTTTATTCATCGCGAAGCTACTCCGGTCGGCCCACCTTGGGTAGAGTGGATATTGGCTAGGATACTGAAGAAAAAAATTATTTACGATTTTGATGATGCTATTTGGATTCCGAGTACGTCTGCTAACAATAAATTAGTAGCCGGACTTCGTTGGAGCCAGAAGGTAGGACAAATTTGTAGATGGGCTACAAAAGTTAGTTGTGGTAATAGCTATTTACAGGCTTATGCAGGTAAGTTTAATTCTCATGCTATCGTAAATCCTACCACTATCGATACCATTAATCATCATAATAAACTTAAAGTACAAAATACAAGCAAAGTGGTAATTGGCTGGACCGGTACGCACTCCACTTTGAAGTACCTGGAAATGATTTTACCGGTTTTACAAAATTTAGAGGAGAAATATGCTTTTGAATTTTTAGTGATTTCAAACAAACCTCCTGAATTTGATCTAAGATCATTAGTTTATAAACCTTGGCAGAAAGAAACTGAAATTGAAGACTTGCTTAAGTTTAATGTGGGCCTAATGCCATTAGAAGATGATCCTTGGGCTAAAGGGAAGTGCGCCTTTAAAGCATTACAATACATGTCATTGGGTATACCGCCAGTAGTATCACCGATTGGTATGAATGTAGAAGTAGTAGAAAACGGTAATAACGGCTACGTGTGTTCTTCTCCGGAAGAATGGTATTACCATTTGGAACAATTAATAGTAGACTCGGTTTTACGAGCAAAATTGGGAACGGCTGCTAAAGAGAAAGTAGATAAATGTTACGCTGTTGTTGCTAATCGTACTAATTTCTTAGGTCTTTTTACCAAGTAATGATAACGCATAATATATAAGGCAGACAAGTAAAAAGGCATCAAGGGAATTTTATAACGAACCAAAGTCCCGAAATTGCCACTGTTAGTGCCCACCGCAAATGCCAGAACAATCGAAAATAGTATACTGAATAATAAAATAGGTGTAGAGGTAATAAGTTTTATGCTTTTAAAGAAACCTGTTTTGTAAAACAAAGTTAAAGTAAGATAGATAAAGATTGTGGCTTCAATAGCCGAAAGCAGCATTACCGGATTACGTACTTCCCAAAGAAAAGGTCGGTAGAGGGCAACTACGATGGCTTGCGGCCCAACTGTAATCATACTACTTAAACTACCATCAAATATACCTATATTATAGGCTGAGCCTGTAGCTACTTGTTCAGTTAAATAGATAGCATTTATTTTAGTGCGTTCACCTATGTTATCTATGTCATATTTTGAATCACCTTCTGTTAGATTAGTAGCCCCCAAATAAGCAACTCCTAAACCTATTAAAATAAAAAACGGCTTAGCTAAATTGCGAAGTAAAGTGTTTCTGATTTTGCGATTGTTTTCAATAAAAATCCAGAACAAGGCAGGTGGTAGGAACGCTAATAAAATATATACTTTCACTGTATATAGTACATAAGCGGAAATAAAAATAATAAATGCTGCTTTCAATAATGATTTCTTTTCAATAGCAAAGGTATGAAACCCATAAAACAACCACCCTAAAGCCCCTATGGTTATAGAATCTTTCATCAGGCCTGAGCCCCAGAAAAAAACCGAAGGTAGGAAAAAGATGGCTATAGCTAATTGCTTGTGTAGATTTGGATATAGTTTAAGAAAAGTAAGGTACATTGACCACATACCGCTAAAACTGGTAAATGCGAAGAACAAAGCTATAACGGCATAACTACCTAATCCTATTATGCCAAAAAAGCTAGCTACTTTAATTACAAAGAATTCAGTGGAGGATGTATACCAGTACATACGGCTTGCGTACCTGACGGTGCTTGAATTGTATTCGCCCTTAGAAAGAAGCAGTTTAATACCAGTAGCCGGAGAATCGTAAAATGCCTGCATTACTATCCGGCTTTGTTTATAATAATTACCAGTGTCACCACTGGGCATTGAGCCTCGGCCATAATAAAATTGAAAAATTATACCTAATGCTATCGCTCCAACCAATTTTACAGTAAGGGCGGGCATGAAATATCTTCTCGTAAATCTATTCGTAACACTTTTCCTTACTCCGGCAGCTAAGCCGTAAATAAGTAGCAAGTACAATGGAACAAGAAGTAAATCGCTAACTCCCAAACTATTAAAGTTTTTAAATGTGAATATTAATTAAAGTATCGATTTTATTAAACCTTCCGGTACTTTTTTAAATACTGCTTCGCTTCCTTCTCCGCCCGCTTATCATCATCGGCCAGATCTTTTACCATTTCGTAGTATTGTTTGGCTTGCTTAATGTTGTTTTCTTCGTGGCTCATGCGGGCTAGATTGAGGTAGGCGTGTACGGCGTAGCCTGATTTGGTTTCGTCGGTTTGTTCGGCGAAGGTAATGGCTTGCTGGTAATATTCTTTGGCCTTGGGTATGTTTTTCCGGTTTTGGTTGATGTAGCCTAAAAAGTAGGCGGCATAACGGCCACTAATAGATTCGTAACCCGGCATTTTGCGGTTAAGCTTATCCAGGATTTGCAGGGACATTCGTTCAGTTTCAGAAAGATTGCCAATAACAAAGGATAAGCGGGCGTAGAATCGCTGAAAGTAGGCATTATCGGGATATTTGGTAGCCAGGAAGCGAGAGATAGGGTAGGCGCCCATCTGGTTATTTTCTTCGTTGGCCAATATTTTCATCAGGAAGAATTTGGCTTCGAGGCCGGTATAAAAGCCATTGTCGGCTACTTGCTTCAATTGGGTAAGGCCCAGTTGTTTGTTGCCGTCGGGGAAGAAAAGCAATACCGGACGGAGCAAGGGGTAATTCTGCCCAATCCAGACGGCGTAATAATTATAGAGCGCTTCGCCAAACATAAACTCCGGGCTCAGGCCGTTGGCTTCTTTGGCTTTGTTCATAAAATTTAGGGCGTGCCGGCTATGAACGGTAGCTTTGCGCCAGTTTTTGCGCTCGGAATGCAGGCGGGCCGCAAAACCGTGGGCCGCCGCCAGGAAAAAGGCGGCTTCGTAATTATTCTTTTTCTTAACTAATAATTTCTCGCCGTACGTAATGGTTGTATCCATGTAGGCGAAAAAAGCATTATCGTATTGCTTGCTTAAAATATTAGTTGGCACTATTTTCCACCATTGACTCAAGCCCATTAAAAAATAAGGCATGGGGTGCTCGGGGTAACGTCGGCGCAACGAACGGAATTGCCGTTCAGCTCGGGCGTACTTGAAGTTGTAGAGATTATCTACGGCTCCGGATAATTCGTTTTTAATGCTTTCGTCTAATAATAACCAGCCATCGGTGTCAATAACCTCGGGCGTAACATCAACCGAGTCGATTACCATGTGGCGAATAACCGAATCGATAGCTGCTTGTTGCTTGGGGTCGGTGGTTTGGGCCCGGGACACGATAGCCAGGAAAAATAAGGGGAAAAAAAGTAAAAAAGTTTTTTTCATTTTATTAAATGCCGGGACAAAGATACAACTTCTTCATAGTTAAATATTAACCCCAGGAGGCTGAAAAAAAGGGAATTCTAAATTAAGTTAAATATTAATATTTTATATATTCTGAAAGCAGAAAATAAATGTTACCTATTTTAAACGAGAATTTTAATTTTAAAAGTTCATTAGGCGGCTGCTCCAGCGCACTTATTTTTAGTTTAGGAATATTTTATGAAGCCTTACCCCGGTAGAAGAAAACTGATTGCTTTATTTTTATTGGCATTTACCCTGAAGTTTCTGACGGCTGTTTTTCTGCGGTACCTGCTTAGCTGCGCTCCCCTTGGTTATCACCTCGACGAGTTAGTAATCCGGGGCCACGACTATTTTTCGTACCATGCGGCAATGGAGAATTATATCCAGTCCGGTACGTATTATTTTTTTAATGGTAAAGAAAACGTGTACGCCGGGCGCTTACCGCATTTTAGTTTGTTATACCTATTTTTTCGGCAATTTTTAAATGTTGCGTTCGCCGATTTCATGGTGCTGTTGGTGCAACTTGGTACAGAGGCAATAAGCATTGTTGTTTTGGCACTTTTAGTCGGCCGGATAATGGCTAGCCGGACTATGTTTTACCTGACTTATCTTTTATGTTTGCTTAGTTGGACAGTTTCGTTTTATAGTATTATTGTATTGCCCGATAGTTTATCGGTTGGTTTGTTAATATTTTTTGCTTACTGCTTTTACTCGTATTTAAACCGGCCTTCCACTAAATTATTGCTCTTATCGGGTTTGTTGCTGGCCTTCGTAACGGTACTAAAGCCGCATTTGGGTATGTTGTACCTGGTGGTTGGCTTTTATTTTTTAAAGGATTTTAATTTTACAACAGCAAAAAAGTTGCTGGAAACTCCCCTCATGTTTTAAGACGGGCAGGGGCGGTAAAAATTTACCTGTTATTTTGTGCCTTCTTATTTTTGTACTTGTACTTAACTTACCATGACGCTAAAATAATAGAATTATAAAACTATGAAACTACTCGAACAACTGTGCCGGGTGCATGCGCCTTCGGGCAACGAAACCCAACTGACTAACTTTTTACTGGATTATATTCAAAATAATAAACATACCTGGAAAGTTATGCCCGAAGTAATTACCGGCCGCGAGTTCCAGGATTGCATTCTGCTGGTTTTCGGGAAGCCGCGTACCGCTATTTTTGCTCACCTCGATTCTATTGGGTTTATGGTGCGGTACGGCAAGCAACTAATTAAAATTGGCGGACCAGATACCGAAACGGGTTACCAATTGGTAGGCCGCGACGAACAAGGTGAAATTGAATGTACCCTGGAAGTTTCGGAAGAAAACAGACAACTAAGTTACGCCTACCACCGGGAAATTGAGCGAGGTACAGAGTTGGTATTTAAGTGCGATTTCCGCGAGACCGAGAATACGGTGCAATCGTGTTACCTCGATAACCGATTGGGCGTGTGGAATGCTTTGCGGGTGGCAGAAACTTTGGAAGACGGAATTATTGCTTTTAGCTGCTGGGAGGAGCACGGCGGCGGCTCGGTGGCTTACCTGGCCAAATATATTTACGAAAAATACGGCGTAAACCAGGCGCTCATCTCCGACATTACCTGGGTTACCGAAGGCGTATTCCCCGGCCAGGGACCGGCCATATCGTTGCGCGACAGCTTAATTCCGCGGCGCAGTTTTGTGCAGAAACTTGTTGCTATTGCCAAAGAAGCTGGCATACCTTACCAATTAGAAGTAGAAAGTGCAGGCGGCAGCGATGCCAAGGAATTGCAGCGCGGCAGTATTCCGTGGGATTGGTGTTTTGTAGGCGCACCCGAAGATAATGTGCATTCGCCGGACGAAATTGTGCATAAAAAAGATATTGAAAATATGGTGGCTTTATACCGGGTGTTGATGAAAGAACTTTAATGTTTTAGACTTAATATTGAATATACAATATAGTAGCCCCCTCGTACCCCCAAACCTGAAAATAGAAAGGACTCAACAGCAGCATAAAAAAGCTATCTGGCAGCTATTAGAGCTATTGTTTTTAAGATTTTAATTTGTATGTTACGCCCATTATAGGTTAAAAACGTCCACTACAAATTTTTAAATCCACAACCATAAAAAGCTTTAAATGGAAAACATTATTTACCTAATTCCTGCTTTCGGAATCGTTGCCTTGCTGTACACCGCCGTGAAGTCTGCCTGGGTAACCAGGCAAGATGCCGGGAGTGAAAAAATGTCAACAATTGCCCGTTTTATTGCCGAGGGCGCCATGGCTTTTCTCAAAGCCGAATATAAAGTACTTACTTATTTTGCAGTTATCGCCTGTTTGTTTTTAGGGTACCTGGGTACAGTAGGCGAAAATTCTCATCCACTAATTGTCGTTTCTTTTTTAATAGGCGCCGTATTTTCGGCTTTGGCCGGTTTTATTGGCATGCGCATCGCTACCAAAGCCAATGTGCGCACCGCGCAAGCTGCTAAAACCAGTTTATCGAAAGCCTTGGATGTGTCGTTTGGCGGTGGTTCGGTAATGGGCATGGGTGTTGCCGGCCTGGCGGTGCTGGGTTTAGGCAGTTTATTTATTGTATTTAAAGCCATTTTTGTAGGCGATACTTACAATGCCGAAGACATGGAAATTGCCCTGGAGGTATTAACGGGCTTTTCGTTAGGGGCCGAAAGTATTGCCTTATTTGCCCGGGTAGGCGGCGGTATTTACACCAAAGCCGCCGACGTAGGCGCTGACTTGGTAGGTAAAGTAGAAGCCGGAATTCCGGAAGATGACCCCCGCAACCCCGCCACTATTGCCGACAACGTAGGTGATAACGTAGGCGACGTAGCCGGTATGGGTGCCGACTTATTTGGTTCTTACGTGGCTACGATTCTGGCAACCATGGTATTGGGCCGGGAAATTACCGTGCAGGATAATTTTGGCGGTATTTCGCCGATATTATTACCCATGGTAATTGCGGGTATGGGCATTATTTTCTCCATGATTGGTACTTTGTTTGTGCGCGTAAAAGAAGGAGGTAATGTGCAGGCCGCTTTAAACTTAGGTAACTGGTCCTCGGTGGTATTAACCGCTATTGCTTCTTATTTTCTGGTTAACTGGATGTTACCAGAAACCTTAAGCCTGCGTGGCTTCGACTTCACCCGCATGGGTGTTTTCTGGGCAATTATCATCGGGTTAATTGTGGGTACGCTTATGAGTATTATTACCGAATATTATACCGCCATGGGCCGGCGGCCGGTTAACAGCATTGTTCGCCAAAGCAGCACCGGTCATGCTACTACCGTTATTGGCGGGTTAGCTGTAGGTATGGAATCGACGGTGATGCCGATTATAGTGCTGGCTGCCGGTATAATATTTTCTTATGAAGTAGCCGGTTTGTACGGGGTTGCGATTGCAGCTGCCGGTATGATGGCCACCACCGCCATGCAGTTGGCCATTGATGCCTTCGGTCCGATTGCCGATAACGCCGGCGGTATTGCCGAAATGAGCGAATTGCCCAAAGAAGTACGCGAACGGACCGATATTCTGGATGCTGTAGGTAATACCACCGCCGCTACGGGTAAGGGTTTTGCCATTGCTTCGGCGGCGCTTACTTCGCTTGCCTTATTTGCCGCTTTTATGGGTACCGCCAATATTACCGTAATAGATATTAGCAACGCCCGGGTATTAGCCGGCCTTTTTGTGGGCGGCATGATTCCGTTTATTTTTTCGGCTTTGGCTATTTCGGCGGTAGGCCGGGCCGCTATGGCGATGGTAGAGGAAGTACGCCGGCAGTTCCGCGAAATACCGGGTATTATGGAAGGCACCGGCAAACCGGAATACGACAAGTGCGTGGCTATTTCTACGAAAGCAGCTATCCGCGAAATGATGTTGCCGGGCGCTATTGCTCTAATTGTTCCTATTATTGTGGGTTATACCATGGGCCCGGAAGTTCTGGGTGGGGTTTTAGCCGGTGTTACCGTTTCGGGTGTTTTAATGGCTATGTTCCAGTCTAATGCCGGTGGTGCTTGGGATAACGCGAAAAAATCTTTCGAAAAAGGGGTAATGATTAATGGCAAAATGGAGTACAAAGGTTCAGATGCCCACAAAGCTTCCGTAACCGGCGATACCGTTGGCGATCCTTTTAAAGATACTTCCGGCCCCTCTATGAATATTCTGATTAAATTAATGTCGATTGTGTCGCTGGTAATTGCGCCGCACATTGCCGTACCCGATACCGCCGGCACTACGCAAATGCCAGCTATTCCGGAAAATAAAATTCAGATAGAACAGGTTTCGGTTCAGCCTGAAAGCTTACCGGCAACAATAGAATTAATTACAGCCCGCTCAGCGCGCTAAGTTTTAAAACCAAAAGAAAAGCCCTTCTGGAAACGGAAGGGCTTTTCTTTTGCTTGTTTTTACTTGGCAATTGCTACTGTGGTTTTTATTTGCAAGTTTTAAGGTATAACTTTCCGTTTTTAACTTACCATTATGGCTCCCAACCGCATTTCGCTCCACGACAAGTCTTTCGAAATAAATATTCCGGAAAAAGAAATTCTGGCGGCCATTCGGCAAGTGGCAGCCGGGATAAACGCCGATTACAAAGACAAAAAACCGCTTTTTCTGGCTATTCTGAACGGAGCCTTTATGTTTGCCTCCGATTTAATGAAGGAAACCAACCTGGATTGTGAAATTTCTTTTCTGCGGGTATCATCTTACCAGGACATGCACAGCACCGGGCAGGTAAGTGAAGTAATAGGTTTGAAGGAAGATATTAAAGGCCGGCACATTGTTATTCTGGAAGATATTGTAGATACCGGCCAAACAGTTTACGCGTTGCTGCAGAACCTGATTGCACGGGAACCAGCTTCTATTGAAATAGCGGCTTTACTGTTAAAACCCGATTGTGTACAACATCCACTGCAGGTAAAATATATTGGCTTAACCATCCCTAATGATTTTGTGGTGGGCTATGGGTTAGATTATAATGGCCTGGGCCGTAATCTGCGCAATATTTATAAAGTATTGTAGCTATATATTTCAAAATTTCAAAAGATTAAGCTAAATAATAGTAAAACTTACCGATAAGTCTTATTTTTACTGCTTATTTATTAAACTATATGCTAAATATTGTATTGTTCGGACCTCCGGGAGCAGGCAAAGGCACCCAAAGCCAGAAGTTAATAGATACTTATCAGTTAATTCATTTATCTACCGGCGATTTGTTGCGGTCGCAGATTGCGGCCGGTACAGAATTGGGTTTACGGGCCAAAACCCTGATGGACCAAGGTTTGCTGGTGCCCGATGAAGTTGTAATTGGCATGATTGACAGCAAATTAAAAGAAAATAAATCGGCAGCCGGTTTCATTTTCGATGGCTTTCCGCGCACCGTACCGCAAGCTGAAGGATTGGACGAGCTAATGGCTCAAAATAATACTGCCATTACCTGCATGATTGCCCTGGAAGTAAGCGAAGAAGAACTGACTAAGCGTTTGTTGCTGCGCGGACAAACTTCGGGCCGCCCCGATGACCAGGACGAAAGCCTGGTGCGCAAGCGCGTGCAGGAATATAATACCAAAACCGCGCCGGTAGCCGGTTTTTACGCCCAGCAAGGCAAATACCACGCGGTAAATGGCATTGGCGAAATAGACGAAATATTTAACCAAACCTGTTCTATTATAGATAGCTACCTTACGCAACCAAAAACTATATAAGTTATAGCCAGCCTGAATTTTAAGGCTGGTTTTATTTTTAACCCAAAATAGTAAAAGGAGTAAAAAAGACAATACTTTTTCTTTTACTATTTTTCAGCACAAGATGGCTTCATCCAACTTTATTGATTACGTAAAAATTTGTTGCCGCTCCGGTCACGGTGGCCCTGGCTCTTCGCATTTACACCGCGATAAGAAAAACGCCAAAGGCGGTCCGGATGGCGGCGACGGCGGCCGCGGCGGGCATATAATTCTCAAAGGAAATAAACAGCTCTGGACCCTGCTGCACTTGCAATACCAAAAGCACGTGATTGCCAAGCCCGGCGAATCGGGTGGTTCCAGCCATTCTTCGGGGGCGGAAGGCGAAGACGTGATTCTGGAAGTGCCCATTGGGACCATTGCCCGGAATGTTGAAACCGGCGAGAAAATGGCCGAAATAATAGAAGATGGCCAAACGGTAATATTAACGCCGGGCGGTCGGGGCGGTTTGGGCAATGCCCATTTTAAATCGCCCACGAACCAGACCCCGCGTTATGCGCAGCCCGGCGAACCCGGTATAGAAGAATGGGTGATTCTGGAGTTAAAACTGCTGGCCGATGTAGGCTTAGTTGGTTTCCCGAATGCCGGTAAATCTACTTTGTTATCGGTGGTATCGGCGGCCAAACCCAAAATTGCCAATTATCCTTTTACTACGCTGGTGCCTAACCTGGGCGTGGTGCCTTACCGCGATTATAAATCGTTTGTGATGGCCGATATTCCCGGAATTATCGAAGGCGCCTCGGAAGGTAAGGGTTTAGGTATCCGGTTTCTGAAACACATTGAACGCAACTCTATTTTGTTGTTTATGATTTCGGTAGAAAGTGCAGACATAGCCGACGAATACCGGGTATTATTAAATGAGCTGCAAACCTTTAATCCGGAACTACTAAGTAAGCAACGTTTGTTAGCCATCACGAAAACAGACCTGATAGACGATGAACTGGAAAAAGAAATGCGCAAAACTTTACCCAAAGATTTGCCTACCGTTTTTATTTCCAGCATCACGCAAAAAAATATCATGCAGCTAAAAGACCTTATCTGGCAAACTTTAAATGCAGAATAGTTTAATGTGCTAATTGGGTAATGTGCTAATGTGCTGATTATTTAATGTGGAAATTCGAAAATTAAATGAATTCGAAAATTCTCACATTACCGAATTATCCCATTAAACAATTAGCACATCAGCACATTAACTAATTAGCACATTAAATAAATGTCAGTTTGTCACAAAAAAGGGTTTGGCAAACAAATTGATTAGTAAGATTGGCAAGAATAACTGAGAATAAGATAAGCTATGTCAGCAGATAAAAATAATTTACCAGAAGAAGAACAGCAGGAAAATAACGCATCGCCAACCGAAACCTCGACCGTAGAAGAACAGGGATTGCCTGACCACGCCGAAGCGATTGCCGATCCGGCGGCAAAGCTGGAAGAGGAGTTAAGTGACATGAAAGATAAGTACCTGCGTCTTTATTCGGAGTTTGATAATTATAAGCGCCGGACATCTAAAGAACGCCTGGATATGCTAAAAACCGCTAACCAGGAAATGGTAGTGGCTTTATTGCCCGTAATCGATGATTTTGAACGGGCCCGGCAGGCGATGGATCAAGCCCAGGATGTGGCGGCTGTAAAAGAAGGTGTTGATTTAATTTATAATAAATTATTTAGCATTCTGCAGCAAAAAGGCCTGAAGCCAATGGAAGCCGTAGGTTCATCGTTTGATGCGGATGTACACGAAGCCATTACGCAAATTCCGGCACCCGACGAAAGCCAAAAGGGTAAAATAATTGATGAAGTTGAAAAAGGATATTATTTGCACGACAAAGTTATCCGGTTTGCAAAAGTTGTAATTGGAGCTTAGGTCATGGCGAAAAGAGATTATTACGAGATATTAGGGGTTGAGAAAGGTGCCGGTGCCGACGAAATCAAAAAAGCTTACCGCAAAATAGCGATCAAGTTTCACCCGGATAAAAACCCTGACGACCCGACGGCCGAAGATAAATTTAAAGAAGCAGCCGAGGCCTACGAAGTCTTGAGCGATCAGGACAAACGCGCCCGCTACGACCGTTTTGGTCACCAGGGTGTAAACGGTGGCGGCTTTGGCGGCGGTGGCATGAACATGGAGGATATTTTCTCGCAGTTCGGCGATATTTTTGGCGGTGGCCAAGGCAGTCCGTTTGGCGATTTCTTTGGTGGCGGCCGTTCCGGTGGTCGGCGGGTGCGTAAAGGTTCTAACCTGCGCATTAAGCTTAAACTAAATCTGGAAGAAGTAGCCAACGGCGTTGAGAAAAAAATAAAGGTTAAGCGTTATGTAGCTTGTAACATATGCGGTGGTAACGGCTCTAAAAACGGTGCGTCGCTGCAAACCTGTAATACTTGCCAGGGTTCCGGCCAGGTACGCAAAGTGGTAAATACCATGTTGGGCCAGATGGTTTCTACGAATACCTGCCCAACCTGCGACGGCGAAGGCCAGAAAGTAACCCAGAAATGCGATGCCTGCCACGGTGAAGGTCGCGAACTAAAAGAAGAAGTAATCTCGATTAACGTACCGGCTGGTGTTGCCGACGGCATGCAGTTATCGATGAGTGGTAAAGGCAACGTACCCGAGCGAGGTGGTGTAGCCGGTGATTTACTCATTCAGATAGAAGAAGAACCGCATCTATTCCTGAAACGCGATGGCAACAATGTCGTTTTCGATCAATATATTAGTTTTGTGGATGCTGCTTTAGGCGCGAACATAGAAGTACCAACCATTGAAGGCAAGGTGAAAATTAAGATTGATCCGGGTACCCAGGGCGGTAAAATATTGCGGTTGCGGGGCAAGGGTATTAAAGATATTAACGGCTACGGCAAAGGCGACCAGCTAATTCATATTAATGTCTGGACACCGAAAAACGTGAGCAACGAAGAGCGGGCCATGCTGGAGAAACTCCGCAGCTCCGATAACTTTACACCACATCCGGGTAAGCACGAAAAAGGCTTCTTCGAAAAGATGAAAGAATATTTTGCTTAATAGCCAAACTCTTAGAAATAATTAACAAGGCCCCCGGAAAAATCCGGGGGCTTTTGTTTTAAAATGTTTTCCTGATTATTTGTGCAATAAAAACAGATATTGCTAAGCGCACAACCCAAGCTATGAACAAGATTAAATAAATGCAGGAACCACCGGTTTTAATATTTAGAGAATACGGCAAAAAAAGCCTTTTTAATACCTAATACTACTTTCAAAAAGTAATTTGGCTTAAGTGTACACGTTTAGTTATCCTGAGTTTGTCTAAGGAATAATTACTACCGTATAAAAATAGATTTAGATGTTTCGACAAGCTCAACATGACGCCTGTAGCTGGCGCATTAACCACTTGATATTGGCATTCACTAACCATTAACCTCTACTTACTTAGATCTGCCTTTGCTCTGGGTCATCCCGAGCCTGTCGAGGGATCTATTACTAAAAGCCAACTGAATTATAAAAGCTACGTCATAAGCTTGTAGTATCCTTCTGATTCTTACCTTCCTTTTAGAAATGAGTAACAACCGGAAGTAATAAATATTTTACTAAGGGTGCTAATAGATCCTTCGGCAAGCTTGGGATGACCCCGGGCAAAGGCTTTTCTCAATAATCCTGACAACTCTAAAAATCAAAAGTTTTATCCCGTTGAAAATATAGCCAGCGCAAAATTTCTAATAAATTTTTTTAAAATAGATTACCAGATTGTAGAAAGGTAATTCTTGCAGTTGCTAACTTATCCTGTAATTTTGATTCTTTTAACCCGATAAGCCTTGAGTATTCTTAAAGTAGTTGGTGTGTCGAAGCAATATGCAAACCACCAGGCCCTGCAGGACATTAGTTTTGAAATTCCCGCCCAAAGTATTTTTGGCTTATTAGGCCCTAATGGTGCCGGTAAAACTTCGCTCATTCGCATTATTACCCAAATTACGGGTGCCGATACCGGGGAAATATTTTTTAAAGGTGAACCATTACGGCCGGATCATATAAAAAATATGGGTTATTTGCCCGAAGAGCGCGGCCTGTATAAAAAAATGAAAGTGGGCGAGCAGCTTTTGTACCTGTCGCAATTAAAAGGAATAAACAAAGCCGAAGCCACGGCTAAAATAAAAAGCTGGGCAACTAAGTTTGATATTGGTTCCTGGATGAATAAAAACGTGGAGGACCTCTCGAAAGGGATGCAACAGAAAGTGCAGTTTATTGCCACCGTGCTCCACCAACCCGAATTAATTATTTTGGATGAGCCTTTTTCGGGTTTCGACCCCATTAATGCTAATATTGTAAAGGACGAAATTCTGGAACTCCGCGAAAAAGGCAGCACCATTATTTTTTCGACGCACCGCATGGAATCGGTTGAAGAATTGTGCGATAATATTGCTTTGATTAACCGCTCGCGGAAAGTATTGGACGGCTCAGTGCAGAATATTAAGAACCTGTACAAAACCGCCACCTATTTGGTAGAAGGCAAAGGCCAATTACTTGTTTTATCACCAGATTTTGAAGTGCTGGAGCAATCCGAACATCACGGCTTTTTCCGGGCCACTATCCGGCTAAAAAATAATACCAACCCTAACGATTTGCTGCGGTACCTGATTGCCCACGTTGAGGTACATGCTTTCCGCGAAAAAATCCCGAGTATCAACGATATATTTATTCAGAAGGTAAACGAAACGTTACACGCAGAAGAACCCAAGCAAGTATAGGCGGGCAAATTTTAAGCTGAAAGTTGTGCTGTTTAACTTTAATGTTTATACTGGTTTATTCATGAAAAAATATTGCTTTGCTTTAGATTTAAAAGATGATCCGGCCCTAATTGCCGAATACGAATATTGGCATAAAAGCGAAAATGCCTGGCCCGAAAACCTGCAACATATCCGGGAAGCCGGCATTACCGGCATGGAAATTTTCCGCACCGGCAACCGGCTATTTATGATTATGGAAGCGGAAGATTCGTTTTCGTTTGAAAGAAAAAGCGCGATGGATGCCGCCAACGCAAAAGTACAGGATTGGGAAAACCTAATGGCTACGTTTCAGCAACCCTTAGCCTGGGCTAAACCTGGCGAAAAATGGGTATTAATGGAAAAGATTTTTGCTTTATGAAGTTAATACCGGGCAGCATGTATTCTGTTTAAAATAATTAAAAGCTAATAAATTAATTATACTAAATTAAAACTATGTCTACCACAAACCCATCAGACCGCCGGGGCTTTCTGAAAAAAGCTGCTTTGGGGGGGCTCCTGACCGTAGGAATTCCTGCAATTATAACCGAGGCTTTTGCTGCAAATAAACCAAAAAAAGTAACCCTGAAGCAAGATGCCGTTATTCTTTTCCAGGGCGATTCTATTACCGATGCCGGTCGCAAGAAAGATAATATGGATTTCAACAGCCCATCGGCATTGGGTAGCGGCTATGCTTTTCTGGCTGCTTCGGATTTGTTGCTGCAGCACCCTGGTAAAAATTTACGGATTTACAATAAAGGCATTAGCGGCAACAAAGTTTACCAACTGGCCGAACGTTGGGAGAACGATGCACTAGGCCTGAAACCAGATGTGCTCAGCATTTTGATTGGGGTGAACGATTTCTGGCATAAGCTTAATGGCAATTATGATGGCACTATTCAGACTTACCGCGATGATTTTAAAAAACTACTGGATAACACCAAACAGCGGCTGCCAGAAGTAAAACTGATTATTGGCGAGCCTTTTGCTGTAACTGGTATTAAAGCCGTGAACGAAAAATGGTATCCGGCTTTTAACGAATACCGGCAGGCCGCCCGCGAAATTGCCGACGCTTACGGCGCCACTTTTATTCCGTACCAAACTGTTTTCGATAAAGCCCAAAAATCTGCCCCCGGCGTTTACTGGACGTACGATGGGGTGCATCCCAGTCTGGCGGGTGCCCGCTTAATGTCGCAGGCTTGGTTAGAAACCGTGAAAGGTTAAATAGCTCACTATTCTGAATGGAGAATTATAATTTCATAATCAATACAAGAATAGAAGTTCAAGAAATCCACCCCTGTCATTCAGGAGGAAACTATGTAGCAGGCAGCCAAAAAGTTTCCTCCTGAATGACAAAAGTGGGCCCAACAGCCGGTACACTAGCAAAATGTAAATAGCCCAACTTGCATAAGAGCAATAATAAAAAAGCAGGAAATACACTTTCCTGCTTTTTTTATATATTGATGCGAAACGGTTTTTAGCCGATTAATTCTTTGAGCTTATAAACCAGCGCTTGCACTTGGCTGACGGAATGTGTCGGGAAGTTGGCAATCCGGATTTGGGTTTCTTTGTAGTTGCCGTAGCCGCTGCCGATAACCATGTCAAAAGGCGTTAATTTTTTAATAACCTCCGAAGCCGGTATTTTGGTGTTGGCAATAATAGTAGTTACCGAACGGTGGCCGGGCTCCTGCATCGCAATGTCAAAATTCTGACTAGCGGCTAAGTAATCGTAAATAAGTTGAGCTTTGGTTTCGGTTTCTTCCCGAATGGTCTGGATGCCTTTTTTATTCATTTCTTCGGCCACGTGGCCCAGTAAATAAATATTCAGCACATTAGGTGTTTCAGGGTTTTGGAAAGTTTTGGCTTTACTCAGCAAAGAAGGAATGCTGTGGTACGAACCTATAGAAAAACCTTTGGCCTGCAATGCTTCGGCTTTAGCAATGCACCGCTCGTTTACCAACCAAACGCCTAAGCCGGCCGGCAAACCAAAGCATTTCTGCACCGAAAAATAAATAGAATCTACTAAGTTGTAATCAAAAGCCGGGTGCGGCATAGACGAAACAGCATCCACAAATATTAATGCGTCGGCACCAGCCTTTGCCCGGAATTTATTTATTTCCGCTACCGGCAGGCTGGCACCCGAACTGGTTTCATTCTGCACCAAGGCAATCAACTCCGCCAAAGCTGGAATATTAATGTTATCGGCCTGGAAGCCTTCACCAAAAGGCACTTCGTGTTTCGTGGCTTTGCGGCCTAGCTCTTCGGAAATCTGAAAAAAACGCTTGGAAAAAGAACCGTTTACCAAATGAAAACTTTCTTTTTCCACGCAGTTCTGAATGGCGCGTTCCCAAATTTCGTTGGCTGAGGCCAAAAACAATATTTCCCAGTTCTGCGGTAACTGTAACAATTCGCGTAAGCCTTTTTCGGCGTGGGCGTAAATATCTTTAAACTGCTGACTGCGGTGCGAAATACTGCCTATTTTATTCGCCATGGCCGCCTGCATGTGTTGCGGTACCGTGGGGTATAATTCAGAAGGACCAGGGGTAAAATATACCTTGTTGTTCATAGTTTTGAATGGTATCTGGAAGTTGGTATCTGGTAGCAGGACTTATATTTATTTAATCCTGCTACCAGATACCTGCTACTAATGTCTAGTAAAGAATCCGGAATTTAATGGTATGGGGTACGCTTTTCAGGTCCGCAATCAGGTTCTTGTCGTATTCTTTATCAATGTCGGTAATTACATAACCAATGTGTTCGTTGGTTTTTAAATATTGGCCCAGAATATTAACGTGATTGCCGGCCAGCACATTATTAATATTGGCCAGAACGCCTGGCACGTTCTCGTGAATGTGAATTAGTCGGTGGGCATTTACCAAGGCAGGCAACTGAATATTCGGGAAGTTTACGCTCTGGTACGTATTGCCGGTATTAATATATTGCATAATCCGGTTGGGTACGAAATTGGCAATATTTTCCTGGGCTTCGGAAGTGCTGCCGCCAATGTGCGGCGTTAATATTACGTTGGGTAAACCACGTAATTCATTCACAAACTCTTCGGCATTATTTTTCGGTTCGTACGGGAACACGTCTACGGCGGCACCTTTTATTTTGCCGGATTTCAGGTTTTGTACCAGGGCCGGAATATCTACAATGTGGCCACGGCTTAAATTCAGGAAAATAGCCCCGTCTTTCATGGCTTCGAACTCGGCAGCGCCAAACATATTTTTATTGCTGGCGCGACCGTCTACGTGCAGCGATACAAAATCGGCTAAGCCTAATAATTCTTTTAAGGTATTACATTTGCGGGCATTTCCTAGTTGCAGTTTCTCTACCACATCGTAATAATATACCTCCATGCCCAACGCTTCGGCTATAACCGATAATTGCGCGCCAATATTGCCGTAACCCACAAGGCCTAATTTTTTGCCCCGCACTTCAAAACTGCCGGTAGCCGATTTGTCCCATTCGCCCTGGTGCATTTTTTCGCTTTTTGGGAAAATATTACGGGCCAGCATAATTATTTGGCCAATGGCTAGCTCAACCACGCTGCGGGTGTTGCTGTAAGGCGCGTTAAATACGGCAATGCCCGACTGCACACAGGTATTCAGGTCTATTTGGTTGGTACCTATGCAGAAAGCGCCTACGCTCATTAATTTATTGGCGTTGGCCAGTACTTTTGCGGTTACCTGCGTTTTAGACCGGATACCCAGAATAGATACGTTCTTAATTCGCTCGCACAGTTCTTCTTCGTTCATGGCTCCGGTCATGGATTCTACCTGGTAGCCTTCCTGTTTAAATAATTCTACCGCTTTAGGGTGAATATTTTCGAGCAGCAACACGCTGATGCGGTTTTTAGGATAAGAAATAGCCATCGGTAATTTGTTCTGGTATAAAAATTCATCCAGGCTGGGGGCAATGTGTTCGGCCTTGGCCACTACATTGTCGCGGGTAATATTTTCGGTGAAAGCATAAAACTTATTGGCCAATCCGGCTTCTTTTATTTCGTAATCGGTGTAGCCATCGCCCAGCACGTAAACATCGCCCTGCAAGGCCAGGCTCTCCAGCAACTTTATTTTACCTTTATCCAGGCTAAGCACGTTTTCCTGGTCGAAACCAATAATATTGCCCTGCTCGTCGTACTCAAAAGTGTTGGCGTAAATATTTTCTTCTTTAATGCCGTACTGCGTAACAATAGGGGTAATAAATTCTTTAAAGCCGCTCGATACAATAAAAATATTGTCGGCGTACTGGTTAAAAAATTCGGGATTGCGCTTAATAGATTCCGATACTTTGGTGTTGAGCCGGGAAATAAGTGGCGCTAAATGCTTTTTATGAGCTTTCAGTAAAGCAATGCGTTTGGTCAGGCCTTCGGTAAAAGAACTTTTACCTTCCATGGCGCTGTTGGTCAGGTTTTTAATTTCCTGCAATATTTGGTCTTTATTTTCGTCGTCGTGTAAAGCAATCTCACACAATTCATCTAATGCTTCAACCTGGGTAAAGGTACTGTCAAAGTCTATAATAAAATATTTGTCTTTGCTCATAAAATAATAGAATGTTGGAGTAGCTATGGAGCCGCTAAGTTCTGTATTTTTTATAATTTATCTAAACATCAGGATAAATTATTCAAAATTTTAAGTAAACACCCCCTGCAGCTTGATTAAGAATCAAAATCCGAAACTTTTGCGGGCCAAAATTAAAAATCCTGCCGTTGCGGGCAGGATTTTATTTTACATATTAGAATAAGAAAGATACCGGTTTTAAACGGTTACCATTTGGGCGTCTTTTATTTTCTGGTAAAACTGTTCGTACAATGGCACAATCTTACTGGTTTCAAAGTCTTTGGCGCGAGCCAGCGCATTGGCTTTAAACTGGGGCAAGTTGGCATCATCCAGTATAAAAAGGGCATTCTTTACCATATCGGCTACATCGCCTACGGGGCTCGAAAATCCGGTTACGCCATGAATATTTAATTCGGGTATGCCGCCGGCGTTAGACGAAATTACCGGTACCTGGCAGGCCATAGCTTCGAGGGCAGCCAAACCAAAGCTTTCTTTTTCTGAAGGCATTAAAAACAAATCGGCTACCGAAAGTACTTCTTCTACGGCTTCGAGCTTACCTAAAAAACGGACATCGCTGCATACATCGAGTTTGCGGCAAAGTTTTTCGGCTTTAATGCGGTCTGGTCCGTCGCCTACCATCAGCAACTTGCTGGGAATTTGCTGGCGCACTTTGTAAAATATTTTAATTACATCCTGCACGCGCTTTACGCTGCGGAAGTTAGAAGTATGCACCAGCAATTTTTCGCCAAACGGACTAATGGCGGTTTTGAAATGTTCTTTGCGCTGCCGCTGAAAACGCTCCAGGTTAATAAAGTTCGGAATTACTTCAATGTCTTTTTCGATGCGGAAATGGTTGTAGGTTTCGGTGCGGAGGTCCGCCGAAACAGCCGTAACGCCATCGGACTGGTTAATGCTAAAGGTTACCACCGGCTCAAACGAAGGATCTTTACCGACCAGCGTAATATCGGTACCATGTAAGGTGGTAATTACCGGAATCTGAATGCCTTTGGTTTTTAATATTTGTTTGGCCATAAAGGCCGCCGAGGCGTGCGGAATAGCATAATGCACGTGCAGCACATCCAGCTTTTCGAACTGTACTATATCTACCATTTTACTCGCCAGAGCCAGTTCGTACGGGTCGTACTGAAACAGCGGGTAGGAGGGAACTATAACTTCGTGGTAAAAAAGGTTTTCGTTAAAAAAATCGAGCCGGGCGGGCTGGCTGTATGTTATAAAATGTACCCGGTGGCCTTTTAAAGCCAGTTCTTTTCCGAGTTCGGTGGCTACCACACCACTGCCGCCAAAGGTGGGGTAACAAACAATACCTATATTCATGAATGCAGGAAAACGTTAAAGTGTACTATTTGTACGAAGGTCTAATTAAATAAGGCTAATCTATGACCCGAATAAATTATTAGACTCCAAAGTAAGTAAATTGTTTTGATTAAAGTAAAATTCGCCGGGCCATACTAATCTGGAAAGGAAATATTTAATTTTAGATATTAGAATTAAGGCAGCTTAACAACGGTTTGTTGCATGTAGAATGGCGATTGTTAGTTAATAGAATATTCTTTCATTAACGTTTTAGCATGTCATTATTTATTTCCCTACAAAACGAAACTTGCGCTTAATTGTTTACTACTGGGGCATCCTGAGGTTGCCGAAGGATCTATTACAGTAAAGTAGATTCACCTATTTCGACAAGCGCAACGTGACTATAATAATGTAAGCGCTTAACTCACTTAATAATACCCTTATCAAATGCATACTGCGCTTTTAAACAAAGTAAAGTCTGTACCACTCACCGCGGTCATTCTGGAAGAATCTTATTAGTAGCCAGCCAATAAGATTCTTCCAGAATGACCGCGGTGGGTGGATATGTGGTTGTAATTATTTTATTGTTCTTAAAACGCAATTCCTACTTAATATTGGTATAATATGATTAAGATCGATAATTAACAATAAAAAAAGGTAAGAGCGCTTTTTTCAAGCGCTCTTACCTTTTTTTATTGTTAATAACCATATTATTACCAGTCGTTTAAGTTAAATTAGGGTTTCATCGTATTGTTCTTCTTCCAGGTTATCTTTTATCGTCAAAACGGCATCCAGGCCCAGGAACGAAAATACCTGGCGTACGCCCGGCTTCATGCCGAAGAATATAAGGCTGATTTCTTTTTCTTTTAACTCGGGCAAGTTCGACAAGAATATTCCTAACCCAGCCGATGAAATATAATTAAGATTACGGCAATCAATCAGCAAGTTTTTTTTCCGGCTCTTAATGGCTTTTTTTAAGAGGTTATCTATTTCGCCGGCATTGTGCTCATCCAGGTTGCCCGATAAAATAAGGACATAAGCCTGCGCTTTTATTTCGTGGTATAGCTCCATTTGTTTTGTGTTAATCTAAATCTTCTACGGTCTGGTCGGCTAAATCTTTAAACTCGGGTTGTAAAGAAAGATAATGCTCTAATCCGAGTACTTTAAAAATAGATTTTAGTTTCGGCTTGAGACCGTATAAAGTCATGTTAATTTTGTGCTTCTTCAGCTTTTGCAAATGCGAGATAAAAACGCCCACTCCGGCCGATGAAATATATTTTACCTGGCAGCAATCAATCCAAAGGTTTTTTAACGGCAAATCATATATTTTGCTTATTTCATTATCTACCAGAATAGAGGTAGTTGCATCAATATCGCCTTCAATGCTAATTACAAAGCTATCGGGTGTTCTCTCACTATTTACGTACATAAAGGCAGATATTCACAGATTAATAATTGATTGCTGATTATTTTAAAAAGCTTTTAATAACAAGTAAGAAGCCTAATATATTTTATTTGTCTCGTTTTGGTAACTAACAATATATCAATTAGTTAATAAAATTGCAACTATATAGGTGAAAGCAGATGGGTATTACTTTCGGGTGAGGGTTAGCGTTTTCGCTTCTTGCAGACTGGCCGCAATATTTATTACTTTGGCCAGACCAGATGCTTCAAAAGCCTGCATAATTTGCTGATTTACGCTAAACAACACCAGCAGGCGGTGCAAAGCTGCCAGTTGCCCGGAGTAAGCCAGTAACATGCGTTGGCCCGAAGTTGTAATATTGTGCAGGTCTTTTAAATCAATAAATATATGTTGCCGAAGGCTTTTTGCGCCCTGCTCCAGTACGGCCTGTAGCATTTGGCAATCGCCATCCTCAAAATTGCCGAAAGGTTTTATTACAAAGCTTTGCAAATCCTCGTGTACTGCTACTTTCATATAAAAATGAAATTAAATTTCAGACCAAAAAGTAACAAAAAGCGGAATTACCTTGCCTAACCTAGGTCTTACCAAAGATACTATTACTATTTTTCCTTTGAAATGTATTATTTACTGGTTTTGGTTAGCTGCAAACGTATAATTATGCGTATATATAACCGGCAACTACGTAGAACCGCGTAATTTTAGATTAGATACCAATAAGAAGTTGCCCCTTAATATTTTATCTTCTATACTTAATTAATTTTTTAAGGAACTTAAATAAGCGCTAAGCGTTTGGCAGAATAATTTAGGGGCCTTTCTGTAATTTTAATTTTTAGGTTGGTATTTTCAAAATAGTAGTGCTATGGCAGAAACAATGCAGGAGCAAGATCTGATTAAGGTAGTTTTGGTAGATGATCACACCATTATTCGGGATGGTATAAAAGCATTGCTCCGCGAGAGCGATGGGGTAAGTGTGGTAGGTGAGGCGGGTAACGGCCGGGAATTAATCGATCTGCTGCCAACCTTAGAAGCCGATGTAATTTTGATGGATATAAACATGCCCGAAATGGATGGCTTTGAAGCTACCAGTTATATCCAGGAAAGATTTCCGCAGGTAAAAGTGCTGGTGCTCTCGATGCTGGACCACGAAAGCTACATTGCTAAAGTATTTGATGCCGGTGCCAATGGTTACCTGCTTAAAAATACGGGCCGCGAAGAAATGGTGTGTGCTATTAGAATTGTAGCCAAAGGTGGCCGTTATCTTTGCTCCGAAATAGGCTTTAACCTTTTAAACAAACTTAAGAGCCCCAGCTTTAAGCCCGCCGAAAATACCGAAGAAAAACAAACCCGCGATTTATCGCAACGCGAAATTGAAATTTTGAAATTAATAGCCGATGGCTTAACCAACGCCGAAATTGCCGATAAAATTTTTACCAGCAAACGAACCGTAGAAACCCACCGGCAAAATATTATTGAAAAAACAAAAGCTAAAAATACTGCCGCACTTATAAAATATGCCATAGGCAAAGGCATTATCAGCTAGATTTTTTCCTGCTTTTAACAGTTAAACTGTTGAGGTTAAAGTTTGGCTTTAGCTTTAACAGTTTTTTTGTTTCTACCGTATTCCTGCCGCATAGTCTGGTTAATTAACTGGTTGCTATTATTTCCTCTCCGCTACATTTTAGATTGCTGGCGCGCCGGCTTTCTGGTAGGTTTAAATATTATTCCGCTGAAAAACTCTTTAATAGCCTGCTCCTAAAAATTAACCAGCCTGTTCCGGTAAGTTATTTTCTTTATGGTAATAACGGTTTAAATAATTAGCCAAACCGGTAATATTTAGGCAAGTGAAATAAAAAGCAAGCCCGATTAAACCAATTACTATCACAATAGTCTAAACAAGATCTAATAGTAGGGGGTAACTTCGCAGCGCCATAATTATTCAATAATTTACCCGGAATAAGGGTCAAAAAATTTAGTTTTATAAGTTATAGCATCTAAATTTAGCCTCCGGAACAATATATTGAAGCCCTACTAGAAACGCCAGGATACGAACAAGCTTCCGTTTTCTTTGTTATTGTTTTTGATTCTTTTCGTTAGCCTATATATAAGTAAAACACCTTTAATTAGTTATGAAATTAAAATATATTATTTACACCTTACTCCTGGTTGGTTTTTGTTCGTTGGTAGTCTATCGGATTAATAAAAACAAAACCCAGGCAGCAACGGGTGGTGCTGGCGGCCCCGGCGGTGGTGGCGGTGCCCGTGGGGGAGGTGGACCGGGTGGCAAAGGCGGCGGTATGGCCATGCGCGTTAGTGGCATAGTGGTACAGCCCCAGGAATTTGCCAATACCTTAGCCGTTACCGGATCTATCGAAGCCAACGAGCAAGTAGAAATGCGGGGCCAGGTAGCCGGTATTATTCAGAGTATTACTTTTGACGAAGGTAGTTTGGTTAAAAAAGGCCAGGTACTGGTAAAAGTAGACGATACCGAATTGCGGGCCCAACTGTCGCAAGCGTTAACCCGCCAAAGTCTGGCCGCCGAAAATGCCCGCCGGGCGCAGTTGCTATTGCAAAAAGAAGCTATCAGCCGCGAAGAACTTGATGTAGCGGCGGCTGAATTAAAATCGTTGCAGGCGCAAACCCAATTAATCCAGGCGCAGTTAGCCAAAACCACTATTCGGGCACCTTTTTCGGGCCGCATTGGCTTGCGTAATGTATCAGCGGGCGGCTACCTTACTCCCGAAACCATAATAGCCAACCTGGTTAATACCGACCCAATAAAACTTACTTTTTCGGTACCCGAAAAATATGCCAACCAGGTTAAAAATAATACTGAAATTACCTTTACAGTGGCCGGTACAACCGAAAAATATACCGCCAAAGTTTACGCCATTGAACCCGGTATAGAAGCAACTACCCGTACTTTACAATTAAGAGCCAGGGCAGCAAACCCCAAAGGCACCTTACGGCCAGGCTCATTTGCCAATGTGCTGTTGCCTTTAACTACCATAAACGATGCCCTGCTTGTGCCAACGCAAGCCATTGTGCCGGTGCAAAACGGTAAAAAAGTATTTGTAACCGAAAACGGTAAAGCCAAAGAAGTAATGGTAGAAGCCTCAACCCGCACCGAAAAAGATATATTAATTACCTCTGGCTTAAAAGCCGGCGATACCGTGCTAACCACGGGTATCATGACCCTGAAACCGGATGCCCCGGTAAAAGTTAAAGTGACTAACATGTAATTCTATTTAGTATTTATCTGATATATGAGTTTATCAACCACCAGTATCAAGCGGCCGGTTTTTACGATAGTAATTAACCTGATGCTGATTTTATTCGGCATTATTGGTTATACGTTCCTGGGTGTCCGGGAATATCCGTCTATCGACCCGGCTATTGTGTCGGTGAGCACCAGTTACTCCGGTGCTAACGCCGATATTATTGAATCCCAGATTACCGAACCGCTGGAGAAAGCCATTAACTCCATCGATGGTATCCGGAATATTTCTTCTACGAGTAACCAGGGCCGGAGCAATATTAATATTGAGTTTAACCTGGAGAAAAACCTGGAAGAAGCGGCCAACGATGTGCGCGACAAAGTGTCGCAGGCTATCCGTAATTTGCCGCAGGATATTGATGCGCCGCCGGTAGTTTCTAAAGCTGATGCGGACTCTGAACCTATTATTACCATGACGGTAAGGAGCCAGACCCGCAACCAGATGGAATTAAGTGATTACGCCGAAAACGTAATTTCGCAGCGTTTACAAACCATTCCGGGCGTAAGTAGTGTGCAAATTTGGGGGCAAAAGCGTTTTGCCATGCGCCTGTGGCTCGACCCCATGAAGCTGGCTTCTTACGGCTTAACCGTAGCCGATGTGCGTACCGCCTTAAACCGCCAGAACGTAGAATTGCCTTCGGGTAAAGTAAGCGGCGCCAACACCGAGCTAATGGTTAAAACCTTGGGCAACATGTCTACGGAAGAGCAGTTTAATAATTTGATTGTAAAATCCGAAGGCGATCGCATTATTCGTTTTAGCGATTTGGGCCGGGCCGAACTGGGGCCTGAAAACCTGGAAACCAAAATGACCGAATCGGGGGTACCCATGGTGGGTTTAGCCCTCGTGCCGCAGCCCGGCACCAACTACCTCGAAATTGCCGGTAACTTCTACGACCAGTTCGAAAAGCTGAAAGGTGATTTGCCGCAGGATTTGCAACTGGATATTGTAATGGATAATACCTTATTCATTAAGCGTTCGGTAATTGAGGTGGCCGAAACCATTATAATTGCCCTGATTCTGGTAATTATGATTATTTACCTGTTCTTCCGCGATTGGAGTATTGCTTTCCGCCCTTTAATAGATATTCCGGTTTCTTTAATTGCGACCTTCTTTATAATGTACCTGGCCGGGTTCTCGGTAAACGTGCTTACGCTGCTGGCAATTGTACTGGCTACCGGTTTGGTGGTGGACGATGGAATTGTAGTTACCGAAAATATCTTTAAAAAGGTAGAAGAAGGCATGTCGCCGATTGAAGCGGCCATTAAAGGCTCGAACGAAATATTCCTGGCGGTTATCTCTATTTCTATTACCCTGGCGGCGGTATTTTTACCAGTAATTTTTCTCGAAGGTTTTGTGGGCCGTTTATTCCGGGAATTTGGGGTAGTAATTGGGGCCGCGGTATTAATATCGGCGTTTGTGTCTTTAACCTTAACCCCCATGCTAAATGCCTACCTGATGAAAAAGGGCGGCCACAAAAAATCGAGGTTTTATGAGTTTACCGAACCTTATTTTCAGAAGCTGAATACAGGTTATGCAGAGTCGCTGGCTAGCTTTATGAAACGCAAATGGCTCAGTTTCCCGATTGTAGGTATATGTATTGGCATAATTGTTTTGTTTTATATTACGCTGCAAAAAGAAACCGCGCCTTACGATGACCGCAGTATGTTACGGGTAATGGTAACCGCTCCCGAAGGCTCTTCTTTTGAATATACCGATCGGTTTATGGAAGAATTAACCCAATTGGTAAACGATTCTATTCCGGAGAAAAAAGTAAACTTGGTAATTACGTCGCCGGGCTTTGGCGGGGCCGGCTCGGTTAACAACGGTATGATGCGCTTAACGCTGAAAGACCTGAGTGAGCGGGAACGTTCGCAAAAAGATGTGGCAGACCACCTAACTAAAATGACGCGGCGTTATTCGCAAGCCCGGACTACGGTAACCCAGCAACCTACTATCTCGGTAAACCGCCGGGGCGGCCAGCCTATTCAGTACATTATTCAGGCACAAACATTTAAAAAGCTGGAAGAAAAAATACCGGAATTTTTAGAAGAAGCCAGTAAGCATCCGGCCTTATCTAACCCCGATGTAAACCTGAAGTTTAACAAACCCGAAATAAATATTACCATTGACCGCGAAAAAGCTCAAAGTTTAGGCGTTTCGGTGATTGATGTGGCCCAGACCTTGCAATTATCGCTCAGTGGCCAGCGGTTTGGTTATTTTATTATGAACGGACGGCAATACCAGGTAATGGGACAGTTCGATCGGCCTGATCGGGACGACCCCATGGATTTAACTTCGTTGTTTGTCCGGAGCAGCAGCGGCCAGCTTATTCAGTTAGATAACCTGGTTGAGTTAGAAGAACGCAGCAGTCCGCCGCAATTATACCACAACAACCGGTATATGTCGGCTACCATTTCGGCGGGTTTAGCCCCGGGTAAAAGTATTGGCGATGGCATTGAAGCCATGGACGAAATTGCCGCCAAAGTACTTGATCCTACTTTTACCACGGATTTGGGTGGGGAGTCGCGCGACTTTGTCGAAAGTAGTTCCAACACCGCCTTCGCCTTTGGTTTAGCCTTATTGTTAATTTACCTGATTCTGGCGGCCCAGTTCGAAAGCTTTATCGACCCGTTGATTATTATTATTACCGTTCCGATGGCGGTGGCCGGTGCCATGTTATCGCTGTGGTTGTTTGGCCAGACCTGGAATATTTTCAGCCAGATTGGTACCATCATGCTCATTGGTTTGGTTACGAAAAACGGTATCTTGATTGTGGAATTTGCCAACCATTTGAAAGAACAGGGTAAATCTAAAGCCGAAGCTATTCTGGAAGCTTCCGAAGCGCGTTTGCGGCCTATTTTAATGACCAGTTTGGCGATTGCGCTGGGGGCCTTGCCTATTGCTATGGCCTTAGGCGCGGCTGCGCAAAGCCGAATGGGGATGGGTATTGTAATTGTAGGCGGAACCATGTTTTCGTTAATCCTGACCTTGTTTGTGATTCCGGCATTTTACGCCATGTGGTCGCGCGAGTACAAACCTAATCCGGAGCTGGCCCAAGCCGAAGCTTTTGAAAAAGAACTGGTACACTAAACCAATATTTAAATCTGTAGCTTACCATCCATTCAATATAATATGAAGCAAAAATTTGCTTTCCTGTGCAGTCTGCTTTTATTAACCGCAGGAGTGGTTAATAAAAGTCAGGCCCAGGAACTCTTAACCCTGGAAGACGCCGTTAAAATTACCCTGGAAAATAATTATGATATTAAGCTTTCGGCCAACGATCTCCGGATTGATAAAAATAATGTAAACCTGGCGAATGCCGGTATACTGCCGGCCGTTACGGGTACTTTAACCAACAACAACAGCATTCAGAACAGCCGGCAGGTGCGGGCCGACGGCGAAGTGCAAGAGCGAAACAATGCGCGCAGTTCTAACCTGAACTACGGCGTAGGTTTAACCTGGAATATTTTTGACGGGTTTGGTATGTTTGCCCGCTACAACCAGTTACAGGAATTTCAACGGCTGGGCGAAGCTGAGTTGCAACTAACCATACTGGGGCGGGTAGCCGATGTTATTACCAATTATTTTGCGCTGGTACAACAGCAACAACAACTACAGGCAAACTTAACCGCTATCGATATTTCGCGGTTTCGGGTAAAAACCGCCCAAAGCCGTTTTGAGATTGGTAAAGCTGCCCGCTTAGAAGTATTAAATGCGCAAGTAGATTTAAATACCGATACTACCAATTATTTGCGGCAGCAAGACCTTTACCGGAATACCCAAATTTTGTTGAACGAACTATTGGCCCGCGATGTAAATATTGCCTTTAAAGTAGCCGATACGGTTATTATTGATAATAATTTAACGTTGGCGCAAATGTCGGAGCGGGCCATACAACAGAACCCGTCCTTACAGGCGGCTTTGGTGAGCCGGCGAATTGCCGAGTTGGATCAAAAGGCAGTTCGGGCAGCCCGTTTTCCCCGGATTGGCCTTAATACTGGTTATAATTTTAACCAATCGCAGGCTGCGCTGGGGTTTGCTACCCAAAATACGGGCCGGGGCTTTACTTACGGCGTTACCGCTTCGCTTAATATTTTTAATGGTTTTCTGCAACGTCAGAACGAGCGCAATGCCGCTGTCAGGATCGATAATTCTCAACTAAACTTGAACAAAATTAACCAGAATATTAAAGCCCAGTTAGCCGCCGCTTACCAAACGTATTCTACTAACCTGGCGCTGGTAAATTTAGAATCCAAAAATCAAGATATTGCCCAGCGCAACTTAGATATTACCCTCGATAAATTTAGAATAGGTAGTATTGCACCCATCGAACTCCGGGAAGCCCAATTAAACCTGGTGGCTGCCCAGGTGCGTTTAAGCACGGCCATGTACCAAGCCAAACTCGCCGAAATTTCTTTAAAAGAAATAGCGGGTAATATTAATTTATAAGTCTAAAAATGGCCAGGGTTTAGCTAAGAACCCTGGCCTTTATTGCGTCTGCTGTGTGTTTTTTAAAGCAACTTTATTTCACCTATGCCGGCCGGAAAAGAAGATTATAGTTTTTTTGAGAATGTTTTTGAGGTGGTAAAACTTATTCCGGTGGGCCGGGTTACCTCTTACGGAGCAATTGCAGCTTACCTGGGCAGCAAAGGTTCGGCCCGGATGGTAGGGTGGGCCCTTATAAGCTCGCACCAGCAAAATGTAAATGTGCCGGCTTACCGCGTAGTAAACCGCAATGGCTTGCTTACCGGCAAGCAGCATTTTGCCACTCCTACCGCTATGCAGGAAAGTCTGGAGCAGGAAGGCATTGAGGTAAAAGACGATCGGGTAGTAAATTTCGATAAACTTTTCTGGGACCCAGCCAAAGAGCTTTTGTAGCTACTGCTACCTTGTATATTTTATCCTTTATATTTCGCCCCAATATTATTAACTGCTTAACCTTGCTGATTAAAGTCTTTAATTAAACCAGGCTTAATACCAAATAGTAAATATTACCTTCCATAAAACACACCTTTATTTTTGTCATCCTGGAAGGACCTTTTGGTTAGAAAATCAAGAAGGTAATATACCTTTTAACGCTAGTTGCCTGTAAGAACATCTAAACAATAGATTTTTTCAAAATGACAGAGAGCGTATCTAGGGAAAGCTTTTTATACTATTTGGTTTAAATATTGGCCTGATTCCGAAAACAACAGCCTGTATTCTTGAGAATACCGGGATATTTAGAACTTTAAGTCGCGTTTGAAAGAACTTTATTAATATTTAATATTTTACAAGTAACTCAGAAAAGGGTTATTCCGGTGCCGGGCTTTATACTGCGCAAACCATTTACAGAGCGGATACAATATTAAAAGTACCAATATCCAGAACACATAAACTACGCCCAGGCTAAAACCAAAACCAGTCGGCAATGAGCCAAAATTTTGCGAAGTTTGAATATCGTGCCACGTGTACCCCAAAGCTAAAGCCGCAAAATAGGCCGTTGCATGAATAAGGTAAATATGCAGCACGTAAAAGAATAAAGGTACCCGCCCCACCGTAACCAGCACTGAAGCCACTTCAAATCGAAAGTTCTCCGAAATGGCCAGGAGCAACAAAGCCGGACCAATCGTCATCAATAAAAAATGAAACGAAGGTGGGTACTTGGTGGTGTTTAAAAAATCATATACTGATTTCCAGATAACGGATTGGTGTTCAAACAACTGACCATCGCCGTAAGCCTGCGTAAACCTTAGCGACAGAAAAAGCGCTATACAACCAAGCCCCGCCAGTACCAATATGCTCCTACGAGTAGTTGCTTCAAAATTATTCCGGTATAATTTGCCCGCGTAAAATCCCAGCGCCATTAATCCTATCCAAGGCAAAACCGGGTAAATCATAAAAATTGTAAAATCCGGGTCTGGATGCAGCATACCCGGTACGTGCAAAGCCGACCATAAAAAGTTTAAAGGTGGAGCAGTTACCTGAACCGAATCGAGAAGATTATGACCGATTACCAGCAATATTCCAAAAGTTAGAATAGCAGCCCGCGGCAAAAATACTAAGCCCGCCAACACCACCATACTTACTCCAATGGCCCAAATTACCTGCAAAACCATCATGCGGTAATAAATATCGAAAGTTAAGCCAAAGGTGATTAAGGTAACTTCCAGGAAGATAAGCCAAAGCCCCCGCGATAGTAAAAACAAAGAAAGTGCTTTTGTAGTCTGGAGCTTTTCCCCGGCTTTATACGCCGAAATACCCGAGAGAAACACAAAAGTTGGGGCACAAAAGTGGGTAATCCACCGTGTAAAAAACAAAAGAGGGGTAGTTGTTTCCATATTCATGGGGTCTGCTCCATGGGCATCTGCATGAAAGAAAGCCCGCACATGATCCAAAACCATAATTATCATAACCAATCCGCGCAAAAAATCAATAGAACTAATGCGATTGGGGTTTTCCAATACAGGTACCCGGAACGTTGGTGTCGATTTTCTAGGGCTTACAGTTATCATAGCAGCTATTAATTAAGCTATTGTAAACTAATGTTTTAAGTTACAATAATTACCAGAAAAATTTTAATCATTTATAATTATTAATCTCCAGGTAAAAAATCGTTTTCGATTAAGAATAAAATCCGGATGGATTAACGATTTGGTTTTAATCAGCATTTCAGTAAGCAGAATGAATAATAAATTGGTAATGCAATATTTGTGGGAATTTAATGTTTAGTATTATTAATAATGATATTTATAATTAATTCCATATTTATGAATATTAAATTTTGCTCTCAAATATTGTGCATTTTTATTGATAAGAGACGATTAATCATATTATTTGTAAATAGTATAGTTAGGTTAATCTTGATTTTCTTTGTGGACTTATAATATGTAAACTATTGAATATTTGTTAATATTATGAGATATAAATTATGTATAGCACATAAATGCGGAATAATATTCTTAAGATATAGTAGTGCATGACTAAATATTATTGGCTTTATTGCTTACTTTATACCGGTAAAGTAATATTTATTGATAAGATAATTCATTGTGAAAAATAATATTTTGGCGAGTTGATTTAAACAAATAAAATTATAATATATTTATGTCATCAAACAAGAATTGTTTTAATATTATTGTTTAAGCCTTATTTATAAAATTATATTAAAGTTTAATTAACCCTGTATGAAAATACATTTACACCAGTTTTTACCGGTGCTTTTTTTAAGTTTACTGATAAATGCTACCCTTGAATCACAGGCGCAAACCGTCCGCTATGTAGCTCCTGCTGGTACCGATGCGGGAAACTGTCCGGTGGGCAGCCCTTGTGCTACCTTAAATTATGCCATACAAGTAGCTAGTGCCGGCGATGTAGTGCAGTTGGCACCAGGTACTTACAACCAAAAAGCGACTATTAACAAACCCATTACCTTACAAGGCGCTGGTGCCGGTACTAACCCAAATGTGCACAGCATTATTACCGGTAACGCGCCGGCTTTAAGTGGCCGGGGCATTACGTTGGCCGCAGGCGTTGCCAATATTACTATTAAAGATTTGCGGGTGCAGGCCTTTGGGGGAGGAAGCGGTATTTACGGCAGCGGCAGAAACAATAACCTACGCATCCAGCAGGTACAGGTTTATCAGAATTTAGGCGGTTCCAGTGCCGAAGCCGGTATTCACCTGAACGGGCCAATTGCCGATATAACGTTACAGAATATTGATGCGCAATACAACAGCACCCGCGGCATTGTTATCTGGAACGGGTTAAAAGAACGCATAACTATTTCGAACTGCACCATTAGTAACAACAACCTGGCCGGCTTAGAACTCCAAGACGGAACCGCTTCCGGAATTACCATTACAGATAATATTATTCAGAATAACAAAGATTCGGGTATGTCGCTGGTGGGTTTATCGGCTGGGGCCGGGGCTAACCTGATAACCGGCAACACCTTAACCAACAATGGCCGGTTTGGCATTGAAGTAAAATTGCCAGCGGGTAATGGCCAGGAAACCGGCGACGGCAGTATTTTGCTGATGAATAACCGGGTAGAACGTACTCTGCCCATTGCCGCTACCGAACTGCGCGATTTGGCTGGTATTGCGGTTTACCGCCGCAACTGGACGGCGGCTAACTTAGATATTCCGCAAGGCGTGGTGTTAAAACAAAATACCGTATTGGGTTACCGGCAAGCCAGTGCCAGCGATGGTTTCGGCATTGTGGTAGAAGGTAACAATATGCAGGTGCTAAATAACACAGTGTCGGGCTGCGATGTGGCTATACAAATGCAGGCTGGCCACTTGCCTTATAATGCCCTTACCACCACCGACGGCGACCAGGGCAATTTAACCGATGAATATTTTGGCCGGGGCAACACGCCGGGCAGTTCAGGCGTGATTCGGGATAATATTTTTGACGGAAATATCACCGATACCCGTTACGTTGGTTTACCGGCTCCGCCCGAATTTGACCGCACCTGGATAGGAACTTTATCTGCGGAGTGGGGAGAAGCAAGTAACTGGCAGGAAGAGGCCGTGCCTACTGCTACTTCGGATGTTATTATTCCGGCTGGTACGCCTCATGACCCAATTATTACCGATGTTCAAGCTGTAAATAATATAAAAATTGCCGAAGGCGCCAGCTTAGCGGTACAGGAAGGGGCTTTACAATTACAAGGCTATTTAAGGAATGAAGGTACTTTAATTCAAAGCAATGTTGGTGAATTAACTTTTACTGGGGTGCAGCGGCAAACCTTAGGTGGTACTAAAACCCTGGAAGTTCAGAACCTGCAAGTTGGGGCAGCGGGCCTGGAGTTAGCCGGACCAATAAATATTAAAAATAAACTTTCGCTAAACGGTACCCTGTATACCAATAATTTCCCGCTCATTCTTTTGGCTGGTCCGGCAGGAACCGCTCAGGTAACTGGCTTAGATAAAGGTAATATAGCAGGGTTGGTAACCATGCAGCGCAAATTTGCTGCCGAAACTTCCCCTACTACGGGCTACGAAATATTAGCTACGCCTTTTACCAGTGCTTCTATGCAGGATTTTTTTGGGGCTGAATTACCCGAGAACCAGGCATTGGTGCAGCCATTTGCATATAATGAAGTTCGTACTGCCGATAACTCGGTAAACAATTTTGAACAAGGTTGGCAGCCAATTACAAACTTTAATGCCCCTTTGCAGGCTGGTCTGGCCATTCGGGCGAAAAGTGAACAAGGCCAAACCATCATGATTACAGGTACGCTCCAAAACCAGGCAGTAGAAGTTAGTGGTTTAACCCGGAGCACTGGTCGGCAAAGTGGCTGGCATTTATTGGGTAACCCTTACGCAGCACCACTCGATTGGCGCCGGATAGAAGTGCCCGCCGGCATGGGCCACGCGCTGTATACCCTAGGTGAATCCGGAAATTACAACAGTTATGTAAATGGGTTCAGTACCAATGCGCAAGAACCCTTAATTCAACCCATGAACGGTTTTTTTGTGCGGGTACAGGAAGGCCCCGTTAATTTCCGCTTCAATCCAAACCAGTTAGCAAATGCCGTGGAAAGCCCAACGCCAGTTCAGACTGAAAACCGGTCGCAGCTACATTTACAAATTGCGGCCGGTGCTAAAAAAGATGTTACTATTATTTATTTCGAAGCCGGTGCTACTGCGCAGCCGGATAGCCGTTACGATGCCTATAAATTACCTGCCGTTAATGCAACCGACCCAATGGTGTACTCTCAGTCTGAGAACGAAAAGTTAGCAATTAACGGGTTGGCTAATTTAGAGGCTGGTCAGGCGGTTGTAATTCCAATGGGAGTAAGCGGGAAGGAAGGCGAGGAGATTACGTTACAGGCCAGGCTGTTATTAAACTTTGCTCCAAACTTATTTATTTTCCTGGAGGACCGCGAAACCGGCATCTTTCAGAATTTGCGGGAGAATCCGGTTTATAACTTTAACCTGAGCAGCCCGGAGACTACTAACCGCTTTTTTATCCATTTTACGCCAGATAATATTTCGGTAAAAGAAGCAGCAAATACAGTAGCGGTTTATCCTAATCCGGTAAAAGGATTTTTGCAGGTTAGTTTAAACGGTTTAAACCAGGAGCAAAGCGTAGCCGCTGTTCTTTATAATAACCTGGGGCAGGTGGTATTCCGGCAAATGCTGCCGGTCCGGAACGGACGCGTTGCCGAAAAGTTAAACCTGGCAAATCAGCTAAAGGGGGTACATGTATTGCACCTCCAGACCCAGCAAGGAATAATTCAACGGAAAATTGTGCTGCAGTAAATATAAAATACTATTATTAATTAGTTATTGCGCATAAGTGTACACTATTGGTCATCCTGAGCTTCCCGAAGGATCTATCACAGTTATGTAAAAAAAGATTCAGCTATTTCGACAAGCTCAACATGACGCCTGTAGCTGGCGCATTATCCACTTAATATAGGTATTAAACCGCTATTTTGTAATTAATGAAATTTGGTTGAATATCAGGATTATTAAAACTTACAAAAATAAACTCAACGGAAATTACTTTCCGTCGGGTTTATTTTTTATAAATATTAATAGCCAATAGCATGAACAATCTGCCATAGATGCAGGATATTTTTGCCTCCTGCTCAACTCGGTCATTCTGAAAGAATCTTCTGCGTTACCTAATCAGAAGATTCTTCCAGAATGACCCAGATAGGTGAGATTAGCTATTCTTTTCCGCTAGGCAAACTGTTTTTTACTATTTGGTACAAGTTTGAATATTTAAACAATCAATAGTCTGGTATTTAAGTATAAGCAAGAGGACATAATTACTTTGATATACAAATTTCAATAGCATGGAATATTTCAATAGTCTATACACTTAAAACTTATAACTTATTACTTTCCACTTACTTAAAATCTAAACTAGAGCAGTCCGGCGGGCCATAATGGTAGTAATTATCTGGTCGGCGTGTACGCGGGAGTTTTCAATGAACCAAACGTGGGTATCCATACCACCGCAAATAACACCCGCCAGAAAAATATTTTTCAGGTTAGTTTCCATGGTTTCGGAGTTGTAAAAAGGGTAGCGTTTAAAATCCGGACTTAGGTCTACCCCAATTTTCCGCAGAAAGTTAAAGTTAGGCTGGTACCCGGTCATGGCCATAACGTAATCGTTATCAATCGTTAGCGCACCTTCGGGCGTAAGAATATCTGCTTCTGTTTCCCGGATGGCGGTAAGCTTGGCGTTGAAATAAGCTTTAATCGAGCCTTCGGCAATGCGGTTTTGTAAATCGGGTTTGGTCCAGTATTTAATGCGGCCGAGGTCCGCTTCCCGGATAACCATGGTTACTTCAGCGCCTTTGCGCCAGGTTTCCAGGGCAACATCCGCGGAAGAGTTGTTGGCGCCCACTACCAAAACCTTCTGGCGGTAATAATAATGCGGGTCGAAATAATAATGCCTTACTTTGGGCAGTTCCTCGCCCGGAACATTAAGCAAATTAGGAATATCGTAAAAACCCACCGCAATAATTACGTGGTAGGCCTGGTACGTTCCTTTATTGGTTTGCACCCGGTACAATTCACCTGCGGAAGTAATGCCACTAACTTCTTCAAATAAATTAATATTTAAATGTTTGGCATCTGCTACCCGGCGGTAATATTCCAACGCTTCGGAACGATTGGGTTTGGGGTGAATAGACGGAAAAGGTAAGCCCCCAATTTCCAGGCGATCGGCCGTGGAAAAAAACGTCATATTCAGCGGATAATTGTACAGCGAATTTACCAAACAACCCTTTTCCAGAATCAGGTAACTTAAACCGGCATTTTGGGCGGCAATGCCGCAGGCTAAACCAATGGGCCCGGCACCTACTATTATTATATCTAAAGTTTCTGTCAAAATTAAGTTACTGTTTAAAATTAACGTGTACCGTATTTTAGTAAATGCGGGTTACGTAAAGTTACCATAACAAAAAGTATTGGTAAATAAGGTTTTAATATTTTGCTTTACTCCGCTAAAATTTATTTTTCGGAGGTGATTGCGTATAAATCAGGAGAATATTATTCGAGTACCTGCATGGTAATATATATTTCCTGACTGGGCCAATCGTGGGTATCTACCGGTACCCGGGCAATTTTATCTACTACGTCCATGCCTTCCAGCACTTCGCCAAAAACGGTATATTTCATATCAAGGGTAGGTACGCCCCCTTTGGTTAAGTAGGTTTTTCTCTGCTCAGGCGTATAATTTATATTATTTTTCTGACCAACCTGCTGCAATTCGGCTTCCGAAACTTTAGAGCCCTGCACCATGTAAAAATTGTCCGGCGAGGAAGCTTTGGTCGGGTTAAATTCATCGTCGTAGCGGGCCATGGCTAGTGCGCCGCGCACGTGAATAAAAGCCGGGTTTACTTCCGTGGGTACGCCGTATTTTCCAATATCTCTTTTGGGCTCGCGGGAGTCGCCGCCTTGTACCATGTGGCCTTTAATTACCCGGTGAAAAACGGTGCCATTGTAATAGCCGGCATTGGCCAAACGAATAAAATTAGCGCGGTGCAGCGGCGTTTCTTTATATAATTTCAATTTAATTTCGCCCACGCTGGTACTTAGCAAAACCACAGTTTCGGGGTTTTCTTTACCATATTTTAATAGCTCTTCGCGTACGTTTTCGTTTGTGAGCGGTGGTAAAGGTGCCACGGCCTTTTTATTGTTACAAGCTCCTAACGAAAAAAAAATCAGCAAAAAAAATAATGGAATATATACAGGTTTTTTACGCAACATAAGGCTCCGGTAAAGTTTTGGGTAAAGATAAGAAAACAGCTTGTTTTCTGCTTATATAGGTATAATCTTATAAATATTCAGGTTATAATTTGAAATTATAAAATATGGGTAGTCTGAATATAGTATAATAACTGATTTAATTTAATTTATAAATTACCTTCTTAAAGGGTTCTGCCATTGTACTAAGCGATTTGCAATCCTAAAAGTTATTTATAGTTTTGCGCCGGTTTAACTATCTCACTATTAAATATTTAGGATATTTATTATTTAAAATGAAGAACAAAAACTTTCTTAGCACCGCCCGTGTGGCGGCCTTTACTACCTTTCTCGGAGCATCTTCCGGCTTGTTTGTAGCCTGCTCCGACAAAGCTACTGATACAATAGCACCTACCGAAAACCTGAACGCCACCAACGAAGCGCGAGCGGAACAGGGAATTACCGGCCAGTATATTGTAGTTTTAAAAGAAGAAGATGCTTCTTTAGGTTTTACGCCTGGTACTACTTATGAAGAGCGTACCGGGAAGGTTAAAAATTACGGACAGGCCTTACTCAAAAGAAAAGGTATTGGTTCTGAAAAAATTAAAGTAGCCTACGGTAAGGCCATTAAAGGATTTGCCGGCGCATTTACTCCGGCCGAAGCCGCTTTGCTGCGGAAAGACGAACGGGTGGCTTACGTAGAACAAGATCAGATTATTTCTTTAGGAAAGCCCCTTAAAAGCCCGAAAGGCCCTAAGCCAACCGAGCCGGCACCTACGCCAGAACCTACGCCAGATCCTGTTAATAGCACCCAAGTAATTCCGTACGGCATTTACCGGGTGGGCTACGGCGACGGTACCGGCAAAACTGCCTGGGTTATAGATTCTGGTATTGATTTAGACCACCCGGATTTAAACGTAGATGTTACGCGTAGCCGGTCTTTTATATCAGGTTCTTATTCAGCCGATGATGCCAACGGACACGGTACCCACGTAGCCGGCACTATTGCCGCTAAAAATAATACTTATGGCGTAGTTGGCGTTGCCGCTAATGCTTCTGTGGTGGCAGTGCGCGTATTGGATGCATCTGGTAACGGAACCGCGTCGGGTGTAATTGCCGGTATAGATTACGTAGCAGCTAATGGAAAACCTGGCGATGTGGCTAATATGAGTTTAGGCGGCAGCGCCATGCAAGCCATTGATGATGCGGTATTGCGTGCTTCGAATGCAGGTATTCTGTTTGCCATTGCAGCCGGAAATTCTGGATCTAATGCTGCTTATTCCTCACCGGCCCGTGTAAATGGTGCTAATATTTTTACTGTTTCGGCTATGGATAGCTACAATAACTGGGCTTCTTTTTCTAACTACGGCAATCCGCCGGTAGATTATTGCATGCCTGGCGTTTATATAAATTCTACCTGGCTAAATGGCGCCTATAATACTATTAGCGGTACGTCTATGGCTACGCCGCACATGGCTGGCGTTTTGTTGCTGAAAGGGAAAAGTTTTACCATTCTGGGCTATGTAAATAATGATCCGGATGGCCAAAAAGACCCGATTGCTCATTTATAAAGAATACTAACCATTATTTAAAAAGGCTGCATTTTAAAATGCAGCCTTTTTTTATTTATTTTAGTAGCTTTAATTCAGAAACTTATAATATTAAGTATTATCGGCATAGAAGCCGGCAGTGTTGGGTTTATACGGGTATATTTTAAGTAAATAGCCAACGTAATGCCCTTTTAAAAATGGTATTTTGAAACACCCCCGTCCCCATTCTTATTTCCGACGCAGAATAATTAACCCGTTGCTGGCTTTGCTTACGATGGGCATAACGCCGCAAAAATTAGCTTTAACAGTGGCCTTTGGGGTTGTGGTGGGTATTATGCCGTTGTTTGGCCTGGCAACCTTGCTTTGTACGTTATTGGGTTTACGGTTCCGGTTAAATATTCCGGCGCTATTGCTTATTTGTTATTTAGTAGCGCCAATTCATCTGCTGCTTTACCTGCCATTCATCCGGATGGGTATCTTAATTTTTGGCGCTGATGAATTCCGGATGACTTTTGAACAATTATTAATTATGTTTAAGGAAGACTGGCTGGACGCTTTAGAAAAGGTTTGGCTCGCTAATTTATTGGGTGTGGCAGTGTGGCTGCTTTTAAGTATTCCCATAACCGCGTTGGTTTATTTTATTACCCTGCCAATTTTCCGGAAATACGTACGCGTGCCCAAACGCAACTTAATTAGCGATATCCCAATTTAGTTTATTAGCAGTTTATTATTCCAGCCACTGCTCTATAAGTTTTAAGTGCGAAGCTGTTTAGCGTTTTCTATAATGGCTGAAACTGTTACCCTTGCTGCAGAGGTTCCAGCATTTAGTCTGGTAAAAACTTTAGATTAGACGAATACTTTAGCTGGCGCGAGCAGATGGAAATTATTCTCAAATATTTCTTAGCCTGATGGTTATGGTACTAACACCACCTTCAAGGAATATGGTATTATTTCCTGGCTGTTAAGGCTTTCTGCATGACATAATCGTTCATCCAGTAAGGGCCAATGGGGATATCTTCTTCTTTTATAACTATAAAACCAACGCGTTCATATTTTTGACGGGCTTGGTTGTAGCGGTTTACATTTAAGATTAAATATTCGCCGCCTTGGTCTAGAACTTCCTGCTCTATGTGGCGAATAAGCAAACTGCCGTAACCTTTTCCTTGGTAAGCAGGCTTTACGTATAATTTATTTAATTTAAAAGTGTGGTCCTGGTAGGGCGAGTAGGAAGCAAAGCCGGACGGTATTTCATTTTCGTATAATATAAAAAATTGCTGACCGGCGGCCATTTGTTGTTGCAAGGCTTCGGTCTGGTAAATTTCTGCCTGCATAAACCGGATTTGCTCCAGCGATAATATTTCCCGGTAAGCAGGCTCCCAGGTTTCCGCAATTATTTCCTGAATAGCTGGTATATTGTCTGGTGTTGCGGGTTTTATGTTAAATAGATGCATGGGTGCGCAATTTAAACAGGTGCCGAAACAATTTTTTTAACCGTTATATAATCGCCAACTTTTAGCTGACTATAAAAATTATCCGGAATAACATTCTGGCCAAATAATACCTTGTTTTTACCCGGCGCTGTGCGGTAAGTAGCCAATGTCCGCAAAGGTTCCGGGCTTTTCTGAGCCGAAGCCTGATCGATGGTGGTAAGAACACAGCGGGCACAAGGCTTTACGCCTCGGAACGAAAGGTTGCCGATTTGAAAGTGCGCCCAGGTATCTTCAGCAAAGGGCAGCCCGCCGGTAAATACCACACTGGGCCGAAAACGGTTCATGGGTACTGCTTCGGGAAGCCGGCTATTTAAATCGTTTAAAGAACTTTCCCCAATAAATAACAGCGGGTAACTATCGGCAAAACTTACAATATCACCCGGATGGGCATAATCCAGATCGGCTTGCCTTTGGGTAGTATCGGGCATGTAAACCAGGCGGCAAAACCGACCGAGTGTTGCCGAAAACCACTTGTTGGCCGCAGGGCTAACTTCTACGGCCTGGCAGCTATCATCCCAAATCTGAACCTCCAGAATATTATTGGTAGTGGGTTTAAACGGAATAAACAGTGGCGCAATATTGTTGGTTTTGTGTTTTACGGCCAACCCATCCGGAACCAGCGAAACCTGGAGCAAAGCCATTTCGGCAAAAGTACGTTGGGTTAAAAATTTACCGTTTTCGTCTACCAGCAACCACCTGCGGTCGTGTTGCAGGCCGCGGGGCTCCACCGTAGCGGCTTCCACCGAAATTCCACCTAATGATTTTATGGGGTAAATATTAATCTGGCTAATTTTTAACAAGTTTTCCATGAATTAAGGCAACATCTGGATTGTCTGGCTATCTTTTGATTTTAAAAGTAAAAAGGAGGGAGGGGTTATCAGTTATCAGGGTGCTATTGCTTAGCTTAAAATATTGCGATCATGTTGGGCCTGTCGAAATAGCTGAATTTAATTTTTCATAACGGTATTAGATCCTTCGGCAAGCTCAGGATGACCAATAATTTGCCCTTAAGCGCAAGTTCCGTTAAATAATGGTATAAGAACTTACATATTTAGACTTTGTTAGCAACACCTGTCATCCTGGATAATAATTATATAGGCAGCATAACAGGTGTGCTATTAAAACAAAGCAAAATAATCAGGTTTGCTGTTAAGCTTTTTTGGGAGGTAAAGCAAAAGCTACGGCGTTGTGTTCGAAGTGGCCTTTGTGCGAAGCATCGCAAAAGGGTTTATTCTTCGACATGCCGCAACGACATAAAGATACCACAGTGCGGCCGCCTAAGTCGTAAGGGTTGCCGGTTTTATCTACAATTTCAAAATCGCCTTCTATTTTAAGCGAACCATTATCGTTAACAGTAATGCGGGTTTTCATAGTGTTTGTTTTGGTGTAGCTGCAAATTTAACCGCTGCAGCCGGATTTGTGTTATAGGCGTAACTTTAATTTCAAGTAAGTACCAGGACAAAAATATGGATGCAAAAAATTAACAAGTAAATATTTACCACCCCTGCCCCTCCTAAAACAGGCGGGGAGTTTCCAGCACCTTTAATTATATATAAGTATAGTGACAAATTTATCTTATAATATCATTGAGACAATGTCATGATATACAGCCTGATATAAATAAAGATTATTTGAACTAATTATGTCCTCATACTTACTTTAATTTGTCTAGATACTTAGTTTAAGGGCTGATTTTTGTGATTTACCACACAATTTCGAGCCATCCTTTTTTAGTGGTACAGTTTTCGGCGCTTTCAACGTGGTAAAAGTAAGTGCCTTGGGTTACATTGCGCCCATCCCAATCGTTCTGGTAATTATTGCTTTGGTAAACCAGGTGCCCCCAGCGGTTATATATTTTAAGTTTGGTATTTACCCCACTGTTCCGGATTACAAAATAATCGTTCCGGCCATCTTGGTTAGGGGTAAAAATAGTAGGTACTTCTAACTTTGGTAAAGGGCTGGCTACGGTAATGCTATCGGTTATTTGGCACGCGCCCAAACTAATTTTAACTGTGTAAGTACCAGGTTCGGCTACGGTAATATTTTGGGTAGTTGCCCCCGTAGACCATAAATAATTAAAACCAGGATTGCCTGCATCTAAGGTAAGTTGTTGGTTACACAAGTAAAGTACTTCTTGGGGTAGGGCGGGGGTAAGCGGTTCTGCCACCACCACATTTATAAAAACAGAATCCCGGGGAATACAACTGGCCGGGTTAAGAGCCAGGAGCTTAACCCGGTAATTGCCCGGTTGTTGAAAGGTATGGGAAGGATTTGCCTCGTTGCTATTGGGGCTGTTATCGTTAAAATTCCAGGTGTAGGTAAGGCCGTGCTCAGAGTTATTTTTAAAAGAAACGGTGTACGGCGCACACGAAACCGGCGGTGCCTCAGCCAGCGCTTTTACCTGGTTAATTAAAACCGGCGTAAACTTAAATTTAGTAACGGCACCATCCGGCGAGCTAAAATAAGTACCATCGTAGGCGCCGGCCGTAACCGGCTGATCGCGGGAATAGGTGCATTCTATCTGGTAAAGCACGCCGTCTTCGGTAATTAAGCTGGAATTGGCCAAATGGGTGTGGGCCTGGGTTTCGGTGCCGCCCAGGTAACTGCCGTAAACCAGTCTTTTCGCGTCGGTATCGAGGTGACAAACGGACATGGTTTTGCTGGTTTGTTCCAGGGCATCGGCGGATAAAGGAGCAGCCGTTAAGCCGTAGCCGGCCAGGTAAATATTACCGCAGGCATTTACCCGGAAAGCGGTCGGGGCTTTCTCGACGAAAGTATTATTGCTGCCCAGGTGGGTAGAAAAAGCGGTGCCGGTAAGCGTGCCGTTTAGTTTATGAATAAAATACCCGCCCGTGCTGTTGGCCGTGCCGTAGGTGCCGGGCGTAATCGGGTAAGAACCGTTTGTATAACCGGCGGCGTAAATATTGCCATCTTTATCAATATCCAAAGCTTTCACGAAATCGTTTTGCCGGGTGCCTAAATAAGTGGCCGCTTGCAACTGATTACCGGTAGGCCCAATTATAGCCAGAAATCCGTCGCGCTGGCTCAGCCGGGTTTTTTGTACTACCCCGTTGGTGGTCGGGAATTCGGCGCTGGTAGTACCGCCGGCCACGTAAATATTACCCGCGCTGCCCACTTTAATATCGTATATTAAATCTTCGGCTTCGCCGCCAATAAACGTAGACCATATAAGCGTAGTTAAAGAACTGTTTAATTTACAAACAATGCCGTCTACGCCGCCCTTGCGGGCACTCTGGAACCCGTTCACAATCCGGAAATCGAAAGATTGGGTGCACCCGCCCACGTAAATATTACCGGTTCCGTCTAAGGCTAATTTAGCGGGAGTACTGCCAATCACGCCGCCTTCTTCTTCGCCGCCGCCTAATAAGGTGCTGGCTACTAAGGTTGTACCATCGGCCGATAACCTAGATACAAAATAATCACGGGCTCCGCCTAAAGTTTTATCTAAAGCCGTAGCTGAAACCGGAAAATCAAAAGAACTGGTGTGGCCCAAAATAATTAATTCGTTTTGCGGATTAACAACCAGCGAGAGCGGGTACTCGTCGTTGCCGGAACCGCCCAAATACGTGGCGTAAACCAGGGTTTTACCATCGGGGGTTAATTTAGTAATAGCGTTGTTGTTACCCCGCCTTTGGGTCTGGTAAGCGCCCGGCGATACCGGATAAATGAGCCCCAGGGTACGGCTCGCAAAATAAACATTACCTGCCGCATCGCCGGTAGCGCAGTTCGCCGATAAGCCGCTGCTGGCGCCGGCATAAGTCACAAATATTACTTCCGGATCAATAATTAAAGGCAGATTTGGGTTGTAAGGGCCGGTAACTTTAAACCCAACGGTGTTTTGGGCTAAGGTAAATACGCAGGGTATCTCCTTTTTAATGCCATTGATTATTTGGTACGCATAAGGCTTTTCTTCTATTATTTCGTTAACCGAGGTCTGGATATTTAGGCGGCCGTTTTGTAAAGCCAGTTTATTTACACCGTCGTACTGCATTCGGATTAAGGAAATTTGCCCCCGGGGCGCCACCACGTAATCATATTTTAAATTATTGCCGGCCTGGTAAAGGTGCAAATCAATATTCGGGAACAAACCCGCGTAAGTAATTTCTTCGAAGGCTGGTACCCCGGTGGCCCAGGTTGCGGCCTCCCGACCAATAAAATAATTGCGGTAACCCGGTAGTTTGCTTGCTGCCGTAACCTTTGCCTGCGGATTTGCACCCACAAACTTAATTCTGAAAGCGTGGCCTTTAAATGACTCTTTTTTAGCAGAAATTTCAGCAGGGTTATCTTCTATATTAAAATAGGCGGGCTCTAAAAAGTTGTAGGTGAGTTGGTTTTGCTCCAGAAATAACCAGCCCTGCGGCAAATTAGCGGTAAACAATATTTGCTGCTGCCACTGATTTTTATTCTGAATAAATGCTATAGCCTTACCTTTTACCGGCTCATTGGCCTTAACGCTGGTAAAAAAGAATAACAGCAACATAAAAAGGAATACAGGGCGCATACCAAATAAGAGTAGAAATTTACGCTGGGCTTAGAAATCAGTAATCAAATTAAATTTTTTTCTGCATTTTCCGGCACAATATTCCGGCAAAAGTAATTTGGGTAAAAATTAAGCTTAATTGGTAGTAGTTAAGCTGCCAAATATTGGTTAAATTAATATTGCTGCATTCGCAATATTTAAAAATATTAAGCAGGAACGCAGGCAAGGCAAAAAAGCTAAGGGTACGTAAATTTTTGTAAATCCGCAATATTTATTTTCTGCAAATGCCAGGCTTTTATGCTGAAATTTAAAGCAATATTTCGGTAATTAACCAGATTATGTTAGTAGTTAAAGTTTATTGAAATATTTATTATATTCAGGATAATTTAAAGGATAAGAACTTTGTTTCGCCGGTTAATACTTTACTGCTGCCAACGTAATATGAAAAAACTTTTACTTTTCTTGCTGTTCTTTTTGTGGCTTTTACCTGGTTGGGCCACGCATATTGTAGGAGGGGAGTTCCAGTTAAGGCACATTGCCGGCGCCGATTACCAGATAACCCTTAATATGTATTTCGATAAGATAAACGGTAATCCGGGAGCTATAGACCCGGTTATTACGGTTAGTATTTTCGAAAAAGTTACCAATCGGCGCATGGTAAATATTAACATGAGCAGCCCGAAGATAACGCCGGTTAAGTATACCTCTATTGTGTGCACAAGCGGTTCGCTCAGCACCGATAAAATTGTGTACGTAGAAGATATTACGCTTTCGCCTTCGGTTTTTAACAACCCCAACGGGTATTATTTGGTTTGGGAAAGGTGCTGCCGTAACGGCGTTATCAATAATATTATTAATCCGGGGGCCGCCGGGCAAACTTTTTACCTGGAGTTTCCGGCCGTAACCCGCAACAACCAGGCGTTTGTTAATTCCTCGGCCGAATTATTTCAGCCGGTAAGCGACTATGCCTGTATAAACGAATTATTTTACTACGAATTTGGCGGGCAAGACCCCGATGGCGATTCGCTGGTTTACGAAGTTGTTACGCCTTTAAACGGTTACAGCAACCAACTAGATCCGGCGCCTATGGCTTTGCCGGGGCCTTACGTACCGGTGCAATGGACGGCCGGTTTAAGTACCAGCAACCAGATTCCCGGCAGTCCTACCTTAACCATTAACCAGCATACCGGCCAAATTCAGGTGCAACCTACGCAGCTAGGTTTGTTTGTTTTTGGCATTCGTTGTTCTGAATACCGGAATAAAGTAAAAATTGGCGAAGTAAGGCGCGATTACCAACTGCTGGTTTTAAATTGTCCGCGCAACGAAAAACCCGGTATAAAAATGAAAGCCGGCGGCGCCACTACGTATTACCAGGAAGGCGATGTTATTACCATTCGCCCCAACGACAACCGGTGTTTCGACTTTTTTATGACCGACCCGGATGCCAACGAAAATTTAACGGTAGAAGCTAAAGGCGTAAACTTTAAATTAACCGAAAAAATATTAAGCGTTTCCAGCGGCATAGTTAACCGGAACGGTCTCCTAGATACCTTAACTTCTTCGGCCTGTTTTAAAACCTGCCTCGATTCGCAGGGCAAACCATTTATTGTAGATTTTATTGTTTCGGATGACGGCTGTAGTTTGCCCAAGAAAGATACCGTGCGGGTATCGTTTGTGTTTGTACCCGAGCCGGATACCCCGCCGTTAATTGCTACCACCGCCCCCGCCAGCCAACTTACGCCCAAAGTAGGCGATTTAATTGCCTTTGACGTAACAGGCACCGATGCCGAAAACGACGAAATAAAACTAAACCTGAAAGGCCGTAATTTTGACCTGGCAACGCTGCCTATAACATTTGCGCCTAAAACCGGTAACGGCAATGTCACGAGTCCTTTTTCCTGGCGCATCGATTGCGCCGCGCTAAGTCAGCCCACCTATATTTTGGATTTTACGGCCACTACCATTAAATGCGGCGTACCCGTAACCAGTACCACCACCATCGAAATAAATATTGGCTATGAAGTGCCCGTAGCTTTTATTCCGGCCAATATTTTTACGCCTAACAACGATGGCCTGAACGATTATTTTCAAATGCCTACCTTGCCGCCCGACTTTTGCGAAAGTATTTTCTCGGATATTAAAATTTACAACCGCTGGGGCAGCCTGGTTTACAAAAGCACCGACCGCACCTTTAAATGGGACGGTAACAGCGTAAGCGAAGGGGTGTACTATTACGTAATTACTTACACCGATAAAGAATTTAAAGGCACTGTTACCAAAGTAAAATAGTACTTTTAAAGCCAAAATCAGCTATAAACCCTTTTATTTTACGTTTTAGGGTATAAAATATTTGAATAAGCCAATATTGCTTAAACAAAATAAGCCAGAAGCAGTAAAGCTTAATAGCAACTAAATATTAATTACCCGTTTGACCTTAAATTTACGATTACTATGCTTCATTTATTAAAAAAGGCCCAGACAGGGGTAAGAACCCGTGAAGATATTTACGCTGAATTTAGTACCTTGGTTAATATGTCGCCGTTGGAACTGGAAAACTGGCTCGAAACCAAAACTTCCCAAACGCCTGCGCAGGATACGTGCGAATCGGAACTGGTAATTGATAAAAAGTTTTCGCGTAAGCTGATTAAAATATTACTGAAGCGTAAATTTATGCTTACCAAAGGCGATTACGAGTTTATGGATAAAGTGGTAAATCATGTAAGCAAGCTGTATAGCCATAAACCCACCGATGATATTTTGGTATCTACCTGGCGCTATGCCCTCATGAACCTGGGCCACGACCCGGTTAAAGTTCTCGAAAACTAATACCCCGAATAGTATATTTATACAACTTTATTTTGATTGAAAGCTTTTTACTTTAAGCTAAATATTACCGGACCAGAACTGCTTCCGTATAAATAAACCTGTTACCAAGCCACTCTCCAGTAGTGGCTTTTTTTTATTCCTGAAACTGTTTCGTATTTAAATATATAAAAGAACTTAGAACCATATTAAACAGAAATTGCGTTTTAAAAACAATAAAATAATTACAACCAAATATCCCCTCATCGCGGTCATTCTGAAAGAATCTTATTGGCTACTTGCTGGTAAGATTCTTTCAGAATGACCGCGATGGGAGGTATAGCCTTAGCTTTATTTAAAATCGCAGTATTCATTTGATAAGGGTATTAGAGCCATAGGTGGTGTTATCACCACCAATACTAAACTTTCTGCCAGCCAACTTAATAAGGCATTGCAAACATTCTAGAAGTGGGAAATGGTAATATTTAAGATTTGATTTTTACGCTAATTTATTCTCCCGCAAAAATTTCTAATGCTTCTGTAGTTGAAGCTACAAAATTGATATTCCTGCTTTTGTTGCTTTCGTATATGAAATGGTTTAAACTCTTGCTTTGGTACTTCGAAAAATCTCCGACTATAGCCAGCCGCACCCGATAAGTTGAAAATTTTTGCAGTATTTCGCCCGCCATACCAGTTTTAAGGTCAAAAAAATCAGGCGTGATGTCTTTTTCGTAAAGCACAATCTTGTCGAACCCCTGGTAGTATAAATTCCCTAATAAGTCTAAGCCGTCTTCGTTTTTGTTTATGATTATGCTATCCGAAGTTACTTCGGCAATTTGTATGTTGTTAAAAATATGGGGTTCAATTTTCATTTTGTCTGGTCTGTCGTTGTAGTGCCGTATTTAGCAATGCCCGTTAACGGCTAAACAGTGGCCGGAATATTTACTTATAGGGGGTGAATACTTATTATAGATTATGAAGGGTAAGTTGGTAAACTTAGAAAACAAGCCAATTGGAATTCAAATTTAGTTTTAGCTTTATCTCATTCCCTATCCCATGAACAATAATGGCCTTCTCTTATATTTTTCAAATGCTTAGCTAATCCATCTAAATCAGGAAACATTGACGAGTCGTGAATTCCATAACTATTTAAAATGCTTCTTAATTTTAAGCGAATGCCATAGGGGATTACAAGCTTTGTTAATCTGCTTCCAAAATTAAAATTCATATAAGGATCTGGTTGTATTGTTAATACTCCTGACTGTGCTTTGATTCTTGGAGTTGTATGAGGAGGCCAAAAAATAGTAGGTTCAGAATATTCAAATGGGGAGTTAGCTTCTATTATATTAATTGGGAGAGATTTAAATATTAAAAAGTACACAACACTACTTCCATCATAATCAGGCCTAATTTTCTTCTCTTCTTCTAAGTATAAATTGTCTTTTACTGCAAAGTATAATGCTACTAAAGGGTTTGTAGTCCAATCTAACAATCTTGTTGGAAGACCATGATGTTGGGCTAATGCTAGCCATTCCCAATCGTTATCTGGTATATTTTTATTATAAGCCAAGCTTTGATTCTTAAATTCAGTAAGCAATCTTTTCTCGTCATAATAACCTGTGCTATCAACGCTTCTTCCTAAAGATGGACGTAATTCATAATAACTTCTTGACATTCCTCTAAAATAATATCTAGTCTGAGAGGGCCATGATGATACTTCATTATGATAGTCTTCAAATGAATTAATCAAAATCTCATGCATTCTATATTTTTCTATAGGGATAAAATTGAATGGAAATAAATACAAAATATGTTGAGGCAATCTAATTATCTGCATTATACGGAGAGTTGCAGATAATTAGAACAGGACTAACCTATATACTATATATAGATGTAAGTATACACAAAAGGTATAAATTTTACTTTCTAGTTTATCTCTCTTTCCAGTGCCAAAAATGTTATCATAAAAAAGACGCTTACGAGTTTGCTAACTGCCACGCAAACCTCCATCATGCATTTTCTAAAAAATAATATTAAATTACTGTAACTATTCTACCAACCCGCAGTTTCCCTGTTTGCTTTTAGAAATCCTAACCACCTGAACGCTTGGAAGCAGTTACCGATAATGCCCTGATGCTGAAAGTAAAAGCCGGCGATACCGACCGGTTAGGTTTGTTGTTCGAACGCTACCACCGGGCCTTGTACAGTTTTTTTTACCGGCTTACCAGCAGCAGTGAGGTGAGCGAAGATTTAGTGCAAAATGTTTTTCTGCGGATGCTGAAATACCGGCATACTTACACGGGCGAAGGGGAATTTAAAACCTGGATGTACCACTTGGCCCGCAACGTACACGCCGACCATTACCAAAAAAACAAGCGCTTAGGCTTTGCCGATGACTTTACAAATTTGGAGAACAAACTGCGCGATGATTTTACGGTGGAAGAACAAACGCGGCAAAACGAAGAAATGCAGTTGCTGCAAACCGCTTTAAATTGCCTGGATGTAGAAAAACGGGAAGTGTTGGTGTTGAGCCGGTTTCAGGGGTTAAAGTACAAAGAAATAGCCGAGTTGTACGGCTGCACCGAGGGTGCTATAAAGGTGCGGGCCTTCCGGGCTCTGGATGAACTAAAAGCCATTTATTTAAAACTGGAAAAGCAGGAGATAGCTTAATGGACGAGAAATTTGAAAAATTAATTGCGGGTTTTCTGGCCCAGAACCAGACCGAAGCTGAAAAAGCCGAAATGGAAGCGGCAATTACGGCCGGCGAACTGAACCTGGACAAAGTAAACGAGCTCACGCAATTTACTAACCGGCTGACCGCAGTAACCTTGCCCGAACCGAGTGAATGTTTGCGGAGCAACTTTTACCAGATGCTGGCCGAGGAGAAACGGAAAGAAAAAGCCGGGGTAAAAATGCCGCAATGGCTTACCAATTTAACCGATCGTTTGCGGCAGGAATTTACCCTGGGCCAATTAGCTTACAGCTTTGTAATACTGGCGTTGGGCGTTATGCTGGGGCTGCAGTTTAGCCGGAAACAAAGCGCCGGTGACGAAAAACTGGTGGCTTTAACCACTGAAATGCAGCAAATGAAAAAAATGATGATGCTCACGCTGCTGGAGCAACCTTCGGCAACCGACCGGCTAAAGGCGGTAAACCTGACCAGCGACATGGAACAAGCCGACGACAAAGTAATAAAATCGTTGCTACAAACCCTAAACGCGGACCCCAGCGTGAACGTGCGGCTGGCCGCCATCGAAGCGCTTTACCAGCATGCGGGTAACCCGGTTGCCCGAGAAGGTCTGGTGAGCGCTATTACCAAGCAAGATTCGCCGCTGGTGCAACTGGCCCTGGCCGATGTGGTGGTGGCAATGCAGGATAAAAATGCGGTGAAACAACTAAAACAGCTTTTAGAGCAGGAAGATTTAAACGAATCTGTTAAGGCCAAAGTGAAAGAAAGCATCCAGGTTTTGATCTGATAAAATGTAAAACTTATGAAAAAGCATCTATTACTAATAATGTTGTGGAGCCTGGCCACCTTAGCTTGGGCGCAATCCCAAACCGAAACCATTAATAAAACTGCCGGCTTTAAAAATGCCGGCGGCGCTAAGGTGTTATCCGTCGAAAATATTCATGGCTTTGTGCACGTAGAGGCTTACAACGGCAATACCGTAGAGCTGGTAGCCGAAAAAGAAATTAAAGCCAATAACCAGCAGGAAGTGGCCAAAGGCATGCAAGAGGTACAAGTAAAATTAATAGAAACTGCCGACAGCATTTACGTGTACCTCGATGCCCCATTTATTTTCCGGAAAAAAAGCCGGGGCCGGAACATGAATATTAACCTGGATGATATTAAATATAAATACCAGGTAGATATGACGTTGCGTGTACCGGCCAAAATTAACCTAGCGTTATCTACAGTAACGGAGGGCGACGTAACGGTTACGGGTGTTACCGGCGATTTGAAAATTCGGAACGTAAACGGCCCGCTTAAACTTACCAACGTGGCGGGTAAAACCGATGCCAGTACCGTAAACGGCCGTATCGATATATTTTACGCCGGCAATCCTCCTGCCGATTCAGAGTTTAAAACCGTTAACGGCAATATTAATGTGCATTATGCGCCTAACCTGAACGCTACGGTTTCTTTTAAATCGTTGAACGGTCAATTTTACACCGACCTGAACGACGTAGAAATGATGCCGGTGCAAGTAATTAAAAATAGCGAAGGACGGGGCTCCGGCACGGTATACAAAATAGATAAAAAGCAAAATTACCAAGTAGGCAAAGGTGGACCGGCCTTGCGCTTCGAAACCCTGAACGGCAATATTTACCTGAAGAAAAAAGAATCCTAAGCTTAAATTAAATCCTGAAATATTTTTACTGATTATAAATATGAAAACTTATTTAAAGAGTTTGCCGGTAGTGGTTTGCCTGCTGATGAATACCCTAACGGCAGCTATAGCGCAAAACAACGATTCCGAAAAAATACAAATACCGCTTAGCCAACCCAACAAACCCGGTACCCTGCGGGCCAACCTGCTCAATGGCTCTATAATGGTTACGGGGCACAAAGGCAAAGATGTAGTGGTTACTTACAGCGCCCGCGATGGTAAAAGCAAAAACAAACCGCGCGACAACGACGAATCACAAGGCATGCGCCGGATACAAACCTCCACTACCGGATTAGAAGTTCGGGAAGAGAATAATACCGTTACCGTTAAAACCGATGCTTTTAACCGCGCCGTAGACTTGCAAATTCAGGTGCCTTACGATTTTTCGGTGAAATTAAAAACGCTGAACGATGGCGTATTACTGGTAGAAGATGTAAACGGCGAACTGGACGTAGATAACCTGAACGGCAATATTACCTTGCGCAACGTAGCGGGCAGCGCCTCGGCCTCTACCTTAAACGGCGATATTATAGCTAGCTTTAAAAAAGTTACCCCCAATATGCCCATGGCCTTTAGCAGCCTCAACGGCAAAATAGATGTTACGCTGCCGCCATCGGCCAAGTTTAACGCCAAGCTAAAATCTGATAACGGCGAAGTTTTTACCGATTTTGACATGGCGCTGGAAAAAGGCGGCAAAACCGAAGGCGTAGTACCGCCCAATAATTTCCGGGGCAACGATGCCCGGCCCGGCACCCGCATTTACCTCGATAAGTGGCTTACCGGTAAAATAAACGGCGGCGGCCCCGAAATCCTGTTCAAAAACTTTAACGGTAATATTTATATCCGCAAGAGCAAGTAACCCAGATTGGAAGTTCTCCTGCTTTGCTAAACACCTTCGGAATAATAAGCCGATAATTAACCTAAACTTTTCCCCTACAGAAAACCCACTTTGGTACAATCAAGGTGGGTTTTTTATTTAGCAGATGAAATACAAATATTAAGCAGATGCAATACAAAATCAGTTTGTTAGTCTAAGGAACTCATCCCTGTCATTCAGGAGGAACCTATTTAGTTACCTGCCAAATAGGTTCCACCTGAATAACAAAGGTGGTTTGCTTAAACTTCTTTTTTAAGCCCTGCCAAATAGCAGTCAATAAGTAATTAAATATTTACTTGTGTTTAATCCCCATCAGTAAAATTCTCCAATTCCCCTCCTGAATATTAAGCTTTTTGCAATTGGTAAGGGGCGTTTATCCAATAACCTACTTTCTGTCTTTTTAATCTTTAATTTTATATTAAATATTTAATATATTTGAAAGCGGTTTTTTGGATTTGGAGCCGCTAAGTCATTAAGTCGGCTAGGCTATAATTTACAAAAGAGTTATCGGGTTAAAAGAAAGTATATGTACGGGAGGTTGAGTATTGGTTATTTTAAAAGCTTAGTAAAAAATATAAATCATTTAAGCGTAGGCAATTCAATTAAAGCTCAGTTAAAAAACAAAGGCAATGGGTTTGTTTTTATTAATCGAAATTCGACTTTATTGTTAAAACCAACCGGTAACCTGCAGGTGCAAAACGGTGCTTCGTTCCATTTTAATGAATATTGGTGGCACAAAGATAATTTTCCGGGTATGTTGAGTATTCATGAGAACGCCACTTTACAGGTTAACGGCGAATTTAAAATTTATTCAGGAACCCGGTTGGTGGTAAACAAAAATGCACGACTGGTATTAGGAAGCGGCTACATTAACCATAGCCTTAATTTAAATTGTTTCGAACGCATCGAGATTGGGCATGATGTAGCTATTTCGGAAAACGTTACCATTAGAGATTCAGATGATCACCAAATATTAGCCGCCGGACATCAGCCCACCCTGCCCATAACCATTGGTAACCACGTCTGGATTGGCATGAATGTAACTATTCTGAAAGGCGTTACCATTGGTGATGGTGCCATTATTGCGGCCGGAGCGGTAGTTAATAAAAATATTCCAGCCCGGTGCCTCGCCGGCGGTGTACCTGCCCGGGTGCTAAAAGAAAATGTAGCTTGGGAATAATCTGATAATGCTAATGAATGCCTGTATGAGACAGGTGTATTTATTTATTAGATAGACGAAATTATGGACAATAAACAATTTAAAAATATTTTTAACAAGGTAGCTAAGGCAAATGGGTTCAAGTATGTTTATTCTGCTTGGTTTAAAGAGTCTGAGGATTCCATTTTAGTTCTAAGCCTTCAAAAATCCAATTTTAGCAACTTTTATTATTTAAATATTAAAACATATATCAAGGACATCTTTGGTCAAAGTCATTCTATCTCAAAAGAACTTGTTAGAGATATTGGCGATATTTTCAGAAGAGAACCTAAAGAATTTGAAAATCTATTTAACCTAGAAAGCAAGTTGTCAGAATTAGAAAGAGAAAAAGAAATTAATAATCTGTTTAGTAGTTTCTTAGAAAACTATTCCAATATAATGCTGGAAAAGCGGTTAATAATAGCTGAATATCAAATTCTACCTCCTGTTAAGGAAGAAATTATGAATAGTTTAGAATAATATTGGTCTAACCACATCTATACGGCAACTCAGCCGTCGCATAATCCAATCTGTCAATAAGTATATATATTAAAAGCCAGCTGGTTTTATTAAGCTACAGAATAAAAATATTTGTCTATTTTAGGGCTTTCATCAAGTTTATAGAATTCGCCAGGGTACCTAAATACCAGCAATATTTATTATTCGTTGTAAGGGCAAATTAACAGCCGATTAATTTTAACAAATGCGGAAGCTTTTTCTTTTTTCTGGGTTATTCCTCTTTTTTTTAGCTATTCATAAGCCGGACTTAAAAGCCCAGGCCCCCGTTAAGCCCGATGCTGCCGATATTCTGCTCCGGTTAAAAAAATTAAATGTGGTGGGCAGCGCCCTTTACGTGGCTGCGCACCCCGATGATGAAAATACGGCGCTGATTGCCTGGCTGGCGAACGAAAAAATGGTGCAAACCGGTTATTTATCGCTGACCCGCGGCGATGGAGGGCAAAACCTGATTGGTCCGGAAATACGCGAGCGGCTGGGCCTAATCCGGACACACGAATTATTACAAGCTCGGCGACTCGATGGTGGCCAGCAATTTTTTACCCGCGCCAATGACTTTGGTTTTTCGAAAGATTACCAGGAAACCCTTAAAATATGGGATAAAGAAAAAGTTTTGGCCGACATGGTTTGGACCATCCGGAAATTTAAGCCCGATGTAATGGTTACCCGTTTTTCGCCGGAACCCGGTGGCACGCACGGCCACCATACCACCTCGGCCATTCTGGCTTCCGAAGCTTTTGAAGCGGCCGCCGACCCTAAACGTTATCCGGAGCAATTAAAATTTGTTGCGGTGTGGCAACCCAAACGGTTGTTGTGGAATACTTCCTCGTTTTTTTACGGCGGCGAAAACCAGTTCGACCCCACTGGCAAACTAGCCATTGAAATAAGTACTTTTAACCCCATTCTTGGCAAATCTTACCCCGAAATAGCCGCCGCCAGCCGTAGTATGCACAAAAGCCAGGGTTTCGGCAGCGGCAGCAATTACGGCAAAGTAACCGAATATTTAGTGCACACCAAAGGTACTGAAACCAAAACCGATTTATTCGAGGGCATTAACCTTACCTGGAACCGGGTAAAAGGCGGAGAGAAAGTAGCTAAATTGCTGCAGCAAACCATTGCCCAATATAATCCGGCTAATCCGTCGGCCAGTGTTCCCTTATTATTGCAGGTAAAATCGGCCATCAATAATTTACCCGAAAACCCGTACAAAGCCCAGAAGCAAGCCGATTTGCAGGAATTAATAAAATCTTGCCTCGGCCTGTTTTTAGAAGCTACCGCGGCCCAAAGTTCTGCTACCCCCGGCGAACAAATTAGCGTTAATGCCATCGCGGTTAGCCGCTCAACGGTGCCCGTAGAACTTCAGAAAATAACTTTTCCGGTAACTGGCCAAGTAATAAACCAGAATAAATCTTTGCAGCAAAACCTGGTTTCGGCTAAAGTGGCGCTAACCTTACCGGCCCAAATGCCAACTTCGCAGCCTTACTGGTTAAAACAAGAAGGCACTTTGGGTATGTACGCGGTAAACGACCAGCAACTGATTGGCTTGCCTGAAAACCCATCGGCTTTAGCGGCTGAATACACCGTGTTAATTAACCAGGAGCCTTTTACCTTTACCGTACCAGTGGTTTACAAGCGCGTTGACCCCGTAGAAGGAGAAATATACAAGCCCTTTTCGGTTACACCGCCGGTTTTCGTAAACCTGACCGATAAGGTTTTGGTGTTTGCTGATGATAAACCCAAGCAAATGACGGTAACCGTTAAAGCTGGCAAGGAAAATACCAGCGGCCGGGTTACGCTGGAAGTACCAATGGGTTGGCGCGTTGAACCCGCTTCGGCCGCTTTTACCTTGCCGGTGAAAGAAGAAGAAAAAAGCTTTGTTTTCCAGGTTTACCCAACCAGTACCCAAAGCGAAGGTACTTTGCGCGCCGTGGTACAAGCCAACGGACAATCGTATAACCAAAGTTTGGTAAATATTGATTACCGCCATATTCCGGCTTTGCAATTATTTCCGGAAGCTACTGCCAAAGTTACCCGCCTCGACCTGAAAAAAAGCGGCTCTCAGATTGGTTATTTAATGGGCCCCGGTGACGAGGTGCCCGCCAGCCTGAGCCAGATTGGGTACCAGGTTACGTTATTAAGCGATCACAACTTAACTACCTCAGAATTAAAACGCTTTGATGCGGTGGTAATTGGCGTACGGGCTTACAATACCGATAATTATTTAAAATTTGCCCAGGCCGCTTTACTCGATTATGTAGCACAAGGCGGTACGCTGGTGGTGCAATACAACGTTAATTCCGGGTTGGTTACCGATAAACTTGGGCCTTACCCATTCCAACTTTCCCGCGACCGGGTAGCTGTAGAAGATGCACCGGTCAAGTTTTTAAAACCTAATCACCCGGTACTTAGTTATCCTAACAAAATAACTGCTGCCGATTTTAACAACTGGGTGCAGGAGCGGGGCTTGTATTTTGCAAATAAATGGGATAACCAATACGAAGCAATTTTATCTTCTAACGACCCCGGCGAGCCAGCCCGGGAAGGCGGTTTGCTGGTAGCCAAACACGGCAAAGGCTATTACATTTATACCGGGTACGCTTTTTTTAGGCAATTACCGGCAGGGGTTCCGGGCGCTTACCGCCTGTTTACCAACCTGATTTCTACTGGTAAAAACAAATAATTCATGGATCAAGAAAGTTCAACTGATAATCATAAACCTCCTTTTTTTAAATCCTGGCGTCCGTTTTATTATATGGTAATCGGCACGCTTATTTTGCAGATTGTTGTGTTTTACGCCATAACCCAATATTTCGAATGAGTTATCTCGATTGGGGGGTTTTGGTAGGTACCCTGGCTTTTATTGCCCTGTATGGCATGTGGAAAACGCGGGGCAGCCAGAATATTGAAGGCTATTTAAAAGGCAATAATTCCGAAAAATGGTGGACGATCTGTTTGTCGATTATGGCTACCCAAGCCAGCGCCATTACTTTTTTGTCTACGCCGGGCCAGGCTTACGAAGATGGCATGCGCTTTTTGCAGTTTTACTTTGGCCTGCCCATTGCCATGGTAATTATTTCCGTATCGTTTATTCCCATTTATTACCGCCTGAAGGTTTATACGGCCTACGAATTTTTAGAAAGCCGCTTTGATTTAAAAACCCGGTCGCTGGCCGCTTTTTTGTTTCTGGTGCAACGGGGTTTGGCTGCGGGTATTACCATTTACGCGCCGGCTATTATTTTATCTTCTATTCTGGGCTGGAATGTAAATACCACCAATATAATATTGGGCCTGGTAGTTGTTTTATATACGGTTACGGGCGGTACCCGGGCGGTAAGTGTTACCCAAAAGCAGCAAATGGCCGTAATGATGGGCGGCATGATTGTGGCCGGCATTATTGTAATTAACATGCTGCCACCAGATGTTTCGTTTTACGATGCTGTGCAGGTAGCCGGCAAAATGGATAAACTCAACCTGATTAATTTTTCCTTCGACTGGAACGATCGGTACAATGTGTGGTCGGGGGTAACGGGCGGCTTGTTTTTATTTATGTCTTATTTCGGTACCGACCAATCGCAGGTGGCCCGGTATTTATCTGGTAAGTCTATTACCGAAAGCCGCCTGGGATTGCTCTTTAACGGGCTCCTGAAAATACCCATGCAGTTTATTATTTTGTTTATTGGGGTAATGGTTTTTGTGTTTTACCAGTTTGTGCAGCCGCCGGTATTTTTTAACAAAGTAGTAAAAGAAAGACTCTACGAAACCTCTTACGCCGGCAACTTAATACAACTCGAAACCGAGCACAATGCCAACTTTAAAGAGAAAACCAGGGTTGTAAAAGACATGCTGCGCGGCATTCAGGCCGAAGACCAAACGGCCATTAACAGCGCCCGCGCAGAACTTAACGGCATTGAAGCCGAAGGAAAAGCTATTCGTAACGAAGTAAAAAGCTTGTTGCAAAAAGCCAACCCCAAGGCCGAAGTAAAGGACACCGATTACGTATTTATTTCTTTTGTAATGCAGTACATGCCTACCGGTATTATTGGGTTGCTGCTGGCGGTAATATTTTGCGCTTCCATGTCGTCTACCTCTTCGGAGTTAAATGCGCTGGCCTCAACTACGGTTATTGATATGTACAAGCGGTCTTTCCGCACCCAGGCTTCGGATACCCATTATTTGCAAGCTTCCAAGCTGTTTACCATTGGCTGGGGTTTATTTGCCATTCTTTTTGCCACGCTGGCCTCGCAGCTCGATAACCTGATTCAAGCAGTAAATATTCTGGGTTCGCTTTTTTATGGTACCATCTTGGGAATATTTGTCGTCGGGTTTTACCTTAAATATATTAAAGCTAATGCGGTTTTCTGGGCGGCCGTGGTAGCCGAGGCATTGGTTATTTTAACCTATACAACTACTGAAGTTGGCTTTTTATGGCTTAACCCAATTGGTTGTTTACTGGTAATCGGATTTGGTTATTTCTTTCAGGTTGTACTGCCGCAGAAGAGGTAACAGCCGGTGCCTGACCAATTTACGCTTGAAATAGCAGTTTTTTCCTGTATCTACTACTAAATGAATACCCGAATTTTGCTGTAAATGCATCGCATCTTTAAATCAGGTTCACGGCAAACCGGAATTCTGTTAAGTGTGGCTGTCGGGGTTATAATGCATACCGGGAAAGATGATGTTGGGGCAAGGCATATGTGCTTTAATACCACAATTCGGGCTGTTTTAGGGCTTTACACAAACGTCACTTTCTTTTTTTTCCGTACAGTAATCTCAAAATTTGTATCGCTTGTAAAATTTCGGCGTACTGCTACAATACAGTGGTTTGTTTAAAAAGCAAAAGATGAGATCAAGACTTACTTTAACCGGAATTTTGTTCCTGCTGGCCTTTGCTGCGCACGCGCAAACAGAAAACAGCATGGCAACCGGCACAAATAACAACCAACCTGCACCAACAGCGCTCGTTGCACGAAACAATAAATACAGCATTTCGGCTGGGTTAGGGTATTATTTGCCAGTCTTAGCTGAAAAAAATGTTTCTTATTCACAGGCAGAATACAGCCCGGAATTTGGCTTGGGCTTCAGTTATTTTGTTTCCCTTGATTATGCCCTCACACCAGATTTATATGCAGGGGTAGGTTTTAATGGCAGCTATGGCAAAGCCCGTTTTATAAAAAACGCCATCATAAACGGCGAACAAATAAACGGGTACCTGAAGGCAGGAGCGCTGGAAAACACAAATTTGTTATTGAACATAACGTATGCGCCTGCCAGGAATGGTTTACAGCCTTATGCCAAATTAGGCGCTGGATTTTTTATATCGGAACTGGAACTGGGCGATATTCCGTTGAGGTTAACCAATAATGTGGAAAGTGAACTGTTTCCCGATTATAAATCCAGCGGATTAGGTATCGTGCCGGAAATTGGCTTAAAATATAAGCAATTTGCTTTATCTGCCGCGTATGCCATGCCTTTTAAGAAGCTAACCGGCGAAAAGGTTTCTGAACCGGGAGCTTATACCTCTACCGGAACCATAAAATCGTATAGCCTCCAGATAAACCTGTCCTACCGGACTTCTATCTTTAAGAATTAGCCGAATTTTTCCTGAAATTAATAAATTAGCTTCTATTAGGTGCTTATGGTGGGGATGGTGAAAGTATCTATAGAATAATTTCTGATAGTTTGTTTTTAAATATGCTAATCTTAATTTTCAAGAGCAAAATATTAAATCCACAAGTTTTAATATGCAGCTGTTTAGCATTTGGATAATTGGAGAAAACTGGTGCCCTTGCTGCGTGTTGTCACCAGCAAGTAGTTGCCGTAAGTTTTAGAATTGGCGGTGATAACACCACCAATGGCAGCTTATTCTGTTTAAAACCGAAATACTAAACAGCTTCTATTATAATTTATTTGCAACAAAATGGAAATCACGGAATATTGCTTAAATGGGGAACAACCCTGGTTTTGGCGCCTTTCTGCTGCTGCTTTATTTTGTTTATTTTCCGTCAGTAAATGTACTTCTCCAAAAAAGACAGGTTTCTCTATTCAAATATTGGTAAAAATTGTACTGGGCATAATTATAATCATGTTTACGTTAGAAGTGAGCGATCTTGGCGACATGATTGATAAGCTTTTTATCTAGCCTACGGAAAATTATGCTCTAAACCGCCACAAGACATAATTGCGTTGGTTGAACAAAGTTGGAGAAAGTGGAGCTAAAAAAGACTTCAGCCACTAAATAAAAAAGCCACCGTGTAGGTGGCTTTTTTATTTAATATTTATTTTTAGTAAATCAGCTTACATTTTCTTCCACTCGGCAATAGCTTTCTCGTTCATACGCACATAGTCGTCGTTTTTGGCTTCTTTGGCCAGGGCAATCGACTTTTCGGCAGAGGCAATAGCACCTTTGTAATCTTTATTTTTGGCGTGTAGTTTGGCCTGGGTGTGCATGTTCCAGAATTTAGGATCTTTCTCGTTGGCTTTTTTAATCCATTCCAGCGCCAATTTAGGATCTTTGTTCGTGTCGAGGTAATAAACGGCAGCGGCGGCGTATAAATCCGGCTTCACATCTTTGCCATTAATTACCTGCTCCTGAATCTGGGCCATTACTTTGCTTTCTACTTCGGCAATAATTTTTACTTTAACCGAGGTGTTCTCCCATAATATTTCCAGGTTAGCGGTAGAGGGGGTTACATCGGCAAAATTAATGGTCAGGGTTTCAGTTTTGGTTGGTGTTTTTAAAGGTTTTACTTTAAACCGGGCTACGTCTTCTTCTTTTTTGTAATCTTTGGTATTACCGCCCAGTTTGGTGTTTTTGTTAAAAATTACCGTCCATTCGGTTTCGCCGGGTATGGTGTAAATAGCGTATTCGCCGGCGGGTACGGGTGTGCCTTGTAAAGTTACCGGGTCTTTAAACTCAATAACGGTAGAATTATTAGCACCGGCCCGCCAAGGCTGGCCGTAAGGCAAGGTTTCGCCGAACATTTTGCGGCCTTTCAAACTCGGGCGGGAATATTTAACGGTAATGTCGGTTAGACCAACCCGCTGGGTTACGGTTGCTGGGGAGCTAGCGGCCGGAATAGTTAACTGGGCCATAACCTGCTGGCTACAAAATATTGCCAGGGCTATTACAAAGGTAAAAATGGTTCCTCTTCTTCTCATAATACGTAATTTACTGTTCTTTTATTTAAACCAGAATCAGTTGTAAAATTAGGAAAAGCTACCTGAAAACCCCAATAAAAGAAAATTAAAAGCTGGCCCCAACACTTAAGGCAAAAGCCGGCGATAGTACATAATTGCGCCGGATACTTTCGGGATCTTTGTACAGCAACGGAATGTAGCCCAGCCGGAAAACCAACCCGCCGCGGGGCTGCTGGTACCGGAAGCCAACCCGGCCCGTTAGGTGGTAATCGGGTTGCGAGGGTTCATTTGAAAAGCGGTGGGTATAACCCAGGCCCAGTTCCAGGTTGCCGGCTTTCTGGCCTACAAACCCTAAAAATTCGAGTGGCACGACCGGCATTAATTTACTTTCGCCGTTTACTTTGTAAGGGTATAATCCGCCGCCTAACCGAATACTGGTTTTAATATTATCGATCTCCATGGTGAGGTAATCGAAGTTAGCGGTAATGCCGCCGCTGCCACCAACGTCTAAATAAATAGCTTTTTTTGCCCGGTAACGCATCCGGGGTTCCTGGGCCAGCAGCAGGGAAGGGAAAAGCAATGTAAATAAAAAAGCAAGAGCCGGAATTCGCATTGGGTTGGTTTTGGAATACGGGTAAAGTTAGCACAAAATAAATATTGCCTGATACGTAAAAAGAAGCTTTCCGTCCGGAAAAACTGCTGCTTTACGCATCAGGCAATATAATTACCTTGCTGTTAGTTACTTAACTATTTAACTTAGCTCAAACTGTAGCTTTAATAAGTGCGCGTATAAGCCGTTTTCGTTTAAAGATAAATCTTCGTGGGTGCCTTGTTCTACAATCCGGCCGTTTTCGATAACCAATATTTTATCGGCTTTCCGGATGGTAGATAAGCGGTGCGCAATAATAATGCTGGTCCGGTTTTTCATGAGCTCGTCCATGGCCGCCTGCACCAGCTTTTCCGATTCAGAGTCCAAAGAACTCGTTGCTTCATCGAGGATAAGAATTGCCGGGTTTTTGAGAATGGCTCGGGCAATGGCAATGCGCTGGCGCTGACCACCCGATAATTTAATTCCGCGTTCCCCTACCAAAGTATCCAGCCCTTCGGGGAAAGATTGAATAAAATCGTAAGCATTGGCTTTACGGGCAGCGGTAACTATTTCTTCGTCGGTAGCGTTGGGCCGGCCGTAGGCAATATTTTCGCGGATAGAACCGCCAAACAACAATACTTCCTGCGGCACAATGCCAATGTGCTGGCGCAACTGGGTTAAGTTTAAGGTATTTATATCGCGGCCATCTACTAATATTTTGCCCGAACTCAGCTCGTAGAACTTCATCAGCAACGATACAATGGTAGATTTACCAGCACCGCTGGGCCCAACCAAGGCAATTTTTTCGCCAGCTCTAATCCCAAACGAAATATCTTTTAACACCGCAATATCGGGGCGGGTAGGGTAGGAGAAAGCCACGTTTTGGTATGCAATATTGCCGGCAATAGTAAGGTTCTGCTCGGCTGGGTTAGTGGGCAGGTGCGTGGGTTCTACCGGCTCGTCTAATATTTCCAGTACCCGATCGGCAGCACCCAACGACGATTGCACTTTGCCGTACATATCGCCTAAACCGCCTACCGAAGCGCCAATAAAAGTAGTATAAATAATAAATTGTACCAGATCGCCGATGGTCAGTTCGCCGGCTTCTACGAGGGAAGCCCCGTACCAAAGCACCAGAATAATGCCGCCAAACAAGCCCACAATAATAAACGACACAAAAGCCCCCCGGAAATAAGAAGCCTGCAAGGCGTTGCGCACAGCGTTAGAAAGCGAACGGTTGTACCGGCCAATCTCGAATAATTCGTTCGTAAAAGCTTTTACCACGTTTATGGCTTGCAGCGTTTCTTCTACAATTACGTTGGTTTTGGCAATTTCTTCCTGGGTAGCTCTGGAAAGTTTTTTAATTCTTTTGCCAAAAATAAAGGCCATTAATACCAGCACCGGAAAAGTAGCCAGCATAAACAGCGAAAGCTTAACCGAGGTAACCATTATAATAATAACCCCCACAATTAAGGTAACTAATTGCCGGAAAAGCTCGGCCAGGGTAATCGAAAGGGTATCTTGCAGTTGCGCTACATCGGAAGTAATGCGGCTGGTAATTTCGCCAACCCGGCGTTGCTCATAAAAAGGAATGGGTAATACCACAAATTTGGCGTAAAGCGACCGCCTAATATCGGCCACCGCATTTTCGCTGACCTGGGCAAAAAAGTAAATCCGGAAAAACGAAAATATACCCTGTAATAATATCACCCCAAATAATCCCAGGGCAATCAGGTTAATATCTTTCAGTAACCGGGAGGCTTGGCCGGTAGCACTATCGACGAGTTGGCCGGTTAGGGCCGGGAAAACCATGAAAGTGCTGCTGGAGAGGGCCAGGAAAATAAGGCCGATAATAAATTTAAACCGGTAAGGTTTAACGTAACTGAAAATGCGGCTTCCTTGTTTAAAGCTTTCTTTGCTGATGCGTTTTTTTGTTTCTGTTCCGGGAGTGGTTTCGGTATTAATGCCGGATCCGCGTCTTGCCATTAACGAATATTCTCTAAGTCTTGATGAAAAAACCCGGTTCCCGGGCTTTTATTACTACCGGCAAAGTTACGTAATCCTGGAAATTAAAGGATGATTCTTTTGCGATAGCTAAATTTTAAACAAACCCAATCGCAGATAAGTTTATCGGCGGTTATTTTATAGTAGGGTTGCCCAAAGAAAAACCACCCGGTATTAGCCGGTGGCTTTAAATTAAATGGCTGGTATGGGTTTCCTGTTTTTACTTACCGAAATGGCCAGTAAGCCCAGCAGGGTTAAGAATCCGTTCAGGATTAAAACTTCAAAACCAAACTCGTAGCCCCAGAACCAGTCTTTGGAGTTAAGGTTAAACATATAGGTAACCAGCGGCGACAAAATGCAAATAAAAGGCACCAGGTTATCGCGCACCTGGCGTTTAAAAAATACCCCAAAAGTATACAACCCCAGCAGCGGACCGTAGGTATAGCCGGCAATTTTAAATACCGCGGTTACCACACTTTCGTCGTTAATAATCCGGAAAATAATAATAACCAGCATGAGCAGCAACGAAAAGCCAATGTGCACGAAGTAGCGGTAGCGGCTGCGTTCCTGCTCGGTGCGTTTGTCAAAATCCAGAAAATCGACGCAGAAAGAAGTGGTAAGGGCGGTTAAAGCCGAATCGGCGCTGGCATACGTAATGGCCACAATGCCCAGAATAAACACAATACCCAAAAACGATGAAAAATAATTAAGTGCCAGGAACGGGAAAACGTCGTCGCCTTTTTCGGGTAGGGCAATGCCTTTAGAATTAGCATAAATGTAAAGCAGCGCCCCTAGCGATAAAAACAAAATATTTACAAAAACCAGGATAATGCTAAACCAGAACATATTTTTCTGCGCATCGCCCAGGGTCTTACAAGTTAAGTTTTTTTGCATCATGTCCTGGTCCAGCCCAGTCATGACAATGGCAATAAAAGCGCCCGAGAAAAATTGTTTTACAAAATAACGGGAATCTTTAAAATCCCAGAAAAATACCTGTGAGTAAGCACTTTGGTCGATGGTATCGACTAAGCCCTGGAAAGAAAGGTTTAACTCCTGCGATATCATTACAATGCTGCAGCCTACGCAAACCAGCATAGCCAGCGTCTGGAAAGTATCGGTCCAGATAATGGTTTTCATGCCGCCCCGGAACGTATACACCCAAATTAACAGAATGGTAATAAATACCGAAGCCCAGAACGGCACGCCCAGTGCATCGAAAACCGCTAACTGCAATACGCCCGCTACCACGTACAAACGCAAAGCCGCGCCAATGGTGCGGGCCAGCAAAAAGTAAAAAGCCCCCGTTTTATACGACCAAAAGCCAAACCGCTGCTCCAGGTAAGTATAAATAGAAACCAGGTTGAGCCGGTAATACAGCGGCATTAAAATAGTGGCAATAACCAAGTAACCTAATAAATACCCGAAAACCAATTGCAGATACGAGAACTGGGCTTTGGCTACCATGCCCGGAATAGAAATAAACGTAACCCCGGAAAGCGAAGTGCCAATCATGCCAAAGGCCACCACAAACCACGGCGACTTGCGGTTAGCCAAAAAAAAGCTTTCGGTATTATCTTTTTTGCTGCTGGTTAAAAAAGAAATAAACACCAGCAAACAAAAATAAACGGCAATTATGCTAATAACTAAAGTAGGCGACATACAGCAGCGTTAGGTAACTATACTTAATGTACAAATATAGTTAAAATGCCTTAGGTACTTTTATCCCGCAAACTTTCCCGTTGTTAGATTTACTGGTAGTTTAAATATTTTAAAACATGAATTATTTAGCAATAGCAAGAAAGCTGTTGAGCATAACGCCTCAGATAAGGAATATCAGCAATAATTTTAATTTAATTTATAATTATATTTATATATAGTATATTCGTTAGTCTAGTTCCGTTTAGCCAGCTAACGGGGGTGTGATAACCGGAACGAACTCCGTTTAGCAGCTAGTTGGCTGCAAGCTTAAAACTATAAAACAATGATGCTTTTAGACCTAATATGCTTTGATTGTATAATGGAACAAGTTAAAAATGGTGCTCCAGAGTCAAATATAGGAGAGCCAATTATGACACCATTCGAGCAGGTTAATAATACAGGTGTTTATGAAGTTAATTGTAGTAAAGGTCATAAATCCAAAACTGTTATAGACAATATTGACTTTGAAATACTTTATGAATATGGACTTAATGCTATTGCTGACGGTTACTTTAGGGAAGCAGTTTCTACTTTAACTGCTTCAATGGAAAGGTATTATGAATTCTTTATCAAGTCCATATTAAAGTCATCTAGTAATGAGTTTGATAAAATTGATAAAATTTGGAAAAATGTATCCAATCAATCTGAAAGACAACTTGGTGCTTATATATTTTTATATAGCCAAGCATTTGGAGAAGAGCCTTTATTGCTAAATACCAATAAAGAGGTTCCATTCAGGAATTCGGTCATTCATAAAGGCTATATACCCAATAGACAAGAGACTATTGCCTTTGCTGATACTGTAATGCAATTGATTGAAACATCTTTGTTAAACTTGAAGAACAAATTTCCAGAGGCTACAATTGAAACTTTTCTAAACTATGGTTATAAAAAAACAGCTGAAAGAAACTTTGGCAAACTTGAAAAAGATACTGGAGTTGAGCAACATTATGCCTGCGTTAATATAATGACTACTATTGATGTAGTTCATGGAAGGGAAATAAATGATGGTGATGGGAGACAAGGAAATGCTGAAAAAAGAATCCAAAACATATTAGATAGACGTAATCCAAGAGCATTAACCTTAGTGAAAGACAATCCTGGAAAATAAAAAGCCAACAGCCAACATTGCATAAACACCATGCTACGGCCGACGGCCTAGCACGGTGTTTATACGAGACCGTTAGGCGGCATTTAAAAAACTTCTCCCCAAGATATTAAAAATCAAACAATTTGCTTACTTTTGGCGTTACTACCGTAAATCAGGAGTATGATAATATCTTTTGGCTCAAAAGAAACAGAAAAGATTTGGAACGGTGAGATGGTCGCTAAGCTCCCAAGGGAAATGCAGACGATTGGCAGGCGTAAGTTGAGGATGCTTAACAACTCGCAGAACATAGCCGACTTGCGGATTCCTCCCTCAAACCGATTGGAAAAGCTATCCGGGAACTTAAAAGCATTCTACAGCATCCGGATAAACGACCAATGGAGAATCATCTTCCAATGGAACAACGGACAGGCCTCAGAAGTAGAAATTATTGACTACCACTAAAGAATATGGAAAAACTACCTAATATACACCCGGGAGAAATTCTACAGGAAGAATTTCTTGTACCTCTAAGCATTACAGCTTATCGACTTGCCAAAGACATTAGTATTCCGCAAACCAGAATATCAGAGATATTAAAGGGGAACAGAAGAATCACGGCAGACACCGCACTCAGGCTAAGTTATTACTTCGGAAACTCTCCTAAGTTTTGGCTCGGGCTGCAGGACGACTACGACTTAGAAGAAGAAAAAAATAACAAGCAGCATGAGTTGGAAAACATAAGGAGATTTGAGAAAAACGCCGCCTAATATTGTATAAACAGCATGCTACGGCCGACGGCCTTGCACGCTTTTTAGCCTAGCCGTTAAATTTGTCTACCTATCTTTACTCTCAATATTTTCCTAAGGTCAGGTGTGTGTGTGGGCTGAATATTTAAGTGAGATTTTACCTGATGGGGAACCGGCGGCATTTCGCTCCCTAATAAATTACATTATACCAACTTTTGCGCTATTGCTTTGGCTACCGCTTCCGGGGCCGAATTGACGTGCAGTTTTTCGTAAATGTTTTTAATGTGGGAATGAACGGTGTTGAAACTAATTACACAAGCGTCCGCAATCATTTTGTAGCTCATACCTTTTACCATGCAGGTGAGTATTTCCCGCTCGCGGGCCGTAAGCGCCACGTAAACCGGTTGAGCCTGTACAAACTGATTTTGAAACATCTGCAATACTTTAACCGCAATGCTCGGCGACATGTGGGCTCCGCCGCTATTTACCTCCTCAATAGCCTGCAATATTTCATCTGGGTCCGGACTCTTCAGCACGTACCCAGACGCTCCCGCACAGATAGCCGAGAAAATGCGGTGTTCATCTTCAAAAACCGTATGAATGAGTACTTTGGTTTGCGGGTAAACCGCTTTTATGCCTTGCAGCGCCTCAATACCCGACAAGCCCGGCATTTGAATATCCATTAGAACTACATCGGGCTTGTGGTTGCGCACTTTGGCCACCGCATCATTGGCATTTTGGTAGGCACCCAATACTGTTACCCGGTCGGTGCTGTTAAAATATCTGGTTAAGCTTTGGCACAGACTTTTGTTATCTTCAAAGAGCAAAACCGAAATCATAAGTTAATTGGCTGATTTATGGTGATAGCAGCGGCCTCCTGAATAGATACTTGTAAGGATATGGTTGTACCGGTACCGGCTTTTGATTGTACTCCAACCTTAAACCCACCCTCTTGCGCTCGTTTTTTAAAGTTTAACAGGCCATTACCTTCGGTAGGAGACGCAGTATCGAAGCCGCTTCCGTTATCGGAAATATTAATTTGTAAGTGCCCCGCTGCCTGCCTGATTTGAATGCTTACCTTATTCGCCTGCGCGTGTTTAACAATATTGTGCAGCGCTTCTTTGTAAACTAAGTAAATATTGCGGCGCAGTTCCATCGAAAACGGGGGCAAAGTTTCCAATGCTACATCACTGTCGAAAGTTAGCGTTATGTTCTGGTTGGCTAGCATTTGCAGCGCTACTGTGCGTAGCCGCTCCTGGAATTTTGCGGGCGCATCGTTGTCTGAATTTAATGCCCAGATGGTGTCGCGTATGCTGTGAATGGTATCTTCCGAGTCAGCGTTTATCTGGGCCAGAATTGGTTCAATATCGGTTTGTTGAAGTCCTACTTTCTTTTGTACGAGTTTAGTTGATATGGAAATACTGGTGAGGGTGGCGCCTACTTCGTCGTGCAGGTCACGGGCAATCTCGTCGCGGATGCGCAGTAATTTGTCCCGCTGGTGCACGTTCTCTCTTAGCTGTGCAATAAGCTCGCGCTGGGTTTGCGTTTGTCGCCGCCAGTGTTGTTCGGCCACGGCATAGGCAAAAATAATTATTTCAGCCACCGACCCAAAAACGAAAGTATAATTGTAAGGATAAAAAGGAAGCCAGGATATATGATAGAGCGTAACTATACTGAGTAACATAGCGGTAATACCTATGCCCAAACCTAGTGCGTATAAACGTACCTCCTGAAAGTTTTTGCGCCATACGTATATTACACTAATCAGCATGAATAAAAGCGCAATAATAATTTTAGCTGCCCAGTCGAGCCCCAGCCAGGAGAGTGGCATATCGAGGGGGGCAAAGGCCGCCCCAAAATATTGAGAAATAACTAAACACAGGTGGTTTATGAGTTCCAGCCCAAGCCAGCCCACAAGCAAGTAGTACAGGAACTTACTATATTGCTTAAGATGCAGGAACTTGATATGAAAAATAGCCCAGCAAGAAACTACCATGAAACGTAAAGGATAATATTTAATAAACTGTGTGTAAAGCGATGAATTACCCCAAAACTCATCGAAGTAGCCGCTCCTATGCAGAAACCAATGGGTGTTGGTAAACAGGAAAAGGGCATACCAACCTAAAATGGGCAAACGCAACCGAATACCAAAAATAATTGCATAAACCAGCAGCAGCAGATAAATACCCAGCACAATGCCTTGCCAAAAGCCCAGGTGTTTTTGATGTTGAATAGATTTTCCCAGGTCAGCAATCTCCATATAATCTCGGTATACATCATTAGGATACATAGCCACATGAATTTTTTTGGGATGATGACCCAACGAAATAAATGGATTGGCTAAAGGTGCCAGCCGGTTACGCATGGGATGCGCATTGCCTACCTGCTGTATAGTCAGCTTACCTGTTTCATCCAGCACGTAAACATCTAAACGCTGATAACTCCGCTGTTTAGAAAGCAAAAATAATTCGCTGCTTGTTTTATTTTTTAGCTCTAATCGCAACCAGATTGTTTTTGGTGGGTTTAAAAGCCCTTTTACACCTTCTTTTAATAATAGCCCGAAAGAGCTTCTTGGCATTTGTAAAACTTGCGCATAGGTGAGTTTCCCGCCAAAGTCTTCCAGAACATAGCTGTAAGGAGCTATCCGGATAGGTTCTCGGGTATCTGTAATTGTCAGTACCGGCTCGCTCAATGCCGGCAACCATACACACCAAAGTACAACGAAGAAAAGGTAGCGCATCAGCTTGACAAAAAAGGAAGAATTAGGTAAAGAAAAATAAGCAAATGCTATTGATTATCAAAAGATTATAAGTATTATTTGTGAATAGCAAATCGACGTTTACTTACTGCTTTCAACAATTGCAAGGTTAAACGGTTAATTAAAAACCTTAATTTTCTGTGTTTAAATATAGGGAGCCTTAAAGATGAAGCTGTTTAGCATTTTATAAAATGGCCAAAACCGCTGCCTTTGGTGTGGAGGCACCAGCAAGTAGTCTGGCCAAAGCTTTAGCGTTGGCAGCAAACACCACCAATGGCGCGGAATTCTTCTGGAAACAGAAATACGAAACAGCTTTTATTTCTATTATAATAAAACGCAAGTTTGCCGTTTACTGCTATTGGTTAAGTTCAAGCATTAATTCCCGACCCGCTTACGCTCTTCTTCTGAACCAGTTACCCGTTGTTTAATTGCTTTCACATTTTTATTGCCAAAATTGCGCGAATAGGTAAGCCGCACTACTCTGGGCTCATACTTAAATAATAATAATGCATCAAGATTTGAAGCAGGGTAGTTGGCACTAACTTTAAACTGGCTTGTCCAGAAAACATCGGTTATATTAAAAGCCAGCGTTCCTTTCTCCTGGTTTAATTTCTTTTGTATGCCTATGTTAAGAGAACCACTTGGATGCAGTTCCCAAATTCCATGTAGTGCCCTTGACTTGTAAAAGCCCGATAGTTCAATAAAATAATTGTCCGGAAGTTTAAAATTATGGATAGAATTAATTTGGGTAAACCGGGCATCCGCAGCCATTTTTTCTCCTGAATAATCAGCTTTTGATTGCTGCCAGCTTCCAATCAGGTTATTTTGTATTTGCCACCAGTAAGTTATTGTGAGCGGAATATTCAGTACTAAAGCCAAGGTGTTTGTACTGGCTATATTAGCCTTAATTAAAATTTGCCTGTTCGTCTGAGGCGTTACAACAGGAAGCCTGGAAACAGCATTCTTGTCGTGGCTGTATTGTAAGGTAAGCATGTAGCTTTTTTTGAATTGGTAGGCTGCTTGCAATGCATGCGTAAGGGTAGCCAGCAAAGCAGAATTGCCATAACCGTAGGTATAAGGATCTAAAAAGGTAAATGCCGGCGCAAGATCGGTATAAGTTGGCCTGGTAATCCGGCGGCTATAAGAAAACTGTGCTTTATTCTGGTTAGCCAATTCCCTCGAAATAAATACGCTTGGAAATAAATTATGATAGTTACGGTTTAATATATTGGCACCTTGCCTAGCGTTAAGACTGGTGCTTGTAAATTCCCAGCGTAATCCTGTCTGTAGGTTGGTTTTGCTGTTAAACTGATGGTTTACATTGAAGAAGGCGGCACTTATGTTTTCTTGCATTGTTACATTCTGATTAAATTCTTCATCAGCTTTCCATGTTTCTCCAATAAATCTTTCAAAAAGAACATCATTGTTCAAATTGAATTTAGTTCTTTTTATGCCAGTTTCCAGCCTTGTTTGCGCACTTACATTTTTACTATAATCAACTTTACCAATCCAGATTTGAATAGGCGTGCTTTTAGTATTATGCATTTGTTCTTGCTTATCAGGAGTGTCCTCCTCAAAAAAATAATTAATTTTATAAGCGTGCGGATTGTTGTGGTGATAAAATAAATAATCTGCATCAATATTTAATTCTCCTTTGTTACTGAAAATATGATTCAAATTAATATTCGCCATAAAGTTGCGCCATTGATTTACTTCATGATCCGTCATTTGAATACGCTTATCTAACTGGTCTGAACGATGAATTTGAGTTTGATTGCGAGCAAACTGTTCGGATCTATTATTAAAACCATTTAAAAGCCCGCTTATGGTAGTATGTTCATTAAGTAAATAATCAAATCCAAGGCGAGCAGTATAATTAATATTGTGTAATTCCCGGTTTGTGGTAGTAGCTGTGTGTATAACATCCGGTTGATTAACCACGCTGCGATTGCTGGTAATCTCACTCCTGCCATGATCCCACAGAAAAGAGCCATTGCCATATAGGTTTAATTTTTGCCTCCGATGATTTAGATTAAAGGAAGTACCTGGCTTTTCATACCAACCATACCCCAGCGTTGCCGAATAAGAACCATTGGTACCTATAGCTGAGCTTTTTTTCAAAACAATATTAATTACACCGGCATTTCCTTCCGCATCATACTTAGCAGAAGGCGTAGAAACAAGCTCTATTCTTTCTATGGTATTGGTATTCATCCCAGAAAGCATTTGCATTAGGGTAGCCATTGGTATTCTGCTTGTTTTTCCGTTCAGCATCACTACTACGCCTTCCTTGCCACTCATTGTTAAACTATTTTCTTGTCGGTTTATACCAATTCCCGGCGAGCGTTCTAATACTTCCAAGGCAGTTGATCCGGCAGCGGTAATGCTGCTCTGCACATTTATTACCAGCTTATCTATTTGCTGTTCATAAAGCGGCTTACTAGCTGTAACCGTTATTTCTTGCAGTTGCTTTTCGTTGGTTGCTACTACTAATAGCTGCATGTGGTGCGTACCGGTGGTAGCGGAAATGAGGTTAAAAGGTTTAGAGTAGCTTGTTTCATACCCCACCATACTGGCAGCAATCAGGTAATAGCCAGGGCTTACCTGTTCAAAGGTGTAATAGCCCGACGCATTAACTACCGCTCCTTTCACCAATGACGAATCGTTGGGGTTTAGTAATAGCGCATTCGCATAAGCTAAGGGTTGCCCGTCAGTAGCTTGCACACTGCCCTTAATAATTATCTGGCCATAAGCCGAAATGGAGAGAAAGATAAGGCCGAGGGTTAGTAGAAAAGTTAACATAAGTCTCTGGTTGCTAGTTACCCAAAGTTATGCAATACAGGTTTTTTGCTCCATCCCCAATTATGGTGAGCGTTTTGTAAATAATATTTAAGAAAAATATTGCGTAGCTAAATAACTACATTTATATTTGAAGCCAATTAGCTACATAATGAATTTAAGACGTGACGTATTCCAGGCCATTGCCGACCCAACCAGAAGGGCTATTCTGCTGTTGGTTGCCGCACAATCAATGACGGCCGGAGCCATTGCGGCAAACTTCGATACCGCCCGGCCCACCGTTTCCAAGCATTTACAAATACTTACCGCATGTGAATTGCTTAAACAAGAACAGAACGGCAGAGAAATATATTATCACCTGAATGCTGTTAAAATGAAAGAAGTAGCCGACTTTCTGGAACCGTTCCGTAACCTTTGGGAGAGCAGGTTTAATAAACTGGAACAAATAATGCAATCGTACAAACCAAAAGAATAGAAAGCTGTGTAACAAAAAACAAAAGTTTCAGCCGAAAACGGTAAACAAGAAATTGTAGTAACCCGAACGTTTGAACTGCCGGTAGCCCTGTTGTTTAAAGCCTATACCGAACCCGAAATTCTGGAACAATGGATGGGTACCAAGGTGCTTAAACTGGAATCAAAGAAACACGGTAGTTATTTGTTTGAAACCACCGACCCCAAAGGCAATAAACACTTTTTTAACGGCACCATTCACGAGTTTGAACCCAACCAAAAAATTACCCGGACTTTTGAAATGGAAAACACCCCGTTTCCGGTGCAGCTTGAATTCTTAACCTTTGAGCCACTCACCAAAGAGCAGAGTAAACTAACCATGCACATTGTGTACAAGTCGGTAAATGACCGCGATAATATGCTTAAACTACCTTTTGCCCAGGGCATTAACATGGCGCATAACCGGCTCCAGGAAATTCTACTTCAGTTAAAATAATTACCATTATGGCAAAACGAAACAAAATTATTTATTGGGTTGCTACCAGTTGGCTTTCTTTGGGAATGATTTCTACCGGAGTAGTGCAACTAATTCATCTGGAAGAAGAAGCGCAAAAAATGAACGCCTTGGGTTATCCTATGTATTTTCTGACAATTATTGGGGTATGGAAAATATTAGGCGTAGTGGCTATTCTAATTCCTAAATTACCTTTAATAAAAGAATGGGCTTATGCCGGTTTCTTCTTTTTAATGTCCGGCGCCATCTTTACCCACCTGGCCGTTAGAGATAATATTGCGGAATATTTTGGACCAACATTATTACTCGTTTTAACAGTTGTTTCCTGGTATTTCAGACCAGATAGCCGGAAAGTTATGTTAAGTTATTAATGCAATATTTATGAATCCGGAAGTTGATATGTTCTTAAGTAAAGCCAAAAAATGGCGCGAAGAAATGTTTTTGCTGCGGGAAATTGTGCTCGACTGTAAACTAAATGAACAAATTAAATGGATGCATCCATGCTATACTTACCAGAATAATAACATAGTATTAATTCACGGCTTTAAAGATTATTGTGCGCTTCTTTTCTTTAAAGGGGTTTTAATTACTGATAAAGCTGGCCTATTAATTCAGCAAACCGAAAATGTGCAAGACCGGCGGCAAATGAGGTTTACAAGCCTGGATGATATTGTAAAACTTAAAACGTTAATTAAAGACTACGTTAAAGAAGCTATTAAAATTGAGCAATCTGGTGTAAAAGTAGCGTTTAAAAACACCGCAGAATTTAATAGGCCCGAAGAATTTGAGAAACTGCTCCAAACCGATAAAGAAATAGAATTAGCTTTCAACAGCTTAACTCCAGGCCGGCAAAGGGGCTATTTGTTATATTTTTCAGCGGCCAAACAACCCAAAACAAGAGAAAGCAGAATTGAAAAATACATTCCCAAAATATTGGCAGGAAAAGGTTTAGACGACTGAACACTAAAGGTAAGTAAGTTCGGTCTTTAATAAATATTGCCGCTATGAGCAATAGAACATAATATATTACTTGGTATTATTCATCAGGCAGGACTTCGGCTTTAAAGCCCAAGTCCTGCAATAAATTTATTAAAGCAGCCGGTTGAATAAATTCCAAATCGCTTTTTACCCGCAATATTTTATCACAATCGTCCAGGTCGAAATTGGCTTTGTAATTTCTAAAATGGCGGTGAATCTGGTCGAGCAGCATATTGGCCTGGTTCGGATTTTCCACATTTGTTTTAAAAACTTCTACCATTTTGGTACCTTTTCTTAAGTATAATAAAATATTTGGTGGGGTTTAGCCTTGCTGCATGGCGGTCATATCCATGTACATTATTTCCCACAAGTGGCCGTCTATATCCTGAAAACTCCGGCCGTACATAAAGCCTTGGTCGGTAGTAAAATTAGATTCGGTGGCACCGGCGGCAAACGCTTTGTCAACCAGTTCATCTACCTGCGCCCGGCTATCTGCCGATAAGCAAGTAATTACTTCGGTAGTCCGGCTGGTATCGGCAATATCTTTTTTAGTAAACGTTCTGAAGAATGGTTCTACCAGCAGCATTACATAAATATCCTCGCTAATAATCATGCAGGTAGCGTCTTCGTTGGTAAACTGCGCGTTAAAACTAAAACCGAGTTTGGTAAAAAATTCAACAGATTTGTTAAGGTCTTTAACCGGTAAATTCACGAATATTTTAGTAGCCATTTTTTTATATTTAAAGGTTAGTAATAATTATTTTATATTTTATTATTGTTTGATATTGCGCTTATTGCCTCCTGGTGCGGTAAAATATAGCCGGAAATATAAGCCGGGCCGCAAAGTTTTCTAACGCAACAGAATATTAGGCTGGCGGGAGCTAAGGGCGCCAACTTAGCTTTTCTCCAGAATATTTTTTAAGGTACCCAAGCTGGTTTCTAAATCCGGGCCCAATACAGCATCTATAAATAAATGCATCAGGTTAAGCGGGTAAGGATTGCCGCCCGTCATGCCCCATTTTACTTTGGTTTGGGTAGGAGATACCGCTTCCGTAGACATGGGGGCGTAGGCGGTACTGGCAAAAGGCCGTATAAACCGTACCTCTATTTCTAGTTTCTCACCTTCGGTCAGGTTTTTAATTTCCTGTTCGCCCTGGCCGGCTTTCTCGTTGCCGTCCCAGGCATATACAAAGCCCACGTTGCCATCGGTGCCCCGGTAAGCTTTTTTCATATTAGGGTCGGTTCTTACCCATTTGCTGTAATTATCCTGGTTTTTCAGGTGCCTGATGTAGTTAAATACTTCGGTGCGGGGTTTATTTATGGTAATTTCCCGTTCCACGGTATATTCTTTTTTTACAAACAAGGCCACAATTAGTATTAAGGCAATAAAGCCGGCTATACCTATTAATATTTTTGCCAGTACTTTCATTTTTGTTAGGTTTTAATATTTAGGTTGTAGTAATTTTTTAGTTCTGTTCGGCCAGTACTTTAATTTTTTCTAAAGCCTTATTCCAAGCCGACGACATATACAGGTAATATTCTTCGGCGGTGTCTAGTTCAATGGCTAGTTGCGTTATGCCATTATTTTCGGTTAGCCGGTAAGTTTCGCGGGTTCCTTTCATGGCTTGGGCGCCTTCGCTCTCGTAATCTTCTTTACCGCCGCTTATAAAGCCATCGTATTTTATCGAAATAACCTCGTTGGGCCGGTTTACGACTACGGTGCCTACTAACCCATCATTATTACTATCCATAAACTTTGCTTTGCTGCCCAGTTGCCAGTCTGTTTCACCGTGGGTGCCTTCGCTAAATTCGGCGTACCAAATGCGGGTATAATTATCCTGGAGCAATACTTCCCAAACTTTTTCTTTAGGTGCATTAATCTGAATTGATTTTTTTAAGGTTTGAATTTCTGCGTTCATGTTAGTAAATTTTTAAGGTTAAACATAAATTTAAGCGGATGCAGTAAAATAATATTTTTTTAACCAGCCGGCCAGGCTACTTTGCTTTTGGTTGCCTAAAGCCTTTTAATTAATTGGTTTGTATATGATTAGCCGGTATTAAGTTTTCCGGCGAAATAAAGTAATAAAGGTATTAAGCCTTTTGCGTTTTAAGCCTTGTACTATGCAAACATACAGGTAAATACAAAAACAAAGCGGGTGTATTTCCGGCAAAAAAAGGGGTTAATTACGACAATTTTTCTAATTATATTGGCAATTAGAATATATGAAAGAAAAAAATGCTAAATTTTTAAATCAATATACCCAATATTTTTAGTAAAATGCGCATGCGTAAGTCCATTTAGTAACTTATAACCTTATATTACTATGAAAAACATCACCATTCTGGTTCCCAAAGGAGCTATCTTAGGCAGCATAGAAGGCCCCCGCCAGGTATTTACCGAAGTAAACAAATTGCTTAAAAGTATGGGTAAACCAGCTTTGTTTAAAGTGCAGTTGGCCGGCCTAACCAAAGAGGTTCCCGTAGCTGGCGGTCTTTATACTGTATTTACCGATAACGACATTAGCGCCATTGCTAAAACCGATTTAATTATTATACCGGCCCTGGACGGAGAAATGACCAAGGTTTTGGAGAATAACCAGGCGTTTGTGCCCTGGATTGTAAAACAATATAAAGCCGGTGCAGAAGTAGGGAGCCTGTGCGTAGGGGCTTTTCTGCTGGCCGCCACAGGGCTGGTAACTGGCCGCAAATGCGCTACCCACTGGATGGCCGCTAACGATTTCCGGAAAATGTATCCGGAGGTACAATTGGTAGAAGACCGGATTATTACCGACGAACACGGCATTTATTCCAGCGGAGGGGCTTTTTCTTACCTGAATTTAATATTATATATAATCGAAAAATATGCCGGGCGTGAGGTAGCAGTATTTATGTCCAAAGCTTTTCAGATAGATATTGAGCGCCGCAGCCAGTCGCCGTTTGTAATTTTTAACGGCCAGAAAGACCACGACGACGAGCTGGTTAAAAAAGCGCAGGAATTTATTGAGAACAATGTGCAGGAAAAAATAACCGTAGACCAGTTAGCCGATAATTTGGCTTTGAGTCGCCGGAACCTGGAGCGCCGCTTTAAAAAAGCTACTTCTAATTCTATAGTGGAATACGTACAGCGGGTAAAAATTGAAGCCGCTAAAATGAGCCTGGAAAGCTCGCGCGAAAACGTAAATGAAGTAATGTACAACGTAGGCTACACCGACCCCAAAGCGTTCCGGACTACTTTTAAACGTATTACCGGGCTTTCGCCGGTGCAATATCGCAGCAAATATAATCCGGTGCTCGAAATGGCCGTGTAGCACTCACATATAAAGCACTTCGCCAATGGCGGGTGTAATTAATTGGCCGTTTACTTTACCGGCGGCCGCGTACTGTTGTAACAACCGGATGGGTTCGCCGGCAGGTTCATCCGATAAATCGAAGGTGCCAAAATGCATGGGTAGCAGAAACCGGCCGCCTAAATCGTTAAAAGCTTGCACGGCTTCGCCGGGGTTCAGGTGGCTTTGCTCCATCATAAAGGCGGGTTTGTAGGCACCAATGGGCAAGATGCAAAAATCGGGTGCGCCCAAAAGCGCCTGTATTTCGGCAAAATGTTCTTTATAGCCGGAGTCACCGGCAAAGTAAATGCTTTTTTCAGGCGTCCGGATTAAAAAACTGCCCCACAAAACTTTGTTCATGTCGTTTAGGCCGCGGCGGTGCCAGTGGCCGGCCGGTAAATAAATAATTTCTGCACCCGCCTCGTTGGGCAAGGTAAATTGCTGGTACCAGCCGGCTTCCTGGTAAGTTAAGCCGGGCGCCATTTTGTTTAATAATTTGCCCATGCGCAGCGGAATCATGGCTTGTAAACCAGGGTTTTGCTGCCAAACCAGTTTAATTGATTTTTCGTCGAAGTGGTCGCGGTGGCCGTGCGACAAAAGCAAAAAATCCAAGTTGCGCAATCGGCTGGTCGGAAAAGGCAAAGCGGTTCTTCTTTTAAGCAGCGGTAAATCAAAGAAAACCGGGTCGATTATAAAAGTAAAATTATTTAGCCGGAGCAAAAACGTAGCGTGCCCAAGCCAAACCAAGGCATCTTTATCTGAGTTAAATAAATCCTGGTTTTCGTTTACCGGCGGGGCATAAGTATCAGCTTCTTTTTCTTTTTTCTGCGGATTTTCGGCCAATTTCCATTTTAGCACATTTAAAAACGAAGGCAGGTATAATTCGTCGCCGTTGGCAAACATGCCATTTATAATTTTATTGCCGGGCCAGTTTTCTTTTAGGGTTTTCAGTTGGGGGTTCTGCAAATATTCTGCTTGCACGGTGGTTTCTTTTTGGTGCTTCATACGCATTTGGGTTATCCCAGTTCAGAAGAAATATTTATACCAATATTATTGGGGTATTGCGCTTAAAATATTACGGTCATCCTGAGCTTGTCGAAGGATCTATAACAGCATTATATTACCACTATTAGTAGGGTACTATGCTTAAAATATAGCGGTCCTGTTGAGCCTTTCGAAATAGCTGAATCTACTTTTTCATAGTTTTAATAGATCCTTCGACAAGCTCAGGATGACCAATAATGTACACTTAAGCGCAGGGCCTGTTTAATAATGGCATAAGTGAAAATTGTCCCCAAACAAAACGGCCCGGCTATTAAAATAACCAGGCCGTTTTGTTTTTATACTTCCTAAATATTAATAGCCCCACGACGAGCCCGGATTGTAATACATATTATTATAAGCGTTACCGTTGGAGTACCGGATACCACCCGATACCGAGAAGTTTTCGGTTACTTTGTAATTGGCCCGTAACGACATGCCATTGGTGCCGCCCGGCATGTATAAGTTTAAAGGCAGCGGGTTTTTCGATAAATCGCGCCACACACTACCGGTTACATTCAGCCGATCGGTAACCAGATAATTACCGCCGGCATTTAAAATAAACCGCTGGTTGCGCATGGGCGCGTAGCTAGAATTAAAATTATCGTTGCCAAACAAGTAAGGGTTAGAGCCAAAAGTAGTAATCATATTTACGCTGGCAAACCCGCTAAACCGTTTGGTAACCGGAAACATAACGCTGGGCTCTAAAAAAGTGGCGGTGCCATACAGCCGGCTAAATTGCGTGCCGGCCGATAATCCGTAACTGATTTTTCGGGGTGCTTTTGGGGTAGTTACGTCTGAAGCCGGTGTTTGCGGGGTTATGGCGGTACCCGGAGCCAACGCCGGGGGCGTGCTGCTTAGTTCGCCGGCCGTTCCGTCGGTAGTTTGGGCCATACTGCTAAAACCAACGCTCAGCAGAAAAGCCATTGCCAATATATTTTTTATCATAATTTATCTAAAGCTAAAATTGTACCGCCCCATTGGGTAGCCGGTTAAATTTACAAAATTGTGCTGGTTAAGACTAAATATTAAACCTTTAATTTGCTGCAATAGTATTTTGGCGCACGAAAAATTCTTTTTTAAATATTACGCGATTAGTTAAATAATGGTAAACTGCGATAGCCTAATTATTTTAATTTATGCTATTTTCTGCCGGATTTTACTTTTGAACTTAGCCAACTTGCCCGGAAAGCCTTCATTTGTTTGGTTAAGGGTAAGCCGGCCGTTTCGTAAGGAACCGCTTCGAGTTGCGGATCGGGAATTAAGGTAACGATTGTTTCTTTACTGGCGCCTACCCGTGGCGTATACGTAATATTTACCCGATCGCCGGGTTTGTGGGCAGCTAAAGCAGCCGCTAAATCGTTGTAAGAATTTATTTTTTTGCCCGCAATAGTCTGGATTACATCTTCGCGGTCGAGGCCGGCCTGGTACAAAGGGCTGCCAACTAAGGTACCTGTTTGAATAACGGCCGCGTTGTTGCGGAAATTTAGGAGCGTTAAACCCAGGCTGGCTTTATTGGGGTTAACGGGCCGTAATAAAAAGCCGGCCTGCGCCAGCAAGAACTTGTAATCGGCCAATTTTAGCCCGTAAATATGCTGCTGAAAAAAAGCTTGCGCAAATTCAGGATCGCGGGTAACACTGCCTAGTATATTTTCTAAATCTGTTAGGGTATAAGGAATTTCGGGTTGCCCGTGCTTGCGCCAGATAGCCTGCATATACGTATCGAGGGTAATAATTTTGAACCGGGTACGTAACGTAAGGTCTAAAGCCAGCCCAATAACACTGCCGAAAGGATAATAAGAAATATACGTGTTCACGCGGTTTACCGGGTCGATGGATTGGGCGGCATCTACAAAAGGCGCTTGGTAACTCATTTGCACCGGCGAAAAATATTGGTGCCCTGGCGAGTTAAGTACGTGGTTTAGCTCCGCCGAAATATTTTGGGCATACTCAGTTACGGTATTTACCCCGCTCCGGCATAGCACCAAATCGCCGTAATAATTGGTAAAACCTTCGGCAAACCATAACTCCCCCGACATATTGGCTTCGGCATAATTAAACGGCTCCAGCGATTTAGGGCGGATGCGCTCTACGTTCCAGGAATGAAAATATTCGTGCGAAAAGGTGCTGAGGTGCGTGTTTACATTATTTTCCAAGGGTTGGCTGCTGGTAATAAAAGTGGAGTTGCGGTGTTCCATGCCGTCGCCAACGGCTTGCGGACCGTAACAGGCCAGAAAGGTGTAGCTGTTAAAATCATAATCCGGAAATTGCCCGAAAACCGCACCGGCCTCGGCTACCACTTTTTTAGCTTTGGTGGTGTAGTCGGCAAAAGCTTTATCACCTGCTTGGGTGTGCAGCGCAATCCGGATTGTTTTGTTTTGCGCCGGCAGTTGCCATTCCGAAAATTTTAAATCACTAATTTCCACCGGGCTATCCATGAGGTATTGCAGGTGCGGGGCCGTGTACGTGTTTGGGGTAGTTTCTTTTTTAAGCTGCGTGGCTATCTGCCAGTTTTTACCGGCCGGTAAATTAAACTGCACCAAACGCGCCCGATTATCTAACCCTAAGCCATACATTAAAGTGGCCGGCATATTTAAATGCACGTGTTCTTCGCTAATGCCATTATACGTGCCATCGGCCCGGTCGCCGAATAAAGTGTAGGTAATGGTAACCGTACCGTCGTGGCTGGGAATATCCCATTGGTGCGGATTGGGTCGGGTTAAGGTTATTTCCTGACCAACACTGTTGTAAGCCTTTACTTTGTAAATATTTTTGGCAAACTCGTGCAAAGCATAACGGCCCGGCGAAGATCGGGCCATGCGCACAGAAAAAAGGCCGGCCGGCAATTCTGCGAAAACTACTTTTATGTCGGCTTCGTGGTGTACCGCGTTCGGGAACGATAAAGTATATGTAATAGGTTGCTGGGCCGCAGCCGCCAGTTGCAGTAAAGAAAATATTAAAGCAAAAAAGAAACGAGGTAAAAGCATCGGGAATTTATACTGGTTATTTTAACTAAGGCAACAAGCAAATAAGTTTACTTACTTTTTCTGATAAAGAACAGATTTTATCAGGTTGTGGTAAAAATAAGCTGATTTTTGGGGAGCCAGGTTATAGTGGGCGAGGATATTTTGCCAATCGGGTAGGGTAGTAGCGCTAATACCACTTACCACCCGGAAGAACCGGTACATACTCTGGGTTAATATTTTCGTCCAGATTTGCCAAAGGCCTGCATTGTGCGTTTGTACAAAATCGGTTACCAGCCATAAACCGCCGGGTTGCAGGTGCCGGAACAGAATATGGGTAATATTTTCTAATTCTGCCGGCAGAAATAGGTCTAAAAAGAAAAAACTTATTACTACTTCAAATTCTTCTTCCGGTTGTATATTATTTTCGGTACCAAACCGGAATTCAACACACGCTGCCTGGGCCGGGTCTTTGATTTTTTGTTTGGCCTGGTTTAACATGTTGGCCGAAGCTTCTAAATATACAATCTGGCAGGTCGAAGTCCGGGCAAATATTTCGGGTAACAACCAGCCGCTGCCGCCGCCAATAATTAAAATGCGGGCCTGCTCCGGAATATTATCCAGAAAAGTAAGCTGCGCCTTTTTAAGCGTTCGGCCAAAAACCAGTCCGGCTAAAAAGTCATAGTAAGGCGCTATCAGATCAAAGCCGGGTTTAAGCATCAATTTAAGTCATTCACTCCCCGAAAACAGCCATTCAATAGTTTATATTGAACTATAATGATAATTTATAGGATTCTGATGTAATTTTGTTTTGTTCTCTAAGACCTAAATACCTTATAAAAGCTAAAAATATGAAAAAAGTTATTAAATGGTTCGGGATTGTGCTGGGCTCACTGGCAGTGGTGCTGCTGCTGGCTTATGTGGTAATTTATTTTATGTCAGAAAGCCGTTTAAATACCACCCATGTGCTTGCTGTAAAGCCGGTTAAAGTTCCTAGCGGACCGGAAGCGGTTGCTGCCGGCGAAAGAGTAGTTAAAATGCGGGATTGTACGGGCTGCCACAACGAGCATTTTGAAGGCAAGGTTTTTATTGAAGATCCGGCTTTGGGGCGGGTAGTAGCGCCTAACTTAACGGGCGGTAAGGGAAGCCCCACAGCTACCTATACCAATCTGGATTGGGTGCGCGCCATTCGGCATGGCCTGAACAAAGAAGGTAAACCCCTGAAAATTATGCCATCGGAGGTATTTTATTCTATCTCTAACCAGGATTTAGGAAACATGATTGCTTACCTGAAAGCATTGCCAAAGGTGAACAGCAATTTACCCGAGTCTAATTTAAAACCACTCGCCCGCACCCTGCTAACGTTTAATGTAATTCCGTTACTGCCTTTCGAAAGAATTGATCACCAGGCTCCCATCCAGGAAGTAGTGTTGCCGAGTGTATCGGCGGAGTACGGTAAATACCTGACTACCACGTGCAGCGGTTGCCATGGCACTAATTTTAAAGGCGGCGAACCGCATGGCGAGGGCTCGCCGCGCATTGCGAATATTACCCCTGGCGGAAATTTAGGTAAATGGTCGGAAGCACAATTTAAGCAAGTGTTGCGCACTGGCGTTACCCCCGAAGGTAAAAAGCTGAATCCTAAATTTATGCCCTGGACCATGACCAAAGACATGACCGACGATGAGTTAAAAGCTATCTACCTCTATCTGAAAAGTTTACCTGCTTAAAGTTTAGCAGGAGTAGCTTTAATCCTGAATTTTATACCTAAATAAAATTATACTTAAAACGCCATTTGCCGCCTGTAAATACTAGTTAAAAAAGATTAAATTATATTATATATAATTTTACCATTAAAAAATTTAAAATTATACCTCAAAATATTTAACCTGTAATATATTTACTTTAATAATTTTTTTTTACATTTAATCCGATTCCCCTTGATTGTTAAGGGTTTATATTCCAACCACACACACACCATTTTAATTATGAAAAAATTTTTTAAGTGGACAGGCATTGTCCTGGGTTCTGTAATTGTACTTTTACTCATTGGCTTCGCTATTATTTATTTTAGTGTGCAAAGCCGATTTAACAAAAAGTACGAAGTAGCCGTCCAATCAATTACTATCCCCACCGATTCAGCTTCTATTGCCTTGGGCGAGCACATCGCAGCCATTAAGGGCTGTACAGATTGTCACGGAAAAGATTTTGGCGGCAATATTGTTATCGACGATCCGGCCCTTGGGTTGCTGCCTGCCCCTAATATTACCATGGGCAAGGGCGGTTTAAGCTCCCGCCGCGGCAATTTTACCGACGAAGACTATGTACGCGCCATTCGGCATGGCCTGGACAAAGAAGGAAAATCACTTAAATTAATGCCGTCTTATGAGTATCAGCCTTTATCTAAAAAAGATTTAGCCGCTTTAATTGCTTACTTAAAAACCCGCCCGGCTGTAGATAAAGAAATGCCGGGAGTTACCTTAGGACCAGTAGGTTACGCGTTGGCTAATTTCGATAAATTGCCCTTAATTGTGGCCGAAAAAGTTAACCACACGGCTCCGCTGGAAGAAGAAGTACACCCGGCAGTTTCGGTAACTTACGGCAAATACATGGCTGTTTCTTGCCAGGGTTGCCACGGAAATAATTATCAGGGTGGTAAACCAATAATTCCGGGCTCGCCGGATGTGCCAAATATTACAGGTAAAGGTAGCTTGGCTAAATGGACCGAAGCCCAATTTATTAATACCTTACGGACCGGCGTTACGCCCGAAGGAAAAAAACTGGACCCGAAATATATGCCCTGGCCTATGGCTAAAGAATTTACCGAAACTGAAATTAAAGCGCTTTACCTGTTTCTGAAAGAGCAGCAGCCCAGCTAATAGCCCGCTAAAATATTAAGCGTGTTCAAAATGGCGGTCGAGGGTAGCTTCTATTTTCTGGAAGATAAACTCGGCCGCTTTTTTACGAATGCCCTCGCTGTTGCCGTCGAATAATTCCCGGTATTCTTCTACTTTATTCCGGCACAAAATAGAAAAGAACACGGTTCCTACGGGTTTTTCTTTGTTCTCCGAAGCGCCGGCACCGCACAAACCCGTAACCGCCACACAAATATCGGCTTTCAGTAATTTATACAAACCCATTACCATCTCGTTGGTTACCTGCTGCGACTCGGCCGTATATAATTTTAATGTTTGTTTTTTAACGCCCAGCACTTTTTGTTTTACTTCTTCGGCATAAGTTACAATGCTGCCCAGCAATACATCGCTGGTGCCTTTGGCTTTCACAAATTCCGATATTAACATGCCGCCGGTAATGCTTTCGGCAAAGGCAATGGTCATGTTTTTATCTTTTAGTTTAAAGGCCAGCCGCGATAAATCAGATTCGTTCATGTAAGAATTTGGTTTTGTTAAACTCCTTGCTTTTACTCTGGTTTTAACAACAGGGTTGTTTCTTAATCGTTAGCCGGCTGCAAGGCAAATTCTTTTACAATATTATAGCGCGGGTGCGGGCTGGCCAGTTCCGATTGCCAGATACAAAAACTACTAACCAAATATTCCGGAAAATTAATGTTCTGAATAGTAGGAAGCGCTAAGCGTTGAGTTAGGTCTTTCTTTAAGCGGGCTATTGTTATGTGCGGAATATATTCGCCGGGATGATCCGAAGAAGAATTTAGTTTTTCCTGAATAATGCGGGCTAACTGGGTAAAGGCCGGATGTTGGTGAAAGCGCGCCCAAATTAATCGGGGCGATTTAGGTTTGGGGCCGGGGGCAATTTCTTTAAACGTAAGCGTAAAAGCCGGTAATTCTGCGGCAATATTTTCTAAAGTCTGGCTTAAAGTGGGTAATAAGGCTGCCGGGGTTTCGCCTAAAAAATGCAAGGTGAGGTGCAGGTTAGCAGCGGGCACCAAACGCACGCCATCTTGGGCGTAAAGCGCCTGTTGGGTTTGTAAAGCCGTTAGTACATTTTCGGGTAAAGGTGCCGCAATAAATAACCGCATATCTTTTCTGCTGCTTATGTCAGTAATTTTTAACGCGAATCAGGTAAAAAATGATTTAAGCCAAAAGCAGATCACCAGAATATCTGAGAACAATATTTATGCGTATAGGAATTTCTGTATGAAGAGGATATTTAAGAAAGCGCTGGCATTTTTTGCCTTATTTACGGTAGAACTACTGTTTATCTGGACGGTTTTTATTAGTTGTTTACTGTTATTTTTGTTTTTAGCCCGTGAAATTCTGCAGGGTCAGGAAATAAACTTTGACATGCGCGCTTTTGCCTTTGCCGATAGCCTGTATAATCCGGCTTTCGATGGCTTTATGAAAAATATTACTTTTTTCGCCTCCCGCGATTTTATTACCGGTGCCTCGCTCATGTTAATATTTTATTTTTTATTTATTCGCCGGCACAAGTGGTATTCTATTAAAGTGCCGGTAATTGCCTTAGGCAGTATTTCGTTAAACCTTATTCTTAAATTTCTTTTCGATCGCGAGCGACCTATTATTCCGCACCTGGTAAAATCGTATGGGTTAAGTTTCCCGAGCGGGCACGCCATGATTAGCGCTTCTTTTTACGGCTTATTAATTTACCTGGTATGGGTAAACGTAAAGAACCCGCTGGGGCGCTGGGCCTTGGTGGTGGCGCTGGCTTTATTTATTTTGCTTATTGGTTTTAGCCGGGTGTATTTGCACGTGCACTATGCCAGCGATGTATTGGCGGGTTTTGCCGCCGGCTTGTTGTGGGTTATTATAGCGGTATACGTTTTACGCCGCATCGAGCGCTATTCCCGCCGCAATATTGCCCCCATAGTAGAGGAATCCACCTGAAAAAATATTGATAGCGGAGTTGTAATATTAAAACTTATTCTGCTACATTTGTGTCCCGATTGTCAGACGCGGTATGCCGGGTTTGATTTTACCAGAAAATGCGCACGTGGCGGAACTGGTAGACGTGCAGGTCTCAGAAGCCTGTGGGAGTTGTCCCGTGGGAGTTCGAGTCTCCCCGTGCGCACTTTACCAACAAGATAGCCCCTTTGCAGCTTGTAAAGGGGCTATTTTATTTAGGAAGCCAGTATTCAAAGGGTTTGTTTTGGGTAAAATTTAGCTCAAGCGGTTACCAGGTTTCAGAATGGGCAACGATTTAATTATATTATCGTTGTTATAAAAGTTCTTATTTATTAGCGGTAAATTTTATTTTATTAGTAAGCTTATAAAGCTATTTAGTAGCTTGCGCCGAATGCACTTGAGGCTGCGATAATTTAAATATCTCACGTAAATTAAATTACAATATGCCCCTATATAAAAAAGCTAAAAATTTCGACGAGAAGGAACTGGAAAACATGACTTTTGACGAATGTTATGAGTTGTTGCTTATTTTCCGGTATCTGCAATTTAGAGAAGACCGAACCATAGAAAAGAATTTGATTAATGCCCGCATGGAACTCTTGCGCAAACGCATGTTGGAGTTAAATGAAAATTCAACGCATTATAAAAATTTTATTTAATCAACCTCATTTGCTCTAACCCGCCTTTAATTTATCTGTTCTGTTAACCAGGCTGCTGCTTACTTGGTTGTTTTACTTAGTTACCCCAGAGAATTATCTTCAAAGCAAATACTAGGAAAGAAGCGCCATATTTTATCTGATAATCTGATTAAAGTATAATTGCCGCCCCTAATTTCATTTAATCTTCATCTTCGGTAAATAATTTAGAATAAAATAGTTATGCATTAAGTTTAGTGTGATGAAAAGTTGTGAAATTGAATCGGAGGATGAATATAAAACTGCCGCAGCCAGGCTCGAAATAATAGCCGGAGCTATTCCGGGCACTGCTGAAGCCACCGAATTAAAACACCTCACCAAAGCAGTGGTAGAGTACCTGAAAAAACAAAATCAGGAATTGGCACGCACCAAACACTAATGCCTTAAACCATAAATAAGCTTTAGCTGGCGCAAGTTCAGCGAAGCGTAACTTGTGCTTACTATTAACGGCCAGTTTTCAACTGGCCGGCTGTCCAAAAATTCCTTTCCTAAAAACACACCAGCTACAAGCTAGCGCGAGCAAACGTAAATATTCTAAAATATTCCTTAGCCTGAGTGTTACGGGGTGGGCACCAAGACATGGCGCAAACAAAAAGCGTCCGCTAGCAGCAATAAAGCGCTGAAATGCCGGTAAATTATTTTCTTAAATATTAAATATTCAAGGTTTTAGGTAGAAAATATTAGGCTATAATACCCAATAGCATGAACAACCTGCCATAGATAAAGGATATTTTTGCCTCCTGCTCAACTCGGTCATTCTATAGAATTCGAAGAATTCCAAAAGAATCTTCTGCGTTACCTAATCAGAAAATTCTTCCCGAATGACCCAGATAGGTGAGATTAGCTATTCTTTTCTGCTATGCAAACTGCTGTTTACTATTTGGTATAATTTACAAAGATAGGCTACCTAAACCATCGTGCATTTTTACAATTAAATCAAAATTGTTACAAATTAAGTATTAGGCTAAACTGTTAGTTTTGCAGGAATGTCTAATCTGGTGAAAAAAATATTGGCGCTCTTTGCCCTGATTGGGGCCGAACTAATAATGCTGGGCGGGATTGCGTTTGTTTGTATCTTCTTGTTTTTGCTAATGGCCAAGCTGGTTTTTCTAGACCAGAATCAAACCTTTGATATGGCCGCTTTTGCTTTTGCCAAAAAACAAACATCGCCGGCCGTTACGGCTTTTATGCAGTTTGTTACCTTTTTTGCTTCCAAAGATTTCCTGATTTACGGTTCTTTAACCCTGGCGTTTATTTTCTTTTTCATAAAAAAGCACCGCTGGTATGCCGTTAAAATTCCGGTTATTGCCGCTGGCAGTTCGCTTTTAAACCAAGTTCTCAAATTCTGGTTCGACCGGCCCCGACCCGAAACTGCCTTTTACGAACAATCCGGTTTTAGCTTTCCGAGCGGCCACGCCATGATTGGCGGCGCCTTTTACGGCCTTTTTATTTACCTCGTCTGGACCAATGTAAAATCGGTTTTATGGCGGTGGGTTTTTACCTTGTTGCTTTGCTTTTGGATAATTTTAATTGGCTACAGCCGGGTTTACCTGAACGTGCACTACGCCAGCGATGTACTGGCCGGGTGGTCGGCGGGGCTAATATTTTTAATTATTGCATTACTGGTTTTACGCAAGTTTGAGCCCGCCTATGCCCGCAAAGCCACCGAAGTAATGCAGGAAGATACTACCGAAGAAAATAATAGCCGGAAAGATGTTTAACCTTAAATATTATTTTACACTAATAACTAACCACTAATTGCTCTCATCAAATTTTACCTTAACCCGAATGGCTTTCAGGCCGCTTACACCTTGCATTTCTTCCAGATCTAAATATTCTACTTCGCGGGTTAGCAGGTTAATATTCTGGAGGTAATCAATATAATCTTTGTATTCGTTGGCTTCACGACCCTGGGAATATACAATAGCAATGGTGCCGGGCTGGGTCAGGCGTTCGCGGGTACCCACTACGGTGGCTTTATCGATGCGTTTTTTAATAATCTCATAGCGAATATTATAGGCGCCGTCCACATCAAATTTTCGCTCATCGCGCCGGAACCGAATAGCCAACGGTTGGCTGTAAATCAGGATGAGTTGGGTGGTTTCCAGGGGCATGGGCAGCGAAGGTTTTAACTCGGCGGCTTTGCGGGCAATGCCGCAAACAGTCATGAGTTGCCACAAGCGCAAATTCCGGAGAAATACCAAATCGAAAGGCCGGTTTTCGGCTATAGAAGCGCCTACGTAAATATTAAATTCTACGCCATCGGTTTTATATTTCTCGAAATAATGCGGGTACATTTGCTGGGCTTTGGCTTCTTCGGCCTCCAAATAATCCGAAATAGTTTCGTTAATGAGCGTTAAGCTGGTTTCAAAATCTTTCCGGCGCTTGTACAACACGCCTAACTGCGGGTCCATGGCTGCGTAGTAAGCCTGAATAACCGACTGCAGCGACGGATTATGACTTTTTAAATATTCAAAAATAGGCTCTACGTGGGTTTTTATTACTTCAAAAATGGCGGCTTCGTCTTCCGATAAAACGCCCCGGCGCAGTTTCCGCAGACTTTTGGTAATGTAAAATTTGAGTTCTTCCAGAATGGGCAGCGCCTGCAAATCAATGGCTTTCTTCAGCACTTTTTCTACCATGCGCAGGTGTTCTATTAAATCGCCCTGAATGGCTTTGTTGCGTTCGGTAGAAGAACTCCGGATATCCGAAACCGCAAACAGAGGGTAAACATCCTGAAACACAATAGGCTCTATTTCGGGTTGAAGGCCGCTTTCCTGTAGTTCCAGTAAATTTAAAGCCGCCTCTTTAAAGCGCCATTCCATTACCGGGTGAATCGCCGTAAATTTTTCTTTTATAACGCCCTGAATGCGGCTTTCCAAATCTTCAGCGTTGCGTTTTACGGCCGCCTCGAAATGGGGTAGAAATTGCTGCATTCTGGCTAAGGAAAAACTGTTTAAATCGCCGGCAAAAGGCGAACCCAATTCAATAATACCAAATACCTGGTTTTGGTAGCGCAATAAAGCCAGAATAATGCTGCGGATGCCAATATTCGATATTTCGGCACCTACTCCTTCCGGCAACGAGGCCGTTTCTACATCTTCCACCACTAACGGGTCGCCGTCTTCCAGCAGCTTATCGTAAACAGCTTTAAAAGTTACTGAATTGGTGGAGGCATCGGTTTGCGGAATTAAAAAGCTGTGATTTATTTTCCGGCCGAAATTAACAAAGGTTTTTTTCCGGTTATTAAAGGCCGCTAAACCTAATTGCAAGTGCGGCCGGTTAAAAAATATTCTTATTTTTTCCTGCAACTGCTCAAACCGGTCGGGCGCGGTTAAAACATCTTTTTCCAGCAAGTCCAGTTTAATCGACGATAAGGTTTCCTGCTCGGTTACATCTACCAGTTCCATCACGTAAAAACCTTCAAACGCAAAATTGTCCGGCAGAATATATTGCCGCCACAATTCCAGGTTTTCCATGTTGGTTAATAAAAGCCGGATGTCGGTTGCGGAAAGCGGTGGGAGCGGGCCGTTATGCTTTACCTGTAAAAAGCTGTTGTTTAACGATACCCGGTAATGGCGGTATAAACCCAGCGCGTAATCCGGAACGGTAAAAATTAAAGCTTCTTCTACAGGAACAGGAATGTGGTAGCATTTATTTAAAATAAATAAAAAAGCCTGCCGGATATTCAGATACAGCATTTTTTGCTTATCCAGGTTAAGCGGGCGTTTTAACTTATCGTTTTCGCTGATAAATATTTCGCGGAACTTGGGGGTTTGGTAAAAACTAGAATTTAAAAAAGGTGTCAGCGCCCCGCTAATATCAGTTTCCCAGGTTGCCGGCGGGAATACCGCAGTCATTATTATTTCGATTAAATCTTCGTGGTCTTTCAGGAAGCTTGGGTCCTGAATAGGCTTGCGTAACTCCGGCGATTTTTCGAGTTGCTTGGTAATGGCTTTGGCAAAAAGCGAAATACCCCGGTTATCGTCGTTTATTTTGGTTTCCCAATACCGGATTAACGGTACAAAACTTAAAGAAGTCTGAAAGGGAAAAGTTTTAAAAGGTAAACGGGTTTCCGGGTTTTTCATAAGGGTTTTAAAAGTATTCAGAACAACAAGTTATGAGCAAATTAGTTAATGCCCTCAGAAAGAAAATAACACTCTTAAAGCGTTTTTTAGACTTATTTGGGGGTATGCTACTGCGCTAAACAGGACCAATAGGCGCTGTAACCTGCCAGTTATACTTAAACGCTAAACCGGGTGGTTCGTTTTGGGGCTTACGCCACGAAAAAAGCCGGCTACTTAAGCAACCGGCTTTAAACAATTAAGAAAACAGGAATTATTATTTTTTCAGGAAACGCGCGGTTACGGTGCCAGAATCGGTCGTAATTTTATAAATATAAAGGCCGTTCTTGAACGTACTTAAATCTAAATCTAAAAAATATTGCCCCAGCTCCTGGTTGCTGGTCAGCAGGTTCCGGATAATTTTTCCTTGTTCGTCCAGTAAATCAATGGTAACCTTGCCTTTTTCTTTTACTACGTATTCCAGGGTAGCTTTTGCCGTAACTGGGTTAGGATACAAACGGTTTTCAATAGCTGAATCCGTAAAATTGTTGTTGATGGGTTGGTTTACTTCCCAAAGTAAGAAAGCTACCGGCCGGAAATATTCGCTTAAATAACGGTTAGCTCCGTGCAACATTCTTTGGCGCGCCTGCTTTGGTGGTGCCGCCGGTGCCGTATTTTGGGTGTATTTACGCACAATGGCCGCCATTTCCTGCCGCCAGGTTTGAGCAGGCGCAGCTACTTCTTTATACAAAGCCTGAATTTGAGTATTGTATTGCTGGGCTAGAGTGCGGGCTTCTGTTCTGATTTTCTGGTTTTCGGCCCGAAGGTTTTGCAGTTGCGTTTTCTGTTCTTCGGTTAGGTGGCGGTTGCCGGGTTGTGGCTGCGCCCGCAAGTTTTGCCGGAATATTGCGGCTTGTTTCCGGGCCGTTGCTGCCGCTATTCTTAGTTCTCGTATTTTGGTTTTATCCTGGGAGGAAAGCTGTTGCTCCAGTTTCTGGCGTTGCTGCTGCATTACCGGCGTAATATTTTTCTGAACATAAGCTTTCAGTTCCGCGCGCATTTCGCGGTTAAACCGGTTGTGTCCAGATTTACCCGATTGGGCAAAAGTAACAGCTGCCCAAAGGTTAAATAAGCAAAACAAGGGTAGAATTTTGGTGCGCATAGAATTAAGATTAATGAGCGTGGTATTTGGCTATTGGATGGTTATTGCAGCCAAAGGTTTAAGATAAAACTGCGCATTCTAGCCGGTTTTTAGTTTTTTTATTTTACCAAAATCCAGTTAATAATCCATTCGGCTTCTTCTATAATCTTTAGCCACTAAAAAGCAGGAATTTACAAGCTATAAAATAAACCCGCTTTTACCGGCTTGCCAGAATTTATTCAGTTGTATTATTGGTTTTGCGTTGATTATCTGGTGATTAAGATATTTGTTCAGGCCGAAATTATCCTGCTTCAAGCCCTATTTTCTGGCATTCATTTTTATTTACCGCCATTCACTTTCATGCCACTATATCTTTATTGTATAAACAAATATTATTAAAACTATGAAAACATTAATTATTGGCGGCACCGGAACCGTAGGCACTCAAGTTGTAAAATATATGCTGCAAGCCAAACAGCCCATTCGCTTACTTACCACATCGGTGCATAAAGCGGCCCGACTACCGGTTTATGTAGATCCTTATGTCGCAAACCTGGATGAGCCGGAAACGCTGACTAAAGCTTTTGTAGGTATTGATAAAGTTTTCCTTTTAAATCCGCAGGGCCACACCGAAGTAGAACAAGCTATTAATGCGGTAAATGCGGCCCAAAAGGCAGGCGTAAGTAAAATTGTGTACCAAAGCATTCATCGGGTTAGGCAAGGCGCCCACATTCCGCATTTCCAAACCAAAATTGCCATTGAAGAAGCTATTATGGCCTCTGGCCTGAATTATACGTTTGTTTGTCCGAACAATTTTTATCAGAATGATTTCTGGTTTAAAGATGCTGTTTCGGCTTACGGAATTTATCCGCAGCCTTATGGAGAGGCGGGCCTGAGCCGGGTAGATGTGCGCGATATTGCCGAAGCTGCCGTAAAAGCCCTGTTTAATTCCGAGTACGATGGTTTGTCTATTCCGTTAGCCGGCCCCGAAGCCCTGACTGGCGAGGATACAGCAGCTATTCTGAGCGAAGAATTAGGCTTTAAAGTAAATTATGGCGGTAACGATTTGGCAGCCTGGGCCGCTCAGGCCAAATTAATATTGCCCGCCTGGATAGTGGATGATTGGGTTCAGATGTATCAGTTTTTCCAGGAAAAAGGCCTGGTTGCTACCGCCAGCGATTTACAACTACTCACCCACGTATTAGGCCGGGCTCCCCGGAGTTATGCTGCTTTTGTGCGGGAATATGCGCCAGTTTTTCAACCCGAATCTGTTACTGTTTAATTTCTGAAAAATACCTAACCTAATAAAAATGGAAACACTCGAAATTACCCAGGAAAAAGCCTTAACCCCCGACCACATTGTGCAGGTTGGCTCTGGTTTTTGGGCTTCCCGAACCGTTTTAGCCGCCGTAAAACTCGAATTATTTACTTTGTTAGGCGATAATTTCTTAAGCGGCGAAAATATTGGCCGCCATTTAAATTTACACCCCCGAAGCTTGTACGATTTTTTAGATGCGCTGGTAAGTTTAGGTTTTCTGGAACGAGAAGGCATTAAAGAAACCGCCGTTTATGCCAATACCCCCGAAACAACCTTCTACCTGAATAAAAACAAACCCTCTTACATGGGCGGCATTCTGGAAATGTGCAACGACCGGCTTTACCGTTTCTGGGCCGATTTAGACGAAGCGCTGATTACCGGCAAGCCGCAGAACGAAGCAAAATATACCGGCAAATCTTTGTTCGATGCCGTTTATGCCGATCCGGACCGGTTAAAACAATTTCTAAATGCAATGGCCGGCATTCAAATGGGAAACTTTATGGCTTTAGCCAAGCGGTTCGATTTTCAGGATTATAATTCATTGTGCGATATTGGTGGCGCGAGTGGCATGCTGGCTATTTCGGTAGCACGTCAGCATCCGCACCTGGCAATTACTTCCGCCGATTTACCCGTAGTAGCGCCAGTAGCCGAAGAAAATATTAAACGCCATGGTTTAGCAAACCAAATTCAGGTGGCTAACCTAGATTTTATGTTTGATGATTTTCCTAAAGTAGATATTATTACCATGGGCAATATCTTGCACGACTGGGACTTAAAAACCAAGAAACTTTTAATCTGGAAGGCTTATGAGGCTTTGCCGCCCAATGGCGCTTTTATCGTAATCGAAAACATCATCGACGACGAGCGCAGAACCAATGCGACCGGGCTGCTCATGTCTTTGAATATGCTCATTGAAACCGACGGTGGCTTTGATTACAGTTTTGCCGATTTTAAAGAATGGGTTACCGAAGCTGGTTTCCGGATTACGGCTAAATTGCCGCTAGCGGGCTCTACCAGTGCGGTTATTGCTTTTAAATAATTATTTGGCAGCTTAGAATACTAATTACTAGGAGAATAGAATTAGTTTAACACGGCATTAATTTAACACGGCGGCCGTTTAGCCGGCAATATTTATAAAATATTGCCGGCTAAACGGCCGCCGTATTTTTAATTACTGAATTAAGCAAAGCTGGTGCTTTTGTAAGCAAGTAAACACTAGTCAATTTACTTCAAAGGCTTCCGGGCAACGCCTTCGTTGGTTATTTTAATAGGTTTAATCAAGCCTTTTTCATCAAAATACATTTTATCGATGCAGGTAACCCGGTGATTAGCGTCGGTTTCGCCGAGGGGCCGCCGGTGGTACACCATATACCAGTCGTCTTTGCCGGGTGTTTGAATAACCGAGTGGTGGCCCGCGCCGGTAGCAATCTGCGGATCTTGCTGCAATACTTTGCCAACCCGCTCGAAAGGGCCAAATGGTGAATCGGCTACGGCATAAGCCACCGAGTAATTAGGCCCGGTCCAGCCGCCTTCCGACCACATAAAATAATATTTATTATTGCGGATAAACATTATTGGGCCTTCTACATAATTAGCTGGGGTAATTTCCTTGAAGATTTTACCGTCTTCAAACGGCACAAAGCCAGTAAAATCGTTTTTCAGTTTGGCAATATTGCAGTGCCGCCAGCCGCCGTAAATTAAATAATATTGCCCGTCTTTGTCTTTAAACACAAACTGATCGATGGGCTGCGCCCCGTTGTGAAATTTATCGACGAGCGGTTTACCCAGCAAATCTTTAAAAGGCCCGGCCGGATTATCGGCCACTGCAACGCCAATACCGCCCAGTTGCTGGTCGTTCTGAATATCGTTAGCCCCGAAAAATAAATAATATTTTTTGTCTTTTTCTATAATGGACGGAGCCCACATGGCTATTTTGGCCCATTTTACTTGGGTGGTATCAATAATCCGGCTGTGCTTGGTCCAGTTAACCAAGTCCGGCGACGAAAAAGCATCCATAAAAACCTGCTGTTTATAAGGTGCCGAGTAGGTGGGGTAAATCCAATATTGCTTCTTAAATATAATACCTTCGGGGTCGGCGTACCAGCCCGGGAAAACCGGGTTGCCGGAAAAGCTTTTCTTGGTACTAGCTTTTTCTTTTTTTAATTCTTTCGTAGCCTGTCCGTAGCTTGGGAGCAAAGCCAGGCCGGTTAATAATACCGATAATCCTAATGCCGGAATTAATTTTTTGAGGTGCATAAAAGAGATATAATATTTAAACTTAAAAGCTAAAGATAAACCGCCACAAGTTGTTCATTTATCTGCCAAAATTAACTTTTCGGGGCAGAATTTTTAATTTTAATTAGTTTATTAGATAGGAATAGCGTTTTAAAAGCAATAAATTAATTATAACCAAATATCCACTCACCAGGGTCATTCTGGAAGAATCTTATTGGCTACTTGCTGGTTAGATTCTTTTGGAATTCTTCGAATTCTGCAGAATGACCACGGTGGGAGGTTTAGCATTTACTTTATTTAAAAGCGCAGTATGCATTTAATGGTATTATTTAAGAAGAAACCAGCTTTTGTTTTGGTGTTGATAATAACACCAATGGCACCACATGATGTAAAAAACAGGCCTATTCAATAGCTTCAACTTAGTAGCTTTAAAAAAAAGTAGCTAAAAATTTAATTTAGCTAAATTTAATTACTTGGTTTATTGTTGTTTGGACAATAAGTAGGAGTTCAGTATTTTTAACTAATTTAATTATTTACTACTTATCATCTATTTTAATCTGTAAAACCGCATTTTATTTATATTTTTTTATAATTTAGCTAAAACAAAACCACCTCATAAATTATGGCCCAGTATAAATTACAAATCAATGGCCGGACTTACCAGGCCGATGTAGAGCCCGATACCCCGCTGTTGTGGGTATTGCGCGATAACCTTGGTTTGGTTGGAACCAAATACGGTTGCGGTATAGCCCAGTGCGGCGCTTGTACCGTGCATATAAACGGCGAAGCTACCCGTTCCTGTGTATTGCCCGTATCGGCAGTAGCGGCTGCTAAAATTACTACCGTAGAAGGTTTATCGGAAAAAGGCACGCACCCGGTACAGGTTGCCTGGGACGAAGTGGATGTAGCCCAATGCGGCTATTGCCAGGCCGGCCAGATGATGACGGCGGCGGCTTTACTCAAAAAGAACCCAAAACCAAGTGCAGCCGAAATTGATAACGCTATGAATGGGAATATTTGCCGTTGCGGTACTTACCACCGTATCCGCGAAGCTGTAAAATTAGCCTCCACTAAAATGTCTTAAGCTATGTCTACGATAAAGAATAACAGCAGACGAAGTTTCCTGAAAATAGGTGCCTTAGCGGGTGGTGGTTTATTGCTGGGTTTTAACTGGACCAGCGCCCAAGCAGCCGGAACCGCCGTGTTGGATAGTGCTGCTACGGCAGCCGCCGGTGGCGTAGATTTTAACAGCTACTTATCTATTGGTGCTGATGGCGTAATCACGATTTTTTCGCCTAACCCCGAAATTGGCCAGAATATTAAAACCTCTTTCCCGATGATTGTAGCGGAGGAATTGGATGCCGACTGGTCGAAGATAAAAGTAGTGCAGGCGGCTTTAGATAATAAAAAGTTTGAGCGGCAACTAACCGGTGGGAGTGGAGCCGTGCCGCATTCCTGGAAACGCCTGCGCAACGCTGGCGCCACAGCGCGCCATTTATTAATAGAAGCGGCGGCTAACCGCTTAAAAGTACCGGCTTCGGAATTAACCACCGATAAAGGCACGGTTATACACGCCGCAAGCGGTAAAAAAATTAGCTACGGCGATTTAGCGGTAGATGCCTCTAAGTTGAAGGCTCCGGCCGAAGTAAAACTAAAAGATCGCAAAGATTTTAAACTGATTGGCAAAGCCGTCCGGAACGTAGACAACAAAGAAATATTAACCGGCAAACCGCTTTATGGTATTGATTTTTACCGCGAAGGCATGTTGTTTGCCATGGTGCAGCGTCCCAAAGCTTTCGGCATGAAGCTGAAATCTGTAGATACGGCTGCCATTAAAAATATGCCCGGAATAGTAGATGTGGTTACGTTTAACAATAACGTGGCCGTAGTCGGAAAATCTACCTGGCAGGTTAAAAAAGCCAAAGACGCTTTAAAAATAGAATACGAAAAAGACGGCAATATTGAGAGCACCTCGGATCACGATCGGGTGTTTCTGAAGTTAATGAACAAACCGGATGCCACCGTGCGCCGCAAAGACGGCGACGTGGAGACTGCTTTTAAAAATGCCGCTAAGGTAATTAAGAGCGAATACCAATGTCCGTTTTTACCGCACAGCCCGCTGGAACCCATGAACTTTTTTGCGCACGTAAAAGAAGATAGTGTGGAACTAGTAGGACCTACGCAAACCCCGGACCAGGCCCGCAATACCGCTTCTAAAATTACCGGCATTCCGAACGATAAAATTACGGTGCAGCTAACCCGGATGGGCGGTGCGTTTGGTCGTAGGTTAATGGCCGATTATGTAGCTGAAGCCGTAGAAGTTTCTAAACTGGTAAAAGCCCCCGTAAAGCTTATCTGGACCCGCGAAGACGACCTAACCGGCGGTTATTATAGGCCAGCCGTGCGTTACCGCTTCGAGGCCGCCCTGGATGCGAAAGGCAATTTAATTGGTTATAAGTTGCGCGGCGTAGGTATGAATACCGGCAACTCTACCCGCGAACATAATTTCCCGTCGGGTGCCGTCGATAACTTATTAATAGACTCAGTAGAATATAAATCGCCGATTAGCACCGCGCCGTGGCGCGCCCCCATTACCAACTTTTTAGCTTTTGCCGAGCAATCATTCCTGGATGAAGTAGCCCAGGCCGCCGGCAAAGACCCCGTACAATTCCGGTTAGAATTGCTGGATAAAGCTAAAAAAGCGCCCGTGGGTGATATTAAGTACGACATTGACCGCATGAAAGGTGTTATTACTTTAGCCGCTGAAAAAGCCGGATGGGGTAAAAAGAAAGGCGTATTCCAAGGCTTTAGTGTTTATTTTTCTCATGCTTCTTATGTAGCCCAAATTGGCGAGGTGGTTATGACCAAAGGCAAACCGGTGCTAAGCAAAATATACGCCGCCGGCGATTGCGGCGTGGTGGTAAATTTAAGCGGTGCCCGCCAGCAAATGATGGGTGGCATTGTAGATGGAATTGGCCACGCCATGTATGGTAACCTAACTTTTAAAGAAGGTGCGCCGCAACAAAATAATTTCCATAATTACCGCCTGATTCGGTTAAAAGAAGTGCCCGAAATTGAAGTTCATTTTGTAGATAACGGCATAGACCCAACCGGCTTAGGCGAGCCAGCTTTGCCACCAACCGGAGCGGCCGTAGCCAATGCTATATTTAAAGCCACTAAAAAACGATTGCGCAATCAGCCGTTTAGCGAGCAAGAGCCTTTTAAAGGAATTTCTTAAACGATATAGCGAACAGCAAAAAGCCCGCAGTATATTTACTGCGGGCTTTTTCATTTTTAAACCGGCTGGCAATAAAAAAAGTATAAAGCACTTTTACCTTTATTAAGCCGGACTTGATAGAATAATTAGCCGGCACTTAAACTTTATCTATTACTGATGTTACGTAAATTTTCTTGTAAACAGTTTATAAAGAAGGCTAAGGAGCCCACAACTATCATTCTGGGAATAAAAGTATTCCGGGAGGAAACTATTTGGCTACCTGCTAAATAGGTTCCTCCTGAATGACACGAGTGAATTGCTTAAACCTGTTTTTTTAATATTTGGTTAACATCAGTTATTATCACTATTGGCAAGAACCCAAACTATTTTTCGTAACACAAGTTTACCAGTTTATAAATCGTCCTGCTATGCCCACTAATAACCAATTGCCCGTTAATAAAGATTTGTTTGCTTTTGTAAATAGCCAGATTGTTCCTGTATCAGAAGCTTATTTGCATATCAGCGATTTGGCCATACAAAGAGGTTACGGCATTTTTGATTTTTTTAAAGTTAATAACGAACATGCCTATTTTTTAGACGATTATTTAAAGCGTTTTGACAATTCAGCGGCACAAATGCAATTAAATATTCCGTTAGCGCCGGAAGCTTTAAAAACAGTTATCCGGGAATTAATAGCAAAAAATAATTTAGTAGAATCAGGCATAAAAATGATTCTGACCGGCGGCTATTCTGCGGATGGTTATCAGCCCGGAACACCTAACTTAATAATTACCCAGCAACCATTTTCGCTACCTACCCAGGCGCAGTACAATACCGGAATTAAAATAATTACCCACGAATACGTGCGGGAATTGCCAACTGCCAAAACCATTAACTACACCATAGGAATCCGATTAATTCAGAGAATAAAAGACAGCCTGGCCGAAGATGTTTTGTACCACCAGGAGGGCATAGTTTCAGAATTCCCACGCTGTAATTTCTTTATTGTAAAGCAGGATAATACGGTTGTAACCCCGCTGAATAATGTGTTACTGGGTATAACCCGTAAAAATGTACTCCATCTAGCTAAAGAAAAATATAAAGCAGTGGAAGGGCCAGTTACGTTAACTGATATTTTCGCAGCGAAAGAAGCTTTTCTGACCAGTACCACCAAAAGAATATTGCCCATTGTGCAGATCGATGACAAAAATATTGGCACTGGCAAACCGGGTGCGGTTACGCTTAATTTGTTAGCTGATTTAATAGCGTTGGAAGAAAAAGACTGGGTTGGTAAACAGGTTGCTGAATAATTCTGCCTGATTTACTGAACTTCTTTAAATATTACCTACAAACTTTGTGATTCTGTTTAAAACAAGAAGCTGCTTAACATTCTATAAAATGGATGAAAAGGTTGCCCTTGCTGGTAGGCTACCAGTGTGCTGGCGCAAGTTTAGCGAAGCGTAACTTGTGCCTATTAATAGAGGCCAGTTTTCAACTGGCCGGAAGTTGGAAACTTCCTCTCATCAAAACAAACCAGCTACAAGCTGGCGCGAGCAAACATAAAATATTTCTTAGCCTGCATGCTCATGGTGATAATATCTTCATCGGCACCAGATTGTTCGAAGCAGAAATATTAATAAGCTTCTAAATAAAGGAATCTGCCGGATTCTGGAATAAAGTAAAGTTTTTTAATCTACCTATTTCGCCTTCCCCTCTCTTTCTCAAATTAGACCGGCAATATTTAGTTAAAAAATATTCATAGCATTTCAGATAAATATTGCTGCTTTTCCCTTTTCTGGATATTGCCAACCCATCTTAATATTCATTCGGAAAATTCCACTAATATTTATAAAATATTTTCTTCTCCGGGCAACCCTTCAGTAAGCCACCTTGTCTTAGCGGCAAAGATTAAATTCAGCAAAAATACAATGGCGCAACATAAAACTTTAAGACAAAATCATAACCCGCAGCAGGTAAACAATTCCGCAGGAGTACCATTAAAACCTCCGCAGCTTAAAATTTAAGTTCCGAACCAAACCACATCCTAACCTAATAAAACTATGAAAACACCAAAATCAACCTTTTTATCTGGTTTATCAGCCAAACCAAAACCGGCTACCGGGCTACCGGCCTTTAAATTTAATATTCCACTAGATCTTACCCGAAAGCTTTGGTTCCTTTTCCTGGCATTTTGTATAACCCTGGCCAGTTGCGAAGAACCCGAAACCGAAATTCCTAAGCCGCTTCCGGAGAAAGGTTCTGTTACGGCTCAGGCCGGGCCCGATGTAACCATTCCGTTGAGCCAGGGAGTCCTGAACCTGGATGCCAGCGCTTCTAAAGACAGCCAAAATAAACCGCTAACTTTTGCGTGGGCACTTATCCGGCAACCTGAAAACAGCCATGCAAGCTACTTAACAAATCCAAACCAGGTAAAACCAACTTTTAATGTAGATGTGGTAGGGGCGTACGAGCTAGAAGTTACTGTTTCCAGTGAAAACGGGCAAAGCAAAGATAAAATTATGGTTACGGTTACCAACAATGCGGCTCCGGTGGTGCTGGAAAGATATATTCCTAATGACCGAACCCTGACCAATATTGTGGCTGACCCGAACCAGCCTGATTACTTTGTGCCGCATAATACCGAGGTATTCGGGAAATTAACCATTGAACCCGGTGTGGTAATCGAGTTTGAGGCAGATACCGAATTATACCTGCGAGGTGCCATTATTGCCAAAGGTACCGCTATGCAAAAAATTGTATTTACCGGCAAAACCAAGCAAAGGGGCTTTTGGAAAGGATTGCTGATCGGCTCGGGACACCAGACGAACGAACTGGATTACGTAGAAGTAGCTTATGCCGGCAGCAGCCCAATGCAGCAATTTCATCCTAATGTTAAAACCAACGTAGGGGTGGGAGGCTTGGCGGTTACAAAAATTACCAATTCGTCTTTTGTAGGTGGGGGTGGTTACGGTATGTATGTGTCCGGCAATTTAATGGCGTTCGCTCAAAATACTTTCCGCGATAATGCCTCTTTGCCGCTATATATTACCGCCACGCAAGTACATAAACTGGATGCCGCCTCTTCTTACAATTCTGGTGAAATCCGGAAAGCTATTGGCATTGGAGGCTCTATTCCTTATAATTACGAAGTTACCTGGCCAGCTTTGGCCGATGGTACCCACTACCTGGCTTTAGACAATTTAATATTTGAAGGCGGCGTAACCATTTCGCCGGGCGTTACTATTAATTTTGTAGCCGATAAAGGTTTGTACGTGCGGGGTAATAGTGGCTACTTAGCGGCTAAAGGAACTCCTGGCCAAAGAATTACCTTTACGGGCTTAAACAAAACCAAAGGTTACTGGAAAGGTATATTGTTTGCGGCCTCTAAATACGAAAACCAACTAGATTATGTAGATGTATCTTACGGCGGTAGTAGTTCTCTAACTAATATGCCGGCTAACTTAAAAACCAATGTGCTGGTTTACGGCAAGTTTGGAAACGGTGTACCCGGTTATTTAAAAGTTACTAATTCTACTTTTTCCCACAGCGGCGGCTACGGCCTGTACGTCGATGCGAATTTAGCCCATTTACAAAGCTTTGCCAATAACAGTTTTAGTCAGAACACCGGCGCTGCGCTTTTTGTCTATGCCAATCAGGTACATAAACTCGATGCTGCTTCCCGGTTAAACGATAACAACGGCTATAATGGCCTGGAAACAGCGGGTACGGTTTCGCAAAGCGCAGAAGTAACCTGGCCAATTTTTAACGATGGCGCAAATTACCAGGTAAATGATGATTTAATATTTCAATCCGGGGTTAAAATACGTAATCACCGGAACAACCTGGCGGGTTTTGCTTTTGCGGCCGATAAAGGATTGTACGTGAAAAATAATGGCTACCTCAACGCCCAGGGCAGCGGCAATCCTGGTTTATTGGTTTTTAGTGGCAAAACCGGACCTTGGAAAGGCATTAGCATAGAATCGAACAGCACCCAAAACCAACTTAATTTTGTGGGAATAAACCGGGCCGGCAGCAGCAACTTAAATGGTTACGGCGATTTAACCAGCGTGGGCGTGCGCGGTACGGCTACCGTTACGAACTCTATTATTAAAAATAGTGCCGGCTACGGAATATTTGTTAAAAGAGGCAGTACCATTAACGCGAATGTAGCTACCGTTAACACTTTCGAAAACAATGCCCAGGCAAATTTCTTTAAAGAGCAATAATTAGTTTTGAATAGTTTGGGATTAAAACCTCTCCACCTAATTGGAGAGGTTTTTTTTATGTGTTTCCGGGTATCAGGTATTTCGTAAAGGCTTGGTTTGTAGAAAACACATCTTAAACCGGGCTTTTTTCGTTTGTGCACCGAATAAAGGATTGATTATTTTAGCCAGCAACCAGTTTTAAAATATTACTTTCGGTCCGATACAAATATTATTACTATGAAATTTACCAGCCGTTACGCTACTTCGCTCGCCTTATTTACCGATATGTACCAACTTACCATGGCCCAGGCTTACTGGAAAAATAACATGGCCGAACAGGAAGCGGTATTTCATTTGTATTTCCGGAAGCACCCGTTTAACGGCGGTTATACCGTTTGTGCCGGTTTGGCCGATGCCATTGATTATATAAAAGAATTTAGTTTTTCTGAAGAAGATATTGCTTACCTGGGCAGCCTGAAAGGTAGCCAACAGCAGCCATTATTCGAAAAAGACTTCCTGACTTATTTACAAGATTTAACTTTAACCTGCCAGATAGATGCCATACCCGAAGGTACCGTGGTTTTTCCGAATGAGCCTTTACTCCGGATTCAGGGCCCAATATTGCAATGCCAGCTACTCGAAACGCCTTTGCTCACCATCCTGAATTTTCAAACCTTAATTGCCACCAAAGCCGCCCGCCTGACCGATGCTGCGCAGGGCGACCGCATTATTGAATTTGGGATGCGCCGGGCACAGGGCGCAGATGGTGCTTTATCGGCTGCCCGGGCCGCCTTTATTGGCGGCATTGGCGCTACCTCCAACATGCTGGCGGGGCGCTATTTTAATATTCCGGTTAAGGGTACCCACGCGCATAGCTGGGTTATGTCGTTTCCGGAAGAACAAGATGCATTTGCCGCTTACGCCAGTGTTTTTCCTTACGATTCGGTTTTCCTGGTCGATACCTATAATACTTTGCAAGGCGTCCGGAAAGCCATTGCGGTCGCAAAACAGCTTCGGGAAAAAGGAACGGAATTGCTTGGCATCCGGCTCGATTCCGGCGATTTGGCTTACCTGAGCAAAGAAGCTAGACGGCTGTTGGACGAGGCAGGTTTACCCGATGTTTCGATTCTGGCTAGTAACGACCTAGACGAATATTTAATTCAAAGCTTAAAATTGCAAGGTGCCCGCATTGATACCTGGGGCATTGGTACCAAGCTGGTTACGGCTTACGACCAACCCGCTTTGGGTGGGGTTTACAAACTAGCTGCCCTGCGCAAAACCGATGGCCAATGGGAATATAAACTTAAATTATCGGAGCAACTGGTAAAAATATCTACGCCGGGCATTCTGCAGGTTCGGCGGTATACAAATACGCAAGGGTTTGTAGCCGATATGATTTATTCCGAAGAACAACCCATATCCGGCGCTGCCACCATTATAGACCCGGCCGATGTAACCCGCCGTAAAACGCTCTCGGCCAACGAAACTTTCGAGAATTTATTAGTACCTATTTTCCGGGATGGTAAACCTGTTTACGAAGAACCGGATTTGCCCGCCATTCAGACGCGTGCCCGGCAACAAGTAACGCAATTACACGAGTCAATTCGGCGTCTTCTTAATCCGCATTTGTATCCGGTTGGCCTGGAAGAACAGTTATTCAATAAAAAGATGGAAATTATTTTGAACATCCGGAACAAAGGAAAAATAAGTGAAAAAGCGTGGGCAGCTGATAGATAAGTTTTGGCTTATTAGCAGGTAATTAGTGCAATATTTAAAATTGCTTTATTTTTTATGCAAATAATCGGGAAAATATTAGTGATAGCCGGCATAGGAATGGCATTGGTAGGTTTAATTATATGGCTGTTCGGCAATAAGCTAAACTGGTTTGGCAATTTGCCCGGCGATATCCGGATAGAACGGAGCAATTTTAAATTTTACGCGCCTATTGTGAGTATGCTGTTGGTGAGCATTTTTATGAGTGTGTTGTGGTGGGTAATCCGGCGTTTATTTTAAGCTAATCTTTCCTAGGGGGTTTCCGTATCGGGCTAAGTAAGTTATGCCACGCCAGCCCAATATGAGAAAATATTTACTCTTTTTAAATTGCCTCCTTGCTTTACTCTTATTTTCCACTTCTGCCTGCCGAAATCAGGAAAAAACCAAGCAACAACTTTCGGCAGAAGATACCCGGTTTCAGGCGTTTAAAGATCGCCTGGTCTTAAAATTCTGGAAACTGCACCCTGATTGGGCCAGTACCCAAGGTTTTCATAAATACGATCACGTTTTAATTATTCCTACGCCGGAGCGCCGCGAAGCCGAAATCCGGTCTTACAAAGCTTTTACCAAAGAATTAGAATCATTTCCGCTGCAGCAGCTATCCCAAAATAATCAGACTGATTACCTCATGCTGCAAAACTTTTTAGCGGGGGGTATTTGGCGCCTGCAGGAATTTAAATCTTATGAGTGGGACCCTTCGGAATATAATTTGGGTAATAGTGTTGCCGAAATCCTGAACGGGCGCTACACCAATTTAAACAAACGTTTGCAGTCTATATCTGAAAAATTAGCGGGCAGCGTAGATTATTACGAAGCGGCTATTAAAAACTTGCGCCAGCCAACGCTGGAACATACCCAATTGGCAATTGCCCAGAATTTAGGCGCGCTTTCGGTATTTCAGCCGGCCCTGGCCGATTCGGTAGCAAAATCGGGTTTGCCGGATACCGAAAAAATGCTTTTGCAGCAGCGCATCGAAACCACCCGCCTGGCTATAGAAAGTTACGTACAATATTTACAAGATACCGAACTACCTAAGTTGCAAAGGGGCAAAGGGCGCACTTTCCGGATTGGCCGCGAGCAATTTGAGCAAAAATTCCGGTACGATATTGAATCGGGTTATACCGCTCAGGAAGTCTACCAAAAAGCCCAATTGCGCAAACAAGAGTTGCATAAGCAAATGCAGCAGGTAACGCGCCAGTTGTGGCCGAAATATTTCCCGGACCAAGCCATGCCCGAAGGTTTAACCGCCGTTAAACAACTGATTGGCCGCCTTTCGGAAAACCACGTACCCCGCGATTCTTTCTTAACTGCCATTCGAAGCCAAATTCCTGCCCTCATAAAATTTGTGGATGCTAAAAATTTGCTCACGCAAGATCCAACCAAGCCCTTAGTGGTTCGGCCCACGCCCGCTTATATGCAAGGAATAGCCATTGCCTCTATTTCGTCGCCTGGCCCTTACGACAAAGCCGCGCCCACGTATTATAATGTTATACCTTTAGATAAATATACCCCTGAACAAGCCGAAAGTTACCTGCGGGAATATAACCGGTATATGCTTCAGATATTAAATATTCATGAAGCCATACCGGGGCATTATACCCAATTAATTTACAGCAATCGGTCCCCCTCAATAATTAAAGCCATTTTGGGCAACGGCGCTACCGTTGAAGGCTGGGCCGTTTACGCCGAGCGCATGATGCTGGAAAACGGCTACGGCCAAAACAGCCCCGAAATGTGGCTGATGTGGTACAAGTGGAATTTACGGGTAACCCTTAATGCCATTCTGGATTACAGCGTGCACGCCTTAAATATGAGCCAGGCCGATGCCCTGAAATTATTAACAACAGAAGGATTTCAGGAAGAAGCAGAAGCCCGCGAAAAATGGAAAAGAGCTACATTAACCCAGGTACAACTATCGAGTTACTTTACCGGTTACACCGAAATTTATGATTTGCGCGAAGAGCTGAAAAAAGACCAAGGCGCAGATTTTAATTTAAAAGCCTTTCATGAGCAGTTTTTGAGCTTCGGCAGTGCTCCCGTAAAATATATTAAGCAAATGATGCTGGAAGAAAACTAAACGATTTCATGCAAGCACATAAGTTTTTAACTTGCCGCCGGTTTTTAAATATTACCCACGCAAGTGAAGCGCTATAAAGCTATTATGGCTTTTTTAGTAATGGCTGTATTGCTGCTGGTACTTTATCGGTTTTCTTAACGCTTTATGTTTTTTATTTTATCAAAAATATTATTTTACCTCATTATGCCAATTATCTGGATTTTGGGGCTGTTTTTATTTGGGCTGCTTACTAAAAATCAGAAAAGGGGGCGTATTAGCTTGTGGCTGAGTTTAAGTTTGTTGCTGTTATTCTCTAACCCGTTATTGGTAAACGAGGCCTGGCTATTATGGGAATACGAGCCGGTGCCGCTAAAAAATATTAAACAGTACGACGCCGGCATTTTATTAACCGGTTTTACATCGCTCGAAAAATCACCGCACGACCGGGTTTACACAAACAAAGGTGCCGACCGCCTTTTGCACACGGTAATGCTGTACAAAAAAGGTTATATAAATAAGGTGCTGGTAACCGGCGGCTCGGGTGCTTTGCGCAAAACGTATACTTCCGAGGCCCAAGCAGTAAAGAATCTGCTGCTATTATCGGGCGTACCTGCGGCGGATATTTTGCTGGAAGATAAAAGCCGCAATACTTACGAAAACGCGCAGTATACCAAAAAAATGTTAGCGCAGTATCCCAGTCTCCAGCGTTTTATCGTTATTACTTCAGCTTTTCACATGCGGCGCTCCACGGGTTGCTTTATCAAGGCCGGCGTTGCCCACGATGTTTTTCCCTCCGACTTCAACTCCACTGATCGCCGGCTGCGCCCCGAAGCTTTTATTCCCGACGAAAGTGCCTTAGCTGGCTGGCATAAATTGTTGCACGAGATTAGCGGCTTTATTATTTATAAATTAATGGGGTATTGCTAGAAATATTCTTTGGCAATACGGCTTACCTTAAATTTCTTAATTAGAAGCAACTATTCCTAAATATTTGATTGCCTTAAATTAATAGTTTATTTAAAAAGTTCTATTCTCTTTTTTATGGGCAACTATTAGCTGCTACTAAGGAAGCTCTATGGCAACTTATATAATTAAAATAATATCGTTTTTGCGCTTACACAACAGGTTTTTAACCAATGCAGGTTTAAACCAAGTTGCCACGTTTTTTAGTATTAGTTATAAAGTCCAATTTTTATAAATTTATAAATAATTAATTAGATAAATCTGATAAAAATTATTAGAATTCTGTTGCTTTCAGTAAAATATTTTTGTATATTTATTTAAGATTGTTTTAAAGCATCAAGGCTTAGCATTTCATTTTCTCAGAAGCAGCCAACCCTAAAATTAGAATTTAGGCTGTTTAAATCATTGTTTTCTATCTGCTTAAAGGTTAAAAGCCTTTTACTACCAACTAAAAGTAATATTTCTTCTGACGCTCCACTGATTTAATTATTACGCGTGCCTATTTGGGTTTAAGTAAATATGTTGGTGATGTATTTTCGGCTGGTGTAAATACCACCTGTGTCTGTTGTTGGTCTAAATACCTAATTGGTTGCTTTTTTAATTAAGTAGTTCCTCTGTCCATTACAGTTTCTTTCCAGTTCTACCCACTCAAACAAAATCCATTTATGAAGCAGTTCTTCTTTTATTTAAACCAAATCATGGGCCTAAATGCAAGCGAGCATTGTAAAAAGGTGTTAAAGGTTCTATTTAATAGATTAAAGGATAAATATTTACCCTTTAATCCAAGCTTAATTATTTTAAGCCTAAACAATTCTAAATATACAAACCAAGCAAAGGAAACCTGGAGCAGCCATCCATTGTTGCGGTCCGCCTGGATAGTAGGGATATTAATGTTGCTAGCGAATGTTACCGTACTAGGGCAGCATCCTTACGGCTTTTTAGATGGCAATGTGCTCAACCCAACTAATACCACCAGCAACTTAGACTGGGTAGATATTTATAATGGCACCAACCTGCCGGCCAACAGCATCTCCACCACCTTGATTCGGGATGATACCGGCACCGAGCTGATTTACTCGGGTGGGAACACCAAAGACCACATTGATATACCCAGTTGGTTAAATAAACCCGGCACATCCAGCGATAAAACCAATATTCAACAGGCTGGCGCGATCTTAATTGGCAGCAAGATTTACTTTTTTGGCAACCGGTTTTCGGCAGATGGTTCTACCAACATTGGGTTCTGGTTTTTGCAGGATCAGGTAGCCCCAGCTGCGGGCAAGTTTACAGGAAATCATGCAGTGGGTGATATTTTAGTGGTGGCCGAAATATCACAAGGAGGTGCTGTAGGTAACATTGCCGCCTACAAGTGGGTAGGTACGAACCAAGGCGATGTGCCCAGCAGCGGCAGAACCCTGCAAACACTTGCTACTCAATCTAATACTAACTTAGGTGCCGTTGTGAATGCGAATGCCGAAACTACTCCGTGGACGCACCAGGCAAAAAGCTCTCCAGCCAACACCATGCCGCCTATCACCTTTTTTGAGGGCTTTATAGACTTGGCGGGGCTCGGTCAGACCAATGCTTGCTTTTCATCTTTTATCGTCGAGACCCGGGCTTCTTTTTCAGTTACTTCTGTGCTGGAAGATTTTAGTAGCGGCGCCTTTAACGTACGACCACAGGTAACAGTAACTCCTTCGAGTGCCTGCGGAAGTGCCTCCTTAACTGCCGCAGTACAAGGTGGCATTGCTCCCTTAAGTTACGTATGGTCCGGACCCGGCATTGTTTCAGGGCAAGGAACATCTAGTATTACGGTAAATGTTACCGGTACCTATTCTGTTGTGGTGTCTGGCCAGGGCATTGGGGGAGGTACCTGCTCGAATTCAGGATCTAGTACGGTCTCCTTTAATCCGTCGCCAACTCTGGTAATTACGAACCCAACAGCGGTTTGTGCACCAGGCACCGTGAACCTGACGTTAGCAGCGGTAACAGCGGGCAGCACCTTGCCCACAGGTACAACATTGAGTTACTGGACAAATGCGGCCGCGACTACAGCGCTAGCTAATCCTGGTGCGGTAACCACCAGTGGTACCTATTATATCAAAGCCGCTACCAACAGCAGCCCAGCTTGTGTTGACATTGAACCGGTTACAGTTACGGTCAATCCAACGCCTGTATTGGTAATTACGAATCCGGCGGCAGTCTGTGCACCAGGCACAGTGAACCTAACGTTGGCAGCAGTAACGGCGGGCAGTACTTTACCAGCCAATACAACACTTACTTATTGGACGAATGCGGCTGCGACTACAGCATTGGTGAATCCGGCTGCGGTAAGTGTTAGTGGTACCTATTACATTAAAGCCGCTACCAACAGTACTCCGGCTTGCACCGACATCAAACCTGTTACGGTTACGATCAATCCCGCACCTTCCTTAATTGTCACCAGTCCGGCGGCGGTTTGTGCACCAGGCACCGTGAACCTGACGTTAGCAGCGGTAACAGCGGGCAGCACCTTGCCCACAGGTACAACATTGAGTTACTGGACAAATGCGGCCGCGACTACAGCGCTAGCTAATCCTGGTGCGGTAACCACCAGTGGTACCTATTATATCAAAGCCGCTACCAACAGCAGCCCAGCTTGTGTTGACATTGAACCGGTTACAGTTACGGTCAATCCAACGCCTGTATTGGTAATTACGAATCCGGCGGCAGTCTGTGCACCAGGCACAGTGAACCTAACGTTGGCAGCAGTAACGGCGGGCAGTACTTTACCAGCCAATACAACACTTACTTATTGGACGAATGCGGCTGCGACTACAGCATTGGTGAATCCGGCTGCGGTAAGTGTTAGTGGTACCTATTACATTAAAGCC
>NZ_VWSF01000003.1:154367-160695 GCF_008629685.1 Adhaeribacter rhizoryzae | reverse complement strand
AGTAACGGCGGGCAGTACTTTACCAGCCAATACAACACTTACTTATTGGACGAATGCGGCTGCGACTACAGCATTGGTGAATCCGGCTGCGGTAAGTGTTAGTGGTACCTATTACATTAAAGCCACCACCAACAGTACTCCGGCTTGTACCGACATTGAACCTGTTACGGTTACAGTTAATCCATTTGCAGAACAGCCATTTGCTGAATACATACCACCAGCTTGTGACCAAAACACATTTAGTATTGTGGTTGGCAGCGCTCTTAAACCAATATTAGCTGGCGGTAAATATATTGTATTAGATAAAAATGGAGCTTCAATTCCAGGTATTAGTCCTGCAACAACTGCTCTGAATCCTTATTTGGCTACTGCTGCCGATGTGAGCGCTAACAGAATTACCTTTTCTAACATACCAGCGGGTTCAGGCTTTCAGGTTCACCTAATTAATAGTTCTGGCTGTCCTTCTTCGGCATTTACTTGCCCTAATACAGCAACCGCCACTACAATCAGAGCTATTCAATCGGCCAAAGCACCCGAAAGCAGTGAAGAAGTAAAGAAAACTGAAATGGCCGCCTATCCGATTCCTTTCTCCGATAGAACAACCTTAGAATTTAAATCGGTGAATGATGAAGATTATGTAATTAACCTCTACGACTTAAAAGGAACCATGATTAAGCAACTTAAATCTGGTAAGGCCAAAGCTGGGGAAATAACCCGTGTTGAGGTGGATGGCAGAGGAATGGCTGAAAGCATGTATCTGGCTCGTAAGGTTAGTAAAACGGGCGTGAGTACAGTAAAACTACTTAAGAAAAAATAAGTGAAAATTTTTAGGAGGAGTATCGCCAACAGCCTACTGTTGAGCGATACTCCTTCTAAAAATTTAGTTTTTTAAGCATATTAATTCTCAGAAGTATGAATTTCTTTTTAAATTATTATTTGTTGGTTTATTAATTTTTTTAGCATTTATAGTAAATATTAGACCCCATTAAAAATTTGGAGTACTCGTGTATATTAAGCTATTGCATACGTAATTAACATTAGTAATTCCTGACAAATAATTTACTAGAGTATCTGCCTTTTTGTTTTCTCCTCTGTTCCTCGCGCGTGCGCTCATACGCAAGTATCAAATAATTTAGACTCCTTTCTAACTGTTTATAAACCTTTTACAATTAGGTTTTGCAGGTAGCAATTTTCTCAATTGAATTAAATTTTAATGTTCACTTTCTAAAAAGAAAGATCATGAAAAAGATTATTAATTTTATTAGAATTGCTCAACCAAAAGAAATCCGGGGTAGCCATCCATTACAGCGGTCCTTCTGGTTGTTGGTGATGTTAGTGTTGCTAGCGCATGTTACCGTACAAGGACAGCACCCGTATGGCTTTTTAGATGGCAACGTGTTGAACAATGATGGCAAACTGGACTGGCAGAATGTTTTCACTGGCACAGGGTTGCCGGCCAACAGCATCTCCACCGGCTTGGTTCGGGATGATGCAACCGGAGAGCTCATTTATACCGGGGGTAATACTAAAGACCACATAGATATACCCAGTTGGCAGTATAAATCAGGCGAATCCAGTCCGAAAACCAATATTCTGGAGGCCGGGGCGATTGCGATTGGGGGAAGAATTTATTTCTTTGGCAACCGGTTTGCGGCCGAAGGCTCTACCAACATTGGTTTCTGGTTTTTACAGGGCCAAGTAGCGCCAGTTGCGGGCAAATTTACTGGTCAGCATGTAGTGGGTGATATATTAGTCGTAGCCGAAATCGCGAATGGTGGTGCGGTGGGCAACATTGCGGCCTACAAATGGGTGGGCCCAAACCAAGGCGATGTTCCTAGTAGCGGCAAAACGCTGCAAACACTTGCAACGGTAGCCAATACTAACTTAGCGGCCGTGGTTAATGCGAATGACGAAACTACTCCCTGGCCCCACCAATCAAAAGGGGTGGCTGCTAATATAATGCCGGCTATCACCTTTTTTGAGGGCTTTGTAGACTTGGGTGGACTTGGCCAGACAAATGCTTGTTTTTCATCATTTATCGTAGAAACACGGGCTTCTTTTTCGGTTACTTCTGTACTTGAGGATTTTACTGCTAACGAATTTAACGTAAGACCACGGGTAACTGTAACGCCTTCCAGTGCCTGCGGCAGTGCCTCCTTAACCGCCACCGTACAAGGCGGTCTCGGTCCATTTACTTACGTATGGTCCGGCCCTGGCATTGTTTCGGGACAAGGAACGCCAACTATTATAGTCAATGCCACTGGTACTTATTCTGTTGTGGTATCCGGTCAGAGTGTTGGAGGCGGTACCTGCTCAAACTCTGGCTCAAGTCCAGCTGTTTTTAATCCTACTCCTGGTAAGCCACAAGTGAATTACATTCCTCCGGCATGTGATAGAAATACCTTTAGTATTGAAGTAGTACCTATTGGAACCAGTCCGATTGTAGCAGGTAACAAATATGTGGTTTTAGATAAGAATGGTGCTTCAATTGGGGGTATTAGTCCTGCAACAACTGCACTAAATCCCTATACTGCCACTGCTGCCGATGTGAGTGCGGCCAAAATTACTTTTTCCAATATTCCAGCGGGTTCAGGCTTTCAGGTTCACGTTGTTAACAGTTTTGGTTGTCCTTCTTCACCATTTACTTGCCCTGTAGCAACCGCCACTTCAATTAGAGCAGTTCAATCGGTTAAAGCACCCGAAAACAGTGAAGCAATAAATAAAACTGAAATGGCGGCTTACCCCATTCCATTTACAAATGAAACTACAATTGAATTTAAATCGATAAATGGTGAAGATTACGTAATTAACCTTTATGATCTAAGTGGTAATCTGATTAAACAGCTTAAATCTGGTAAAGCTAAAGCTGGAGAAATTACCCAAGTTAGGGTTGACGGCAAAGGCATGGCTGAAAGCATATACTTAGTTCGGAAAGTAAGTAAATCTGGAGTAAGTACAGTTAAGCTTTTAAAGAGTAGGTAAATAAAACAATAAAAGATTAAGTAGTAATTAGATTTAAAAGGTAGCCCGAGACAAATCTTGTCTTCGGCTACCTTTATTGCTTTAGTTAGAGGTGAAAAAATATGCCCTTGACTCATTATAATTCTAAGTTTGGTAGTAGAGGCATAGAGATATATGTAAAAATAAACTTTGAAGAGTTTAAGTTTTTTAACAAAAGATACAAAGAACTTAAAAACAAGAACTAAAAAGCTTAATTTATAATAAACTTGATAAGTTAATAGTTAAAAAGTTAAAAATAATATTAAATAAATTCAGATGGTGTAATATTAAATTGAATTTTTTTTATAGTTTATGAAACTTAATTAATAAAATTGAGTAAAATTTACTTGCTATTTGTGTTTAAATACCTTATCTTTAAATATAAGCTGATTTTCTGATTATTCTGAACTTTCAATTGTAAAAGTGCCTTTTTGGTCTTTTGATTTATGTAATGCAATGATTAAACTACTTTAGATTAAATGCATTAAAAAATAAGTTTACTGTCGACCTTAATTAATTTGCCTACCAACTAGATTATTTAAAAACGTTTATTTGCGCACCACCGTGGCCTTTTGTCGAGGCATCAGGTTGGGTAAGATTATTTGCTCGTAATAAGCATTCTCCCACAATGTGGGTATTATTATCGTGTTATAATAGCTAATCTTATCCCTTTGCTGCTTTAGACTAAAGGAGTTTTTTAATCTCACTCCTTAACCAACAAAATTCTTCAAGCAATAATTAACTCTTATGAAGTATTTGCTGTGCAGTTCTAAACCAAGGTATGATCCTGATTGAACAGGATAAAACACTTCCCTTAAACATTAAAAGTAGATAATAATAATTAAATCTTTTTAACACAAACAGAATTATGGACAAGTTCTACAAATTTACGAGCAGGGCGGGGTACGTCTTGCCGCAAAAGGCGTACTTGCTATGGCGGTATGTCATGGGGTTAGCCACCATTTTATTAATTTCAGCGAATGCTTCCGCTCAAATTATTATTGACGGTAATCCTTCTGACTGGGCCGCTATATATACTAATGATGCCGTAGTCGTAAAAACCTTTGTACGAGATGCCAACAATACCAACGACGATCAATTTACCGGTGGCTCTCAGGACCCGGATTTAATCTCTAAATGGAGCTGGGTTTTAGGTAATACCAATGATAAAGGCGATATTTCTAATGCTGGTGCGGCATTAATTGGTTGTAATCTATACTTTTTTGGCGATAGAACTGCTATAAATGGCGATGCCCAAATTGGTTTTTGGTTTTTTAAAGGCCAGGTTTCTCCAACCGGTTCCGGAACTTCCAACAGTTCTTTTTCAGGGCAACACCAGGTTGGCGATTTATTAATTTTATCAAATTTTACCAATGGGGGTGGAATATCATCCATTAGGGTTTATGAGTGGGTTGGTTCGGGAGGCTCCGATGGTTCGTTAAATCTTTTAACTACAGCTACCAGTAGTGGGGCAGTAAATAGCACCAGTTATCCCGTACCTAATGTAACCTATGATGGTGATACTTGGTCTTATGCGGCCAAAGATGGTCCGGCAGGTATTTATCCTACCGGATCTTTTTTTGAGGGTACCGTTAACTTATGTACTTTATACGGCCAGCAAAGCGCGCCATGCTTCTCTAGTTTTCTGTTGGAAACTAGAAATTCCCAATCCACCACTGCCTCGTTGCAAGATTTTGCTGCCGGTGGCTTTGATGTAACACCAATTAAATACGCAATAACCGGTAGCTCTTTCTGCAGTACTACTGCTACAACAGGTTCTATTACTTTGGCCGACTCCCAATTAGGAGTTAGTTATCAATTACTCGATGCTACTGACCAAGCAGTTCAGGCTTCTAAACCTGGAACCGGTGGACAACTTGTTTGGACAAACGTAGCTCCGGGTACAGGTTATAGAATAGTGGCTACCAGAGCTGGGTTTAATTGCCCAACTTTTACAGACCGAGTTAATGTTACATTATTCCCTGCGGTAGTAGTAGAGGCTGGCGGACCTGACAATCGTTGCCAATCAACAAGCGCTCAGGTAATAGCATTAACTGGAGCCAGTGTAACAGGTGGTGCTACTACCGGTACCTGGTCTATCGTTTCTTCTAACCCGGCTGGAGCAAATACTTTAACAAATACAACATTAGCTGCCGGTAGCTTAACCGTAGCGGCCAATTACACTGGTACCATTACTTTGCAATTAGCCAGTCCTGACCCCGAAGGTCCTTGCCCAGCGGTAACTGATACCAGAATTATTAATATCAGCCCAGCTGCTACCGTGGAAGCCGGTGCACCTTTAAGTGCTTGTCAATCAACAACTGCACAAACAGTTGCTTTAACCGGCGCCAACGCAACTGGTGGTACCGCAACTTGGGCCATAGTTTCTGTTAATCCGGCTAATGCGGGCGTTACTTTAGCTAATGCTACTTTGGCCGCTGGTAGTGTAAATATACCAGCAAATTATACCGGTACCATTACCGTTAGGTTAACTGTAGCTGACCCGGATGGGGAAGGTCCTTGCCAAGCCGTAAGTGATGAACGCACAATCATTATCAATCCAAGAGCAATCGTGGAAGCTGGTGGACCTGACAACAGATGCCAATCAACCACTGCTCAGGTGATAGCATTAACTGGAGCCAGTATAACAGGTGGAGCCTCCTCTGGTACTTGGTCTTTAATATCATCTGTGCCAGCTGGAGCTAATACATTAACTAATAATACATTGTCAAGTGGTAGTGTAACCGTAGCTGCTAACTATATTGGTACTATTACACTAAGATTGACCAGTGCTGACCCGGATGGTGCAGGCCCTTGCCCAGCAGTAACCGATGATAGAATAATTAATATCAGCCCGGCTGCTACAGTGGAAGCTGGCGGACCCTTAACCGCTTGTCAATCTACAACCGCGCAAGTAGTTTCTTTAACCGGAGCTAGCGCAACTGGTGGAGCAGGTGTCTGGACTATAGTTTCTTCTGTTCCGGCTGGTGCTAATACCATAGGCAATAATACTGCTGCAAGTGGCACTCTTAACGTAGCTGCAAACTACACTGGTGTAATTACCTTGAGATTAACCGTCGCTGACCCAGATGGTGCAGGCCCTTGCCAGGCAGTAGAAGATGAAAGAACTGTTACTATTTATCCAAGAGTAATAATAGAGGCTGGCGGACCTGACAATCGTTGCCAATCAACAAGCGCTCAGGTAATAGCATTAACTGGAGCCAGTGTAACAGGTGGTGCTACTACCGGTACCTGGTCTATCGTTTCTTCTAACCCGGCTGGAGCAAATACTTTAACAAATACAACATTAGCTGCCGGTAGCTTAACT